>NZ_JBVYHQ010000001.1:0-1542247 GCF_056032945.1 Lelliottia sp. RD5 | reverse complement strand
GTGCCCTCGTCTTATTCCCTCCGGCCATCGGGGACGGGCGCTGTAACGTCCCTGTAAATGCGCCCTCGCCGCGCATCCATGCGCGTCGCCCCGGCCTACAGTCAACGACTCGGCGATTTACAGCCGGACCAGGAGGTCGCTTTTGCTTTGCCACTTGCCTATGCAAAGGCATAGCTGAAAAAGAGTGGATGGAAAATTCCGGGCACTTAGCTGTATTGACGAACCCTCGCCACCAGCGCCTCCGCGCTATCAATTCTGTCGGCAATCACGATAAGCGCTCTGCCAAGCGTAATGGCGTGGCGCAGGCATTCGTGGCGCATTGCGTCGTCTTTGATGGTATCGATATCCGCGACGTGCGACAGCCCCACGCTGCGGCGAATCAACTCCGTACCGCAAAAACCGATCGCATCGGTCCAGACTTTTTTCAGGAACTGCGAGGCGTAACCCGGCGCAGACAGCGCCGCATCGCGGGTTTTCTCGGTCGCCAGCGCCTGGAAGCGTTCAGAAAAGGTATTCCACAGTTCCTGTATATCAGCCAGACGCTGCTCGCGGGCGGCCGCGGCATCGCGAATCCCCAAGTGCCCCGGCAGGCCGCAGAAGTTCAGCAGCAGGTTACCGATAGCCGTGCCGATATCAAAACCGATCGGGCCGTAATAACCGAACTCGGCATCGATCGCTTTTAGGCTGCCCTCGGCAACAAAAATAGAGCCGCTGTGGATATCGCCGTGCAGAAGCGCTTCGGCCTGCGAGAAGAAACGGTGCTTCAAAGAGGCAACAGCAATTTTCAGCTGATCGTCACTGCGCAGCGCGGCGACGTCAGCCTCCAGTTCAGCCGGATAATTATTGCGCTCGTGAATCTGATACGGGTCGTTGAAGAACAGGTCTTCGGTGATCTCGCACATTTCCGGGTTAATGTATTTTGCTACCTGCGCTTTTTTGGCGTGCGGATGCAGATAAAAATCGCTGGTGTGGAACAGCGTATGCGCCAGATATTCACCCAACTGACGTGAGGCCTGCGGATAATACACGCCGCTAATCAGTTCGCCGCGCCAGATTTTATGGCTGGAGAGATCTTCCATCACCATCACCGCCAGTTCCGGGTCGTAATGATGGATTTTGACCGTGTGCTGCGGGCTGTGCTGGTAATGTTCAACCAGCGTTTGCGCCTCTAAACGCGCGCGGTCCAGGGTTAACGGCCATGACTCGCCAACGCAGCGCACGTAAGGCAGCGCCTGCTTAACGATGATGCGGCTTACGCCTTGGGCGTCGAAAATTTTAAACACCAGATTGAGGTTGCCGTCGCCTATCTCCTGCGCCTCTACCAGCGATGATGGGTTATCGAGGCCGCCGAACTGCTTTGCATACTCCACGGCATCCTGGGCGGTAAAGGTACGGTATTGCGACATTGCGTGTTCCTCATGGGTTCTGGTAATAAAGACATTTAGACGTCTATACATCTGAATTTTATCCTGACACAATGTGATACATCAACGCAACAGAGAATTAACGACATGCAGACATTACAGACGACCAGCCTGCGGGTGGCGGATAATCAGCTCTTTATTCTCGATCAACAGGCGCTTCCGCAGGAGAAACGCTGGCTGGATGCATCCACCGTTGAAGCTCTGGTGGGACACATTCACGCGCTGCGCGTACGCGGCGCACCGCTGATCGGACTTTCGGCAAGCCTGCTGCTGGCGCTGTTAGCGGAAAACGGTCACAGCCGCGACGAGCTGGCGACGGCGCTGGACACGTTGCGCGCCTCGCGCCCGACGGCGGTCAACCTGATGAACAATCTCGATCGGATGAAGCAGGCGTTATGGCAGGAAGATTTTGTTCCGGCACTGGTGGCTGAGGCGCTGCGTCTGATTGAGGAGGATAAGCAGCTCTGCGATGCGATTGCGCGGGCGGGAAGCCAGCTGGTGAAACCGGGCAGCCGGTTGCTGACCCACTGCAACACCGGCGGGCTGGCGACGGCGGGCGTGGGGACGGCGCTGGGGGTGATTGCCGTTGCGCATCAGCAGGGAAAAATTGCAAATGTCTGGGTGGATGAGACGCGTCCGCTGTTGCAGGGCGGCAGGCTGACCGCGTGGGAGCTGGGCGAGCTGGGCGTGCCGTACCAGCTGATCACCGATTCAATGGCCGCCAGCCTGATGGCGAAAGGGCAGGTCGATGCGGTGTGGGTCGGCGCGGACAGGATTGCCGCCAACGGCGACGTGGCGAACAAAATCGGCACCTACTCTCTGGCGGTGCTGGCGAAATTCCACGGCATTCCTTTTTATGTGGCCGCCCCGCAGACGACGCTGGATCCAAACTGTCCCAACGGGGATGCCATCCCGATTGAGCAGCGCGATGCCCGTGAAGTGACCGGCGTGGCGGGCAGTTTTGGTGCGGTGCAGTGGGCACCGGAAAATGCGCAGGTGTATAACCCAGCGTTTGACGTGACGCCTGCGGCGCTGATTAGCGGGTGGGTGCTGGATACGGGCGTGGTGACGCCAGAAGAAGTTGAAAAGGGGATTTTTGGCGGCATGGCGGTCTGATGTACTCACTCCCGCTCTCTCCCATGGCGAAAGGGTGAGGGGAACATGCGGCTCTGGTGCTGATTCCGTTCACTTTACGTTTCTGATTTCTTTGCGGCCACTGGAAGCCGTGAACGTGTTAAGGGGGCTTTGGCCATTGCAGGGAAAGGGGAATATGCGGCTCTGAGGGGGATTCCGTTCACTTTACGTATCTGATTTCTCTGCGGCCACCGGAACTTGTGAACGTGCCAGGGTGGCTCAATCGCAACCACCCTGGCGACCCCGGCTTCCGGCAAGAAAATCGCCGCTTCGCGGTGCTTTCGGCTTTTTCCTTACGGCTGACGGGCCGGGCGCGATCCTGTATCCCTGCACCGCGCTGGTTGCGAACTGACGAGGGAATTGTGCCTCTGTAAAAAAGTCAGAATTGCCAGGGGGGCTCAACCGCCACCCTGGCGTGTTCACGGGGTCTGTCGGCGACAGAGAAATGAGGAACGTAAAGTGAGCGAAATCAGCACGACGGCTGCCTCTGTTCTTCGGCACATCATCACGCCAGACGCGGATATCCCTGCGCAATCTCACTCCCGGTAAACTGCGCAATCCAGCCTTCCGGATTATCGAAAATACGGATCGCGGTGAAGTTCGGCTCTGAACCCATATCAAACCAGTGCGGCGTGCCCGCAGGAACAGAAATCAGATCGTTTTTCTCGCACAGCACCTGATAAACCTGGTCATCGATATGCAGGCAGAAAAGTCCGGCACCTTCCACGAAGAAGCGCACTTCGTCTTCACCGTGAGTGTGTTCGTTAAGAAATTTGGCGCGCAGTGCCTCTTTCTGCGGGTTGTCCGCGCGCAGACTGATCACATCCCAGCTTTGATAGCCTTTTTCGGCTACCAGCTTATCAATGGCGTGCTGATAAGCGTTGATCACCGTCTCCGCTGCCGGATCCTGACCCAGATCGCGGTCGGCTTCCCAGCGCTCAAAGCGCACGCCGCGTGCGTTGAGCTTATCGGCAATGTCTGCGGCGTCGGTGCTGTGCCACAGCGGCTCACGGGTTTTTGTTTCCGAATAAATGGTCAATGCGCTCATGAAGGGATCTGCTCCGGATTAATCTCGTCGAATTGGTGGATCTGATGGTGATGGCTTGCGCCGTCCTCATCGCCGCGAATCAGCTGCAGGGTGCGAAAACCGGCCTGTTCAGCCGCGTCCAGCTCTTCATGAATATCCGAGAGGAACAGGATTTGCGAAGGCGATACGCCGATTTGCGCCGCAATGTTCTGATAAGACTGAACGTCGCGCTTGGCGCCGACGCGGGTATCAAAATAGCCGCTGAACAGATGAGTAATATCACCTTCGTCGCTGTAGCCAAATAACAGTTTCTGCGCGGCAACAGACCCCGAGGAATAAACATAGAGATCAATGCCTTGTGCCTTCCATTTTTCGAGCGCAGGCAAAACGTCCGGATAAAGCTGACCGGTAAAATCGCCGTTGACGTATCCGTCCTGCCAGATAATTCCCTGCAACGCTTTTAATGCCGTGGATTTACGATCTTCGTCCATAAAGGAAAACAACGCGTCGACCAGCTCACCCGTCGTGGCGTGCGGCGCAGCGATTTCATCACGCAAGTTGTCCAGAATGGATTTCACCGGCTCGGCGTATTGCTGGGCGGTGACAAATGCCGCCAGCCGCTCACGCGCGTAGGGAAACAACACATTGTGCACAAAACGAATATCGCTGGTGGTGCCTTCAATATCCGTCACAATCGCGCGAATCATATTTTCTCCAGTTGTCGTAAACGCATTTCGCATTCAAATAAGAATTCTAAACCTTCCAGATGACGGCGGGCTTCTGCCACATCGCGTCCCCAGCAGGTTAAGCCATGACCGCGCAGAAGAAAACCATAATTAAAGGGGCGTTCTTGCGCGTAATGGGCAATTCGCGACGCGAGAGCATCAATATCCTGGTCATTATCAAAAACCGGGATTGTCACCGTGTCCAGGTGCGTGCTTTGTCCGGCGAGGGATTTTTGCATCTCAAACCCGATGAGATGCAGCTCTGCCTCTTTCACCAGGCGCGAGAGTACGGTGGCGTTGACGGTATGAACGTGCAGCACCGCGTTGGCCTCAGGAAACAGGCGGTAAATCAGCGTATGTAGCCCGGTTTCTGCCGAAGGTTTACGGCCAGACGGCGCGCGGTTGCTGGCGATGTTCACTTGCAGGAAATCGTCAATGGTCAGGCTGCCTTTGTCTTTGCCCGATTCGCTGAGCCAGCAAAAGGTGTCGTCCTGGCGAATCGACATGTTTCCGCCCGTCGCGGGAGCCCAGCCTTTTGCGCCAATCCAGCGGCAGGCGTCGACCAGTTGCGTGAGTTGCAGGTTGTCTGTCATTTTCCTTTTCCCTCTGTCGGTCAGGAATATTGATATGATTTAGACGTCTAAGCGTCTTGATTGCCAAAGACTAACATCGTGTTATAGTGTCAGCAACATAAGTATTACACGCAGGCATGACACCATGAGCAATAACCCGTTGATTCTGAAGAGCAAACTTCCCAACCTTGGCACCACGATCTTCACGCAAATGAGTGCGCTGGCGCAGCAGCATAACGCCATTAACTTGTCGCAGGGATTTCCGGATTTTGACGGGCCAACCTATTTGCAGCAACGCCTGGCGTATCACGTTGCACAGGGCGCTAACCAATATGCTCCCATGACGGGCGCGCAGCCGCTGCGTGAAGCCATTGCCGATAAAACGCAGGAACTGTACGGCTACAAACCGGACGCCAACAGCGACGTGACCGTTACGGCGGGAGCGACGGAAGCGTTATACGCGGCGATTACGGCGCTGGTGCGGGCGGGTGATGAGGTGATTTGCTTTGACCCGAGCTACGACAGCTATGCGCCAGCGATTGAATTATCGGGCGGTGTGGTAAAACGTATTGCGCTGCATCCGCCGTATTTCCGTCCTGACTGGCAGGCGTTTGCGGCGTTACTCAGCGACAAAACCCGTCTGGTGATCCTGAATACGCCGCACAATCCGTCGGCCACGGTCTGGCGAAAAGCGGATTTTGCTGCGCTGTGGGAAGCGATTGCTGAACACGAAATTTATGTCCTGAGCGATGAAGTTTACGAACATATCTGTTTTGCCGAAGAGGGACACGCCAGCGTTTTGGCGCATCCGCAGCTGCGCGAGCGCGCGATTGCCGTTTCGTCTTTTGGCAAAACCTATCACATGACCGGCTGGAAAGTGGGGTATTGCGTTGCTCCCGCCGCTATTAGCGCGGAACTGCGCAAAGTGCATCAGTATCTGACGTTTGCGGTGAATACTCCGGCGCAGCTGGCGCTGGCGGATATGCTCCGCGCCGAGCCGGAACATTATCGTGAGTTACCGGAATTTTATCGCGCCCGTCGCGATCTATTTGTGAACGCGTTAGGCGCGAGCCGTCTGGAGATTTTGCCCTGCGAGGGGACCTACTTTTTGCTGGCAGATTACAGCGCCATTTCCGATCTGGATGACGTGAGTTTCTGTCAGTGGCTCACCAAAGAGGCGGGCGTGGCCGCCATTCCGTTATCGGTGTTTTGCGCCGATCCGTTCCCACATAAACTGATTCGTCTCTGTTTTGCGAAGCAGGAATCGACGCTGTTAGCCGCGGCAGAGCGTCTGAATACGCTCTGACTATTTGACGGTCCAGGCTTCTGAGAAACGACGGTCTGCAAACAGCTCCAGCAGGCCGTTGATTTGCTTCAGACGCAACACTTCATCGCTGTCCATGCCCAACTCCGTCCCGATTTTGGTTTCGTCCCAACCGAGTAATACCAGCTCACGTACAATCTCGGACATGGCATTTATTTGGTGGCGTCCCCGCGCGCGGTTATGGCGAATGGTCGCGGCCATCCGGTCAATTTTGTCCTTTCTCTCTTTGCGCAGGCAGGTCACCGGTAAATAGCCTTTCAGCTGGCGCTTCAAAGCCGCACGGTGAGTGCCAATTTCATGTCGATGAAATCCATCCACAATTTCGTAATGATGCGGAACGTTTTCGGTGACCACGATGGGCTGCGTGAATCCATCCAGCTCCAGTGATTTACAGAGCAGTCTTTTCTCCGGCGGCGCAACATTATTGGGGTTGTAATCGTTAGCGGTAATAGCGTCCTGTTTAATCCACAGCACACAATCAACGGGCTGCTCCCGAAAAGGGCTGAGTTCATGAATCGCCTGGCGAAAAGCGTTGATTGCCTCAATTCGCTGGTCTTCAGAAAGTGATTGCAAATAATTTTGCACGTCATGAATTAATCGTTGTTGCATAAAATCCCCCACTCCTTGCGTTTATTTTTGATCCGTTCACTGTAGCGTTGGTAATGCTTTGGTTTATTTGGGCTGAAAGAGAGGGCCCGACACCAGTAATCATTATTAAGAAGTACCTTACAAATTCGGCGCCAGGACGGAATATCAGTGGAGCCAATATCACCCGTCTGGGTATCAGGAATATCGCTCATGCCTTGCTTTTTATACCAGTGCAAATAGACGGCGATTTTATTGCGATAATGTTCGGCGGTGACGTGCGGCATGCTGTTGAGTAAGAGCATGGCGTATTCTTTCCAGCACAAATGTTCAGGTTTGAGGATTTTTCGATGGCCGTAAAAATGGTTGTCGTGACCCGCGTAAATACCGCCGCTTCTGACGCCGCTAACGCGTTCGCACATGGCTGCCCAGCGTTCCGGTTCGAGCACATGATAGAGCCACAAGCCCTGGCGCTGTTCAGGGCCGAAAGGTTCGCAAATACGCATATAGCGCAGCGGCACGCCTGCCTGATACATCAGATTGTATAAGGGGTTATAGCAGCAGCCGCTTTTTGCAAACCAGGTCCAGATGTCGGCCGTTTTCCAGTCATAAAGCGGATAGATATACCAGGCATGGCCGCCCGGCGCGACGGTGGTCCAGGGTTTATCATCCGCAAACCGCTTTTTACGCGCGTTCGCGATGCCCAAAAAACGGTTATAGGATTCATCTGCACGAATGCCAATCATCACCGTTGCCGGGCGCTTTTGCGCAAACCAGCCTGAAAATCCTTTGACGAACGCTTCGAAAGTCATTCCTTGCTGGTAAAAATCAAAATAGCCAGGGTCAGTAATGGCGTCTTCAGGCGGTTGACGAACCCAGTCAGTACCGGGTTCCCAGCATTGCCATTCGGGCTGGAATTGTGAAAGCGAGTTTTGGGTTGTGAGCGGCAGAGCGACCCAAAAAAAGTGGTCGATGACATCGCGGTACAGCGCGCGCATGTTTTCGATATGGTGAATGGTGCAGGAAAATTGCGCCTCCCAGTCGATAAATAAGACGCTAATTTTACGTTTCTGCTTCCGCGCGATTTGTGCGGTCAAATGCAACAGGATGGTGGAGTCTTTGCCTCCGGAAAAAGAGACGCAAACGTGAGGTAAATTTTCCAGTGCCCATCCGATGCGTTCTTTTGCGGCATCCAGAACGTTCAGATCCAGTGGGTATTTATATATTGACATGGTGAATCTCATTTTGAGTATATATCGGAATGCATATATTTAATGCAGCGCATTGTGCAATTCTAAAGCAATTCCCTTTGGGGTGAGGGATAAAGTTTTACATAAATAAAAATTCTGTGGGGCTTGTCAGTTTTTATCGTGCCGGTTTTAGAAAATGGATTTTTTATTTTGAGGGGGTGAGCGTTGAGTTTTGATTGATAGTTTTGTTTTTATAATAATTTATATTAATGACTAATTTATTTTTTATTACTGAATTAAATTTATTTAATGAAGATTAATATTGTCACAGGATATCGTCTTAATGGATTTATCCAAAAAAGTTAGGCAATTCCTATCGCAGCCATAGGCACGAATGCCGCTGCTGCGCATTGCCCAACGCTCGCGCGGGTGGTGTAATCACGTTGCTGTAACGGATCGGCTAAGGTCCTGTAGAGCGCAACGCATCGCCAGGTTATCTGGCACTGAATCGACCTGCGGGACGTTCAGGTAACAGGGCCGCCCGTTGAGGCGGCCTTTTTACGTTTTGCAGACCGAAAAGCACCGTCAAGGCAAGTGATGGTCGGGTTGTAAGGTATCGCTGATTGATTTGATACGGTAAACGCATTGGCTCCATCAGATGAAGTTCGTTACCTTAGCTCTCAACGAAAACACGGAGGAAGTACAGATGTCCTTGATTAACACCAAAATTAAACCTTTCAAAAACCAGGCGTTCAAAAACGGCGAATTCATCGAAGTCACCGAGAAAGACACCGAAGGCCGCTGGAGTGTGTTCTTCTTCTATCCAGCTGACTTCACCTTCGTTTGCCCGACCGAACTGGGCGACGTAGCGGATCATTACGACGAACTGCAGAAACTGGGCGTGGACGTTTATTCCGTTTCCACTGACACCCACTTCACTCACAAAGCATGGCACGGCAGCTCCGACACCATCGCCAAAATCAAATACGCGATGATCGGCGACCCAACTGGCGCCCTGACCCGTAACTTTGACAACATGCGTGAAGATGAAGGTCTGGCAGATCGTGCAACCTTCGTTGTTGACCCGCAGGGCATCATCCAGGCCATCGAAGTTACCGCTGAAGGTATCGGCCGTGATGCGTCTGACCTGCTGCGTAAAATCAAAGCGGCACAGTACGTTGCGTCTCACCCAGGCGAAGTGTGCCCGGCGAAATGGAAAGAGGGTGATGCGACCTTAGCGCCATCTCTGGACCTGGTCGGCAAAATCTAATTTCCCGTCGTCTTTCGCGCCAGTGCTGCGTTGGCAGCGCCTGTTCACCCCGGTCACTGACCTGTGTCAGCTCCCGGGGATTCTCAGGCTAGCCGTCTTGCTCTGGCACGAAATACTTAGGGAAATACATTTTCTTCGGTTATCGCGCCAGTGCTGCGTTGGCAGCGTCTGTGTTCACCCCGGTCACTGACTTGTGTCAGCTTCCGGGGATACTGAGGCTAGCCGCCTTGCTCTGACGCGAAATCCATTGAAAAAAGTATGCTTTATCGGGTGCAAAATCTTGCACCCGATTTTCAAATTTCATTACGCAATCTCATTTAAGCCGCATCGCGGCGGGCGGTCGCCAGTAAGAGGCGGCTTAAATGAGGAAGCGTAAAGCAGGAGATTAACGATGCTCGACACCAACATGAAAACCCAGCTCAAGGCCTATCTTGAGAAACTGACCAAACCTGTTGAGTTGATTGCCACGCTGGATGACAGCGCCAGATCGGCAGAAATCAAGGAACTGCTGGCGGAAATCGCCGAACTGTCACCTAAAGTGACCTTTAAAGAAGACAACAGCCTGGCGGTGCGTAAGCCGTCATTCCTGATTACCAATCCAGGCTCAGACCAGGGACCGCGCTTTGCCGGTTCTCCGCTTGGGCATGAATTTACGTCGCTGGTGCTGGCGCTGCTGTGGACCGGTGGTCACCCATCGAAAGAAGCGCAGACGCTGCTGGAGCAAATCCGCGATATCAACGGTGATTTTGAGTTTGAAACCTACTACTCGCTGTCATGCCACAACTGCCCGGACGTGGTGCAGGCTCTGAACCTGATGGCCGTGCTGAACCCGCGCATTAAGCACACTGCGATTGACGGCGGCGTGTTCCAGAATGAAATCACCGATCGTAATGTGATGGGCGTTCCGGCGGTGTTCGTGAACGGGAAAGAGTTTGGTCAGGGTCGTATGACGCTGACGGAAATCGTGGCCAAAATTGATACCGGTGCTGAAAAGCGCGCGGCGGAAGAACTCAACAAGCGTGATGTTTACGACGTGCTGATTGTCGGTTCCGGCCCTGCGGGTGCTGCGGCAGCGGTCTACTCGGCACGTAAAGGGATTCGTACCGGCCTGATGGGCGAGCGCTTTGGTGGCCAGGTTCTGGATACCGTAGATATCGAAAACTACATTTCCGTGCCAAAAACCGAAGGCCAAAAGCTGGCGGGCGCACTGAAAGCGCACGTCGATGATTACGATGTCGATGTCATCGACAGCCAAAGCGCCAGCAAACTGGTCCCGGCTGCGACAGAAGGCGGCTTACACCAGATTGAAACGGCCTCCGGTGCGGTGCTAAAAGCGCGAAGCGTGATCATCGCGACGGGTGCGAAATGGCGCAATATGAACGTGCCGGGAGAAGATCAGTATCGCACCAAAGGCGTGACCTACTGTCCGCACTGCGACGGCCCGCTGTTTAAAGGCAAACGCGTGGCGGTGATCGGCGGGGGTAACTCCGGTGTGGAAGCGGCAATTGATCTGGCGGGGCTCGTTGAGCACGTCACGCTGCTGGAATTTGCCCCTGAAATGAAAGCCGACCAGGTATTGCAGGATAAAGTCCGCAGCCTGAAAAACGTCGATATCGTACTGAATGCTCAGACCACGGAAGTGAAAGGCGACGGCAGTAAAGTGACCGGTCTGGAATACCGTGACCGCGTCAGCGGTGATGTGCACAACGTGGCGCTGTCAGGCATTTTCGTGCAGATCGGTTTGCTGCCAAACACCACCTGGCTGGAAGGCGCGATTGAGCGCAACCGCATGGGCGAGATCATGATTGATGCCAAATGTGAAACCAGCGTGAAAGGCGTCTTTGCTGCGGGTGACTGTACGACCGTGCCGTACAAACAGATTATTATCGCGACGGGCGAAGGGGCGAAAGCGTCTCTCAGCGCGTTTGATTACCTGATTCGCACCAAAACAGCATAACAAAAGAAAGTAAGGCTACACCTGCAAAAATAAAAACCCCGCGAAAGCGGGGTTTTTTATGCGCGTTATCTGACGACCAACACCGGGATATGCGTGTGGCGGATTACGCTGGAGGCATTCGAACCCAGCAGGTGGGTGGAGATAGAAGGATTGCGCGAACCGATCACTACCACGTCGGCTTTGAGTTCGTTCGCCATTTCGTTCACCGCGTCGCGAACGCTACCAAACCGCACATGGGTTTTAATCCGCGCCGGATCGATGCTGAAATGCCCCACCATGGTTTGCAGGCGGGTTTCTGCTTCGCGTTGCAGATGCTCCTCAAAGCGGCGCACGTCGGCGGCGAAGCGGTGCAGACTCAGGCTGGCAGAGCCTGGCAAAACGTGTAAAAGATGAATGATGCCGTCCTGCTGCGCCAGGAATTCGGCGTGGCGCACGGCCTTGTCGCTCAGTTCCATTTCAAAAACATCAACCGGCATAATGATTGTCTGATACATACCCGTTTCTCCTTGTTTATAAACGCTGAAAACATTCAAACATAAAATATTATTTGTTTCTGCTATCTGTCAGGCAGTTTTTCACGTTTTGGCGTTTATTGACTTAACTTTGCGGAGAAATGAGCGGTATACGGTCTACCAGTAGCGTTCAAGATAAAGCACGGCCGTGACGATAATCGCCAAAAAAATGAAATATACCAGCGATATGCCCAGTATCTCATTCATGACCGTCCCCGCGGCACTGAAACGGATTAAGCCTGGATTAAGGGGATTTGGCGCGCCATAGGAAAAAAGGGTGATTTTCGGAAAGAGGATGCGGACGCATCCTCTGGGCAAAGCGGTTAACGCTTATTCAGATGGGATTAACGAAGGTAATCGCCGGCAGCTTCTGGCTGGTAGAGCAGTTCCAGCACTTCAAGGTGTGCCGATGCACCACCTGGCAGTTCCCAGTGGATGGTATCACCCGTGCGCAGGCCAAGGAGCGCGGCACCGACGGGCGCGAGAACGGAGAGCTGAGTGCTGCTGTCGGTCATCTGCGCAGGATACACCAGCGTGCGGGTGTGCTCTTCACCGGACGTGAGATCGCGGAATCTCACCTGGCTGTTCATGGTGACGACGTCATGCGGCATCGACTCTGCCGTACACATTTGCGCGCGGTCCAGTTCGTCGTTCAGCGCATCCGCAATCGGCAGCGACGCGAACGCGGGTTTCTCCAGCAGACGGTCGATACGTTCTGCATCAAGTTCATTGATAATGAGGGTGGGTCTGGACATTTATTACTCCATGTCTTTAGTGCTGCGTGTCGCGCAGAAACCAATCCAAAAGAAAACCCTCGCCGTATGGCAGCGAGGGTTTTATCTCTCCTGATGATACTGGCTGAACACCGAAGTTTGAAGTGATGAATGTCACATTCATCGCGCAGATGAATTTTTGGCGAAAAACGTGATCGTTCTCAGATTTGCAGTATGCTTTTTAAGCGCCCTTTTACGGGCGACGATCTGCACACGGTGTTCCATTCAGGAGATCTCATGAGCGATTACGACAAACTTACCTTGAAAGACGGCAGTTATTTGCATTTCAAAGACTGGGGCAGCGGGCAGCCCATTGTATTTAGTCATGGCTGGCCATTAACGGCGGATGCCTTTGAAGATCAAATGTTGTATCTGGGGTCGAAAGGATTTCGCGTGATCGCACACGATCGGCGTGGGCACGGTCGTTCTGCCCAGACCTGGGATGGGAACGATATGAATCAGTACGCTGACGATCTGGCAGAACTGACCGCGCATCTGAATCTTAACGATGCGGTGCATGTCGGTCACTCCACCGGCGGCGGCGAAGTGGCGCGCTATATTGGTCGGCATGGAACTGAACGGGTCGCAAAAGCCGTGCTGATTAGCGCGGTGACGCCGATTATGATCAAAACCGATTTCAACCCAAATGGGGTGCCGAAAGAGGTGTTTGATGGTATTCGGGAAGGCGTAATCAACGATCGCGCAGCGTTCTTTTATGAACTGACTGCGGCCTTTTATGGTTATAACCGCACGGGTGCGAAAGAGTCTAAAGCGGTCCGGGAAAGCTTTGTTGAGCAAGGGCTTCAGGGATCGATTAAAGGGCTATATGACTGCATCAAGGCATTTTCGGAAACCGACCTGCGGGAAGATCTGAAAAAGATGACCATCCCAACGCTTGTGATACATGGCGATGACGATCAAATCGTGCCGTTTGAAACCTGCGGGAAAGTGGCGGCAGAGATCCTGCCGGATTCCCAGCTCAAGGTGTACGAGGGCGGTTCGCACGGGATTTGCACCACGCATAAACACCAGATCAATGAAGACTTACTGAAATTTATTCAGTCATAATTTTTAACGGATTGCGCTACGCTGATCGTCCTGAATCAGGGGAATGAGCGAAGCGTAATTCGTGCCTGTTAAATTTCACGCAGAGAGTGCCATGTATTTCTATCAGCCATCCCAGGGACACGGCCTGCCGCACGATCCCTTAAATGCCATTGTTGGCCCCCGTCCTATCGGCTGGATTTCAAGCCAGGACAGCGAAGGGCGACTGAATCTTGCCCCCTACAGTTTTTTTAATTGCTTCAATTATCACCCGCCGATCATTGGTTTCTCCAGTAATGGCTGGAAAGACAGCGTGCAAAACATTGTCCAGACCGGCGAATTCGTCTGGAATCTGGCAACGGTCGAACTGGCGCAGGCGATGAATGAAACCTCCGCCACGCTCCCGCATGAGGAAGACGAATTTTCCTTCTCCGGCTTAACGCCCGTCGCCAGCCAGCTGGTGAACGCGCCGCGCGTGGCGGAAAGCCCGGTTAACTTTGAATGTCGTCTGTCGCAGTGCATTCAGCTCACTGGCGCAGACGGTACGCCTATTGAAACCTGGCTGGTACTGGGCGAAGTCGTCGGAATTCACATCCGCGAAACGCTGCTGGAGGACGGGATTTATCAGACCGCCAAAGCGAATCCGATTCTGCGTGCGGGTGGCCCGACGGCCTACTATTCGATAAGCGAAGCGCAGCGGTTTGACCTGGTGCGCCCGGATGCACGTCGCAGAGGCTAATCTTTTTACCCGGCACAGCCTGCGCCGGGTGAATGTTTAGTAGCCGACTTTATCAATGACAAACTGTTTTCCGCAGTTGCCGGGATGCGGCTGCGCGGCAAACGACGCCGCAGACAGCGGAGCGTTAATGGTTGCAGCGTTGAGGGAGAGTTGAATCTCGGTCAGATAAGCGGGATTACCGCTGCAGGTCAACTTAACGGCTTTGACTGACGCGTCGCCCCAGCTTTTCGCGATAGCGCGATCAACGGCTTTACGGCTGACCGTTTTACCGTAGTTATCTGCCAGCAGTTTGCCCAGTTCGCTGACTTTCACTTCCTGATTCATACGCACCATGGTGCCAAAATAGGCATCCGGGTCAAAACCAAAGCACACGCCATGCTTGGCATATTCATAGCGTTCCAGACAAGAATTACCGCCTGCGCCGGGCATCACGCCACTCAGTTTGGCGGCGGATTCCAGCGACAGGCCGGTTTCTGCTGCCGCACATTTGCGGCTGCCTTTGGCCTCGGGCATGTTGGGAAGGGGACGCGTAGCGCAGCCAAAGCGCATCCAGCGGCGGTCGTCCACGCCGCGCGCAGAGATGGATTTTGGCAGGCTCGGCCAGAGGCCGTGAACCGTCAGGAAATCGGTTTTGGTTTTGCTCTCTTTTTGCAGACGGCACTCATCAGGCTCGTTGCGATCGCGCTCGTGCATGCTCTGGCAAAATCCTGTTTGCCACGACAGGGCAAGAACGTAGCGATCGAAATCGGCGTACTGGGTGGCCTGAAGTGGGGCTGATTCTGCCGAGAAAGCACAAAGCGCGAGAGCCGCCGCACTGAATCGACTGACGATATCCTTCCTGAACATGTGAATTCCTGATGATTTAACGCAAATTAATTCCAGGAACTTATTAAAGCACAAAAAGCGCCCGCAGGCGCTTTTGAGAAGTGTGATGCTTAGCCTGCGATCGTGGCAGGAACCAGAATTTCGGTCGCGATAATCACAATCACCAGCCCCACCAGAACAGGAACGGAGGTGCGTTTCACGACTTCGAACGGAGAGATTTTCGCCATCCCCGCGACTGCCACAACCACCCCTGAAACCGGTGAAATAGTACGGCCCAGGTTAGAGGCCTGCAGCATCGGAATAGAAAGGTACGCCGGGTTAATGCCGGAAGAGTGCGCCAGTTTTGGAATCATCTCGACGAACGCATAAAACGGGGCGTTACCGGACCCGGTGGTCATCGCCGCCAGCATGGTGAGGATCACCAGCACCAGCATCAAAATGATGCTTGCGGAACCAAACGAGGTGGCGATAGAGATCAGGCTCTGAATAAAGCCGATGGTGCTCAGACCCTGGGCAAATACGCCCGCCGCTACCAGCAGCATCACCACGCTGGCGAAGGCATCCGCCATACCGCGATACGCCACTTCCAGACCGGAAAAGACCTTTTGCGTGTTAAAGCCGCGCACAAATTCCAGCACCGCTGCCAGCAACATACAGATCACCAGAATGGTAATGATGTGCAGCTGCGGGCCCCACTTGCCGTCAAAAATCAGTACGCCCACGATAGGGGTGAACGGCAGAATGGCGTAAAACGACGGGGCGGTGGTGGTGATTTCGCTGACGTCCAACATCTCGTGGCTGATGTTTTCTTTTTTATCGAGATACTTCTGCCAGAAATAGTGAGCAACCGCCATGCCGATAATCGCGGCAATAGAAATCGGCAGCGTGGTTTTAAAGGCGAAATCAATCAGCGGCATTTCAGCGGCTTTGGCGGCCAGCACCACGTCGCCTGAGGTCGGGGAGAGAATAATGGCCGCGGGAGAGGCACAAATGGCCGCAGCGGCACCCCGGCTGATCCCGACGTTCACCATCACCGGGAACAGGGTAGCCATCAGTAATACGCCCAGACCGGTCGCAGACGACACCGCCAGAGACATCAGGCAGGCAACGAAATAGGCGGCAATCATCAGGATGTACGGGGAATTAATATATTGCAGCGGTTTGGAGGCCAGCTTCACCACCATATCGTTGGCGCCAATATGTGTCATATACGCCGCGAAACCACACAGCATCATAATCATCATGCCGAGATCGCCACCGCGACTCATCAGCAGGATTTTAATATATTCCACAATATCCGTAGCGGAATAACCGGTGCTCTCGGCGGAGGCGGGTAATACTTTATGGCCCATTAGCGCGCTAACAATCAGCAGTACCAAACCACCGACGAATAATACTCCGGTAGCGGAATAGCCTTTTATGATGTAGCGGGCGACGCCAACAATGACGACCACTCCCATGAGGAGTTCGATAAAGGTAAGCATGGTTTCCCCTGTTAATGCGCTCCCCAGAGAGCACGGAAAATCAAAAAAATGAAGGGTGAGAATGTGCCGAATTAATGGTCAGTCATTGATGACTAAAATCAATAAAACGACTACTAAAGGAGTAATCAACGATATTTTGCCATTAGTGTGCCATTTATGTCATCACAGTATTGACCGAATCAATCATTAACGGATGTCATCGGAATGATAACGTTTTGTTGAGGTTATTCGGTGCTTTTACCCCGCAACGGATTAAGAACGTAAAACTGATTAAAATAACTTTAATTTCTGCGAAAGCTGTTCTTATACTCGCATTCCTTTTATGACCCGACGACGCGAATATGCACGCCAGCTGGACCTATCGCCTGCGCTTCCTTAAAAAGCATCTTTTGATGTTTTTGTTAGCCTTTGGCTGGCTGGTGATCCAGAGTCAGGTGGCGATTGCTTCTCATGATTGTTCGCTGGATCCGCGCGGTGAGACCGCCGCTCTCCAGCATATGGACATGAAGGCAAAACCGCTTTCCCACGATGTCGTCAGTGCATCCCCGCTGTGTGAAAAACATTGCGTGCCGGATCAGGTGCAAAAAGATCCAGCGCAACCGCATCTGGTGGCCTTACCCGCCGTCATGACGCTCGCCCTTAACACGCCGCAATGCAGCGAAATCGCGCATTCTGCATGGTCACTCACCCCGCCCGCCGTGGGGCCACCGGCAACGATCCGTTTTTGCCGGTTCCGGGAGTAGAAACCTGTTCATTCGTTGAATTGATTTTTTAATTTACGTTTAACAGGAGTTTTATCATGCGAGCTTTACGTGTTTTCGCGCTAATAGGCGTGCTGTTTTTCCTTTCTTCTTTTTCCGTTCAGGCCACCGAACCGTCTGCTACCGCACAGCGCTGGCAGGGGGAGGGACGCGTTCTGGAAATCTCACCACCCAAAATCATTCTTGAGCATCAGGCCATTCCCGAACTGAACTGGCCCGCGATGACCATGCCTTTCACCCTCGCAAATAGCGCTGAGACCTCCTCGGTTAAGCCTGGCGATCGCGTCACGTTCACGCTTGAGCGGGCGGGCGATGGCTTTCAGATTCGCTCTCTGACGCCGCTGCACTAAGCGAGGACATCATGAAAAAAACAACACTGAGCATCTGGCTCGGTGGGGTGTTGCTCGGCTTGTTAAGCTCCGCCGCTCAGGCGGAGCCATGGACGCTGGCGCAAACCCTTACCGTGGCCCAACGCTATTCTGCCGAACTTTCCGCCAGTCGTAACGAAGCGCAGGCGCTGGATGCGATGGCGGAATCCGCAACTCAACTTCCCGATCCCAAACTGAAATTCGGCATCGAAAACGTGCCGGTTCAGGGCAGTAACGACCAGCGCTTTACCCGCGAAGGCATGACCATGCAGCGTATTGGCATCATGCAGAGTTATGTGAGTGCCGAAAAGCGCGAGCGTAAATCGCAGACTTTGCAGGCGCAGGCCCGAAGCGTGGTGGCGAAGTCTGCGACCGTTCGCGCCGCGCTTCAGCGAGATACCGCGCAGGCGTGGCTCGATTTAGCGCTTGCTCAGCAGGCGCTGACAACGGCTCACAAACGCGTAAGCGAAACTGAGCGCCAGCAGGGCGTGCAGAAGGCGAGCGTGGCGGCAGGCAGCGCCACGCCCGACAGCGTGTTGTCGCTCCAGATGACGCTTAGCGCGATGCGCGACAGCGTGACGCTGGCGAACCGGGATGTGCAGTTGGCGCAAAGTCGTCTGTTTCAGTTGACCGGCCAGGCGATAACCGAGGTGCAAGGCCCGTTGCCGCGCTATCAGCGGTTACCGGCGGATCAAAAAACGCTGGCCGACGCGATTGTCCGGCATCCCGAAGTTGAGGCCGCGCTGCGCGAGTCAGAAACGGCGAAAGCCCGCTCGGCGCAGTCGGCTGTTGCAGCTATTCCCGACGTGGATGTGGAAGTGTTCTATTCCCATCGCGCCGAAGGGTACGACGATATGGCCGGGGTCATGTTTACCGTCGATCTGCCGCTGTTTCAGTCGCGTCGACAGGATAAAGATTATGCCGCTGACGTGTCGCGCTCGATGCAGGCGGTGGATCAGCTGACGTTGATTCAACGTGAACATCTGGCCCAGGTGCAGTCGCTGGTGGCGCAGTATCAGGCTGCGCAAACGCTGTGGTTACGCCAGCGCGATGACATTTTACCGTTGCAGTCCGCGCGTCTGAACGTGCTCGCCGCTCAGTACCGCTCCGGACAGTCGGCGCTGTCCGCGTTGCTCGAGGCGCGTCGCAGCGTGCTGGATACCGAACTGGCCGTAAATCAGGCCGAGCGTGAAATGGCGCGAACCTGGGCAGCGATTCAATGGCTGATCCCACAGGAAATCACACAATGAAAACAACAACGTTAACCGCTGTGGCGCTCGCCGTACTGCTTGCTGCTGGCGGGGGATATTTTTTTGGGCAGCGCCAGTCGCCTACCGCACCTGAAATTGTGAAAAAGGCAGAGCGCAACGTGCTCTATTGGTACGACCCGATGATGCCCGGCCAGCGTTTTGATATGCCGGGTAAATCCCCGTTTATGGACATGGAGTTGGTGGCGCGTTATGCCGACGAAGAGAAAGCGGCGACGGGCGTGGGAGTGAGCGCTCAACAGCAGCAAAACCTCGGGATGAAAACCGCCAAAGTGCAGATGCGTCAGCTTACGCAGCCTTTTACGGCATTTGCGACCGTGTCTCTCAATGAGAGAACGCTCACGACGCTCCCTGCGCCTACCGCCGGCGTGATTGCAAAACTGTACGTGCGTGCCGAGCAACAGCAGGTCAAGGCCGGTGACGCGCTGGCAGAGATCTGGGTTCCGCAGTGGACGACCGCGCAGCAGGAGTATCTTGCCGTCCGTCAGCTTGGCGATGCGATGTTAACCCGCGCCGCGCGGGAGAGGCTGGCGCTCCAGTTTATGCCGGAAGAGACGATCCGCGCGCTGGAGCGCAGTGGAAAACCGCAAACCCGATTAACCCTGAGGTCGGAACAGGCAGGGTATGTGGCAAAGCTGAACGTCCGGGAGGGCGCGCAGGTGGCGGCTACTGCACCGGTGTTTGATATGGCGTCGTTGGACAGCGTCTGGCTGGTGGTCGATTACCCGCAAACGCAGGCGCAAGCGCTCACGGTGGGCAGCGAAATGATTGCGACGTCGGAAAGCTTTCCGGGCCAGCGCTTTCACGGCACCGTCAGCGAGCTGTTGCCGCAGATGGATACTGCCACGCGTACCCTCAAGGCTCGAATTGTGATGGACAATCCGCAACACACGCTCAAGCCGGGGATGTTCCTGAACGTCGTTCGCGCAGAGCAAAAACCGGGGGCATCGGTGCTGGCAGTACCGGAGGAGTCGGTGATTAATAGCGGGGAATCGCAGCGTGTACTGCTGGCAACCGGCGAGGGCTTTTTCCATCCGGTGAACGTCACAACGGGCGTGAGCGCCGATGGCTGGACGGAGATTGTCTCTGGGGTGCAGGCGGGTGACACCGTGGTAACGTCAGGGCAATTCCTGATCGACTCGGAAGCCAGTCTGCGTAGCGCCCTGCCGGAGGTGAAGAAATGATCGCCGCCGTCATTCGCGCTTCGTTACGTAACCGTCTGCTGGTGATTCTGGCGGCCTGTGTGATGGCGGGCTGGGGCTGGTGGGCGGTGCAACGCGCACCGCTGGATGCATTACCCGACCTGTCGGATGTGCAGGTCATTGTCAAAGCCAGTTATCCGGGCAAAGCACCGCAGGTGATTGAGGATCAGGTGACCTGGCCGCTGACCACGTCGATGCTGTCGGTGCCTGGCGCCAAAACCGTGCGCGGTTTTTCGATGTTTGGCGACGCCTATGTGTATGTGCTGTTTGAAGATGGCACAGATCTTTACTGGGCGCGCTCACGGGTGCTGGAGTATTTAAGCCAGGTGCAGTCGCAATTACCGGCGGGGGTGAAAGCCTCTCTGGGACCGGATGCGACGGGCGTGGGCTGGATCTATGAGTACGCGCTCGTCGATCGCACGGGCAAACACAGCCTTGCCGATTTACGCGCACTTCAGGACTGGACGCTCAAGTTTGAGCTGAAGACGGTGCCGAATGTCTCTGAAATTGCCAGCATCGGCGGAATGGTGCGCCAGTATCAGATTGTGGTCGCTCCCGAGAAAATGCGCGCGCTGAATATTACGCACGGGCAGATCGTGAGCGCGGTACAGGCGGCAAACAAGGAGAGCGGCGGCGCGTTGCTGGAGAAGGGCGAAGCGGAATATATGGTGCGTACCACCGGTTATCTGCGCACGCTGGATGATTTCAGGAACGTGGTGATCGCCACGCGCGACGGGATCCCTGTCTTGTTAAAAGACGTGGCGACGGTCGGCATGGGGCCGGAAATCCGTCGGGGTGTGGCGGAGCTTAACGGTGAAGGCGAAGTTGTGGGCGGCGTGGTGGTGATGCGTTACGGGCAGAACGCGCTTGAAACGCTTCACGCCGTGAAGGAAAAGCTCAGTGCGCTGCAAAAAACGCTGCCAGAAGGGGTGGAGATTGTGCCGGTCTACGACCGATCGAAGCTGATTGAGGAGTCGGTCAAAACGCTCACCCATAAGTTGCTGGAGGAGTTTGCTGTCGTCGTTTTGGTGTGTGCGCTGTTCCTCTTTCACTTCCGTTCGGCGCTGGTGGCGATCGTTTCCTTGCCATTAGGGATTTTGGGCGCGTTTGTCGTAATGCACTATCAGGGCATCAACGCCAATATTATGTCGCTGGGCGGGATTGCCATTGCCATCGGGGCGATGGTGGATGCCGCGATCGTGATGATCGAAAACATGCACAAAGTGCTGGAGCAGTGGCGTCATACTCACCCTGATGAAGAACCGACATCGGCAGACTATTGGCATCTGGCAGAGCGCGCGGCGGTAGAAGTGGGACCTGCGCTGTTTTGCAGTCTGCTGATTATTACGCTGTCGTTTATTCCGGTATTTTCCCTTGAAGCGCAGGAAGGGCGGATGTTTTCACCGCTGGCCTTTACTAAAACGTGGGCGATGGCGATGGCCGCGGGGCTTGGCATTACGCTCATTCCGGTGCTGATGGGCTATTTTATCCGGGGTAAAATCCCTGATGAAAAAGCCAACCCGATTAACCGTTTTTTGATTCGGCTTTATGAACCGCTGCTGGATAAAGTGTTGGCGTTTCCAAAAACCACGCTGACGCTGGCATTGCTGCTTTTACTGGTGACGCTGTGGCCGCTGAGTCGTCTTGGCAGTGAATTTATGCCCCCGCTGGACGAGGGCGATCTGCTGTATATGCCGTCCACGCTGCCGGGAATCTCGGCGCGCGAAGCCAGCCGTTTGCTGCAACAAACGGATCGGTTAATTAAAAGCGTGCCGGAAGTGGCGAGCGTGTTTGGTAAGGCTGGACGGGCGGACTCAGCGACCGATCCTGCGCCGCTCACAATGCTGGAAACAACGATCCACTTTGTCCCGCGCGACCAGTGGCGGCCGGGAATGACGCCCGCAAAATTGGTCGAAGAACTGGACAAAGTCGTCTCAATACCGGGGATCGCGAACGTGTGGGTACCGCCGATTCGCAATCGCCTCGATATGCTGGCGACGGGCATTAAAAGTCCGGTGGGGATTAAGGTGAACGGCAGCAATATTGCCGATATTGAACGCGTTGCTGCACAGATTGAACAGATTGTGAAACAGGTGCCAGGCGTGACGTCCGCACTGGCGGAACGGCTGGCGGGTGGGCACTACGTGGATATCCGTATCGACAGGCAAAAAGCCGCACGGTATGGCGTGTCGGTTGATGAACTTCAGGGGATGGTCTCCACCTTGATTGGCGGTGACAATATCGGTGAAGTCCTTCAGGGCCGAGAGCGTTACCCCATCAATGTGCGCTATCCCCGCGACGTTCGCGATAGTGTCGATAAGCTCCAGATGTTACCTGTTATCACCGCGAATGGGAGCCAGATTGCACTGGGTGAACTGGCGGATATCGTCGTCACTCAAGGTCCGCCGATGCTGAAAAGTGAAAATGCGCGGCTCTCAAACTGGATTTATGTGGATCTGCGTGGACGCGACTTAAAGTCAGCGGTGATCGAAATGCAGCAGCGGGTCGCGGAGAACGTCACGCTGCCGCAGGGCGTCTCGCTATCGTGGTCCGGGCAATTTGAATATCTGGAGCGTGCCACAGAGAAACTCAAATTAGTGCTCCCAATAACCTTAATGATTATCTTTATTCTTTTGTGGCTGACCTTTAAACGCATTTCGGATGTCTTATTAATAATGGGGACATTACCCTTTGCGCTTATCGGCGGCGTGTGGTTGCTTTGGCTGCTGGGATATAATCTTTCCGTTGCGGGTGCCGTCGGCTTTATAGCCCTTGCCGGTGTTGCTGCCGAGTTTGGCGTTATTATGGTGCTGTATCTCAATCAGGCGCTTGATAAATATCGTCAGCAAGAACCTGATGGTGGAAACGGCATGTTAATGCGCGCGATCCATGAAGGCGCAGTCCTTCGCGTACGTCCCAAGGTGATGACCGTTGCGACGATTATGGCGGGGTTACTGCCGATTATGTGGGGCGGAGGCAGCGGTTCCGAGGTCATGCAGCGCATCGCTGCGCCGATGATAGGGGGGATGGTCACTGCGCCATTATTGTCGATGTTAGTTATTCCCGCACTGTATAAATTGTTGCATAAACGTTAGGTAATGTATGCGCCTTGCTTATTTCAAGGCGCATCGTTGCGTTCTGTAGGACTATTCCCATTTTGTAACTTAATAATTCGGACTTTCTCCAATGCCGTTATGGTTTCATTCAATTAAAGTTTGTTAAAATCCTGCCGAATACTAAAAATGGTAAATGTATTGTGACGGTAAAAAATAATATTTATGTGTTTGTGTTGTTTATTTTTGCACAGCTTGCGCTTTTGACTTCGGCAGTCGCGGATGAGACTACATCGCATAAAGGAGGGTTCTCGACCTTCATCGACAACGTAACGCAGACATGGAATGAGCCAGAGCATTACGATCTGTATGTGCCGGCTATAACGTGGCATGCCCGTTTTGCGTACGACAAAGAGAAAACGGACCGTTACAACGAGCGCCCATGGGGTGCGGGTTTTGGTCAGTCACGCTGGGACGACAAAGGCAACTGGCACGGTTTGTATCTGATGGCGTTTAAAGATTCCTATAACAAATGGGAACCTATCGGCGGCTATGGCTGGGAGAAAACCTGGCGTCCGCTGGCAGATGATAATTTCCATTTGGGTCTGGGGTACACGGCAGGCTTTACGGCGCGTGATAACTGGAAATACATCCCCATCCCGGTGCTGTTACCGCTGGCGTCAATCGGCTACGGCCCGGCGACCTTCCAGATGACCTACATTCCTGGAACGTATAACAACGGAAATGTGTATTTCGCCTGGATGCGCTTCCAGTTTTAACTGAAAATTGTCCACAAATTGGTGTAAAAACAGACCAGTTTTGAGGGGATTAAGGACAAATCGCCAGTCGATAAAATTAACGCGACTTTTGTCACTTTTTAGCAAAGAACCTCTGGACAAAACGCGTCACAATTGTTGTACTGATACCCGACACAGCATTTGTGTCCATTTTTCATGCAAAGGTAATTTTGATGTCTAAGATTAAAGGTAACGTTAAGTGGTTTAATGAATCCAAAGGATTCGGTTTCATTACTCCGGAAGATGGCAGCAAAGATGTGTTCGTTCACTTCTCTGCAATCCAGACTAATGGTTTCAAAACCCTGGCTGAAGGCCAGCGCGTTGAGTTCGAAATCACTAACGGTGCCAAAGGTCCTTCTGCTGCTAACGTAACTGCTCTGTAATTCAGACAGGTCAGCAAGAACTTCAAAACCCGCTCAATGAGCGGGTTTTTTTTGGCGTGTAATCAGCTAAATAAATATAATCGTAGAAAAGTGGCGACGATCACTACGCTCAGTAATACCATTCCCGCGCTCGTTAAATTCTCTTTCATGCCATCACCCTCAATCAGTATTGCGACAAGAGTGACAGAGAAAAATTAAGCCAACATTAACGCCAGGGTGTTTACTGCGCGCTTACGGCAGAAAATAACCAAAATGCGAGCGCGGTCATCGCGAACGATCCCAGCATATTGACGGCAATGTTAGCCAGCGCCCAGTTTATCCGCCCATCCTGCAACAGAAAAACCACTTCAGCAGAGAATGTTGAAAAGGTCGTCAGCCCTCCGCAGAATCCGGTGGTGATCAGCAGTTTCCACATCGGGTCAATGTGAGTCATTCGGTTAAACCAGGCCAGCCCCATCCCAATAATAAAGGCACCTATGAGGTTCGCAGTAAGCGTCCCCAATGGAATGACCTGGTGCATAGGGTTAAGGCGCATGCTGAGAAACCATCGCGCAACGCTACCTGTGCCACCACCAATAAAAACCGCTAAAAGGAGTTGTAACACGCTCAAATCCTGCTATTTGATGTAGTAAGAGGCCAAGTGTAGCGCTGATTAACGTTGGAGATAAATATGATTGTTGCTGTTGGGCAGTTCGCTGTAACGGCTGACTGGCATGAAAATGCGCGTCTCTGTGTCGAATTGATGGCGCAATCGGCGAGACAGGGCGCTGCATTGCTGGTGCTGCCCGAAGCGCTTTTGGCGCGGGATGATAACGATCCTGATCTTTCCGTTAAGTCTGCGCAGCCGCTCGACGGCGGCTTTTTGACGCTTTTACTGGCAGAGAGCAAAAGTAACCGACTCGCCACGATATTAACGGTCCACGTCCCGACGATTCAGGGCAGAGCCGAAAACACGCTTGTCGTTTTGCGTGAAGGGAAAATCATTGCGCACTATGCAAAACTCCATCTCTACGATGCGTTCAACGTTCAGGAATCCCGGCTGGTTGACCCCGGGAATCAAATTCCGCCGCTGATTGAGATCGACGGCATCCGGTTTGGATTGATGACGTGCTACGATTTACGTTTCCCGGAGATGGCGCTGAGTCTTGCAATAGCTGGGGCCGACGCGCTGGTTCTGCCCGCAGCATGGGTGAAAGGCCCGCTTAAAGAGCATCATTGGGCAACATTGCTCACCGCGCGGGCGCTGGATACCACATGCTATGTGGTGGCGTCAGGCGAGTGCGGCAATAAAAATATCGGGCAAAGCCGTGTTGTCGATCCGCTCGGGGTGACTATCGCGGCGGCAGGTGAGTCGCCCGCGCTCCTGATGGCAGAGATTGACCGCGCGCGAATCGCGCTTGCGCGTCGACAATTACCGGTGCTACGCAACAGACGGTTTGCGCCACCGCAATTATTATGACGTTTTTTTCATCAGTGCTTGATTCACCTTGTTACAGATTGCTATTGTGTCCGCGCGTCGAATGTCCGTTAATAAGATCAGGTTTTTTGGCGCTGTATGCAGCCTGTTTTCAGTGAAAGAAGGTATCTATGGGTGAGATTAGTATTACCAAACTGCTGGTGGTCGCGGCGCTGGTTGTTCTGCTGTTTGGTACCAAGAAGTTACGTACGCTGGGCGGAGACCTGGGTACGGCCATTAAAGGCTTCAAAAAAGCGATGAACGATGACGATGCTAATGCGAAGAAAACCGCAGAGGGCGACGTTACGGCTGAAAAGCTCTCGCATAAAGAGTAATGGCAACATCTTTCCAGGTGTTCGGAAAGAAAAAAACCGGCTTATAAGCCGGTTTTTTTATGGGTAAAGTGTAATAACGTGTTACTTCACTTCTTCGCCTTTCGCCTGCATATCAGCATGGTAAGATGAGCGAACAAACGGGCCGCAGGCTGCATGGGTAAAGCCCATCGCCATCGCTTCGGCTTTCATTTCATCAAACTCATCCGGGCTAACATAACGCTGTACCGGCAAGTGGTGGCGGCTTGGCTGCAGATACTGACCTAGGGTCAGCATGGTTACGCCATGGCGACGCAGATCGCGCATCACTTCAATAATTTCGGCATTGGTTTCGCCCAGACCCACCATCAGACCAGATTTGGTCGGGATATGCGGATGTGCTTCTTTAAAGCGCTCCAGAAGCTTCAGAGACCAGTTGTAGTCTGCGCCCGGTCGTACTTGACGATAAACACGTGGAACGTTTTCCAGGTTGTGGTTAAACACATCTGGAGGCGTCGCGGTGAGAATCTCCAGTGCGCGATCCATACGACCACGGAAATCAGGGACCAGGGTTTCAATCTTGATGCTTGGGCTCTTCTCGCGGATGGCACTAATACAATCTGCAAAGTGCTGTGCGCCACCATCACGGAGATCGTCACGGTCAACGGAGGTAATCACCACGTAGCGAAGCGCCATGTCAGCAATGGTCTGAGCCAGCTTAAGCGGTTCGTTGGCGTCAGGTGCGACTGGACGACCATGAGCCACATCGCAGAACGGGCAGCGACGGGTGCAAATGGCCCCCAGAATCATAAAGGTGGCGGTACCGTGGTTGAAACATTCCGCAAGGTTAGGGCAAGAGGCTTCTTCACAGACAGAGTGAAGGCCGTTCTTACGCATCGCCGCTTTGATACCCTGAATGCGTGACGAGTCAGCCGGAAGTTTGATTTTCATCCATTCCGGTTTTCTTAACAGCGCTTCGCGCTCCGTAACCACGTTTTTAACCGGGATAAGGGCCATTTTATCGGCGTCGCGGTACTTAACACCGCGTTCCATCACAATGGGTTTACTCATAGCGTGCGTGTTCCAGTTGCGAAATCGAGGGAAAGCGTTTCAATTCAAGGGAATGTTGTATTTATCAACTATTTTTGAACGAACGACAGGCAGTATATCATTGATAAGGACGATAAAGCAGCCTGTGAGGTCGCCAAATTGTAAAATAGTTGTTGTTTTGTGCTTTTGCCCCTGTTGGGGGCAGCACGCGTGTTGGGCTGATCCTCAAAATGCCTGGCGGACAATGTTGATAACATTTTCCAGCACCGGATCGCGAAGGCTGAGTTTGTTGTAATGCAGTGAGATCTCGATGGATTCCGCATTTAGGGGAGCGAAAGGAATTTGCTCAAGTGGCCAACAGTGACGCAGCAGATTGTACAGTCGCGCAGGCATAATTGTGATCAAGTCACTGCTGCCAATCAGTGCGGCAATCGTGAACATATTGTAACTGCTAAAGTTAACCTTGCGATCGGGGAAGAGATCGTTAATACGCTGTCGAAGATGATTTAGATTGTGCCCCTCGTTCATGAATAAGGCGTATTCATAGTCGCGCAAATTTTCCATTGTTGCGGTCTGGCTCAGAGCAGGATGATTTTTGCGGCACACCAGCAGCAGTCCATCGGCATAAAGGACGCTGTGCGCCAGGGCGCGCGAGCCGAAAGAGTTGCTGTCGATGATCAGGTCTGTCTGGAACTGAGCAAGCTGAGTCTCGGTGTCATTAACCTGGATATTCCGCAGCAATAACTGCGGCGCTTCACGTTTGACTGCCTGATAAATCGTGGGTAAGACCAGCGCGCCTACCGAAGGGGAGGTGCCAATGGTAATGGTCCGTTGCTTGTCATAACTTCCGGTCAGATCCAGCGCACCGAGAATCGACTCTAGCCCCTGGCTAATGTACTCATGCAGGTGAGTGGCATACGCAGTAGGTGTGACTCCCTGGCCCTTACGAATAAAAAGGGGATCAGGAAAAATGGCTCGCAATTTTTGAATGGACTGACTAATTGCCGAAGGGGTGAGATTAAGAATTTTCGCAGCATTAACGATACCCTTATGGACATATACTGCCTCAAAGATCGTTAATAAATTGAGGTCAATATTGCGTAAAGTCCGAAAAACTTGCGGCTTGTCTTGTCCACCAGGATCAATCAGTCGTTTAGCTGGTAAATTATTATAATCCACGCTGTCACTCCGTATTCATTCACAATATGAATGATAGTTGAATTTATATATTATGCTTGTAGTGATTTTTTGAAGTGTTTTGTGGATTTCACTTTTCTATCAAAATCAATCAGTTGAGAAACTTCTGATCAAATGATGACCATTTATTCAGTAAATATTCATTTACTGAATAAAAAAAGATGAAATTAGTTCCACTCGCTCAAGCGCTTCGAAAATATAGAATATGCGGATTATTGTAAAGCTGAAAAGCGGTAAATACGCGATGGCCTGCTAAATAAAAAGGCCATCATGTATAATATATTAAGCTGTAATATATTCGTGCGGGGGATTGTTTAGCAGTGCTAAAAGCTTAGTCACCAGGACAGGGCCAATAATACCCGGTGTGACGTTTTCTACCCACTGGTGCATTTGGGTCATTTCCATTCCGGCATAACCGCAGGGATTGATGCGCAGGAAGGGGGAAAGATCCATGTTGATATTGAGCGCAAGCCCATGAAACGAACACCCTTTTCGGATGCGCAAACCCAGCGAGCAGATCTTCATCTCACCGACATACACCCCCGGCGCATCGGCACGTGGATGAGCGTCAATATCATACTCTGCCAATGTATCGACCACGGTTTGTTCCAGCAATGTGACCAATTCGCGGACACCCAACTTTCGGCGCTTCAGATTCAGGAGAACGTACATCACCTGCTGACCAGGCCCGTGATAGGTCACTTGCCCGCCGCGGTCACTTTGGATAACAGGAATGTCACCTGGAACCAATACGTGCTCTGCTTTTCCAGCCTGGCCTTGCGTGAAAACGGGTGGATGCTCTACCAGCCAGATTTCGTCTGGCGTGTGGTCATCGCGAGAATCGGTGAAATCATGCATGGCCTGAGAGACTGGCTCATAGGGTTGCAGCCCAAGATGGCGGACAAGAATTTTATCCTGATACAAAACAGCAACTCCGGGGATGTGGCAACAAAAGGGTGCGGGGAGTATATCACAGAGGTCAAAGTGGGTTACCCGGCAAAGCGGGTAACCACGGGGATTACAGCACCATACGAACGATATCGATATTACCAAGCTCTTCGTACAGCGTCTCAACTTGCTCAATATGCGTAGCAGTGATGGTGATTGAGACGGAATGGTAGTTGCCTTTGCTGCTCGGTTTTACCGTCGGAGAGTAGTCACCTGGCGCATGGCGCTGTACCACTTCAACCACCTGGTCAACCAGCTCCGGCAATGCCTGACCCATTACTTTGTAAGTAAATGAGGTTGGGAATTCAAGCAGTTCGTTAAGTTTGGTTTTCATGTCAGCTCCGGCAGTACATCAAAAATAATAACTCCCACGACGGGTGGGAGTTATCTGGATACCTAGTATATGGGGATGGAAATCACACTTTCAAGTGTTCAATTATTAACCAAACCAGTGGTGGAACATCAATTTAATGTAATCAATGATTTTGCCGAAGAAATTGCCTTCAGGAATTTCGTCAAGAACAACCAGAGGGCGCTGATCGATGGTTTTTCCATCCAGCTGGAAGTTGATGGTGCCAACAACCTGGTTTTTCTTCAGTGGCGCATGCAGTTCACTGGTGTTGAGCACGTAGCTGGCTTTCAGGTCTTTCATACGGCCACGAGGGATCGTCAGATACAGATCTTTATCAACCCCCAGTGACGCACGGTCGTTGTCGCCAAACCACACGGGCTCTGAAGCAAACTCTTTACCGGCTTTCAGTGGGTTCACGGTTTCGAAGAAACGGAAGCCCCAGGTCAGCAGTTTTTTGCTTTCGGTTTCGCGGCCTTTAAAGGTGCGACCACCCATCACGGCGGAGATCAAACGCATCTGACCTTCCGTTGCGGACGCCACAAGGTTGTAACCCGCTTTATCAGTATGGCCCGTTTTGATGCCATCAACCTTCAGGCTGTTATCCCACAGTAAGCCGTTGCGGTTGGTCTGACGGATGCCGTTAAAGGTAAATTCTTTTTCTTTATAGATGGTGTATTCGTTGGGAACGTCGCGAATTAGTGCCTGACCAATCAGCGCCATGTCACGCGCAGAACTGTACTGACCTTCAGCGTCCAGTCCATGAACGGTCTGGAAGTGGCTGTTTTTCAGACCCAGCGCGGAAACGTAGCTGTTCATCAAGCCAACGAACGCATCCTGGCTGCCTGCCGCAAAATCGGCCATCGCAACACAGGCATCGTTACCCGATTGCAGGTTGATACCACGGATCAGCTGCGATACGGGAACCTGCATGCCTGGTTTCAGGAACATCAGGGAAGAGCCTTTGAACACCGGGTTACCGGTAGCCCATGCATCGTTGCCCACGGTGACCAGATCAGTCTCTTTGAACTTGCCCGCTTTCATGGCCTGACCGATGACATAGCTGGTCATCATCTTGGTGAGGCTAGCCGGGTCACGGCGCGAATCCGCGTTCATTTCCGCCAGCACTTTGCCAGAGTTGTAGTCGATCAGGATGTAAGATTCCGCGTCGATTTGCGGAACGCCAGGGATCATGGTCTTGATATTCAGGTCATCAGCGTGAGCAACTGACAGCGTTGCTGCGCAAAGGGCCGTGGTCAGCGCCATGCGCTGCAAAAAACGAGCGGAGAAAGTGGTCTTCATGGTCAGAACAACGACATCCGTGATGGAATTAAAAAAAGTGCCTTACTATAGCAAAAGCTATACAGGCAGGCATCCGACTTTCAGCACGAGTTTGTGAACGTTGGTTACACAAGCTGACAATTCGGATACCGCCGATTAATTAGTTTGCAACAGCGATAAACGACTGTAATTGCGCTTCGCTTTGCAGGCGTTGCTGTAACGCGCTGGCCTGTGACTTGCTGGCGAATGGGCCCATCTGGATACGCCAGACGGCGCCGTTCTGCACGACACGACCCGGAACGTCGAACTGTTGCGTCAGACGTTGTTGATACTGCTGCGCACGTGCCTGATCGCTCACCGCGCCGACCTGAACCACAAATCCACCTGCAGTAGATGCTGCGGCTGGGGCAGGGGTTGCCGTATTCTGTGCAGCGACCGGCGCCACGACGGGAGCTGGCTGCGCGGCAGGTGTCGCAACGACCGGTGCAGGCGTAGGTTCACTGCCTTCCAGCACACCCGTCGCGAGCGTGGTCGGTGCACCCAGGAAACCGCTGCTGCTTACAGGGGCGCCGGTCGTATCGTCACTTTTCAGCGTATCGTTGCTGATCGCGCGTACGTCACCCTGAGGCTGCATTGGCTCGGGAGCAGAAGAAGCACCGCCCATACCCCCGCTTAAATCCGGGCGTGAGGGCAGGGCATAGGTCTGCTTCGCGACGGTGGTACACACCGTGCCAGGGCCGGAGAGCGTCCCGTCCTGCGCGACAATAATAGGATCGATACGGACTTTGGTATTGTTCGAGGTATTAAGACGGTCAGCCGCCGCGCGCGACAGCGAAATCACGCGGTCAGTGCCGTACGGTCCGCGGTCATTAATACGCACCACAATCATACGACCGTTGGCGAGGTTAGTGACGCGCACGTAGCTTGGGATAGGTAAGGTCGCGTGCGCCGCGGTGATTTGCATGGGATCAAACGCTTCACCCGATGCGGTCTGGTTACTGCCTGGCTCTGCGTCATAAATCGCCGCAAAACCTGCCTGGCTGAAACGGGACGGATCCTGAACGATTTTATACCGCTTGCCGTCGCGCTCGTAATCCTGATTGGCGGTCGCATTCAGCGGCTCGTATACCGGATCGGCACCGCTGATTTCAACCACCGGAGCGTTACAAACCGCAGGCTGCGGCGGCGCGATGGTCGCCTGCTGTTGACCATCATCACTTGAACAGGCAGCAAGTAAACTTGCCGCGATGCAGACACCCAGCCACTGCTTGCGCATTGCAATCCCCTTATTTTTATACGCTCTTGGACAACATTTTTCTGTGGGTATGGATAGACATGACTATCCCGAACCCAGCCATCAAGACGATCAGTGCCGAGCCTCCGTAGCTCACCAGCGGGAGCGGCACGCCAACGACGGGCAGAATTCCACTCACCATACCAATATTTACGAAGACATAAACGAACAGAATCAACATCAACCCGCCGGCCATGACGCGACCAAATGTGGTTTGCGCATGTGCGGCAATCCACAGGCCACGCATAATCAGCAGGAGGTATAATCCCAGCAAAATCAAGATGCCAACCAGACCCAGCTCTTCTGCCAGAACGGCGAAGATAAAGTCCGTGTGACGCTCCGGCAAGAATTCAAGCTGCGACTGCGTACCGTGTAGCCAGCCTTTGCCGCGCAATCCACCTGAACCAATGGCAATCTTAGACTGAATAATATGATAGCCCGCGCCGAGCGGATCGGTTTCCGGATCGAGCAACATCATGACACGCTGTCGCTGATAATCGTGCATCAGGAAGAACCACAGTATCGGTATAAAGGCGGCGATCAACACCACCGCGATGCCGATCAGTCGCCAACTCAACCCGGATAAGAACAGAACGAACAGACCAGATAATGCGACGAGAATCGACGTCCCGAGGTCTGGCTGCGCGGCCACCAGGAGCGTTGGCAGGAAAATCAGCACCAGCGCGATAGCGGTATTTTTTAGCGATGGCGGGCAGACGTCACGGTTGATAAAGCGGGCCACCATCAGCGGTACGGCGATTTTGGCAATTTCAGAGGGCTGGAAACGCACAATCCCTAAATCCAGCCAGCGCTGTGCCCCTTTTGATATCGCCCCGAACGCATCGACGGCGATCAGCAAAATGATACAGACAAAGTATAGATAGGGCGCCCAGCCTTCGTAAACGCGCGGCGGAATTTGTGCCATCACCACCATGATCACCAGACCCATCGCGATCTGGCCGATTTTACGTTCCATCATGCCGATATCCTGACCGCTGGCACTCCAGATAACCAGGGCGCTGTATGTCAGCAATGCCAGCAGGATCAGCAACATCGCCGGGTCGATGTGGATTTTGTCCCACAGCGATTTTCTGTTCGGATTATCCGTCATGATTATTGGTCCTCCGCAGCTGTAGCGGCTGGGGTTTCAGCAGGTAGCTCGGTGTTGTTATCGCCCAGCATAATGTGGTCGAGGATTTGGCGCATGATTGTCCCGACTGCCGGGCCAGCACCACCGTTCTCGAGAATCATCGCTACCGCAACCTGCGGATTATCATAAGGTGCAAATGCCGTCATGAGCTTATGGTCACGCAGGCGTTCAGCAATTTTATGCGCGTTATACGTTTCGTTCGCCTTCAGGCCAAAGACCTGCGCGGTACCCGATTTCGCCGCCACTTTATAGGGTGCGCCTGCGAAGTATTTATGTGCGGTGCCGTTCGGGCGATTCGCTACGCCATACATGCCGTCTTTGGCAATTTCCCAGAAGCCGGAATGAATATCGCCCACCGGGGCTTCATGCGGTTGCGACCACGGCACTTGCTTCCCGTCTTCTATGGTGCTCATCAGCAGGTGCGGCACTTTTACCACGCCATCGTTAATGAGGATCATCATTGCTTTACTCATCTGAATCGGCGTAGCGGTCCAGTAACCCTGGCCGATGCCGACCGGAATGGTGTCGCCCTGATACCACGGTTTTTTAAAGCGTTTGAGCTTCCACTCGCGCGTCGGCATGTTCCCTGAGCGCTCTTCCGACAGGTCAATACCGGTGTAATGACCGTAACCAAACTTGCTCATCCATGCAGAGAGGCGATCAATACCCAAATCATAAGCCACCTGGTAGAAGAAGGTATCCGCCGACTCTTCCAGAGATTTGGTGATATTGAGGTGACCGTGGCCCCATTTTTTCCAGTCGCGATAACGTTTTTCGGAGCCAGGCAGCTGCCACCAGCCAGGGTCAAACAGGCTGGTATTGCGGTTGATCACGCCTGCACTCAACGCCGAGACGGCGACGTAAGGCTTAACGGTGGACGCTGGCGGGTAGACGCCTTGTGTTGCACGGTTAATCAGTGGGGTATTTGGATCGTTCAGCAAGCCGGAGTATTCTTTGCTTGAGATGCCATCCACAAACAGATTGGGATCGTAGCTTGGCATCGAAACCAGAGCCAGAATCCCCCCGCTGCGCGGGTCGGTCACGACCACGGCGGCTCGACTGCCGGCCAGTAGCGTTTCAATATACTGCTGAAGCTTGAGATCGAGCGTCAGGTAGACGTCATGGCCTGCTTGCGGAGGCACTTCTTTGAGCTGACGGATAACGCGACCGCGGTTATTGACTTCAACCTCTTCATAGCCGGTCTGCCCGTGCAACACGTCTTCATAATAGCGTTCGATGCCAAGCTTGCCGATATCGTGGGTTGCAGCGTAGTTTGCCAGCTTGCCGTCTTTATCGAGGCGCTCAACGTCTTTATCGTTAATCTTAGAGACGTAGCCAATGACGTGCGTCAGCGCCGAGCCGTAAGGATAATAGCGGCGCTTATAACCTTTCACCTCAACTCCCGGGAAGCGATACTGGTTCACCGCAAAGCGGGCAACCTGAACTTCCGTCAAATTGGTTTTGACCGGAATAGAGGTAAAACGGTGGGAACGTGCACGCTCTTTCTTGAAGGCCGTGATATCGTCATCGGTAAGATCGACTACGCCTTTCAGCGCATCCAGCGCGTCCTGCACATTATCCACTTTCTCCGGCATCATCTCGATTTGGTAGATGGTACGGTTTAACGCCAGCGGCGTGCCGTTACGGTCGTAGATAATGCCGCGGCTAGGCGCGATAGGCACCAGCTTGATACGGTTTTCGTTGGAACGCGTTTGATAGTCGGTAAAGCGGACGATTTGCAGATTATAGAGGTTGGCGATCAGCACGCCAGTCAGCAGCAAAATCCCGATAAAGGCGACCAAAGCCCGGCGCACAAACAGCGCGGACTCAGCCGAATAGTCGCGAAAAGAATTCTGTAGTTTCATCCGCTGCTTAATTTGCCCTGGTCAATCATTACTCACGGTGATAAGGGTGGTTGGTAGTAATGCTCCACGCGCGGTAAAGGCTTTCCGCTACCAACACCCGGACAAGCGGATGGGGTAACGTAAGCGCGGAGAGGGACCAACTTTGTTCTGCGGCCGCTTTACAGGCGGAGGATAATCCTTCTGGCCCGCCAATCAGCAGACTGACGTCGCGGCCATCCAGCTTCCAGCGCTCAAGCTCTTGCGCCAGTTGCGGCGTATCCCAGGGTTTGCCCGGGATATCAAGGGTCACGATGCGGTTCTTGCCAGCGGCAGCCAACATCAACTCACCCTCTTTATCGAGAATACGCTTGATATCTGCGTTTTTGCCGCGTTTTCCTGCTGGTATCTCTACCAGTTCGAACGGCATGTCTTTAGGAAAACGACGCAGATATTCAGTAAAACCCGTCTGTACCCAATCTGGCATTTTTGTGCCGACGGCTACCAGTTGCAACTTCACGCATCAACCCCAGAGCTTTTCCAGTTCATACAGACGACGGCTTTCGTCCTGCATGACATGGACAATCACATCGCCGAGGTCAACGACAACCCAGTCAGCAATGGCTTCGCCTTCCACACCCAGTGGCATAAGCCCTGCAGCGCGAGATTCCTGAACAACGTGGTCAGCAATAGAGGCAACGTGGCGAGTGGAAGTACCGGTGCAAATAATCATGCAGTCGGTGATACTGGAACGACCGTGAACGTCGATAGCGATGATGTCCTGACCTTTCAGGTCATCAATTTTGTCTATAACAAAATCCTGGAGTTCTTTACCCTGCAAGTTTTCCCCCTGGGTGAATGAAGTTGAGCAATGAGTGAGTAGCCTGGCAGTATACCTGAACTGACGGCTGTGTCGGGACAAATGTCACCAGACGGAATTTTTAAGGTGGGTATCATCCCATCCTCTGCCTGACAATGCATCGCCATTATTGTAAAACAATTTCTGTAAAGCTATGACTGGCAGAAGTCAGGCTGCGGAGGATATCAGCCTGGAAGGGGCTGTCAATGGCACGGCGTCGAATTAGCCGATTTTTCGCGCTTAGTCTGATGCATCTGTGCTTTTCTGATACAAACCTTGCTGGCGGATGTAGTCAAGCACGGACGTGGACAGCAGTTCATCGCAGGGTAGTGCGTTTTGCAGCCGTTCACGTATCAACGTAGCAGAGATATCAAACCACGGCGTTTCGGCCAGATAAATTTTACCGGCAGGCAAAGTATGCAAATCTTCCACATTGTGCGTCAGATGCGCTTCAAGCCATGCCTGATACTGCTCGTCTTTCATCGTGAGGGGATAGCCTGGACGGCGGCAAACGATGAGATGGCTGTTTTGCAGAATCGTTTCATACTGATGCCAGGTCGGGAAGTTCAGCAATGAATCCTGACCGATGATGAATCCTAATGGCCGGGTGGGGCCTTGTTCCGCGCGCCACTCCATCAGAGTTTGCGAAGTGTAAGACGGCATATCCCGGCGCAATTCCCGCTCGTCTAACTGAAAAAGGGGCTTATCTGCGATGGCCAGTTCCAGCATGTGTTTACGCTGTTCGCTTGTCGCTTCCGGCTGAGGACGGTGCGGCGGAACATTATTGGGCATGATGATCACGCGCTGCAGGCCAATCAGATTCGCCAGTATTTCAACCGGTTTCAAATGACCATAATGGACAGGATCGAATGTACCGCCAAAAAGTGCCTGTAAAGAGTTCATCTCAACCATCAATAAACACGTCTGCCAGCGCCTTATGACACAGCAGCAGCGAGAGGCTTTCCAGTTCGGCCCAAACCGACTGACCATAATCCTGCTTCAGCGTTAGCTCCGCACGGGTTAGAAGCTGTACTGCCTGACGGAGCTGCTCGTGGCTCAGCCGGTTTAACGCTTCGGTGGTCATCGCCCGACGGTTTTGCCAGACACGGTGCTTATCAAAAAGCGCGCGTAATGGGGTGTTGGCCGACTGGCGTTTTAAGGTGTTAAGCAGTAACAACTCACGCTGGAGAGTGCGCAGCAAAATAACCGGTTCGCTTCCTTCCAGGCGCAGCTGCTGCAAAATGTGCAGTGCGCGTTTACTTTTCGCCGCCAGCAGAGCATCGACCCAATGGAACGGGGTAAAGTGCGCGGCGTCGTTAACCGCTTGTTCAACACGCGGCAAGGTCAGTTTGCCATCTGGCCACAGCAACGACAGCCGATCCAGCGCTTGCGCGAGTGCCAGCAAGTTTCCCTCATAGCAATAACACAGCAGCTGATTAGCGGCGTCATCTAACTGGAGATTCAGTTGTTTCGCCCGGACTGCAACCCATTTTGGCAGTTGCGCCTGTTCAGGCGTCTGGCATGTAACCTGAACAGAATGGGTTGCCAACTGGGTAAACCAGGCGGCATTTTCCTGTGCTTTGGTGAGCTTATTGCCACGAACAATCAGGAGTAAATCAGCGTGCAGCAGACTCACCAGCGTTGCGAGCTGCTCGTTAATGGCCGCATTAGGACCATTTTCCGGTAGCTGAATCAGGAGCGTCTGACGAGATGCAAAAAGGCTCATCGCCTGGCAAAGCGAAAAGATCGTCTGCCAGTCGGTGCTGTTATCAAGCTGGAAAGTATGGTGTTCGTCAAAGCCCTGTGAAGCAGCAGCCTGACGCACAGCATCCTGACTTTCCTGGAGCAAAAGCGGATCGTTTCCGAGTAACAGATACGCCGCGCGCAGCCCTTCGTTGAGCTGCGCGCGGAGTTGTTCAGGATACAACCGTAGCATTAGTTACCCAGCGTTCCGGTAACTTGCGGCGTGGTATCCAGTGGAACGGCGTGTTCCGTATCGGTGTCTTTTGACGCGACCTGGATGCTCGGCAGTTTGCGGATTAGCTGTTCCGCAGCCTTGTCGTACATTTCATTGATAATGATCTGCTGCTCGGCGTCTTTTGCCAGCGCAGTTTGTGGGTTATCAAAGAACGAACGATAGACCTTGGTGCTGATCGGGTAAATGTCGCGACCCGGGATCAGCACGGCAGCACTCACCGACATCACCATCTGATATTCCGCTGTACGGCCATCCTGGAAGATGGACGCGGTATCTTTGCTCAGTGAAGAGCTTAATACGCGGAATGATGGAATATCCTGGCGCAGCGTTCCTTTCTCGATAAGCTCAACGCCATTGAGACGCAGCTGGTTACGAATCGCACGGCTCAGTGGACCATTTGGGTCCCCCGAATCGAAGATCATCGTTTTCATTTGTTCAGGCACTGCAGTAGTGTTACGCAGATGCCAGCCACAACCTGCGGTGACAAGCACCGTCAGGGATAAGAGTAATGTTGCCAGTTGTCGCACGTTTCCTCCCGCGCTTAGCCAACGACCAGATTCAGCAGTTTACCGGGTACGTAGATCACTTTACGCACGGTAACGCCCTCAAGGTATTTCGCAACCAGATGTTCCTGGCCTGCGCGTTCACGAACCTGTTCTTCAGTTGCATCGACTGCAACGGTAATTTTACCGCGCACTTTACCGTTGACCTGAACCACAACCAGCATGGTGTTTTCAACCATTGCTGACTCATCAGCAACAGGCCACGGGGCGTTATCGATATCGCCTTCGCCTTTCAATTCCTGCCACAATGTGAAGCATGCATGTGGTGTGAACGGGTTCAGCATACGAACGACGGCCAACAGCGCTTCACGCATCAAGGCACGATCCTGCTCGCCTTCCAGCGGTGCTTTCGCCAGCTTGTTCATCAGTTCCATAATAGCCGCAATTGCGGTGTTGAAGGTCTGACGACGACCAATATCATCGGTTACTTTTGCGATAGTTTTGTGAACATCGCGACGCAGTGCCTGCTGATCTTCACTCAGCGCACCGACGTTCAGGGCGGGCGCTTCGCCCTGAGACGTATGCTCGTAGACCAGTTTCCAGACGCGTTTCAGGAAGCGGTTCGCGCCTTCTACGCCTGATTCCTGCCATTCCAGCGTCATATCCGCCGGGGACGCAAACATCATGAAGAGACGCACGGTATCTGCACCGTAACGTTCAACCATCACCTGCGGATCGATGCCGTTGTTTTTGGACTTGGACATCTTGCTCATGCCGGTATACACCAGCTCATTGCCCGCCGCGTCTTTCGCTTTCACGATACGGCCTTTCTCGTCGCGTTCAACGATCGCATCAACCGGGGATACCCAGTTACGCTCGCCGTTCACGCCGACATAGTAAAACGCATCCGCGAGAACCATGCCCTGGCACAGCAGCTGTTTTGCTGGTTCGTCAGAGTTAACCAGACCCGCGTCACGCATCAACTTATGGAAGAAGCGGAAGTAGAGCAGGTGCATGATGGCGTGTTCAATACCACCAATGTAAATATCCACCGGCAGCCAGTAGTTCGCTGCTTTGGAATCCAGCATACCTTCCTGATACTGCGGGCAGGTGTAGCGCGCGTAGTACCAGGATGACTCCATAAAGGTGTCGAATGTATCCGTTTCACGCAGCGCTGGCTGACCGTTAACGGTGGTTTTCGCCCACTCCGGATCGGCTTTAATCGGGCTGCTGATCCCGTCCATGACCACGTCTTCCGGTAAAATAACCGGCAGTTGATCTTCTGGCGTTGGCAGCACGGTGCCATCTTCCAGCGTGACCATTGGAATCGGCGCACCCCAGTAACGCTGACGGGAAACACCCCAGTCGCGCAGACGATAGTTCACTTTTCGCTCACCGACGCCCAGGGAGGCCAGTTTATCCGCGATAGCGTTGAAGCCTTCTTCGAAGCTCAATCCGCTGAATTCGCCAGAGTTAAACAGGGTGCCTTTTTCGGTGAGCGCCTGCTCAGACAGATCCGGTTCTGAACCGTCAGCGGCCAGGATAACCGGCTTGATGTTCAGGCCGTATTTAGTCGCAAATTCGTAATCACGCTGATCGTGGCCCGGAACGGCCATAACTGCACCCGTGCCGTATTCCATCAGCACAAAGTTGGCTGCCCAAACGGGAACCGCTTCGCCGGTCAGTGGGTGAATGGCGTTAAAACCTGTCGCAACGCCTTTTTTCTCCATCGTCGCCATATCGGCTTCTGCCACTTTGGTATTGCGGCATTCGTCGATGAAAGCGGCCAGCGCTGGATTGTTCGCAGCAGCCTGCTGTGCCAGCGGATGACCCGCGGCAACGGCCAGGTAAGTCGCACCCATGAAGGTGTCGGGACGCGTGGTATACACCGTGAGCGTCTGATCGCTGTTTTCAACGTTAAAGGTGATTTCTACACCTTCAGAGCGGCCAATCCAGTTGCGCTGCATCGTTTTAACGGTGTCTGGCCAGTGATCCAGATTGTCCAGATCGCGCAGCAGTTCGTCAGCGTAAGCGGTGATTTTAATGAACCACTGTGGGATCTCTTTGCGCTCAACTTTGGTATCGCAGCGCCAGCAGCAGCCGTCGATAACCTGTTCGTTCGCGAGAACGGTCTGGTCGTTCGGGCACCAGTTCACCGCAGAGGTTTTCTTGTACACCAGGCCTTTTTTGTACAGCTCGGTGAAGAATTTTTGCTCCCAGCGGTAATACTCTGGGGTACAGGTCGCCAGCTCGCGGCTCCAGTCATAGCCGAAGCCCAGCATTTTGAGCTGGTTTTTCATGTAAGCGATGTTGTCGTACGTCCACGGCGCAGGGGCCGTGTTGTTTTTCACCGCCGCGCCTTCAGCAGGCAGACCAAACGCATCCCAGCCAATCGGTTGCAGGACGTTTTTACCGAGCATACGCTGGTAGCGTGCGATCACATCACCGATGGTGTAGTTACGCACGTGGCCCATATGTAGTCGACCAGAAGGATAGGGAAGCATCGACAGGCAGTAATACTTCTCTTTGCTCTCGTCTTCAGTGACTTCGAAAGTACGCTTCTCGTCCCAGTGTTGCTGGACTTTTGTTTCTATCTCTTCCGGGCGGTATTGCTCTTGCATGGCAGCCAGTGGTCCTGTTCTCAATACAGCTACAAACGTAGCCAATGGATGGGGAATTTCAGATCCGCCTAGCATAGCCCAAACGTCCGCCTCAAAACAGCCTTTCCCAAAAAACGCGCTTGCAGGAATTTACGCAGAGTGTGGATGACCTGACACAGCGCTTCGCAAATAAGGTCTATCATTAGAGACAGTTACTTACCCGGGAGGCGAAATGATGAACAAGGTTGCTCAATATTACCGCGAACTGGTAGCCACACTGACGGAACGGCTGCGCAACGGAGAACGCGATATCGACGCGCTGGTCGAACAGGCTCGTGCGCGGGTCGTGCAAACGGGTGAATTAACGCGTACCGAAGTCGAAGAGGTGACGCGAGCCGTGCGACGCGATCTGGAAGAGTTCGCGAGAAGCTACGAAGAGAGTCAGAATGAAATCACGGACAGCGTATTTATGCGCGTCATCAAAGAAAGTCTGTGGCAGGAGCTGGCGGATATTACCGATAAAACCCAGCTGGAATGGCGCGAAGTTTTCCAGGATCTGAATCATCACGGCGTGTATCACAGTGGCGAAGTGGTGGGATTGGGTAATCTGGTGTGCGAGAACTGTCACTTCCACCTGGCGGTATACACGCCTGACGTGCTGCCGCGCTGCCCAAAATGTGGTCACGATCAGTTCCAGAGGCGACCGTTTGAGCCCTAACTAGATGTCTTCTTTCCCGAAATGGAGAGAATACGTGTTTACCCCCTCTCCCTGTAAAGAGGGTCGGGTTGAGGGCATGAGACCGCACAAGGTAAAAGCAAAAAGGCAACGCCAGTTGCCTTTTTTAGTGTTTGCTCCCTCTTCACGTGGGAGAGGGCATCAGAACGCACTAGTTGTAAAACTTCAGCTGCTCCGAGAGTAAATCCACAAAACCTTGTCTGTCGATATCGACCATCAGCGTGGTATTCGGTTTGTTACCGGTCAGCGAATAATAATCCACCACCGTCATCCCTTGCGTGTATTTCCCCTGGGTTTCCACGCCGACCCAGCGATCAACTGTGGTAAACAGATCCGGTTTTAACAGCCAGGCAATCGTACAAGGATCGTGTAACGGCGCGCCATGGAATCCCCATTTTTCCGCTTTGTGGTACTCCATAAAGAAGTCGAGCAATTCTGCCACGGTGGTCGCAACAGGGTTGCCAATCGCGCGGAAACGCTCAACATCTGCTGCCATAATTTGCGCACGATGGGTGACGTCAAGGCCTGCCATGACAATCGGTAAGCCGGACTGGAACACAATCTCAGCCGCTTCGGGATCGACGAAAATGTTAAATTCGGCGGCAGGCGTCCAGTTCCCTAACCCCATCGATCCACCCATGATCACAATACGCGCGATCTTACTGTGCAGCTCTGGGTGGCTATTGAGCAGTAGCGCCACGTTCGTTTGCGGGCCGGTTGCCACCAGCGTGACGGGTTCATCGCTTGCGCGCAGCACGTTGGCCATAAGTTCGACCGCCGTACACTCCTGGGGTTTGAAAGCCGGTTCTGGCAGTGCCGGGCCGTCAAGGCCGGTCACGCCATGGACGTTATCAGCAATAATTAAATCACGCATCAGGGGCTTGCGCGCGCCACCCGCCACCGGAATATCGGTACGGTTAAGCAACGTCAACATGCGCAACACGTTACGCAACGTTTTGTCGGGTGTTTGATTTCCAGCGGAAGAGGTAACTGCTTTGAGGGCCAACTCCGGTGATGCGAGGGCAAGAACAAGTGCGATAGCGTCATCATGACCCGGATCGCAATCGAGAATAATAGGCAGTGCCATAGCGTTCTGTTCTCCATTCTGAGCGTGAGTTTGTGACAAGGTTAACGCCGCGATGTGATACAGACGAGAAAAAGAGAGGCAAAGCGTGAAGTCGTGCGCAATCCGAAGATTGCGCACGGTATTGATTAGTGCAGGATTTTTGCGAGGAAGTCTTTAGCGCGATCGGATTGCGGATTGGCAAAGAAATCTTCTTTCGGAGAATCTTCGACAATCTTGCCTTCATCCATAAAGATCACACGATTCGCCACTTTACGGGCAAAGCCCATTTCGTGGGTCACCACCATCATGGTCATGCCTTCGTGAGCCAGTTCAACCATGACGTCCAGCACTTCGTTAATCATCTCTGGATCGAGTGCAGAAGTGGGTTCATCGAACAGCATGGCAATCGGGTCCATACACAGCGCGCGGGCGATAGCCACACGTTGCTGCTGACCGCCGGAAAGCTGCGCCGGGAACTTATTTGCATGGGCAGACAACCCGACACGTTCCAAAAGCTTTAACCCTTTTTCACGCGCGGCCGTTTTGTCGCGTTTGAGCACTTTAATCTGCGCCAGCGTCAGGTTCTCAATAATCGACAGATGCGGGAACAGCTCAAAGTGCTGGAATACCATGCCGACATGAGAACGCAATTTCGCGAGGTCAGTGCTTTTGTCGTTCACCTTCGTGCCATCGACGGTAATCTCACCCTGCTGAACAGGTTCAAGGCCGTTAACCGTTTTGATAAGCGTAGATTTACCGGAACCTGACGGCCCGCAAACCACCACCACTTCGCCTTTTTTCACTTCCGTTGAGCAGTCGGTCAGCACCTGAAAGTGCCCATACCATTTTGAAACATTTTTCAGGGAAATCATTGCACTGTCCTTTTCTTCAGCCAGCTGACCAATAGCGATGCACTTAAACTAATTGCAAAATAAACCGCACCTGCGAACAGGATCATCTCCACCTGCGTACCGTCACGCTCACCGATTGTGGAAGCTGTGCGGAAGAAGTCCGCGAGGCTCAGCACATACACAAGTGACGTATCCTGGAAGAGGACAATACCCTGCGTGAGCAGCAGTGGAACCATGGCGCGAAACGCCTGCGGCAGAATGATGAGCTTCATTGACTGCCAGTGAGTCATGCCTAACGCAAGCGCTGCGCTGGATTGCCCACGCGAAATGCTCTGAATACCTGCGCGAATAATTTCTGAATAATAAGCCGCCTCAAACATCGAGAAAGCGACCATTGCAGAGATCAGGCGGATATCCGCTTTCGGCGAAAGCCCAAGCACGTTTTGCAACAGACCCGGTACGATCAGATAAAACCACAGCAGCACCATTACCAGTGGAATGGAGCGGAAAACGTTGACATAAGCCGTGGCGAACCAGGCAAACGGTTTAAAGCTCGACAGGCGCATGACCGCCAGAATCGTGCCCCAGACAATACCGATAACGATGGCAATGACGGTGATTTTTAAGGTAATCAACAGTCCGTCCAGCAGATACGGCATCGATGGGACGATGGAACTCCAGTCAAACTCGTACATTATTTGCCCCCCAGATTGCCCGGCAGGCGAGTTTTACGTTCAACCAGGTTCATCACCAGCATGATGACAGTGTTAATCAGCACATAGGCGAGCGTGATCGCGGTGAAGGATTCCCACGCGTGCGCGGAGTAATCCAAAAGCTTGCCCGCTTGCGCCGCCATATCGACCAGACCGATGGTCGAGGCGATAGCCGAGTTTTTCACCAGGTTCATCATCTCTGAGGTCATCGGCGGCACGATCACGCGATAGGCGTTTGGCAGCAGCACATAGCGGTAGGCTTGTGGCAGCGTCAGTCCCATTGCCAGCGCGGCATTTTTTTGCCCACGCGGCAGAGACTGGATGCCTGAACGAACCTGCTCACAGACGCGCGCCGCGGTGAACAACCCAAGGCAGAGCATGGAGGAGACGAAGAACTGAATGTTAGGGTCCAGCTCCGACTTAAACCACATGCCGAGATTTTCAGGTAACAGTTCAGGAACGACCAGATACCACGTAAAGAACTGCACGATTAACGGAACGTTACGGAACAGTTCAACGTAAAGCGTGCCAAGAGAAGAGAGAAAACGGTTAGGTACGGTACGCAAAATACCGAACAGCGAGCCGACAAGGAAAGCGATAATCCAGGCCGTTATAGAGAGCGCAACGGTGACCTGAAAGCCGCTCCACAGCCAGCCGAGATAGGTTGTGTTGCCGAACGGAGCTTGTTGCAGAAAAATGCCCCAGTTCCAGTCTATTGACATAATCAACTCCAGAAAAAAAAGGGTAGCAGCGCTACCCTCGAAGATTGGTGAGAAGCTCAATTTTCGCGCTGAGTGGGGAACGACCACTCAGCGTATAGTCTGTCCACGCTTCCCGACAATCGAGAGGGCAGGAGATCCCGCCCCTATGGTTCTAATTAGTTAAGTGCTTTGTCGTTTGGTTCTTTGAACAGGGCTTTCATGTCGCTAGACAGTTCAAAGTTCATGTTGAGATTTTTTGGTGGAATCGGGTTCTTGAACCACTTATCGAACCATTTTTCCGCTTCGCCAGAGGTCTGCGTTTTCGCGATGGTGTCATCGATCAGCTTTTTGAAGTCCGCATCGTCTTTACGCAGCATACAGCCGTAAGCTTCTTTAGACTGCGCGGTGCCGACGATTTCCCAGTTATCAGGCTTCTTCGCTTTTGCACGTTCGCCAGCCAGCAGAGCGTCATCCATCATAAAGGCCACTGCACGACCGCTTTCCAGCGTACGGAAGGAATCACCGTGGTCTTTCGCACTGATGATGCGCATATCCATTTTCTTCTCTTCGTTCAGCTTGTGCAGCAGAACTTCAGAAGTGGTACCCGAGGTCACAACAACGGCTTTGCCTTTCAGGTCCGCGAAGTCTTTAATGTCGCCGCCTTTTTTGGTCAGCAGACGCGTACCGACCACGAAAATGGTGTCGGAGAAGGCCGCTTGTTTTTGACGCTCAAGGTTGTTCGTCGTAGAACCACACTCAAAATCGAAGGTGCCGTTTTGCAGCAGCGGAATGCGGTTTTGTGAGGTAATTGGAATCAGCTTCACCTCAAGATCGGGTTTGTTCAGCTTTTTCTTGACGGCTTCAACGATTGCGTTGGAGTAATCCTGTGAGTAACCCACGACTTTTTGCGTGTTGTCGTAGTATGAGAACGGGACGGAAGATTCACGGTGGCCGACCACGATCACGCCATTTTTGGCAATCTTGTCGAGAGTGCTCCCGGCTGCCGGGGCGTCTTCAGCGTGAACGACGCTTGCGGACATTCCCATTACCAGCATTGCTGTGGCCAGTTTACGTAATTGCATACCCAACTCCTTTTATTATCTGCGCCAGAGACGCATCGATACCCATTGTGATGTTGTTATATCTCGCGCTATGCGAGTGCAGTGTTATGCAAGCTTGTTAACATTTAGTCTGGCTTAATGTAAAGATTTTGCTGCGTTATTGTTTATTTTTGCGAAGCGCGCCGCACCATTCAGAGGCAATAATCTTTCGTTGCACCGTTTCGGTGCTACCGCTGAACTGCGATGGTGCGACTGGGTTGCACGTTAAGCCAAACGACTGAATATGTGATTTAACAAAGCAATAGGTGTGCCAGAAATGGCAAATAAGGCAGGATTTGTTTGCCCGACACACAACGCGTGGCCGGGCAAAGGAAGGGCTTAACGACGACGCTGACGTAAACTCATCAGTAGCGCGCCAAAACCAAATAGCACAGTCAGGATCCACAGCGGCCAGTTTCCGGTACGAGCGTACGGCGTCAGGCCAGTGGTTGGTGTAACTTTTGTGGTCAATACCGCACGGGTGAACTGCGGGATCATCGCCTGGATTTCGCCCTGCGGGCCAATCACTGCGGTGATGCCGTTGTTGGTGCTGCGCAGTAACGGTCGGGCCAGCTCCAGCGAACGCATACGCGCCATCTGGAAATGTTGCCACGGGCCAATCGACTTACCAAACCAGGCATCGTTTGAAATGGTCAGCAGATAATCGGTGTCAGCGCGGAAGTTGTCGCGGACCTGCTCGCCAAGAATAATTTCGTAGCAAATGGCGGGGGTCAGCGCTAACCCATGGGCATGCAGCTGTGGCTGGACGTAGGGGCCGCGGCTAAATGACGACATCGGCAGATCGAAGAACGGGGCGAGCGGGCGAAGAATCGTTTCCAGAGGGACAAATTCGCCAAACGGCACCAGGTGGTTTTTGTTGTAGCGGTTGGTCGACTCGTAGCTGTACGGGTTGTCTTTACCAAGCGTAATGATGGTGTTGTAGGTGTCGTAACGGTTTTGCTTATTCAGCCGCGCGTCGACAATCCCGGTGATCAGCGTGCTATTACGCGCACGCAGTAGATCGTCCATCATGCTCAGAAAACGTTGCTGATTGATTTCCAGATCCGGAATCGCCGACTCAGGCCAGATAATCAGCTGCGATTTACCCATCTCTTTTTGCGTCGCATCGAGATAGATTTTCAGCGTGTTAATGAGCTGGTTCTCGTCCCACTTCAGCGACTGAGGGATATTGCCCTGTACCATAGACACTTGGGTGGCGCGTTCAGGCTCCAGCGTAAACCACTGGATGTAACGCAGCGGGAAGGGCAATGCGAACAGCACAACCGCAACAACCAGCGGTTTCCAGTTACGTTTAATCAGTGCCAGAACGAGCAGGCCGGTGACCACCATCAGCAGGAAGTTGATCGCCTCAACGCCCATGACGGGCGCGAGTCCTTTCAATGGACCGTCAATCTGGCTGTAACCGAACTGGAGCCACGGGAAGCCGGTGAGCACCCAGCCGCGCAGGAATTCGGTAATTTGCCAGACCACTGGCGCAGCAATGGCGACACGAATCCAGGTCGTTTTAGGCCACAGGCGCGAGAGAACGCCTGCAAACAAACCGGTATACAGTGAAAGATAGGCGGCCAGCAGCACCACAAGGAAAACGTTAACCGGCCCCGGCATTCCGCCAAACTGCGCGATACTGACGTAAACCCAGTTAATGCCTGAGCCGAACAGGCCAAGCCCCCAGAAGTAGCCGATTGCGGCGGCCTGTACCGGGCGACGGTTAAGCGTTAATCCTTGCAAACCCATCAGCGAAATAAGCGCAGCGGGCCAGATGTCGTAAGGAGAAAAAGCCAGCGTTCCGCTGGCTCCGAATAACAGCGCCAGCAGCAAACGTACGCGCTGGCGTTCAAATAATGGGGCAAATGCCATTTACATTAGTCTTCCAGTTTTGGTACCGGGGAGTCGTCCGGCATTCGGACGTGAACCTGTATAATACGGCGACTGTCGGCCATGGCGACCTTAAACTGGTAACCGTCGATTTCAACGGATTCGCCACGCGCAGGAAGATGACCGAATGCCTGCATCACCAGACCACCGATGGTATCGACCTCTTCATCGCTGAAGTGGGTGCCGAAAGTTTCGTTGAACTCTTCAATAGAGGCCAGCGCGCGCACGGTCCAGGTGTGACGACTCAACTGACGGAATTCGATATCGTCTTCTTCGTCATATTCGTCTTCAATCTCGCCGACAATCAGTTCGAGAATGTCTTCAATCGTAACAAGGCCGGAAACACCGCCAAATTCATCGATAACAATCGCCATGTGGTAGCGTTGGGAGCGGAACTCTTTCAGCATGCGATCAACACGCTTACTTTCCGGAACCACCACCGCCTGGCGTAACACTTTTTCCATGCTGAAGGCTTCGGCATCGCTGCGCATAAACGGCAGCAGATCTTTCGCCATCAGAATCCCTTCGATGTGATCTTTGTCTTCGCTGATGACCGGGAAACGCGAGTGGGCAGATTCGATGATGACATCGAGGCACTCGTCCAGCGTCTGGTTGCGTTTCAGGGTAATCATCTGCGAGCGGGGGATCATAATATCGCGAACGCGCTGGTCGGCGATGTCCATGACCCCTTCGAGCATTTCGCGCGTATCTTCATCGATAAGATCGTTCTGCCCGGAATCACGAATCAGCTCCAGAAGTTCATCACGGTTTTTTGGCTCACCGTGGAAAAGCTGGCTCAGAATGAGGGAGAAAAATCCCTTCTTACTGGTTGTCGTGTCGCTACTGTGTGAATTGTCGTCGCTCATGGCGTTTGTTAAGGGTTCTCTCGTCAGTGTAAAGCGCACCGCCGCAGGAAATGTCCCTTTGCGGCGGCATGATGTGTCAGTTCAGCTACATAAGCTTCGCTGACTATTCTTTCTCGGCAATGTACGGATCCTCATAGCCCAGAGCAAGCATTATCTCTGTCTCAAGGGATTCCATCTCTTCCGCTTCTTCGTCTTCGATATGATCGTAACCAAGCAGATGCAGGCTACCGTGAATGACCATATGCGCCCAATGCGCGTCGAGCGGTTTTTGCTGCTCTTTAGCTTCCTGTTCAACTACCTGGCGGCAGATGATTAAATCGCCCAGCAGCGGCAGCTCAATACCAGGAGGTGCTTCAAACGGAAACGAGAGCACGTTAGTCGGCTTGTCTTTCCCGCGGTAGGTCAGGTTGAGCTCGTGACTTTCCGCTTCATCCACCACACGAATCGTCACTTCTGACTCTTCCTGAAACTGGGGAATCACCGCATCCAGCCATTTCTGGAACTGACTCTCTTCCGGCAAACCGGAATTGTCTTCACATGCCAGCTGTAAATCGAGGATCACCTGACTCATTTATTCTCTTGCTCCTGGGATTCGCGTTTGCGTTCCGCTGCGTGTTCTGCTTTACGTTTTTGCTCTGCCTCTTCCCATGCCTCATAGGCGTTAACGATGCGCGCTACCACCGGATGGCGGACCACGTCTTCGCTGTTGAAGAAGTTAAAGCTGATTTCATCCACTTCCGCCAGCACTTCAATGGCGTGGCGCAGACCGGATTTCGTGCTGCGCGGCAGGTCGATCTGGGTAATATCGCCGGTAATCACGGCTTTCGAGTTGAAGCCAATACGCGTCAGGAACATCTTCATCTGTTCGATGGTGGTGTTCTGGCTCTCATCAAGAATAATAAACGCGTCATTCAGCGTACGGCCGCGCATGTAGGCCAGCGGGGCGACTTCGATAACGTTTCGTTCAATCAGCTTTTCGACTTTTTCAAAGCCCAGCATTTCGAACAAGGCGTCATACAATGGACGCAGATACGGATCGACTTTTTGGCTCAAATCGCCCGGCAGGAAGCCCAGTTTTTCACCGGCTTCGACCGCGGGACGGGTCAGCAGAATTCGGCGAATGTCCTGGCGTTCCAGCGCATCCACTGCCGCTGCAACGGCCAGATACGTTTTACCTGTCCCCGCAGGGCCGACGCCGAACGTGATGTCATGATCAAGAATGTTGGCGATGTACTGCGCCTGATTCGGCGTGCGTGGCTTGATGACGCCGCGCTTGGTTTTGATATTAATCACCTTGCCGTATTCAGGAACGCTGTCCGCGCTCTGTTCCAGTACGCGCGCTTCTTTAATCGCGAGGTGAATTTTTTCAGGCTCAATATCCTGCGTCTCTCCGCGCATCGGGGCGGTATCGACATACAGGCTGCGCAGGATATCCGCCGCGGCGTTGACGCAGATGGTGCGTCCGGTGAGTTTGAAGTGATTATCGCGACGATTGATTTCAATACCCAGACGTCGCTCCAGTTGTTTGATGTTGTCATCAAACGGCCCGCACAGGCTCAGCAGGCGAGCGTTGTCTGCTGGCTCAAGGGACATTTCACGCGTTTCTGTATTCAAACTGTTCCTCTTAAGGTGTGTATTGCCGGATTGCGATATGCAAATCCGGCCTACAGACGAGTCGTCATAACGAAATTATTCACGCCACAGATTAAAGGCGCAAGCTTATGCTTGCATATTGGGGATGCAGAAGGGAATTACAAGGCCTGCCAGACGGGCAGGCCTGAACGCATCACGGCTGATACACCACCGCGCCTGAATCATTTTCTTTGCGCGTACGGGCAATGACGGAGGCAGGTGTTTCCGCCACGCGCAGTCCCATCTGATCTTCTGTACGGACCACTTTGCCACGCATGGAGTTGGTGAGCACTTCCAGAATTTCAATGTCGACAAACTTGCCGATCATGTCCGGCGTGCCTTCAAAGTTAACCACGCGGTTGTTCTCGGTACGGCCTGAAAGCTGCATGACGCTCTTGCGGGACGTGCCTTCCACAAGAATACGCTGGGTCGTGCCAAGCATGCGACGACTCCAGGCCGTGACCTGCTGGTTAATACGCTCCTGCAAAATGTACAGGCGCTGTTTCTTTTCGTCTTCCGGCACATCGTCAACCATATCGGCAGCAGGTGTTCCCGGACGTGCGGAGAAGATAAAGCTAAAGCTGACGTCAAAATTGATTTCACCGATAAGCTTCATGGTGCGCTCAAAGTCGTCGGTCGTTTCGCCAGGGAAGCCAACGATAAAATCGGAGCTTATCTGGATATCCGGACGCGCTTCACGCAGCTTACGGATGATAGCTTTGTATTCCAGCACGGTATGGGTGCGGCCCATCAGGTTCAGTATACGGTCAGAACCGCACTGGACCGGCAGATGCAGGAAACTCACCAGTTCTGGGGTATCGCGATAAACGTCAATGATGTCATCCGTGAATTCGATCGGATGGCTGGTGGTAAAGCGTACGCGATCAATACCGTCGATAGCGGCAACCAGACGCAGCAGTTCGGCAAAAGTACCGGTGCTGCCATCGTAGTTTTCGCCGCGCCAGGCGTTGACGTTCTGGCCTAGCAGGTTCACTTCACGTACGCCTTGCGCCGCAAGCTGGGCGACTTCAAACAGGATGTCATCACACGGGCGACTGACTTCTTCGCCGCGGGTGTAAGGCACCACGCAGTAAGTGCAGTATTTATTGCAGCCTTCCATGATAGAGACGAACGCGCTCGGGCCGTCGGCACGGGGCTCCGGCAGGCGGTCAAATTTTTCGATTTCCGGGAAGCTTACATCGACAACCGGGCTGCGGTCGCCGCGCACCGAGTTGATCATTTCTGGCAGGCGATGCAAAGTCTGCGGGCCAAATACGATATCAACGTACGGGGAGCGGGTGCGAATCAGTTTACCTTCTTGCGAGGCCACGCAACCACCGACACCGATGATCAGATCCGGATTTTTCTTTTTGAGAAGTTTCCAGCGGCCTAACAGATGGAAGACTTTTTCCTGCGCTTTTTCACGAATTGAGCAGGTGTTAAGCAGCAGCACATCGGCTTCTTCTGCGAGTTCGGTCAGTTCATACCCGTGGGTCGCATTCAGCAGATCGGCCATCTTTGATGAATCGTATTCGTTCATCTGACAGCCCCAGGTTTTTATATGGAGTTTTTTAGTCATCGACTTGCTCAGGCTCAGGATTGCAAGCCGCGTATTGTAATGCTTTGGTGGGGTTGTGACCAGTATGAAGGTTGGCAGCCGCAAGGGCGTAAAAATCCGGTAAACTGAAGGGATTCTCTTAAAAGGATTATTGACCATGACACTCCAACAAACCGAAATTGCCGTTGTCGGCGGCGGGATGGTCGGCGGCGCACTGGCGCTCGGGCTGGCACAGCAGGGATTTCAGGTAACGGTCATCGAACAGGCCGCACCACCTGCGTTTGATAATACGCAGCAACCCGATGTTCGGATCTCCGCGATCAGTGCGGCATCGGTGGATCTTCTGCGTGGGCTGGGGATTTGGGATGCAATCCTGGCGATGCGCGCCCATCCGTATCGCCGCCTGGAAACCTGGGAGTGGGAAAACGCCCATGTCACGTTTGATGCCGCCGAGCTGAAATTGCCGCTGCTGGGTTACATGGTGGAAAATAATATCCTGCAACTGGCGCTCTGGCAGGCGCTTGAGGCGCACCCAAACGTCACGTTACGCGTCCCGGCTTCGCTGAAAGCACTTCATCGTCACGACAGTGGGCATTTACTCGTGCTGGACAACGGCGATGAGCTGGCAGTCACGCTGGTCGTTGGGGCGGACGGCGCGAATTCGCAGGTCCGACAGATGGCGGGGATGGGTATTCATGCCTGGCAGTATCAGCAGTCTTGTATGCTGATTACGGTTAAATGCGAGAACGATCCAGGTAACAGCACCTGGCAGCATTTTACGCCAAACGGCCCGCATGCCTTTTTGCCGCTTTTTGATAACTGGGCTTCGCTGGTGTGGTACGACACGCCTGCACGAATTCGTCAGCTACAAGGGCTGTCGATGGAGCAGTTACAGCGCGAAATTGAACACCATTTCCCGGCGCGGCTCGGTAAGGTGACTCCGGTTGCGGCGGGCGGTTTCCCGTTAACGCGTCGGCACGCGCTGCAATATACTCAGGAAGGACTGGCGCTGGTGGGCGATGCGGCCCATACCATTCATCCGCTGGCAGGACAGGGCGTTAATCTCGGCTATCGTGATGTCGAAGCGTTGCTGGACGTATTACAGAGTGCACGAGGACACGCAGAGCCTTGGGCGAGCGCGGCAGTGCTTAAGCGTTACCAGATGCGGCGTATGGCGGATAATTTTCTGATGCAGTCGGGGATGGACTTGTTTTACGCGGGATTCAGCAACGATCTCGGTCCGTTGCGCGTGTTGCGTAATGTGGGGCTGATGGCTGCGGAACGTGCGGGCGGCCTTAAGCGTCAGGCCTTGAAGTACGCCTTGGGTCTTTAAACTTTGCACTGACTCTTCCCTTTTCCCTTCGGGGAAAGGGAAGGGCTGCACTATAACGACAAAAACAAAAAAGCCCGCAGAGCGGGCTTTTTTGTGACTTATTGGCTGGGGTGCAGGGATTCGAACCCCGGAATGCTGGTATCAGAAACCAGTGCCTTACCGCTTGGCGACACCCCAATTGCGTTAAACAAAAGGGTCAACGACTTTTTAAAATTGGCTGGGGTACGAGGATTCGAACCTCGGAATGCTGGTATCAGAAACCAGAGCCTTACCGCTTGGCGATACCCCAACAATTTTTTCTGGGTGACCGACGTTAATCGATACGTCCCTAATTTGGTGGCTACGACGGGATTCGAACCTGTGACCCCATCATTATGAGTGATGTGCTCTAACCAACTGAGCTACGTAGCCGAACTGCATTCTTCGATGGCTGGGGTACCTGGATTCGAACCAGGGAATGCCGGTATCAAAAACCGGTGCCTTACCGCTTGGCGATACCCCAATAACCACGGAGAACCGCAAATCGAAGAAAATGGCTGGGGTACCTGGATTCGAACCAGGGAATGCCGGTATCAAAAACCGGTGCCTTACCGCTTGGCGATACCCCATCCGTGCAACGCTAAATGAGAATGGTGCGGGAGGCGAGACTTGAACTCGCACACCTTGCGGCGCCAGAACCTAAATCTGGTGCGTCTACCAATTTCGCCACTCCCGCAAAAAAAGATGGTGGCTACGACGGGATTCGAACCTGTGACCCCATCATTATGAGTGATGTGCTCTAACCAACTGAGCTACGTAGCCATCTTTTTTCACGCTACCTTATCGGCGTTGCGGGGCGCATTATGCGTATAGACCCTTGCAGCGTCAACACCTTTTTCAACGAAAATGGCCAGAATGTGAGTGTTTGGTTAGGTTGCGAACAGCGTGACCGAATATTCGGCAATTATTGGTTATTAATCGATTTTATTTAACGAAACACGAGCAATAAAAAAGGCCCCGAAGGGCCTGTTGTCGATCGTTTGGATCATTTGTAGGCAGACTGGTGCACGCCTACAGCGCGGCCTGATGGATCGTTCATGGATTTGAACGATTCGTCCCATTCGATAGCTTTTGCAGAAGAGCAGGCCACTGACGGACCGCCTGGCACACATTCTGCAGCACTTGGCACCGGGAACAATTCTTCGAAAATCTCACGGTACAAATAGGCTTCTTTTGAGCCTGGCGTGTTGTACGGGAAGCGGAAGCTCGCGGTTTCCAGTTGCTTATCTGAAACCTGCTTCGCTGCCACCTCTTTCAGCGTGTCGATCCAGCTGTAGCCCACGCCGTCGGAAAACTGTTCTTTCTGACGCCATGCGACGCTTGCAGGCAAATAAGATTCAAAACATTCGCGCAGAACGTGTTTTTCCATTTTGCCGTTGCCACACATTTTATCCTGCGGGTTGATCCGCATTGCCACGTCGAGGAAATTCTTATCCAGGAACGGGACGCGGGCTTCCACACCCCATGCGGACATGGCTTTGTTGGCGCGAGCGCAGTCAAACATATGCAGCGCCTGCAGTTTGCGCACCGTTTCTTCATGCAGTTCTTTGGCATTTGGTGCTTTATGGAAGTACAAGTAACCGCCGAAGACTTCGTCAGAGCCTTCGCCTGACAGCACCATTTTAATGCCCATAGCCTTGATTTTACGGGACATCAAATACATCGGCGTTGACGCGCGAATAGTTGTCACGTCATACGTTTCGATGTGATAAATCACGTCGCGGATCGCGTCGAGACCTTCCTGCACGGTGAAGTGAATTTCATGGTGCACGGTGCCCAAATGGTTGGCGACTTCCTGCGCGGCTTTCAGATCCGGCGCACCTTCAAGGCCAACGGCAAAAGAGTGCAGCTGCGGCCACCAGGCTTCAGAGCGTTCTTGATCTTCTACGCGACGCGCAGCAAATTTTTTGGTGATTGCCGAGATAACCGAAGAATCCAGGCCGCCAGACAGCAGCACGCCGTAAGGAACGTCTGACATCAAATGGCTTTTCACTGCATCTTCCAGCGCTTGCGCCAGTTCGGCTTTATCGGTCACGTTATCCTTAACGGCATCGTAATCGAACCAGTCACGCTGGTAGTAAGAACGGATTTCGCCGTCTTTACTCCACAGGAAACTGCCCGCCGGGAATTCTTTGATAGTACGGCAAACCGGTACCAGGGCTTTCATTTCAGAGGCAACATAGAAGTTGCCGTGTTCGTCGTGGCCCATATACAGCGGGATGATACCGATATGGTCACGGGCAATCAGGTAGGCGTCTTTTTCGCTGTCGTACAATGCGAAGGCGAACATACCCTGCAAATCGTCGAGGAATTCAGGTCCTTTCTCCTGGTACAGCGCCAGAATCACTTCACAGTCGGAACCGGTCTGGAATGCATAGCGATCGCCATATTCTGCACGCAACGCCTGATGGTTATAAATTTCACCGTTAACGGCCAGCGCGTGCGTTTTTTTATCGTTATACAGCGGCTGCGCGCCTGCGTTGACGTCAACAATCGACAGACGTTCGTGAGCCAGAATCGCTTTATCGCTGGCATAAACGCCGGACCAGTCCGGACCGCGATGGCGCATCAGGCGAGACAACTCAAGTGCCTTTTTACGCAGTTCGACTGCGTCAGTTTTAATATCCAGTACGCCAAAAATTGAACACATAACCTTCTCCGTTAACCCTGTTGCATTGTGATGTTGCTTGCTTATGAAAATGCCGTAAAAAGGGGGGCGCGCGCAAGGCTTTTACGGAGTAAAACGTAAAAAGTGCAATAGTGATTGCTGAATGTTGAAAAACGAACACTTAGCAGACTGTTTTATTGATGAAAATTCAATTTTTAACGGGTTTTGTTAGATGCGATTGCGTTTTTGAGCGTTAGAAATGAAAAACCACGCGCTTGGGCGTGGTTGATTATCAGATAACGTCAATTTCTTCGACGGAGGGGTATATCCAGCTTGGCCGGAACGGCATGGCGTCGATGTCATCGATGGTCGACACGCCGGAAAGCACGAGGATAGTTTCAAGCCCGGCCTGGAATCCAGCCAGGATATCGGTGCGAAGGTTATCGCCCACGATCACGGTGTGCTCGGAATGGGCCTGCATTTTGTTCAGCGCCGCGCGAATAATCCACGGGCTGGGTTTACCGACAACGAAAGGCTTGCGTCCAGAAATCTTCTCGATTCCCGCGCAGAGTGCGCCACAGGCGGGATAAAAACCGCGGCCATGGGTATCCGGGTTAGTGGCGATAAAGCGCGCGCCGTTGGCCACAAAATAAGACGCTTTATGCATCATTTCCCAGTTATAGGAACGCGTTTCACCCACGATCACAAAATCCGGATTCACATCAGTGATGGTAAATCCCGCTTTATACAGTTCGTGGATTAATGCGCCTTCACCCACGACGTAGGCTTTTTTCCCTTCCTGACGTTTCAGAAAGTCAGCGGTAGCCATCGCTGAGGTATAAAACACGCTGTCCGGCACATTCACACCGGCAGTGGCAAAACGATTTGCCAGGTCTTGCCCAGTTTGTGACGGATAATTCGTGAGCAGTACCAGCGGCATCCCTTTTTCCATGATGCGGTTCAGAAATTCTGCTGCACCGGGCACAGCAACGTTATCGTGCATCAGCACGCCGTCAATATCACAAATCACATTCTGAATGGTCATGGACTACCTGGCATCTCGAAAAAAGAAGGGGTCACTATAAAGGGTGCTTAGCTTTCCAGCAAACGCTGGAGCAGCAGACCGTTAAGCATGGCGCGTTTGACCAGCGCAAACGCGCCAATCGCAGAGCGGTGATCGAGCGTTGAACGCACGACGGGTAAATTCTGGCGAAAGGCTTTCAGCGCCTGAGCATTAATGCAGCCTTCAATGGCCGGAAGCAGCACTTTTTCTGCTTCAGTAATTTCGCCTGCGATAACCACTTTTTGCGGGTTGAACAGGTTGATGGCGATAGCAATGGTTTTCCCTAAGTGGCGACCCACCTGCTCAATCACTTCACATGCCAGGGCATCGCCTTTGTTGGCGGCTTTGCAAATGGTATGGATCTTACAATCGTCCAGCGTGATACGGCTTTGGTAGCCCTGTTCAAGCAAATGTCGGACGCGGTGTTCAATGGCAGCGTTAGCCGCAACCGTTTCCAGACAGCCGAAATTGCCGCAATGGCAGCGCTCGCCGAGCGGATCGACCTGGATATGACCGATCTCACCGACGTTGCCGTTACGGCCAATGAAAATTCGCCCGTTAGAGATAATTCCGGCGCCGGTTCCCCGGTGTACCCGCACCAGAATGGAGTCTTCACAGTCCTGGCTCGCACCAAAATAGTGCTCAGCCAGCGCCAGACTACGAATATCATGGCCGACGTAACAGGTAACGTTGAAACGCTTTTCGAGCGCGCCCACCAGGCCCCAGTTTTCAACCTGAATGTGCGGCATATAACGAATGACGCCTGTTTCTGGATCAACTAGCCCTGGCAGAATGACAGAGATGGCGATCAGCTCACGGATTTTGCGCTGACTGTTTTCAATAAACTGCGCGATGGTGTTGAGCAACGCATGTTCAAGCGTTTCCTGAGTGCGTTCGGGAAGCGGGTAGTGCTCTTCTGCGATCACTTTGCTGCTCAAATCGTACAATGTCAGCGTGGTGTCATGACGGCCCAGGCGCACGCCGATGGCGTGGAAATTGCGGGTTTCGGTAATGATAGAGATGGCGCGTCGGCCTCCGGTGGAGGCCTGCTGATCGACTTCTTTGATCAATCCGCGTTCAATAAGCTGACGCGTAATTTTTGTCACGCTGGCGGGAGCAAGCTGGCTCTGTTCAGCAATCTGTATGCGCGAGATCGGACCGTGCTGGTCAATCAGGCGATAAACTGCCGCACTGTTAAGTTGTTTAACGAGGTCAACATTACCGATTTGAGCTTGTCCGCCAGATGTCATACTTTTACTTACTCAGTGACGACCTCGTTACCATTAACGATGGTCTTAGTAATTTTATAATCGTGCGTGAAGGCGGTCAGGTTGGCAACCATGCCCGGCGCAATCCCGCCCAGCTGTTTGTCTACACCGATAGCGCGAGCCGGATAGAGCGTTGCCATACGCAGCACTTCGTCCAGTGCGATGCTGCAATGTTCAACCAGGTTGCGTACCCCTTCGATCATCGTCAGCGCAGAGCCGCTCAGCGTACCGTTCTCATCCACACACAATCCATTACGGTAGTATATTGTTTTACCAGCAAAAATGAACTGTTCAATGTTTGCCCCTGCTGGAGCCGTCGCGTCAGTCACCAGGCACAGCTTATCGCCCTTGAGGCGTTTGGCATTGCGGATGTTGGTGTAATCCACGTGCAGGCCGTCGGCGATAATGCCGCAGTACACGTCGGGTTCATCCAGAATCGCGCCTACCAGGCCTGGTTCGCGGCCCGTAATGTACGGCATCGCGTTATACAGATGGGTGGCAAAAGTAATCCCTGCACGGAAACCGGTTTTAGCCTCTTTTAACGTGGCATTGGAGTGACCAGCCGATACCACAATGCCTGCCGCCGCCAGTTTGCTGATCACGTCTGGGCCCGTCATTTCGGGGGCGAGTGTCACTTTGGTGATCACATCTGCGTTTGCGCACATAAAATCGACCAGCTCGGCATCGGGTTTACGCACGAAGCTTGGGTTGTGCGTTCCTTTTTTGACGATGTTCAGCCACGGCCCTTCCAGATGCAGACCCAACGCCTGATTCGGATGTTTTGCCAGGTATTCACGCATCACACGGATACCTTGTTTCATTAGGTCATCGCTGGTGGTGATAAGTGTGGGCAGATAGCTGGTGCAGCCTGATTTCTCATTGGCTTTCTGCATGATCTCCAGCGTGTCGACCGTAACGGCCTCCGCCGTGTCATTAAACTGCACGCCGCCGCAGCCGTTGAGCTGAACGTCGATAAAACCGGGGGAGAGTATTGCTCCATTGAGTGAGCGCTGCTCGATCCCTGGCGGCAAGTCAGCCAGTGGGCAGACACGTTCAATCAGGCCATTAGCGATAACAATCGCATGGTCATCCAGAATTTCATGGCCGGTATAAATCCGACCGTGGGTTAAAGCGTACATAACGACCCCCGGTTAAAAATGCGACCGTCTCTCTCTATTATGAAGAGACGGTAATTCAATTACAGACCTTTGATGTTTTCAGCTTCTAACTCGTTGAAGTATTTCAGCGTTTTCACTTTCAGTTCCATCGTGGATGGCTCATCGCACACGACGACGGCTTTTGGATGCAACTGCAGGCAGCTGATGGTCCACATGTGATTGACGTTGCCTTCAACGGCAGCCTGAAGCGCCTGTGCTTTCACGTTACCCAGCACAAGAATCATCACTTCCTCTGCATCCAGCAGCGTACCCACGCCAACAGTCAGTGCATATTTAGGCACCTGGCTGACATCGCCGTCGAAGAAGCGAGAGTTTGCCACGCGGGTGTCATGCGTCAGCGTTTTAATACGGGTGCGAGAAGCCAGAGAGGACGCAGGTTCGTTAAACGCAATGTGACCATCGTTACCCACGCCACCCATAAACAGGTTAATTTTGCCGTATGAGCGGATTTTTTCTTCGTACTGACGGCATTCTGCGTCAATATCAGGCGCGTTGCCATTCAGCAGGTTAATATTTTCAGCTGGGATATCAACATGATCAAAGAAATTACGGTGCATGAAGCTGTGATAGCTTTCTGGATGCTCTTTCGCCAGGCCGACATATTCGTCCATATTGAAAGTCACCACATGTTTGAAGCTAACCTGGCCCGCTTTATGCATTTCGACTAATGCTTTATACGCCGTCAGCGGTGTACCGCCGGTTGGGAGACCCAGAACGAAAGGACGATCGGCAGTCGGTTTAAACGCATTAATGCGGTTAACGATATGGCGAGCGGCCCATTTACCGACTTGTTCAGCCGTTGCCAGGGGAATCAGTCTCATTGTTCACCTCTAAGTTAAGTAAAAAAAGTGGGCGGATGGCGCGCCTGGAGTTTTAATAAGCGTAACCTGGATCACGTCAAGCAGGGGCAATCCGTCTTGATTTTTTGAATGATAAAATAAGTTTTGCCTGTTAGCCAGTGGAAGGGAGGGTTAATAACGATATTTGGTGACAAAACTCACAAAAAGTACGCATTTAATTTGCGATACGAATTAATTTTTCACACACTCAGAATGCCAGTGATTCATCAACTGTATAGATAAGTTAGTGACACAATAAAAAACAGCTGAGAACGTGCCTTAAACGGGGTCTCAAGGGGGAAGAAAGTGAGTATTCTAGGTTATTTACAAAAGGTTGGCCGCGCACTGATGGTGCCGGTAGCCACGCTGCCAGCGGCAGCAATTCTGATGGGTGTCGGTTACTGGATTGACCCGGTTAGCTGGGGTGGAGACAACGCATTAGCGGCGCTCTTCATTAAATCGGGTTCCGCCATCATCGACAACATGTCCGTTTTGTTTGCGATTGGTGTCGCTTACGGCATGTCCAAAGATAAAGACGGTGCTGCGGCGCTGACCGGTTTTGTGGGCTTCCTCGTGTTGACCACTCTGTGTTCACCGGCGGCGGTGGCGATGATTCAGAAGATCCCAGCAGATCAGGTGCCTGCTGCGTTCGGTAAAATCAGCAACCAGTTCGTGGGTATTATGGTGGGTATTATCTCCGCTGAACTGTACAACCGCTTCAGCAGCGTAGAGTTGCCAAAAGCGCTCTCCTTCTTCAGCGGTCGTCGTCTGGTGCCGATTCTGACCTCTTTCGTGATGATCGTTGTTGCCTTCATCATGATGTACATCTGGCCGCTGATCTTTGATGGTCTGGTGAACTTTGGTGAACACATTCAGAAACTGGGTTCTGCCGGTGCGGGCGTGTATGCGTTCTTCAACCGCTTGCTGATTCCAGTCGGTCTGCATCACGCGTTGAACTCTGTATTCTGGTTTGACGTTGCGGGTATTAACGATATTCCTAACTTCCTGGGTGGCGCACAGTCCATCGAAGCAGGTAAAGCGGTTGTCGGTATCACGGGTCGTTACCAGGCGGGCTTCTTCCCGATCATGATGTTCGGTCTGCCGGGTGCGGCGCTGGCCATCTACCACTGCGCGCGTCCAGAGAACAAAGCGAAAGTTCTGGGTATCATGATGGCGGGTGCGTTTGCAGCCTTCTTCACCGGTATCACCGAGCCGCTGGAATTCTCCTTCATGTTCGTTGCGCCGGTGCTGTACTTCATTCACGCCGTGCTGACCGGTATCTCTGTGTTCATCGCCGCGTCAATGCACTGGATTGCAGGTTTCGGCTTCAGCGCAGGTCTGGTGGATATGGTGCTGTCCTCTCGTAACCCGCTGGCGACGCACTGGTGGATGCTGATCCCGCAGGGTCTGGTGTTCTTCGCGATCTATTACGTGGTGTTCCGCTTCACAATCACTAAATTCAACCTGATGACTCCGGGTCGTGAACTGGCTGTTGCCGGTAGCGAAGCGGATGGTCAGGACGTGAATGTGAGTGGCAACGCAGACCAGGATGTTGCCGGTCTGGCGCGTCAGTACATCGCCGCAGTGGGCGGTTCTGATAACCTGACGGGGATTGATGCATGCATCACGCGTCTGCGCCTGAACGTGAAAGACTCCTCTCTGGTTAACGAAGCGCTGGCAAAACGCCTGGGTGCATCAGGCGTGATTCGTCTGAATAAAACCAGCGTGCAGATTATTGTTGGCTTCGTTGCCGAAAAAATCGCTAACGCAATGAAAACCACCGGTCCGGTTGCCGCATCAGAATCCGGTTCTGCTCCAGTTGCAGCGCCAGTCGCCGCCAAACCGCAGGCCGTCCCCAACGCAACCACTATTGCAGCGCTGGTTTCGCCAGTGACCGGCGAAGTTGTGGCGATTGAACAGGTTCCTGACGAAGCCTTTGCCAGCAAAGCGGTGGGCGACGGTGTGGCAGTGATTCCAACCGAAAAACTCGTCGTATCACCAGCGGCCGGCACTATCGTTAAAATCTTCAACACCAACCATGCGTTCTGTCTGGAAACCGAAAAGGGTGCCGAAATCGTTGTCCATATGGGCATTGATACGGTTGCTCTGGGGGGTAAAGGCTTTACGCGTCTGGTTGAAGAGGGCGCAGAAGTGGTCGCAGGTGAGCCGATTCTGGAAATGGATCTGGACTTCCTGAACGCCCATGCGCGCTCCATGATAAGCCCGGTTGTCTGTAGCAATATTGACGACTTTAGCGGCCTGGTGATTCAGGCAAAAGGTCAGGTTGTTGCAGGCCAGACCCCGCTGTATGAGATTAAAGGCAAGTAATCGCTCCTGAGTAGAGTTCATGCCTTAAGCGGCGGGGGTTATCCTCCGCCGCTTTTTTTTGCATCATTCGCCCCCATTATTTTCCTCCTGGACGTTTTAAGGGTTGTCACTACGTCCGGCTTATAAGATCATACGCCGCTATACGTTATTTATGCCTTTGAGGAATCCACGATGAGTGAGGCTGAAGCCCGCCCGAGTAACTTTATTCGTCAGATCATCGATGAAGATCTGGCCAGTGGTAAGCACACCACGGTGCATACCCGTTTTCCGCCGGAGCCTAATGGCTACCTGCACATTGGCCATGCGAAATCCATCTGCCTGAACTTTGGCATTGCGCAAGACTATCAGGGCCAATGCAACCTGCGTTTCGATGACACCAACCCAGTAAAAGAAGACATCGAATACGTTGAGTCCATTAAAAAAGATGTGCAGTGGCTAGGATTCAACTGGTCAGGCGACATTTGCTACTCTTCAGACTATTTTGATCAGCTCTTTGCCTATGCGGTGGAGCTGATCAATAAAGGCCTGGCCTACGTTGACGAACTGTCTGCTGACGAAATTCGTGAATATCGCGGCTCGCTGACTGCGCCGGGCAAAAACAGCCCATACCGCGATCGCAGCGTCGAAGAAAACCTCGCACTGTTCGAAAAAATGCGTGCCGGTGGTTTCGAAGAAGGTAAAGCGTGTCTGCGTGCCAAAATCGACATGGCATCGCCTTTCATCGTGATGCGCGATCCGGTTCTGTACCGTATCAAATTTGCCGAACACCACCAGACCGGCAACAAGTGGTGCATCTACCCGATGTACGACTTCACCCATTGCATCAGCGATGCGCTGGAAGGCATCACGCACTCTCTGTGTACGCTGGAATTCCAGGACAACCGTCGTCTGTACGACTGGGTGCTGGATAACATCACCATTCCTGTGCATCCGCGTCAGTACGAGTTCTCTCGTCTGAATCTGGAATACACCGTGATGTCTAAGCGTAAGCTGAACCTGCTGGTGACAGACAAGCACGTTGAAGGCTGGGATGACCCGCGTATGCCGACCATTTCCGGTCTGCGTCGCCGTGGTTACAGCGCCTCCTCTATCCGCGAATTCATCAAGCGTATCGGCGTGACCAAGCAAGACAACACCATCGAGATGGCGTCGCTGGAATCCTGTATTCGCGAAGATTTGAACGAAAACGCGCCGCGCGCAATGGCCGTTATCGATCCGGTTAAACTGGTTATCGAAAACTATCCGCAGGGCGAAAGCGAGCTGGTGACGATGCCTAACCATCCGAGCAAACCGGAAATGGGTAGCCGCGAAGTGCCATTCAGCGCAGAACTCTGGATCGACCGCGCCGATTTCCGCGAAGAAGCCAACAAACAGTACAAACGTCTGGTGATGGGCAAAGAAGTGCGCCTGCGCAATGCCTACGTGATCAAAGCTGAACGCGTAGAAAAGGACGCAGAAGGCAATATCACGACGATTTTCTGCAGCTATGACGCCGAAACCCTCAGCAAAGATCCGGCGGATGGCCGTAAAGTGAAAGGCGTTATTCACTGGGTCAGCGCTGCGCACGCGCTGCCGGTTGAAATTCGTCTTTACGATCGTCTGTTCAGCGTGCCGAATCCGGGCGCTGCGGAAGATTTCCTGGCGACGATCAATCCGGAATCACTGCTGATCAAACAGGGCTACGCTGAGCCGTCACTGAAAAATGCTGAAGCCGGCAAGGCTTACCAGTTTGAGCGTGAAGGCTACTTCTGTCTCGACAGCCGTTATGCAACCGCTACCAAACTGGTCTTTAACCGTACGGTCGGTCTGCGTGACACCTGGGCGAAAGCTGGCGAGTAATCCAGGTCAATGAGAGACAAACGCCGCATATTGCGGCGTTTTTTTTGCTTGTCGATCAGGCTGTTAGTATTTCATCGAAAAAAAAGATGCCTAAAAATAAGGTCAATGAGCTGCTACTTATTTTATTAAATAAAATTTGATGCGTATGAGAAGAGTAGAATAAAACGGTGTAATCGCTATCAATAATTATTAGTGATTGAATTTAGTTGATTTTTTAATGACAAAACCCTTCCTGATGTATATGTTACAAATCACTACCAATTATGTGCACTTCGTCATAATCCTGCATTTTGCCCACTGAAAAGCATTGATAATTCGCGTCGCGAAAAATAGTCTACAGACGGTAGTTAATTCGAGGGTATTTATAACTACCCCTGACCGTTTGGTCTTTTTAGATTTTTCGCCGTTTAAGGCGCTTTAATTCGTCAAAGAGGAACAACTATGCGTACGTTCAGTGGCAAACGTAGTGCGCTGGCGCTGGCTATTGCCGGTGTGACAGCAATGTCTGGCTTTATCGCTTCTCCGCAGGCTCAGGCAGCAGGCTTTATCGATGATTCCACGCTCACGGGCGGTATCTATTACTGGCAGCGTGAACGTGACCGTAAAGACGTCACCGAAGACAAATACAAAACCAACCTGTCCCATTCCACCTGGAACGCCAATCTTGATTTCCAGTCTGGTTACGCTGCGGACATGTTCGGGCTGGATATTGCGGCGTTTACTGCCATCGAGATGGCGGAAAATGGCGACAGCGCCCACCCGAACGAAATTGCGTTCTCCTCCAGTAACAAAGCCTACAAAGAAGACTGGTCGGGTGATAAGAGTGGAATCAGCCTCTACAAAGCGGCCGCTAAATTCAAATACGGTCCGGTTTGGGCACGCGGTGGCTATATTCAGCCAACCGGTCAGACGCTGTTAGCCCCACACTGGAGCTTTATGCCAGGGACGTATCAGGGCGCTGAAGCCGGAGCAAACTTTGACTATGGCGATGCGGGCGCGTTGAGTTTCTCCTATATGTGGACCAACGAATATAAAGCGCCATGGCACCTTGAGATGGACAAGTTCTACCAGAATGACAAGAAAACCAAAGTCGAGTATCTCCACTCGTTAGGGGCGAAATATGACTTTAAAAACGATTTAGTGCTGGAAGCGGCGTTTGGTCAGGCAGAAGGATACGTGGATCAGTACTTCGCCAAAGCCAGCTATAAATTCGATATCGTTGGCGGCCCGCTGTCGACCAGTTATCAGTTCTACGGTACGCGTGACAAAGTCAGCGATGGCGGTGTGAACGATCTGTATGACGGCACGGCATGGCTTCAGGCGCTGACCTTTGGCTACAAAATCGGGCAGGTTGATTTACGCCTGGAAGGGACATACGTGAAGGCCGAAGGTCAGCAGGGCTACTTCCTGCAGCGTATGACGCCGACCTACGCATCTTCAAATGGTCGCCTGGATATCTGGTGGGATAACCGTTCGGATTTCAACGCCGATGGCGAGAAAGCCGTATTCTTCGGTGCCATGTATGACCTGAAAAACTGGAATCTGCCGGGCTGGGCAGTTGGCGCATCTTACGCGTATGCATGGGACGCAAAACCTGCGGATATGGCGACGCCGGACGCTTACTACGATCCGAACTATCGCCTGAAAGAATCCTCATACAGCCTCGATGCCATCTACACCCTTCAGGACGGTCGCGCGAAGGGCACGATGTTTAAACTGCACTTCACTCAATACGACAACCATTCCGACATTCCAAGCTACTCGGGCGGTTACGGCAACATCTTCCAGGACGAGCGTGACGTGAAATTCATGGTCATCGCACCCTTCACCATTTTCTGATGAACACGCCGGCGGGATGATTCCCCCATCCCGCCGGAATGGAGACTGATATGTTGAAAAAATGTGTTATCGTCGCGATGCTTGCATCGGGACTGGTCGCCTGCGCACAGCCGCAAGCACCAAAAGAAGACTCACGACTGAAAGAGGCCTACAGCGCCTGTATTAACACCGCCGAAGGATCGCCAGAAAAAATTGAAGCCTGCCAGAGCGTGCTGAATGTGCTGAAAAAAGAGAAAGCGCACGAGCAGTTTGCGACGCAGGAAAATGTGCGGGTGCTGGATTACCAGGCCTGTATTCAGGCGCGTCAAACCGGCAATGATCAGGAAGTGGCAAAGCGTTGTGACAAGATCTGGCAGGAGATTCGCAGCAATAACACTAAGTAATTCTCTTTTGCCACGCCCGGTTGTGCGCCATCCTGATGCGAGTTGGATGGCGCACAACCGGGTTTTTTATTTTTAGCAGGTCTAGCAGGCAAAAAAAAGCCAACCGTCAGGTTGGCTCAGAGTATGCAAGACGATTATTTGGTGTCGTGCGCGTGATCGTTTTCGCGGCAATCGCCTTCAGCACAGTGACCGTAGAGGTACAGGCTGTGGTTGGTCAGACGGATACCATGACGAGTGGCAATCTCACGCTGACGAGATTCGATAGATTCATCGCTAAATTCAATCACCTTGCCGCAATCCAGGCAGATGAGGTGATCGTGGTGATGCTGTTGTGTCAGTTCGAAAACGGATTTACCGCCTTCAAAATTATGACGGGTGACAATCCCGGCGTCATCAAATTGGTTCAGAACGCGATAAACGGTCGCCAGGCCAATCTCTTCGCCCATGTCGATCAGACGTTTATACAAGTCTTCCGCACTGACATGGTGATTGTCCGGCCCTTGCAGTACTTCCAGAATTTTTAAACGAGGAAGCGTAACTTTCAGGCCAGCCTTCTTTAATGCGGTATTGTTGTCAGTCATGCGGAATCTGTCCTGTTGCTAAACGATTCACTTCTAAAGAAGAAGTGACAGAAAATGCACTTGGGATAATGCGTTTCATTATAGAACTGCCATGCCTAAATGAAAACTGCAAGTCTCAAGCAAAGTATGCTTATAAAAACGTGGTATCGCCAACAAAGTTGAGCGAAGGCATCCACTTTAACCTGGGATATTGTACAGGTATGAAAGCAAAAGTTAAAAATTTGTAGCAATTATTTTAATTGGAATTACCTATCAATGCGGCGCAACAGTTTTGCAGCGCCGCACGATCAATCAGGCATTCAGGATATCGTCGAGGTGAAGTTCTTCGCGGATCTGCTTAACCCATTTGTCTACGCGTTCTGCGGTGAGTTCTGGTTGACGGTCTTCGTCAATCGCCAGGCCCACAAAATGATCGTCATCCGCAAGGCCTTTAGACGCTTCAAAGTGATAACCCGCCGTTGGCCAATGACCGACAATCGCCGCGCCGCGCGGTTCGATGATGTCGCGAATGGTGCCCAGCGCATCACAGAAGTACTCTGCGTAATCTTCCTGGTCACCGCAACCGAACAGCGCGACCAGCTTACCGTTAAAGTCGACTTCTTCCAGCGTTGGGAAGAAATCGTCCCAGTCACACTGTGCTTCGCCGTAGTACCAGGTTGGAATGCCCAGCAGCAGAATATCGTAACCTTCGAGATCTTCTTTACTGCTCTTCGCAATGTCATGGACGTCGGCAACGTCTTTACCTAGCTGTTTTTGAATGTTTTTTGCGATGTTTTCGGTATTACCGGTATCGCTGCCGAAGAAAATGCCGATGATTGCCATGAGTAAAATAACCTCTTGAAACTTAATGGTATGGTGGCACAAATTGTCCACGGATAAGGGCAATCATAGCAGAACAGAGAAGTCAGCGGAAACAGCTATCACGCGGGACTGCACTCTGTGCTACATGAAAGTGGGGTAAGGGCGATTTTTCAGACTTTTACTGTGAATGGCGCAATGCCTGCAGTTGCAGCATAAGCATCTCTTCGATCAGCTCGCTGCGGCTGATTTCACGGGCCTCAGCCAGTTCGCTTAGGGCGTCGACTGCGTCCGCATTGAGTTTTAACTCGACGCGTTTAAGCCCACGACTTTTGTCGCGTTTAAGCTGGTTTCGCTTATTGATGCGCAACTGTTCATCGCGCGAAAGCGGATTGGTTTTAGGTCGTCCCGGTCGACGTTCAGTCGCGAACAGATCTAATGTCGTACGGTCCGTTTGTTCTTTGGCCATGATTCAGAGACTTCGGGGAAAACGAGCGGCCCTGCTATTGCCGGGGCGATGAGCGCGACATCATACATTACTGATATCAGCACGCCAACGACTGGAGGCCAACAGGTGTCCAGTCGCTGACATTTTAATCAAATCGCGTTCTCAGAGAGATAACGGCGGATGGCGCGCAGCACCGCGTCCGGTTTTTCGGCGTGAACCCAGTGGCCTGCACCGGCAATCACATGCGCACGCGCCTGCGGGAATTGCGCCAGCAGCGTATCGCGATAGGCTTCTGTGACATACGGTGAATTGCCGCCGCGAATAAAGAGCGTAGGGGCCTGCCAGGCTGGAATTGGCTGCCAGCCAACAATGTTATCGTATTGATCCCACAGAACCGGGACGTTAAACCGCCACGCGCCCTCGACGAACGACTTCAGCAGAAACTGCACCACGCCTTCTTCATCTAAATGCTCGCGCATAATCGCCGCAGCCTGCTGACGGGTTTTCGCATTGGCTTCAGTGACGGCATTGATCGCCGCAAAAATTTCGTCGTGGCGACGCACATCGTAATCCACAGGTGCCACATCAATCACCACCAGCTGGTTAATACGCTCTGGCGCAATCGCCGTCAGGGCCATCACCGCTTTACCGCCCATTGAATGGCCAATCAGCGTCGCTTTTTCGATGTTATTCGCATCGAGCGTATCCAGCAGATCCTGGGCCATCGCCGCATACGTCATCTCTGGATCGCGCGGTGAAACCCCATGGTTGCGCATATCGACCTGCAGAATATTGTGATCGGTAACCAGATCGCGCGCGAGCACGCCCAAATTATCGAGGCTGCCAAAAAGCCCGTGAACCAGTACGATGGGAGAATTATTGTTCGGCGATTGTGCAGATTGCGCTCGGCTATTCAATTTCATGGCAAAGTTCTTTTTTTACGTATGTCAGGTTAGGGTATTATGTTGACCATTCTGCCGCCCGGCTGCAAGGATCCAGTTTATTCTGACTTTTGCCGCCACCCTGGCTTGACCCTATCCGCGGTTGGGATTAGCCCCTATAATCCCAACGACTTGTATTCAGATAAGATATTGCACTGGATTAAGATGAAAACAATCGAAGTTGATGATGAGCTCTATGCGTATATTGCCAGCCACACGCGACATATTGGCGAGAGTGCGTCCGACATTTTACGTCGCATGCTGAAATTTTCTGCCGCTTCACAGCCTGCAACTCCGGTTTCGAAAGAGGTTCGCGCGTCAAACGTCGTGGCGGAAGCTAAAACCGTTGCGCCGGTTAAAGACAAAGTGCGTGCTGTGCGTGAACTGCTGCTCTCCGACGAATATGCAGAGCAAAAGAAAGCGGTTAACCGTTTTCTGCTGGTGCTGACTACACTTTATTCACTGGATAACAAAGCGTTTGCAGAGGCGACCGAGTCGCTTCACGGCCGTACGCGCGTGTACTTCGCGGCGGATGAGCAGACGCTGATTCAAAACGGTAACCAAACCAAACCAAAACAGGTTCCGGGTACCCCTTATTGGGTCATCACCAATACCAACACCGGACGCAAATGCAGCATGGTCGAACACATCATGCAATCAATGCAATTCCCGGCGGAATTGATTGAAAAGGTTTGCGGTACAATTTAACCCTTGCATAAGAAGGACCAGGCAATGGCAAATCACGAACGCGCGGGTCAGCCTGCGCAACAAAGCGATTTGATTAACGTCGCTCAGCTTACCGCTCAGTACTATGTATTGAAGCCGGAAGTGGGCAACGCAGAACACGCAGTGAAGTTTGGTACGTCTGGCCACCGCGGCGGCGCGGCGCGCCACAGCTTTAACGAACCGCATATTCTGGCCATTGCTCAGGCCATCGCTGAAGAACGCGCCAAAAATGGTATTACCGGTCCGTGCTTCGTCGGTAAAGATACTCATGCGCTGTCCGAACCGGCCTTCATCTCCGTACTGGAAGTGCTGGCAGCGAATGGTGTGGATGTCGTTATCCAGGAAGACAACGGCTATACGCCAACGCCTGCGGTCTCGAATGCTATTCTGGTGCACAACAAAAAAGGCGGCGCGCAGGCGGACGGTATCGTTATCACGCCATCGCACAATCCACCGGATGATGGCGGTATCAAATACAACCCACCTAACGGCGGCCCGGCTGATACCAACGTCACCAAAGTGGTGGAAGACCGTGCGAACGCGCTGCTGGCGGATGGTCTGAAAGGTGTTAAACGTATTTCTCTGGATGCCGCGATGGCTTCTGGTCACGTGAAAGAGATCGATCTGGTTCAGCCGTTTATCGAAGGGCTGGCGGATATCGTGGATATCGCAGCGATTCAGAAAGCCGGTTTAAAACTGGGCGTGGATCCGCTTGGTGGCTCCGGTATTGAATACTGGAAACGCATCGCGGAGTTCTACAAGCTGGATCTGACCATTGTGAACGATCAGGTCGATCAGACGTTCCGCTTTATGCATCTGGATAAAGACGGCGCAATCCGTATGGACTGCTCGTCAGAGTGCGCGATGGCCGGCCTGCTGGCGCTGCGCGACAAATTCGATCTGGCGTTTGCCAACGACCCGGATTATGACCGTCACGGTATCGTCACCCCTGCGGGCCTGATGAATCCAAACCACTATCTGGCGGTGGCGATTAACTATCTGTTCCAGCATCGCCCTCAGTGGGGTAAAGAGGTAGCGGTAGGTAAAACGCTGGTGTCATCTGCGATGATTGACCGCGTGGTGAACGATCTGGGCCGACGGCTTGTGGAAGTGCCGGTAGGTTTCAAATGGTTCGTTGACGGTCTGCATGACGGCAGCTTCGGTTTTGGCGGCGAAGAGAGCGCGGGCGCTTCCTTCCTGCGTTTCGACGGCACACCGTGGTCGACCGATAAAGACGGGATCATCATGTGCCTGCTGGCGGCGGAAATCACGGCCGTCACCGGTAAAAATCCGCAGGAACATTACAATGAGCTGGCTGCGCGGTTTGGTGCGCCGAGCTACAACCGTATTCAGGCGAGTGCAACCTCGGCTCAGAAAGCGGCGTTGTCTAAGCTCTCTCCAGAGATGGTGAGCGCGAGCACGCTGGCGGGTGACCCGATCACCGCACGTTTGACGGCGGCGCCAGGTAACGGTGCGTCCATCGGCGGTCTGAAAGTGATGACTGAAAACGGCTGGTTCGCAGCGCGTCCGTCCGGTACGGAAGATGCGTACAAAATCTATTGCGAAAGCTTCCTCGGCGACGAACACCGTCAGCTGATTGAGAAAGAAGCGGTAGAGATTGTCAGCGAAGTGCTGAAAAACGCGTAAATGTGTTTGAGCGGGTGGGGCTGAAGCTCTCACCTCAACCTTCTTCCACGGAAGAGGGGAAAACAACGGCAACCGCAGGGTTGCCGTTTTACGTTTACCTCAGCTGTGCTTATTTTTCAGTTCAAAACGCGGTGACACCAGACCGTACAGCGTCCAGCCCATAAACGTCACCATCGCGCCATACAGCATCGCTTCCTGGCCGGAAGAGTACAGCGCATAGAAGCTGTAAATCGCCCCGACCAGCGCCACAAAATTGGCCACTTTCGCTTTGCCTGGTTCGACATTTGCCATTTTCTGAATGATCACCAGCGCTGCCATCGACAAGATATATGGAATGATATTCGTCACGACGGCCAGATTGACCAACACATTGAATTGAGTGCTCAGGGACGGACTAATAGTCATCAGCGACAAACCGCTCTGGAAAATGACAATCGCCAGCATCCCCTGAATCGGCGCTTCTGACTTGCTCACACGCGAGAAGATTTTTGGGAAATAACCGGAATCCGCAGAAGATTTAAATACCTGCGCAATCGTGAACTGCCAGCCGAGCAGTGAACCGCAGCAGGACATCACCATCAGCCCCATGATCACTTTCCCGACTTCCGGCGTAAACATCTGCGCAAAAGCCAGACCAAACGGCGCGGTAGAGTTTGCCAGATCCATATTCGGCACAATCCCGGCGATCACGTTGGTCGAAACGATGTAAATCACTGCGGCACCCAGCGTGCCGCCCAATACCGCGATCGGCACGTTGCGCTCTGGGTTTTCCACTACTTCGGCGTTGGCACACGCTGACTCCAGCCCAAGAAATGCCCACAGCGTCATCGCAATCGACGACCCAACCGCGGTAAAGAACGGTACGTGATGCGGGTTCCAGGAGTTGGCGTACAGCGTCGGGCTAAACCAGAACCAGCCGATAATGCACAGTCCGACGACCGGGATGATCACTCCCCAGACCGTCACGCTGCTGATTTGCCCGGTAATGCGTGCGCCGCCAAAGTTGGCGATAGTACAAATCCACAGCACGCCAATGGTCGCGAGGCCGATCTGCACCGGGGTGAGCGCTGCGCCAAACAGCTCCGTCCCGTAGCCAACCGCCGAGATCGCGATCGCCACGTTGGCGATCAGCAGCGACACGCCGTAGGTGTAGTTCGCCATAAAGTTGCCCGACTTACCGAAGGCGTATTCGGCGTAGCCGCCCATCCCGCCGGACTTACGGCTAAACATTCCGCATTTAGCAAATGCCCACGCCAGCGCCATCGACCCGACGGCTGTGACCAGCCAGGAGATAATCGAGATCGTCCCCACTTCCGCGAGTTTGGTGGGCAGCATGATGATGCCTGAGCCCATCATATTCACCATTGTCAGAATAGTGAGCTGCACAACGCCCATCTTATTGGATTTACTCATAGTTTTTCCCCTTTCAGCAGCGTGGGTTGAGCAATGGGTTGTTTAATCACGTAGCAACGTACCTGTTTGCGCCCGTCACACTCTTCGATATACACACCCTGGAGTTCCGGTGCGAAGCCCGGCAGCAGGTTGATACCCTCTTCAAGCACAGTGAAATAGCGCAGAACCGCATCGCCCCAAACTTCTCCTGGGACCACGCACAGCACGCCCGGTGGGTAAGGGAGGGCGCCTTCGGCGGCAATTCGGCCTTCGGCGTCGCGCAGAGAAACCAGTTCCACTTCACCGCGCAGATAGGCGTAATTGGCCTCCTGCGGGTTCATCATTACCCGTGGGAAATGCGCTTTACGGAACATCTCTTTTTGCAGCTGTTTGACGTTGTGACGGGCGTAGAGATCGTGCATCTCCTGGCAAATCTGGCGCAGCGAATAACCGGCGTAGCGTTCAGGATGCTGTTTATACAGTGACGGGAGCACCTCCTTCAGCGGTGCGTCGGTTTCCAGAAGTTTTTCGAAACGCACCAGTTGCGCAATAAGCTGCTGCAGCTTGCCCATATCTTCGGCCGGCGTGAGCAGGAACAGAATCGAGTTGAGATCGCATTTCTCCGGGACGATACCGTTCTCGCGCAGGAAATTAGCGAGGATGGTGGCCGGCACGCCGAACTCATCATATTCACCGGTACGCGCGTTAATGCCCGGCGTTGTGAGCAGTAATTTGCACGGATCGATAAAATATTGGTGCTCGGCATACCCCTCAAAGGCGTGCCACCGTTCGCCGGGTACAAAGTGGAAGAAGCGTAAATCTGATGAAATATTGGCAGTTGGACAGCTTTCCCACGCTTTGCCGTCCACCGTTTCCGGAACAAATGGGCGGATAAACCGGCAGTTTTGCAGAATCAATTTGCGCGCTTCAATGCCATTGACCACGCAGTCCATCCACATGTTGCGTCCGCTCTGCCCCTCGTGCATGCGGGCGTTGATATCCAGAGCCGCAAACAGCGGATAGAACGGGCTTGTGGAGGCGTGCATCATAAAAGCGTTGTTCAACCGTTTGTGCGGAACGTAACGCTGCTGACCTTTAATGTGGCTGTCTTTCTTGTGGATCTGCGAGGTTTGCGAGAATCCAGCCTGCTGTTTATGCACCGATTGCGTGACCAAAATACCCGGATCGTTTTCGTTCAGATCCAGCAGCAGCGGGGAACAATCCGCCATCATCGGGATAAATTGTTCGTAGCCGACCCAGGCGGAATCAAACAGAATGTAGTCGCAGAGATGACCAATCTTATCGACCACCTGACGGGCGTTATAAATGGTGCCGTCGTAGGTTCCGAGCTGAATCACCGCCAGACGGAAAGGGCGCGCATCGCGGGCGCGTCCAGGTGCCACTTCAGAAACCTGCTCGCGCAGATAACTCTCTTCGAAACAGTGCGCGTCGATACCGCCGATAAACCCGTACGGGTTGCGTGCAGTTTCCAGATAAACCGGCGTAGCGCCTGCCTGAATGAGTGCGCCGTGGTGATTAGATTTATGATTATTGCGGTCGAAAAGGACCAAATCACCCGGTGTCAGCAGGGCATTGAGCACGACTTTATTGGACGACGACGTCCCGTTCAGCACGAAATAGGTTTTATCCGCGTTAAACACTTTTGCGGCGTGTTTCTGTGCCGTGCAGGGCGCGCCCTCGTGGATCAACAGATCGCCCATGGCCACATCGGCGTTGCACAGATCGGAGCGGAACAGCGTCTCGCCGAAGAAATCCACAAACTGATTACCGGCGGGATGGCGGCGGAAAAACTGGCCGCCCTGATGCCCCGGACAGTCGAATGCGCTGTTGCCCTGGTTGACATAGTCCACCAGCGCGCGGAAAAACGGCGGGCGCAGTTGGGTTTCGTACTTCTGCGCGGCGGCTTCCAGCTGGCGTCCGTAAAAGTCGTTGCTGGTGTCATTGCATTCAAAAACACCCTGAATGCGCGATAAATATTCTGCCGGAACAATCTCTTCTTTGTGAGTGGCAATAAATACCGGAATACCAAAGCCGGTGGCTTCAATTTCTTCTATTGTGCCGTTGAAAATATCACTGACGGCCAGAACCACGGCGGCGATATCAATATAATCTGAGGCGCTGATATCGACCGTTTCACGTGTGGTGGTAAAACAATCTGGGCAGGCACGACTGACAGCGATTTTTAGCAGTTTCATATTCATCTCTTTATTTTTGGCAATATTCACCCATCGGTTTCTTTTAAATAAGAAATCGATATTTCCCGGAAAAAAACAAAGTGTGGCCGCTGATAAAAAATCAGTAAATTTGCTTTTTTGATGAGTTAAATCCCAATCGTCCGGTGACGAAGCACTCAGGATTTAAAAGGATAAGCGTGCAGGTTCACAGGCAATGGCCTGTAAAACAAGGGGTTCAGAATAACCTGTGTACGAACACGCCAGCAGACGGGGATCTACCGGGCGTTGAAGAAATGAAAATCAAAGCTGTTGCGGTGGGCGAACATCATAATATGCGTTGTCCGCCTGATATGAGGCATTAAACGATTATTGTTTTCCATGCTTATTTTCCTTTCAGTAATTGAAAGCATGGTCATTCTATCCAGGAAAAGGCGGTAAACCGTGAGTATGATCACCATTAACCGATCAAATCAGAAATAAATATTCGTTTTGAGTGAATAGTGCAGATCAAAATTCTGCATTGTAATGATGGTGTTAATCTTGTGTTGAATGGATGTTCTGATTTATTTTAAATAAATCATCTATAAACTTTTTGATATTGGGTAAATATAAAAAGAGATATTTTAGGCTGGTGGTTTAAATAAAGTGAATACTTATTCAAAGCATAAAGCGATAACCGATACCGGTTTCGGTTAATAAATGGCGAGGGCGTGCAGGGTCAACTTCGAGTTTCTGACGAAGATGGCCCATATATATGCGTAAATAATGACTATGCTCGACGGCATTCGGGCCCCATACCTGATTGAGTAGCTGGCGCTGTGTCAGCACTTTACCGTGGTTATTCAGCAGAATGGCCAACAGGCGAAATTCAATCGGGGTAAGGTGAATCTCTTGCGCGCCTCGAAGAATGCGCCGCGCGGCGAGATCAACCTGAATGTCTGAGAAGGTGTAGACCGGTTCAGCGGGCGTCGTGGCGCTATGACGACGTAACGCCACGCGCAGTCGCGCCTGCAGTTCGCCGATACCAAAGGGTTTGCTGAGATAATCATCGGCACCGGCATCAAGCGCGGCAATTTTATCGGTCTCTTCCGCGCGGGCAGAAAGCACAATAATCGGCATCTGGCTCCACTGGCGAACCTCGCGGATAAAATCGATGCCGTCGCCGTCTGGCAAACCTAAATCGAGGATCACCAGATCGGGTTTGCGCGTCGCGGCTTCAATCAGGCCACGCTGTAACGTTCCGGCGTCAAACACGCGCAAGCCGTCCCCCTCCAGCGCGGCGCGCAGGAAACGGCTAATCGCATGTTCGTCTTCAACAATCAGAACGTTAATCACAAATCCTCTGGTAATTCATCAAGTTCCGGCGGGGCTTCTAGCGGAAGTGTAACACAAAAACAGGCCCCGCCTTCCGGACGGTTGTGCACGTCGATGGTCCCACCGTGAACCTCGACGATGGCCTGGCAGATCGCCAGCCCAAGCCCGACACCCGGAATGGCAGACTCTTTATTTCCCCGGGCAAATTTTTCAAAAATAGCCGATTCCTGTCCAACGGGAATGCCGGGGCCGTCGTCCCAGATCTCAAGACGTAATGCCTGATTTGCCACGCCCGCATTCAGCCCAATCTCTGCTTTGGTGCCCGCGTATTTCGCCGCGTTTTCCAGCAGATTAATCAACACACGCTCAAACAGCGGGCCGTCAACGTGAATCAGCGCCAGCGGTTCCGGCATGTTCAAAGAAATGTGTCGCCCGCCAAGACCGGGTTCCAGCATTTTCAGGGCGCTGCCAACCACCTCTTCCAGCGTCAGCCACTCTTTTTTGAGGTTAAATCCGCCGGACTGAATGCGCGCCATATCCAGCAGATTATTCACCAGCCGCGTCGTGTTGAGCACATGCTGGCGTATTTCACTGGCCTGAGGCGCGTGCGGGGAATTCTCTGCCGCCAGATCGAGCGTTAAAATTTCCGCCTGGCCAAACAGGACGGTCAGCGGCGTGCGCAGATCGTGAGAGAGCGCCGCCAGCAGCGAGTTGCGGATGCTCTCACGCTCGCTGGCCATTCGGGCCTGCTCTTCGCTTGCCGTCAGCGCCAGTCTTTCGAGAGCGCTGGCGACCAGCAACGTGAAGGTTTCCAGTAGACGCTGCTGTTCCGGGATCATCAGCTGTCGCAGATGGGTCGGTTCCACAATCACCAGCCCCAGCGTCTTGTTGGCGCTGCGCAGCGGCAACATCAGATAGGGCACGCCGGGTAAAGTGTCCGTGCCCGCGCCTGCGGGTAAGCCTTTATCAAAACTCCAGCGGGCAATGGCGTCATCCCACGGCGTCATACCGCTGGCCGAGGTCAACGGGCGCAGTTTCCCGTGCTCATCGGGCAGCAAAATCAGGCTGCTGGCGTGGAACGTCGAGCGAATAAACTGCTCGCTGGTCTGAACGATATCGCGTGGCGTGCGGCCCACTGCCAGCGATTTTGACATCTCATAAAGATGACGCGTGCGTTGCTCGCGATAGCGGGCGATACGTGCCTGATAGCGCACACCTGCGGTGAGATTCCCGACGATAAGGCCGACGGTAAGCATCACCGCGAACGTCAGAATGTACTGCACGTCCGACACCGCCAGCGTTCCGCGCGGGGCGATAAAAAACAGATCAAAGCTGGCGACGTTAATCACCGTGGCGAGCACTGACGGCCAGCGACCGTAAAGCAGGGCGACAATCACCACGCCCAGCAGATAAATCATCACCAGATTGGCCGCGTCAAAGGCGAAAAGCCACTGGCTGGCCACGAACGTGATCAGCGCGCACAGAACCGTCGCGACCAGACAGCCACGCAGCTGAATACGCCATTTCTCGCCGAAAGGGCGCACATCTGCTGTTCGGTTTGGCAGGGGAGCGGGTTTGTCATCAAGGGCGACAATCACCAAATCTAAATCGGGCGCGCGTTTTGCCAGTTTATCGGCGAACGACTCACGGCTAAACCAGCGGCGATGATGGCGACGGCCAATCACAATTTTGCCCAGATTATGCTCGCGGGCGTAGCGGAGAATGGCTTTGTCTTCTGCGGGATCGGACAACGTGGCGGTTTCTGCGCCCAATTCTTGTGCCAGGCGTAAGGCGCTCAGAATCGCGCGACGTTGATGTTCAGGCAGCGCATGCAGATGCGGCGTTTCGACATAAACCGCATGCCAGACGCTGCCAAATTTTGCCGCCAGCCGCGCGGCGGTGCGCACCAGCTTTTCGTTGCCGCTCCCGTGGCCGATACACAGTAAAATCGCGTCGCGGGTGTGCCAGACGCGATCCTGTCCCTGTCGGTCACGCCAGGCACGCATCTGATCGTCCACCCGATCGGCGGTGCGTCTGAGCGCCAGTTCACGCAGGGCGATCAAATTCCCTTTGCGGAAGAAATGTTCGATGGCCCGTTCGGCCTGACCGGTAATATAGACTTTGCCCTCGTGCAGGCGCTGGCGCAGGTCGTCCGGCGGCAAATCGACCAGCACCACCTCATCGGCGGAATCAAAAAAGGGATCGGGCACGGTTTCGCGCACCTGAATTCCTGTCACGCCACTGACCACATCGTTCAGGCTTTCCAGATGCTGCACGTTAACGGTGGTAAAGACGTCGATACCCGCTTCCAGCAGCTCCTCGACATCCTGCCAGCGCTTTGGATGACGCGAGCCTGGCGCGTTGCTGTGCGCCAGTTCGTCCATCAGGATCAGCGCCGGACGGCGGGCGAGGGCGGCATCGAGATCAAATTCCGTCACCAGACGACCGCGATGGCTGGTCCGCCGGGCGGGCAGCGTGGCTAATCCTTCCAGCAGCGCCGCCGTCTCTTTGCGTCCGTGCGTTTCCACCACGCCTACCACAATGTCTAAACCTTGCGCCCGCAGCCGCTGCGCTTCCACCAGCATGGCGTACGTTTTCCCGACGCCCGCGCAGGCGCCAAAGAACACTTTCAGCTTGCCGCGATGCGGGGCGGCTGTCTGTTCCAGCAGTCGGTCAGGGTCCGGGCGCACAGGCTCGTCGGTCATTTAGTTTTTCCTTTGCGCGTCCAGCGCCAGATTTAGCTCAACAATATTCACTACCGGCATACCGATAAAATTGACCAGCGGCTTTTGCGTATGTTCCTCAACGACCTGACGCACCTGTTCCGTGGTCAACTGGCGGGCGGCCGCCACGCGCGGGATCTGCCATGCGACCGATTCGGGCGTCAGGCTGTAATCCAGCCCGCTGGCAGAGGCCGTGACCAGCTCAACGGGCACATCACGGCTGGCCTGCGGGTTGGCGGCGCGAAGTGTGGCAACGCGTTCGCCGATCGCTTTATCCAGCTCGGGATTGCTCCCCGCCAGATTACTCCCGCCAGACGCCATCGGATTATACGGGCTTTCCGCAGTGGCGGAAGGACGCCCCTGAAAGTAGCCCGCGTCGGTAAAATTCTGCCCAATCAGGCGCGAACCGCGATTTTCACCGTTCTGGATAATCGGCGAACCGTTGGCCTGATCGGTAAACCACCATTGGCCGAGTGCCGTTGTGAGCAGCGGATAAAGCCCGCCGGTCACCAGCGTTAACAGAATAAACAGCAGTATAGCGGGGCGTAACATCGTCATTTGATTTACCTTTTAAACCAGCCCGAACACGGTCAGCAGCATGTCGATAATCTTGATACCGATAAACGGCACCACCAGTCCACCCAGACCATAAATCCACAGGTTGCGGCGCAGCATAGCGGCCGCCGTCAGCGGTTTATAGCTCACGCCTTTAAGCGCCAGCGGGATCAGGAAGACAATAATCAGCGCGTTAAAAATCACGGCGCTGAGAATGGCCGACGCCGGAGAGTGCAGATGCATCACGTTCAGGGCGTTGAGCTGCGGATAGGTCGCCGCAAACGCCGCTGGAATAATGGCAAAATACTTTGCCACGTCGTTGGCGATACTGAACGTGGTCAGCGATCCGCGCGTCATCAGCATCTGTTTGCCGATGTGCACCACTTCAATCAGCTTGGTCGGGTTAGAGTCGAGATCGACCATATTCCCCGCCTCTTTCGCCGCCTGAGTGCCCGAGTTCATCGCCACCGCGACGTCCGCCTGTGCCAGTGCCGGGGCGTCGTTGGTGCCGTCGCCGGTCATTGCCACCAGGCGTCCTTCGGCCTGGTACTGACGAATCAACGCCAGTTTGGCTTCCGGCGTGGCTTCAGACAGAAAATCATCCACGCCCGCTTCGGCGGCAATCGCGGCGGCGGTCAACCGGTTATCGCCGGTGATCATCACCGTTTTAATCCCCATCTTACGCAGCTGGGCAAAGCGTTCTTTAATGCCACCTTTCACGATATCTTTCAGGGCAATGACGCCGAGCACGGTTGCACCTTCGGCGACCACCAGCGGCGTTGCGCCCTGACGCGCCACGTTCTCAACCAGACGATCGACTTCCGGTGGGAAGTGGCCGTTGTTGGCTTCAATGTGGCGGCGGATTGCGTCAACGGAGCCTTTGCGAATCATGCGATCCTGGATGTTAATCCCGCTCATACGCGTTTGCGCGGTGAACGGCACAAAGGTGGCCTGCAGGCTTTGCACATCCCGCTGGCGCAGGTTAAAGCGCTGTTTTGCGAGAATAACGATGCTGCGGCCTTCCGGCGTTTCGTCGGCCAGCGATGAGAGCTGCGCGGCGTCGGCCAGCGTTTTTTCATCCACGCCGGGCGCGGGCAGGAACTCAGATGCCTGGCGGTTGCCGAGGGTAATGGTCCCGGTTTTATCGAGCAGCAACACATCCACGTCGCCCGCCGCTTCTACGGCGCGACCGCTGGTGGCGATGACATTTGCGCCGAGCATCCGGCTCATCCCCGCCACGCCAATCGCCGACAGCAATCCGCCGATGGTGGTTGGGATCAGGCAGACCAGCAGCGCGACCAGTACCGTGACGCTGACCGCCGTGCCGCCGTAGGCGGAGAACGGCCACAGGGTGGCGGTTGCCAGCAGGAAAACAATCGTCAGGGCCACCAGTAAAATGGTCAGCGCGATTTCGTTTGGCGTTTTACGACGCTGCGCGCCTTCGACCATCGCGATCATGCGGTCAAGGAAGGTTTCGCCTGGGTTGACGCTGCACTGGATCACCAGCCAGTCGGAGAGGATCCGCGTCCCGCCGGTGACGGAAGCGAAATCGCCGCCAGACTCACGAATCACGGGTGCAGATTCCCCGGTGATCGCGCTCTCATCGACCGATGCGCCACCTTCGATGACTTCCCCGTCGCACGGGATGATATCGCCCGCTTCGACCAGCACGACGTCGCCTTTGCGCAGCTCGTCAGCCGGGACGTGATCCATCTGCGCGCCATATTTTGGCTCGCGCAGTTTGCGGGCAAATGCTGTCTTATTGATGCCTTTCAGGCTGTTGGCCTGCGCCTTACTGCGGCCTTCAGCCAGCGCTTCGGCTACGTTTGCGAAAAGCACCGTAAACCACAGCCAAACGCTAATCGCGCCGGTAAAGCCCGCATCGCCCGCCAGATGCCCGGTTGCCATTGCAACAGCCAGCGCGGTGGTGACCACGCTGCCAATCCAGACAATAAACATCACCGGGTTGTGCCACTGCACGCGCGGGCTGAGTTTTTTGACCGCATCCATCAACGCCTGGCGAACCAGCGCGGGTTCTAAGAGGGCCAGTTGTTTACGACTCATGACTTATGTCTCCGCTCAATTAGCGTAAAGAAAGATGTTCCGCGACCGGGCCTAACGCGAGGGCGGGGATAAAGGTCAATGCACCCACCAGCAGCACGGTGCCAATCAGCAGGCCGACAAACAGCGCCCCGTGGGTGGGCAGCGTTCCGCTGGAGGTGGGCTGAATGTTTTTGCTGACAAGCGTCCCGGCAATCGCCATCACCGGGATGATTACCCCAAAGCGACCGACGAACATGCAGAACGCCAGCAGGCAGTTCCAGAACGGAGAGTTAGCGCTTAATCCGGCGAAGGCGCTGCCGTTGTTGTTAGCGGCGGATGAAACGGCGTACAGCACTTCGCTAAAGCCGTGAATACCAGGGTTGAAAATGCCGCTGCGTCCGGCGTCGGTCATCAGCGCCAGCGCCGTACCCATCAGCACCAGTGCAGGGGTCACCAGAATCGCCAGCGCGGTCAGTTTCATCTCCCTCACGTCGATTTTTTTACCCAGGTATTCCGGCGTGCGGCCAATCATCAGCCCGGCGATAAACACCGCCAGCAGGACAAACAGCAGCATGCCGTACAGACCGGATCCGACCCCGCCAAACACCACTTCACCAATCTGCATCAGCCACAGCGGGATCATCCCGCCGAGCGCGGTGAAGGAGTCATGCATCGCATTCACCGCGCCGCAGGAGGCCGCCGTGGTGACCACTGCGTACAGACTGCTGGCGAGAATGCCGAAACGGCTCTCTTTACCTTCCATATTGATGTTGCTGTCGGCACCGAGCTGCATAAAGTGCGCGTTGCCGTGCCATTCCGCCCACATCACCAGCGCGGCGCAGACCACGAAGATAATTGACATCGCCCAGAGCAACGTGCGGCCCTGACGGCGGTCGTTCACCACATCGCCAAAGGCAAAGCAGAGCGCGGAGGGGATCAGGAAGATCGCCAGCATCTGCACGAAGTTAGTCAGCGCAGTGGGGTTTTCGAACGGGTGCGAGGAGTTGGCATTGAAGAATCCGCCGCCGTTCGTGCCAAGCATTTTGATGGCTTCCTGCGAGGCCACTGGCCCCATCGGCAGCATCTGTTTTACCCCCTCAAGCGAGGTGTAAGACGAATACGGCAGCAGGTTTTGCAGCGTGCCTTGCTGGATAAAGAACAGAGCGATAAGCAGAGAAATCGGCAGCAGCACCCACAGCGTAATCCGCGTGAGATCGACCCAGGCATTACCCAGCGTATTCATTTTTTGCCGCGCAAAAGCGCGCGTCAGCGCGAAGATCACCGCGATGCCGCTGGCTGCAGACAGGAAGTTTTGTACGGTTAATCCCGCCATCTGGCTGAAATAGCTCAGCGTGGTTTCACCTGCATACGATTGCCAGTTGGTATTGGTGACGAAACTGACGGCCGTATTGAGCGCCAGATGCCAGCTCAACCCCGGCAACTGCTGCGGGTTGAGCGGCAAAATGCCCTGCAACATCAGCATCGCGAAGAGGACAAACAGGCCGCACACATTCAGCAGCAGAATAGCGAGCAGATATTGCCGCCAGTTCATCTCCTGATTTTGGATGCCGAGTACGCGCCACAATCCGTTTTCCACGCCGCCAACCAGAGGCAGCGGAACGCCATTTATCATCCGCGCCAGTGCGGTTCCCAGCGGTCGTGCCAGCAGGAACAGCACCAGTAAAAAGCTGGCGATAAGTAAAAATCCTTGAGCGGCCATCAGAATGCCTCCGCATTAAACAAGGCGTAGACCAGATACCCTAATAACAGAAAAACCAACACGATGCCGGCAATCAGACCTGCACTCACAATTCACCTCCGGGTGACATTTGTCTTTGTGCAAAAGGTAGGATTTATGGCGCAAAGATTTCGCAAAAATCGGCGGGGGAGGTGTAAAAAAAGTATAAAAACGATAAAGCCCCAATTTAACTATTGGTAAGTGTCTCGTTAACTTTTTCGTAACTTAATTACGGGAGAAGTGTAAATATTCACTAAATGAATGAAAAGAAGTGGTCGGATGAGTAGTAAAATTACAAACAAAACGGTACTATTTTAGCCAGATAACCACTTTTGAATTTTCCGGATAATGTTTCCGGCCAACTATAGGGGAGAAAATAATGGACCTTTACAAAGAGTATCCTGCACATGTTGTCTTTTTACGTCGCACCTTCGCTGTAGTGGCGGGTGTTCTGGCGTTACCGGTAATGCTTTTCTGGAAAGACCGTGCCCGTTTTTACAGCTATCTGCACCGCGTCTGGGCGAAAACCAGCGAGAAACCGGTATGGATGGATCAGGCCGAAAAAGCGACCTGCGACTTCTATTAAAATAAAGACGACACACAGCAATGTCGTAACCGCCACAGAGATGTGGCGGTTTTTTTATGCCCGCGATAAAGGTTTATCCCTTGAGATTGTCAGGAATCATCCGCAGTTAACCGGCATTAACGGGGTTGTACTGCTTGCTCCAGTAACATAACTTAAACATTATAGCGTCAGGTATTCCGACGCTGTTTCGGACGACGCGATGTTAGCGTGCGGCCGGAAACGCTACGCTTAGGTTATGGACAATTATTCAGGAGTGTTATGACCACGCATCTGGTCTGGTTTCGCGCGGATCTGCGCCTTCATGACAATATCGCCCTTGCGGCTGCCTGCCGCAGCCAAAACGCGCGGGTGCTGGCCGTGTTTATCGCCACGCCCGATCAGTGGCGGCAGCACGATATGGCCCCGCGACAGGCGTCATATCTGCGCGCGCACCTTAATGGGTTGCAGCAGGGCCTGGCGGAGAGAGGCATTCCACTCATCTATGAAGAGGTGAGTGATTTTGCGGCGCAAAGCGCAAAAGTGCAGCAGCTCTGCGAGCAGCACGCCGTCACCCATCTTTTTTACAACTATCAATACGAATGCAACGAGCAGCAACGTGACCGACAGCTCGAAAAAACGCTCGACGGCGTGGTCTGTCAGGGCTTTGACGACAGCGTGATGTTGCCCCCCGGCAGCGTCATGACCGGGAATCACGAGATGTATAAAGTGTTTACCCCGTTCAAGAATGCGTACGTCAAGCGCCTGAAAGAGGGGCTGCCGGAATGCGTGGCCGCGCCCGCAGCCAGAGAACAAAAGCTGCCGCCACCCGCTGAAATTGACTTCAACTACCCGCAGCAGGATTTTGATGCTGAACGGTTTCCTGCCAGTGAAAAGGCCGCCATCGCGCAGCTGCGTCATTTCTGTCAGCACGGCGCGGGTGAGTACGAGGCGCGGCGCGATTTCCCTTCCATCGACGGCACCAGCCGGTTATCTGCCTGTTTAGCGCTGGGCGTGCTCTCGCCGCGTCAGTGTTTGCACCGACTGCTGGCGGAGCAGCCCAGAGCGCTGGACGGCGGTGAGGGCGCGGTGTGGCTTAACGAACTTATCTGGCGAGAATTTTATCGCCATCTGATGACCTATCATCCGGATTTATGTAAACATCGGCCCTTTATTCGCTGGACTGACAATGTGCAGTGGCAGCACGACGAGGTGCTGCTGCAGGCCTGGCAGGACGGGAACACGGGCTATCCGATTGTCGATGCGGCGATGCGCCAGCTCAACGAAACGGGATGGATGCATAACCGCCTGCGAATGATCGTGGCGAGTTTTTTGGTGAAAGACTTGCTTATCGACTGGCGTGCCGGAGAGCGATATTTTATGGCACAGCTGATCGACGGCGATTTGGCCGCCAATAATGGCGGCTGGCAATGGGCGGCCTCAACCGGAACGGACGCCGCGCCCTATTTTCGTATTTTTAATCCGACCACGCAGGGGCAACGGTTTGACGCCACGGGCGAGTTTATCCGTCAGTGGCTGCCATCACTTCGTGATGTGCCGATTAAATCCGTTCATGAACCCTGGGTGTGGGCAGATAAAGCGGGCGTGAAGCTCGATTATCCGCGCCCGATTGTCGATCATAAACAGGCGCGCGTCGCCACACTGGCGGCCTATGAAGCCGCCCGCAAAGTGTAAGAGAGTCATGATGAAAAACACCGAACTTGAACAACTGATCAACGAAAAACTGAACAGCGCCAGCTTTAGCGACTATGGCCCGAACGGCCTGCAGGTGGAAGGGCGCGACACGGTGCAAAAGATTGTCACGGGCGTCACGGCAAGCCAGGCGCTGCTCGATGAAGCGGTGCGTCTGCAAGCCGATGCAGTGATCGTACATCACGGTTATTTCTGGAAAAACGAAGCGCCCGTGATTCGCGGCATGAAGCGCAATCGCCTGAAAACGCTGCTGGCAAACGACATCAACCTGTATGGCTGGCATTTACCGCTGGATGCGCACCCGGAGCTGGGCAATAACGTGCAGCTGGCCGCGCTGCTCGGCATCACCGTGATGGGCGAAATTGAACAGTTAGTGCCGTGGGGTGAGTTATCGATGCCGGTCCCTGGTCTGGAGCTGGCCTCCTGGATTGAGGCGCGCCTGGGGCGTCGTCCGCTGTGGAGCGGCGATACCGGGCCCGACTTGGTGAAACGCGTCGCCTGGTGTACGGGCGGTGGTCAGGGCTTTATCGACAACGCTGCGCGCTTTGGCGTTGACGCGTTTATTACCGGTGAAGTGTCTGAACAGACGATTCATTCCGCGCGTGAACAGGGTCTGCATTTTTATGCCGCCGGGCATCACGCCACTGAACGCGGCGGCATTCGCGCTCTGAGCGAGTGGTTGACGGAAAATACCGATCTGGATGTGACCTTTATTGATATTCCTAATCCTGCCTGATGAGAGGTACGTAAGTGCAGCGAGCGCGTTGTTATTTATTAGGCGAAACCGCCGTGGTGCTGGAGCTTGAGCCTCCGGTCACGCTGGCGACGCAAAAAAGGATCTGGCGCTTAACGCAGCGGCTAGCGGAGATCCCCGAAGTGGTGGAAGCCATTCCGGGGATGAATAACATTACGGTCGTATTGCGCAATCCGCAGTCCCTGGCGTTGGATGCAATCGAGCGGTTGCAACGCTGGTGGGAAGAGAGCGAGGCGCTTGAGCCTGAGTCACGCTTTATCGAAATCCCGGTAGTGTACGGCGGGGCGGGTGGCCCGGATCTGGGCGAAGTCGCCCGACATGCCGGACTGTCTGAAAAGCAGGTGGTCGAGCTGCACAGCTCGATTGATTACGTAGTGTGGTTCCTGGGCTTCCAGCCAGGATTCCCCTATCTGGGGGGATTGCCGGAACAGCTGGCCACGCCGCGTCGCGCTGAGCCGCGCCTGCAGGTTCCTGCCGGTTCGGTCGGCATTGGCGGGGCGCAGACCGGGATTTACCCGCTGGTGTCGCCGGGCGGCTGGCAGCTGATTGGCCATACCCCTCTGCCGTTATTTGATTCAAAACGCGATGAACCGGTGCTGTTGCGACCGGGTGATACCGTGCGGTTTGTGCCGCAGAAGGAGGGGGTATGTTGAAGGTGATTCGCGCAGGGCTGTATACCTCGGTACAGGACGAGGGCCGTATTGGCCTGCGTCAGTCGGGGATCAGCTATTGCGGGGCGCTGGATAAACCGGCGTTGCAGATTGCGAATCTGCTGGTGGGCAACGATCCGAATACGGCGGCGCTGGAAATGACCCTGGGTCAATGCAGCGTCGAGTTTGAGCGCGACAGCTGGTTCGCTCTGACCGGCGCAGGCTGCGATGCCACGCTTGATGGCGCAGCGGTCTGGACCGGATGGCGATTAAGGGCTAAAGCCGGGCAGCGCCTGACGCTGAATCGCCCGTTGCACGGGATGCGCAGCTATCTGGCGATCGATGGCGGCATTGACGTACCGGAAGTGATGAACTCATTCAGCACCGATCTCAAAACGGGTATCGGCGGGTTTGAAGGCCGTTTGCTGAAAGATGGCGACAGGTTACCGCTTCGTCCCGGCACGCGGGAATTTGCCGAAACGCAGGGGGTTAAGCAACTGCTGTGGACCAACCGTATTCGCGCACTGCCTGGGCCGGAATACCATGAGTTTGACCAGCCTTCGCAGGATGCTTTCTGGCGTCTGCCGTGGAAGCTCAGCCCGCAAAGTAACCGCATGGGCTATCGTTTACAGGGTCAGCAACTGGCACGCACTACCGATCGCGAAATGCTGTCACATGGCCTGCTGCCGGGCGTGATTCAGGTGCCGCATAACGGCCAACCGATTGTCCTGATGAATGATGCGCAGACCACAGGGGGCTATCCGCGTATCGCCTGCATCATCGAGGCGGATATGTACCATCTGGCGCAAATTCCGTTGGGTCAGCCGATTCATTTTGTGCAGTGCACGCTGGAAGAGGCGCTCGAAGCGCGACGCGTACAGAGACAACATATCGAACAACTGGCATGGAGGTTGAATGATCGTCGTTGATTTGAATGCGGATTTAGGCGAAGGCTGCACAAGCGATGCTGAATTATTGACGCTTGTCTCTTCCGCCAATATCGCCTGCGGATTTCACGCCGGGGATGCGCAAACCATGCAGGCGTGCGTTCGCGAGGCGTTAAAAAATGGCGTGGCGATCGGCGCCCATCCGAGCTTTCCCGACCGGGAGAACTTTGGCCGCACGGCGATGAACCTGCCACCGGAAACGGTGTACGCCCAAATGCTGTATCAAATTGGGGCGCTGGAGGCTATCGCGCGCGCCGAAGGAGGGCAACTTCGTCACGTTAAGCCGCACGGGATGCTCTATAACCAGGCGGCAAAAGACGCCGCGCTGGCGGACGCTATCGCCCGTGCGGTTCATGCCGTTAGCCCGACGTTGATTCTGGTGGGACTGGCCGGCAGCGAACTGATCCGCGCCGGGGAGCGTCATGGTTTGGTCACGCGCGAAGAGGTGTTTGCCGATCGCGGTTATCAGGCTGACGGAAGTCTGGTGCCGCGCACGGCGGCGGGCGCGCTGATTGACGATGAAGAACTGGCGCTGGGGCAAACCCTGGAAATGGTGCAGCAGGGGCGGGTCAAAAGCATCACCGGGGAGTGGGCCAGCGTGCGGGCGCAGACCGTCTGCCTGCATGGCGATGGCGAACATGCGCTGGCGTTTGCCCGCCGCTTACGCAAAGAATTTGACGTTAAAAATATAACAATCAGTGCATAACGCACAAACGCAAACACAACTTAACAACAGGAAAGAGAATATGGCAGAGACGTTATCGCTCTGGCCACTCATCGGTATCGCGGTGATTGTGGTCGGGTTTTTATTACGTTTTAATCCGGTGCTGGTGGTGATTGTCGCCGGTATCGTGACTGGCCTTGCGGCGCATATGCCTGTCGCCACTATCCTCGAAAAGCTCGGCGAGGGGTTCCTGAATACCCGTAACCTGCCGTATATCCTGCTGATTCCTCTTGCGGTTATCGGTCTGCTGGAGCGCCACGGGCTGAAAGAGCGCGCGCAGGCCTGGATTGCCAAAATTCACAGCGCCACTGCGGGCCGCTTGCTGATTGTCTATCTGTTCGTGCGTGAAGCGTCGGCCGCAATGGGACTGACCAGCCTCGGCGGTCATCCGCAGATGGTGCGCCCGCTGCTGGCCCCGATGGCGGAGGGTGCAGCAGAGAAAAAATACGGTGAACTGCCGGGCGCGGTGCGTTACCGCCTGCGTGCCATGTCGGCGGCGACCGATAACGTCGGGCTGTTCTTCGGCGAAGACATTTTTGTCGCCTTTGGCGCGATCATCTTTATGCATAACTTTATGCTTGAGTCTGGCGGTATTCAGACCGAGCCGCTGCATATTGCCTTGTGGGGCATCCCGACGGCGATCTGCGCCTTTATCATTCATGCCACTCGCCTGTGGCGGCTGGATAAGCATCTTGAGCGCGAGCTGGCGAAAACCACGCGTACGCAGGGAGATGCCTCATGAATTTCCAGCAAAGCTATTTGTACTGGCTGGCGGGGCTGATCCTGCTGATCGTCGCGGTGATGTCGTTCCGCGATAAAGCTAACCCGCGCCGCGTGACGACCGGAATGTTCTGGGGCATTTACGGCCTGATGTTCCTGCTGGGTGACTGGACGTATCAGCTGGTGGGCGATAAGCGCACCGTGCATATTGCGGTGGGTGTCGCGGTGGTGGGGCTGGCGCTGATTGCTGGTTTTGGCGGCGTGCGTCTGGGCAGCTATCATCAACGCAAGCAGGAAGAACGTGAAGCCAGCGCAACGCGTCTGGGTAACCGACTGTTCTATCCGGCGCTCGCCATTCCCGTGGTGACGGTTGTTGGCGTGCTGATGTTCAACCATATTCCGGGATTGCAGGAGACGCTGTTTGGGCCGGGCAATCACGCGACCCTGGTGACGCTGTTTTCCATGACGATCGGCACGCTCATTGGCCTGGCGCTGGCAATCAAAATGACGCACGAAAAAGTGCATCAACCGCTGCAGGAAGCGCGTCGTCTGCTGGATTCCATCGGCTGGGCGTTTATTTTGCCGCAAATTCTGGCGACGCTCGGGCTGCTGTTTACCGCAGCAGGCGTGGGCGATGGGATCTCCTGGCTCACGAAAACCTATCTGGCGGTGGATAGCCGCTTTATCGCGGTGGCGGTCTACGCGATTGGCATGGCTGTGCTGACGATGGTGATGGGCAATGCGTTTGCTGCGTTCCCGATTGTGACGGCAGGGATCGGCATTCCGATTCTGGTGCTGCAACACGGCGGCAATCCGGCCGTCATGGCGGCGATTGGGATGTTCTCCGGGTATTGCGGGACGCTGATGACGCCGATGGCGGCTAACTTCAATATTGTTCCCGCCGCCCTGCTGGAACTGCCGGATAAAAATGCGGTGATCAAGGCGCAAATACCGACCGGCGTGCTGTTACTGATCGTCAACGTGTTCCTGATGTACTTCCTGATGTTCTTATAAGGAGGCGTGATGCGTCATATTTTAGTGACCGGTTTTGAGCCTTTTGGCGGTGAGACCATCAACCCTTCCTGGGAAGTGGTCAAACAGCTTGAGGGGATGATAATAGATGATTGCCGCGTGGTGACGCGGCAGTTGCCTTGCGTGTTTGGCGAGTCGCTGACGGTGCTGAATGCCGCTATCGACGAATTGAATCCGGCCGTAGTGATTGCCGTCGGGCAGGCGGGCGGTCGTGTGGATATCACCGTCGAACGTGTCGGTATAAACGTCGATGATGCACGAATTCCTGATAATCGTGGGCAGCAGCCGATTGACGTTGCGATTGTCCCGGGCGGCCCTGCGGCGTGGTTTAGCTCGCTGCCCATCAAAGCAATGGTGGCGGCGATGCGCGAAAAAGGCATTCCTGCATCAGTGTCGCAGACGGCGGGGACGTTCGTCTGTAATCACGTGATGTACGGGTTGCTGCATAAAATCAGTGAAAACGCGGAGATAAAGGGCGGCTTTATTCATATTCCGTACTTACCTGAACAGGCCGCGGCGCATGCTGGCGCACCGAGCATGGCGGCACAGACGGTGAAAGATGCGCTGGAAATCGCCATAACCGTGGCGTTACGCCAGGACTGTGACATTAACGTCGTAGGCGGCGCAACGCATTAACGATGCACTCAAAAAGGATGTAAATATGCCAGAAGGACCGGAGATCCGCCGCGCGGCGGACAGCCTGGAGGCGGCGATAAAGGGCAAACCTCTCACCGATGCGTGGTTTGCCTTTCCTCAGTTAAAATCGTTCGAATCCTCGTTGATTGGGCAAAAAGTCACGCAGATTGAAACGCGCGGCAAAGCGTTGCTGACGCATTTTTCCCATAACCTGACGCTATATAGCCACAATCAACTTTATGGGGTCTGGCGGGTGGTTGATGCAGGTGAGCACCCACAAACATCAAGGATATTGCGCGTCAGGCTGCAAACGGCGGATAAAGCGATTTTGCTCTACAGTGCGTCAGACATAGAGATGTTAACGCCGGAGCAACTGCTCACTCACCCCTTTTTGCAACGCGTTGGGCCGGATGTACTGGATATGCGGCTGACGGCAGAAGCGGTGAAAGCGCGATTATTGTCGCAGAAGTTCCGCAATCGGCAGTTTTCAGGATTGCTGCTGGATCAGGCCTTTCTTGCCGGGTTGGGCAATTATTTGCGCGTTGAAATTCTCTGGGAAGTGGGGCTGGCGGCGCAGCGTAAGGCTTCGCAGCTCAGCGAGGAGCAGCTTGATGCGCTTTCACATGCTTTGCTGGACATCCCGCGGCTGTCGTACAACACGCGTGGCGTGGTAGATGACAATAAACATCACGGTGCGTTGTTTCGCTTTAAGGTGTTTCATCGGGAGGGCAAAGCCTGCGAGCGATGCGGCGGGGTGATTGAGCGGAGCACGCTTTCTTCAAGACCGTTTTACGGGTGTCCGGAGTGTCAGAAATAGGGCGCAGAGTTCTCCTTCTCCCCGTGGCAGAAGGCTGGGGTAAGGGCATCTGATCGCACAAATAAAAAACGCGCCAGTCGGCGCGTTTTTAACAGACAAATCGAATTATTGCTTGATGTCTGATTTGAAATCACGCTGCTCGTAGCCTGTGTACAGCTGACGAGGACGGGCGATTTTCATGCCGTCGGTGTGCATTTCGTTCCAGTGTGCAATCCAGCCCACGGTACGCGCCATGGCAAAGATCACGGTGAACATGGTAGACGGAATGCCCATCGCTTTCAGAATAATGCCAGAGTAGAAATCGACGTTCGGGTACAGTTTTTTCTCGATGAAGTACGGGTCGTTCAGCGCGATGTGTTCCAGCTCCATCGCCACTTCCAGCAGATCATCTTTCGTACCCAGCTCTTTCAGCACTTCGTGGCAGGTTTCACGCATAACGGTCGCGCGCGGGTCGTAGTTTTTGTAAACACGGTGACCGAAGCCCATCAGGCGGAAGGAGTCATTTTTGTCTTTCGCACGACGCACGAATTCAGGAATGTGCTCAACAGAGCTGATCTCTTCCAGCATCTTCAGTGCCGCTTCGTTCGCGCCACCGTGCGCCGGTCCCCACAGGGAGGCGATACCGGCTGCGATACAGGCGAATGGGTTTGCGCCTGAAGAGCCAGCGGTACGAACGGTGGAGGTCGATGCATTTTGTTCGTGGTCGGCATGCAGGATCAGAATACGGTCCATCGCGCGCTCAAGCACCGGATTAACCTCGTAAGGTTCGCACGGCGTGGAGAACATCATGTTTAGGAAGTTGCCTGAATAGGAGAGGTCGTTACGCGGATAAACAAAAGGCTGACCGATAGAATATTTGTAACACATCGCCGCCATGGTTGGCATTTTGGACAGCAGGCGGAACGCTGCGATGTCACGATGGCGTTGGTTATTGACGTCCAGCGAGTCGTGGTAGAACGCCGCCAGCGCACCGGTAATACCGCACATCACAGCCATCGGGTGAGAATCACGACGGAAGGCGTGGAACAGACGGGTAATCTGCTCATGAATCATGGTGTGGCGGGTGACGGTCGTCTGGAATTCATCGAACTGCGCCTGCGTCGGTTTTTCACCGTTCAGCAGGATATAGCACACTTCCAGATAGTTGGATTCGGTGGCTAATTGATCGATGGGGAAGCCGCGGTGGAGCAGGATACCTTCGTCACCGTCGATGAAGGTGATTTTGGATTCGCAAGATGCGGTAGAAGTGAAACCAGGATCAAAGGTAAACACCCCTTTTGAGCCCAAAGTACGAATATCAATAACATCCTGACCGAGCGTGCCTTTTAGCACATCCAGTTCAATAGCAGTGTCACCATTTAGGGTGAGCGTTGCCTTTGTATCAGCCATTTACGGTCTCCTTAGCGCCTTATGCTTAAGACCACGAAACACTCAGTCCTTCAAGCCAGCTCTGCGTTGGCTGCGCCCTCGAACCCGGGTCACATAGTTATCTATGCTCTCTGGGATTCTCTGGCTTGCCGCCTTGATCTCGCTCGAATGCCTGCGTGTTTAATACGGATTCGCTTTCAGCTGTTAATCACCGTTACCAGTTTGTTATTTGGCTTGCCGCTCAGCTCGCGAGGAGAAACCAGGGTACAGAGCTATGGCGCCTTGCAGGTAAACGAATGAAAAATCAGAGAAACAACAGCAAATCAGTGTCTTCGCAGTCCGAATTATTCAAACCTGTATACCACTAATAACTGTCCTGATAACTTCGGTCAATACCATCACACTGTTACATAACTAAATCTCAGGTGAAAGAGAGACCTCATAACTTTTGCGCATTATATGCCTTTTCCGCTGACGTTTGTAACAATATTGTTTAATCTTTGTCAAATCCGATGATTAAAATTTAAAATAATGTTGTTATCGTGACTGTGATCACTGTTCCGCATAAAACCCGACAAACTGTATGTAGGTTAATTGTAATGGTTTTGTGAACGACCTATACTGCCGCCAGGTCTCCGGAACACCCTGCAATCCCGAGCCACCCAGCGTTGTTACGTGTCGTTTTAGCATTTGGAAGCAATGTTTTACATGACGCGCAGTTATACAAAAAGGACGCTGTCTGACCCGCATCGCAGCCGGAGTAAGGAAATCCCATAGTCTTTCACGCTACAGGTGCGTTGGCTGCGCCCGCTCATCCCGGTTACATAGTTCACTATGATCTCGGGTTTCCCGGACTTGCCGCCCTCCTGTTACGCGAATTCAAAGGGAATAATAAGAACAGCATGTGGGCGTTATTCATGATAAGAAATGTGAAAAAACAAAGACCTGTCAATCTGGATCTGAAAACGATCCGGTTCCCTGTAACGGCAATAGCGTCCATTCTCCACCGTGCATCCGGTGTGATTACGTTTGTGGCGGTAGGCATTTTGCTGTGGTTACTGGGAACGAGCCTCTCTTCTCCTGAAGGATTCCTCCAGGCTTCGGCCATCATGAGCAGCTTCTTCGTGAAATTTATCATGTGGGGCATTTTGACCGCGCTGGCATTCCACGTTGTTGTGGGTGTTCGCCATATGCTGATGGACTTTGGTTATCTGGAAGAAACATTCGAAGCAGGGAAACGCTCTGCCTATATTTCGTTTGCCATTACTGTCGTGTTTTCAATTCTCGCAGGAGTCCTCGTATGGTAAGCAACGCCTCCGCATTAGGACGCAACGGCGTACATGACTTTATTCTGGTCCGCGCTACCGCCATCGTCCTCACGCTTTACATCATCTACATGATCGGTTTCTTTGCGACCAGCGGCGAGCTGACGTGGGAAATCTGGAGCGGATTCTTCGGATCTGCCTTCACCAAAGTGTTCACCCTTCTGGCGCTGTTCTCAATCCTTATTCATGCCTGGATTGGCATGTGGCAGGTGTTGACCGATTACGTTAAACCGTTGGCGATTCGCCTGCCTCTGCAACTTGCTATCGTTGTTGCTCTGGTGGTTTACGTTATTTATGGATTTGTTGTGGTGTGGGGTGTGTGATGAAATTGCCAGTCAGAGAATTTGATGCTGTTGTGATTGGTGCGGGTGGCGCAGGTATGCGCGCAGCACTGCAAATTTCCCAGAGCGGCCAGACCTGTGCGCTGCTCTCAAAAGTTTTCCCAACCCGCTCGCATACGGTTTCTGCCCAGGGTGGCATCACCGTTGCGCTCGGTAATACCCATGAAGATAACTGGGAATGGCACATGTATGACACGGTGAAAGGCTCCGATTATATCGGTGACCAGGACGCCATTGAATATATGTGCAAGACCGGCCCGGAAGCGATTCTCGAGCTTGACCACATGGGCCTGCCATTCTCCCGTCTGGATGATGGCACCATTTATCAGCGTCCGTTTGGCGGCCAGTCGAAAAACTTCGGCGGCGAGCAGGCGGCACGTACCGCGGCAGCGGCTGACCGTACCGGTCACGCTTTGTTGCACACGCTGTATCAGCAGAACCTGAAAAACCACACCACCATTTTCTCCGAGTGGTATGCACTCGATCTGGTGAAAAATGAAGATGGCGCAGTGGTCGGGTGTACCGCGCTGTGCATTGAAACCGGTGAAGTGGTTTATTTCAAAGCGCGCGCAACGGTACTGGCGACCGGCGGCGCAGGCCGTATTTATCAGTCCACCACGAACGCCCACATCAACACCGGTGACGGCGTTGGCATGGCGATCCGCGCGGGTGTCCCGGTGCAGGATATGGAGATGTGGCAGTTCCACCCGACCGGTATTGCCGGTGCTGGTGTGCTGGTCACCGAAGGCTGTCGTGGTGAAGGCGGGTATCTGCTCAACAAACACGGCGAGCGCTTCATGGAGCGTTACGCGCCAAATGCTAAAGACCTGGCGGGTCGTGACGTGGTGGCGCGTTCCATCATGATTGAAATCCGTGAAGGTCGCGGCTGCGACGGCCCATGGGGTCCGCATGCCAAACTGAAACTCGATCATCTGGGTAAAGAGGTTCTGGAATCCCGTCTGCCGGGTATCCTGGAATTGTCCCGTACCTTTGCTCACGTTGATCCGATCAAAGAGCCTATCCCGGTTATCCCAACCTGCCACTACATGATGGGCGGTATTCCGACCAAAGTGACCGGTCAGGCGTTGACCGTGAATGAGCAGGGCGAAGACGTGGTGATTCCTGGCCTGTTCGCTGTCGGCGAAATCGCCTGCGTATCGGTACACGGCGCTAACCGTCTGGGCGGTAACTCGTTGCTCGACCTGGTGGTATTCGGTCGTGCGGTGGGGATACATCTGCAAGAGTCGATTGCCGAACAGGGTGACCTGCGTGATGCGACTGAGGCGAATATTGATGCTTCCCTGGAGCGCCTGAACCGCTGGAACGGCAACCGTGACGGTGAAGACCCGGTCGAAATCCGCAAAGCGCTGCAGGAATGTATGCAGCACAACTTCTCGGTCTTCCGTGAAGGTGACGCGATGGCGAAAGGGCTTGAGCAGTTGAAAGCCATCCGCGAGCGTCTGAAAAATGCGCGTCTGGATGATACCTCCAGCGAGTTCAACACCCAGCGCGTTGAGTGCCTGGAGTTGGATAACCTGATGGAAACCGCCTACGCGACGGCTGTATCCGCAAACTTCCGTACTGAAAGTCGTGGCGCGCATAGCCGCTTTGACTATCCGGATCGTGATGATGCTAACTGGCTGTGCCATTCCCTGTATCTGCCAGAGTCGGAATCCATGACACGACGTGAAGTCAATATGGAACCGAAACTGCGTCCGGCGTTCCCGCCGAAGATTCGTACCTATTAATGCGGAGACAGGACAATGAAACTCGAATTCTCAGTTTATCGTTATAACCCGGATGTTGATGACGCTCCGCGTATGCAGGATTACGTTCTGGAAGCGGAAGAAGGTCGCGACATGATGCTGCTTGATGCCTTAATGCAGCTGAAAGAAAAAGATCCGACACTGTCGTTTCGTCGTTCCTGCCGCGAAGGGGTGTGTGGCTCCGACGGCCTGAACATGAACGGCAAAAATGGTCTGGCCTGCATCACGCCGATATCCGCGTTACAGCGTGCGGGACAGAAAATTGTTATCCGTCCTTTGCCTGGTCTGCCGGTCGTGCGCGATTTGGTGGTGGACATGGGGCAATTCTATGCACAATATGAGAAGATTAAGCCTTACTTGTTGAATAATGGGCAAAATCCACCGGCTCGCGAGCATTTACAGTCGCCAGAGCAGCGTGAAAAACTCGATGGTCTGTATGAGTGCATTCTGTGTGCATGTTGTTCGACCTCTTGTCCGTCATTCTGGTGGAATCCGGACAAATTTATCGGCCCTGCGGGTCTGCTGGCAGCGTATCGTTTCCTGATCGATAGCCGCGACACCGAGACCGATAGCCGTCTGGAAGGGTTAAGTGATGCTTTCAGCGTATTCCGCTGCCATAGCATTATGAACTGCGTCAGTGTATGTCCTAAGGGGCTGAACCCGACGCGCGCCATCGGCCATATCAAGTCGATGCTGTTGCAACGCAGCGCATAAGTAAGAAGAGGGGAGCGTTTTCCCCTCGCCTGACCCTCTCCGATGGGAGAGGGTATAAATGCAGGAAACCTCTAAAAACTGCCATAAATGGCATCTATAACCGAGATGTTCAGTGCGAAACAAGGCGCGGCTGAACGAATCCCAGGAGCATAGATAACTATGTGACTGGGAAGAGTGAGAGGCGCAACGCAGTTGCAGCCTGAACAACGACGGTTAGAGGGCGGTTTTTAAAGGTTCCTTCGCGGGCCATAAGAGCTCGCAGGTGAACCCCGGCACGTACACGAGGTGTGCGTGGTAGTTTCTACGGCGAAATAAGCATAAACATGCTTAAGGGATCACGATGCAGAACGGCGCAATGAAAGCCTGGCTGGACTCTTCTTTCCTCTCTGGTGCAAACCAAAGTTGGATTGAACAGCTCTATGAAGACTTCTTAACCGATCCTGACTCAGTGGACGCTAACTGGCGTTCCATGTTCCAGGAGTTACCTGGAACGGGAGTCAAACCGGATCAATTCCATTCCAAAACACGTGATTATTTCCGTCGTCTGGCGAAGGATGCCTCACGTTACTCCTCCTCGATCTCTGACCCTGATACCAATGTGAAGCAGGTTAAAGTCCTGCAGCTCATCAACGCTTATCGCTTCCGCGGTCACCAGCATGCGAACCTCGATCCGCTGGGACTGTGGCAGCAAGAACGTGTCTCGGATCTCGATCCGGCTTACCACGATCTGACCGAGGCCGATTTCCAGGAAACCTTTAACGTGGGCTCTTTTGCCAGCGGCAAAGACACGATGAAGTTGGGCGAGCTGCTTGACGCGCTCAAACAAACCTACTGCGGCTCTATCGGTGCGGAATACATGCACATCATGTCTACCGACGAAAAACGCTGGATCCAGCAGCGTATTGAGTCGGTAGCCGGTCGTCCAAGCTTTAGCACGGATGAGAAAAAACGCTTCCTGAATGAACTGACCGCAGCGGAAGGCCTTGAGCGTTACCTCGGCGCGAAATTCCCGGGTGCAAAACGCTTCTCTCTGGAAGGCGGCGATGCGTTAGTGCCGATGCTGAAAGAGCTGATCCGCCATGCGGGCAACAGCGGTACGCGCGAAGTGGTGCTGGGTATGGCGCACCGCGGTCGTCTGAACGTGCTGGTCAACGTGCTGGGTAAAAAACCGCAGGACCTGTTCGACGAATTTGCAGGCAAACATAAAGAACATCTCGGTACGGGCGATGTGAAGTACCACATGGGCTTCTCGTCTGATATTGAAACTGACGGCGGTCTGGTTCACCTGGCGCTGGCGTTTAACCCGTCGCACCTGGAGATCGTAAGCCCGGTGGTTATCGGCTCCGTGCGCGCGCGTCTGGACAGACTCGACGAGCCAAGCAGCAATAAAGTGCTGCCAATCACCATTCACGGTGATGCTGCGGTAACTGGCCAGGGCGTGGTTCAGGAAACCCTGAACATGTCTAAAGCGCGTGGTTACGAAGTGGGCGGTACCGTTCGCATCGTTATCAACAACCAGGTGGGCTTTACGACCTCTAACCCGCTGGATGCGCGTTCCAGCCCGTACTGTACCGATATCGGTAAAATGGTGCAGGCGCCAATCTTCCACGTCAATGCAGACGATCCGGAAGCTGTCGCATTTGTTACCCGTCTGGCGCTGGACTTCCGCAATACCTTCAAACGCGATGTGTTCATCGACCTGTTCTGTTATCGCCGTCATGGTCATAACGAAGCGGACGAGCCGAGTGCAACCCAGCCGCTGATGTATCAGAAAATCAAAAAGCATCCGACGCCGCGTAAAATTTACGCTGACAAACTGGAAGCTGAAAAAACCGCGACGCTTGAAGATGCCACCGAGCTGGTGAATCTTTACCGTGATGCGCTGGACGCGGGCGAATGTGTGGTGAAAGAGCTGCGTCCGATGAATATGCACTCCTTCACTTGGTCGCCGTACCTCAACCACGAATGGGATGAGAGCTACCCGAACAAGGTTGAAACCAAGCGTCTGCAAGAGCTGGCGAAGCGTATCAGCACCGTGCCTGAAGCCATTGAGATGCAGTCCCGCGTGCAGAAAATCTACGCCGACCGTCAGTCCATGGCGGCAGGTGAGAAGCTGTTCGACTGGGGCGGCGCAGAAAATCTGGCCTACGCCACGCTGGTAGATGAAGGCATTCCGGTTCGTCTGTCCGGTGAAGATGCGGGCCGTGGCACGTTCTTCCACCGTCACGCGGTGATTCACAACCAGACTAACGGTTCAACGTACACCCCGCTGCAGCATGTGCATAACGGTCAGGGCTCGTTCAGAGTCTGGGATTCCGTGCTGTCTGAAGAAGCGGTGCTGGCCTTTGAATACGGTTACGCCACTGCTGAGCCGCGCACGTTGACCATCTGGGAAGCGCAGTTTGGTGACTTTGCTAACGGTGCGCAGGTGGTTATCGACCAGTTCATCAGCTCCGGCGAGCAGAAATGGGGCCGTATGTGTGGTCTGGTGATGCTGCTGCCGCACGGCTACGAAGGGCAAGGCCCGGAGCACTCCTCCGCGCGTCTGGAACGTTATCTGCAGCTCTGCGCCGAGCAGAATATGCAGGTTTGCGTGCCGTCAACGCCAGCGCAGGTTTACCACATGCTGCGCCGTCAGGCGCTGCGCGGTATGCGCCGTCCGCTGATTGTGATGTCGCCGAAATCTCTGCTGCGTCATCCGCTGGCGGTGTCTACGCTGGATGAACTGGCAAACGGTGCCTTCCAGCCTGCGATTGGCGAGATTGACGAGCTGGATCCACAGGCCGTGAAGCGTGTTGTGATGTGTTCTGGTAAGGTTTATTACGACCTGCTTGAACAGCGTCGTAAAAACGATCAGAAAGATGTCGCCATCGTGCGCATCGAACAGCTTTATCCGTTCCCGCACCAGGCGGTGCAGGAAGCGCTGAAACCGTACGCACACGTACATGATTTTGTCTGGTGCCAGGAAGAGCCGCTTAACCAGGGCGCATGGTACTGCAGTCAGCATCATTTCCGTGATGTGATTCCATTTGGGTCTGGTCTGCGTTATGCAGGTCGCCCGGCCTCCGCTTCACCAGCGGTAGGGTATATGTCCGTTCACCAGAAGCAACAGCAAGATCTGGTCAATGACGCGCTGAACGTCGATTAATTAAAGGATACATAATGAGTAGCGTAGATATTCTTGTTCCCGACCTGCCTGAATCCGTGGCTGACGCAACGGTAGCGACCTGGCATAAAAAACCGGGCGATAGCGTTAAGCGCGATGAAGTGCTGGTAGAAATCGAAACTGACAAAGTGGTACTGGAAGTACCGGCATCGGCGGATGGCATTCTGGATGCAGTGCTGGAAGACGAAGGCACGACTGTCACGTCTCGCCAGATTCTGGGTCGCCTGCGCGAAGGCAATAGCGGTGGTAAAGAGTCCAGCGCCAAGTCTGAAAGCAAAGAGTCCACGCCGGCTCAGCGTCAGCAAGCCTCTCTGGAAGAGCAGAGCAACGATGCGCTTAGCCCAGCGATCCGTCGCCTGCTGAGTGAACATAACCTCGAAGCCAGCGCTATTAAAGGCACCGGTGTGGGTGGCCGTCTGACGCGTGAAGATGTTGAAAAACATCTGGCGAAAGCACCAGCCAAAGAAGAAGCCAAAGCCCCGGCCGCCGCGTCTGCGCCAGCTGCCGCACAGCCTGCTCTGGGTTCACGTAGCGAAAAACGCGTGCCGATGACGCGCCTGCGTAAGCGTGTGGCTGAGCGTCTGCTGGAAGCCAAAAACTCCACCGCGATGCTGACGACCTTCAACGAAGTCAACATGAAGCCGATCATGGATCTGCGCAAGCAGTACGGTGATGCGTTTGAAAAACGCCACGGTATCCGTCTGGGCTTTATGTCTTTCTATGTGAAAGCGGTTGTTGAAGCGCTGAAACGCTATCCGGAAGTCAACGCGTCTATCGACGGCGAAGACGTGGTGTATCACAACTATTTCGATGTGAGCATGGCCGTTTCTACGCCACGCGGCCTGGTGACCCCGGTTCTGCGCGATGTGGATACGCTGGGCATGGCTGACATTGAGAAACGCATCAAAGAGCTGGCCCTGAAAGGCCGTGACGGCAAGCTGACCGTTGAAGATCTGACCGGCGGTAACTTCACCATTACCAACGGCGGTGTATTCGGTTCACTGATGTCTACGCCAATTATCAACCCGCCGCAGAGCGCGATCCTGGGCATGCACGCCATTAAAGATCGTCCGATGGCGGTCGACGGTAAAGTAGAGATCCTGCCAATGATGTATCTGGCGCTCTCCTACGATCACCGTCTGATTGATGGCCGTGAGTCGGTTGGTTATCTGGTGGCGATTAAAGAGCTGCTGGAAGATCCAACGCGTCTTCTGCTGGACGTGTAGTTTTTGCAGTATTGCCCGGCAACACAGCGTTTGCCGGGCCTATAAAAAGCCTCACCTAACGATTACCTGAAGGATGGATAGAACACATGAACTTACATGAATATCAGGCCAAACAGCTGTTTGCCCGGTATGGCTTACCGGCTCCGGTGGGTTATGCTTGTAATACCCCACGCGAAGCAGAAGAAGCCGCATCTAAAATCGGTTCCGGCCCTTGGGTAGTTAAGTGTCAGGTTCACGCTGGCGGCCGCGGTAAAGCGGGCGGCGTGAAAGTGGTTAAGAGCAAAGAAGAGATTCGTGCTTTTGCTGAGCATTGGCTTGGCAAACGCCTGGTAACGTATCAAACAGATGCGGGCGGCCAGCCGGTCAACCAGATTCTGGTGGAAGCAGCGACTGATATCGCCAAAGAATTGTACCTCGGCGCAGTGGTAGACCGTAGCTCACGTCGCGTGGTGTTCATGGCGTCTACCGAAGGCGGCGTGGAAATCGAAAAAGTGGCGGAAGAAACGCCGCATCTGATCCACAAAGTGGCTATCGATCCGCTGGCAGGTCCAATGCCATATCAGGGTCGCGAGCTGGCGTTCAAACTGGGTCTGGAAGGCAAACTGGTTCAACAGTTCACCAAGATCTTCATGGGTCTGGCGAAGATTTTCCTCGAACGCGATCTGGCGCTGATCGAAATCAACCCGCTGGTTATTACCACGCAGGGCGATCTGATCTGCCTCGACGGCAAACTGGGCGCTGACGGCAACGCGTTGTTCCGCCAGTCTGACCTGCGCGAAATGCGCGATCAGTCTCAGGAAGACCCGCGTGAAGCGCAGGCTGCTCAGTGGGAACTGAACTACGTGGCGCTGGATGGCAACATCGGCTGCATGGTTAACGGTGCGGGCCTGGCAATGGGCACCATGGACATCGTTAAACTGCACGGCGGCGAGCCGGCAAACTTCCTCGACGTGGGCGGTGGTGCGACCAAAGAGCGCGTGACCGAAGCGTTCAAAATCATTCTTTCTGACGACAAAGTGAAAGCCGTTCTGGTGAACATCTTCGGCGGTATTGTGCGTTGCGACCTGATCGCTGACGGCATTATCGGTGCGGTCGAAGAAGTGGGCGTGAACGTCCCGGTTGTGGTGCGTCTGGAAGGGAACAACGCTGAACTCGGCGCGAAAAAACTGGCTGACAGTGGCCTGAATATTATTGCAGCGAAAAGTCTGACGGATGCAGCTCAGCAGGTTGTTGCCGCCGTGGAGGGGAAATAATGTCCGTTTTGATTGATAAGAATACTAAAGTTATCTGCCAGGGCTTCACCGGTAGCCAGGGGACTTTCCACTCCGAACAAGCGATTGCTTACGGTACGCAGATGGTTGGCGGCGTAACGCCAGGCAAAGGCGGCACCACGCATCTGGGCCTGCCGGTGTTTAACACCGTTCGCGAAGCCGTAGAAGCGACGGGCGCGACTGCGACCGTTATCTACGTTCCGGCTCCGTTCTGCAAAGATTCCATTCTGGAAGCGATCGACGCAGGCATTAAGCTGATTATCACCATCACCGAAGGCATCCCAACGCTGGATATGCTGACCGTGAAGGTGAAACTGGATGAAGCGGGCGTGCGCATGATTGGCCCGAACTGCCCAGGTGTTATCACCCCAGGCGAATGCAAAATCGGCATCATGCCGGGTCACATTCATAAGCCGGGCAAAGTGGGTATCGTTTCTCGCTCCGGTACGCTGACCTACGAAGCGGTTAAGCAGACCACAGATTACGGTTTCGGCCAGTCCACCTGTGTGGGCATCGGCGGTGACCCGATCCCTGGCTCTAACTTCATCGATATCCTGAAGCTGTTCCAGGAAGATCCGCAGACTGAAGCGATCGTGATGATTGGTGAGATCGGCGGTAGCGCAGAAGAAGAAGCGGCTGCGTATATCAAAGATCATGTGACTAAACCGGTTGTAGGTTATATCGCGGGCGTGACTGCGCCGAAAGGCAAACGTATGGGTCACGCGGGCGCTATCATCGCGGGCGGTAAAGGCACGGCGGATGAAAAATTCGCTGCGCTGGAAGCGGCTGGCGTGAAAACGGTTCGCAGCCTGGCGGATATCGGCGACGCGCTGAAAGCTATCATTAAGTAAATCCTCTCTGCTCTCCGGAAGGGGAGCTTTGACATAATAAATGTCCGTTTCGACATGGTTGGCCGCTGAAGAGCGGCCTTTTTTATTGGTCGCGTCGCAATTTAGTGCCAATAAATTATGTTAATTAACAAGTTAAGAAAGGTGAATTATTTGTTATTAAATTTTGATAAGGGAAAAAGAGGAAAAAGTCACGTCGCGTCACTAATATGAAAAGTTGTTTGTTTTAAAAAAAAGGACAATTTACAGAGTTAATAAAAATCACTTCTGTTTATATGAATTCTCGCAATTGATAACCTAAGCACTCGTCAAGCATACATATGATTAACATGGTCTTTACCATGATCACCTGACTTAAACACCTTTAACATTAAGCAATGACTTTGATTTAAATCAATGTTTAATTCTTGGAAAAAAGCCGCAAAAGGCGTTAAATTGTCCCCGATCAAATTGGCTGAAAAGTTGTAAATTCGCTATATATTGATCACCGTCGTAAAACGTAAATCTGATTCAATAAAAACCTGTTTATTGTAAGGGCTTTGCAGCGTATTATATTTACGGGATCAATTTGAGTTTTTAATTAACGTATTTGCAACCTTTCATCATGACTTTCTTCTTTCGATGAAGTGAGTGACGAAGTAAGGACGCAGATAATTTTGTATTGGGGCATGCGTGTGAACCGCTTTAGGGCGTGATTCACTCTCGGAGTCTTCATGCGATGAGCAAGGAGTCATGATGTTAGATATAGTCGAACTGTCGCGCTTACAGTTTGCCTTGACCGCGATGTACCACTTCCTGTTTGTGCCACTAACGCTCGGTATGGCGTTCTTGCTGGCCATTATGGAAACGGTCTACGTCCTCTCCGGCAAACAGATTTATAAAGATATGACCAAGTTCTGGGGCAAGTTGTTTGGTATCAACTTTGCGCTGGGCGTGGCAACCGGTTTGACCATGGAGTTCCAGTTCGGGACTAACTGGTCTTACTATTCTCACTATGTTGGGGATATCTTCGGTGCGCCGCTGGCCATTGAAGGTCTGATGGCCTTCTTCCTCGAATCCACCTTTGTAGGTCTGTTCTTCTTCGGTTGGGACCGTCTGGGCAAAGTCCAGCACATGGCCGTAACCTGGCTGGTGGCACTGGGTTCGAACCTGTCCGCACTGTGGATTCTGGTGGCGAACGGCTGGATGCAGAACCCTATCGCGTCTGATTTCAACTTCGAAACCATGCGTATGGAGATGGTCAGCTTCTCTGAGCTGGTGTTGAACCCGGTCGCACAGGTGAAATTCGTTCACACCGTAGCATCTGGCTATGTGTGCGGCGCGATGTTCGTTCTGGGTATCAGTGCCTACTATATGCTGCGCGGTCGTGACTTCGCTTTCGCCAAACGTTCTTTCGCCATTGCGGCGAGTTTCGGCATGGCGGCAATCCTCTCCGTTATTGTTCTGGGTGATGAATCCGGTTACGAAATGGGCGACGTACAGAAAACCAAACTGGCCGCTATCGAAGCAGAATGGGAAACCCAGCCGGCCCCGGCAGCCTTTACCCTGTTTGGTATTCCTGATCAGGATGCGCAGGAAAACCGCTTTGCTATCCAGATTCCTTACGCGCTGGGCATCATCGCAACCCGTTCGGTCGATAAGCAGGTGACTGGCCTGAAAGATCTGCTGGTGCAGCATGAAGAGCGTATCCGTAACGGGATGAAGGCTTACGCGCTGCTCGAACAGCTGCGTTCTGGTTCTACCGATCAGTCTGTTCGTGACCAGTTTAATGATGTGAAAAAAGACCTGGGTTACGGCCTGCTGTTGAAACGTTATACACCAAACGTTTCCGATGCGACCGAAGCGCAGATCCAACTGGCAACCAAAGACTCGATTCCTCGCGTTGCACCGCTGTACTTCGCCTTCCGTATCATGGTGGGCAGCGGCATCATTATGTTGCTGATTATTGGTGCGTCGTTCTGGTCCGTGATTCGTAACCGTATCGGTCAGAAAAAATGGCTGCTGCGCTCCGCGCTGTATGGTATGCCGCTGCCGTGGATTGCTATCGAATCAGGCTGGTTTGTTGCGGAGTATGGCCGTCAGCCATGGGCGATTGGTGAGGTACTGCCAACGGCAGTGGCGAACTCATCCCTTACAGCAGGCGATCTGATCTTCTCAATGCTGCTGATTTGTGGTCTGTACACCCTGTTCCTGGTGGCCGAACTGTTCCTGATGTTCAAGTTCGCACGCCTTGGCCCAAGCAGCCTGAAAACCGGTCGCTATCATTACGAACAGTCCACTGTGGCTACTCAGCCGGCACGCTAAGACAGGAGTCGTGAAATGATCGATTATGAAGTATTGCGTTTTATCTGGTGGCTGCTGGTCGGTATTTTACTGATTGGTTTTGCGGTCACTGACGGTTTCGATATGGGGGTGGGCATGCTCACCCGTTTCCTCGGTCGTAATGACACCGAGCGTCGAATCATGATCAACTCCATCGCTCCACATTGGGACGGTAACCAGGTGTGGCTGATCACCGCAGGCGGCGCGCTGTTTGCTGCCTGGCCGATGGTCTATGCTGCAGCGTTCTCTGGCTTCTATGTGGCGATGATTCTGGTGTTGGCGTCTTTGTTCTTCCGTCCGGTCGGTTTTGATTACCGCTCCAAGATTGAAGACACTCGCTGGCGCAACATGTGGGACTGGGGCATCTTCATCGGTAGCTTTGTGCCGCCGCTGGTGATTGGCGTGGCGTTTGGCAACCTGTTGCAGGGCGTACCGTTCCACCTCGACGAGTATATGCGTCTGTACTACACCGGTAACTTCTTCCAGTTGCTGAACCCGTTCGGCCTGCTGGCAGGCGTGGTCAGCGTGGGGATGATCATTACTCAGGGCGCAACCTATCTGCAGATGCGTACTGTGGGTGAGCTGCACCTGCGTTCACGTGCCACTGCACAGGTTGCTGCGCTGGTGACACTGGTTTGCTTCGCACTGGCTGGCGTTTGGGTTGTGTACGGTATTGATGGTTACGTGGTGACTTCTGCCATTAATCATGCGGCTCCGTCTAATCCGCTGACTAAAGAAGTGGCGCGCCAGGCAGGTGCATGGCTGGTGAACTTCAACACTATGCCAGCGCTGTGGGCTATCCCGGCTCTGGGTGTGTTGCTGCCGTTGCTGACAGTGCTGATGTCTCGTCTGGAAAAAGGGGCGTGGGCATTCGTGTTCTCTTCACTGACGCTGGCTTGCATCATCCTGACTGCGGGTATTGCGATGTTCCCATTCGTGATGCCATCCAGCACGATGCTTAATGCAAGCCTGACCATGTGGGATGCGACATCCAGCCAGCTGACGCTGAACTTGATGACCTATGTTGCAGGCGTGTTTGTACCGATTATTCTGCTGTACACCTCGTGGTGTTACTGGAAAATGTTCGGTCGAATCACGAAAGAACATATCGAAAGCAACACCCACTCTATGTACTAAGTAAGGAGCTGAATATGTGGTATTTCGCATGGATTTTAGGGACGCTTCTTGCCTGTGCATTTGGTGTCATCACTGCCCTGGCGCTTGAACATGTTGAAGCGTCTAAAGCGGGCGAAGAAAATCACTGATGATGAAAATTATCGCAATGCTTTATGCGGTAATGGACAAGCGCCCGTTAAGGGCGCTTTCCTTAGTGATGGCATTACTGCTGGCAGGCTGTATTTTCTGGGACCCTTCGCGCTTTGCAGCGAAAACAAGCGACCTGGAAATCTGGCATGGTTTACTCATTATGTGGGCGGTTTGCGCAGGCATCATTCACGGCGTGGGATTTCGTCCAAAAGCGGTACACTGGCAGGGGATTTTCTGCCCGTTGATCGCAGATGTGGTACTCCTTGCAGGATTGATCTTTTTCTTCAACTGAATAAGAACTGTCCGTTAATCTTATGGGCTTACCTGAGCCCATAAAAATTTACTCTCCGTTTACTTTCCCCCATTCCAAACCATCATTGCCGCGCGTATAGTAGCGAAGTTTGAAAGCTCCAACTTTTGTTGCATTACCGGGATGTAAAGTGAATACAACGCTGTTTCGATGGCCGGTTCGGGTCTATTACGAAGATACTGATGCCGGGGGTGTGGTTTACCACGCCAGCTACGTTGCTTTCTATGAACGAGCACGCACTGAGATGCTGCGCCATCATCATTTTAGTCAGCAGGTTTTGTTGGCTGAACGTGTTGCTTTCGTGGTACGCAAGATGACGCTGGAGTATTTTGCACCCGCCAGACTCGACGATATGCTCGAAGTCCAAACGGAAATAACATCTATGCGCGGAACCTCAATGGTTTTCACGCAACGGATCGTCAATGCAGAGAACACAGTGCTGAACGAAGCAGAAGTACTGATTGTTTGTGTTGATCCACTCATTATGAAGCCTCGTGCGCTTCCTAAGTCTATTGTCGCGGAGTTTAAGCAGTGACTGACATGAATATCCTTGATTTGTTCCTGAAGGCTAGCCTTCTGGTTAAACTTATCATGTTGATTTTGATTGGTTTTTCAATCGCATCCTGGGCCATCATCATTCAGAGAACCCGTATCCTCAACGCGGCCAGCCGTGAAGCTGAAGCCTTTGAAGATAAGTTCTGGTCTGGTATTGAGCTTTCTCGCTTGTATCAGGAAAGCCAAGGGCGTCGCGAAAATCTTTCAGGCTCCGAACAAATTTTTTATAGCGGTTTCAAAGAGTTCGCTCGTCTCCATCGTGCGAATAATCATGCACCGGAAGCCGTTGTCGAAGGCGCTTCGCGCGCGATGCGCATTTCCATGAACCGTGAGCTGGAAACGCTTGAAAACCATATTCCGTTCCTCGGCACGGTCGGTTCTATCAGCCCGTATATCGGCCTGTTTGGGACCGTGTGGGGGATTATGCATGCCTTTATCGCGCTGGGCGCGGTGAAGCAGGCAACGCTGCAAATGGTTGCACCGGGTATCGCAGAAGCACTGATCGCGACCGCAATTGGTCTGTTTGCCGCTATTCCTGCAGTTATGGCTTATAACCGACTGAACCAGCGCGTGAACAAACTTGAGTTGAACTACGACAACTTCATGGAAGAGTTCACTGCGATTCTGCACCGTCAGGCGTTTACCAGCACCGAGAGTAACAAGGGGTAAACCATGGCCAGATCGCGTGGACGAGGTCGTCGCGAACTCAAGTCCGAAATCAATATTGTACCGTTGCTGGACGTACTGCTGGTGTTGCTGCTGATTTTCATGGCGACAGCGCCCATTATCACCCAGAGCGTGGAAGTTGATCTGCCGGATGCAACAGAATCGCAGGCGGTCAGCTCCAATGACAATCCACCGGTGATCATTGAGGTTTCCGGCGTAGGGCAATACAGCGTAGTGGTCGAAAAAGATCGTATGGATCAGCTTCCACCAGAGCAGGTTATCGCTGAAGCGCAACGTCGTCTCGAAGCCGATCCAAAAACGGTCTTCCTGATCGGCGGCGCGAAAGACGTGCCTTACGATGAAATAATTAAAGCGCTGAACTTGCTTCATAGCGCGGGTGTTAAGTCGGTTGGCTTGATGACGCAACCTATTTGATCATCTGCACAGTTTTTGGGAACCGATAGTGTCAAAGGCAACCGAACAAAACGACAAGCTTAAGCGAGCGATAATTATCTCGGCAGTGCTGCACGTCATTTTATTTGCAGCGCTGATCTGGAGTTCGTTCGATGAGCATATAGATGCAGCAGCTGGCGGTGGCGGTGGATCGTCCATCGACGCCGTCATGGTAGATCCTGGTGCGGTAGTGCAAAACTATAACCGTGAGCAACAGCAACAGGCGAGTGCGAAACGTGCTGAAGAGCAGCGTGACAAACAGGCGCAACAGCAAGCCGAAGAACTGCGTGAAAAGCAGGCGGCGGAGCAAGAGCGCCTGAAACAGCTCGAGAAAGAACGTTTGCAAGCGCAAGAAGCGGCAAAAGAGCAGGCGGATCAGCAAAAACAAGCTGAAGACGCGGCGAAGAAAGCACAACAGCAGCAGAAGCAAGCTGAAGAGGCGGCCGCCAAAGCCGCAGCGGATGCAAAAGCGAAAGCAGATGCTCAGGCAAAAGTAGCCGCTGACGCAGCGAAGAAAGCTGCCGCCGATGCGCAAAAACAAGCCGAAGCGGAAGCCGCTAAAAAAGCAGCTGCTGATGCTCAGAAAAAAGCTGAGGCAGAAGCGGCTAAGAAAGCGGCTGCCGATGCTCAGAAGAAAGCAGAAGCCGAAGCGGCCAAGAAGGCTGCTCAGGAAGCCGAGAAAAAAGCCACTGCTGATGCGGCTAAGAAAGCTGCAGCAGCAGAGAAAGCCGCCGCAGAAAAAGCGGCTGCTGCTGAGAAGGCTGCCGCTGATAAAAAAGCGGCTGCTGCAGAAAAAGCTGCCGCAGATAAGAAAGCGGCTGCCGATAAAGCCGCTGCAGCCAAAGCCGCCGCAGCCAAAAAAGCCGCAGCAGATAAAGCCTCTGCGTCAGATGTTGACGACCTTTTCGGTGATTTAAGCTCAGGTAAGAATGCACCGAAAACGGGCGGTGGGGCGAAAGGAAACAATGCGTCACCAGCAGGAAGTGGTAACACTAAGAATAACGGTGCTTCTGGTGCTGAAATCAGTGGTTATGCCGGGCAGATAAAATCTGCTATTGAAAGTCGATTTTATGATGCCTCATCTTACGCCGGTAAAACGTGTACTTTGCGTATAAAACTGGCGCCAGATGGTATGTTGCTCGATATTCAGTCCGAAGGGGGCGATCCAGCCTTGTGTACAGCAGCTCTTGCTGCGGCGCGCCAGGCGAAAATGCCAAAACCACCTTCGCAGGCGGTTTACGAAGTCTTTAAAAATGCACCGTTGGACTTCAAACCTTAAGTCATTTTTTCTGTGCAAAGTTGAAAAAATAGGCCAGGTTTAGTCGCAGGGTGTCGGTAGTTTTGTTTATTTGAGTTTGTTAACATTCTGCTAATTATCGTGGGTAATGTTACTCAGATAAGGGAGATATAATGAAGCAGGCATTACGTGTAGCTGTGAGTTTCTTTATGCTGTGGGCAGCTGTGCTGCACGCAGAAGTACGTATTGAGATCACCCAAGGGGTGGACTCGGCACGTCCGATTGGTGTTGTTCCATTCCAGTGGGCAGGACCTGGCGCTGCGCCGGAAGATGTTGGTGGTATTGTTTCCGCTGACCTTCGCAACAGCGGCAAATTCAACCCATTGGATCGTTCTCGTCTGCCACAACAGCCGGGTACGGCTCAGGAAGTTCAACCAGCCGCCTGGTCTGCGCTGGGTATCGATGCAGTGGTTGTGGGTCAGGTGACTCCGAATCCAGACGGTGGCTATACCGTAGCCTATCAGTTGGTTGATACCGGTGGTGCGCCAGGTACAGTGTTGGCTCAGAACACTTATAAAGTGAACAAGCAATGGCTGCGCTATGCGGGTCACACTGCAAGTGATGAAGTGTTCGAGAAACTGACCGGTATTAAAGGCGCTTTCCGTACTCGTATCGCTTATGTGGTTCAGACCAACGGCGGTCAGTTCCCGTACGAGCTTCGCGTTTCTGACTACGACGGTTACAACCAGTTCACCGTGCATCGCTCTCCGCAACCGCTGATGTCACCGGCCTGGACTCCAGACGGTTCTAAACTGGCGTACGTGACTTTCGAAAGTGGACGCTCCGCACTGGTTATCCAGACGCTGTCCAATGGCGCTGTCCGTCAGGTCGCTTCGTTCCCGCGTCACAACGGTGCTCCAGCATTCTCTCCGGACGGCTCCAAGCTGGCGTTTGCCTTGTCTAAAACAGGCAGCCTGAATCTTTATGTCATGGACGTGGGTTCTGGTCAGATTCGTCAGGTGACCGATGGTCGCAGCAACAACACTGAGCCAACCTGGTTCCCGGACAGCCAGAATCTGGCGTTTACGTCTGACCAGGCAGGTCGTCCACAGGTTTACAAAGTTAACGTCAATGGCGGTACACCGCAGCGCATCACCTGGGAAGGTTCACAGAACCAGGATGCTGATGTCAGCAGCGACGGTAAAACGATGGTAATGGTGAGTTCAGCTGGTGGTCAGCAGCACATTGCCAAACAAGATCTGGTGACGGGAGGCGTACAAGTATTGTCGTCAACGTTCCTGGACGAAACGCCAAGTCTGGCACCTAACGGCACGATGGTAATCTACAGCTCTTCTCAGGGGATGGGATCCGTGTTGAATCTGGTTTCTACAGATGGGCGTTTCAAAGCGCGTCTTCCGGCAACTGATGGACAGGTAAAATCACCTGCCTGGTCGCCGTATCTCTAAATAATAATTAATTGATTACTAAAGGAATCTTAGAAATGCAACTGAACAAAGTGCTGAAGGGGCTGATGATCGCTCTGCCTGTAATGGCAATCGCAGCGTGTTCTTCTAACAAGAATGCAAGCAACGACCAGAGCGGCGAAGGCATGATGGGCGCTGGTACTGGTATGGACGCTAACGGTAGCGGCAACATGTCTTCTGAAGAACAAGCTCGTCTTCAGATGCAACAGCTGCAGCAGAACAACATCGTTTACTTCGATCTGGATAAATTCGATATCCGTTCTGACTTCGCTGCGATGCTGGATGCACACGCTAACTTCCTGCGTAGCAACCCATCTTACAAAGTCACCGTAGAAGGTCATGCTGACGAACGTGGTACTCCAGAGTACAACATCTCCCTGGGTGAACGTCGTGCTAACGCCGTTAAAATGTACCTGCAGGGTAAAGGCGTTTCTGCTGACCAGATCTCCATCGTTTCTTACGGTAAAGAAAAACCTGCAGTACTGGGTCACGACGAAGCGGCTTACTCCAAAAACCGTCGTGCTGTACTGGTTTACTAAGAGAATTGCATGAGCAGTAACTTCAGACATCACTTGTTGAGTCTGTCGTTACTGATTGGTATAGCGGCCCCCTGGGCCGCTTTTGCTCAGGCGCCAATCAGTAGTGTCGGCTCAGGCTCGGTCGAAGACCGCGTCACCCAACTCGAGCGTATTTCTAATGCTCACAGTCAGCTTTTAACCCAACTTCAGCAGCAACTTTCTGATAACCAAAATGATATCGATTCTCTTCGTGGGCAGATCCAGGAAAGTCAGTATCAGCTAAATCAGGTTGTCGAACGACAGAAGCAGATTTTGTTGCAGATGGATAGCCTCAGCAGCGGTGTTGCGGGTGCGCAACCTGCTGCTGGAGATCAAACAGGCGCTGCGACAGCAACCCCTGCACCGTCAACAGATGCGTCGGCCTCCGCAGGCGCTCCTGTACAAAGCGGTGACGCGAATACTGACTACAATGCAGCGATTGCCCTGGTTCAGGACAAATCTCGTCAGGACGATGCCATCGCGGCGTTTCAAAGCTTCGTGAAGAAATACCCTGATTCGACTTACCAGCCAAATGCAAATTACTGGCTCGGTCAGCTGAATTACAACAAAGGGAAAAAGGATGATGCGGCGTTTTATTTTGCCTCTGTGGTAAAAAATTACCCCAAATCACCTAAAGCATCTGATGCAATGTTTAAGGTCGGCGTGATCATGCAGGATAAAGGCGATACTGCAAAAGCGAAGGCTGTGTTTCAGCAGGTGGTTAGTAAGTACCCAGGCACTGAAGGCGCTAAACAAGCGCAAAAACGTCTTGGTTCGATGGGATGAGTATCGCATGACCAGAAATCGCGTTTTTTCTGGTCGTGCCGCCTGATTCGTAAGCAGTTAAGTGATCTGCATCGAAATTTTTGTTGCGCTCAATTCTTAAATCAGTAATATATGCCGCCGTTGCCAAGGGATATCAAACACCCCAAAAGCAGCAAAATAGTGGGTCGTTAGCTCAGTTGGTAGAGCAGTTGACTTTTAATCAATTGGTCGCAGGTTCGAATCCTGCACGACCCACCAATCGTTCTGGTGGAACACGATAGTAAAACGTAAAGGATAACGTTGCATCAGCAACGGCACGTAGGGCAAGGTGAAGCCGAGTCATCCTGAACGAGCCACTACTAAAAATTACAGCAGTACAAGGGTGATTAGCTCAGTTGGTAGAGCACCTCCTTTACACGGAGGGGGTCGGCGGTTCGAGCCCGTCATCACCCACCATTTGGGTCGTTAGCTCAGTTGGTAGAGCAGTTGACTTTTAATCAATTGGTCGCAGGTTCGAATCCTGCACGACCCACCAATTTAACATCTGACTAAGATGTTAGACGTGAAGAATAATGTTGCGAAAGCAACTGCCCGAAGGGCGAGGCGAAGCCGAGTCATCCTGCACGACCCACCAATTTATATTGGTAAAAAGTAAAATTCAGGCAGCACCCGAATGGGTCGTTAGCTCAGTTGGTAGAGCAGTTGACTTTTAATCAATTGGTCGCAGGTTCGAATCCTGCACGACCCACCAGCCTGAATAAAGAAAAGTAAATCCCGAAAGGGGTCGTTAGCTCAGTTGGTAGAGCAGTTGACTTTTAATCAATTGGTCGCAGGTTCGAATCCTGCACGACCCACCAATGTAAAAAAGCGCCCTAAAGGCGCTTTTTTGCTATCTGAAATTTGAACGATTCGAACCTGCTGCAGGTTCGAGCCGAACGAAGTGAGGCACCGGAGCCTCTGGCGACGGCCCGGAGGGTGAGCGGCGCGAATCATCCTGCACGACCCACCAATGTAAGAAAGCGCCCTAAAGGCGCTTTCTTGCTATCTGCGCCTTGAAAGATTCGAACCTGCAGCAGGTTCGAGCCGAACGCAGTGATCCTCTGGTGACGGCCGGAGAGTGGAAAAAGCCGAGTCATCCCTCGCGGCCCGCCAATGCAAAAAGGCACCTTTTTGCTTTTCAATTCCTGTGACTTTTCACCTCAAATTCGCTATCTTGTTTAGTATATAAAACATGATCGCTGACCCTTATGCTAAGTTCCTTGGAAATAACGCAAAACGGTTAAGCCAGCAAAACGAGATGCAATGATGAGCGTGATGTTTGATCCAGAGGCCGCAATCTATCCTTTTCCGCCTAAACCTGTGCCGTTAAATCTGGACGAAAAACAGTTTTACCGTGAAAAAATCAAACTTTTGCTAAAAGAACGTGATGCCGTGATGGTGGCGCATTATTACACCGATCCTGAAATTCAACAGCTGGCTGAAGAGACGGGTGGATGTATTTCTGACTCTCTTGAGATGGCGCGTTTTGGGGCAAAACATTCTGCATCAACGCTTCTGGTAGCTGGCGTTCGCTTTATGGGCGAGACGGCGAAAATTCTGAGTCCTGAAAAAACGATTTTGATGCCGACGCTGAACGCGGAATGCTCGCTTGATCTAGGCTGCCCTATCGAAGAGTTCAGCGCATTTTGCGATGCGCATCCTGACCGAACTGTCGTGGTCTATGCAAATACTTCCGCCGCGGTCAAAGCCCGTGCTGACTGGGTTGTCACCTCCAGTATTGCCGTCGAGCTGATTGAACATCTTGATAGCCTGGGCCAGAAGATCATTTGGGCGCCAGATAAACATCTGGGAAACTATGTGCAAAAGCAAACGGGCGCAGACGTGCTTTGCTGGCAGGGGGCCTGTATCGTCCATGACGAGTTTAAAACCCAGGCGCTGGCACGCATGAAGGCGCTGTATCCTGAAGCCGCCCTTCTGGTTCATCCAGAGTCACCCCAGTCGATTGTCGACATGGCGGATGCCGTCGGTTCTACCAGCCAACTGATCAACGCGGCAAAAACGTTACCGCAGCAGAAGCTTATCGTCGCCACCGATCGCGGTATTTTTTATAAGATGCAGCAAGCGGTGCCGGAAAAAGAACTGTTTGAAGCTCCGACTGCCGGGGAAGGGGCAACTTGCCGCAGCTGTGCGCATTGTCCCTGGATGGCGATGAACGGGCTTAAAGCGATTGCCGACGGCCTGGAGTCCGGCGGCGCGGCACACGAAATCCATGTTGATGCAGCTTTGCGTGAAGGCGCATTACTTCCGCTTAACCGCATGCTGGAATTTGCGGCTACACTACGTTCTTGATTTAAGACAACGCGTTATACGCGCTCAGGGGAAGAGATGGATTTTTTTAGCACGCAGAACATTCTGGTTCATATCCCGATCGGGACGGGGGGCTACGATCTGTCATGGATTGAAGCTGTCGGCACTATAGCGGGCCTGCTCTGTATCTGGTTAGCGAGTCTGGAGAAAATCAGTAACTATGCGTTCGGCCTGGTTAACGTGACGCTCTTTGCGATTATTTTTTTCCAGATTCAGCTCTATGCCAGTCTCTTGCTGCAGCTGTTTTTCTTTGCCGCCAATATTTACGGCTGGTACGCATGGTCCCGGCAAAACAGCCAGCAGGAGGCAGAACTGCAAATTCGCTGGCTGCCGCTGCCTAAGGCCATCGCCTGGCTTGCGGCATGCGTCGTCGCCATCGGTCTGATGACGGTCTACATCAACCCGGTATTTGGCTATCTCACGCGCATTTCCGTCTCGGTAATGAGCAGCCTTGGACTCAACGTAACAATGCCTGAGCTGCAGCCTGACGCTTTCCCGTTCTGGGACTCCTGCATGATGGTGCTTTCCATTGCAGCGATGATTTTGATGACGCGAAAATACGTCGAAAACTGGCTGCTGTGGGTCATCATCAATGTGATAAGCGTGGTGATCTTTGCATTGCAGGGCGTTTACGCGATGTCGCTGGAATATATGCTTCTCACGTTTATTGCCCTCAACGGCAGCCGGATGTGGATTAACAGCGCGCGTCAGCGTGGCTCACGCGCGCTTTCCCGTTAATGATGGTGATGATGTGAATGATCGGGCTGCGTCTCATTGAGGTGGCAGTCCGGTCCATTACAGGGCTGATACTCCATTTGAATGGTGACGTGTGAAATAGTGTAGTGATGCTCGAGAAAGTGCTGAATGCGCCCCAGCAAGGCATCATGGTCATGGGGAGGAACAACCTGAACGTGCAGCGTCATGACAGGTTTCTCGCCCACCTGCCAGACGTGAACGTGGTGAACATCACGCACTTCCGGGATGGAACGAGACAGATTGCGTTTCAGCGCAGGAATATCCATCGAAACCGGCGCACCTTCCAGCAGTTCATTCACACTCTCCCGCAACAAACTCCAGGCGCTACGCAAGACCAGACAGGACACCAGCACCGACAAAATCGGGTCAACGGGTGTCCAGCCGGTATAGATAATCACCAGCGCCGCCACAATGGCACCCACCGACCCGAGCAGATCGCCGAGAACATGCAGTGCTGCTGCGCGCACGTTCAGGTTCTTCTCTCCGCTGCCACGATGCAAAATCCAGAATGCGGCGATATTGGCCAGCAATCCTGCAACGGCAATCACCATCATTGTCATTCCAGCGATAGGTTGCGGATGGCGAAAACGCTGGAAAGCTTCCCACACAATCAAAATCGTTATGACGACCAGCGCGATAGCATTGACGAAAGCCGCGAGCGTCGTGAGCCTAAGCCAGCCGAAAGTATGGCGCGTATTGGGCGGGCGACGGGAAAAGTGTACTGCGATGAGGGCAAAAAGCAGAGCGGCGGCGTCGGTGAGCATATGGCCCGCGTCGGCCAGCAAAGCGAGCGAGCCAGAGATCAGCCCGCCAATCACCTCGACCACCATAAAGGTCGCAGTAATGCCAAACGCGAGCATTAAGCGCTTAGCGTTGTCGTCCCGCGGCGAATCCGAGTGAGAATGTGCATGCGCCATGAAAATGTCCTGATGAGTGAGTATTTTACAGAGTGATTTTTTAACATTTTGCACAAAAAAGAAAGGAGAGCTTCAGCTCTCCTTTTATCTTCAGGGGAAATATTCGTGACGTAACCCGTTATTGGGTTGTACCGTCCGTTTTGGTGTCTACTTCGCTGTTGTCACCGCTGCCGGTTTCCACTTTTTTGTTCATATCCGGGCATTTACCGTCTTTACACATTGAGTTTTTGTGCACGTCGTCTTTGGTCATGCCGTCATGGTTCATCGTGCCTGAATCGGTACCGTTCGGATGAAGCATCGTTCCGCTGCTGTTACCGCTACCTGTATTGATATTATTGTTATCAACATTATTAGGAGCAACGTTCTGTTTAGCATCCGGTGCAACCTGGCCCGCGCTGGCTGCAGCGTTGGCCTGTCCATTGTTATCAGAACTCGATGCATCGGCTGCCAGTGCGGCGCCGCTTGCCATTGTCAGCGTTGCTGTCAGGAAAAGAGTTGCCAGTTTAGTCATTTTCATCGTGATGCTCCTGTTCTGGTTGTTATTTGCTGGATAACGTCGTCCAACAGTGCACAGGCGAAAGAGGGTTTCGCTCAGTGGTGAAAGATTCTGATTTCTGGCGTTATGTCAGAACAGAATCATGTTAAAACATATAAACAGAGTCGTTACATTTAAAAAGTGTAGGTTACATCTCGCTTTTCGCTACTTTGTGGCGTTTATTAGCGTAATTCCAGGAATTATCCGTGAGAAGTGTAAAAGCCCGTTTACACTTCCTGGCCGACAAGTTAGATTGAAAGGATTGCATTCATTACCAAATATATGGCAAAGCCGGAACGATCATGAATTATCAGAATGACGATTTACGTATCAAAGAGATCAATGAGTTATTACCCCCTGTCGCACTCCTTGAAAAATTCCCCGCCACTGAAAACGCTGCGAATACCGTTTCTCATGCCCGCAAAGCGATCCACAAAATCCTTAACGGCAATGACGATCGTTTGCTGGTTGTCATCGGTCCCTGTTCCATTCACGATCCCGCAGCGGCGAAAGAGTATGCCGCGCGTCTGCTCGCGCTTCGCGAAGAGCTGAAAGGTGAGCTGGAAGTGGTCATGCGTGTCTATTTCGAAAAGCCGCGCACCACGGTGGGCTGGAAAGGGCTGATCAACGATCCGCACATGGACAACAGTTTCCAGATCAACGACGGTCTGCGTATTGCGCGCAAACTGCTTCTGGAAATCAACGATGCTGGCCTGCCTGCGGCGGGTGAGTTCCTGGATATGATCACTCCGCAATACCTTGCCGATTTGATGAGCTGGGGCGCCATTGGTGCCCGTACCACCGAATCCCAGGTACACCGCGAATTGGCGTCAGGTTTGTCTTGCCCCGTTGGTTTTAAAAACGGAACGGACGGCACGATTAAAGTGGCTATTGATGCTATCAACGCCGCGGGTGCGCCGCACTGCTTCCTGTCCGTGACCAAATGGGGTCACTCCGCGATTGTGAATACCAGCGGTAATGGCGACTGCCACATTATTTTGCGTGGCGGTAAAGAGCCAAACTACAGCGCCAAGCATGTTGAAGAAGTCAAAGCGGGGCTGGAAAAAGCGGGCCTTTCTGCGAACGTGATGATTGATTTCAGCCATGCCAACTCCAGCAAACAGTTCAAAAAACAGATGGACGTCGGCGCCGATGTTTGCCAGCAACTGGTTAACGGCGAAAAAGCGGTGATTGGCGTGATGATTGAGAGTCATCTGGTCGAGGGGAATCAGAATCTGGAGAGCGGTGAACCGCTGGTCTACGGCAAGAGCGTGACGGATGCTTGTATTGGCTGGAATGATACCGATACGCTTCTGCGCCAATTGGCCGATGCGGTAAAAGCGCGTCGCGGGTAATTATCCGGACAAATAAAAAAGCGTGGATTGCTCCACGCTTTTTTTTACTCTGGCGAAAATTACTTCGCTTTACCCTGGTTCGCTACGGCCGCCGCTTTTGCAGCGATTTCGTCAGCGTTACCCAGATAGTAACGTTTGATTGGTTTGAAGTTTTCATCGAACTCGTACACCAGCGGTACGCCAGTAGGGATGTTCAGTTCGAGAATTTCTTCTTCTCCCAGGTTGTCCAGGTATTTCACCAGCGCGCGCAGGGAGTTACCGTGAGCGGCAACGATCACGCGCTCACCGCTTTTCACACGCGGCAGAATAGTGTCGTTCCAGTAAGGCACAACGCGATCGATGGTCAGCGCCAGGCTTTCGGTCTGCGGCAGCTCGGCATCGGTCAGTTTAGCGTAACGCGGATCGTGGCCCGGATAGCGCTCGTCGTCTTTGGTCAGCTCTGGTGGAGTCACTGCAAAGCCGCGACGCCACTGCTTAACCTGCTCGTCACCGTATTTTTCAGCGGTTTCAGCTTTGTTCAGACCCTGCAGCGCACCGTAGTGGCGCTCATTCAGCTTCCAGGATTTCTCAACCGGCAGCCAGGCTTGATCCAGTTCATCCAGAACGTTCCACAGAGTATGGATGGCACGTTTCAGCACTGAGGTGTAAGCAAAATCAAAGCTAAAGCCTTCATCTTTCAGCAGTTTACCTGCAGCTTTTGCTTCGCCAACGCCTTTCTCAGACAGATCAACATCATACCAACCGGTGAAGCGGTTTTCGTTGTTCCACTGACTTTCGCCGTGGCGCACCAGAACCAGCTTAGTTACAGCCATATCTCACTCCTCATAAGCTTTATTTGCGCTTCATCTCTCACGCTGCTTCTGCGTTAGTTTCGCTCTCAAAACCCAGTCACACATTTGCTCCTGGAATTTTTAGGGCAATCCCGTTTGACGCAGCATGAATGATTTTACGCGTTGAATGATAACAATTCTCATTATATTGCCGTGGCGGGGCCAGCGGCAACGCTTAACACTAACCATAGCGAAAATAGTGCCCCAGTGTAAGCTGCTTGTGAATCGCGGGTTATGATTTTGTCTGTGAATGGCGCTATTTTCAGCAAGATGGACAAAAAAAGCCCTCCGGGAGGAGGGCTTGAGATTAATGCGTTATAAACTGATATTCCGTCAGACTGACGTACTCCGAACCCGGCCGCAGAATGCAGTCCGGCTGCGGAAATTCAGGATGATTCGGACTATCCGGCAAAAACTCGCTTTCCAGCGCCAGACCCTGCCAGTCACTGTAATCACCTTGCTCGCGAGCCGGCGTTCCGCCGAGATAGTTGCCCGAATAGAACTGCAACGCAGGGGCATTGGTGAACACCGTCATTTGCAGTTTTTCATCTGCAGACCACACCTGTGCAGCGGGTTGGCTGACATTACCTTTCGCCTGCAGCAGGAACGCGTGATCGTAGCCTTTCACCTTGCGCTGATAATCATCGCTCAGGAATTCTTTCGCGATGGTTTTGGGCGTGCGGAAATCAAAGCTCGTACCGGCAACGGCTTTCAGTCCTTCACAAGGAATACCCATCTCATCGACCGGCAGCCAGGCATCGGCCAGCAGCTGGAGCTTATGCTGACGGACGTCTGACTGGTCGCCATCCAGATTGAAATAGGCATGATTGGTCATGTTCACCGGACACGGCTTATCGACCGTTGCACGGTACTCAATTGAGATACGGTTATCTTCTGTCAGCGTAAATTTCGCTGACGCAGAGAGATGACCCGGGAAGCCCTGATCGCCATCAGCAGATTCCAGCGCAAACAGGACCTCACAGTCGTTCTGCTGCACGATACGCCAGCGGCGTTTGTCAAACCCTTCAGGGCCACCGTGAAGCTGGTTTTCACCCTGGCTTGGCAAAAGCGCGTACTCTGTACCGTCGAGCGTAAAACGGCTTTTCGCAATGCGGTTCGCGTAACGGCCCACGGACGCGCCGAGATACGCGGCCTGATTCGCATACTGTTCCGGCGACGCGCAGCCGAGCAGCGTTTCACGTACGCTGCCGTCAGGCATAGGAACACGAGCAGAAAGTAAAGTTGCGCCCCAATCCATGACCGTGACCACCATCCCCGCGCTGTTGCGCAGGGTTAACAGGCGGTACGGCAGGCCATCGGCGGCAAGCGTAGGTGTTTCGTTTAGCACTGACCCGCTCCTTGTGAAGGTTTGCAGACGTAGAAGGTTTCTTTGATTCCGGTTTTCGCTTCATATTGCTGTGAAACGGCATCCTGAACGGCAGGGACCAACTCTTCCGGGATGAGGGCGACAACACAACCGCCGAAGCCGCCACCGGTCATGCGCACGCCGCCTTTGTCGCCGATGGTCGCTTTGACAATCTCCACCAGCGTGTCGATTTGCGGAACCGTAATCTCGAAGTCGTCGCGCATTGACGCGTGCGACTCAGCCATCAGTTCGCCCATCCGTTTTAAATCGCCCTGTGCCAGCGCTGACGCGGCTTCAACGGTGCGTGCATTTTCGGTTAATACGTGGCGAACGCGTTTGGTCACGACCGGATCCAGCTCGTGCGCCACTTTGTTGAACTCGTTCAGGGAGACATCACGCAGCGCCGGTTGCTGGAAGAAACGCGCCCCGGTTTCGCACTGCTCGCGTCGGGTGTTGTATTCGCTGCCCACCAGCGTGCGTTTGAAGTTACTGTTGATGATCACCACCGCGGCGCCTTTTGGCAGGGGAACCGCTTTGGTGCCGAGCGAGCGGCAGTCGATCAGCAGCGCATGCTCTTTTTTGCCCAGCGCAGAGATCAGCTGGTCCATGATGCCGCAGTTGCAGCCCACAAACTGGTTCTCAGCTTCCTGGCCATTCAGGGCAATTTGCGCGCCGTCCAGCGGCAGGTGATACAGCTGCTGGAAGACCGTCCCCACGGCGACTTCGAGAGACGCAGAAGAGCTTAACCCTGCGCCCTGCGGCACGTTACCGGTGATCACCAGGTCCGCGCCACCAAAAGCCTTATTACGCATTTGCAGGTGTTTCACCACGCCACGGACATAGTTAGACCACTGCTGCGTCTCGTGAGCTACGATCGGCGCGTCGAGTGAAAACTCGTCGGTTTGATTACCGTAATCCGCCGCAATGACGCGCACGATGCGGTCATCGCGTTTTGCACAGCTGATAACGGTTTGATAATCAATTGCACACGGCAGCACAAAACCGTCGTTGTAATCGGTGTGTTCACCAATCAGGTTCACGCGCCCGGGAGCCTGAATCGCGTGGGTGGCAGGGTAGCCGAATGTTTCAGCAAACAGGGATTGTGTTTTATCTTTGAGACTCATTTTTTTAGACTCCTGATTCGCGGTAATGCACATCGCTGACGGCACGCAGACGTTCTGCTGCTTGTTCTGCCGTCAAATCACGCTGGGTTTCCGCCAGCATCTCGTAACCCACCATAAATTTACGTACCGTCGCTGAACGCAGCAGCGGCGGGTAGAAATGGGCATGTAACTGCCAGTGCTGATTGTCTTCTCCGTTAAACGGTGCACCGTGCCAGCCCATAGAATAGGGGAAGGAGCACTGGAAGAGATTGTCATAGCGGCTGGTCAGTTTTTTCAACGCCAGCGCCAAATCATCGCGCTGGTCTTCGGTTAATTCGGTAATGCGCAGAACGTGAGCTTTTGGCAGCAGCAGCGTTTCGAACGGCCACGCCGCCCAGTACGGCACGACAGCCAGCCAGTGTTCGGTCTCGACAACCGTACGGCTACCGTCGGCCATTTCACGCTGTACGTAATCGGCCAGCAGCGCAGACTGGTTTTCGGCGAAATAGGCTTTTTGCAGGCGGTCTTCGCGCTCGACTTCGTTCGGCAGGAAACTGTTTGCCCACACCTGACCGTGCGGGTGCGGGTTAGAGCACCCCATCGCCGCGCCTTTATTCTCAAATACCTGCACCCAGGGATAGCTCTGGCCAAGCTCAGCGGTCTGATCCTGCCAGGTTTTGATCACGTCGGTCAGCGCATTGACGCTCAGTTCTGGCAGCGTTTTGCTGTGATCCGGCGAGAAACAAATCACCCGGCTGGTGCCGCGTGCGCTCTCACAGCGCATCAGCGGATCCGCGCTTTCCGGCGCGTCAGGCGTGTCGGTCATCAGCGCAGCAAAATCGTTAGTGAAAACGTACGTGCTCTGATAATCCGGGTTTTTATCGCCCGTGACGCGGGTATTGCCCGGACACAAGAAACAATCCGGATCGTGCTGTGGCAGCGTCTGCTTGGCGGGTGTTTCTTGCGCCCCTTGCCACGGACGCTTGGCGCGATGCGGTGAAACCAAAATCCACTGCCCGGTTAACGGGTTAAAACGCCGATGTGGATGATCGACGGGATTGAATTGCGTCATGACGGAGGGTCCTTAGTCCGGATAGCCCTGGGGATGGCGTGACTGCCAGCGCCAGGTATCTTGTGCCATTTCATCGAGCGTGCGGGTCACACGCCAGTTAAGCTCTTTATCGGCCCTGGAGGCATCAGCCCAATAAGCGGGAAGATCGCCATCGCGGCGCGGCGCGAAGTGATGGGCCACAGGCTTACCGCAGGCTTTGCTGAACGCGTTGATGACATCCAGCACGCTGCTACCAATGCCCGCACCGAGGTTGTAGATGTGCACGCCGGGTTTATTCGCCAGCTGCTGCATCGCGGCAACGTGTCCGTCGGCCAAATCCATGACGTGAATGTAATCACGCACGCCCGTGCCGTCTTCGGTTGGGTAATCATTGCCAAAGACCGCCAGAGAATCACGACGACCCACGGCAACCTGCGCGATGTAAGGCATCAGGTTATTCGGAATGCCCTGCGGGTCTTCGCCCATATCACCTGATGGATGTGCGCCTACCGGATTGAAATAACGCAGCAGGGCGATGCTCCATTCCGGCTGGGCTTTTTGCAGGTCAGTCAGGATCTGCTCCACCATCAATTTACTTTTCCCGTACGGGCTTTGCGGCGTGCCGGTCGGGAAGCTTTCAGCGTAAGGGATTTTTGGCTGGTCGCCATAGACGGTAGCAGATGAGCTAAAGATGAGGTTTTTCACGTTCGCGGCGCGCATCGCAGCGACCAGACGCAGCGTACCGTTAACGTTGTTATCGTAGTATTCAAGCGGTTTCGCGACGGATTCGCCGACGGCTTTCAGACCGGCAAAGTGGATTACCGTATCGATCGCGTGATCGTGAAGGATTTCGGTCATCAACGCTTCGTTGCGAATATCGCCTTCCACAAAAGTGGGCTGCTTGCCGCCAAGGCGTTCAATGACAGACAGAACGCTGCGCTTACTGTTGCACAGGTTATCCAGAATGATGACGTCATGGCCATTTTGCAGCAGTTGTACACAGGTATGACTCCCAATGTAACCGCTACCACCTGTTACCAGAACTCGCATTTTTCGCTCCATTAGGCTTATGGTATGTATTAACCTTAGCATAACAGAGACACGAAAAGTGTGACATGGGATAAAATAGTGGTATCGGTTACACCGATTTTCAAGCGCGCTTTCTGCTGATGCCTAAGCATTTTAAATCAAAGAGATAGGGATGTAATGATGCCACTTGTCTGAAAAAAGGGGCCGAAGCCCCTTGAATGATGTTAGTTAATACGGGTTAACGCGTAGCGATAGCGTTCACCTTCCGGCACAAAGGCCAGGCGATGGGTAATGCAAGACGGGGCGTCTTCTGCATGGTGTGAAACAAACAACAGCTGCGTTTCACCCTCGCTAATCAGGATATCCACAAAGCGACGGACTAATTGTCGGTTAAGCGGGTCCAGACCCTGCAGCGGTTCGTCGAGGATCAGCAGGGTAGGGTGCTTAACCAGCGCACGAACAATGAGCGCCAGACGCTGCTGTCCCCACGACAAACTGTGAAACGGCGCATCCGCCACGCGTTTATCCATGCCCAGAATATCCAGCCATTGCTGCGCCAGCTTATGTTGCCTGTCAGAAACCGCCTGATAAATTCCGATAGAGTCGAAATAGCCTGACAAAATCACGTTCCGCACGGTGGTGCTGACGCGGTAGTCCAGATGCAGGCTGCTGCTGACGTAGCCAATATGTTTCTTGATATCCCAGATGGTTTCACCGCTCCCGCGACGGCGGCCAAACAGGGTTAAATCGTTGCTGTACCCCTGGGGATGATCGCCCGTGATCAGGCTCAGGAGCGTCGATTTTCCCGCGCCGTTGGGGCCGGTGATTTGCCAGTGCTCGTGCGGATTCACGGTCCAGGTAAGCTGATTGAGAATAGGGCGGTCGTCATACGACACGACGCCATTGCGCAATTGAATACGCGGCTGGTGGCGGTCTAATTCGTGCTGAGCCGCAGGGGCGTCCGGTTCCGGGAGTGCGATGCCGTCCAGCTTTTCGCTGTGTGCCAGCTGCGAGATCAGGGCTTGTTGTAGCAGCGCTGTTTTATCGCCGGTTTCCACCAGCGTGCAATCCGCCAGCACGCCCGCAAATTGCACAAAATCGGGGATCTCATCAAAACGGTTCAACACCAATACGAGGGTGTAACCCTCCTGATTCAGCGTGGCTAACAGAGACGCCAGCTGCGCACGAGATTGCACATCCAGCCCGTCGAAAGGCTCATCCAGAATCAGCAGGTCAGGGGCGCTCATCAGTGCCTGGCAGAGCAGGGTTTTACGGGTTTCACCCGTGGAGAGATATTTAAAGCGTCGATCCAGCAGCGCGGAGATACCGAACTGTTCCGCCAGCTGTCGGCAGCGGGCGTCGTCTTTGATCTCGTCCTGAATGATCTGCGCCGTGGTACGGCCAGTATCCTCTTCGCCGGGACTGAGTAGATCGGTATTGTTGCGCTGCCATTCGTCACTGACCAATTTTTGCAACTGCTCGAATGAGAGGCGAGTCAGGCGCGTAAAATTGCACTGACGCTCGCCTTTCAGCTGCGTCAGTTCGCCTGCCAGCGCACGTGCGAGTGCAGATTTTCCGCTACCGTTAGTGCCCACAAACGCCCAGCTTTCGCCTGCGCGCAAAGTGATATCAGGAAGGGCCAGCGTTTGAGTGTCGCTAAGACGAAACGTGCCTTGCGAAATATGCAATGATGACATGAAGTATCCCATTTAGTGCAGCGATAATCTTCAGGGATACGCACTGTCGGCAAATTTGTCAATGCACTCAGCACAACGTGGCGATAATCACCCGGTCAGCATTGAAATATGCGGTGACGTCGACACCTTCTGTTAAATCGTCTGCAGCAGCGGCGGGGATCGTCGCGCACAGGATCTGTCCGTCCGGTAAGGTCATCAGCACTTCCGACTGCTCTTCGCCGCTTTCTATTTGGCTTATCGTGCCGCGCAGTTGGTTATCCGCCGTTTTGGCCTGCTCCGCATTGCGTGTGATATTCACCCACGGCGCTTTGAGCAGCACCAGCACCTCTTTGCCTTCGTCGAGCCCGAGTCGTTCACCGCTTTGCGCCGTAATTGCCACTTTCAGGCGCGTGGTGCCATCGGCGAGAAGAATATCCACGTGCTGTTGTACCTGCGCGCGATCGCGCGCCGTCACGGTGCCAAACCACTGATTGCGCGCGCTGGTTTGCAGTGAGAAGCGAGAGATGGCTGCCAGCAGGCTATCGAGCGGAAGGGCATCGTCATCGCTCAGGACATCGAAGGCTTTTTGCTGAATCTGGGCCAGCAAATCGTACAGCTTAATCAGACGCTGACCGTAACGCGTTAACACCGCGCCACCGCCCCCTTTGCCGCCTGTCGCTCTGTCGACCAGCGTTTGCTCGCTCAGGGTGTTCATCTCATTGATGGCGTCCCACGCGCTCTTATAGCTGATACCGGCATTTTTCGCGCCCTGGCTAATTGAGCCGGTTTGCTCTATTTGTTTAAGCAGGGCAATGCGGCGCGGATCGGCGAAAAGCTTCTGCTGAAGTCGAAGGGTAAGGAGAATTTCGGCCTGCATAACAAAGTCCTGGCAAAAAGTGTATTGTGACCCAATTGCTCGGATGCGCAAAGACTACCGCACAAAAGGGGATGTTTTTCTCGCTTTTCAGGGTAGAATACGTCACTCACAATGTCTGGAGAACACCATGTTAGAGTTGTTGAAAAGTCTGGTATTCGCCGTGATCATGGTACCCGTAGTGATGGCCATCATCCTCGGCGCCATCTACGGCCTGGGTGAAGTGTTCAACGTATTTTCGAACATCGGTCATAAAGACCAGCCTAAAAAGCAGCATTGATTCCTTTCTAAACGCCCGGTCTGACCGGGCGTTTTGCCCTCAAGTTTCTCCCTTCTGCGCCGATAGTATTCCCATTGTCAGCACGCTTTACTCATTAATCGGTACGATTTAACGCTAGGACTTCCCTGCAGATATCGTTATATTTATTTATATATAACGAAGTTAACAGGAGATAAAAATGGCACGTACATTATTACGCCTTCTTGCAGGGGCAACGTTGACGCTTTCGCTCGCCGGGCATGCACTGGCAGAAGAAAACAAAATCACGGTCTTTGCCGCGGCGTCGCTGACCAATGCGATGCAGGATATTGCGGCGCAGTACAAAAAAGAGAAAAACGTCGATGTGGTCTCTTCTTTTGCCTCGTCGTCAACGCTGGCGCGTCAGATTGAAGCAGGGGCCCCGGCCGATCTGTTTATTTCTGCCGACCAGAAATGGATGGATTATGCGGTCGAGAAGAAATCTATCGACGCCGCAACCCGTGAAACGCTGCTGGGCAACAGCCTGGTGGTTATCGCGCCTAAAGCGAGCGCACAGGGCGAGATCGCGATTTCTAAAGAGACCAACTGGGCCAGCCTGCTGAAAGACGGGCGTCTGGCGGTGGGCGATCCGGATCATGTTCCAGCCGGGATTTACGCCAAAGAGGCGCTGCAAAAACTGGGTGCCTGGGATACATTATCCCCGAAACTGGCACCTGCTGAAGATGTGCGCGGTGCGCTGGCTCTGGTGGAGCGTAATGAAGCCCCTCTGGGCATCGTTTACGGCTCCGATGCAGTTGCCAGTAAGGGCGTGAAAGTGGTCGGTACGTTCCCAGAAGACTCTCATAAGAAAGTCGAGTACCCGATTGCGATTGTTGATGGACACAAAAATGCGACGGTCAGCGCCTTCTTTGACTATCTGAAGGGGCCTGAAGCGTCAGCAACCTTTAAACGTTATGGATTTACGACTCACTGATGATATTGACCGATCCTGAATGGCAGGCTGTGATTCTCAGCCTTAAAGTCTCTTCCCTGGCCGTTGCCTTTAGTTTGCCCTTTGGGATCTTTTTTGCCTGGCTGCTGGTTCGCTGCCAGTTTCCGGGCAAAGCGTTGCTCGACAGTGTTCTTCATCTTCCCCTGGTGTTGCCGCCGGTAGTGGTTGGCTATTTACTGCTGATCGCCATGGGACGCCGCGGTTTTATCGGTGAATGGCTGTATGACTGGTTTGGCCTGACGCTGGCATTCACCTGGCGCGGTGCGGTGCTGGCAGCTGCGGTGATGTCCTTCCCGCTGATGGTGCGGGCGATTCGCCTCGCGCTGGAAGCGGTGGATATCAAACTGGAACACGCCGCGCGTACGCTCGGTGCCGGGCGCTGGCGCGTCTTCTTCACCATCACGCTGCCGCTGACCTTGCCGGGGATTATTGTCGGCACGGTGCTGGCTTTTGCACGTTCGCTTGGCGAATTCGGCGCGACCATTACGTTTGTGTCTAACATTCCTGGCGAAACCCGCACCATCCCTTCTGCCATGTATACCCTGATTCAGACCCCTGGCGGCGAAGGCGCAGCGGCGCGACTGTGCATTATTTCCATTGTCCTGGCGCTGGTGTCGCTGTTGGTTTCTGAATGGCTGGCGCGTCTTAGCCGCGAGCGGATGGGGAAATAATCATGCTGGAACTCAATTTCACCCAAACGCTGGGCAACCACACGTTGACGCTCAACGAAACGCTGCCTGCGTCAGGGATCACCGCCGTTTTTGGCGTATCGGGCGCGGGAAAAACGTCGCTTATCAACGCGATTAGCGGCCTGACGCGTCCGCAAACGGGCCGCATTGCCCTTAACGATCGCGTGCTGAATGACGTCGAAAAAAAGATTTACCTGGCCCCTGAGAAGCGCCGCATTGGCTACGTGTTTCAGGATGCGCGCCTGTTCCCGCATTACAACGTGCGCGGCAATCTGCGCTACGGCATGGCGAAAAGCATGGCCGGACAGTTTGATAAGCTGGTGGCGCTGCTCGGAATTGAAACCTTACTTGAGCGTCTGCCGTCGTCGCTTTCGGGAGGGGAAAAACAGCGCGTCGCCATTGGTCGTGCCCTGCTCACCGCGCCAGAACTGCTGCTCCTGGATGAGCCGCTGGCCTCGCTCGACATTCCGCGTAAGCGTGAACTGTTACCGTATCTCCAGCGTCTGGCGCGCGAAATTAACATTCCAATGCTGTATGTCAGCCATTCTCTGGATGAGATTTTACATCTGGCAGACAAAGTGCTGGTGCTGGAAAACGGCAGCGTCAAAGCCTTTGGCAATCTGGAAGAGGTGTGGGGCAGCAGCGTCATGCACCCGTGGTTGCCGAAAGAGCAACAAAGTAGCGTGCTGAAAGTGAGCGTGCTGGAGCACCACCCGCACTACGCCATGACGGCGCTGGCGCTGGGCGATCAGCATCTGTGGGTCAATAAGATTGAAAAACCGTTGCAGACAGCGCTGCGGATCCGCATTCAGGCGTCTGACGTTTCGCTGGTGCTACAACCACCGCTGCAATCCAGTATCCGCAATATTCTGCGCGCCAAAGTGGCGCAATGTTTCGACGATAACGGACAGGTGGAAGTCCAGCTCGAAATCGGCAGCAAGACGCTCTGGGCGCGCATCAGCCCGTGGGCTAGGGATGAACTCGGTATCAAGCCTGGCCTGTGGCTTTACGCGCAAATCAAGAGCGTCTCGATCACCACCTGATTACAGCAGGTGAGTATAAATATACTGCGCGATGCTATCGGTGGTGTTGTCGCCAATCACCACGTTAGCGCGCGCTTTCACCGCATCGTCGGCATTGCCCATTGCCACGCCCGTACCCGCCGCTTCCAGCATGCTGATGTCGTTATAGTTATCGCCAAAGGCAATCACATCGCGCATTGAACCGCCCTGAGATTCGACAAACTGCGTCAGACGTTTGCCTTTGCTGTTGCCTTTGCGGGCGATATCCACCTGATCGTGCCACGACCACTCGCACGCCAGCCCCAGCGTTTGCTCCACGTGCGCCGCGAATTCATTCAGCTTTTGCGTGTTTTCATCCGTCAACGCGAATTTCCAGATAGCGTTCACCTCCTGCGCGGACTCACGCAAAGTAGACACCTGGGTAAACACCGGGCGCTGGGCTTCAGGCAGCGTCAGCGCCCAGTTGCGGGTGCGGATCACATGCCCGGTTGGGCGTTCATACAGCATGGCATCGTCAACGTACATCAGCCCGTGTACGGCGTGTTCATCCAGCAGGTCAATCAGTTGCAGCGCCTGAGTGACAGGCAGCGGATCGGACTCAAGAACCTTTTTTGTTTGATAATCATACAAATAAGTCCCGTTACAACAAATTGCAGGTGTATCTAACGCCAGTGCCTGATAAAAAGGATGAATGGCAACGTGATGTCGACCCGTGACGATCAGGAGTTGATATCCCGCTTCCTGGGCACGTTTAAGTGCTTCAAGCGAAGAGGGAAGCAGGGTTTTTTGAGGGGTTAGCAGTGTACCGTCTAAATCCAGTGCAATCACACGCGAGGTCATTTGTTCTTCCGGGTTAATATTGAATTTAAAGTCTTCTGGGATGGTACACCGAGAGAGGATGCCGGCAAAATGCCAGGCTAGAATTCAGCATTCACCGTTAAAAGTTAATTACTTTCACGCGCAGTGAGGAAAGGAGAATTCATGAAACAAACCGTTTATACCGCCAGTCCTGAAAGCCAGCAGATCCACGTCTGGCGTCTGAATACCGAAGGCTCGCTCACGCTGGTGCAGGTTGTCGATGTGCCTGGGCAAGTTCAGCCAATGGTCGTCAGTCCGGATAAACGTTTTTTGTATGTGGGCGTGCGTCCTGAATTCCGCGTTCTGGCTTACCGCATTTCCCCGGACGATGGCGCGCTGACCTACACCGCCGAAGCGCCACTGCCGGGCAGCCCGACGCATATCTCCACCGATCGTCAGGGTCGTTTCATTTTCAGCGGATCTTACAATGCGGGCAGCGTCAGCGTGACGCGTCTGGAAGAGGGCATTCCGGTTGAAACCGTGGATATTGTCGAAGGGCTGGAAGGCTGTCACTCCGCGAATATCTCACCTGATAACCGCACGCTGTGGGTTCCCGCGCTGAAGCAGGATCGCATTTGCCTGTTCACGCTCAGCGACGACGGCCACCTGCAGGCGCAGAACCCGGCAGAGGTCACCACCGTGGAGGGCGCAGGTCCGCGTCATATGGTGTTCCATCCAAATCAGCAGTACGCCTACGTGGTAAATGAGCTAAACAGCTCCGTTGACGTGTGGGAATTGCGCAATCCAAACGGCCAGATCGAGTGCATCCAGACGCTGGATATGATGCCTGCGGACTTTGCCGACACCCGCTGGGCGGCAGACATTCATATCACCCCGGATGGCCGTCATCTGTACGCGTGCGATCGTACTTCGAGCCTGATCACCGTGTTCAGCATCTCTGAAGACGGCAGCGTGCTGGCAATCGAAGGCTTCCAGCCAACCGAAACCCAGCCGCGCGGCTTTAATATCGATAACAGCGGCAAATTCCTGATTGCGGCGGGGCAGAAATCTCATCACATCGCGCTGTATGAAATTAAAGGCGTACAGGGGCTGCTGGAAGAGAAAGGTCGCTATGCGGTTGGTCAAGGCCCAATGTGGGTGGTGGTTAACGCACACTAAGCGATAGAAAATAAAAAACCTCGCTAATGCGAGGTTTTTTTATGTCAGGAGATCCGATTACTTCTTCGGCTCAGCCACGACTTTACTGCCCACGCCGCGGTTGTTGAACTCCCACATGCGGTTGAAGTTAGCGTCGTTCAGATTGCGCTGCACGTTGCCTTTATCATCCACCGCGCCGGTGTTGCCGGAGAACGGACGTTTGGATACAGCGGCATCGGCCCACGGTTTTGCCATGTTAAAGCCTTCGTTGATCACGCTGTCGCGAATCACGACCTGACCGTTGGTCGCCGAATCCACATCCAGAGAACGACCCAGCTGCGCCACGCCGTCACCGGATGCGGTGAAGCGGCTGTTGATAGCCAGGAAGCCGTAGAACATGTTGGACAGCGTTGCAGGTGCAAACACGTAACCTTCCTGCTGGGTGCGGCTGTTCACGACGCGGAATTCGGTGTTATCAAACACCACCGCGCCACGACCAGACACAATATCCACATCGCCTTCAATGTAGCTATTGGTGACCTGAGTGCGCGTCAGACGGTTATTTTGCAGCGTGTTTTGCACGCCGCTGTTGGTCACAAAGAAGGTGTTCTGGCGACCCAGAATATTCACGTTGTTGATCTGCACCCGATCGCCGTCAGTACGCAGGGCAACCGCCTGATGATTACCCGCATCCACGCTGTCACCCACGGTGTTCTGGATGGTCAGGTTTTGCAGCTGCAGACCGTTGTTCTGTGACCAGACTACCGCAGAACACATCACGCCCACGGTCGCGCTTTGCTTGCTCTGGCAGTTGTCGAACATATACCACGCCGGTTTGCCAGGCATGTATTTACCGGCCGGATTCACCAGATGACGCCAGGTGTTACGGTCGATTTCGGAGTCGATCGCCAGGCCAATTTTCACATCAACCGCTTTCTCACCGGTACCATAAAGAGTGATGCTGCCCGGTGCAGCAGGAACATAAACGGTTCCTTCGTATTCACCCGGTAAAATCGCAATGTACTGGCGAGACGCGCTGTGCTTGGTGATAGCCGCGTCAACCGCAGCTTGAATGCTGGTGTGCGTCACGCCCTGCGCGCCTGCTGGCCCAACCACGAAGTTTGGCTGCTCAGGCAGACGAATAGAGGACGGCGTCCACGGCGCAGCGTTTGGATCCATTGCTGAATAATAATGTGCAGCGGTGAAGTTCTTTGCTTCGCCAGCAGACAGAATCGGGCGAGACGCCGTACCTGGTGCGGCTTGCTCAGAAGGCAACTGATCCGCAGGCGTTGAGCTACAGGCGGATAACGTCACGCCAAATGCGAGCGCCAACGCCAGACGGGAAATCCTGGAAATGTTCAAGGGAAAGCTCCTTGCTTCGCGAGTCTTAACGGGATAATCGAAATAGCCTGCTTTTTTATACTAAGTTGAGCGAAACGGGAAGATGAAAAGGCAAAAAGTTCTCTTTTTCACCTGCGACAGCCGCGGAAGTCGTCACAAATAAATAACATTTTCGATAAAGCGGGTTGACAGGGGCAATCGAATGAAAATAAATGTCTATACAACTCATGACAAGCGGACGTCCTATGCAGCAGCTTCATCCCGATGACGTTATCTGGCATCACGCACGGCTGGCAACCCTGAATCCGGACAATCCTGAGCCTTACGGTATGCAGGAAAACGTCGCATTAATTGTACGCGGCGAGAAAATCCTGGCGCTGATTCCTGAAGCTGACATCCCGGTAAATCATGCGAATCGGATTGACCTAGAAGGGCGGCTGGTCACGCCGGGCCTGATTGACTGTCATACCCATCTGGTGTTTGGCGGTGACCGCGCCTCTGAGTGGGAGCAGCGTCTTAATGGCGTCTCGTATCAAACGATCAGTGCGCAGGGCGGCGGAATTAACGCCACGGTCACGGCGACGCGTGCAAGCTCGGCGGAAACGCTGTTGACGCTGGCGCAACAGCGGCTGCAACGCCTGATGCAAGAGGGCGTCACCACGCTTGAGATCAAATCCGGTTACGGTCTGAATCACGAGGCCGAAGCGAAAATGCTGCGCGTGGCGCAACAGCTCGCACAAAACAATCCGGTCGAGATAAGCCCGACGCTGCTGGCGGCGCACGCGGTACCAGCTGAATACCGCCACGATCCGGATGCTTATCTGACGCTGGTTTGCGAGCAAATCATGCCCACACTCTGGAAGCAGAACGTCTTTGAAGCGGTGGATGTGTTTTGTGAAAACGTCGGGTTCACCCCTGCACAAACCGAGCGTGTTTTTCAGGCCGCTGCGGCGCTGGGCATCCCCGTCAAAGGCCACGTCGAGCAGCTTTCAAACCTTGGCGGTGCGGCACTTGTCAGCCGCTATAAAGGCTTGTCCGCCGATCATATCGAATATCTGGACGACGCGGGCGTTGCCGCGATGGCGCAAAACGGCACGGTAGCGGTATTGCTGCCGGGCGCGTTCTATTTCTTACAGGAGCGCCAGCGCCCACCGGTTGAACAGCTGCGAAAACAGGGTGTGCCGATCGCCGTGGCGACCGACTACAATCCCGGCACCAGCCCGTTTGCCAGCCTGCATCTGGCGATGAACATGGCCTGTGTCCAGTTTGGCTTAACGCCGGAAGAAGCATGGGCTGGCGTGACGCGCCATGCCGCGCAGGCGCTGGGACGCGGCGCCACACACGGGCAATTAAAAGACGGGTTTGTCGCCGATTTTATTGTCTGGGATGCCGAACGGCCGGTGGAAATGGTGTATGAGCCAGGTCGTAACCCGCTGTATCAACGTGTTTTTCGTGGGAAAATAACATGAATTTCTGGCGACCAACGCCCTCTGAAATCTGGCAAGGGCGAGACGATCGCGCCGAGGCCAGCAACGCCCTGCGTATTTTCCAGACGCTACGCCAGGCTGAACATTTTATTCCGGTAAGTTCTGGTATTGCGTTGCTCGGTTTTGCCAGCGATGAGGGGGTGAAGCGCAATCACGGCAGACCTGGCGCGGCGCACGCACCCGACGTGCTGCGCAAGGCCCTGGCGAATATGGCCAGCCATCACGGGCACGATCGGCTGGTGGATATGGGGACGATCACCGTTGAAGCAGACCAGCTTGAACCCGCGCAGCAAGCGCTCAGCGACGGGGTGAAATCCTGTCAGCACGCGGGGATGCGCACGCTGGTATTCGGCGGCGGGCATGAAACCGCCTGGGCGCACGGGCGCGGCGTGCTGGATGCGTTTCCTGATGAACGCGTCGTTATCATTAATCTGGATGCGCATCTCGATTTGCGCAAAGCCGAAAGGGCGACTTCCGGCACGCCGTTCCGCCAGCTTGCGCAGTATTGCGAAGCGCAGCAGCGTGAATTTCAGTACGCGTGCTTTGGCGTCAGCCGCGCGGCGAATACCCAGGCGCTGTGGGATGAAGCGGTTCGCCTGAACGTCACGCTGGTGGACGATCTGCATTTTCGCCGCGATGCGTTATCCACACTGGACGCCGTTTTAGCGCAGGCGGATCGCGTGTATCTCACCCTCGATCTGGACGTCCTGCCTGCAGGTGAAATGCCCGCAGTCTCGGCTCCGGCAGCGCTCGGTATTCCGGCCATGGATCTTATGCCGGTGATTGAGCAGATCTGTCGTAGCGGAAAGCTGCAGGCCGCTGATTTAGTCGAGTTTAATCCGTCGTACGATCGCGATGGTCAGGGCGCACGACTGGCTGCGCGTCTGGCCTGGCAAATTGCTCACTGGTGGGCATAACACGTTTAGAGGAGTCACGATGTTTACACGCTCACCGAATCAGCCACCCAGCGCGCCCGCGCCTTTTTACGAAAAGGTGAAACAGGCGATCAGCGAGAAAATCGCCGCGGGCGTCTGGAAGCCGCACGACCGCATTCCATCCGAAGCGGAGCTGGTGTCGCAGTTTGGTTTTAGCCGCATGACCATCAACCGCGCGCTGCGGGAACTGACCGACGAGGGCATGCTGGTGCGATTGCAGGGGGTCGGGACTTTTGTCGCCGAGCCAAAAGGGGAGTCTGCGCTTTTTGCGATCCGCAGCATCGCCGATGAGATCGCCGCGCGAAATCATCAGCATCATTGCGAGGTGTTAATTCTTGAAGAGACGCAGGCCAGCGCTGAACAGGCGTTGGCGCTGAACGTCAATGAGGGGACGCGGATTTTTCACTCGGTAATGGTGCATTTCGAGAACGACATCCCGGTGCAAATTGAAGACCGCTGCGTCAATGCCGCGCGCGTGCCGGACTATCTCGAACAGGATTACACCCAGACCACGCCGCACGCCTGGCTGTCGCAGGTTGCTCCGCTGACCGAAGGCGAACACATCGTCGAAGCGGTACGCGCTACGTTGCAGGAGTGTGAAATGCTGCGCATCAAAGAGCACGATCCGTGCCTGCTGATCCGCCGTCGCACCTGGTCTGGATCGCAAATTGTCTCCCATGCGCGGCTGCTGTTTCCCGGGGATCGCTACCGGTTGCAGGGCCACTTTATGTCATAAGTTTTAAAAGCGTGATAGCTAACGCAATATAACAAAATTGTATCTTTTTTGTTAAATCCAACCTTGTGCGGGGTTGTCTATACAAGTATATCTATTTGTATCTTTCATCCCGTATGAGGACCACACAATGTCGTCAGGTAAATACCGTCAGCAGGAGATCCGCGCCCCACGCGGCACCACGCTGACAGCCAAAAGCTGGCTCACCGAAGCGCCGCTGCGCATGTTGATGAACAATCTCGATCCCGACGTTGCTGAAAATCCGCATGAGCTGGTGGTGTACGGCGGCATCGGTCGCGCAGCGCGCAACTGGGAATGCTACGACGCCATTGTGGACTCTCTGACCCATCTTGAAAGCGACGAAACCCTGCTGGTGCAATCCGGCAAACCGGTGGGTGTGTTCAAAACCCATAAAAATGCCCCGCGCGTACTGATTGCCAACTCGAACCTCGTGCCGCACTGGGCGACGTGGGAACATTTTAACGAACTGGATGCGAAAGGGCTGGCGATGTATGGCCAGATGACCGCGGGCAGTTGGATCTATATCGGCAGTCAGGGAATTGTGCAGGGCACCTACGAAACCTTCGTGGAAGCCGGTCGCCAACACTATAACGGCTCACTGAAAGGCCGCTGGGTGTTGACCGCAGGACTGGGCGGCATGGGCGGCGCACAGCCGCTGGCCGCAACGCTGGCGGGCGCATGTTCCCTGAACATTGAATGCCAGCAGAGCCGCATCGATTTCCGTCTGCGCACCCGCTATGTCGATGAGCAGGCCGACAATCTGGACGACGCGCTGGCGCGCATCAACAAATACACGTCCGAAGGCAAAACGGTGTCGATTGCGCTGTGCGGCAATGCGGCGGATATCGTCCCGGAACTGGTCGCGCGCGGCGTTCGCCCGGATCTGGTGACCGACCAGACCAGCGCCCACGATCCGCTGCACGGCTATCTGCCCACCGGCTGGCGCTGGGAAGAGTACCAGCAAAAAGCGAAAACCGATCCGGAAGGCACCGTTCTGGCCGCCAAACAATCGATGGCTGAACACGTTCGCGCGATGCTGGCGTTTAGCGAGATGGGCGTCCCGACCTTCGACTACGGGAACAATATCCGCCAGATGGCCAAAGAGATGGGTGTTGAAAACGCCTTCGATTTCCCCGGTTTCGTCCCCGCCTATATTCGCCCGCTGTTCTGCCGCGGTATCGGCCCGTTCCGCTGGGTCGCGCTCTCCGGCGACCCGGAAGATATCTATAAAACCGACGCCAAAGTCAAAGAGATCGTTGCCGACGACGCGCATCTGCATCACTGGCTGGATATGGCCCGCGAGCGCATCAACTTCCAGGGCTTACCGGCGCGTATCTGCTGGGTGGGGCTGGAGTGGCGACAAAAGCTCGGCCTGGCGTTTAACGAAATGGTGCGCAGCGGTGAAGTGTCTGCGCCGATTGTGATTGGCCGCGACCATCTGGATTCAGGTTCCGTAGCCAGCCCAAACCGCGAAACCGAAGCGATGCAGGACGGCTCCGACGCGGTCTCCGACTGGCCGTTGCTCAACGCGCTGCTGAACACCGCCAGCGGGGCGACCTGGGTGTCATTGCACCACGGCGGCGGCGTGGGGATGGGCTTTTCTCAGCATGCGGGAATGGTGATTGTCTGCGACGGCACCGACGAAGCTGCGGCGCGCATTGCTCGCGTATTACATAACGACCCGGCGACAGGCGTGATGCGCCATGCTGATGCGGGTTACGACATCGCGATTGACTGCGCCAAAGAGCAGGGACTGAATCTGCCGATGATTGCCGCCACACAAGGAAAGCACTGATGAACGCGTTAACCCTTACTCCTGGCGCGCTGACGCTGAAACAGCTGCGCAGCGTCTGGCGTCACCCGACCCCGCTGGCACTGGATGAAAAAGCGCATGAAGCCATCAACCAAAGCGTGGCCTGCGTCGAAGCGATCGTGGCGGAAGACCGGACGGCTTACGGCATTAACACCGGTTTTGGCCTGCTGGCGCAGACGCGCATTGCCACGCACGACCTGGAAAATCTCCAGCGCTCGCTGGTGCTGTCGCATGCCGCAGGCGTAGGTGCTCCACTGGACGACGGCATGGTGCGCCTGATGATGGTGCTGAAAATCAACAGTCTGGCGCGCGGTTTTTCCGGCATCCGGCTGAGCGTGATTCAGGCGCTGATTGCGCTGGTGAATGCTCAGGTGTATCCGTGGATCCCGTCGAAAGGTTCCGTTGGCGCGTCGGGCGATTTGGCCCCGCTGGCCCATATGTCGTTGCTGTTGCTCGGCGAGGGCAAAGCCCGCTGGCAGGGCGAATGGCTGCCCGCCAAAGACGCACTGAAAAAGGCAGGACTGGAGCCGATTACCCTCGCCGCGAAAGAGGGCCTGGCGCTGCTGAACGGTACCCAGGCGTCAACCGCGTTTGCGCTGCGTGGATTATTCGAAGCCGAAGATCTGTTCGCGTCGGCGGTGGTGTGCGGCGCCTTAACGACCGAAGCGGTGCTCGGCTCACGGAGTCCGTTTGATGCGCGTATTCATGCGGTGCGCGGCCAGCGCGGACAAATTGACGCGGCGGCGATGTATCGCCATGTGCTGACGGATACCAGTGAAATCGCTGATTCTCATCATAACTGCGACAAAGTGCAGGACCCGTATTCGCTGCGCTGTCAGCCGCAGGTGATGGGCGCGTGTTTAACCCAGTTGCGCCATGCCGCAGAGGTTTTACTTATTGAGTCCAACGCGGTCTCCGATAACCCGCTGGTGTTTGCTGAGCAAAATGAAGTGGTTTCCGGCGGCAATTTCCACGCTGAGCCGGTGGCGATGGCGGCGGATAATCTGGCACTGGCGATTGCCGAAATCGGCGCATTATCCGAGCGCCGTATCGCGTTAATGATGGATAAACACATGTCGCAGCTGCCGCCGTTCCTGGTGCGTAACGGCGGCGTCAACTCCGGGTTTATGATTGCCCAAGTCACGGCGGCGGCGCTGGCGAGCGAAAATAAAGCCCTGTCGCATCCGCACAGCGTCGACAGTCTGCCGACCTCGGCGAATCAGGAAGATCACGTCTCTATGGCACCGGCCGCAGGGCGTCGCCTGTGGGAAATGGCGTCGAATACGCGGGGCGTGCTGGCGGTAGAGTGGCTCGCGGCGGTTCAGGGTATTGATTTGCGCGAAGGGCTAAAATCCAGCCCCTTGCTGGAGCAGGCGCGCCAGATGCTGCGCGAGGCCGTTTCACACTACGACGATGACCGTTTCTTCGCGCCGGACATCGAAAAGGCGATGGAACTGCTGGATGAGGGACGTCTGGTGGCGCTGTTGCCGGCCGTGTTATAAAAAAACGCCCGGCAGACTTGTCTGGCCGGGCGTCATTTTACGTCCTGATTACATCACAAAGTGATCGGGAAAATTCACCGCGTCGACCACGGCGTCAGTCAGTTTTTGCAACTGCTCTGCGGTGATGAGGTACGGCGGCATCAGATAAATCAGTTTGCCGAACGGACGCACCCACACCCCCTGATCGACGAAGAAACGCTGCAACGCGGCCATGTTCACCGGATAGCGGGTTTCCACCACGCCAATCGCGCCCAGAACGCGCACGTCCGCCACACATTCAGACGCTTTTGCCTTCGTCAGTTCCCGTTTGAGCTGCGCTTCGATAGCCGCAACTTGCGCCTGCCACTCCCCGCTTTCAAGGATCGCCAGGCTTTCGCTGGCCGCCGCGCACGCAAGCGGATTCCCCATAAACGTGGGACCGTGCATAAAGCAGCCCGCTTCACCGTCGCTGATGGTTTCGGCAACATGACGCGTGGTGATCGTCGCAGAAAGGGTCATTGTCCCGCCCGTCAGCGCTTTACCGAGACACAAAATATCCGGCGCGATGCCCGCATGTTCACAGGCGAACAGCTTGCCGGTGCGACCAAATCCGGTAGCGATCTCATCGGCAATCAGCAGGATGCCTTCGCGGTCGCACATCTTGCGGATGCGTCGTAGCCACTCAGGGTGATACATCCGCATGCCGCCTGCGCCCTGAACGATGGGCTCCAGAATCACGGCGGCGATATCCTGGCGATGCGCCGCCATTATTCGCGCAAACCCAACCATATCGGCCTCATCCCATTCACCGTCAAAACGACTTTGCGGGGCGGGCGCAAACAGGTTTTCCGGGAGATATCCCTTCCACAAGCTGTGCATCGAATTGTCCGGATCGCAGACCGACATCGCGCCAAACATATCACCGTGATAGCCGTTGCGGAACGTCAGAAACCGCTGGCGCGGTTCGCCCTTCGCATGCCAGTACTGCAGCGCCATTTTCATCGCCACTTCGACCGCGACCGAACCCGAATCGGCAAGGAAAACGCATTCCAGATTTTCCGGTGTCATCGCCACCAGACGACGGCACAGAGTAATCGCTGGCGGGTGAGTGATTCCGCCAAACATTACATGTGACATCTGGTCGATTTGCATTTTCATTGCCGCGTTCAGGCGCGGGTGGTTGTAGCCATGAATGGTCGCCCACCACGATGACATCCCGTCGATCAGCGTTTCGCCCGTCGTGAGATGCAGCTCGCAGCCGTGCGCAGACGCCACCGGATAAACGGGCAAAGGCTGACTCATTGACGTGTAAGGGTGCCAGATATGGCGTTGATCGAAGGCGAGATCGTCTTGTAACATAATCGACTTGTAAACCATTTTGTATTAATTTAGGTTTACGATTATACGCTGAACCGATAATTAACAAAACCCTTTGGAGAAGCCCAATGGCTCACCACACTCGCTGGACAATGTCGCAGGTCACCGAATTATTTAATAAACCTTTCCTGGAACTGATGTTTGAAGCGCAGCAGATCCACCGTCAGCACTTCGACCCGCGCCATGTCCAGGTCAGCACGCTGCTGTCGATCAAAACCGGGGCGTGCCCGGAAGATTGCAAATATTGCCCGCAAAGCGCGCGCTACAAAACCGGGCTGGAAGCCGAGCGTCTGATGGAAGTGGAGCAGGTGCTGGACTCGGCACGCAAGGCCAAAAATGCCGGCTCGACCCGTTTCTGCATGGGTGCAGCGTGGAAAAACCCGCACGATCGCGATATGCCATATCTGGAACAAATGGTTCAGGGCGTTAAAGAGATGGGGCTAGAGGCGTGTATGACGCTTGGCACGCTCAATGACAGCCAGGCGCAGCGCCTGTCGGCGGCAGGGCTGGATTACTACAATCACAACCTCGATACCTCACCGGAATTCTACGGCAATATTATTACCACGCGTACCTATCAGGAGCGCCTGGATACGCTGGAAAAGGTGCGCGATGCGGGGATCAAAGTCTGTTCTGGCGGTATTGTTGGCCTGGGCGAAACCGTGAACGATCGCGCCGGTCTGCTGTTACAGCTGGCCAATTTACCGACGCCACCGGAAAGCGTGCCGATCAACATGCTGGTGAAAGTCAAAGGCACGCCGATGGCCGATAACGACGACGTGGACGCGTTCGATTTTATTCGCACCATCGCCGTGGCGCGCATCATGATGCCAACCTCTTTCGTGCGCCTCTCAGCGGGTCGCGAGCAGATGAGCGAGCAGACCCAGGCGATGTGCTTTATGGCGGGCGCGAACTCTATTTTCTACGGCTGCAAACTGTTAACGACGCCCAACCCGGAAGAGGACAAAGACGTTCAGTTGTTCCGCAAGCTGGGGCTGAACCCGACCCAAACGGACGTGCTGGCGGGCGATAACGAACAGCAGCAACGTCTTGAGCAGCAGCTTTTCAACGCCGATACCGAACAGTATTACAACGCGGCCACCGTATGACCTGGCAGCAGCGCATCACAACTGCGCTGGAGAAACGCCGGGCGGCAGAGGCTTTTCGCGTGCGTACGGTCGTGGAGGGCGGCGCAGGCCGCTTTCTCATCCGCGAACAGCGTCAGTTCTGCAATTTCTCCAGCAATGATTACCTTGGCCTGAGCCAGCACCCGGCGATCGTTCGCGCCTGGCAAGAGGGGGCTGAGCAGTACGGCGTCGGCAGCGGCGGCTCCGGTCACGTCAGCGGCTACACCACGGCGCATCATGCCCTGGAGGCGTCGCTCGCCGACTGGCTCGGCTATTCCCGCGCGCTGCTGTTTATCTCGGGATTCGCCGCAAATCAGGCGCTGATTAGCGCCCTGATGGAAAAAGACGATCGGATAGTTGCCGATCGTTTGAGCCACGCATCGCTGCTGGAAGCGGCACATCTCAGCCCCGCTCAATTGCGCCGCTTTGCGCACAACGACGCTTCCCAGCTCAGTACGCTGCTGGAAAAGCCCTGCGACGGGCAACAGCTGGTGGTGACGGAAGGGGTATTTAGCATGGATGGCGACAGCGCGCCGTTATGCGATGTGCAGGCAACCGCTCAGCGGCATAACGCCTGGATGTTGGTCGATGATGCCCACGGAATTGGCGTGCTGGGGGACGAAGGGCGCGGCAGCGCATTCAGCCAAAACGTCCAGCCGGAGATCCTGGTCGTGACTTTCGGCAAAGGCTTTGGCGTAAGCGGTGCGGTGGTGCTGTGCAGCGATTCCGTTGCGGATTATCTGCTGCAGTTCGCACGACATCTGATCTACAGCACCAGCATGCCGCCTGCACAGGCTGTGGCGCTTCAGGCCGCGTTGAAGGTCATTCGAAGCGATGACGGTGAGCAGCGGCGGCAAACGCTGGCGGCGCTCATTCAGCGTTTTCGCGCAGGCGCACGAGAGTTGCCGTATCAGACAACCGATTCACACAGCGCGATTCAGCCTCTGATCGTGGGGGAAAACAGTCGTGCGCTGGCGCTGGCGGAACAGCTGCGTGCGCGGAATCTGTGGGTGACGGCGATTCGTCCGCCAACCGTACCGGCGGGAACCGCGCGGCTGCGTCTGACGCTGACGGCCGCGCACCAGACGCAGGACATCGATAACGTGCTGGAGGCGCTGTATGCCGCAGGTTAATAAGCAGGCCATCGCGTCCGCCTTTGGCCGGGCGGCGCGGTGCTATTCGCAACACGATGAACTCCAGCGCCAGAGCGCGCAGGGGCTGTACGCGTTTCTCGGTGATAAACGCTTTAATGCGGTGCTGGATGCCGGTTGCGGACCGGGGGCAAACAGCCGCGTCTGGCGGGAAAGAGGCTGTCACGTCACGGCACTCGACCTCTCGCCGCAGATGATCGAACAGGCCCGCTATCAGCAGGCGGCGGACGATTATCGGGTGGGGGATATTGAATCCATGGCCTTGCCTGACGCGCAGTTTGACCTGGTCTGGAGCCACCTGGCCGTGCAATGGTGCGCCAGTCTCTCGCAAGCGCTGCGGGAGCTGTATCGGGTCACGCGTCCTGGCGGTACGCTGGCCTTTACCACGCTGCTGGCACACTCGCTGCCGGAACTTAATCAGGCGTGGCAGGCCGTGGATGAACGGCCTCATGCCAACCGGTTTTTGCCTGAGGCAGAGGTGATTTCCGCCATGCGGGGCTGGCGATATCGCGCGACCACGCAGACGGTGACGCTGACGTTTGTGGATGCCCTCAGCGCCATGCGTTCCCTGAAGGGCATTGGCGCCACGCATTTGCATGACGGGCGCGGGCGCAAACCGCTGACGCGTGGCGAGCTCCAGCGGCTGGAGTTAGCCTGGCCGCAGCAGCGGGGTGAATTCCCGCTCTCTTATCAACTTTTCCATGGAATTATCGAACGTGATTGAACGCTATTTTGTCACCGGAACCGACACCGAAGTGGGGAAAACCGTGGCCAGCAGTGCATTATTGCAAGCCGCGCGTTTACAGGGATTCAAAACCGTCGGATATAAACCGGTCGCCTCTGGCAGCGAGATGACGGCAGAAGGGCTGCGCAACACCGACGCGTTAGCGCTGCAACGAAACAGCAGCGTGGCGCTGTCATATCAGGCGGTGAATCCTTACACCTTTGCGGAACCGACCTCGCCACACATTGTGAGCCATGATGAGCAGCGCCCAATCTCTTTTTCTGTGCTCTCTGCGGGCCTTCGGGCGCTGGAGGAGCAGGCTGAATGGGTACTGGTTGAAGGCGCGGGTGGCTGGTTTACCCCGCTCAGTGATGACCTGACTTTTGCCGACTGGGTGGCGGGCGAACAATTGCCGGTTATTCTGGTCGTTGGTATCAAACTGGGCTGTATTAACCATGCGATGCTCACCGCATTAGCGGTAAAACAGTCAGGCCTGCGTCTCGCAGGCTGGATAGCCAACGATGTGGTTGCGCCTGGAAAACGTCATCATGAGTATCTGGCGACGCTTAAACACCGGATTCATGCGCCCTTTCTCGGCGAAATCCCGTGGCTTGCCGGCGGGGCAGAAAATGCGGAAACCGGACACTATCTCGATCTCAGCGCCTTGCATCCAGCGTCATCCAGTGGGCAATAAGTTCGTCATTGAGCTCATTAACGTGGCCTTGTGCCACGTTACGTCCGCGGTACAGCATGCAAAAACGGTCGGCCACACGGCGGATAAACGACAGCTGCTGTTCCGCCAGTAAAACCGTCATGCCCAAATCTCGATTTAAACGCGCCAGAAGCAATCCCAGCCTGTGGGTAAACGTCGGGCTGGCACCGTGCATCGGTTCGTCCAGAATCAGCAGGCGAGGGCGGCTGACCAGCGCATTTGCCAGCGCCAGCTGATATTTGTCATCCGGAGATAATCCCATCGCACGGGCCTGTCGCAGCGGCCACAGCTGCGGCAACAGATCGTACATTTCGCTGCTGGCCGTCGCGTCGGATTTCCCCTGCGCGCGCATCGCGACATGCAAATTTTCTTCAACCGTGAGCTGCGAAAATATCCGTCGATCCTGCGTGACATACCCGATCCCCGGTAATTCGCTGTCACGTGCAGCGCCCAACAAGTCCTGCGGTGGCGCACCCGCTTCATGCCAGATAATGGAGCCGCTCTCCACCGGAAGTTGCCCGGTGATGCAGTTGATCAGGGTCGTTTTCCCCATGCCGGGCAGCCCGACCACGCCTGTACACATTCCTGGCGGCAAATCGAGATCAATGTTCCACAGCGTGTGTTCGCTCCCGTAAAACTGATTTATTGCGCGCAGACTCAGCATAATTCACTCCGTAAAAAACGCGTGGGCGAGATGTCATAATGATTCTGCAAAACCCTTGCCATATACGTAAAGTGAATCGAATAAGGTGTTTTTTTCGGATTATGTCACTGCTAATGTGATGCACAGGCGCGGAATTGCACACCTTCAGTGCTAACGACGCTGAGTCGTGGTGCAGCGAGGATCGAGGAAATGTGAGTAAGATCTCACCAGCCGTATATGATCTGCTCAACTGTTAATCATCGAAAAAGAGCTATAAATATTTTTTACGGACCGGCTTTTGGGAAAAACCGGGACTTTGCGGAGTGGCTGTCTACGTGGGCTGGAAGCAGTTATCCACTATTCCTGTGGATAACCATGTGCATTAGGGTTAGAAAACTTCAGGTAAGCGAGAGAATACGCGGCCTGCGGATGAATTGATGCGAAACGCGGCTTTAAGAAATATCTTCTATTAATTAATGTGTTAGACAAAAGCAATCACCGTAATGAAAGTGTCATCTGCGGCCATTAATCTGCCCTTACCCAGCTTGACAAATGTTAAAAATGGAAATGTTTTGGGGATAAGCCCTTCAGGCTAGTATTTTATCGTGCCGTAGTCTGGATATTGACCACTTTTTCGCTGATTCACCGGATGCAGTACCAAATATCGTTACATGCTACTGGAATTACATCCAGTATTTTTTACTGGCAAATTTGCCAGTCACGAGTAAAATTACTCACCTGCCGCTTTTATCGTCATCAGGTTGTTGCCCATGAGTAAAATGTTCAAATTGAATTCTGCCTTCCGTCCTTCTGGCGATCAGCCGGAGGCGATCCGTCGTCTGAAAGAGGGGCTGGAAGATGGGCTTGCACATCAAACGCTGTTGGGCGTAACCGGGTCGGGTAAAACATTTACCGTCGCCAACGTGATTGCCGATTTGCAGCGCCCCACGATGGTGCTGGCACCTAACAAAACGCTGGCGGCACAGCTTTATGGTGAGATGAAAGAGTTCTTCCCGGATAACGCCGTGGAATATTTCGTCTCCTACTACGATTATTATCAACCCGAAGCCTACGTCCCGAGCTCAGATACCTTTATCGAGAAAGACGCGTCTGTGAACGAGCATATCGAACAGATGCGTCTGTCGGCGACCAAGGCCTTGCTTGAGCGTCGAGACGTCATTGTGGTGGCCTCTGTGTCCGCTATTTACGGTCTGGGCGATCCCGATCTGTATCTGAAAATGATGTTGCACCTCACCAACGGGATGATCATCGATCAGCGCGCCATTTTGCGACGTCTGGCCGAGCTGCAATATGCCCGTAACGATCAGGCGTTCCAGCGCGGGACATTCCGGGTGCGGGGCGAAGTGATCGATATCTTCCCGGCGGAATCCGACGATCTGGCGTTACGCGTTGAGCTTTTTGATGAAGAAGTCGAGCGGCTGTCGCTTTTTGATCCGCTGACCGGCCATGTTGATTCAGTGATTCAGCGCTTCACCGTCTACCCCAAAACGCACTACGTCACCCCGCGCGAGCGCATTGTCCAGGCGATGGAAGACATCAAAGTCGAACTGGCCGAGCGACGAAAAGTGCTGCTGGAAAATAACAAACTGCTCGAAGAGCAGCGTTTGAGCCAGCGTACGCAGTTCGATCTGGAGATGATGAACGAGCTGGGCTACTGCTCGGGTATCGAAAACTACTCACGCTACCTTTCGGGCCGTGGTCCCGGTGAAGCGCCGCCGACGCTGTTTGATTATCTGCCTGCCGATGGACTGCTGGTGGTGGACGAATCCCACGTAACCATTCCGCAAATCGGTGGTATGTACCGTGGCGACCGCGCGCGTAAAGAGACGCTGGTGGAATATGGCTTCCGTCTGCCGTCGGCGCTGGATAACCGTCCAATGAAGTTCGAAGAGTTCGAAGCGCTGGCCCCGCAGACCATCTATGTCTCTGCGACGCCCGGCAACTACGAGCTGGAAAAATCTGGCGAGGATGTGGTGGATCAGGTGGTGCGCCCGACCGGCCTGCTGGATCCCATTATCGAAGTGCGTCCTGTGGGCACTCAGGTGGACGATCTGCTTTCAGAAATCCGTGCGCGCGCGACGATCAACGAACGCGTGCTGGTCACCACGCTCACCAAGCGTATGGCGGAAGATCTGACCGAGTATCTTGAAGAGCACGGCGAGCGCGTGCGTTATCTGCACTCGGATATCGACACCGTCGAACGTATGGAGATCATTCGCGATTTGCGCCTTGGCGAATTTGACGTGCTGGTCGGGATTAACTTGTTACGAGAAGGCCTGGATATGCCAGAGGTATCGCTGGTGGCGATTCTGGATGCCGATAAAGAGGGCTTCCTGCGCTCCGAGCGCTCGCTTATTCAGACCATTGGCCGTGCGGCGCGTAACATCAACGGTAAAGCCATTTTGTACGGCGATAAAATTACGGCGTCGATGGCGAAAGCGATTAGCGAAACCGAACGTCGACGCGAGAAGCAGCATCAGTACAATCTGGATAACGGCATTGTGCCGCAGGGCTTGAACAAGAAAGTGGTGGATATACTAGCGCTCGGTCAGGGGCTGGCGAAAACCAAAGCCAAAGGCCGCGGCAAATCGCGCTCTCCGGTTGAGGCCGATCCGGTTGAACTGGTGCTGACGCCAAAAGCGCTGCAGCAGAAAATTCACGAACTGGAAGGGCAGATGATGCAGCACGCACAAAACCTGGAGTTCGAAGAAGCCGCGCAAATCCGCGATCAGCTTCATCAACTGCGGGAACTGTTTATCGCGGCGTCGTAGCTCAAAGCAAAATGGCAGCGCGTGGCTGCCATTTTTATTGCCAACTGAAAACCACGTCCTGCGGGCGTGGTCATCAACAGGTTTTGGCTCTGCCTTATTATCTTCGGATTTAAATCCAACAGGACTGGTAGAGACTTCTTTTTAAGGGTTTGGGTACGCCCTTTTAGGGCGCAATCAATGCCGCCTTCTATGAAGGCGGATTTTTACTGTTTCTTTGGGCTAAGAATTCCCCGCAAATTGATGATTTGCAAGATGGTTCTCTCTAACCTAATTCCTGAATCGCTTTTTCCAGCGCCAGGCGCAGTAGATGGCGATCGTGGCGATACTTAATATCGCTCGCTTCCAGCGGCTCCTGCACTACGACGCGGCCTTCCATACCTGAAATATCCACGCCGGGCCCTACGACGACACCGTCGATGATCTTCTTCCCGACATATTGTTCCATCAGGTGCAGTTTATCTGCCAGTGACAGGCTGGCGGCGGCAGGGCTCAGCTCGCGCCCCAGATTGCCGATATACACCATGGGCGCAGGGGTTCTGCGCAGCGCTTGTGCCAGCTCTTTTACCAGCAAAAGCGGCATCAGACTGGTGTAAAAGCTGCCAGGGCCAATCAGGATCAGATCGGCCTCCGCAATGGCCTCGATCGCTTCACGCGTGGCAGGAACATTGGGATAGGTCATCAGCTCTTTTGGCGGCACCACAAGTTGATCGATATTCACCTCGCCGTAAACTTCATGGCCATCCATATCAATCGCCATCAAATCGACGGGTTGTTCTGACATTGGGATAAGGAATGCGTCGACTTTCAGCAGATTTCTGATCAAATTGATGGCTTCGAGAGGCCTTACGCTCAGGTGATCCAGCGCCTTTAACATCAGATTTCCGAGGTTATGTCCCGAAAGTTCACCGTTGCCGCTAAAACGATATTCAAACATCGCCGAAGCGACGCTTTGCTCGGTAATTAATTGATTAAGACAGTTGCGCATGTCGCCCCAGGCGATGCCGCCTTCTGCACGACGAATACGTCCCGTTGAACCGCCGTTATCCGTGGTTGTCACAATACCGGTCAGCCGGGAACCCAGCGACGATAACGATGACATAACGCGTCCCAGCCCGTGCCCTCCGCCGAGAGCAACGACACGGTCAAGATCCGCAAAAGTGCGATTGCGCATACAAATTCCTTATCCTGATGATCGCGTAACAGTAACCTAACTACCCCTAAAAGACGATGCCCTACGCTCGTCAAAATGACGTATATCAATGTGAAACGTTGCGTTTTACGTATCCTGTAGTGAAAGTGCACGATAATGACGCTATATATATAATTATACAGCGAAAGCAAAATGGCGGAAGTGCCATTTCCGCGCTACTATCGGCATAACCCACGTTTTCGCTGATGAAAACATACACTCTAGCCCTGGCGCCTGTGTCACATGATATGGCGCCCTGGCCGTGGCGGTTTCGCCACCAGGGTACAGAAAGAAATGACTGTGCCTCCCGTATCTGGAAAGGTGTACATGGCTTCACAACTCACTGATGCTTTCGCGCGTAAGTTTTTCTATTTACGTCTGTCGATTACCGATGTGTGCAACTTTCGTTGCACCTATTGCCTGCCGAACGGTTATAAACCCGGCAGCGTCACCAATAACGGATTTCTCTCCGTGGCCGAAGTGCGGCGCGTCACGCGCGCATTCTCTGAACTCGGCACGGAAAAAGTGCGCCTGACGGGCGGAGAGCCCTCACTTCGTCGTGACTTTCCTGACATTATTGCCGCTATTCGTGAAAACGACAGCATCCGTCAAATTGCCGTCACGACCAATGGCTATCGTATGGCACGCGACGTCGCAAACTGGCGCGAAGCCGGATTAACGGCAATTAACGTCAGCGTCGATAGCCTTGATGCACGCCAGTTTCACGCCATTACCGGGCAGGATAAATTCCAGCAGGTGATGGACGGCATCGACGCGGCGTTTGAAGCCGGATTCGATAAAGTCAAAGTCAACACCGTGCTGATGCGCGATGTGAATCACCACCAACTGGACACCTTCCTGGCGTGGATCAAACCGCGCCGCATTCAGCTGCGTTTTATTGAGCTGATGGAGACAGGCGAGGGCAGTGACCTGTTCCGCCGCCATCATATTTCCGGGATGGTATTGCGCGATGCGCTGTTGAGACGCGGCTGGATCCATCAGATTCGAAGCCGCAGTGACGGCCCGGCTCAGGTCTTTTGTCACCCGGATTACGAAGGGGAAATCGGGCTTATCATGCCCTATGAAAAAGACTTCTGCGCCAGCTGTAACCGCCTGCGCGTCTCATCGATTGGCAAGTTGCACCTGTGCCTGTTTGGCGACGGCGGCGTCGATCTCCGTGACTTGCTGGAGGACGATGCACAGCAGAACGCCCTTGAAGCGCGGATCGCAGCAGCGTTGACGCACAAAAAGCAGACCCACTTCCTGCATCAGGGCGACACCGGAATCACACAGAACCTGTCCTACATCGGCGGGTAATTGGCTTAAAAGGAATCAGAAATGAGTCAGGTCAGCGCAGAGTTTATCCCGACGCGTATTGCTATTCTTACGATTTCAGAACGCCGTGGCGAAGAGGACGATACGTCTGGCCACTGGCTGCGTGACGCGGCGCATGAGGTGGGACACCATATCGTCGATAAGGCCATCGTCAAAGAGAACCGCTACGCCATTCGCGCGCAGGTTTCACAGTGGATCGCCAGCGACGACGTGCAGGTCGTGTTGATTAACGGTGGAACGGGTTTGACCGCAGGCGATCAGGCACCGGAAGCGCTGTTGCCGCTGTTTGACCGGGAGGTTGAAGGGTTTGGCGAAGTGTTCCGCATGCTGTCGTTTGAAGAGATTGGCACCTCGACGCTGCAATCACGGGCGGTGGCGGGGATGGCGAACAAAACGCTGATTTTTGCCATGCCAGGCTCCACCAAAGCCTGCCGTACCGCATGGGAAAATATCATTGCCCCGCAGCTTGATGTCCGCACACGTCCCTGTAATTTTCATCCACATTTAAAGAAATAATTATGTCGCAACTCACCCATATTAACGCCGCAGGCGAAGCCCATATGGTGGATGTCTCTGCCAAAGCCGAAACGGTGCGCGAAGCGCGTGCCGAAGCCTTTGTCACTATGCTGCCTGAAACGCTGGCCATGATTATCGACGGCAGCCACCACAAAGGTGACGTGTTTGCTACCGCACGTATCGCCGGGATTCAGGCGGCGAAACGCACATGGGATCTCATCCCGCTGTGCCATCCGCTGATGCTAAGCAAGGTCGAAGTAAACCTGCTGGCGGAGCCAGAACACAGCCGCGTGCGTATCGAATCGTTATGCCGCCTGACCGGTAAAACCGGCGTAGAAATGGAAGCCTTAACGGCGGCTTCCGTGGCGGCACTCACCATTTACGACATGTGCAAAGCGGTGCAGAAAGATATGGTGATTGGTCCGGTTCGACTGCTGGCGAAAAGCGGCGGCAAATCCGGCGATTTTAAGGCTGACTGTCATGATTAAGGTTCTGTTTTTCGCGCAGGTTCGCGAGCTGGTGAATACGGACAGTCTCACCGTTGACGCCTCTTTCGAGACCGTCGACGCGCTGCGCGCCCATCTGGCGGCGCAAAGCGACCGCTGGGCGCTGGCGCTGGAAGAGGGCAAATTATTGGCCGCCGTCAATCAGACGCTGGTGGATTTCAGCCATCCTGTTAATGCGGGTGATGAAGTGGCGTTTTTCCCGCCAGTAACGGGAGGTTAACGATGAGTGACACGCGAATCATTGTCAGCCCCGCGCGGTTTAGCGTCGGAACGGAATACACGTGGCTTGCAGAGCGCGATGAAGACGGCGCGGTCGTCACTTTTACCGGGAAAGTCCGCAACCATAATTTGGGCGACAGCGTCAAAGCGCTAACGCTTGAGCACTATCCGGGAATGACCGAAAAATCGCTGGCCGATATCGTGCAAGAGGCGCGCACTCGCTGGGCGTTGGGACGTATCACGGTGATTCACCGCATCGGGGAAATGTGGCCGGGTGAAGAAATTGTCTTTGTTGGCGTCACCAGTTCTCACCGCAGCAGCGCGTTTGAAGCGGGAGAATTTATCATGGATTATCTCAAAACGCGGGCACCCTTCTGGAAGCGCGAGGCCACGCCGGAAGGCGAGCGCTGGGTCGAGTCACGCGACAGCGATAAAGACGCTGCCAGCCGCTGGTAACCGACGCGCGCAGATGTGTTAATCTTAACGGTAAATGTCCACTTAATGAGGAGTTATCATGGACCGATTTCCACGTTCGGATTCAATCGTTCAGCAGACCCGTAGCGGCCTGCAAACGTATATGGCGCAGGTGTACGGCTGGATGACCTGTGGTTTGCTGTTAACCGCGTTTATCGCGTGGTATGCAGCCAATACGCCCGCAGTGATGATGTTTGTCTTCTCCAGCAAAATCACCTTCTTTGGGCTGATTATCGCGCAGCTGGCGCTGGTCTTTGTGCTCTCCGGTCTCGTGCAAAAGCTCAGCGCGGGGATGGCGACCACGCTGTTTATGCTCTATTCGGCGCTCACCGGCCTGACGCTTTCCAGCATTTTTATCGTCTATACCTACTCGTCTATCGCCAGTACCTTCGTGGTCGCCGGCGGGATGTTTGGTGCGATGAGCCTCTACGGCTACACCACCAAACGTGATTTGAGCGGTTTTGGCAACATGCTGTTTATGGCGCTGATCGGTATCGTGCTGGCTTCACTGGTGAACTTCTGGCTGAAAAGCGAAGCGCTGATGTGGGCTGTGACGTATATCGGGGTGATCGTCTTTGTCGGCCTGACCGCGTACGACACGCAAAAGCTGAAAAATATCGGTGAACAGATCGATGTGCGCGACAGCTCAAACCTGCGCAAATACGCCATTCTTGGCGCATTGACGCTGTATCTCGACTTCATCAACCTGTTCCTGATGCTACTGCGTATTTTCGGCAACCGTCGTTAATACTCTTTCCCTCACCCCTGTGGGTGAGGGAATTATCACTTCGCCATCGCCTTCTCGTTTTTCGCCCGCAATTTCTTCGCCCGACTCTCCAGAATCAGATAGCAGACCGTCGCCAGCGCCAGCGGTAAGAAGTAGTACAGCATACGATAGGCCAGCAGCGCGGCGATAATCTTGCCGTGAGAAACATGTTCCCCCGCCAGCAGCGCAATAAATACCGCTTCGAGTACGCCGATCCCCGCCGGGATATGCACGATGACGCCCGCGATACTGCTCACCAGCAGCACGCCCAGGACAAAGAAATAGTTCACGTCTTCGCCGATCAACAGCCAAATGATCGTGCCCATCACCATCCAGTTGGCGCTGGAAATCGCCATCTGCATCAGGGCAAATTTCCACGTCGGCAGAACCAGTTTTTGCCCTTTGATGGTCATGTGGCGATGTTTGGCGAACGCGCATGCCCAAAGATATACCGCGATAATCAGCAGCAGGACGATGCCCAAAATCCGCAGCGTGGTTTCGTCGATATACCAGTGTGCCGGTAACTGCACCACGCCGATGGTAAAGATCACTCCACCGAGCAGAATATAGCCCAGCCAGTTGGTGGTAATACTCAGTGAAAAAATGCGCGTGATGGTACTGCTCGGCAGCCCAAGCCGCGAGTAAAGCCGGTAGCGCATCCCGATGCCGCCCACCCAGGTGCTGAGCGTCAGGTTAAAGGCATAGCAGATAAACGACACCAGCATCACCTGGCGTTTTGCCAGCTTATGCCCGCAATAGGCGCGTCCGAGTAAATCGTAACAGCCATAAATCAGATAACTTACTACCACCAGCCCGACGGCGCTGAGCAGCACCGTGCGGTTATAGTTGCGGATAACTTTCCAGACCTCTTCCCAGTCAATTTTCTGCGCGTATACCACCAGTAGAACAATGACCGCGATAAAAAAGAGCCAGGTGAGGATTTTTTTGGCCATTCGCCAGCGAGGATGTGATTTGCTCATTATGGCTTCACCCCCGTGTTTTCGGCTTCAACGCGATCCTGAGTTTCCATTGTAGGTTGAACCGGTGCCGGGACCTGCGCCAGTTTAGGCGTGTGCGCGGGCAGCCAGCCGACAAGCGCCGGGAAGTGGCGCAGGAAGTGGAAAACCACCACGCTTTTGGTCAAATTCCACCAGGTGCGTTTGGGCACCATTGAATCGTCCACCCGCACGCAGTCGCGAGCGATAATTCCTGTCAGGTTATCGCGCAAGGTCTGGTTAAATTCACGATCGTGGATAATCAAGTTGGCCTCAAGATTCAGCGACAGGCTCAGGGGATCGAGATTACTGGAGCCGACGGTGGCCCAGTGATCGTCCATCAGTGCGACTTTGCCGTGCAGGGGACGACGACGATATTCATAAATCTGCACGCCGCCTTTGACTAAATAATCGTACAGCAGTCGTGCGCCGACGGTGACAATCGGCATATCCGGCTCACCCTGCACAATCAGTTTGACCCGCACACCGCGTCGTGCGGCATTGCGCATGGCATGCAGCAGGCGATAACCCGGGAAGAAATAGGCGTTCGCTATAATCACTTCACGCTTCGCGTTGGCCAGCATTTTCAAATAATGCCGTTCGATATCGTCACGATGCTCTTCGTTGTCGCGCCAGATGAACAGCGCCTGCGCTTCGCCCGGCTGACGGTTCTCTTCCGGACGATGACGGCGTTTCCACCACCGACGCGTCACGGATTCGCCGGGCAAGTTTTCCAGCTCGAACTGCAAAATATCCTGAACTACCGGGCCTTCGACGCGTATCGCATAATCCTGCTTGGCTTCGGGGCCGTAATCGGACATGTGCTCATCGGAATAGTTAATCCCGCCGACAAAGGCAACAGCGTCATCCACCACCACGATTTTGCGGTGCATCCGACGGAAGACGTTGGTGCGCATACCCAGCAGAGGAGGGCGCGGATCGTAATACCGGAACACCACGCCCGCCGAGGTGAGTTCGTTGACAAACTCGTCGCTCAAATCGGGTGAACCGTAGCCATCAAGCAGCACTTCAACTTTGACGCTGCGCTGTGCGGCTCGCAAAATGGCCTCATGAAGCTGACGGCCAACGCCATCCTCGAACCAGATAAACGTTTCCAGAATCACCCTGTGCTGGGCTTTATCAAGCGCGGCATACACAGCTGGATAATACTCGTCACCATTCTCCAGCAGCGTGATCCGGTTTCCTTCTCGCCATGAACATTTCATAAGTGAATCTCCGCACTTAAAGGGGCGTGGTCGGATAAATGACGCCATGTACGCAGCGCCAGCGTAGTTGGGCTGCTGGCGTGCGCGTTTTTGACATAAATTCGGTCGAGGCGAAGCAACGGGAAACTCACCGGGAAGGTCCGCGCCGGACGCCCGTGTGCGCGCGTAAAGATCTCATCCAGCCCGGCGTGAACTTTCAGTGGACGGTTGGCGCGCTGCCGCCAGTCGTTGAAATCGCCCGCGACGACCACCGGTTCGCCTTCGGGGAGGGCATTCACCCATTTCGCCATCATCTTCAGCTGTGCCTGACGGTGTGCTTCGCGCAGGCCCAGATGGACGCACCCGACGTGAATCGGAAACGCCAGTTCCGGTGGCGTAATCCGACAGTAAAGCAGCCCGCGCTTTTCGCTCTCGCCCACCGAAACGTCGTGATTTTCATAATGTTCGATGGGAAAGCGCGACAGAACCGCATTGCCGTGATGCCCTTCAGGGTAAACGGCGTTGCGCCCGTAGGCGTAGTCACTCCACATGGTATCGGCCAAAAATTCGTAATGTGTCGTGTCTGGCCAGTTTTCGACATGCATAGGGTGAATCTCATGCGCGCCCATCACCTCTTGCAGGCACACGATATCTGCGCCGACGGTGCGTACCGCGTCCCGCAACTCGGGTAAAATGAAGCGGCGGTTAAATGCCGTGAAGCCCTTGTGTGTGTTTATCGTCAATATTTTTAATGAAAAATGCCGGTTTTTTTGCGTCATATTTTCCTGCCAGCGTCACTATCCTGATGAAAATAAAGTGTAGTCGGCGTCACAAAAAGATGCGGCGTTACGGAATTTTCCGTAAAGTGCGGTACTCTGAACTAGCAGAGAAATATCCTTCAGGAGAGAAGCCATGAAGTGGCAACAACGCATTCGCGTCGCAACTGGCCTCAGTTGCTGGCAGATTATGTTGCATTTACTGGTCGTGGCGGCACTGGTAATGGGCTGGATGAGCGGCGCGCTGGTGCGTGTCGGCTTAGGGTTATGCGTCATGTATGGCGTGACCGTGCTGTCGATGCTGTTTTTGCAGCGTCACCACGACGCACGCTGGCGCGAAGTGGGTGATGTGCTCGAAGAGCTCACCACCACCTGGTATTTTGGTGCGGCAATGATTGTGCTGTGGCTGTTGTCACGCGTGCTGCAAAACAACCTGTTGCTGGCCCTGGCGGGTCTGGCAATCCTTGCAGGACCCGCAGTGGTTTCATTACTGACTAAAGAGAAAAAGTTACGCAATATTTCGTCTAAACATCGCGTACGCCACTGAGCCTGTCGTGGCCGCTATGACCAGTAGCGGCCACAAACTTCCCCACACAATATCCATGCTCGCATCCTTCAGATAAATTTGTTTCGTGATATCCGTAAAGTGCCTGATGGGATTCACCCACGTCAGATCCTGTAGCCAGACCGGCATGTTTTCGACCGGTGACACATAGCCCGACAGCAAAATCGCCGGCATCATAAAGACAAACACGCCGATAAACGCCTGCTGTTGCGTGGAACACAGCGCTGAAATCAGCAGACCGAATCCCACCAGCGATAACCCGTAGATAAGCATCGTGAAGTAAAACAGCGCCAGCGATCCGGCAAACGGAATCTGATACGCCCAGATGCCAATTCCCAGCACAATGCTGGCCTGGAACGTGGCGACGATCAGCGCGGGAACGGCTTTTCCGACAAATATCTGCCAGGTGGCAAGGGGAGACACCAGCAGCTGATCGAGCGTCCCTTGCTCACGTTCACGCGCAACCGACAGTGACGTCACGATCATCACGCCAATAGTGGTGATCATGGCGATCAGCGACGGCACGACAAACCATTTGTAATCCAGATTCGGGTTGTACCAGTTGCGCACTACCAGCTCGCTGTTGTTCGGTTTCGGCTTACCGTCCATCAGCTCCTGCTGATAATTCTTCACCACCTGTTGCAGGTAATTCGCCGCAATCTGTGCGCTGTTGGAGTTACGCCCGTCAAGAATCAGCTGCATCGGCGCGGTCTGGAAAGTGTCCAGGTTACGCGAGAAATCAGCCGGGAAACGCACCAGCAGCAGCGCTTTTTGCGTGTCGATGGTCGGTTTGATCTCCTGCGGACTTTTCAGCAGCAGCACGTGGGTAAAGGCTTTAGCGCGGGCGAAACGCTGAGTCAGCTCGACCGAATGTTTACCGTTGTCTTCATTGTAAATCGCGATGGTGGCGTTGGTGACCTCAAGCGTGGCGGCAAACGGAAACAGCAGCACCTGAATCAGCACCGGCAGCACCAGAATCGCGCGGGTCTGCGGCTCACGCAGCAGGGATTGCAGCTCTTTGCGAATTAACGTCCATAGACGATGAAACATAATTTCCCCTTAATCCAGCCGCCGCTTGGTTTTCATCCATGTCAGACCGATAAACATCACCGCCGACGCCATTAAAAACAGAATATTGACCACTAAAACCGACGGAATATTGCCCGCCAGAAACAGGCTTTGCAGTGTATTAACGAAATACCGCGCCGGGATGATATAGGTCACCGCGCGGATAATCGCCGGCATGCTGTCAATCTGGAAAATAAACCCGGAAAGCATGATCGACGGCAGAAACGCGGCGTTCAGCGCCACCTGCGCGGCGTTAAACTGGTTGCGGGTAATGGTCGAAATCAACAGCCCCATCCCGAGCGTGCTGAGCAAAAACAGGCTGGTGATCAGGAACAGCAGAATCAGCGAGCCGCGATAGGGCACGCCGAGGATAAACACCGACACCAGCATGCAGAGCAGCATCGCCAGCATGCCGAGAAAATAGTACGGAATCAGTTTACACAGCAGCAGCTCCACGCGGGTGACTTCGGTCGAGAGCAACGCTTCCATCGTGCCGCGCTCCCATTCGCGGGCGATCACCAGTGAGGTCAGGATCGCGCCAATAACGGTCATGATAATCGTCACCGCGCCGGGGATGATAAAGTGCTGGCTGATCGCCGCCGGGTTAAACCAGTAGCGGGTTTGCACGTCGATCAGCGGTTCAAATTTTTCCCCGCGATCTTCCGCGCGCTGCATTTGCCACAGCTGCCAGATCCCTTCGGCGTAGCCTTGCACAAAGTTAGCGGTATTCGGCTCGCTGCCGTCGGTGATCACCTGAATCGGTGCGTCGGTATTTGCCCGCGCCATATTGGCGGCAAAATCGACCGGAATGACGATCAGCCCGCGAATGCGCCCGGCCTGCATTTTCTGAACCAGTTCCTGCCGGTTATCGCTGATGGTGGCGTCGATATACGGTGAGCCGGTCAGGGCATGGGTAAAATCGAGCGCCTCTTCGCTCTGCTGTTCCAGCAAAATCCCCACCCGCAGCTTGCTGGAGTCGAGGTTAATGCCGTAGCCGAAAATAAACAGCAACAGCAGAGGGATCACCACCGCAATCAACCAGCTGCTCGGATCGCGCACGATCTGCCGCGTCTCTTTGACGCACAGGGCGCGCACCCGGCGCCAGGATAAGCTTTTATGACTCACTGGCGTGCTCCTTATCCCAGTCATTGATAAGCGTGATAAACGCCTGCTCCATGGTGAGGTCCTGGTTGTCGTCATCAGCGGCCTGGGCTTTCAAATCGTCCGGCGTACCGTGCGCAATCAGCTTGCCGCGATAGACCAGCCCGATGCGGTCGCAATATTCTGCCTCATCCATAAAGTGGGTCGTGACCATCACGGTCACGCCTTTCTCGACCATGCTGTTGATGTGCAGCCAAAATTCGCGGCGGGTGATGGGATCCACGCCGGAAGTCGGTTCGTCGAGAAACAGAATGTCCGGCTCGTGCATCAGCGAACAGGCCAGCGCCAGCCGCTGCTTAAACCCGAGCGGCAGCTCATCCGTCGCGTGCGAGGCAATGTTGGTCAGGCTAAACGCGTCGCTCATGCGGGTGATTTTCTCGTTCTGCGCTTTGCCGCGCAGGCCGTACACGCCGGAGAAAAATCGCAGATTTTGTTCAACGGTGAGGTTGCCGTACAGCGAGAATTTTTGCGCCATATAGCCCAGATGCTGGCGCGCTTTGCCGGAGCTGACCTTCAGGTCCATGCCCAGCACCAGCGCTTTGCCAGATGTCGGTACCAGCAGACCACACATCATTTTGAAGGTGGTGGATTTCCCCGCACCGTTCGGGCCCAGCAGGCCGAAAATCTCCCCGCGCTTGACCGCAAAATCCACGTGATCGGTCGCGGCAAAATCGCCGAATTTTTTGGTCAGGGCTTTCGCCTCGATCACCGTTTCGCCGGGCGTGCCTTCAACCGTGTGCAAAATAGCGCCGAGCGGGGACTCTGACGTGCCCGCACCGCCGAGCAAATCAATAAAGGCATCTTCAAAGCGCGGGGCGGTTTCGTCCATATCGACAGGGGGCATACCTTGCGCATGGCGGATGTCGTCGGCAGTAGCCTCTTTCTTGAGGATCACCCGCACCGAGCGTCCCTGAATCATGCCGTCGCTAACCTGCGGCAGTTTCAGTACCCGCTGCAATAATTTGCGGTTGGTTTCCGCCGGGCTGTGCAGTAAAAAACACCGTCCCGCCATCTGCTGCGTCAGCGCCGTTGGCTCACCCTGGTACAACAGCTCGCCTTCGTTCATCAACAGTACGTCGCGGCACTGCTCGGCTTCATCCAGATAAGAGGTGCTCCAGAGAATGAGCATCCCGTCGCCTGCCAGTTCGTGAACCATCTGCCACAGCTCGCGGCGCGAAATGGGGTCCACGCCCACGCCGGGTTCATCCAGCAGCAGTACCTTTGGCTCGCCGACCAACGTACAGGCCAACCCCAGTTTTTGCTTCATGCCGCCCGAAAGCTTGCCCGCCAGTCGTTCAGTGAACGGTCCCAGCGAGGTAAATTCCAGCAGCCGCGCAAACGTTGTTTTCCGCGTTTCGCCGGTTACGCTACGCAAATCGGCATATAAATTCAGGTTTTCCATCACCGTCAGGTCTTCATACAGACCAAATTTCTGCGGCATGTAGCCCATGATGGCGTGGAGCTCACTGTCGTTTTTTATCGGATCAAGCCCGAGCACGGTGGCGCTGCCTTCATCCGGTTTTAGCAGTCCGGCGAGCATACGCATGAGCGTGGTTTTCCCCGCACCGTCCGGGCCGACCAGCCCGGTCACGTAGCCTTTGTGCAACGTACAATTCAGGGGTGCAACGGCGGGTTTATCCATTCCCGCAAAGCGTTTTACCAGATTGTTGAGTTGGATAACCGCGTCATTCATGTCCTTCCCCATCATTGAATTTGACGGTGATTGGCATGCCCTGACGCAGCGCATCGTCGGCATCAGTCACGATAATCCGCAGGCGATAAACCAGATCGGTACGCAGGTCCGGGGTCTCGACGGTTTTCGGGGTGAATTCAGCCGTCGGGGAAACAAACCCGATTTTGCCGTGATACGGCTTATCCGGACGGCCATCGGTATACAGCAAAATTTCGCGTCCTGGCTGTGCCTGGCTGAGATTCGGTTCGTCAATATAGGCGCGAACCCACACAGGACGGGTCAGCGAAAGGGTCAGCACGGTGCTGCCCGCGCTTAACATGCTGCCCGGCTCGACGGCGCGGGTCATCAGCGTGCCGTTCGATGGCGCGACAAGCGTGGTATCGTGCAGATCCAGTTCCGCCTGCGCCAGCTGCGCCTGCGCCTGTTCGAGATTGGCTTTCGCCTGGGCAATATCCTGCGGGCGATTACCGGTGCGGTACTGACTCAATTTATCCTGGGCGGATTTGAGCGTTGCCTGGGCCTGATCGCGTGAGGAGCGGGCGTTCTCCAGATCGTTGGCGGAAATAGTGCGGCTTTTCCACAACCCCTGCTGACGGTTATAGAAGTTTTGCGAATAATCGTAGGCCGCTTTCGCCTGTTTGACGGCGGCTTCTGCCTGCGCGACCTCTTCGTCGCGGTAGCCCGCCAGCATCAAATCATACTGGGCCTGCGCCACCGACACGCTGGCTTTGGCCTGCATCAACGCGTTTTCATACGGGGCTTTATCAAGCTGACCGAGCAGTTGCCCACTTTTTACCGTATCGCCCTCGTCAACGGCGAGTGATTCCAGACGCCCGCCAACGCGGAAACTCATATTCAGCGTGCGAATATCGACGTTGCCGTAAAGCGTAAGACCCCGATCCTGCTGGCTTTGATACCACAGCCAGCCGCCGATGCCGGCTGCCAGCAGAACGACTACCGCCAGTATGACCACGACAGGTTTTTTCATGACTCCATGCTCCTTAGCGTTAAACCGTGCAGGATAAGATCGAGATGACAGGTGATAACCTGGCTAATCTGCGCGGCTTTATCCTCATCAAATTGTGTCCAGCCAGTACGTAACAAAATCGTTTCTCGTCCCAGGCGAAAGGCGAGGATTTCGCCGAGCAGCGCATGGGTGTGCAAAATGGTTTGCGTGTCGTTGGGGTCGCGTCCGGTATAGGCCGCGATCAGCCGAGTCAAATGGGTGTGCATCGGGTTGATGACCTGGTCGTGGACCAGCTGATAGGCGGCCGTGGGCGAAAGTTGTTCGCGTGAGATAAACTTACTGAGGTTCATCGTATCGTCATGGGTCAGCAGCCGAATCATGTTGTTGCACGCGTCATGCAGCAGCCCACGAATGGCGGCGCGATCCGGCGATGGCGCGTCAAGCAGCGCCGTGGCGGCTTCAACGTGCGGGCGAAAATTGCTGCCAATGAAATCGGCGATAGATTGCGCGCAGGCGAGATACAAATCTTCTTTCGAACCGAAGTAGTACGGAATAGCCGCGATGTTTTGCCCGGCTTGTGCAGCGATGTCGCGTGTCGTGGCGTGCAGTCCGTATTCCCCGAACTGGGCTAACGCCGCCGCGATCAGCTGGCTTTTCGCCTGTTCCCCTTTAGTGGTGGTCGGTGTTGGATTCATCTCGTCATTAAAAGTTAATCAATCGATTGATTAAGATTATGTATAAATTTTCACCTTGTCCAGTCGGGTGGTGCAATATTTCGCTGAGGAATCACGGAGGGATATTTTATGCGCCGTGTCACAAAATCTGCTACACTCCGCACCTTCGTGACATTGTGGTTTTTGTCCTCTTCTATTCGTCTTATCTCCCTGAAAACTACACCTGTGACGGTCGGGGCGGTTCGGAGTTTTTATGTCTTTTGATACCCTTGGCCTGAACCCGGAAATTCTGCGCGCCGTCGCAGAACAGGGATACCTCGAGCCAACCCCGATTCAGCAGCAGGCGATCCCTGCGGTGCTGGAAGGCCGTGATCTGATGGCCAGCGCACAGACCGGCACCGGCAAAACGGCAGGCTTTACGCTGCCGCTGCTGCAACGTCTGGTGCAGAAAGAGCCGCACGCGAAGGGCCGTCGCCCGGTGCGTGCGTTGATCCTGACCCCAACCCGTGAACTGGCGGCGCAGATCGGCGAGAACGTGCGTGAGTACAGCCGCTATCTCGATATCCGCTCGCTGGTGGTTTTCGGCGGTGTGAGCATTAACCCACAGATGATGAAACTGCGCAGCGGCGTTGACGTTTTAGTCGCGACGCCAGGCCGTTTGCTGGATCTGGAACATCAAAACGCGGTCAAGCTGGATCAGGTCGAAATCCTGGTGCTGGATGAAGCTGACCGTATGCTGGACATGGGCTTTATCCATGACATTCGTCGCGTGCTGGCGAAACTGCCTGCTAAGCGTCAGAACCTGCTTTTCTCCGCCACCTTCTCTGATGAGATCAAAGGCCTGGCAGAAAAGCTGCTGCGTAACCCGCTGGAAATTGAAGTCGCGCGTCGTAATACCGCGTCTGAACAGGTTTCACAGTACGTTCACTTCGTGGACAAAAAGCGTAAGCGGGAACTGCTGTCGCAGATGATTGGCGAAGGCAACTGGCAGCAGGTGCTGGTCTTTACCCGTACCAAACACGGCGCTAACCACCTGGCTGAACAACTGAATAAAGACGGCATTCGCAGTGCGGCAATCCATGGCAACAAGAGCCAGGGGGCACGTACGCGTGCGCTGGCCGATTTCAAATCCGGTGACATTCGCGTGCTGGTGGCAACGGATATCGCCGCGCGCGGTCTGGATATCGAAGAGCTGCCGCATGTCGTGAACTACGAGCTGCCGAACGTACCGGAAGATTACGTGCACCGTATCGGTCGTACGGGTCGTGCTGCGGCCACCGGTGAAGCGCTTTCACTGGTTTGTGTCGATGAACACAAGCTGCTGCATGACATCGAACGTCTGCTGAAGAAAGAGATTCCGCGCATCGCCATTGACGGCTATGAAGTGGATAAGTCTATCAAAGCCGATCCGATTCAAAACGGTCGTCAGGGCGGCGGTGGTCGTGGACAGGGTGGTGGCGGTGGACGCAGCCAGCAGCCGCGTCGTTCCGAAGGCGGCGCACCGAAAGCGTCAGGTAAGCCTCCGCGTCGTAGCGGTGATGCAAAACCGGCGGGCGAAAACCCGTGGCGCAGCGGGGAAGCCAAGCCCGCAGGCGAAGGCCAACGCCGACGCAAACCGCGTAAACCTGCCTCCGCGCAGTAATCTGGAAGCCCGGCTCTAAAGCCGGGCTTTTCTTTTTGCGACAACGCCTCGAACGTGCCACAATAGTGGCTGTTTATACAGTATTTCAGGTTCCCCGATGGCTTTAACCGCTGCGCTCAAAACGCAAATTGCCGCCTGGTATAAGGCGTTGCAGGAACAGATCCCCGACTTTATTCCCCGAGCCCCACAGCGACAGATGATTGCCGACGTGGCGAAGACGCTTGCCGGGGACGAAGGACGGCATCTGGCGATTGAAGCGCCGACCGGCGTCGGTAAAACACTCTCCTATTTAATTCCTGGGATCGCCATTGCCCGCGAAGAGCAAAAAACGCTGGTGATCAGTACCGCCAACGTGGCGCTTCAGGATCAGATTTACAGCAAAGATTTACCCCTGCTGCGCAAAATTATTCCCGAGCTGCGTTTTACCGCGGCGTTTGGGCGTGGACGCTATGTCTGCCCGCGTAATCTGGCTGGGCTTGCCAGCAGCGACGCGACGCAGCAGGATTTGCTGGCGTTCCTGGATGACGATTTAACGCCAAACAATAAGGCCGAGCAGGATCTGTGCGCAAAGCTGAAAGTCGATCTCGACGGTTATAAATGGGACGGCCTGCGGGATCACACTGATAAGGCGATTAGCGACGATCTGTGGCGACGCCTGAGCACGGATAAAGCCAGCTGTCTGAACCGTAACTGTCACTACTACCGTGAATGTCCGTTCTTTGTTGCCCGTCGTGAAATTCAGGAAGCAGAAGTAGTGGTCGCCAACCACGCGCTGGTGATGGCGGCGCTCGAGAGCGAAGCGGTGCTTCCCGATCCCAAAAATTTACTGCTGGTGCTCGATGAAGGACACCATCTGCCTGACGTGGCGCGCGATGCGCTGGAGATGAGCGCTGAGATCACCGCGTCGTGGTTCCGTCTGCAGCTCGATCTGTTCTGCAAACTGATCGCCACCTGCATGGAGCAGTTTCGCCCCAAAACGACGCCACCGCTGGCGGTGCCTGAGCGTCTTAGCGAGCATTGCGAAGAGGTCTACGCCCTGATTGCTTCGCTGAACGCCATCCTCGACCTTTATCTTCCTGCGGCTCAGCAGGCGGAACACCGCTTTGCGATGGGTGAGCTGCCGGATGAAGTGATGGAGATCTGCAAGCAGCTGGCGAAACTGCTGGAAAAATTGCGTGGCCTGGCTGAAATGTTCTTGAACGATCTCAGCGAGAAAACCGGTACCCATGACGTGGTGCGCGTGCATCGCGTGTTATTACAGATGAATCGCGCGTTAAGCATGTTTGAAAGCCAAAGCAAGCTGTGGCGCCTGGCCTCAATGGCGCAAGCGTCCGGCGCACCGGTCACCAAATGGGCGACGCGCGAAGTGAAAGACGGGCAAATCCATCTGTTCTTCCACTGCGTGGGCATTCGCGTGAGCGATCAGCTGGAAAAGCTGATCTGGCGCAGCGTGCCGCATGTGGTCGTGACGTCGGCGACGCTGCGTTCGCTGAACAGTTTCTCGCGTTTGCAGGAGATGAGCGGCTTAAAAGAGAAGGCGGGCGACCGTTTTGTCTCACTGGATTCGCCGTTTAACCACTGCGAGCAGGGCAAACTGATTATCCCAAAAATGCAATATGAGCCGCTGATGGAGCACGAAGAGCAGCATATTGCCGAAATGGCGGCCTATTTCCGCGAGCAGGTGGAGAGCAAGAAATATCCCGGCATGCTGGTGCTGTTCGCCAGCAACCGCGCCCTGCAGCTGTTCTTAACGTTTGTCACCGATCTGCGTTTGCTGCTGCTGGTGCAGGGCGATCAGCCGCGCTATCGGCTGGTCGAGGCGCACCGTAAGCGCATTGATAGCGGTGAACGCAGCGTGCTGGTGGGCTTGCAGTCCTTTGCGGAAGGTCTGGATCTGAAAGGCGATTATCTGACGCAGGTGCATATACACAAAATTGCCTTCCCGCCCATCGACAGCCCGGTGGTGATCACCGAGGGCGAATGGCTGAAAAGCCTGAATCGCTATCCGTTTGAAGTGCAAAGCCTGCCGGCGGCGTCGTTTAATTTGATTCAGCAGGTCGGGCGACTGATCCGTAGCCACGGCTGCTGGGGTGAAATCGTCATTTATGACCGTCGCCTGCTGACGAAAAACTACGGTCAGCGTTTGCTGAATGCTCTGCCGGTATTCCCCATCGAGCAGCCCGACGTGCCGGAAGTCAAAAAGCGTCCGACTCGCGTCGTTGCCGCGTCTAAAAAAAGTCCGCGTGCCCGTGGGCGTCGTCCCGCAGGTAAATAAAAACCTGTCGGCGAACGCTTCTTCGGGGCTATATTGTTAAAAAGATGTCGCCAGGAGAAATGTCGTGGATTATCGCAAAATTATCAAAGAGGTAGGACGCGGGAAAAATCATGCCCGCGATCTGGATCAGGAAACCGCCCGCGCGCTGTATACCCATATGTTGAATGGCGATGTGCCGGAGCTGGAAATGGGCGGCATATTGATTGCGCTGCGCATCAAAGGGGAAGGCGAAGCGGAAATGCGGGGCTTTTACGAGGCGATGCAGGCCCACACCCTGCAATTGACGCCGCCTGCGGGCAAGCCGATGCCGATTGTGATCCCCAGTTACAACGGCGCGCGTAAACAGGCGAACCTGACGCCGTTGCTGGCAATTTTGCTCCACAAACTGGGATTCCCGGTGGTGGTGCACGGAGTGAGCGCCGACCCGACACGCGTGCTGACCGAAACCATTTTTACCCTGCTCGGAATTGCGCCTACGCTTCATGCCGGCCAGGCTCAGGCAAAACTCGATGGGCCTCAGCCGGTTTATATCCCGGTTAACGCGCTGTGCCCGTCGCTGGAAAAACAGCTGGATATGCGCTGGCGCATGGGGGTACGTAACAGTGCGCATACGCTGGCGAAACTGGCGACGCCGTTCGCGGAAGATGCAGCGCTGCGTCTGTCCAGCGTGTCGCACCCGGAATATGTCACCCGTGTTGCCGGTTTTTTTGCCGATATCGGCGGCAGAGGGCTATTGATGCACGGAACGGAAGGGGAGGCGTATGCTAATCCGCAGCGCTGCCCGCAGATGACGCTGATCGACAGTGCTGGAACGCGTGTGGTGCTTGAGCGGGGGGAAGAAACCGCCGGGGAGATTGCGCTGCCGGAGGCCAAAGATCCTGCGACCACTGCCCGCTGGATTGAACGTTGTCTTGCGGGAAGCGAGCCGGTGCCTCACTCCCTCAAACTTCAAATGGCGTGCTGCCTGCTGGCGACGGGAGAAGTGGAATCCGTGGATGCCGGGCTTGCGCGTATTGCGCAGACATTTTAAGCAAAAAAAAGCCCGTCCAATCCAGGACGGGCAAACAAAGGGTAACAACAACAGGGTCAATGAGGGTTGGAGCAACTCGCCAGAGGGTTAGCGAGGGTCGAGCATTAAATCGTTTGGCTTACTGGTAAATGACTGCAGTGCCGCTGAGTTTGTTGTTGGTGTTCGCAGAAGTGATGGTGTAACCACTTGCGCCAGCAGCAGAGGCTTTCGCAGCCAGTTTCGCTTCCAGACCATCCAGTGTGGTCGCGCCTTCAGCACTGACAACACCCATTTTATTCATGTTTTGTGCCTGAGCTTCAGTCACTGATTGTGCAGCGAACGCGCCAAAAGAAAGGGTAGTCAGGGCGATAGCGGCAACAGCATATTTAATGGTTTTCATAGGTAATCTCTCGCAGGTTGTTCTGTTAAGGGGACGATGTTCCGTCGATGTGATAAGTATCACGTTTTTTTGCGAAAGATAAAATCGAAGAGAATTGAAGGCATTGCTCAAAAAAATTGAATGACAAATAACTTATTGAATATTAATAAATTCATATCCCCGCTTTACCGTTCTTGCCGTTTCGCTTTACACAACACTCATCGAGGGCACATTTTGCTACGCGTCACGGAAAAAACCGTGAGCGTAAAGCTAAATGAGGGTGACTTTGTTTTAGGTAAAGAAGAGTCAGCGCAACTGGCTGTCTTTCGATCCTCTGCGATTATATCCTGAATGTGATGTATTTTTTGAATCTTTATTCTGCTGGCAGGTGATGCATAGCCGCACACCTGGCACGGCTTTACGCCGGGCTTCAGGGATGGGATCGCCGCATTCTTCGCATTCACACAAACTCTCACCCTGCGCTAATTCGCCGCGAACACGCGCAACAGCATCTTCAATAGTACTGTTGATCTGTTCGTTGACGGCGTCATCATTGGCCCAACCGGATGCCATGACAGTCTCCTCTTGCATGATAGACATTCATATAATGTAAATATGGGGTTAAAAAATAGACAGTCAAGGTGGGGGCAATAAGAACTGCATCTGTTGGGGGCAGATGCAGCTATGCGGGGTTAAAGTGTCGGTTAAATCTCATTTATAGATTGTGGCCGTGCCGAACATCCGGTTTTCACCGCCAGCAGAGTTCACCACAAATCCGCTTGCACCTTCATCTTTGGCTTTTTCTGCGAGTTTAGCCTGGAGGTCGTCAAGGTTTGCTGCGCCGGTGACGGAAACAGTGCCTGCCGGTCGAAGTTGTCCGGTATCGTTACGGGAGAGGGACTCAGCTGACCAGGCGGATAACGAGGCCAGTGAACCCGCAAGAACAAGTAGTGTCAGGTATTTCTTCATAATCAGATCCTCAGAATGACAACGGGTAATGCAGACTAAGTTTAGAAGTAATCCTGATGTGATTTAGCGCAAAAATTTGATGGAGATCTGCGTGTTTTTTGAACGATGTTTATTGACAAAATATTGACATATCATAGACATACAGGTTGCTGATTTTTGACGGATTATTGTGCGGGGAAGAGAGTTATTTACCGTTGCGCCGCCAGAGGGTATCTTACGCCGCTGTTAAAAGGAGAATACCATGACTGCCGAAAAGCCGGGATTACACCCGCGTAACCGCCACCGCAGCCGCTACGACATGAATGCCCTGTGTCAGAGCTGCCCACAACTGCAAGCGTTCATCGTGCAGACGCCTGCGGGTGAACCCTCAGTGAATTTTGCCGACCCGCTGGCGGTAAAAGCGCTGAACAAGGCGCTGCTGGCCCATTTTTACGGCGTTACGCAGTGGGACATTCCGGAAGGTTTTCTCTGCCCGCCTGTTCCTGGACGTGCTGATTACGTCCACCACCTCGCCGATTTGCTGGCGGAAGATAATGCCGGGATTATCCCTACGCAAGCGACGGTGCTGGATATTGGCACGGGCGCGAATCTGATTTATCCGTTGATTGGTGTCGCGGAATACGGCTGGCGCTTTACCGGAAGTGAAACCGGGAAAGAGGCGTATGCCAGCGCACAGGCGATCGTGAACGGAAACGAGGGGCTAACCCGCGCGATTCGATTACGTCGTCAGAAAGAGGCGTCTGATATTTTCAACGGCATCATTCATAAGAATGAAAGCTACGACGCCACGATGTGCAATCCCCCTTTCCATGACTCAGCCGAGACGGCCCGCGCGGGAAGCGAACGTAAGCGTCGCAATCTCGGCCAGGCAGAAGATGGTGCGCTGAACTTTGGCGGCCAACAGCACGAGCTGTGGTGTGAAGGTGGCGAAGTGGCTTTCATCGAGAAGATGATTGCGGAAAGTAAAGTGTTTGCCCGTCAGGTGAAATGGTTTACGACGCTGGTTTCTCGTGGCGATAATTTGCCGCCGCTGTACCGCGCGCTGACGGAAGTGGGTGCGGTAAAAGTGGTGAAAAAAGAGATGGCGCAAGGGCAGAAGCAAAGCCGATTTATCGCCTGGACGTTTATGGACGACGCCAAACGCCGCAAACCGCTTTAATCATGATGTGCCGGGCGACAACGCCCGGCCTGTCGTTAAAGCGTCGGCTCCTGCGGTGGCGGAAGTGCGCCAGCAGGCGAGAGCACCTGATACGTCTGAACAGGTGTTCGCACTTCTGCCAGATCAAAGTGTTTCTTCACCATGCTGTCGAGCGCAAAGCGCACCGTCCACTGCTTCAGCGGTTGGGTCGTGAATGAGACGCGCAGCGTAAAGGCGGTATTGGTCAGCCCCACAATGCCTGCAAACGACGGTTCACCGATCACCAGCCCTCGGATATCCTCCATCTCCATCAGCTCCTCTACCGCCGATCTGAGCGCCTGTTTGGCCTTGTCTGCGTCTTCGTGACGATCCACGTCGTAATTTGCCACCACAGATCCGATACCCCGCACAAAGTTGGCGAAGGTGGTAATCGAAGACCACGGAATGATGTGATACGCGCCGGTATCCTGCCGCACGCCAACGGATCGAATCGACATCCGCTCTACGGTGCCGGTTAATGGCCCAATGGTCACCAGATCCCCGGTGTTCATCCCGTTCTCAAACTGAATGAAAATACCGGTAATGATGTCTTTCACCAGCGTTTGTGACCCGAACGAGATCGCCAGGCCGAGTGCACCCGCACCTGCCAGCAGCGGCGCAATGTTCACGCCGATTTCGGACAGGACAATCATAATGGTGATGGTACTGATAATGACTGCCAGCGCATTGCGGAACAACGTGAGCAGCGTACGTGCTCGCGCGCTGGGCAGGGGACGCCCATGAATATCTGACACCAGCCGGTTCTCAATCAGGCTCGCTAAAAGCGTCCAGCCTACCGCCGAGAAGAACAGGATCAGCGCGATACGAATCAGGATATCCACGGTTTTCTCGCCCGCGCCGTTGTGCAGCCAGTTCCAGAAGTCAAACAGCCCCCAGGCGTTAAGCAAAAGCATGATGGACACACAAACCGTCAAAATACGTGCAACTTTCAATGACGCTGAGATCCAGCCGTTTACTCGTTTCTGCAATTCCGGATAATTTCGCTGAACCTGCGGAGAAAGCGTGACGGTTTTTGAAATCCAGCGCGACAGTAAACCCGACACAAACGCCGCAATACCCATAATCGCCAGGCTACGGAATGTAGCACCCATCATAAACTTCAGGCTGTTGCCCGGATCGAACAGCGAGAAGAAGCACAGCACAATAAAATAGGTGCTGGCGAGCCAGTGCCATATCAGCGCAAATGCGCGGATAAACAGGCTAAAGAACGAGAGCGAGCGATCGGCGAGATGTAATAGCCCGTCGGTGATGGCCTTTTTATTGTGAAAAATCAGGTACAACGCCCAGACGGTAATACAGATCATGATAAGTACGTTGGCTAGCGCACCAATCTGGACATTGACCTGGTTTGAGATAATGGGCACAGCGACCAGCAGACCGTAACCAATCAGCCCACTGAGAATACTCAGACGCAGCGCCCAATATTTTGCGTGCTCATCGCTGAGGGAGAAAGGGCGTAAATCCGGCACGCGTGGGCAAAAGAGTAAACGTAAGAGCGCTTTGAAGAATTCAATCAGGGCGAAGGCGTTAAGGAAGAGACTTTGCTGAAAGGCGATGGTGTGGTTCCCGGCATCAAGATTATCACTGAGGATCTGACCGACAAACAGCGTCAACGCCAGTAGCAACAAATCGATAATGAACGCCCCGGCAATCATCAGCGGTAAATGAAACCAGCTGCTCCTTTCCCGATTCTTTTTCCGTCCCCATTGCCCCATTTTTCGGTACAACGGCCAGGCGCACAGGCGCACCAGCCAGTAGAAGGCAAAGACCATCGCGGCCAGCATCAGAAAATGGCTTGCGGCGTTATTGAACGTCTGCGGATTAAAGGGCTTATGCGGGGAACCAATCAGATTGCGATAGAGCTGAGCGAAGCGTGCTGATAGCGCATCGCCATAATGACGACCCACATCGGTGACGTTTTCCAGCACGGTTTTTTGTTCAACCACGTCCGGCGGTGTGATTTTGGGGACCGGATCCTGCGGTGGCGTCGCGGCAACGGTGCGGAGCTGTTCGATCAGCTCCTGGCGGGAAGTGTCATTCTCCAGTACATCCGCGAGCGCACTGTAGGCGGCTTTCTTTTGTTCAACGTCAGGTTCAGGGGCTGGCGTGGTTTGCTGGGAGGTTGACGCGCCAGTGGTGACGCCCGGAATCGTGACCGCCTGCGCGGGCGCGGAGAACAGGCAAAACAGTAGCAGCAGGATCCACGGCACGGCGTACTCCGATGAAGAAGAAAATGTTCAGCAAAATGATAAGTATAGAAGGAACACGGGGGCGGGAAGTTTTTGGGAACAATCTGGCATTAAAAAAGCCGGGCGATAATAAGCCCGGCTTTGGAGGATTTTCGTGAAAATATCAGGAGACGTGCTGCAAGAATTCCTGCAAACGTTGGCTCGGCGGATTTTCGATCAGCGCCTGCGGATTGCCGTCCTCGGCAATGCGGCCTTTATCGATGAAAATCAGTCGGGAGGCCACTTTCTCGGCGAAGCCGATTTCGTGAGTCACGATCACCATCGTCATCCCTTCTTCTGCCAGATCCTGCATAACTTTCAATACTTCGTGACGCAGTTCGGGGTCAAGGGCGGAAGTGGGCTCATCGAACAGCATCATTTTCGGTTTAACCGCCAGCGCACGGGCGATCGCCACGCGCTGCTGTTGACCACCAGAAAGCTCAGAAGGGTAGTGATGTGCACGCTCGGCAAGGCCGACTTTCGCCAGCAGCTCTTTCGCCAGTTTTTCTGCTGCCGCTTTGTTGGCTCCGCGCACGCGCAGTGGACCGAACATCACGTTTTCCAGCGCCGTCAGGTGCGGGAACAGATAAAACTGCTGGAACACCATACCCGCTTCCTGACGAATCAAACGCTCGTCCACTTTTGGGTCGTTCACTTTCAAACCATCGACAAACAGATCGCCGCTGGTGATCTCTTCCAGCTTGTTGATGCAGCGCAGCAGCGTTGATTTACCGGAGCCTGACGGCCCGATAATCACTACCACTTCACCCTGTTTGATATTCAGATCGATATCGTGCAGCACTTTCGTAGGGCCGAAGTGCTTGGAAACGTTTTTAAATTCAATCACAGGATTTTCATCCTTCTTTCAAGACGGCGCAGAACAAAGCTCAGCAGCAGCGTAATAATCAGATAAACCACCGCAACGGCGCTCCAGATTTCCAGTGCGCGGAAGTTACCGGCAATGATCTCCTGGCCCTGACGGGTTAATTCAGCCACCCCGATAACGATAAACAGCGAGGTATCTTTGATACTGATGATCCATTGGTTGCCCAGCGGTGGCAGCATGCGACGCAGCGCCAGCGGGAGAATGACGTGGCGAATGGTTTCGCGACGGGACAGGCCCAGCGCCAGACCGGCTTCACTAAAGCCTTTATGAATCGACAGCACTGCGCCACGGGTGATTTCCGCAATATAGGCGCCGGAGTTGATCATAATGGTCACGACCGCTGCGCTGAACGGATCGATGCGCAGATCGTTAAACGCCATTGGCAGGGCGAAGTAGATAAACATGACCTGTACGACGATTGGCGTACCGCGGATCACTTCGATGAAAACCAATGCGATGTGGTTTGCAATCCAGCCACCGTAGCTGCGAGCGAAACCGGCCACCAGACCGATAATCAACCCGCCAGCCAGACCGAGGACCGAAATCCACAGGGTCATTTTAGCGCCTTCAAGCAAGAGAGGAATGGCAGGCCAGATGGCGCTCCAGTCAAACTGCATGATAATTTCCTGTAACCGTGGTTCTAAAAAATGCAGGGGCGAAAGCCGCCCCTGAGCGTACAACGTCTTTAATAATAATTATTTTGGTTCAGTACCGAACCATTTTTTGTAGATTTCGTTGTAAGTACCGTTTTCACGCAGCGTTTTCAGCGCGCCGTTCACTTTATTACGCAGTTCGTCGCTGCCTTTCGGGAACGCAATGCCGTACTGCTGTGCTTCCAGTGACTCGCCAACCGCTTTGAACTTGCCGTTGCCCGCCGTTTTGATGAAGTACAGAATGTTAGGCGTGTCGTGCAGTACCGCGTCAGCACGGTTAGTGCCGAGTTCCATATAGGCGTTGTCGATGTTAGGGAACTGGCGCAGGTCTTTGGTTTTGATATTCGCTTTCGCGTAATCAACAGAACCGGTGCCGCTCTTCACTGCGACGACTTTACCGTCGAGGTCTTTCACGCTTTTCACGTCGTTGTTGTCGGCTTTCACCATCAACAGCAGGCCGCTTTTGTAGTAGCCGTCAGAGAATTCGATCGCTTTTTTACGTTCTTCGGTGATCGTAATACCCGCCAGCGCCAGGTCGATATTTTTGGTTTGCAGAGCCGGGATGATGCCGCTGAAATCCATTGGCTTCAGGGTGTAATCCAGTTTCAGTTCTTTTGCGATTGCCGCCCACAAATCCACGTCAAAACCAACGTACTTATCACCCTGCTTGAATTCGAAAGGAACGAAAGCGGTGTCAGTTGCCACAACGAGTTTGTCTGCGGCCTGAGAAGAAACCGCGAACGCCAGGGTAAGTGCAGCCAGTGAAACTTTTAATACAGACTTCATAGTATTTCCTTTTATATCCACGGGGCGATCCCCTGCGGGAGCAAACGGCTATATGAAAGAATCGTGCCAACTTTACAACCTATTGTTTTGCAAAGAGGATATAGAGTTACGTTGCACAATAATCGTTGCAAGAGTATCGATTTGCACCAAAGTGAGGCACTGTTTTGGTGCGTTTCAATGTAGTCAACAGACGGAAGGATATTAAGCGCAATTAACGACGATAAAACAATCGTTCGTTAACGATTTTGTGAGGTGATTATTACAACTTTTTTACTTTTGCAGGTGTCACAGAAAAAAGTGTGCACCATAAATGTGCAAAACCCCCACCGTAAGGCGAGGGTTTGATTGAAATTCCGTATGGATTATTCGATGTTAGATTCGATAAACCACAGGAACTGATCCAGGTCGCGAGAAGCCGCGGTCAGAATATCGGCTGTATCTTCATCTTTCGCTTCGCCAATGGCCTTGCGCACGTCGTTCGCGACGATGGCATAGCGATCGGCCAGTTCTTTCAGGTGATCCTGTACAGAATGAATGTCCAGCGGGTAGCTTTTCAGCGCCGTTTTGCTGTTAATCACCTGGGTTGTACCCAGGGCAACACCGCCAAGCTGTACAGCTCGCTCCGCCATGGTATCAAGGTGAGTCACCAGCGCAGTACGGAATCCATCCAGCATTTCATGTACGGCGATAAAGTTTGCGCCGCGCATGTTCCAGTGGGCCTGTTTGGTGATTAATGACAGGTCAATGAACTGGATCACCTGGCGATTCAGCAACTCAATCGTCGCTTTCTTATCACTGTCCGATACATCGTTGCGGGTATAAAGCAGATTAGACGCTTTCGTTTTTACCAGTTTAGCGGTACTCATAATCTCATATCCTCTTGATGTTTTGTGTTCCAGGTAATTACCGGAAATAAGTATAGCACCGCTTTTTCTTTCTGCAGGGGTGTCTGTGCCTATCGATGTAATAGTGATAAGAGTGTTCTTCTCTTAATTCATTGATTTTGTGGTTTTTTGTTTTATTTATTGCGGATGAGTCTTAATTCCACATAATCCTGTGAAATGCACTAAATTATTTCACCATGATGACAAAGTATGTGCGGAAATAACGAAGGATAAGAATTGGCGTATATTCTGCATGGTAAGAAACCATGCAGAATAGGGCATATTAATGGATATCGATTTCTTTGATTTTAGGTTCAGATCGCATGGTCAGCGTTGAACCCATTGAAGCGGCAATAATCGAGCACAGCGCCAGTACCTGAATCAGCGTCAGGCTTTCGCCCAGAAATACCATTCCGGACATCGCTGCCAGCGCGGGTTCCATGCTCATCAATGTGCCAAAAATACGCGTGGGTAGCCGTGTCAGCGCAATCATTTCGAGTGAATAGGGCAGTGCGGTTGAGAGCACGGCGACCGCAAGACCGATCGGCAATACAGACCACTGCCAGATGGATTCTGTCGCCTGCGCCATGCCGAGCGGGACAAAAATGATGGCGGCAATAAGTGAGCCTAACGCCACCGTGGCGGGCCCATGCTCTTCGCCTGCGCGTTGTCCCGTCAGGATATACACCGCCCAACAGGCACCCGCACCCAGCGCCAGCGCGGCGCCGGTTAGATCGACGTGAGAAATATTCTGCCCAAGCGGCAACAGGAACCACAGCCCAAGTACTGCCAGAACCACCCAGACAAAATCCACGGGACGACGGGAGGAGAACAGTGCGACCGCCAGCGGTCCGGTGAATTCCAGCGCGACGGCCACCCCGAGCGGTACGGTTTGTATCGACAGGTAGAAGAGATAGTTCATCGCCCCCAGCGACAGGCCATAGAACAGCAGCGGCAGACGTTGCTCTTTTTTGAACCGTAATCGCCAGGGTTTAAAGATAATCACCAGAATCAGGGTGCCAAGCGCGATGCGCAGCGCAGTCACGCCGGGTGCACCTATAATAGGGAAGAGCGATTTTGCCAGCGACGCGCCGCTCTGTATTGAGAGCATTGCAATAAGTATCACGACGATGGGCAACCAGACCGGCGCTTTACGAGACAAACCAGGCATCCTTTCTCCTGTCAATTTATGTCAAAGGGAGTAAAAGCCGCAGTGTAATGGAAATAAAAGGTCAACGGTTGAGACTTTGTTGAAAAAAAGTGTCCGCAAATCCGTAAAATGGCAGCAAGTTGATGAATTAATCAGCTAATAGATTAGGAATAATCTGGATGAACGTAACGTCATTGACGCGCAAAATTAGCGAATAAATGCGGAAATTCAGAGTTATTTGAACGAGATAACTGTTCTTTGAAATGTTCTGTTACATCAAAGACTCTGTTAGACATTACGAATCACAAAGAGTTTCACCAGATTTTTTGATATATTTAAAACTTACGGATTAACTTGAAGCACATTTGAGGTGGTTATGAAAAAAATTGCATGTCTTTCAGCACTGGCCGCTGTTCTGGCTGTTTCCGCAGGTACCGCTGTAGCTGCTACTTCTACCGTTACCGGTGGTTACGCTCAGAGCGATATGCAGGGCGTTGTAAACAAAGCTAACGGTTTCAACCTGAAGTATCGTTACGAGCAAGACAACAACCCGCTGGGCGTGATCGGTTCTTTCACTTACACCGAGAAAGATCGCTTTGAAGATGGCGCGTATAATAAAGCTCAGTACTACGGTGTTACCGCAGGTCCAGCTTTCCGCCTGAATGACTGGGCAAGCATCTACGGTGTTGTAGGTGTTGGCTACGGTAAATTCCAGCAGACCGAGAACGAAAGCCTGAACCGCAGCGCAACTAACAGCGATTACGGTTTCTCTTACGGCGCTGGTATGCAGTTCAACCCAATCGAAAACGTTGCTCTGGACTTCTCCTATGAGCAGAGCCGCATCCGCAACGTTGACGTTGGCACCTGGATCGCAGGCGTGGGTTACCGCTTCTAATCACTTCGGTGATGAAATAAAAATCCGCCCCTTGTGGCGGATTTTTTTTTGGAAGGTAACAACAAAATGGCAACCCAAAGGGTTGCCATTTTGTATTGGTACTTTCTCACACCAGGAGAGAGGTGCAGGCCGCATAAATCAGCGACTTTTTATCTCAAACACATCCGTCCCCAAATGGGTGTATTCCACTTTCTGTAACTTAAAGTTGGTAACGTAGACGGGGGGCGCTTTCTTGTTAGACACAAACGGGTAATTGTTGGCGATCTCTTTTGCAGAAATCCCGGTCCACTGCGCGAAAAAGTTCAGGAAATCGTTCGCTGAGCGGCGCGCTTTAATCACACGATGCTTTTTATCATCGCTCGACAGCACCATAAACGGCACCTGAAAATTCTGCTGGAACTTGTCATCGTGCGCCAGGTACTGTACCGCTTTACCCCGTTCTTTGAATGCCAGACCATGATCCGAGAAGTAAACCATGGAGAAGCTGTCACCCGTGTTTTGTAACTGGGTATACAGTTTGCTCAGCAGATCGTCGGTTTGCGTCATCGTGTAGAGATAGCAGGACGTCTCTTTTGACTGCACGAATTCTGCGTATTTCCCCTGCGTGCGATCGCACGCTTGCGGATGCGATCCCATCAGATGCAGGACGATCAGCTGTGGCTGGGTGCGTTGAGAGGCAAACACCTGCGAAGTCATCTTCAACAGGGCTTCATCTTTGGTGTTTTTATCCGCCTCAAAATCGCCGTTTTTCAGGAACTGAGCTTCATCGGCACGCTTGGCAATGCTGGCAATCGCCGTGTCATATTCTCCGATTTGGCCCTGATTGGAAAACCACCACGTCTGGAAACCGGCGCGGTTGGCCAGCGTGACAAAGTTATCCTGGTACTGCGGTTTCCCATCGACCACGCGGCTTAACGTCAGGCCAAGTGACTTTTGGGTTGATCCGCTTGCTGCGACGTAATCTGTAAAGAGCGCGCCGTTCACTGAGCTGGCAAACGGCGTGTTATTCCAGTGACCGCCAAAGGCGCCCAGCGCATCACGGCGCGCGCTTTCGCCAATCACGACCACGTAAGTATGGTATTTTGGCTTCACTGCCAGCACGTTCCAGGTGTCTTTCATGTTTGAAAGCTCAGCCATACGCGCCTGCTCGTCGATCACTTCTCTATTGTTTACCACAATATCTTTTACGAAGCGGAAAACGGGATAACCCGTGTCTTTCAGCTTGAAAACACCACCCCACGCCAGGTTTTGTACCGGAGCCACAAAAAAGGCCGCTACGCTGACGACGAGGCACAGGTTATCTATTTTGCTCCATGACTTTTTCTCCTGCGGCTGACGACGCACCGCAATCACGCCCAGCGCAAAAATGAGCAGGCCAATGACGTAGCTGTACCACGGGAAAATCGTCAGAATCTCCGTCGACTCTTCCATATTCGTGGAGTGCAGCGCGAGCAAAGTATTAAAGTTTGGCGCGCCATAAGCCTGGCCAAAAGGGTAATACATCGCGGCGACCACAGAGCAAATTCCCACTACCACTTTTTGCACACGCGGTGCGCTTCGCCACATCAGATGCAGCAGGCAGGTAAATGCGACGGCGTACAGCAGGCTATAGGGATAGCCAAGCGCAAAGTTAATCAGCAGTGATTGCAGAAAGTAGAATCCCGTCCACGGGCTTAAGGCCCGACTGCGGGTAACGATCGTGTCTTTCAGGGTTAAATTCATAGGTCACTATCATAAAACGCCATGTGCTCACCCTGGCGTCGAGGGTCAAAGCCTGCCTGACAGTGCGTGGAGAGGGAGTAAGGGTCCGCTATCGCGAGCCGCAAATGGTGCAGGGCTGCAAGAAGATAGAGCCAGTCGGCAATTAGGTCAACAGTTGCTAATAAGATGTTTTGCGAGAGGGGCTGCAAATCCGTAAAAAAGATCGGGGAATGAGGGGCAAACGACCAGAATACGGAGGGAATATGACAGAAAAATGAAGCGGCGTACCGCAACGCCGCTTAGTGTTTGGGTTTGTCGTTCTGCTGTGGCTTACCGTTAAAAATGTCGCACAGCATGTTCAACAGCATTAATCGCACTTTAAAGGGGGAGTGGCTAAACACGTTCATGCACCTCTTGAATTCGTTCATGTGACCTCCTGATTTCAGATCCCTTCGATCCGTGAAGGGTGACTGCATTACATACAGATATAGCACAGGCTATATTGTATAGCTATGGCTAAATCGTTAAATTTTTGTGCTTGTAGAGCTATGGTTTACACTGTGCGCTCTCGTTATAGGACGCCATGGGCGTCACCCCACTGAGGAAGTACAATGAACAGTCGCGCAGGTAAGCCAACTACAAAAAAAAAGACGCAACTGGTGAATGTTGAAGAGCACGTTGAAGGGTTTCGTCAGGTGCGTGAGGCGCACCGTCGCGAATTAATTGATGACTACGTTGAGCTGATTTCGGATCTCTTTCGCGAAGTCGGAGAAGCCCGTCAGGTGGATATGGCCGCGCGCCTTGGCGTCTCTCAACCTACGGTCGCGAAAATGTTAAAACGCCTGGCGTCAGTCGGGCTGATCGAAATGATCCCCTGGCGGGGTGTTTTCCTGACGCCAGAAGGGGAAAAACTGGCCCAGGAAAGCCGGGAGCGCCATCAGATCGTCGAAAACTTTTTGCTGGTGCTGGGCGTGAGCCAGGATACGGCTCGCCGTGATTCGGAAGGGATTGAGCATCACGTCAGTGAAGAGACGCTGGAGAGATTCCGCGAATTTACTCTAAAATACGGTACCCCTGCTGAATGAACATCCCTGGACTGCAGGCGCTTACCCGCGATCGCTTTTTCCATCTGCTACTCGTTATTGGCGTCGGGCTGAGCTTTTTCGTGCCCTTTGCGCCAAAAGGCTGGCCTGAGGCCATAGACTGGCACACGATCATTACCCTCAGCGGGCTGATGATGCTGACCAAAGGCGTTGAGCTCAGCGGTTATTTTGATGTATTGGGGCGCAAAACGGTGCGTCGGTTTGCTACCGAACGCAAATTAGCCCTGTTTATGGTGCTGGCCGCCGCGCTCCTCTCCACGTTTCTGACCAACGATGTGGCGCTTTTCATCGTGGTGCCGCTCACTCTGACGTTACGCAAGCTCTGCGAAATCCCGGTTAACCGGCTGATTATCTTTGAAGCGCTGGCCGTGAATGCCGGATCGCTGCTCACGCCAATTGGCAACCCGCAAAACATTTTGCTGTGGGGACGCTCGGGGCTGTCGTTCGCGGCCTTTACCTGGCAAATGGCACCGCTGGCGCTCGCCATGATGGCATCGCTACTGGTGGTGTGTTGGTTCGCGTTTCCCAATAAAGCACTCAATTATCATAGCGGAAGCGTGACTCCCCAGTGGAAGCCGCGTCTGGTGTGGGGTTGTCTGGCGCTGTATATCGTTTTCCTGACAGCACTTGAAATGAAGTTCGCACTCTGGGGCGCTTTGCTGGTGGCGGCGGGCTTTTTGGTGCTGGCACGTCGTGTGCTGATAAGCGTCGACTGGACGTTGCTGCTGGTATTTATCGCCATGTTTATCGATGTGCATCTGTTGATTCAGCTGCCCGTTTTGCAAGGCGCGCTGCACAGCGTGACCGATTTGTCACCTCTCGGACTGTGGCTGACGGCAATCGGGTTGTCGCAATTCATCAGTAACGTGCCCTCCACCATTTTGCTGATCAACTACGTGCCGCCCACCGTGCTGTTAGCCTGGGCCGTGAACGTCGGAGGATTTGGCCTGTTGCCTGGGTCTCTGGCGAACCTGATCGCGCTCAGAATGGCGAACGATCGCCGTATCTGGTGGCGTTTTCACGTTTGGTCGCTGCCGATGCTCATCTGGGCGGCACTCATTGGCTTTATGCTGGTTTAGAGAAATGGGCAAGAAATAGACAGGAACGACACATTCGCAATCGGGACCAGAGAGGTATAACTCTCTGGTAGCTTTTAAACGAAGATTGCGAGGTGCGTCGTATGCGTTATCAAAAACTGGGTAATACGGGTCTGTTTGTTTCCGAGCTGTGCCTTGGCACCATGACGTTCGGGGGTGAAGACGGCATGTGGGGCAAGATTGGTCAGCTTCAGCAAAGCGATGCCGAAAAGCTGGTAGGGCGTGCGCTGGATGCGGGAATCAACTTTATTGATACCGCCAATGTCTATTCAGAAGGGCGCTCGGAAATCATCACCGGGCAGGCGCTGAAGAACCTGAAAATTCCGCGTGAAAATGTGGTTGTCGCCACCAAAGTCTTTGGTGAAACCGGCACGGCAGGCGTTAACTCTCGCGGCAGCTCGCGATATCACATCATCAACAGTGCCAAAGAGAGCCTGCGGCGCATGCAGCTCGATCATATCGATCTCTATCAACTCCATGGATTTGACCCGGCCACACCGATCGAAGAGACACTTTACGCCCTGGATAATCTGGTCCAGCACGGTCACGTGCGTTACATCGGTGTGTCAAACTGGGCGGCCTGGCAAATCGCCAAAGCGCTGGGAATTTCTGAGCGTCTGGGGTTGGCTCGTTTTGCGTCGTTGCAGGCGTACTACACCATCGCCGGGCGCGATCTTGAGCGTGAGCTGGTGCCGATGATGCAAAGCGAAAACGTGGGATTAATGGTGTGGAGTCCATTAGCAGGGGGATTGCTGAGCGGCAAATACGATCGCGACGGCAAAAGCGAAACCGGCGGACGCCGCCTGGAATTTGATTTCCCGCCAGTGGATAAAGACCGGGCATTCGATTGTGTGGATGTGATGCGCGCGATGGCTGACAGCAAAGGCGTCTCCGTCGCGCAAATCGCGCTGGCGTGGCTGCTGCATCAGAAAGTGGTCAGCAGCGTGATCATTGGCGCAAAACGCGTCGATCAGCTTGACGATAACATTGCCGCAACGGGCATTCGCCTGAGCGAAGATGAGCTGAAACAGCTGGATGCGGTGAGCGCATTGCCGCGTGAATATCCAGGCTGGATGCTGGAGCGCCAGGGTGAATATCGTCGCAATCAGTTAGCCCAGCAGTAATCGTTAATTCCGATCTTCAAGCCGGATTCGCATGGCGCGTCCGGCTTTTTTATTTCTATCCCGCTCACAAAAAACGATCCTTCTCTTTGATTGATTTTTCATCTTTAGCTATATGACTAGTCATGAAATTTAAATGACTAGTCATATAGGGGCGAACATGAATCAATCACTACCAGCGAATTTTTTATGGGGTAACTCAGTTTCCAGCATGCAGACGGAAGGCGCGTGGAACGAGGGCGGAAAAGGGATGTCGGTGTATGACATTCGCGAAGCCGGTGAAAACGCATCCGACTGGAAAGTGGCGACCGACTCATACCATCGCTACAAAGAAGACTTTGATTTAATGCAGGATCTGGGCATGAACTGCTATCGTTTCCAGATCGCCTGGAGCCGCGTTTGCCCGCAGGGTGATGGCGAGTTTAACGACGAAGGCATCGCTTTTTACGACCGATTCATTAACGATCTGATCGCGCGCGGTATTGAGCCTATGGTGTGCCTGTACCACTTCGACATGCCGCTGGCGCTGGCGAACGAATACAACGGATTTATGGACAGACGAGTGATGGACGCATTTATCCGTTACGGCAAAAAAATGATCGACTGCTTCGGTGACCGTGTGAAGTACTGGTTGACCTACAACGAGCAGAACATCTTCCATATGCCGGAAGCCTTCCGTGTGTCAGGGTATATGCAGGGCGAGCAAACCCTGCGAGAGCTTTACCAAATCGAGCATCACACGATGGTGGGGCATATGGCTCTGACCGAATATTTGCATCAGACGAAACCCGGCCAGTTGATGGGCGGCATGCTGGCGCATCAGCTGATTTACCCTGCCACCTGCAAGCCGCGCGACATCTTCTGCGCGCAGCAATATGACGAATTCCTCAACCAGAATCTGCTGCGCGTCTTTGCCGGCCAGGGCTACAGCCCAGCGGTGATGGCGGTCGTAGAGCAGCAGGGCTTCAGCGATATTTATCGTGCAGAGGATCTGGCGCTGCTGGCGCGCACTAAAAATGACTACATGGCCTTTAGCTATTACGCCAGTAAAACGCTGGACAGCGATCCGATTCCAGAAGGGACACCCGTCAATTATTACCTTGCACACGGCGAAAAAAATAATCCGTTCCTAAAGGCTACCGAATGGAACTGGCAAATCGATCCGCTGGGCTTTCGCACGATTATCACCCGCTACTACAACGACTGGCGTTTACCGGTATTCCCGATAGAAAACGGGATCGGCGTTATCGAATCCTGGGATGGCGTCAATCAGATCGAAGACGACTACCGCATTGACTATCACCGCAAGCATTTTGACGCCATGAAAGCGGCCATGTTTGAAGACGGTGCGCAGGTCATCGGTTATCTCGGCTGGGGGTTGATCGATATTCTCAGTTCACAGGGGGATATGCGTAAGCGCTACGGCGTGGTGTATGTAAACCGTGAAAACCACGATCTCAAAGACCTGAAACGCGTGCCGAAAAAAAGCTACGCCTGGTTGAAACAGGTCATCCATAGTAACGGACGCGATTTGTAAGTCGTACGCTGCCGGACCGTTTTTGTGACTGATTGATGGGAATATCCGCTATGTCTGATACAAAAATCACACCTGCGATGCAGTCTTTTGTTGATAAGTTTGTTGAGTTCTCAGCGCGCCTGGCAAACCAGGTGCACTTACGTTCTCTGCGCGACGCTTTTGCCACGGTCATGCCCATATTCATTCTCGCCGGGCTTGCGGTGCTGGTGAATAACGTGGTGTTTCCGTGGGTGCTTGAGGGCGACACGCTCGCCGAGTTTAAAGTGTGGGGCGAGGCGATCATTAACGGCACGTTAAATATCGCGGCGCTGCTGTTAGCGCCGATGATCGCCTGGTCGCTGGCACGCAACAAAGACTTCGACAATCCGGTCTCGGCAGTGGTTATCGCTGTCAGCAGTTTTATCATTATGATGCCGATGCAATTACAGCTGGTTCCTGTGGGGAGTCAGACGGCGGTGAACGTCACGCAGGTACTGACGTTCTCCAATATTGGCTCGACGGGGATCTTTGCAGGAGTGCTCATTGGCCTGCTTTCTACCGAAATTTTTATCGCGATATCTCGCATAAAGTCGCTGCACATTTCGCTGGGCGAGAACGTGCCGCCAGCAGTCAGTAAATCGTTTACCACGCTTATCCCCACGATCATTACGCTCTCTCTGTTTGCCGTGCTGGCAGCGCTGCTCGCCAACGTGCTGCACACGGATCTGATTCACCTGATCACGACGTTTATCCAGCAGCCGCTGCGGTTGATCAATACCAGCCTGCCGGGCACGCTTTTTATCTACAGCTTTGGTAATTTCTTGTTTACGCTGGGGATTCATCAGTCGGTGGTGAACAGCGTGATTCTGGAACCGTTCTTGTTGATCAACACCAACGAGAACATGATCGCGTTCGCTAACGGGCAGCCGATTCCGCATATTATCAACAATATCTTTGTCCCCACCTTCGGCATGATTGGCGGAACCGGGAGTACCCTTTCCCTGCTGATTGCGATTTTTATCTTTGCACGACAAAATTCGTCAAAGCAGGTCGCGCGGCTGTCGTTGGCGCCGGGATTGTTCAATATCAACGAGCCGGTAATTTTTGGCCTGCCGATCGTGTTTAACCTGCCGCTGATGATTCCGTTTGTCCTGTTGCCGGCCATCGGCATTTATTTTGCCTGGCTCTGTACCACGCTCGGGCTGATGTCCCGCTGTGTCGTGATGATCCCGTGGACAACACCGCCAATACTCAGCGCCTGGCTGGCGACGGCCGGAGACTGGCGCGCGGTGGTGGTGCAGTTGGCAATCATTGTATTTGGTGTATTCTTCTACCTGCCTTTCCTCAAGATTGCAGAGCGAGTGGCGTTGAAAAACAGTGTGATAGCGGATCAATCATAAGGAAAAGGCGATGGCGGCGAAGTACATCACCATAGCGCGGGAAATCAAAAAACGCATTATCAGTCAGCAGTATGCCGCCAACGAACCGTTGCCCGACCAGTTTGCGCTGGCGGCGGAGTTCAGCACCAGCCGCATGACGATTCAGCAGGCCATGCGCCAGCTGATTGTGGAAGGGCTGGTGTATACGCGCCAGGGGCAGGGGACATTTATCCGTAAAAACTTCCTGCAGCTGTCGCAGTGGGATCTTTCCGGAAGCGACTATTTTGGTGCGACCAAAACCTGGGAACATCTTGGAACGGTCAGCAGCAAAGTGGTGCATTTCGAACTGCGTTTTCCGAATGAGAAAGAGCAGTCTTCGCTGATGATTAATGTCGATACGCCCGTTTATGATTTTATCCGTTTGCGCTCGCTCAACGGCGAGCCGATGTCGCTGGACTCAACCGTGATGCCGCTGAATCTGGTGCCGGGCCTGAACAAAGCGCACCTTGAAAGCTCGGTATTTCAGTACGTTCAGGAGACGCTGGGGCTGAAAATTATGGGGTCGTATCGGGTGGTTCGCGCGTTAAAACCGACGGCGCTTGATATGCAGCATCTGCTGTGTGAACAAACCGATCCGGTACTGGAAGTCGAGCAGGTTATCTATCTGGAAGACGGTACGCCGCTGGAATATGCCCACTGCCACTACCGCTACGATCACGGCGGGATAGTTATCGTGAATAACGGATAATAAAAAAGCGGGCTAAAAGCCCGCTTTTTTTACGCCGCGATTCGAATCAGTTCAAACGAACCGGCATCCCTGAGCGGTTCTGCACGGCCTGATCAACAACCGTCGCTTCAACGTCTGGCTGAGTTGTAACAGCCTGCACGTTGCTCTTCAGATTAATTGGTACGATTTCATTGTTATTAATCTGGTCTTCGCTGGTAGAGAGCGGGTTATGCACCTCAATGTAGCGGCTGCCATCCGGCTCGGAAGTGGCTTTAACAGGCTCATTGATGAACTGCACGCGCGTCCCAACTGGCACGTTCTCGAACAGGAATTTGATATCGTCGTTACGCAGACGCACACAGCCGTGGCTGACGCGCAGGCCGATACCAAAGTTGGCGTTAGTACCGTGGATCGCATACAGACGGCCAATGTACAGCGCGTACAGACCCATAGGGTTGTCCGGGCCCGCAGGCACAACGGCTGGCAGCGGTTCGCCGGCAGCGATGTATTCTGCGTGCATTTTCGCGGTAGGCGTCCAGGTTGGACCCGCTTTTTTACGTTCGACTTTAGTGGTCCAGTTCAGCGGGGTATCTTTGCCCAACTGACCGATACCAATCGGCAGAACGATCACGGTATTCGTGCCTTTCGGGTAATAGTACAGACGCATTTCCGCGCTGTTGATCACGATGCCTTCATGGACGGTGTCCGGCAGAATCAGCTGCTGAGGAATGTTCAGCACGGTGCCCGCTTTCGGCAGATACGGGTCAACGCCCGGGTTTGCTTCCAGCATATTAGACAGGCCCAACTGATATTCAGCTGCAAAATATTCCAGCGGCTGGTCGTTGCCTTCCGGCACGATAACCACCTGGTTTTGACCCACCAGACGGCTACCGTCTGTCGGCAGCGGATAAGTTACCGCAGAAGCGGTATTGCAAAAACCTACTACGGCTAACGCCGCCGCAAAAAGCGTTGATAATTTCATATTCATGTTATGCGAGGTATCTTTGCCACTCTGGCGATTAGTTGATGAGTCTGAGTCAGTGATGGGAGCGCATTATATGTGCATTCCCTCCCCCTGGGAATTCAGATGTGTACGAAATCACATTTTTTTCACTTTCGTTAAAGTTTAGCGGTTCGCTGCAACACGGGATCTCATTTAGGAATTGTGGCATAATGATGTGTTTATCACACTTTTTCGCAGGAATCTCCCGTGTTAGTTACCAGCAACATCACTATGCAGTTTGGCAGTAAGCCGCTGTTTGAAAACATTTCCGTCAAGTTTGGCGGCGGCAACCGTTACGGCCTGATTGGTGCCAACGGTAGCGGAAAATCCACCTTTATGAAGATTCTCGGCGGCGATCTCGAGCCAACGCTCGGCAACGTGTCGCTGGATCCGAACGAACGTCTCGGTAAGCTTCGCCAGGACCAGTTCGCCTTTGAAGAGTTTTCGGTACTCGACACTGTGATCATGGGACACGGGGAACTGTGGGAAGTGAAACAGGAGCGTGACCGCATTTACGCTCTGGCAGAAATGAGTGAAGAAGACGGCTATAAAGTGGCCGACCTCGAAGTCCTCTATGGTGAGATGGACGGTTACTCTTCCGAATCCCGCGCGGGCGAACTGCTCCTCGGTGTCGGTATTCCCGTTGAGCAACATTACGGCCTGATGAGCGAAGTCGCGCCAGGCTGGAAACTGCGCGTGCTGTTAGCCCAGGCGCTGTTCTCTAACCCAGAAATTCTGCTGCTTGATGAACCGACGAACAACCTGGACATCGATACCATTCGCTGGCTGGAGCAGGTGCTCAACGAACGTGGCAGCACCATGATCATCATTTCGCACGACCGTCACTTCCTGAACATGGTCTGCACCCATATGGCTGACCTGGACTACGGCGAGCTGCGCGTTTATCCGGGCAACTACGATGAATATATGACGGCAGCGACACAAGCGCGCGAGCGTCTGTTGTCTGATAACGCCAAGAAAAAAGCGCAGATTGCCGATCTGCAATCCTTCGTGAGCCGCTTTAGTGCCAACGCCTCTAAATCTCGTCAGGCAACGTCTCGTGCCCGTCAGATCGATAAAATTAAGCTGGACGAAGTGAAAGCCTCCAGCCGTCAGAACCCATTCATTCGCTTCGAGCAGGACAAGAAATTGTTCCGTAATGCGCTGGAAGTAGAAGCACTGACCAAAGGTTTTGATAACGGCCCTCTGTTCAAAAACTTCAATTTGCTGCTGGAAGTGGGCGAGAAAATTGCGATTCTGGGCGCCAACGGCGTGGGTAAATCTACGCTGCTGAAAACCCTGGTGGCTGAGCTTCAGCCCGATCACGGTACGGTGAAATGGTCTGAAAACGCGCAGATTGGCTATTACGCGCAGGATCACGAATATGAATTCGAAAATGACCTGACCGTATTTGACTGGATGAGCCAGTGGAAGCAAGAAGGCGACGACGAGCAGGTTATTCGTGGCATTCTTGGCCGTCTGCTGTTCAGCCAGGACGATATCAAAAAGCCTGCGAAAGTGCTTTCCGGTGGGGAAAAAGGTCGCATGCTGTTCGGCAAGCTGATGCTGGAAAAACCAAACATTCTGGTAATGGATGAACCAACGAACCACCTGGATATGGAATCTATCGAATCGCTGAACATGGCGCTGGAGATGTATCAGGGTACGCTGGTCTTCGTTTCTCACGACCGTGAGTTTGTCAGCTCGCTGGCGACCCGCGTGATTGAGATTACGCCAGAGCGCATCGTGGACTTCACCGGCAACTACGAAGATTATCTGCGCAGTAAAGGCATCGACGACTAATTTCCCGTCGTTTTTCACGCTGCCGCTGTGTTGGTTTCATCTGTTCTCCCCGGTCACTGACATATGTCAGCTCCCGGGGATTTGCAGGTTTGCCGCCTTGCTGTAACGCGAAATACTTAGGGAAATACTTCTGTCATGTAGGCCGGGTAAGGCGTAGCCGCCACCCGGCAATCAACGACTACAAAGCCCACTCACTCTGCTCAATCCCGTTGATCAACAACTGACGTTTCTCACCCACTGGTAACGTTACTTTCAACGCTTTCCATGCCGGACGATAATCACCGCGCACGTCCACCTTCAGCGTGATTGTTGAACCCTCGCACACCATTTTCCAGGTCAGCCACAAGGCGTTGCCTTTCTGATAACCCCAGCTTTCGCCGTCGTCTTCAAACAGCATGCCAGACGTTGTCCCCACGCCTTTCAGCGGGAACAATTTCAGCTCGCGCGTATCATCTTTTTCAGCTGACACATGCGTGATGCGTTCGCTCAGCGGCAAACCGGCACCGGCGCGAATCATTAACGGCAGTTTTTCCAGGGGCGCATCGCGGGTATTCCACTGACCGCCGGAGAACCATTCGTGGGTGTAAAAATCGTACCAGCCGGTCTCGTTGTCTGGCAGCCAGAGACGGCGCTCACGCTGTCCCGCTTCGACGACGCTCGCGACAAGTACATCGCGGCCCAGCATAAAATCGTCACACTCTTCGAACGTCTGCGCATCATGCTCGTGATCGAGGAACATCGGGCGCAGCATCGGCTCATCGTCAGCGTGAGCCTGCCAAAGCAGAGTGTAAAGATAGGGAAGCAGCCGATAGCGCAGTTCGATGGCACCGCGAATGGCAGGGGTCACGCCCGGATACATCCACGGCTCATTCACCGTCCGATCGTCATTCCACGAGTGAATGGTAAAACGCGGATGCATCACGCCGTTCTGCACCCAGCGCACAAACAGCTCGGCGTCAGGTTTATCGCCGGAGAAACCGCCCACGTCGTGGCCGACGTTAAACAGGCCGGACAGGCTCATGCCCAGGCCCATGCGGGTGTTATAGCGCAGCGTTTCCCAGTTGGTCCGGTTGTCGCCACTCCAGGTCTGGACGTAGCGCTGCATTCCGGCGCAGCCAGAACGCGAGATCAAATACGGACGTTTTTCCGGGGCAAACTTCTGTTGGGCTTCCATTGACGCGCGCATCATTAGCAGCGGCATCACCGGGCGAATGTGTTTGATCGCAATGTCCTGACCGAAGCCGTGACAGCGCGCCTCACCATCCCAGACTTCAAACTCGTTGTTATCATTCCAGGTGGAATCAATCCCCATTTCCAGGATTTGGGTCGTCACACCGTTCTGCCACCACTCAACCGTTTGTGGATTCGTAAAGTCAAGGTGTGAACCTTCGTCGTCCCAGAAGCTTGAGCGTTCTGGCGCATCGGTTTCTGAATCACGGATAAACAGGCCTTTTTCGGCCACTTCGCCGTAGCGTGGGTGATCCTGTAGCAGACAGGGTTTGATATTCGCCGCAAGCTTGAGACCGGCGTCGTGGAAGGCCTGGCTCATCACTTTGGGCTGCGGCACTTTGTCATAGTTCCAGTTAAAGACGTAGCGCTTGCCGTTAATCGAGGTATATCCGGATGACAGCTGGAACGAGTCGCACGGGATCGCATGTTCTTCGCACAGGCGGATGAAGTTCATCAGCTGATTTTGCGCGTCGGGTGCGTCGGTGTAGTGCATCGTTGAGCCGCTGTAGCCCAGGCTCCATTTCGGTCCGAAAAGCGTTTTCCCGGTCAGGCGCACGAAGGCTTTGGTGACGTCGAGCACGCGTTTGCCGGTAAAAATGTAGTAATCAATATCACCCGCTTCGGCCTGCCAGCGGCGATAGGCGGTGTGGTAGTTGTCGATTTCGTTACCCAGATCCAGCCAGCAGCTGCTCAGGTTGTCGTAAAACACGCCGTAGCTCACGTCGTCGCGGCGGGCGATGGTAAACGGAATATGCTTGTACAGCGGATCGGTGCTGACGGCGTTATAGCCCATCGCATCCAGATTGCGCATCTCATAGCGTTTGCCGTTGCGCTGCAAATCACCCGCTTTCTCGCCCAGGCCATAAAAACGCTCATCTTTACGACGGCTCAGGTAGTGGGCTGCGCCGTCGCCGTGGGCGTTAAGCAGATAGGCACTTGTTGGGCGATCGTTCACCAGCGCCTGCCATTCACCTGCCTCATTGCGATAATGCCACTCCAGCCACAGCGGCTGATGCACGGTTACGCGCAGCTGTTCGGTGGCAATCACCAGCGCATTGTCCTGCTGCGTGAGCGTCCACGTCGGGCAGCTAAAGCCGCTGAGATCTTCACGATGCCGGCCTTCCCACGGCACGTCCTGGTCTGGCGCAATGCTCCAGGTTTTCTCCAGCGCCAGCTCGCCTTTGCGCTTAATCAGCACGCGGAACAGGTTTTCTTCCAGCACATACAGGCTCAGGTGATGTTGAGAATCAACCAGCAATTCCAGATGATTCGCTGACTGCTTCGCCAGCGTCCAGTTTTTCAATGTTTTCATATGCAATACATCCAGTATCAGGCGCGCTTGGCGCGACGTTCAGCAATAAATGCGACCAGGAAAAATGCGCCAATCAGGTCAAAGAAGCCCATGGCAATGAACAGCGGGTTAAAGCCGATTTTGTCGGCGGTTACGCCAATTAGCAGTGAGAACAAGAAGCTGGCGATCCAGGCCGCTGAGCCGCGCATGCCGTTGACGGTCGCCATCTGGCCTTTGTCGAACGATTCCACCACCAGGGCGCTGAGCATGCAGGAGATAATCTGATGACCGAACCCGCCGATAGAGATAAGCGCAATCGTGATATACGGGTCGCGGGTGATAGCAACCGCAGCCAGAGAAATCATCAGGAACGCGCCGGTCACGGAGCTGGCCACCACGGAGTTCACACGCGAGCAGCCGAAAAGACGGGTATAAAGACGGGTAAGATATCCGCTCACGACGCTGCCGAGATCGGCGGCCAGGAACGGCAGCCACGCAAACATCGCGATCTGTTTCAGGTCCATGCCGTGTTCTTTGGCAAGATACAGCGGAACCCAGAAGCTCAGCACAGCCCAGGCCGGTTCAGCCATGAACGCGGGAATGGCGATGCCGTAGAAACGCTTATTTTTGGACACGGTTTTGAGCGCGGTAAGGAACGGCAGCTTAACGGCTGGTGGCTCGTTATCCTGCTTGATGAACGCCAGTTCGTCTTTGCCCAGATTCGGGTGCTGTTCCGGATTATGGTAGAACGCCCACCACAAAATCACCCACAGCAGGGCCAGTACGCCGGTGAACATGAACGCACCCTGCCAGCCGAACGACGCATGCGCAAAGTAAATAATGGGCGGTGCCAGCATCGCACCGATCGAGAAACCGACACCTGCCCAACCGGCAGCAATAGGGCGCTCAGATTTTGGGAACCATTCGCCAATGGTTTTGGCGTTAGCCGGCGTGGCGGCGGCTTCCGAGGCACCCATGAAGAAGCGCAGGATAGCCAGATGCACCCAACTCCCCGCACCGGCGTGGAAAATACACATTAATGCCCAGATCCCGGCGCAGACCATAAAGCCAATTTTCAGGCCAATCACGTCGATAAGCCAGCCGCACAGGGGCTGGAAAATGGTATAGGCAATCTGGAACGCGCCGACAATCCAGGAATATTGTTCGGTGGTAATGCCCATCGTCGCTTTCAGCTCGGGCGCCAAAATGCCTAACGAGTTACGGGTAATGTAGTTGACGGTCACGCCCAGCAAAAACAGCACCAGCACATACCAGCGCAGATTTTTGATGACGCGGCGGGTTTTGCTTGCCACAACCGGAGTATTAATGCCCTGACTCATTTTCTCTCTCCACAAGACGGACGGTAGGGGGAAGGTACGATTCGGTTGTCACACAGATTATTATGGCGTTGAAAGTTATCTGTTTTTCGCTTCAAGTTGATATACAACTAGTATGGAAGTTGTGTGACAAGTTCACCTTATGGCAGAAAATGAGCGGGCAATAGTGGATTTTGTGCAAGCTTTCTCATAAGTGGCATTCGTTTTTTGGCAAGATGCCATTAAAGCCTGTAGATATGGGAATTCCACACTATGAAAATTTTTGCATTTAGCAAATGGAGCGAGATCACAAAATGGATAAAAGGCTAAAAATCGCAGAAATTGCCAGCCGGACGCAGCTCTCGATCAGCACGGTTTCTCGTGTCCTGGCAGGGAAGGCAAACACCAGCGAAAAAGCCCGTCAGAAGGTGCTGGAATGCGCACGGGAACTCGGCGTCATGGATGGCATGGCGGCGGGTCGGTTACTGTTGAATAGCCTGGTGGTCTTCGCCCCGCAGCGTGCCTTTGACGAGCGGTCCGACATCTTTTACTACCGCGTGATTCAGAGTGTCAGCAAAGGGCTCGCGTCTCATGAGGTCAGGCTTCGCTACTGTGCGCTTGAGGAGAACGACAGCGACGCGCAGCTCTTTCTCGCCCGTATGAACGAAACGGACACTCAGGCCGCGATATTACTGGGCATTGACGATCCCCATATTCACGATTTGGCCGTTGATATTGCTAAACCCTGTATGCTCATTAACTGTCGTGACAGCCGGATGCGCTTGCCTGCTGTCGCCCCCGATCACCGCGCCATCGGTGAACGTGCCGCGGAGTATCTGTTCGAAATGGGTCACCGAGAGATCATGAATGTGTTGTGCTTGCGCCGGTATACCATGGAGCTGCGTCTGGCGGGCATCCGTGATGGCTGGCAGACGCACAATCTGAAATTTAACGATAAACGCGATCTGCTGGTGGTGCCCAGCTTCAGCGCCACAGAAACGGAACAGCAGGTCAGCGAATGGCTCAGTCGAACGCCCGCTAAAAACCTGCCAACGGCGTTTCTGGTGGGGGGCGATTTCATGGCCGCAGGCACCATTAGCGCGTTGCAAAAGCATGGCTTGCGGGTGCCGCAGGATGTCTCGGTGATGAGCATCGACGGTTTCAATCTGGCGGCGATTCAGGATGTTCCCTTAACGGCAGTGCACGTTCCACGCGATGAGCTGGGAACGGAAGCGGTTCATATGCTCCAGCAGCGTTTGATGCGCCCGGATGCGCCGGTGGGAACGCTATTACTCAACGGGACGCTGACGGTGCGGGAATCGGTACGGCGGATACGTCAGGGAAAACGACGCACCGCCGTGGAGCGGGAAGGACTTTACGACGCTTAGACCATGCCGAGCGCGCGCTTGCCATGGATATTCAGATCGTTCACGGTAAAGCGATCCTGCCAGGTTTTTTCGTAATCTTCGCGCGGGAAATCGCCCGGTGATGCGCCCGTTTCCAGCGCCGCTTTGACCTTTTTCGCGTAGGCGAGATTTTTCTCGCACATCGGCGCGGCAGGGATGTACATCACGTTGCCCCAGCCTTGCTGATCATCCACGGGCGCGACGGAGTGAATCACATCGCAATGCCACCACACAGAATCCCCCGCGTCGAGCGCCGGAATGCTGGTCAACGCTTCAATCAACAGCGGATGCCACTTCTCGGAAATCGGCAGTACGCGCCCTGGCGCCACGCCGCAAAGCTCATCTTCCGGCACATCGTCGAGCAGCGGACGCAACAGAATGTACGCCATCGCTTCCGGGATCGGCACGACGTGTAACAAGCCCTGGCCCGGGATCATATCCGACAGCGCCGTCCAGCCCTGGAAGGTGCGGAACACAGAGCACTTGGTGGTGTTATCCACGGTGTACTCTTCCACTTCGGTGCGATGCGCGGCGTTCCAGGGATCGTACCGATCGATGTTACCGTCAAACACCCGAGCAAACACCTGCTGATAAGCCGGAAGCAGCCAGCGTTCCAGCGCCCCAGAATCGGTATGCGCGCCCAAGCCTTTGGACGTTGTTCCAGGCGGGCGGCGGCGGATGCGATCCGGATAAATCACGCTGACATCCGGGTCAAACCACTGTTTGCCGTTGCTCTCGAACGTCCACAAACGATTCAGAAACGATTGCACCTGCGCCATCTGTTCACTCTGACGCGCCTGCATTTGCGCCTGCGACCAGTAAATCGGATAAATTTCCGGACGCGATGCGCTTAATGAGCCAAAGAAGTTATCGCCTGGCCCTTTGTAGACCTCGTCGAACTGGTTGAGATCGAGATAGTCGAGCATGGAATTATCCCACGCCAGCGCTTGCTCGTGCGGGAAATGACCTTTGATGACTGCGCAACCCCGGCGTTTGACCGCTTCACGCTGCGCGGCGGTTATCGTGCCGTTCTTCACATCTTCAAAAGGGATAACCGGCCAGACGGATTCCCCTTTGTTTTTCAATTCATTAATTTCCGCCACACGAGTCGCAATTTTATCACTCAGCCGGTCGAAAACCGCCTGAACGTCACCGATCTGCGCGCGTAACTCGCGTTTCATTTGGCGAATCGCGGCTTTAGGGTCCGCAGGCAAAATTTCACTGGTAAACGTTAACGTCATAACCGCCTCGCATCTTTCATTCGAAAGTAAAAGTGTCTACAAGTGATACTTTAAGTTAAAAATAAGTTAATGCAAGTTTAAAAATTTGACGTGTACCGCAGGATCGGAAAAGAGTGATGTGCCGGAGCTTAGCCCCGGCCAGAAGGGAATTACGCGTTGAAAGGATCGGTATGGTCCAGCACGGCCTGGATGACGTTCAGCGCACCCTGATGATTATTATCGTCAGTGCTAAAACGGCTAATCGATTTAATGCTTTCCGCTGCATTGCCCATCGCAAACGAATATTTCACCAGCTTCAGCATTTCGGCGTCGTTACCGCTGTCGCCAATCCCTACGCATTCCTGCGGGGAAATGCCCCAGCGTTTGAGCAGGCGGCTGATACCATTGGCTTTATGCAGGCCAGGGATAATCAAATCGACAAAGCCGAAACCGCTGGTGACGGGCTTCATGATGCCGTCCAGCGAAACATGCAGTTTGTCGATGAGATCGGGGATATCGCTATCCGGCAGGTTCAGTGAGAACTTGAACAGTACGTCGTCAATGTCCTGATAATCGCTGATGCGCTTTAAGCGGTGATAATGTTTTGACATCAGCGCGACAAACTCGTCAGGGGCGCTATTGCTCACATACGCGCTCTCTAATCCACAGGCGACGAAATTCAACTGTTTATCTTTGAGTAATTCGCCGATCACGATTTGTGATTCGTGGCGGGTCAATTCGCCGTGGAAAATCTGCTCGCCGTGATCGAACACCAGCGCGCCGTTTTCAGCGACGAAAGAAATGTGTTCTTTCAGTTCCGGGAAGAACGAGATGAGCTGGTAATACTGGTTTCCGCTGGCAACAACAAATTCAATATCACGTGCCTTTAGCTGCTCGAATTGTGCCTGAAAGCGTTCACGATCGTATTGTTTGGCATCATCAAGGAAAGTTCCGTCCATATCGGTGACGATAACTTTTACGGTCATACATTGTTCTCCAGAATATTACTGCGACCAGAAACATTCTAATAACAATGTGACCCGAACCACAAATCTATTTCATTCGAAACCTAAAGCAAAACGGCAACCAAGTTGCCGTTTTGAGTGTGTGCACCCTCTCCCTGTGGGAGAGGGCTGGGGTGAGGGCATCAGAGCGGAGAGATTAAAGCGTGTGCTCCGTACGGGCGATGATATCGTCCTGCGCGTCCGGCGACAGCGCGGTGAAGAACGCCGAGTAGCCCGCGACACGCACCACAAGATCGCGATACTGATCCGGATGCTTTTTCGCTTCGAGCAGCGTGTCACGTGACACAATGTTGTACTGGATATGCCAGCCTTTATGCACCTCGAAGAAGGTGCGCAGCAGGATCATCAGCTTCTGACGATCCGAATCGTTCTCCAGCGTTGCCGGATTCAGCTTCTGATTTAACAGCACGCCACCCAGAATGGCTTCAGTCGGTAATTTACCCACGGAACCAATAACCGCTGTTGGACCGAGATGATCGGTACCCGATGCCGGGCTTGCGCCTTCCGCCAGCGGGGTATGCGCTTTACGGCCATCCGGCGTTGCCATCGTCGCCGCACCAAACGGCACGTTTGCCGAAATAGACGACGTACCCGCGTAGTAGTTACCGCCGATCGGCCCACGGCCGTGGCGCGGGTTGTGGTACTGCTTCAGCTCTTCAATATAGGTCTGGTAAGCGCGGGCCAGCAGCAGGTCGACGCTGTCATCGTCGTTGCCGTACTTCGGTGCACCGTTGATCAAACGCTGGCGCAACTGTTCATGCGTCAGCCCTTCGAAATCATCCGCCAGCGCGGCTGCCAGCTGTTGCTGACCGATTGTGCCCTGTTCAAAGACCAGCTTCTTCACCGCAGCCAGACTGTTTCCGAGGTTGGCGATACCGACCTGCAAACCCGACACCCAGTCATATTTCGCGCCGCCCTCTTTAATGCTTTTCGCGCGCTCAATACAGTCGTCCACCAACGCAGAGCAGAGAATATCGTGTACGTTCTCTTCCAGCATGGTGTCCACCACGTATTCAATTTCGATGGATTTGCGCGTGTAGTAGCGAATCTGGTTGTCCCAGGATTCCATCACCTGCTCGAAATTATCGAAGTTACCGGCGGAGAGCGCTCTATCCTGCGGCAGGAAAACCTTGCCGCTGGTGGCATCGCGACCGCCTTCCATCGCGGCAAGCATCACGCGGGCGAAGTTAATAAAGCTCATGCCGGTGCAGCGGTATCCCCATTTGCCGCCAACGGCGGTTTCGATACAGCCAATCGCCGCATAGTCGTAAGCGTCTTCTTTTTCGACGCCGAGCTTGATGAACTCGGAAATCACAATTTCATCGTTATTAAACGCGGGCATCCCAAATCCGCAGCGGATCACCTGCACGCAAGCGTCGAGGAAGTCATTACTCATACCCGCGTGATAACGCACGCTGAGGTTTGGCTGAGTGGAACGCAGGCGGCCGCAGGATTCCAGAATCGCGTAAGAGACAGGGTTCACCGCGTCCATCGCGTCGCCGTTGACCAGCTTCTGTCCGCCAATCGTGACGTTCTGATACAGCGGGCTTCCCGCCGACGCTTTTGAGTGCGAGCCGGAACGGATTTTGTTCACTTCCAGCAATTTCAGCCAGCAGCTGTGCAGCATTTCAATCGCGTTTTCGCGGCTGAGCGATTGATCCAACTCAACGTCGCGGCGGTAGAACGGATAGAGATACTGATCCATACGGGCAAAGGAGACGGAGTGACCGTTGGACTCAATTTGCAGAATCAGCTGGATGAAATAGCACAGCTGTAGCGCCTGCCAGAAGGTTTTCGGCGGCTGATGGGCAATCACATCGCAGTTTTCTGCCATTGCCAGCAGCTCGTCGCGACGACTTTCGCGGATCTCATTGCTCGCCATTTCACGCGCCAGGCTGGCAAAGCGTTGAATATGCAGGCTGACGGCGTCCAGCACGATATCAACCGCTTTTAGGAACTGATCGCCGTGCAGATCGTCCAGTACGGTCAGGTTAATGCGGGTACGGCGCTCGGCCACTTTGGCCCGCATCCCGTCGAGCCCTTTTTCCAGCAGCAGTGGGAAATTCACTGCCAGGTGGGCATCGCCGGAGGTCATATTGCCTTCGGCTTTGATAATCCCGGTTTCCAGTAGCCCTTTTTGCTCGTCGGTAAACATGCCGTAGCAGCGATCTTGCACCGTCTGGCCGCGCCACCACGGGCAAATATCATGCAGAACACGTTTATTCTCTTCGCTGACGGCAAAGCCCGCGCCCGGACGGTCGGCCAGATCGTCGATCTCTTTTTCAATCCACGATACGGTATATTCCGGGAAGATCGGTGCGGCGCGGACTTCGCTTGCCTGGTTGCCAATGATCAGCTCGTCGTGTTTTATCCAGATGGTACGATTCGCCAGGTGATGGGCCAGCGCCAGCGCGCGACGCACCGGAATAGGCTTATCCATGTGCTGCTGGTACATTTCGGTGTAATGCTGCGCGCGCTCGGTACAAACGGGCGGCTTAACAATATGCACCAGAGCGGTTTTATGCGCCTTAATACGATCGGTCAACGTGTTCAGATTCAGCTGTGTCATAACATTATCCTCGTAAGGTGGCGGTTAACCCATTCTGGTCAGCAAACGCCAGGGCAAAGTCCAGTAACGCTGGGTTATCGAGCGGTTTATCAGGGGCAGAGTAAGGTTGGCCGAGCAGGGTATATTTGTTCATGCCAAGGGTGTGGTACGGCAGAAAATGGATCTCGCGGACGTTCAGCTCATCGGCGGCAAAACGTGTAATCGCTTTGACAGACGCTTCATCTGCGTTAAAACCGGGAATCAGCGGAACGCGGATAGTCATTTTTTTGCCTGCCGCCGCAAGGCGTTTCAGGTTTTCCAGTACGCGCTTAGCCGAGCCACCAGCCCATTGTTTAAACACGTCGCCATCGACATGTTTCAGATCGGCGAGAAACAGGTCAACATACGGCAACGAGGGTTCGATCGCGTGCCACGGCACATGCAGACAGGTTTCAACGGCAGTATGTATGCCTTGTTCGTGGCTGGCTTTGAACAGCGAGTGGGCCAGAGTAGGGTTCATAAACGGCTCGCCGCCGGAGAGTGTGATACCGCCGCCGCTGCGATCGTAAAAGGGTTTATCGCGCAGCACGGTGGCCATAATATCGGCGACCTGTTGCTCCTCACCGCATACGGTCATCGCTTGCGTCGGGCAACAGTCGGTGAGGGCGTTAAGCGTTGCATCGTTGAGTTTTTCGCGATGAATAATCAGTCCATTCAGCGTGCAGTCGATAATCCCTGGCGCAGCCTGCTGGCAGAGGTCGCAGCCTTCCAGGCACAGGCGGGCGTCAAACAGGACGTCTCGGGTACGAGAACGGCTCTCAGGATTTTGACACCAGCGGCAGCTTAATGAGCAGCCTTTCAGGAACACCACGGTACGAATACCGGGACCGTCATGCGTCGAATAGCGCTGAATATTGAAAATCATAATGTCGCCTCTTGTTGCGTATGAAGATTAAATAACTTTCGAATGAAAGTTATTTTGATGTGCGTCAACTCTGCGGCGAGTTTTTACGTGGTAGTGTTAGGGCAGGCTAATTTTGAGGGTGTGATCATGGAACTTTATCTCGATACTTCCGACGTTGCTGCAGTCAAAAAACTGGCGCGCATTTTCCCGCTGGCGGGCGTAACCACCAATCCCAGTATTGTGGCGGCGGGGAAAAAACCGCTGGACGTGCTGTTGCCAGAGTTGCATGACGCGCTGGGGAGGAAAGGCCGGTTGTTCGCGCAGGTGATGGCGACTACGGCCGAAGCGATGGTCGACGATGCGCGTAAATTACGCGCCATAATTAACGATCTGGTGGTCAAAGTGCCCGTCACGGCAGAAGGGCTGGCAGCCATTAAAATGCTGAAAGCCGAAGGGATCCCAACGCTGGGAACGGCGGTTTACGGTGCTGCGCAGGGCATGCTGTCGGCGCTGGCTGGCGCGGAATATGTTGCGCCTTATGTGAATCGCCTGGACGCACAGGGCGGCGACGGGATTCAAACGGTGGTGGAATTACAGCAATTGCTGACGCTGCATGCGCCGCAGGCAAAAGTGCTGGCGGCGAGCTTTAAAACCCCGCGCCAGGCGCTGGACTGTTTGCTGGCGGGCTGCGAGGCCATCACTTTGCCGCTGGATGTGGCGCAGCAGTTTATTAACGCTCCCGCGGTGGATGCGGCAGTAGCGAAGTTTGAGCAGGACTGGCAGGGTGCGTTTGGCCGGACAACTATTTGATTGTACGGCCTGATGCCGTTACCCCAATCCTCAACGAAACGGAGAGGGGACAAACACGAAAAACGGCAACCGTTGGTTGCCGTTTTGCATTACCCCCCGCAGACCTCGCATCCGGGATGACGCATCAGTTTCATCTCGCGGAACTGACAGCTCATCGCGTCATACATCAGGATTTTTCCCGCCGCCGGTGTTCCGTAATGCGTCAGCACTTTAATCGCTTCCATAGCCTGCAATGACCCGATCACGCCGACCAGCGGCGCCATGACGCCCGCCTCGACGCAAGTCAGCGCATTCTCGCCAAACAGACGGCTCAGACAGCGATAGCAGGGCTCGCCGTCGGCGTAAGTAAATACGCTGATCTGGCCTTCCATCCGAATCGCCGCGCCGGAAACCAGCGGTGTTTTATGGGTAAAACAGCCCGCGTTAAGTTGATTACGAATGGCGACGTTATCGGTGCAATCAAGAACCAGGTCGTGCTGTGCGATTCGCGCGAATAGCGCAGTGTCATCGAGCAAAGCGTCAATCAATGTGAACTGAACGTGAGGATTAATGCGCGCCAGCGCGGCATGAGCGGAGGCGACTTTCGGCTCACCAATTGTCGCGTCGCTGTGCAACGTCTGGCGCTGCAAATTGGATACCGACACGGTGTCGAAATCCAGCAGCGTCATACTCCCGACGCCCGCCGCCGCGAGATATTGCGCCGCCGCACAGCCCAAACCACCTAATCCCACCACCAGTACGCGGGCGGCTTTGAGCGCTTCCTGACCGTCAAAATCAAAACCACGCAGCACGATCTGGCGGTTGTAGCGCAGCATCTCCTGATCGCTCAGTTCTACCGACATGCTCAGCCTCCAAATAAATGGTTAAAGGCTTCGACCTCAACCCACTCGCCCGCTTCGACGTTTCCGCGCTCGCGCTCAAGAACGATAAAGCAGTTGCCCTGGCTGAAGGAGCTGAAAATATGTGAACCCTGATGGCCGGTGGTGCTCACCTCCAGTAAACCCTCGGCGTTTCGTGCCAAAATTCCACGCTGGAAATCAAGACGACCCGGTGATTTTTTCAGGCGCGTAGCGGCCCGTACGCGCTGACGTGCGGGCAGGCCCTGTGCCGTGTTGCCGGACAATTTTGCCAGCAGCGGCTGCACCAGCTGATAAAACGTCAGCGCCGCTGACACCGGATTGCCCGGCAGGCCGCAGAACCAGCTGTGGTCAAGCTTACCGAAAGCGAACGGTTTGCCCGGTTTAATCGCCAGCTTCCAGAAGCCGATTTCACCCAGCTCGTCGAGAAGAATTTTGGTGTAATCCGCTTCGCCAACGGATACGCCGCCGGAACTTATCACCACATCAGCGGAGTTGTCCGCTTGTATAAACGCAGCGCGCAATTGTTCCGGATCGTCAGGAATAATGCCGAGGTTAATGACCTCGCAGCCCAGCTGTTCCAGCATCAGATGCACGGCCAGACGGTTGGTGTCGTAGATTTGCCCCGCTTTAAGCGGCTGACCCGGCAGCTGCAGCTCATCGCCCGTCGAGAACAGAGCAACGCGCACTTTGCGCACCACGTCGATCTCAGCAATACCCAGCGATGCCAGAACCGGCAGTTCAGCGGCCGTCAGCTTTTTCCCGGCGGCGAAAACGGCTGCACCCAGCGTGATATCTTCCCCGGCGCGGCGGATGTTCTGGTTCGGCTTAACGCTGGCGGTAAAACGCACCCCCTCGTCGGTTTGCTCGGTCTCTTCCTGCATCACCACCGCGTCGCAATCCGCTGGCACCGGGGCACCTGTCATAATGCGAATACAGGTTCCCTGCGGCCATTCACCCTGAAAAGGCTGGCCCGCAAAGGCTTTTCCGGCGACCGGCAATGCATTTCCTGCCTGAATATCTGCAAGACGCACCGCATAACCGTCCATCGCAGAGTTATCAAACCCCGGCACGTTCAGCGGAGAGACGATATCGCTCGCCGTCACGCGACCAAAACAGCGCAGTAAAGGTAGCGTTTCGTGCTCTTTGAGCGGTGAAATCTGGTCGAGCATCTGCGTGAGTGCCGTCTCAAGCGGCATCAGTCCGGCGGTAAAATCCATGGGTCACTCCTGCGGGATTGCAACGAAAGTGGGCATTATGGCAGAAAAGTGCCACTAACTGTATGACTCCGATGGTGTACGCTTTACATCACAGTTGCGTCTTTCTATATTCAAAAATCATCTGAAGCTCCGGCCACGATAATGATATTTATAGAAAAAGCAGCGCCTTTACGCTGATGGGTGATTGATATGGTGAATGCGGTTATCGCAATACACGGTGGAGCAGGGGCAATTACCCGATCAAAGCTGAGTCCTGAGCAGGAAAAACGCTACGTCAATGCGCTGTCTGTCATTGTCGAAACCGGTCAAAAAATGCTGGAAGCGGGAGCCAGCGCGCTGGACGTGGTCACTGAAGCGGTGCGTCTTCTGGAGGAGTGCCCGCTGTTTAATGCGGGTATTGGCGCGGTATTTACGCGCGATGAAACACACGAACTGGATGCCTGCGTGATGGACGGCAACACGCTTAAAGCCGGTGCTGTCGCTGGTGTCAGCCATCTGCGCAACCCGATTCTGGCGGCGCGTCTGGTGATGGAGCAAAGCCCGCACGTGCTGCTGATGGGGGCCGGGGCAGAAAAATTTGCCACTGAGCACGGAATGGAAACGGTTCTGCCTGACATTTTCTCCACGCCTGAGCGTTATCAGCAATTACTGGAAGCACGCACGGCGGGGATCACCCAGTTGGATCATTCGGCCCCGCTGGATGAGAGCACCAAAATGGGTACGGTTGGCGCGGTGGCGCTCGATAAAGAGGGCAACCTGGCGGCAGCGACATCCACCGGCGGCATGACCAATAAATTACCCGGTCGGGTAGGGGACAGCCCTTTACCCGGCGCGGGATGCTATGCCAATAACGCCAATGTGGCGGTCTCATGCACCGGCACGGGGGAAGTGTTCATCCGCACGCTCGCCGCCTATGACATTGCGGCGTTAATGGATTACGGCAATTTAAGCCTCGCTGAGGCCTGCGAGCGCGTGGTGATGGAAAAATTGCCCGCGTTGGGCGGGAGCGGCGGGCTTATCGCTGTCGATCGTGAGGGCAACGTTGCGTTGCCGTTCAACAGTGAAGGCATGTATCGCGCCTGGGGTTATGCAGGCGATGCACCAACAACGGGAATTTATCGTGAATAAGGGGGTTATGGGTGCCGCACAGTAACGATCTGGACAGCCAGCAGGTATTGGCGGTTCACAACCTGAACATCGCGTTTCAGGAAGAGCGGCGGCCCGTACCGGCGGTAAAGCATCTCTCGTTCTCACTCAAACGCGGAGAGACGCTGGCGATTGTTGGCGAATCCGGTTCCGGTAAATCCGTGACGGCGCTGTCGCTCATGCGCTTGCTGGAGCAGTCTGGCACCACTGTCGAGTGTGACAGCATGCTGCTGCGCAGGCGCAGTCAGAAAGTGGTCAGCCTGATGGAAATGAGTCAGTCGCAAATGCAGAGTGTGCGCGGCGCAGATATGGCGATGATATTCCAGGAACCGATGACGTCGCTTAATCCGGTCTTTCCGGTGGGCGAGCAAATTGCCGAGTCGATCCGCTTACATCAGGGCTTAAACCGTGAAGAGGCGTTGGCGGAGGCCAAACGCATGCTGGAACAGGTCCGCATTCCGGAGGCGCAGACGATCCTTTCGCGCTATCCGCATCAGCTTTCTGGTGGGATGCGCCAGCGGGTGATGATTGCGATGGCGCTGTCATGCCGTCCGGCGGTGCTGATTGCCGATGAACCGACCACCGCGCTGGACGTCACGATTCAGGCGCAGATTTTGCAGCTTATTAAAGTGCTGCAACAGGATATGGATATGGGGGTGATTTTTATCACTCACGATATGGGCGTGGTGGCGGATATCGCCGACCGGGTGCTGGTGATGTATCAGGGCGAAGCGGTGGAGACGGGCAGCGTGGAGCAGATTTTCCATGCGCCGCAGCATCCTTACACTAAAGCGCTGCTGGCGGCAGTCCCGCGTCTTGGGGCGATGAACGGCAGCGATTTACCGCGTCGTTTTCCGCTGATCTCGATGAACGATCCGCAGCATCAGGAAGCCGAAACGGAGCAAGACACGGTGGTGGCGGGCGAGCCCATTCTTCAGGTTCGCGACCTGGTGACGCGCTTCCCGCTGCGCGGCGGCATTCTGAATCGTGTGAAGCGCGAAGTGCATGCCGTCGAAAACGTCAGCTTTGATTTATGGCCCGGCGAAACGCTTGCGCTGGTGGGGGAGTCAGGCTGTGGCAAATCCACCACCGGACGCGCGTTACTGCGGTTAGTTGAGTCGCAGGAAGGCAGTATTATCTTCAACGGCGAGCGCATCGACACGCTGTCGGCGAGCCAGCTGCAACCGCTGCGGCGCGATATTCAGTTTATCTTCCAGGACCCCTATGCGTCGCTCGATCCGCGCCAGACGGTGGGGTATTCGATCATGGAGCCGCTGCGGGTGCACGGGTTATTGCAAGGCGAAGAGGCCCAGCGTCGCGTGGCGTGGTTACTGGAGCGCGTGGGGCTGAAACCGGAACATGCCTGGCGTTATCCGCACGAATTTTCTGGCGGCCAGCGACAACGCATTTGCATCGCGCGTGCGCTGGCGCTAAACCCGAAAGTGGTGATAGCGGATGAGTCGGTGTCGGCGCTGGACGTCTCCATCCGGGCGCAAATTATCAATTTACTGCTCGACTTGCAGCGCGATCTGGGCATCGCCTTTTTGTTTATTTCGCACGATATGGCGGTAGTGGAGCGCATCAGCCATCGCGTGGCGGTGATGTACATGGGGCAAATTGTTGAAATTGGTCCGCGTCGCGCGGTGTTTGAAAATCCGCAGCATCCTTACACCCGTAAGCTGATGGCGGCCGTACCGGTCGCCGATCCGGCACATCGCCACGGCCAGCGCGTGCTGCTCCAGGATGAGATGCCAGGCAATATCCGTAAACGCGGTGAGCGGGCAGAACGGGTTGAATTACGCGAGGTTGGCCCCGGCCATTTCGTCGCACCTCCGCGTCAGAACAATGCGTTTTCGTGGTTATAACATTTGACAGACAGGGAACAACAGGAGAATAAAATGACAAAATTTGTTGCTCGACCATGGCTGTTAGCCGCGAGTGTCACGGCGGCGCTGGCGGCAAGCCCTGCCTTTGCGGCCAAAGATGTGGTTGTTGCGGTGGCATCAAACTTCACCACGCTCGATCCGTATGACGCCAACGACACGCTGTCGCAGGCGGTGGCGAAGTCGTTTTATCAGGGACTGTTTGGCCTTGATAAAGAGATGAAGCTGAAAAACGTGCTGGCGGAGAGCTATACCGTCTCTGATGACGGCCTGGTGTACACCCTCAAACTGCGCAGCGGCGTGAAGTTCCAGGACGGGACAGACTTCAACGCCGAGGCGGTGAAGGTCAACCTGGATCGCGCCAGCAACAAGGAGAACAGCCTCAAGCGCTATAACCTGTACAAGAATATCGCCAGCACTGAGGCCGTCGATCCCACGACCGTTAAAATCACCTTAAAAGAGCCGTTCTCGGCGTTTATCAATATTCTGGCGCACCCGGCGACGGCGATGATTTCGCCAGACGCGCTGAAAAAATACGGCAAAGAGATTGGCTTCCATCCGGTTGGAACCGGGCCGTATGAGCTGGTCACCTGGAATCAAACCGATTTTGTGAAGGTGAAGAAATTCGCCGGATACTGGCAGAAAGGGCTGCCAAAGCTGGACTCTATCACCTGGCGTCCGGTGGTGGATAACAACACCCGCGCGGCGATGCTCCAAACCGGCGAAGCGCAGTTTGCCTTCCCGATCCCTTACGAGCAGGCGGCGATCCTGCAAAAAAACAGCAAGCTGGAGCTGGTCGCCAGCCCGTCGATCATGCAGCGTTACATCAGCATGAACGTCACGCAAAAGCCGTTTGATAATCCGAAAGTGCGTGAGGCGATCAACTACGCGATTAACCGTCAGGCGCTGGTGAAGGTCGCCTTTGCGGGCTACGCGACGCCAGCCACCGGCGTCGTCCCGCCGTCGATCCAGTATGCCGAAACCTACACGCCGTGGCCGTACGATCCGGCGAAAGCGCGCGAACTGTTAAAAGAGGCCGGATTCCCCAACGGCTTCAGCACTACGCTGTGGTCGTCGCATAATCACAGTACTGCGCAGAAAGTGTTGCAGTTCACCCAGCAACAACTGGCGCAGGTGGGTATTAAAGCGCAGTTAACCGCGATGGATGCGGGGCAGCGTGCCGCAGAAGTGGAAGGGAAAAGCCAGAAAGAGAGCGGTGTGAGAATGTTCTACACCGGCTGGTCAGCCTCAACGGGCGAAGCTGACTGGGCGCTGTCGCCGCTGTTTGCCTCGCAGAACTGGCCGCCAACGCTGTTTAACACCGCGTTTTACAGCAATCCGCAGGTGGATAAAGATCTGTCTGACGCGCTGAAAACCACTAAACCAGAAGAGAAAGCGCGGCTGTATAAAGACGCGCAGGATACTATCTGGAAAGAGTCGCCGTGGATCCCGCTGGTGGTAGAAAAACTGGTTTCCGCGCATAACAAAGCGCTGACGGGTTTCTACATTATGCCGGATACGGGCTTTAGCTTTGACGATGCGGATTTGAAATAACAGAACTCATTCCCGCAGGCGACGGCGTGCGGGATGAGAGGGAAAGGCATGCTGAATTATGTGTTTAAACGCCTGCTGGGGTTGATTCCAACGCTACTTATCGTGGCGGTGCTGGTGTTTTTGTTTGTCCATATGCTGCCGGGCGATCCGGCACGATTGATTGCCGGGCCAGAGGCGGACGCAACGGTTATTGAGATGGTGCGCAAGCAGCTGGGTCTCGATCAACCGCTGTATGTCCAGTTCTGGCATTACATCACCAACGTTTTACAGGGCGATTTCGGCACGTCAATGGTGTCGCGTCGTCCGGTGTCCGAAGAAATTGCCAGCCGCTTTATGCCGACGTTTTGGCTCACCATCGCCAGTATGCTGTGGGCCATGGTGTTTGGTCTTGCGGCGGGCATTATTGCTGCCGTCTGGCGCAACCGCTGGCCTGATAAGCTTGGCATGGCGCTGGCCGTGACGGGAATTTCCTTTCCGGCGTTCGCGCTGGGCATGCTGTTGATGCAGATTTTCTCGGTGGAACTGGGCTGGTTGCCTACGGTGGGGGCAGACACCTGGAAGCACTACATTCTGCCATCGGTTACGCTGGGCGCTGCCGTGTCCGCCGTGATGGCGCGATTTACTCGCGCCTCGTTCGTGGATGTGCTGAGTGAAGATTACATGCGAACCGCGCGCGCCAAAGGCGTGAGCGAAAAGTGGGTCATCCTCAAGCATGGTCTGCGCAATGCGATGATCCCGGTCGTCACAATGATGGGCCTGCAGTTTGGCTTTTTGCTGGGCGGCTCGATTGTGGTCGAAAAGGTGTTCAACTGGCCGGGGCTAGGTCGCTTGCTGGTCGATTCGGTCGACATGCGCGACTATCCGGTGATTCAGGCAGAAGTCCTGCTGTTTTCACTGGAGTTTATTCTTATCAATTTAGTGGTGGACGTGCTGTACGCCGCCATTAACCCGGCAATCAGGTACAAGTAAATGAGATTGTTACACTGGCGCCGTCAGGCCATGCTAAACGCGATGCCGGGGATAAAACCGGACCATATCCGCACGCCGTGGCTGGAGTTCTGGCGGCGATTTCGTCGTCAGCCTGTGGCAATGACCGCCGGGCTGTTCGTTTTGCTGTTGATCGTCGTGGCGATTCTGGCGCCCTGGATCACCCCATATGATGCGGAAAATTATTTCGATTACGACCGTCTGAATGACGGCCCGTCAATGGTGCACTGGTTTGGCGTGGATTCCCTTGGGCGCGATATTTTTAGTCGTGTGCTGGTGGGCGCGCAGATTTCGCTGGCGGCGGGCGTTTTCGCCGTGCTGATCGGCGCTGCGATAGGCACGGTGCTGGGACTGCTGGCGGGGTATTACGAAGGCTGGTGGGATCGTATTATCATGCGCATCTGCGATGTGCTGTTCGCCTTCCCGGGTATTTTGCTGGCGATTGCGGTGGTAGCGATTATGGGCAACGGCATGGCAAATGTGATCATCGCCGTGGCGGTGTTTTCCATCCCGGCGTTTGCGCGTCTGGTGCGCGGCAATACGCTGGTGCTCAAGCAGCAGACGTTTATCGAGTCGGCGCGCAGCATCGGTGCCAGCGATGCGACCATTCTCTTCAACCACATTTTGCCCGGCACCGTGTCATCCATTGTGGTCTACTTCACGATGCGAATCGGTGTGTCGATTATCTCGGCGGCGAGTCTGTCGTTCCTGGGGTTGGGCGCACAGCCGCCTACGCCGGAATGGGGTGCAATGCTGAATGAAGCGAGGGCAGATATGGTCATTGCGCCCCACGTTGCGCTCTTCCCGAGCATGGCCATTTTCCTCACGGTGCTGGCGTTTAATCTGCTGGGCGACGGACTGCGCGATGCGCTGGACCCCCGAATCAAAGGCTAAGCGCGGGAGGCTTTTCCCTGTGCCAGAAAAAGCATTAGTACGAAATTTTTAACATTGTAAAAGATGTTAAACGGTTACCATTTATTGATCTCAGGCAGTGATCTGTACAAAAAATGAACTTATGCTTTCTTTGCACAATGGCTGATTAGGGAGGAAATAGCATGTCCGTTGACAGACTGAAACGCGATCTGCTGAACAAGCTGATCAATGCCCGAATTGACCTTGCAGCTTATCTGCAGTTAAGGGTGGCAAAAGGGTATATGTCAGTCAGCGAAAGCGACCATCTGCGCGAAAATTGTTTTGAACTGTGCGCCTACATGCGTAAACAAGCGCCAATCCTGAGGGAGCACTACGATGCGGATGAGCAACGCATCCTAGGTCGCGCGGCAGACGCGCTTTCTAAAGCCGCCGTCTGTTTGATGACCGGGCACCATGATTGCCCAACGTTTGTAGCCGTCAGCGCAGATAAGCTTGAACACTGCCTGACAACACTCACTCTCTGCATTATGTGCCTGAAAGAGCACACTCCGCTCCAACAGCACTGAGCCACGGGGGAGGCAACTCCCCCTTCTGATTAAGCTTTTGTAAAAACGCTAACGCGCCTGCGCTGCCTGGCTAATCTTTATGCCATACGTCGAAAAGGAGTGCGTTATGCGTCGATCTTCGCTTATTTCTTTGTCTTTCTTATTGATATCCACGTCGGTGATGGCTGCGCCCGCAGCGGTTAAGGTCGATATTCTCCAGACAAAATTGGATCACCCCTGGTCGCTGGCTTTTTTACCCAATAATCAGGGCATGCTGATCACGCTAAAAGGCGGACAGCTTAAGCACTGGCAGGCGGGTAAAGGGCTATCCGATCCGATTGTGGGTATTCCAAAAGTGTGGGACAGCGGGCAGGGTGGGCTTTTCGACGTTGTTCTCGCACCCGATTTTGAACAATCTCGCCGCATCTGGCTGAGCTACGCCGAAGTCGGAAATGACGGCAAAGCGGGTACGGCGGTGGGCTATGGCCGTCTTAGCGATGACCTGTCGCGCATAGAATCCTTCCAGGTGGTGTTCCGCCAGATGCCAAAACTGTCTACCGGCAACCACTTCGGCGGGCGATTGGTGTTTGATGGTAAGGGCTATCTGTTTATCGGCTTGGGGGAAAACAACCAGCGTCCGACGGCGCAGGATCTGGATAAACTGCAGGGCAAAGTGGTGCGTCTGACCGATCAGGGTAAAGTGCCAGCCGACAACCCGTTTGTTGATAAAGCCGGTGCGCGGCCGGAAATCTGGTCCTACGGCATTCGCAATCCGCAGGGGATGGCGATGAATCCCTGGAGCGATGCGCTGTGGCTGAATGAACATGGCCCGCGCGGCGGCGATGAAATTAATATCCCGGAAAAAGGCAAAAACTACGGCTGGCCGCTGGCGACACACGGCATCAACTACAGCGGCCTGAAGATCCCGGAAGCGACAGGCGAGCACCACGACGGCACCGAGCCGCCGCTGTTTGTCTGGAAGAAATCGCCGGCAGTCAGTGGGATGGCGTTCTACAACAGCGAGGTGTTCCCGCAGTGGAAAAACAAGCTGTTTATCGGCGCGCTGAAAGAGAAAGACGTGATCGTGCTGAGCGTGAACGGCGACAAGGTGACGGAAGACGGGAGGATTCTGGGCGATAAAGGCTCCCGTATCCGCGATGTCCGCGTTGGCCCGGATGGATATTTATATGTCCTGACAGATGAATCAGACGGGCAACTGTGGAAAGTCAGCCCGTCCAAACAGTGATTAGCTGACGGGTATCATCACCACATTCTGATACGCCGGGCGCTCGCTGAGCTGTTTCAGCCAGCGCTCGAGATTCGGGCGCGGTGCCCAGGTCAGGCCAATCTGTGTGAGGTTCCAGACGAACGGTGCCACCGCAATATCACCCACGCCGAAGTTTTCCCCGGAGAACCACGGTTTGTCGGCCAGTTCAGCATCCATCATCGCGAACAGCGTTTCGCAGGTGGCTTGTGCCGCGTGAATAGCGGGATAATCGCGGTCGGGTTCAGCCGTTCTGACCAGCCCCATCAGGATCACGCGGTGGACAGGCGAGAGCGTCTGGTTCGCCCAGTCCATCCATTTTTCACCCTGAGCACGCTGCGCGGGGGCGTCGACCCACAGGCGATTTTGACCGTACTGAGCCGCCAGGTAACGCACGATGGCATTAGATTCCCACAGCGTTAAATCCGTTTCATCGTCACGTAACAGCGGCACCAGGCCATTCGGATTCATCGCCAGATACTCGGCGTCTTTATTCACGCCAAACTGCAAACCGGCCATCACCAGGTTAAACGGTAAATCCAGCTCTTCCAGCGTCCAGAGGACTTTCTTGACGTTAGTCGAATTGTTCCTGCCCCACAGCGTAATCATACTGACTCCTGAAATCATCAAACCATCGGTTTTGTGAATGAAATCTAACGAATTCCATGGTGAGATAAACCCAACAATTACGCAACAGGTGACAAAAAAATCGTCTCTATCAAAGCGTATCTGAATGTTATTGCGTAAACTTTAAAAACTTTACCTCGTTTAGGTTTCTTTGAACGCATTTGTGCGCTATTACTCATCGCTTCTTGCGACACGGTGATGTGACGTGATTTTTAGAATGGACACTCGGGTGGCATTTATGACGCAACTAACTTCTTCTCTGCGCGGCCTGGCAGCAGGCTCTGCGCTACTGTTTTTGTTCTCTCCAACACTGTATGCAGCTGAACAAGCCGCGCCTGAAGCGCCTCCGGTTGACGCGCGCGCCTGGATTTTGATGGATTACGCCAGCGGTAAAGTGCTGGCGGAAGGCAACGCGGACGAACAGCTCGATCCGGCGAGTTTGACCAAAATCATGACCAGCTATGTGGTGGGCCAGGCGCTAAAAGCAGGCAAAATCAAGCTCGACGATATGGTCACCATCGGCAAAGATGCCTGGGCCACCGGCAACCCGGCGCTGCGCGGATCGTCCGTTATGTTCCTGAAACCGGGCGATCAGGTGTCCGTTTCCGATCTGAATAAAGGCGTAATCATTCAGTCGGGCAATGATGCCTGCATCGCGCTCGCCGATTATGTGGCGGGCAGTCAGGATTCATTCATTGGCTTGATGAATGGTTACGCGCAAAGACTGGGCCTGACCAAAACCACGTTCAAAACCGTTCACGGTTTGGATGCGCCAGGGCAATTCAGTACCGCGCGTGATATGGCATTGCTCGGCAAGGCGCTGATTCACGATGTGCCGGAAGAGTACGCCATTCACAAAGAGAAAGAGTTTACCTTCAACAAGATTCGTCAGCCGAACCGCAACCGCCTGTTGTGGAGTAGCAACGTAAACGTGGACGGTATGAAAACCGGCACCACAGCGGGTGCGGGTTATAACCTTGTGGCCTCGGCAACGCAGGGCGATATGCGCCTGATCTCCGTGGTGCTGGGGACCAAAACGGATCGTATCCGCTTCAACGAATCAGAAAAACTGCTGACCTGGGGCTTCCGCTTCTTCGAAACCGTCACGCCGATCAAGCCGGATGCGACGTTTATCAGCCAGCGCGTGTGGTTTGGCGATAAGAGTGAAGTCAATCTGGGCGCGGGTGAAGCCGGTTCAGTGACCATTCCGCGCGGACAGCTGAAAAACCTGAAAGCCAGCTACACCTTGACGGACCCGCAGCTTACCGCACCGCTGAAAAAGGGCCAGGTGGTCGGGACAATCGACTTCCAGCTAAACGGTAAATCCATCGAGCAGCGTCCGCTGATTGTGATGCAAGCGGTGGAAGAGGGCGGCTTCATTAGCCGGATGTGGGATTTCGTCCTGATGAAATTCCACCAGTGGTTCGGGAGCTGGTTCTCCTAGATAAATGCAAAACGGCAACCTTCAGGTTGCCGTTTTAGTATTTGCGCTTTCTCCCACAGGGAGAGTTGAGATGCGGGCATCAGCCTAATAGATCAGCTTAATGTGATGCTCTTTTGCATGGTCTACCAGGTCATCATCCGGGCGGCAGTCGCTGACAATCGCATCAAACCGCGACAGTTCGCCCATTCTTGCCGAGCGCACTTTCCCGAACTTACTGTGATCCACCACCAGTACATGATACTGCGCGGCATTCATCGCCCAATGCTTCACCGTCAGCTCTTCGAGATTAAAACAGGTCGCACCCTGGCGTACGCTGACGCCCGCCGCCGAATAAAAGGCGATATCCGGACACAGGTTGCTAAGCGTATCCTGCAGATTGAGCGGCTTGAAAATCGCGTTGCTGGCGTGGAACTCCCCGCCACAAAGAATCACCCGGCACTCGGGCTTTTCCTGTAAGGCCAGAAAAGTGTTTAGCGAATAACAGACGCCGGTAAACGGCAGTTCGTTATCGATGGCTTCGATAATCCAGGGCGTGGTGGTACCACAATCAAAAAACAGGGTTTGATGCGGCTGGACTAACGACGCGGCCTGACGCGCGGCTTTGCGTTTTTCTTCGACCAGACGGGTTTTTTGATCGTTAATCAGATAGTGACTACCGCTGCGAGGTTCGAGAACGATATACCCGCCGAGCAGCACCACGGGGGCACTTTCGCTGTTCAGATCGCGACGAATGGTCATCTCAGAGACGCCTAGCAACGTCGCGGCTTCTTTGAGATGCAGCTTATCGCTGCGCTTCAGCGCCTGCAGTAGCTGGGCAATGCGGTCGTCGCGTCGTGTTTCCATAGGTCCTCAGGATCAAAAGTGAACCCCGCAACGCGGGGGCTCAAGTGTAACCTGTCGCACCGGGATTAGTCACGTACCCAGCCTTTGCGGATAGGCAGGGCAAAGCAGATGCGATAGACCTGCTGGAGTCCGCGATAGAGCTGAGGACCAAAAAGCTTCCACAGGATTTGCGCACTCAGGCAGCCAATCATACCCACCAGCAGACCGCCGAGCATATCCAGCGGCCAGTGAACGCCCAGATAGACGCGTGACCAGGCGATCGCGATCGCGATGCCCATCAGGACCACGCCAGACCAGACGCGATGCCAGAACAGGAAAGCCAGCGCGAAGGTGAAGATCACCGTGCCGTGATCGCTTGGGAAAGAGTCATCCGCCGAATGATGCAGGAAATTGGAGCCAATATGGTCGACAAACGGCCGATCGTGTGGGAACAGATGTCCCAGCATCCACGATGCCGTCATGCTGACAGCAAGTGCCATGGCGACTTTTATCACCAGTTGGCGCTGCGCGCTGACCTGTTTACGCGGCCCCCATAGCCAGAGGATCACCACCAGCGCCGGGACAATGTTAATCAGATCTTTGGCGATAAATTTGGCGAAGACAATCATCCACTCTGGCGAGGCCGGGGTGGCATTAATCAGATAAAACAGGCCTAAATTAAGATTCTCTAGCATTCCATCATCACTCTTTTGCAAACCAGGCTGAAACAAGGCCATAAGCCAAAACCTGAGAAAACCATACCCACCAACCTGCCCACAGGTTGTGAGAGAAAAAATGCGCGCCGCGCATTACCTGGCCATAGCCCATCAGTAGCCCAGAGATAACGCCGAGTGCGACAAAGCCCCAGGCCAGACGTGGACGCTCGCGCCAGAACGCAAAAAACAGTCCCATCACCATAAAGCCGCTGGACGCGTGCCCGCCGGGGAAACAACGGCCCGGGCCGCTATCAACCGGCGCGCTGCCGAACAGGGGATACGAAACAGCCTTACCGCCGTACTCCACCAGATCCCACGGGCAGCTGTGATGGCTCATGCTTTTCAGGACGCCGACGACCAGGGTGCCGAGCCCCATCAATAACGCGCCCGTCACCAGCGGCGCGTTGCGACGATACGCGCCGTAAATCAGCGCGACGGCAGCCAACGCAATGGCGATGAACTTTGCCAGTCGGTGATTGAGTAAATCGAGCAAGTGGTTCTGTTGCAGCGGAAAACGGTGCGTTGCCGCGTCAAACCAAAAGCCCGTTATCCAGCGGTCCAGCATTTCGTCGCGCGAAAGCCAGGTAAACAGCACCGCCAGAACCCCTAGCGCCAAAAGCTGATAACCATAAAAGCGTGCCGGCAGACGGTAAAGCGGTTTTGTCTTAGTTGTCTGTGACTTAGATAATTCTGATGCGACAGGTAATGGGGCCATGATGACATTCGATGACGGGAAATAGGGTTATCATAGGGGGGGCAACTTAAGGAAACCTTAAACGACAGCGATATGTGCTGTATTTCTGTTTATCTTCAATAATTCACTATCTCGACACCGGCCAATTCATTAAAATCATCGCGATTTTTCATCATAAAGAGACCGCATGTTAAACCGTTCTTCTTCTTCCGGTCATCGTCTGGGTCGTCAGGCGTTACTGTTTCCGCTGTGTCTGGTGCTTTACGAATTCTCGACCTATATCGCTAACGATATGATCCAGCCCGGTATGCTGGCGGTGGTCGCGCAATACAACGCTGGAATCGAGTGGGTACCCACATCCATGACCGCCTATCTGGCGGGGGGCATGTTTTTGCAGTGGTTGCTGGGACCGCTGTCGGACCGTATTGGCCGCCGTCCGGTTATGCTGACCGGCGTGGTGTGGTTTATCGTCACCTGCCTCGCCATTTTGCTGGCGCAAACGATCGAACAATTCATGGTGCTGCGCTTTTTGCAGGGCGTGAGCCTCTGCTTTATCGGTGCTGTGGGGTATGCCGCCATCCAGGAGTCATTTGAAGAGGCGGTGTGCATCAAAATTACCGCGTTGATGGCGAACGTGGCGCTGATAGCACCGCTGCTCGGCCCGCTGGTGGGCGCGGCCTGGGTACACGTTGCGCCGTGGGAAGGGATGTTTATCCTTTTCGCGCTGTTAGCGGCGATTTCCTGGTACGGCCTGCATCGCGCAATGCCAGAAACCGCGACCCGACTGGGCGAAAAATTGTCGCTCAAAGAGTTAGGCCGCGATTATAAAGAAGTGTTGAAAAACGTCCGCTTCGTGGCGGGCGCGCTGGCAACCGGATTTGTCAGCCTGCCGCTGCTGGCGTGGATTGCGCAGTCGCCGGTGATTATTATCAGCGGTGAGAAACTCAGCAGCTATGAATATGGCCTGTTGCAGGTGCCGATTTTTGGCGCGCTCATTATCGGTAATCTGGTGCTTGCCCGTCTGACGTCACGCCGCTCCGTGCGCTCGCTGATCATCCTGGGCGGCGGGCCGATTGCAGGCGGTTTGATTCTCGCCGCTGTCGCCACGGTGGTCTCTTCACATGCTTATCTGTGGATGACCGCTGGCCTGAGCATTTATGCGTTTGGGATTGGTCTTGCCAACGCAGGCCTGGTGCGCCTGACGCTGTTTGCCAGTGAGATGAGTAAAGGAACGGTGTCGGCCGCGATGGGCATGCTGCAGATGCTGATTTTTACCGTCGGGATCGAAGTCAGCAAACATGCTTACATCCTTGGCGGTAACGGCCTTTTCAGCCTGTTTAATCTGGCGAACGGCGTACTGTGGGTGGGGCTGATGGTGATATTCTTGAAAAATAAACGCGTCGGCAACGCGTTACAGCCGTAACAGTGTGGAGAGCCCGGCCAGCGCAGCAACGCGACCGGGCTAAGCCTTTAGTTAAACGGCGCTTCTTTGGTTAACACTTTCTCGATGACGTCCAGCACGCCTTCGTCATTATTGTGCGGTGCCTCAAAACGCGCGACGGCTTTGATATGCGCTTTGGCATTCGCCATCGCAAAGCTAAAGCCAGACTGACGCAGCATTTCGACGTCGTTGCCGCTGTCACCGAAGGTCACCACTTCGTTGTCCTCAATGCCCCAACGCTTCTGCAAAATACGCAGACCGTTCGCTTTGTGCACACCCGGAATTATCAAATCGATATTGCCGTGCCCGGTCGTGACCGGCACCATAATATCGCTGAGTTCCGCATGAATCATGGTCTGAATGCGTGGGATTTCGCTGTCCGGCAGGTTAAGCCCAAACTTAAAGAAAATGTCGTTCAGGTTATCGAAATTCTCGACCATTTCGAGACGGTGGTAATATTTTGCCGCCATCTCTTTGAGGGAGTCGTCGTACGATTTCAGGGTATAAGCGCTGTTTTTCCCGCAGGCGATGACTTCTACTTCGGGCAATGAACAGAGAAAGCGCGCGACGGTATCAAACTGCGTTTTGGTCAGCTCGCCGTTGAACACATCTTCCCGGGCATTTACCACCCAGCCGCCATTTTCCGCGACAAAGGCAATTTCATGCGCAATGTCGGGGAAGAAAGAGATCAGCTGATAATATTGATTCCCGCTGGCAACCACGAAGCGAATACCTTGCTGTTTCATGCGTTCATATTGCGCCAGAAAGCGTTCACGATTGTAAGTTTTGGCGTCGCTTAAAAAGGTGCCATCCATGTCGACTGCGATTAACTTAACGCTCATATCCCTTCTCCATAGCTGAGTCTTGCGAATCCGGTTTGGCGACCGCTTTGGCCACCAGCGCGGCAACGATGACTAACGCTAACACCACCAGCATGGCGCTGCGCAACCCGTAATGTTCACCGAGGAAACCGAGCAGCGGCGGACCGACCAGGAAGGCCAAATAGCCCGTCGTCGCCACCACGCTGACACGTGTCGGCGCATCCGGGCCAGTGTCGCTGGCAGCGGAAATAGTCAGCGGGAATCCAAGCGATGCGCCTGCGCCCCATAAAATTACCGATACGCCTGCTATCCAGTCCACGTCGACAAAGATAATCAACGCGATGCCTAGCGCACCCATTAATGCACTGGCGCGGACTACGGCCACACGGCTGTAGCGATCGATAAACCAGCCGCCGGTAAAGCGCCCGACGGTCATGCCGAGGGTGAATCCAGCGTAAATCAGCGAGCCGGAGGTCGGGCTAAAGCCATGACCGTCGACCATTAATAGCGGGAGCCAGTCGTTAGCGGAGCCTTCGGCAAAGGCCATCGCCAGAACCACGACACCAATCAGCATCAACTGCATGTCGCGATAAAACGGCAAACCTTTCACCACCGATTTTTGCTCTTCCGCGGTATTTTTACCGGTGCCATCAGGTATCGCGGTGATGCCAGTGAGAATAGGGATAATGCAGACCAATGCCGCCAGTAGAATATGTAAGTTTGCCGCGACGCCGAATGCCGTCAGCGCCATACCCACGCCTGCGCCTGCCAGCGTGCCGAGGCTATAAAAGCCATGCATCATCGGCAGCACGGTTTTATCCATTTCGCGTTCAACGGCGGCACCTTCTACGTTAATCGCCACTTCTGCCGCGCCAAAACTGCCACCAAATACCGTCAGGCCGAGGGCAAACATCAGCGGCGAGGCAAACCATAGCGCTACGCTCAGAAACACCATTCCCAGCACCGCGCAGCACATGGTGGTGCGGATGACGGTGCGTGTACCAAAGCGCTTAACCAGCCACGCAGAGCAAAGAATGCCGCTCATTGAACCAATCGACAGACCAAACAGCACGATGCCCATTTCTGCGGTCGATACCGTCAAAATGTCGCGGATCGCGGGCGTGCGCGTAGCCCAGGATGCCATCAGCAATCCAGGAATAAAGAAGAACATAAAGAGCGCCCACATGCGTCGCTGCAGGGCCTTGCGTGGAGAGGTTGAGGTCATTCGAATCACACCAGAAGCATAACAATAGCGACAACACTAGCAAGTTTGTGTACATTTGTACACAAACGGAAAGAGGAATTTATGAGCAGACGACCGAACGATCCACAGCGCCGGGAAAGAATTCTTCAGGCTACTCTGGAGACCATTGCAGAGCATGGGATAGATGCCGTCACGCACCGTAAAATCGCCACCTGTGCGGGGGTGCCGCTAGGGTCGATGACCTATTATTTCGACGGTATGGATTCACTGCTGGAAGAGGCGTTCACGCGTTTTACCTGTCATATGTCACAGCAATATTGCGACTTTTTTGCGGGCGTCACCGGGCCGGAAATGGCCTGCGAATCCATTACCACGCTGATCCACAGTTCTGAAGTGACCACGCCACATAATATGGAGCTAATGTATCAACTTTACGCGCTGATGAGCCGCAAGCCTGCGTTAAAAAAGGTGATGCAGGACTGGATGCAAACCAGTCAGTCGACGCTTGAGCAGTGGTTTGATCCGGTGACTGCACGTGCCCTGGATGCCTTTATCGAAGGGATGACGCTGCATTTTGTGACGGACAGGCAGCCGCTCTCGCGAGACGATATTCGACGGATGGTGGGACGGATTGCTGGTGAGCATTGCTGAAAGAGATACGAGGATGTGATTGCTTATTGCTTCCTGATTCTGTTAGGCATTCGTCACGCTTTTCAGGCTTTATCTCTCTGGAGTGCCCTTTAAAACCAGATATTTTTTACATTGATATGAATATAAGTGATTGCTTTTAATTATATAAATAACTGTAAGACGTAGGCGCTCAAATATCCGCTCGGATTGAGTTCGGGTCAGATATGAAATTTTTGGTTTACTGATGATAACCAGCAGCGGCTGGAGAAAGTAAGGATCGAGGTGGTTGTGAATGGAGAGGCTATGAATAACAGGCAACAAAAAACCCATTTATGCAAATGGGTTATTAAAAACAATGACTTATAATTAAATCAATAAGTTAAATAGGTTGTGATTGGTAGTAAGCATTAGGGAATGGCAATGGTCGCCGCCACTTCGTCGCCACTGGGCATGGTGGCCAACGGATTGAAGCGTAGTGCTGATTCCAGGTGTTCTGGTGCCAGATGCGCGTAGCGCATAGTCATTTTGATATCGTGATGGCCTAATATTTTTTGCAAGGCGAGAATGTTCCCACCGGACATCATAAAGTGCGCGGCAAAGGTATGGCGTAGCACGTGAGTAAGCTGACCGCGTGGCAGGATTATGGAGGTTTTGTCCATTACTGATGAAAACTGGAAATAATAATCGTCGAAGAACTTAAATCCTTTAAGGGAAGTTAATTCTTCATACAAGCCAGGGCTGATCGGTACGCTACGATTTTTCTTCCCCTTCGTCCGGGTAAAAGTGATGCGATATTTTGTAACCTGCGAACGTGTAAGATTTACCGCCTCTCGCCAGCGCGCGCCAGTACACAGGCAAATTTTAACGACGAGTGTTAGCAATCGGTTTTGACGCTGACAGTCATACATTAATTCTGCTATTTGATCATGCGTCAGCCAAGCCATTTCCTTTTCGGCTATGGTGAATTTGCGCATGTTTTCCAGAGGATTAGGCTGTAACCATTCACCCAGGTGAATGAGTTCACTGAAAACACTGCTGAGATAACTCTGCTCTAGGTTGACGGTAACTAGACTGGCACCTTTTCGCCATTTCTCACTGAAGTAAATCTCTCCGGTAATGCGTTTATCACGATAATGGGCAAACATCTTGGGTGTTAGCAAACTGGCTGTAGGATTGCCTAGTGCATTGACTATGAGTAAGAGCTTAGCGTAAACGTGTTTACCTGCGGACAAAGAGGTGCCGTGCAGTTTATACCAAAGGTCTACAACATCTTTTAGTGAACGCCGGTCAACACTTTCACTTAACCATGGTTTGGCCGCTGTTTCGTCCATGATGTGGCGCTCAAACGCCAGTGCTTCACCTTTAGTGGCAAACTGCTTTCTTACCCTGCGCCCAGTGCGTCCGGCTGGGTAGCATTCGCATATCCATTTTCCTGCTTCAAGTTTACGAACTGCCATTGAATACCCCTTATTACTTTAAGATGGGGTATGATTTACTGTTTATTTATACAGTGTCAATGTTTGATAGTTCTGTTATCAAACATTTGTCATTAGGTAGTAATGGCATTTCGCCAGTGGCTTAAGGTCATTAATTCCACATTCAAAAGATTGACCGCCTGAAACTGGGGCAACAAGCACCCTGCCAACTGGAATGCGGGTGAGTTCTTTGATGCTAACTTTCCCCTCAATCTCCACAACCCAAGTTCCATCCGATACCTCGTCACCTTTTTGTTCTGCAAGATATTGAGTTTCATCCTCAAAAATTATTACTGGCTTGCATAGATGAGTAGGGAGCATTGCTTTGTCGAGCATAAAAAAATTGGAGTCGTAGATAATTCCATCAATGATTTTTTTCCGAGGAACCGCAATTACATCGCCCAAAGCATTATCGTTTGCAGTCTGCGGGTACTCATTTGGAGTTTTTTTATCTCCATTTTTGAAGGGTTCACCCTCACCAAAAGAAAGCCATTCTAGTGAGGCGCCAGTTTCCATAGCGCATTGAATAACCCAGTCAGAAGGAAAAATATCCCTCATCCATCGGGTGCTCATCGTACTAGTTGATGCACCCAACTGATCGCATAAAGCCTGTCGTGTCTTGAACCCATAAGCTGTTAGCAATCGCTTGATTACTTCCTGCCCGCCTTTATTGAAGTCCATAATTACGCCCTTGGAGTTTTATTTGTTGACTAACTCCATTTGAAGCATTAGCCTTCCGCTTGAAGTACGGAAATGGAGTTATTTAATACTTATCACCGCTTGCTACGGTTTGAGACTTAAACGAGGAATCTTGCACCATGACCACAAACATTTCAATCAATCTGCCAGTCCCTTCAATTTCAAAAGAGAAGTACATCGAACTCACTGGTTTACCGGAAGATACCGTTGAAGCGATGTTGAAGGATGGCCGTCTGCCTCGTCACCGACTTCGTAAAGACTTAGGCCGTGAAAAGGTCATGATCAATATCGCGGCTCTTACTATCGACGCCCTTGCGGGTTGCAACATCGTACTTAACTGATTCGATTTTGAAACGCTGAGAGGGTGCTGACTATGTTTGATTACCAAACTTCCAAACATGCACATTTTGATGCAGCTTGCCGAGCGTTTGCGCTGGCGCACAATCTAGAAGATGTGGCTGCTGCCGTTGGTATGCGCCCACAAATGCTGCGCAATAAATTGAACCCGGTTCAACCGCACCGTCTGACCTGCGACGAGCTTCTGGCTATCACCGATTACACGGAAGATGCCCGTTTACTGGATGGGATGCTGGGGCAGATTAATTGCCTTCCATCCGTTCCGGTCAATAACGCCACTGAAGCCAACATGCAGTTTTGCGCGTTGAGTGCCACCGCCAATGTGGGGGCGATCGCTGGGGAAGCTGTATCAACTGAGCACATGACAGCCGCGCGCCGTACACAAATTCTTGACCGTGCGCGAGATGCTATCCGTTCCCTTTCCGTCCTGGCTTACACCGTTGAAAGCCGTCTCCAGTCTGCGCCGGTTCTTGCTGCTGCCGTCGATATCGTTACTAGCAGTGCCAGCGGCATGATGTGAGGGATAACCATGAAAGCTTTTGTGACTTACCTGAAAAATGAATCTCCGGCCATACAACTGGCCAGCGGGTCTACAGGCTGGATTGAACTGCCAAACGGCCAGCGCTGGAACCCTGGCCACCAATACAAGTTCAACGCCCGTTTATCTCGTCGTCCGTGGTGGTCCCGTTTGTTCGGATTTACACGGGGACGCTATGGCCATTAATTCGGAGCAACATGAACTAGGCCTGAAATGGCTTGGAAATATCCGCCGTAAATACTGGAGCGAGAAAAGCGAAGCCGCCGAATGGTGGGACAAATTAACACCAGAATGGCGCGGGGTTGTTTTACATGCTGCCGCAGTTGCTTCAGGAACGGACGTGTTTAAGGCTCACTTGTGTAAATGCAACTGGTCTGAGTTATTCGAGCGCCTGGATTACCGGGCAATGATTCAACTGCGCCAGGGAATATCCAGGGCGCGTCTGACGTTTGAAGGATTCGGGAGTTTGTGCGACAGCGATTTTTCGAAACGCAGCGCCAACCGCCAGGTGAAAAAGGCACATCCGATCCACAGCAGTAATGGCGTGCAGATGATTATCGCGCCTCATATCGTTCATAAGTTGCAACAGCAGGAGAATCATTAATGTCCATTATCTCTGTAAACGCCAAAGAACTGGGACAGGAGCTGGCTGTGTGGGGTGTTCCACATAATTACGTCATTCTCTTTCTGGAGAAAAGTACCGTAAAAAGTGGCCGTGTGGCTTTGCATCCTTTTTTCTTTAACGACACTGAGCACATGACAAACGCGCGTCACTGGCTTGCTTTAAATACAGCCTTCTGGTGCTGCGTGTACCGCGAAGCCGAAAGCAAATATGCCCAGGTTGAAGCGCTGGCCAGCATTCGAACCATTTTTTATACCGCTGGAGCGTTAGGAGTAGGAGAGATTAAGGCGCTGATCCAGGAGTGGTGGCGCAATACCTACGAGTTACACAAAGTACCCGCGCCGAGCTATTCAGCCGCGCCCATTACCGTTTCTTTCCACTAATTAACAGTCTGAGTTTTTGGCCATCCCTGCGATGGCCGGGGATTCTTTTGCCTTAAGGAAATAAAAATGCACATGACTCGTCAGAATTTACCAGCAACAGAATCAGGTATTGACCTGATGGCAATGCTTATTAAGGCCACGCAGGAGGGTAAGGTTGCAGCAGCTGATCTATGTTCCACCCGTTTGGATAAGCTTGCCACTTTTGCCGCCAATGAAGGGCTGAGTGCTGCGGAAATCGTAGAGCTGATCCGTGAAGAGGCTGTGGCCATTTGCAGTAAAGGCGGTGCAGCATGGCAATAAAAACACCGCTTAAATGGGTAGGTAGTAAAGTCCGCCTGATGCAGCAGTTGTGTGGCCACTTGCCGGAAGGTAAGCGCCTGGTGGAACCTTTCGCGGGTTCGTGCGCCGTAATGATGAATACGGACTATGACGAATATCTGATCGCTGACCTGAACCCGGATTTAGTCAATCTCTATAAGGCTATGGCCTACCACACAGACGCATTTCTCATGGAGCTTGAAACCCTTTTTTCTGCCGGGGGGTTAGGTGAACAGGAGAGTCGCGCCATTTTTTACTATGCCGTTCGGGACGCGTTCAACTTGTCGGGGAAAGTACATGGGGCTGAAAGCGTTGCAGCTGCTGCCCGTTTCATGTACCTGAACCGCCACGGCTTTAATGGGCTTTGCCGTTACAACCGCCGTGGCCAGTTCAATGTTCCGTTCGGGAAGTACAAGAAGAACTATTTCCCGCTTGATGAAGTCCGTGCATTTGCTGAAAAGGCGAAGCGCGCGACGTTTATCACAGCGCATTACTCCGAAACGTTGGCCTTGGTTCGTGCCGGGGATGTGGTCTATTGCGATCCGCCATACCTGACGGAATCAGGAAATTTCACCTCATACACGGAAAGCGGCTTTTCACATCTTGATCAGGGACGGCTGGCCAGAAGGCTGCGCCGCCTCGCTGAAAAGGGCGTGAGTGTTGTTGCGTCAAACAGCGATCTGGAAATGGTGCGCTATCTGTATGCCGGTTTTGATGCTGTACGGGTAAATGCACCACGCAGTGTTGGTGCAGCAGCTGCGAGTCAGAAGGTGGCTAAAGAGTTGATCCTTAAATCCCCGCTCAACATTGCGGTGAATAAGGGGGCTGCGTGATTGTCTTCGGTGAATCAATCTGGCTCTGGGTTTACTACAGCGTTTACGTGGTTATAGCTCTGGTCTTCCTGTTTGTTAATACCCGTAACCTGAAGAAAGATAGTGGGGACTATGTGCCAGATATGATGGATTTCATCATTGTTCATGTCTGGGCAGCGCTATGGCCAGTTGCGTGGGGCATTGAACTGGCTGTCTGGCTGGTGCGTAAGTATCTAAAAATCTGGCACAGCCTGGCGGGTAGGGCGTGACCGATCTCGCTTTCAATCATGGTCAACATCATGCCGCCGATATCTGGCGGTATGATGTTGCGTATCGTGTTTACTTACTTAGCGGGAGGGGTATTTTTGGGGATGTCAGCCATCCTAAATATGCCTTCAGCCATTGCTGCTTTTACATCTGGAATAGCCATCACTGCATCGTAACCCCGGAATGTGGCCGTATCATCTATAAGGTTGGTCAGCCCAATCTCACCCAAAAAAATACGGATAGAAACATATTCACTCATTCCGTGGCCTGTAATCACCCGGTAAATGTACCCGTCGTGATAAATAGCCACGGGATAGCTCATCATTCCGTCATCAATATCAAGCGTGTTCAGCCACTCGGTGATCGTTTCATCATAATCTGGGCGGGGGCAATCTCGGGTGTAACGGTGCTTCATGCGATTTTCCATATGGTCTGGAGGGTTTATGCCTAACCTATCGGAAAGCGAATCGGCGATCAAACAGTGGGCATACACCTGGAACGCGCCGCTAGAGGCAATCGCAAGCCCGTTCCCCACATACGAAGAATTAAACCAACGTGATCGGGATAATGCGGCGTTAGCGTGCGCTCAGGATTTGCTACAAAAGCAGCCACTGATTGTCCGTATGTCAGTAAATTCGACGGCCAGTAAACTGGAGAAAGAGCAGGGCATAAAACGTGCAAACGCGTTTCTCGCAAAAACATTCCTTGAGCGCATTCTGCCGCGCGTAAATATCGTTTCAAAGCGTTATAACATCGGCAAAATGACAGCCGATACTGTCCGCCTGATGCATCGCTTTAATCACCTTCCTGATATGTCGAAAGAAGACATTGCCCTGCTGGCGCAAGATGTTTCGACGTTCATCACTATGGAACTCAGCCTTATCAACGATGAAATGCCTGATGCAGGTGCGCTGAAGTTGCTGTATGCGCTTTATGTGCGCGCTGCGAGTATCACCCAGGCATTCCGCCAAATTGCCCCAGACTTTGAAAAACTAATGAATCGCTACTTTGATGAACCGCAGGCCGCAGCAGCTCTTTCGCGGATGATGTCCGATCAATGGTGGGCACGACGACTGCGCAGACATGCAGCGGAGTGGCGTGAGCATCTGCAAATTTCCTTGAATCATGTCAGTAAAAAAATCAGCACCTACGCCAGCAAGCAGATGATCCGCGAATGGAAAGAGCAGAAGCGCCGCACACGGGAATTTCTTAAATCCATGGAACTGGAGGATGAAGAAGGCAACCGAATCAGCCTGATCGATAAATACTGGGGAAGCGTGGCAAACCCAGCGATACGGCGTACGGAAATGATGGTGCGTATTCGAGGTTTTGAAAATGTCTGTAACGAATTGGGTTATGTGGGGGAGTTTTACACCATAACTGCACCGTCCAAGTATCACGCTACTACCGTTCATGGCCATCGCAACCGCAAGTGGGATGGCAGCAGTCCAGCAGATACGCAGGGATATTTAAGAAAAGTGTGGGGAAGAATCCGGGCAAAACTGCACCGCAATGATTTGCGTGTTTTTGGGATTAGGGTAGCTGAGCAGCATCACGATGGAACGCCACACTGGCATATGCTGCTGTTTATGCGCCCAGAAGAGGTTGTGCAGGTGCGAGGAATTTTGCGTGATTACGCGATGGATGAAGACCACGCAGAGTTGATTACCGATAAAGCGAGAAAAGCCCGTTTTCATGCGGAAAGCATCGATCCAGAAAAAGGGTCGGCAACGGGATATGTGGCCAAATACATTTCTAAAAATATTGATGGTTACGCACTGGACGATGAACTGGATGATGAAAGTGGTAAGCCCATGAAAGAAGCTGCGGTAGCCGCTGCTGCCTGGGCATCCTGCTGGCGTATCCGTCAGTTTCAGTTCGTTGGTGGCGCACCGGTTACGGTATGGCGTGAGCTACGCCGAATGGCTGATCACGATACCGCTATGGGGTTGAGCGTGGAATTTGCCGCTGTGCATGATGCGGCAGATAACGGCGACTGGGCAAAGTACATCAATGAACAGGGGGGACCATTTGTCAGAAGGGATGAGTTGATTGCCAGAACCTGGTACGAAACAGGCCAGGAATATAACGCATATGGTGAGGAAATCGTGCGGGTTAAGGGGGTTTTCTCTCCAGTTATTGGCGTAGGTACGCCGATCTTAACGCGGCTCACAAAGTGGAAGATTGTACCGAAGTTAACCGCCGATCAGGCGGTTGCAGTTAGCGGCGCGAATGCGCCGCCTAGGAGTTCTGTCAATAACTGTACGGAGGGTGGAAACCGGAGGTGGTTAAAACTGGAACTGAACCAGCGCGGATTTGCCGGAACGGAGGAAGAAATAGACATTTTGAAGCGCGGCGGCGGTCTGATATTTGGGCGAACAGCCCTGATTTACAGGAAGGGGAGGTTACAGGAGAAAAGGAGTAAGCCAGAGGATGAACAATGGCCAGGCTGGCAGTGATGGTGTGTAAGTGCGTGATATGTAATACGTAAATTTCAATTCACGTGAATTATCATTTCACAAATCGTGCTTTTATGTATACTGTGTATCTATACAGTTGTTTGCGTGGGAGGATGCTGTGCAGGATTTACTAATTGAGACTATTGCACTTCAGCGTATTGCTTTGTTTGCTAAGTTAGTGGCAAAAAGCGAATGTAGCGATGATGAAAAAGATGTGGCGATCGCGTGGCTTGATGAACTGTCGTCAGATTTGTCAACGAAACTAAATCGTCTTTCAAGTGCTCAATTGGCAGAATGTCGGCGTTTAATACAAACAGATTGTCGTTCTCGCTTGTGACAGACCTGGGGAGTCTTAGCTCCCCGTCCCGATCTTAGCTATTGAGCTAGAAATTTACATACGATAATTTGTGTACGAAAACTTTTAGCGTGCTTAACGGAAAATACAATGGAAGATGTACAATCGGTTATTACAATAATTTCTTTTGTTTTTGCTACGATATTATTTGTTATCGGTTATCGAAAGTGGATGGATTTTGAATCCAACAGGATTTTTAATAATTTTTCAAACAAAAGTAAATTTGCATATGAATTGTATCAGAAAACTAACAATCCAGATTTGGAAAGTATTGGGTACGAGTTTGGTGTCGCTGCTTTTACAGGTAATGTAAACTTAACTCCTTTGCAGAGAAAAAGATTACTTGCTGTTGTTGATCCAATTAAGGCTATGGTTTCGTATAAACGATGTTCTCAATATGTTCATCTAGAGGAGAAAGGGCTAACCCTCTTTAGTTGGAAGAAGAAGAAATATTCTTACTCAGTATACCGAAACCTATTGAAGGTACTATGTCTTGGGGTTTACTTTTTGGCTTTTATTTCTATTCCTTTAATCCCTTCATATGCATATTTATTTAATCCTGTGATATTAAAGCCTCTCGAGTCATTACCGTTGGCTAAGTTTGTTATTGGAGTGGTTATCTATGTTTTTGAGCTTGGTTTTATAGGCTATTTTACATTGGCTAAGGCTGCAAAAATAATAGCCGCAGAGAAACTAATTGAGAATAATGTTAAGGCCAGTGATGTAATATTGAATGCCAAAAAAACATCACTGGCGAGACATTAAACAGCGGGAGCAATCTTTAATAAATCTAGCGCCAACTGCCTTTGTACTGGCGAAAGGGTTTTAAGCAAGGTTTGCACCAAAGCATCACCCGTTTTAGCGCTGGGGCTAAGAGTGTGGGAAAACGTCAAATTCATAACAAAGGTGTGCCCACACTCAACATCTGCACAGGCGCAGTAAATATCCGCAATCTGGCGGTGTTTTCGGTTCGTTTTACGAATCACAGCCTTTGAGCCGCACTCCGGGCATTCAATCTTCAGGACTCTCATATTCCGCTCTCCGGCTGTTAAATAATGCCTGGATTTTAGCCTTTTTTGCCTCATGCTGCACCCTTCTCTGTTGTTTCAACAGCAAAATTCAAATGCAGATGTGCCGGGACTTCCGGATCGGATTTGATGGCCATCGCCAGACGGCGCTGAATCGGCAGAACTTCATTCTTTTTGTAGGTGCGTTCAACCTTCTCCGGGTCGCCCAGCCCGGCAGTGTTCTGCGGAACGATACCCGCCAGCCCGGCAGGAAAGCGGTGCGCGTTCAGAATGTCCTGGGCGCTGATGTTCTTCACGCTGGCAAATTCATCTTTGGCCGAAATATCCCCCATCTCAATAAACTTGATAGCGTCACCGTCCCCGCCCGGAATGTTTACCAGGATGGTGGAGAAGTTGCCGATCCCTTTGCTGTCACGCAGCTGCTGTTCAATCTCTTCTTCCATTTCATCCGTCATGCTGGGGTCGCGGGTGTAAAGAATCCCGCCCGTGTGAGCGCCGTTGTGGTAATAGCGACGGCGGAAAATAACCGCCTCGCTGTTCAGCAGCGCGGAGTGTACGCCGCCGATATAATCAGGCAGACCATAGATGTGCTGCTGTGGGTCATACATTTTGATAAAAATGATATCTTCAGGCGGGAAGGCCAGCGGTTCACCTTCCTGTAAAACCACGTAGTCACCCGGTACTGTCTCTGCATTTTCCCGCTCTTTTCGGCGGCGAAGGTATAACCCCGGCAACGGCTGAAGCCCGATCACATCCCCCCAGCCGTTACGGATTTTGGCCACAGCAATATCCCCGAAAGTCAGGTAATCAAATACCGTTGCCTCCAGTTCGTCATACGTCAGGCCGCCGCCCAGATAATCGGACGTCACCATGTTCTTACGGGCATGGATAATGCCGCCGTGCTGGCCATTCAGGTTGATAAGCTGCGCCAGTGCCAGACGGTCAATCGGCTGGGTAAAGTGATCGGCGGCGTTGTCGTACCAGATTTCCCGGTAATCGGTTCCGGTTGTCAGTACCGGTTCTGGTTTACCAAAGCTGATAATGCTCATTTTTTTGGATTGGTCGCTGCGCTGCTCGCGTTTCACAAAGCGTTTCTTTTTGCTCATGCTGCCTGTTTCCTTACACCCCAGCGGGATTTTGGTTTGTTTTCGTAGTTAAGTGGTTCGTTATGCAGGGCATGGGTAATTGCCCAGAATGCCTCTGCGTGGCCAGTGTCCTGGCTGCGGTCTGCAATAAAGGTCATGGCGTTACCGCTTTGCGTAGTGGTGCGCCGCACAGACATAAAGCTGGCGGGGATTTCCTTCAGATTTTTGTCCCATTCGATACGCTGGCTTTCCACCACGTCCGCGGCTTTCAGTACCAGCTGATTTTTGGTGTTCATGTCGTAGCGAATCGGGACAACAACCTTCATGGCAAAGTGCTGGATATTGTCAAATACCCCCTGGCCGATCCCGGTTACGTCCACACCCAGATAAGTGAAGTTGTACTGGTCGAACAGCTGTTTGATCTGCTTTGCCTGATAACGGAAGTTCATGCCTTTCCAGTAAATCACCTTCAGCACGCGGAATTTCTCCACGGCGAACATCGGCGGGGCGACAATCACAAAGCACGACAAATCGCCGCTGCGTGCCGGGTCGAATCCGCCCCATACTGGCCTGTCACCAAATGGCCGTTTAGCGTCCGGGTTGTGATCCTGCCAGGTGTCCACCTCCACGCCGCACGCTTCCAGGTCGGAAAAGCTGAACACGGAATCTTTACTGTCCACGAACACGCACATATAGAGCATGTTGAATGTGGCCGTGTTATAGCGGTTTCGCAGCTTCTCAATGTTGGCCAGATTGAAGCCGCCCGCAATGGCATCCTCCATCGTGATGACATAGCGCCACTGGCCATCCGGGCAGAGTCGCCCGCCGTCCCGCATTTCATCAAACAGTGGAAATTTAATGGCCGTGCGTTTCTTACTGCCCTGTTTCCACTCTTCACCCGTCCAGAACGGGTACGCCTGATGCGTCTTGGCTGATGGCGTGGAAAAGTACGTGGTGCGCCACTTGTCATGTGTAGCCATCGCACTGGCCACTTCGTTCAGTCTGGCGAAGTTGGGAACCCAGAAATATTCGTCACAGTAGAGATGGCCACTGTATGACTGGGCAGTGTTTTTGTTGGTGGAGAGGAAACGCAGCTCTGCGCCGTTGCTTAAGCGGATCGGGTTCCCGGTCAGCACGATACCGAAATACTGCTCTGCAATATTGACGATATAAGACCGGAATACTTCCGCCTGTGCTTTGGACGCTGACAGGAAGATTTGCGGATCGCCCGTCATGACGGCGTTCTCGAACGCCTCAAAGGCAAAGTACCAGGTTGCACCGATCTGGCGGCTTTTCAGGATGTTCCTGACCAGCTGACCGATGTTGCAGCGCAGGTGTTTCTGATATTCAAAAAGATGTTCGTCAGCCCAGGTGTCAAAATCTTCCTGAGTCAGTGACGAGATATCGTTTTTCTTATACTTGCGTTTGCTGCGGGGTTCATCCTCGTTATCCCCTCGCGCAGCTCCTTGCCGTTCCCCCTGGCTGGAGGCCAGCTTCTCTTTATGTTTATTACTTTGCGCACGCAGTTTTGTGGCGTGTGCAATCAACAAATCCATTTCTTTTAAATCCAGGTCGCTTTTATTATCGCGCCCGGCTAACAGCTGGTAACGGCGTTCAATCGCTTCCTCTGTACTTTCAAAACTGAGTAAGTCAGCCCATTTGTTTTTTTCAGCCCAGTAGTAAACGATCCGCGCATTCGGCAGATTTAATTCTGATGCAATTTCTTTCGGCGTATAGCGCCGCAGGTAAAGCGCGCGGACAACGCCTTTTAATTCTTCTGAGTATTTAGCCATAGATTTAATTATGCCGTGCCGCTCATAAAAAAACGGCGGGGTTAATTCGTGTTAGTTCGGCAATGGCTTATAACCGAACTGAACAGAATAAAGCGTGATGCAGTGATGGTGTTAATTAGCAATAATCCAGTCCACAGCGAGAAAACAGTAAATGGACGGAGGAGGGAATATGTGTCGCATTTAAAAACTGGATGGCTGTGTGTTGCGACTGAAGGAGATACGGTTGACGGACGAATTCTGGAACGGCAATGGATTATCGACATGGGGGAAACCTATGACGCAATACATTACGCCGCACTACTCTGGCCAGAACATGAACGTTACGCCGGGAACTTTGGCGAAGTGCTTGAAGCGATGTGGCAGGACGGTGATGACGGGCTGGCGCGGCTGTTTGTCAGCCTCTGCCCGAATAAGCGTCTGATCTATGCCAATGATGAAGGCCAGTTGCTTTATTTCTCCGTTGAGCCGGAACTGAACTGGCGCGGAGGTGAGCGCACTTATCTCAAGGGTCTGGCCGTGACTGATCAGCCCGCAAGTGTAGGAACAACACGGCTGCGCTTTAGTCGCCGCAAATTGAATAAACAGGGATATTACAGTTGTGTAATTTCCCGTAACGGTAAAATTACGCAGGAAGGGAAGATGAAAAACTGGCAGAAATTGTTTGGTATTAAACCGAAGTTCGAAGATGAAAACCCGCAGGATGAACCGCCAGCGGATGATAAATTGCAGGCGCTGGCCAGCGCACTGAACGATCTGGAAGCGCGTGTGGGTACTATTGAAACCCAGCTTAATTCTGTGCAGGACGATGTTGACACTATTACTGAAGTTGTCGACACGGAAGAGTTTGCCGCAATTCGTGATAACGCCAAAGAAATTGTTTCCCGATTTAACGAACTGGGAAATAAAGGTGGTCAACGGAAACAGCGTCAGGTTCAGGAAAAATCCGGCCAGTTTAAATATCTGTAATTAACGCGTCGCGAATAAGCACGAAAAAATTAATTATCGCGAAATTGCGAGGGAGTCTTATGTTACTGAATAACCGTGCGCGGGAATTACTGGATAAATATTCGGCGGGGATGTCGCAGCAGTTTGGCACGCAAAACCCAGGCCGATATTTTGCCCTGAATGACCCGCAGGAAAATGCATTACGTCTGGCGTTGCTGGAGTCCGTAGAGTTCCTGAACTGGATTACTGCGCTGGATGTTGACCAGTTGAGTGGCCAGGTCATTTCTGTCGGCGCATCCGCGCTTCATACCGGGCGCAGTGAGAAAGGCCGTTTTGTTCGTCAGGTTGGTGTTGACGGCAATGACTATTCACTGGTTGAAACAGACAGCTGCGCGGCGCTGCGCTGGGATCTGCTGTCCGTCTGGGCGAACGCCGGGAAGGAAGAAAACGAGTTTTATAACCTGGTGCAGACCTTCAGTACCCAGGCGTTTGCGATGGATATGCTGCGTGTTGGCTTTAACGGTAAATCCCGCGCCAAAACCACTGATCCAGATGCTAACCCAAACGGCGAAGATGTGAACATTGGCTGGCATGAACGCATGAAAACCCTGATGGATGGCAACCAGATTATGACCGATCCGGTTGTGCTGGATGAGGCGGGGGATTACAAGTCCCTAGATGCGATGGCCTCTGATCTGATTAACGCCAAAATCCCGGCGCAGTTCCGCAATGACCCGCGTCTGGTGGTGCTGGTTGGTGCTGACCTGGTGGCCGCTGAACAGTACCGCCTTTTCCAGGCTGCTGACCGCCCGACTGAAAAGATTGCGGCGCAGATGCTGGGTAACACCATTGCTGGCCGTCAGGCGATTATCCCGCCATTCATGCCGGGCAAACGCATGGTGGTAACACCGCTTTCTAACCTTCACATCTACACCCAGCGCAATACGCGCCAGCGTAAAGCCCGCTTTGAAGATGATCGCAAGCAGTTTGAGAACAGCTATCTGCGTAACGAAGGCTATGCGGTAGAAGTGCCGGAACTCTATGCGGCGATTGATGAAGATGCTGTGACCATCGGTAAAGTCGCAGAGCCTGGGGAGGGCTAATCAATGTCACTTTCTCCCGCGCAACGTCACAGCCAGCGCATTGCTATGGAACAAAAACTGAAGCAAAGCCTGGCCGTTGGAACCACGGAAAGCATGCACCTGCTGATTAAGGCGCTGGAAACGGATGTGGAACAGCTGCGTAGCCTCCCGCTGATTGCTGATCGCGTTGAGCATAAGCGCAATGTGCTGCTGCCGAAATGGGTTCCGACTGTGGAAGCGTATCTGGCCAGCGGCCAGGTGTATGCGAATCCGGTTCTGGCCTGGTGCGTGATCTGGCTGTTTGATGTGGGCGATCTCGATAAGGCGCTGGACTGGGCTGATATCGCTATTGAGCAGCAACAGGCCACGCCAGAGCGACTGCGCAGCAATTTCCCAACGTTCGTGGCCGATACGATGCTGGCCTGGGCGGAGGAGTCTGCGGGGCGCGGGGAAAGCATTGAGCCGTATTTCTCCCGCACGTTTGAGAATGTGATCACCAAATGGCGGCTGCATGAGCAGGTGACGGCGAAGTGGTTCAAGTTCGCCGGGTTGCAGCTACTGCGCGGCGATGACGGGCAGAAAACAGCGGCGAGCGTTGACGATATCGACACGCTGAAAAAAGCCGATGAACTGCTGGCCACTGCTGAAAAACATTATTTAAAAATCAGCGTCAAGACACAGCGGCAGACCATTGCCGCACGTATCCGACGCCTCGAAAAGGAATTGAAAGATGGCAACAGTAATCAAGTTTAAACACGCGCTGGGGCAGCTGGTGAAAGTCACGATCAGCGGTGAAGCGGGGCATGTTAAAGCCCGTGCTGAATACACCAACTGCCGCAATCAGTACCTGATCCACTATCTGGCCGCCGATGGCCGCGCCGTGGATTCCTGGTTTGATGAAGACGAGCTGACACCCGTTCAGCCTTAAAGACTACCGCAGGCCAGGCGGGCGCGGTGGAGGGCAGCAACACGATGTGACGCTGCGCCGTGGAAACCGGACAGCCCGCCTATTTATTCGGGGATGCCATGTTTAGTGGAAAGCCGCTTGATTACCAGGATGCGCCGCTGAAAAACGAAGGATTCTGGCCAGATTTGAATCTGAAAGATTTTCAGGCGCAGCGGGCTATCCCGGCAGACGTTGACGCGGACACGGTAGCCCAGGCAGTGCTGGCGGCAGTGGCGGAAGTCAATGCGGAGCTGGAAAAGGTGGAAGCCAGCTGGAAGGCGAAGGGGGTTCTGAGCGCAGCGGACGCGCCAGGGGCGCGAATGGGGGAGCTAAATGCTCTGTGTGCGCAGTATATCAAAGCGGTTTTTGCCAGGGCAAAAGCCGATTTGATGGGGGAGTTTGCCACAGTGGGGCGGCGTGATTCTCACCCAGGGCAGGAAAGCACGGAAAGCCGTGCGGGTTTGCTGACTGAAGCCTCTGTGGTTATCCGCCGCATGAAGGGACTGAAAAGGGCAACGGTGAAAAAAGTATGAGCCAGACGCAGCTTGAAAATTTGACGGCGTTTTTTACCGACAACGTACCCGCACGCGCGATGCGTTCCTTTTCCAGCGTTACAGATGAAATGGCATGTATTGAGGCGGCGAAGGATTTCGGGCTGGGACAGTATCGCCAGGCGGTTATTCGTTATGACGCGGTACTGACCTGGGAGCGTTTCCCTTATCGCCTCTATCCGCCGCAGCTGCTGATGTCTTTGATGCTCGCCTGGCTGGATGATGCTGACAGGCAGCTGCTTGACGATATCGGTATCACGGAAACCGATCCGCAGTGGGATGTGTCAGTGGCGGATGAAGAAACCGCCGACATTGTTTTGACAGTTCCGATGGCTGATGAACTGGTGATCCAGGAGGACGAAAACGGCCTTATTCCGTGGCAGGGCAAGCGCTGGTCACTGGTTGAGCCAGAAATCTGGACGGCGCTGACCGCTACCATTTACGGCGTGGATGAATCGGGTGCGCCTGTGGGTGACGTGCCGTGATTGCCGGAGGCGAGCTTAATAAACGCCAGCTGGCGGAGCTGAAGAAAGCGCTGGCCAGCATGGAGCTACCGCCCAAAAAGCGCCAGCGGCTGCTGTGGCGAATGGCGAAATATGGCGTGATCGCCGCCGCCAAACGCAACGTGCGTAATCAGGAAGAGCCGGACGGCGCAGCCTGGGCAGGGCGTAAAACGAAGCGCAAAGGGAAGATGCTGCGCAACATGCCAAAACTGCTGCATGTGCGGGAAATGCCGGAGATTCAGGCCGTGCGGATCTATTTGCAGGGTGGCGGCTACCGGAACGGAGAAACCCCTGTCCCTGCTGGCACGGTGGGGTACTCACAGCAAACAGGGATGCGGGTGCGTGTCAGTCGCGCCAGCAAGCCAGGAAAAGCGCAGCCAGGGAAGATGGCCACCGCCGCACAGGGAAAAAAACTGCGTGCGTTGGGCTACCGGGTGCGCCGGGGCAAGCGCTGGAAAAAGCCCACTATCCGGGAAATTACCAGTGAAATGGCCTACGGACAGGCAGGTTTACTGATCCGCAAGTTGAGCGGGAAGGCCGTGAAAACAAGCTGGACTATCGATCTCCCCTCCCGTGCATTTCTGGGAATGGGTGATGAGGACTTTAACAAGGCGCTGGCACGCCAGCTTCAGGCCATTGGCTTTGGCTGGGATGTAAATGCGCAGGATATCAGGGGGAGAACATGACCTGGCCAAATGTGACCGTGAATCAGGTAAACCAGCTGCTGGGCGAAACCAATGAGGTGGAACGCTCGGTGCTGTATATCGGAACGGGAACCAAAAACACAGGAAAGACACTGGCCATCAATACCCAGAGCGATTTTGATGCGCTGCTGGGTGAAGATGACAGCCAGCTAAAAAGTGATGTGCTGGCGGCAATGGCGAACGCGGGCCAGAACTGGTGGGGATTTGTTCATGTGCTGGCTGCTGACAGCGAGCCGGGTGCGTGGGCGAAAGCCGTCAAAGCGGCGCAGGTGTCGTGCTCTGTTGAAGGCGTGATGCTGAGTGATGATATTTCAACAAAAGCGGACATTAATCTGGCTGTCACGTTACGTGCAGAGCTGATTGCCAAATATGGCCGCTGGGTGTGGTTCATCCTGGCCACACAGGGAATGCAGGATGAAGAGGCGCAGGCTGACTATCTCACTCGTCTGTCCACGCTTCAGGAAGGCATTGCGGAAAAAGCGGTGCAGCTGGTTCCCCGACTTTGGGGCAATGATCCGGGCGTGCTGGCCGGGCGGCTGTGTAGTCGTGCTGTGACTGTGGCGGACAGTCCGGCGCGGGTGAAAACCGGGGCGCTGATTAGCCTGGGCAGTGATGAACTGCCGCTGGATGGCACAGGGGAGGTGCTGGAGCTGGCCACGCTTCAGGCGCTGGAAATGCAACGTTTCAGTGTACCGATGTGGTATCCGGATTATGACGGTTTTTACTGGTCTGATGGTCGCACGCTGGATGTGGAAGGCGGTGATTATCAGTCCATTGAAACGCTGCGCGTGGCTGACAAAGCCGCCCGCCGTGTCCGTCTGCTGGCCATTGGCAAAATCGCAGATCGTTCGCTGAACAGCACGCCGGGCAGCATTGCCGCTCATCAGACGCTGTTTGCACGTCCGCTGCGCGAAATGTCCACGGCGGCCAGCATTAACGGCGTGTCATTCCCTGGGGAAGTGAAGCCGCCGCAGGATGGCGATGTGACCATTGTCTGGAAGAACAAAAAGGCCGTGGAAATTTACATTGTGGTGCGTACGTGGGAAGTGCCGCTGCAAATCACGATCAGCCTGTTACTTGATGCCAGCCTGGAGGCCACCGCATGAGTAAGCGTATTTCGGGTATGTCGTTTGATTCTTACGTTGACGGCGATCTGATCCACATCGAAAAAATTTCGCTCGATATTACGGACAACAGCGCCGCTGCGCAGACGCGGGGTGTGCCGGATGGCCATGTTGATGGTGATGTGTCCGCTGAGGGTGAAATTGAAGTCAGTTCCAAAGTGCTGGGCGTGCTGACAGCCAAAGCACGTTCGGCGGGTTCGTGGCGTGGTATTGAGCCTGTGGATTTCCTCTTCTACGCCAAAGCGGGCAGTGAAGAGGTCAAGGTGGAAACGTTCGGCTGCAAGCTACAACTGAGCAATCTACTGGATATCGATCCGAAGGGTGGCGGCGTATCGACGCACAAAATCAAATATTTCGTGACCAGTCCGAAGTTCGTCAACATCAACGGTGTTCCGTATCTGGAAGCGGAAGCCACGGAAAATCTGATCGGGTAAGGGGCAGGGATGCAGGAGCATGAAAAGAGCCTTTATTCGCTCTTACTGATGGGCGCGTTAATAGCCATTGCCAAAGTGCTGGCCAGTAACGATCCCATTACCCCACGGCTGTTTATCAGCCGCGTCATTCTGGGCAGTTTTGTTTCAGTGATTGCAGGGGCTGCGTTGATTCAAATCCCGGAGGCCAGTCCGCTGGCCATTCAGGGGCTGGGTGCAGGTCTGGGGATTGCGGGTTATCAGGCAGTGGAAGTGTGGCTGCGAAGGCGTGCAGCGGGAAAAACAAAGGGGGGTGACAAATCGTGACACTAAGTGAAAAACAGCAGTTATTTACCGTTATGGTGGCCAATCTGATCCACTGGGCTGAGGAGCACGGCTACCGCCTGACCTTTGGCGAAGCGTACCGCACGCCGGAACAGGCAGCGCTGAATGCCAAAAAGGGCAGCGGCATTACGAACAGCCTCCACACGCAACGCCTGGGCGTGGATTTCAATCTGTTTGTTAACGGGGAGTACAAGACCCGCACGGATGATTATCTGCCACTGGGTGAATACTGGGAATCGCTGGGCGGTACATGGGGCGGGCGCTTTACATCCCGTCCGGACGGAAATCACTTCAGCCTGGAACATAACGGGGTGCGCTGATGACAAACGGCCAGTGGCTTGCTGTGGTTGCGCTGGCGTTTGTCTGGGGCTGGCTGACCGCTGACTGGCGGCGTGACAGTCTGGAGCTGGCGATCAACTCCGCCGCGCAGGTTGCAGGGGAGAGGTCACGCAAAACCATGCAGGAGGTTGCCAGCGAGTCCGCCAGGGGGCTGGAAGAGAAACTGGAGGCGCTGGAAAGTGGCAGACCCAAAGAAATCAGGACGGAAATTATTAAGCCGGTATTCACTAACGTTTGCGTGTCTGCTGACTTTATCAGCATGTTCAACGCAACCGTCGAAAATACCGAACGTACCTTATCAGGAAAACCTGAAGCGAAAATGCCCAACGGAAAATCTTCCGCGCATTAAAGGGAATACTGGGGCGGATATTGCTGCCCCGGCAATTGAATATCAGGATTTATATTCTGTATGCGCAGCGCGTCATAACACGCTGATTGACGAAATGAATAAGCGAGAGAGTGTATTAAATGGAACAGCAAATTAAATTCGTTGTATGCGGTAAAGAAATTATTTTCGCGCCTAACCAGACCGCCTATAACAAATTCATTAATGAAATGGCGATGGATAACAAAGTCGCCCCGGCGCACAACTATCTCACCCGTATTGTGGAGCCAGAAAGTAAAGACGCGCTGGCGGAACTATTAAAACGTCCGGGTGCGGCGTTGCAGTTAGCTGGCAAGGTTAATGAGATTTACGCGCCAGAACTGGAAATTGAAGTAAAAAACTGACAAAGCGAGTCCGGGCAATTGAGCAAAACGGACTCGATCAGTATTTAATTTTACGCCGCCATTATTTACCCCACGGGGAAGATTCTATTGACGATATCGCCGCCGCTGTCTGGCTGGATAATCGCCACTGGGAAAATATGCGTATTGCCACGGCAAACGGAATAAGCACTGCTTTTAAAGGCTCTGAATGAAACAGTTAGATTTTACATTAAGCCTGATCGATAAATTGTCCCGCCCGTTAAAACAGGTGCAGGGCAACGTGACCGGCTTTGCGGAAAAATCAAAAGCAGCGTTTATGCAGATTGGCGGCGGTGCGCTGGCGCTGGCAGGAACGGGGATGGCCATCAAAGGTGCGCTGTCTCCGGCCATCGAAATGTATGACGCGCTGAATGATGCGGCCGCAAAAGGTATCGACAATACCGCGCTCAAAACCGTACAGCGGGACGCGCTGACCTTCAGCACAACTTACGGAGCCAGCGCCGTGGAGTTCGTTAAATCCACGGAAGAAATCAACGCCTCCATTGCCGGGCAGACGGGCAGTGAACTGCCGAAAGTGACCAAAGTCGCCAACGTGCTGGCGTTTGCCCTGAAGTCCACAGCCGCTGATACGTCGGAATTTATGGGGCAGATGTTCGGCAACTTTTCCGCTGATGCGGAGCGCCTGGGCAAAGTCCAGTTTGCGGAGCAGCTGGCGGGCAAAATGGTGTTCATGCGTAAAACGTTCGGCGCGGAAATGGCTACAATCAAAGACCTGATGGAAGGCGCGCGCGGCGTAGGGACAAACTACGGTGTCGGGCTGGATGAACAGCTGGCCGTTCTGGGGCAACTGAGCCGTACGCTGGGGACGGAAGCGAGCAGCGCCTATGAAGGCTTTATAACGGGCGCGATTGAAGGCGGAAAAAAACTCGGACTGTCCTTTACGGACGCAACCGGAAAAATGCTGTCCATGCCCGAAATGCTGATAAAGCTACAGGGCAAGTATGGCAAGAGTCTGGCAGGGAACCTGAAAGCACAGGCGGAACTGGATGCTGCCTTTGGTGACAGTTCGGCAGTGGTTAAACAGCTTTATGGCAATGTGGCCTTACTCCAGCGAAATATCACGGAACTGGGCGGGGCTGATGGTCTGAAGCGCACGCAGGAAATGGCGGCGAAAATGGTGAAACCCTGGGATCGCTTTATCGCAATCCTGACGGCCATCAAAACCGTTATCGGCCTGACGCTGATCCCGGTGCTTTATCCGCTGCTGAATCGCCTGGCCGATATGGGGCAGACCTTTGCACGCTGGATGCAGCTGTTTCCTAACATTGCGCGGGTGGTGGGGTACGCCACGATGGCGCTGCTGGGATTCGCCGCTGTGGGTGCTATCGTGAATATCCTGATGGGTGTTTCTGCCTTTGTCATGGGAGGTCTGCGCGGGATCTGGGTTGTCCTCGCTTCCGTTACCCGTATTTATACCGCCACTATCTGGCTGGCACAGAAGGCTGTAGTGGTCTGGAATGCCACGCTGGGGGCATTGCGCGGCATTCTGCTGGCGGTGCGCATGGCGGCGATTATGGCCGGTATTGGAATCAATCTCATGAGCTGGCCGATCCTGCTGGTAATTGGGGCAATAGCTGCGCTGGCGGCTGGCTGTTACCTCCTGATTCAACACTGGGACGCGGTTAAATCTGCTGTTATGAATACGGAAGCCTTTGCCGTGGTGGCATCAGTGGTGCAATGGCTGGCGGGTATCTTTGCCAGCGCCTGGCAGTTTATCAGTGACGGCTGGAATGGATTTATTGCGCTCCTGTCCGGGTTCTCTCCGTCTGAAGTGTTAAGCGGGATGGCCAGCGGTATTGTGTTGATGTTTGATAATGTCTGGCAGACCATTAAAGGGAGCTTTTTAAAATCATGGAACTGGATTGTTGAAAAACTAAATAATATCCCAGGTGTGAATATTGCATTGGCTGCGGAGTCCGTTCCCGATAATAAAAAAGGAATGCTGCCGCAGATGGTGGCTAATAAAAATGCCACGCCTGTAAATATGCCTCCCATGCCTTATAACGTGAAACAGGTTGAGCAGCCAGCATATGCAGTACCAGAAATTAATACACTAACGCAAAAGGCGTTAGTACCTGAACCTCCGCCAGCACTTGCGCCCAATATTCTTTTAACAGGTGGTGAGCTTAAAGGTGTTGAGCGGGGCGGTATCAGTAAAACGATAAACAGTAATTCTAAATCTGTGACGGATAACAGCCGCAAAATTGACACGGTGAACATCTATCCGAAAGAAACACTTTCACCGGGACAGTTGCAGGAATGGCAGGAGCTAAACCCATGAGTGATTTGCTTTACATCGATCTGCTGATTGAAAACGGTAATTTTGTTCTGAATACCGGAAAAGAGCCTGAATTATGTAATAACCGCAAAAGCATCGGGCAGGACATTATTCACAGCATTCTTGAAAGCGGTCTGGCCACGCAATTAATTGGCGAACGCAGCCCGACTTTACGCGCCGATATTTTCACGCAGCTGGAGCTGATGATAGAAAGCGATGAACGGATTGTGCCTGGCACAGTGGAAGTCAGCGCGGAAAGCCAGAAGCGCTTATGGGTAACGGCCAGCACGTCTGACTTTGGCAGAGTTTCAGCGCAGGTGGACTTATGACAGAAAAGCCGCAGGTGGATTTTGAAGAGGTAGTGAAGGCCAGCGGGATGCCTGTTACTGAAGAGGCCGTGCGCACCCGGTTTAACGCCATCGCCGCGCAGGAAGGGCTGATCACTAATACATCGCGCATGTCTCCGTTCTGGCGGCTGATCACCGCCATTGTCACAGCGCCGGTAATGTGGCTGAAGGATGCGCTGGTTTCTGTGGTCATGACCAATATGTTTGTGGCCACGGCAGGGGGGCAGCTGCTGCGTCTGCTGGCGTGGGCGGTGAACGTCACGGCGAAACCCGCCAGCGCTGCGGAAGGGGTGATCCGCTTTTACAAAGAAGACGGAAATCAGGCCGTCACCGTGTCAGCGGGAACGGTTATCCAGACCGAAAGGATTAACGGCAAAGTTTACGCCTTTGCCACCGTGGCCGATGTGGTGATCCCGTCCGGAACCGCCAGCGCATTACTGGCGGCAAAAGCTACCGGAACGGGTGGCGCATACAACCTTGCGCCCGGCTACTTTCGCATTTTACCCGTGGCCGTGGACGGCATCAGCCATGTGGCGAGTGAAGAGGACTGGCTGACCGTGCCGGGGGCGGATGAAGAAAGCGATGATGAGCTGCGCGAACGCTGCCGGAATCAGTTCAACCTGGTGGGGAATTATCACACCGACGCGGTTTACCGCTCGATGATTGCCAGCGTGGCCGGGCTGAGTATTGATCGCATTTTCTTTTTGCATGATGCACCCCGTGGCCCAGGCACTGCGAACGCCTATCTGTTGCTGGATAGCGGGGTGACGTCAGAGCCGTTTATTGAAGCGGTGAATGACTATATCAACACGCAGGGCCATCACGGCCACGGCGACGATATGCAGTGTTTTGCCATGCCGGAAACCCGTCACGATCTGAGTGTTTCGGTTTATGTGCGGAATCTTAGCAACGTTGAACAGGAACAGCAGGACGCGCTGAAAAAAGGCATTGAAAACCTGATCCGCTGTGCCTTCAGGGAAAACACGGATTTTGAGGTGAAAAAAACGTGGCCCTATTCCCGCTTTTCTTTTTCGCAGCTGGCGCGTGAGGTTCACAAAACCTTCCCGGATTCGGATTCTGTGGAATTTTCGCTGAAAGACATTACCAGCGATCTGAGTGTACCGCGCCTGAACAGTTTAACGGTGAGCCTGAAAGATGACTGATTTTCTGAAAAAACTGGCCAGCCTTGCACTGCCGTCATGGATGAATAAAGGCGAACCGCTGGCGCTGCTGAAAACCGCGCGGACATTCTGGGCGGAGGTATACGCCTGGATTACGTGGCCGCTGCGGCAGTTTGATCCGCTGACCTGTATTGAGCCGGTACTGAACCTCATCGCCTATGACCGGGACATCACCCGATTTAGTGGTGAACCGTTATCGCTGTATCGCAAGCGCGTGGCTTACGCCTTTATCAATGCCCGTGACGCGGGTTCGGTTGAGGGGTTTATCAATATTTTTGCACGGCTGGGTATCGGGTATGTGGAGCTGGTTGAACGGCAGCCGGAGATTGACTGGGATGTGATCCTGGTGCGCGTGACAGACAGCCAGGTGGCAGATAACACGCAACTGATGATTCAGATAATCCGCCAGTACGGCAGAACCTGCCGCCGCTATCAGTTTGAAGTGATCACGTCTGAAAGCCTGGCCATCCGGGCAGGATGGGATCAGGGGGAATATGTAGTTTATCCGGCTCGCCTGAATGCGACGGAAGCCAGCAGCGCAACGTTTAGCGCGAGTTTATAGGGAGCAAGATATGTCACAGACAGCGATCACACTGGCCTTTGAGCAGTGGAAAGCCAGCCAGGCAGTTACGGGCGAAGCCGTCCTGCTGGATGAGTTTGTTTTTGCCAGCGTGCCGGGGCTGGATATCAATAAGCCGATTGACCGCAACGAAACACTGCCGCCCGCTGCGCAAATCGTTCACCGCCAGGCGGTGAGCCGTAAAGGCGTGGTAAACGATAATGCCGTGGTGCATTCCGTTGTACTGGGTGCGGAAGTGGGTGATTTTTCGTTTAACTGGGTAGGGCTGATTAACAAGGCAAGCAACACGCTGGCCATGATTGTTCATGCCCCGGTTCAGCAAAAGCTGAAAACGAAGGATGGCCAGCAGGGGAACGTGCTTACCCGTTCGTTCCTGATGGAGTATGACGGCGCTCAGGTGGAAACCGGAATCAGCACGCCAGCTGAAACCTGGCAGATTGATTTTACTGCCCGCATGACCGGAATTGACGAGCGTCAGCGCCAGGAGAATATCGACCTTTACGGGGCGGCTGCTTTTCTGGGCGATGGCTGGCTGGTTGCGAAAAAGGGTTCCCAGTTCTTTGTCACTGCCGGGGCGGGATATGTCCGTGGTCTGCGTGCGCAGCTGGCCGCTAACCAGAACATTACCGTGGCAGCTAAGCCCGTAAAAGTGTGGCTGGATGTAACCTGGACGGGAACACTGACCAGCGCCTGGAGTGTTACCAGCAAAATCACCCAGGCGGCGAACCTGGCGGATTATGTCCAGAACGGCGTACAGCATTACGTTTTTGCGGTGGCCAGCATCGATGCAGAGGGCAACATTACCGATCTGCGTCCGAAAGGCACGCTTAACGATCAGACCGCCAGCGACGCGCTAAAAAAGCATGAGCAATCACGCAATCATCCTGATGCCACCACGTCGGTTAAGGGTTTCACCCAGTTAAGCAGTGCCACAGACAGCGAATCTGAAGGGATGGCCGCAACACCCAAAGCGGTGAAGGCTGTCTTTGATCTGGCCACGGCAAAATACACTGCTCAGGATGCCACTACCGGACAGAAGGGGATTGTGCAGTTAAGCAGTTCGCTGGCCAGCACATCTGAAACGCAAGCCGCCACGCCTAAAGCTGTCAAAGCCGTGAATGATGAACTGGTGAAAGTAAGAGACAGCCTGGGCACAGCGTCAAAAGCCAATGTTGTTACGTCAATGTCGGACACTACTGCCGGGCGTGTGCCAGTCGTCGGCTGGCTGGGGCTGGGTGGGGGAGCCAGAGATACCAACGTTTCGAAAGAAACCATCGCCTCGTTCTGGCGCGATACGTCAGAGGCTAAATCAGGGATTACGCTCCCGTATGACGGTACGCCAGCAACTAACTATTTCGGCATTGATGGGGCGAACCACCACGCCTATATCGGGCGTCAGAAATCTGGCGAGGGCATTGCCTGGGTAAAGCTGTACAGCGAATTTAACAAGCCTACTGCGGAGGATGTTGATGCTGTTTCGGCATCACAGGGCGGAACATTTCAGAAAGGCATTGCCGTGAAAGGCAATGGCGCAACGGTAGCGCTCTGGCCGCTTGCTGCGGGCCAGTCCAGCTATCTGTTAGGCAAGGATTACAACGGCGATAACCTGTTTTACTTTGGCCGGGGGAGCGATAGCTACCATGTATCGCTTTATAACTACAAAGGCAACAGCGGCATTATTTTAGGGTGGGAAGGGTCTATTTCGCTTAACCCTGACGCTGGCAAGTCCGTTGTTGTCAATAATGGTCCACTGAAAGCCAGTACTGAAATTCAAAGTTCAAATGCTAACAGCTTCCGGATTGCATACGGGAATTACGGCACCTTCTGGCGAAATGATGGCGCTAATCTTTATCTCATGCTCACTAAGAGCGGTGATGCATGGGGCGGATACGGCAGTCTGCGTCCGCTTACAGTTAACCTTTCTACAGGTCGGGTGTCCGTAGGGCATGGGCTGAATGCGACTGGCCAGGTCGTGCCGTCTGATTATGGCAATTTTGACGCCCTTTATCAGCGTAAAACGGCAACGGTGATTGACGTTCGTCAGGGCAGTCCCGGAACGATTGTACTGAAGCGTAATGGCTGGAATTACGTTCCGGGCGGGTGCGCGTTTACGGGCTGGTATGTTGAAGGGGATGCGCCAGTGGATGACACGATTCAGTACAAGCCGCTCCAAATCAATATTAACGGCGCATGGCGCACGATTTCGGGATGAGTATGCAATTAAAACAACTTTCATTTTATGAGCCTGAAGTAAAAGAGGCTGAAAATATTCTTTATCTGAAAGATGAAGACGGGAACGACTGGTATGCAAGCCAGGAAAAGTTCTCGGCGGTAAAACTCAAAATTGCTTTCACCGATGACGGCATTATCAGAACGGCGGATTACGATGCGTCCGCACTATGGCCAGTGAATATGGCCGTGGCGGAAGTCACAACAAAATCTGTGCCGGAAGGTTTCAATATTGATGGTGGATGGATGTTTGATGGCAAAAAAATCATCCCTGCGCTTGTGGATCACATCGCGCGTGCTGAAGCGAATAAACAAAGCCTGTTGCAGCTGGCAGCTCAGTCCATCGGCCCACTTCAGGATGCTGTTGAACTGGAGCTGGCTTCAGAGGAAGAAATTGCGCTGCTGACGGCGTGGAAGAAATACCGGGTGATGTTAAACAGGCTTGATACCAGTGCCGCCCCGGATATCAACTGGCCAGAGGTTCCTTCTGATGTGGCGTGAAGCCCGTATTGCCTTCAGTGATTCAGTGGGAGCGTTGAATTGTTCCGTGATCCCTGCTCACCCGTGGGTATACGGGCTGGGGCAGCAGACAGAAAACGGGGCTTATCTCAGTCCGGTGAATGCTATCAACTACCTGGCTGAAAAGCTGGCCGGGACGGGCGGGGCGGCGGATATCGTGATCATGATGGTTTCTGGCCAGACGCATGACAATTTCATGGCCAACCTGAATCAACTGGTGGACGTGTTCCCCAGTCCGGCGTTTACCCAGGTAGGGAGGCTGGCGCAATCCGCCGCGCAGCTGGCTGCGGAGAAAATGCAAATCCCGGCGAAATACAGCCAGAGTTTGCCCTCTGCGATCCCGCTTTCCGTACCGACCAGCCGCACAGCGCTGACCGCCGCAGCGGTACAAAAAGCCCGGCAGGAAGCAGCTGCAACGGCTGATATACCCACGGTCAAAAAGCTGATGGGGGATTTTCAGCAGCAGCGTGAAAGCATGATTTCAGACATTGCCAGCGGGCTGTCTGATTTACAGGGAAAAAGCGCCAGGGCGTGGGTGTTCACAGCCAGCGGCGATCTGCCGTCTGCGCTTCTGGAGCTGGTAAAGGGGATTCCGCTTCAGTCAGCAATTTATACCGCTGCCATGATGCTGGTTGGCGACAATCTCGACGGCATAAAAGGAATGATCCATGACATCGAATCCGACACTGGCGCTTAACGGGGAAGCCGTTCTGCTGAAAAACATGCGCGTCACGGTTTCCCAGCAATTCCAGGATAAAGACCAGTCCGGCCAGACCAGCGCCACGACGAAATCAGAGCAGGGCATTAAGGGGAAGGAGCTGCGCGTGTCCGGGGAGGTTCCCTTTAAAAATCCTGAGATCCTGCGCCGCATCTTCGAGCTGGGCAGCGCGACGGATGCCAGCGGCCAGCGTCAGAAATACCGTGTAGCCCATGAGGCCGCACGCGCTGTGAATTTTCGTGAGGCGACGTTTACCGGAACGCTGGACGCGCCGCCACAGGATGGCCGCATGTCCTGGCTGGTGACGTTTACGCTTTCGGAACATATCAGCGTGCAGGAAAAACGTGAGGCCAGGGCGAGCGGCAAAACCACGGCAGTAAAACAAACGGCGGGAAGCGGCACTGGCCAGAACGGGAGCCAAGCAGCTGGCGAAGATGAAGAAAAAATGACGTGGTTTGAGCGTAAGGTGCTGAAGCCCGTCAATGAAGTACTGGGGTAAAGATGAAGCCTATTAAACGCCTGTATCTTTCAACGGATGAAATCCATCTGGCTGATGCCAGCCTGGTGCTGGAGCTGAACAGCTGCGGCCGGGGGTTTATCACGGCAGGGACGACGCAGGACTACACCGGGAAAGTGGTTCGCCTCGATGTGGGTTATACCGATCTGGTGCTTCGATGGTTTACCGGGTATGTGGAGCGCTCGCAGCCTGCGGAAAATGGTTTTCAGCGGTTGTTTGTTCGTGAGCTGGTTGGCGTATTCGAACGCCTCTGGCCATGCTCCTTTCAGCACCCCACGCTGCGCAGTGTGGCCAGCTGGCTGACGGAGCACAGCGGGCTGACCTTCAGCGTGCCGGATGCCGAATATTCAGATCGCCCGATTCCGCACTTGACGCACAGCGGGACGGGTTATCAGTTGCTGGACAATCTGGGCAAAGCTTTCGGCATCACGGATTTCATCTGGTATCAGCTATCGGATGGTGGTGTGTATATCGGCGGTGCAGAAAAGGCGCTGTTTGCTGATCGCCCGGTTGAGATCCCTCATGAATTTAGCCAGGGAGTGGCCGGGGGCAATTCCATGACACTGCCCGTGGTGCAGAGTCTGCGTCCTGGTGTTCAGCTGAACGGTGAAAGGGTGACGAAAGTCCACCTGGAAAATGACACGATGGGCGTGACGTGGACACCGCGCAACCGCGCCACAGGTCAGGCATTGCAAAAAACACCCGTACAGCGCCAGATTGAGAGCCATTATCCGGAGCTGGCTTCCGGTCTGCATTTGCCCAAATTTGCCCGTGTTATGAATCCGGTTGAGGCAGTCAAAAGCGGGAATTTCTCCGATCCGTTCCGTCCGCGTTATGCCGTTGATGTGCAGCTGCTTGACGCTGACGGCAATCCGGATAAAGACACGCCTGTTTATTCTGCCGTTCCGCTACCGGTTCCGATGGCGGGTAATGATTCCGGGATGTTCCAGTTTCCGCCTGAAGGCACGCTGGTTGAGATCGGATTTACGGGCGGACGGCCTGATAAGCCCTTTGTGCGCCAGACCGTCCCGGACGGAACCAGCCTCCCGGATATTCAGCCTGGTGAGCAGTTACAGCAGCAGCGTGCGGAAGTCTCGCAGCGTGTTACCCAGGCGGGTGACTGGGTGAGACAGACTGACCAGACGATCAGCGAAACGTCAATGGCGCGTGTGGTTAAAGCGGACACGGAACAGCGCGAGCTGGTCAGCCGGGAAACCACGATTAAAGCCACGGATAAAGTCACGGTGCTGGGTACGTCCACACTGATGGCCGGAGCCATTCAGCAGGTATGCACAGGCGATTACAGCCAGGCGGTGAATAACCGGGTCGCCAGCGTGGATGGGAACGATGATACTGATATTGCCGGAACGCAGACCGTGACGACAGGCAAAGACCTGATCGAGAAGATTGGCCAGATTCGTAAAAGCGTGGCGGCAGTTCAGCAGCAGATTATTGCCCCAGTGGTCTGGATCGGTTCCGGCAGTATCAACGTTGCCCAGCTGATGCTGGACACGCTGGATGTGGTGAAAGAGCTGGCGGAACAGACAGCGAGCCACAGCCACAGTAATACGGGGGCGCCGACTAATGCGGCCGCCATTCGGAACACGGGAACAAAAGCTGACACCCTCAATTCAAAATACTCCCCTGTCATAGGGAAATAACCTCACCCAATCCCAGCCCGCGAAAGCGGGTTTTTTATGCCCTTTATCCCCTGCCGGGGATATTTCATCTTTATCCCTTTGCGGGGATAGCATCACGCGCAACCCGCCGCGCTCTGCGATGTCCTCTCCTTCTGACAACATCCGCAACAGTCAAAATAGATCGTACCCACAGCGGGGCGCTGAGAGCGCCACAGCATGACAAAATAAATCATCCGCAGACCAAAATCGCACTACACCGCACCCGCCTGCGGTTTTTGGATCGTTGAAGTTTTTCAGTTTTATTTTTCTACAAACCAGAACGCCAGGCGCGTCAGTGCAGGAGGCTTTGCGGAAAACCATAACTGAAATGATTGAAAAAAATTTCAGTGTTTTTCAGCTTGATTGTCCTTAAACGTATACCATAATGTATTTAACATATTGAAAGTTAATGGTAATAATGATTTTTAGTGATGCTGGAAGGGGCGTTCCTTTTGAGTGATTTTTTTTAGTAGTAATGGAAAACCTAGGGATGGCGGCACTTTAGGGCGGATTGCTTATTAGGATCTAAATGAAAAAGCAACATTGAACGTTACAAATGTATACAGTGTATAGAGATGGTGGGAGATTGATGATTCGAGTAGTTAACTTCTATCTCGACACTACATAATGTAGAATCAAAACAATCATGTGCAATAGGTTTTCCACAAATTACGGAATATAATTATGTCGAAGAGAATAGTTTTTTTTAATCACAAAGGTGGGGTTAGTAAAACCACATCAGTATATAATTTAGGATGGATGTTATCGAGGAATCATCGAGTGTTAGTAGTCGATGGAGATCCCCAGTGCAATCTTTCTAGTTTAATACTTGGCGATAGATTTGAACAATATTATTCAGAAGAGAATACAAAAAGACATAATTTAAAAGATGGGGTGGAAGTTGCTTTCAAAGGTAAACCGCAAGCTATAGCACCCGTGGACTGTATAACCCCAGCACGTGCTCCTAATCTTTTTCTTCTTGCAGGTCATGCTAATTTATCAGAATACGAAGCCTCACTGACATTTGCCCAGACATCAGGTAACGCATTAGCCACATTGCAAAACTTGCCTGGCGCCTTTTCCGAATTAATTAAGCTTACAGAAGAAAAATATGATATTGAATATACGTTGATTGATTTAAATCCAGGTTTGAGTTCAATAAATCAAAATTTATTTCTTTGTTCTGATTCATTCATCATTCCGACTAACCCTGATCCATTCTCTATTATGGCTATAGATATTCTTAAACAGGTGTTGCCTCGTTGGATGGACTGGAAAAAGACTAATTTTTCCTTTTTTGAGGATAGTGCATACCCCTTAAGAGAATCTCAGACAAAATTTGTTGGGATGCTCATTCAGCGATTCAATGTTAGGAACGGTCGAGCAGCAAGACCTTACAGGGACAACATTGCTGAGATAAAGCGCAAAGTTGTTGAGGATTTAATGCCATCCTTGACAGGTATTGGTATGAGTTTAAATGAATATCCTCAAGACGTTGTTGATGAGGGATTCTGTCTTGCAGAAATTCCGGACTTCCAAGGACTTTTGCCAAAGTCCTATGCAGCAGAAGTTCCTGTATTTGAGTTGAGGGATGAAGAAATTGGAGAAACAGGTCCTGTATTTGATCAAATGTCCTCTAATAGAGACAGATTCCGCCTGCAATTTGAGGAGCTCGCTGAAAAAGTTGTAAGGACGTTGGACTATGTCTAGAGCGCATATGGTTTTTAAAAGGAATATAAATGAGGCAAAGCAACTTTCTGCATTACATAACTATCTTTGCAATAGAATCCAGTTGCCCATGTCTCACGATGACATCCTACGTGCGCAACTAGTGAATTGTGTTAGCGCATTTGATAAGCTAATTCATGACCTGATATTAGATGGGGTATTGGAAATTTATTTGGGAAGAAAAAATCCGACTTCCAAATATCTCAACGAGGTTCTTCCCTTAAATACATACCTTCGAATGCAAGCAGCAACAATACCTCCTCCTGAGTATTTTTTTAAAGAGGCAATGTTTTCTAAATTGAAGACTATTTCATATCAAGATCCTTCTAAGATTGCTGATGGTTTATCGTATATTTGGGATGAAAGCCATAAGTGGGTGAAAATTGCCACTGAAATGGGAATTAGTGACGAGGTTGTAAAGAGAAACCTGAAATTGATTGCCACAAGGCGTAATTCGATTGTTCATGAAGCTGATTTAGATCCTGTGACCCATGTAAAGCTTGATATTGACTCACCAACGGTTAGTTTAAACTCGGATTTTATCGAGGCTTGCGGTGACGCTATCGAAAAATTAGTTAGCTAACTATAGTAATTAAGCCTTAATCGTGTATTAAACGCACTTTTCAGAGGAATGACTACATGCATAAAGATTTAAATAGTAAAATCAGAAAGTTAAAAGAAAATCTGGAAGAGGTAGGAAACACTACGCAGTTAACTTTTCCTGAGTTATTTAACTCAAATTTTTTGAGGGAGTGTTCTTCGTTTACTTCAATTGAAGAATTATTTGAAAAATCTGGTTTCAAAGTGGAGTCACCTGAAGATTTCAAAGCCATACCCGATGATGAATGGGAACGCTTCATTGTACAAAACACAACATATGATAGTTGGCTAGAAATGCAAAATGATGCAGTGACTAAGCTCCTCAACGAACGAATGATGCAGGGGCTATAATCCAAAATATGAACATAAGGACACTGTATCTACTCCTTGTCTTAGTGGACGTTAAGTGGACAGTGTCAAAAACAAGGGGTTATTGTTTTTCGTAACCCCTTGTTTTAGTTATTGTGTACAGGAGGGTGACTCACGTCAGAAATTAAATCAGACTCGGTATCTGTTATTTTTATTGCATCGGCAGCTTGAATTAACTTAAGAGCATCTTCAGTCGAGACACCGCTTAAGTTGATAATTTTTCTATCTGCGGCAACCTCAATCCTTATGCTGCTTTTTCTTTGTAACATATTCAAAACCTTCAACACTTGAGGGGCAAACTTTTGCCCGCGTTCAAAAATTATACTCAGAAAATCTTTAATGCTTGGGTTTGCCGAAAAGCACTGAACTTTTTTTGCTTCGAGACCAACTTTTGAGCACTCATCAATGAAAAATTGTTTTGTCTCTTCCTGAATGTAGAAAACCAATGAAGAGTACCTAGATAGATTTTGAGATGACACAAGAATTTTTCCTTACCAAAAAACGCATAAAGCTGTCGCCACTTTGTCGCCAATGGCCATACCGATTGTCTGTAAGTTATTGGTTTAAAGATGATAATATAGCAGGCAACAAAAAACCCATCAACCTTGAACCAAAACGGCGGGGTTGATGGGCTCCACAAATTGGGGGACATCAAAGAAAAGCAGTGGCACTAATTATGACTGCCTCCTTTTGGAAAAGTTCTGCGCATATCTAAAATAATTTTCTCGATGCGCAAACTTGAGAGTTATCCGAGTCCCGGCCAGATGATGATGATCAGCGTACCCGCCAGCGTCAACAGCACGTTAGCAATGGCGTATGTGCCCGCGTAGCCCAGGGCCGGGATGTTACTGCGTGCAGTATCGCTGATGATTTCCATCGCGGGCGCACAGGTGCGGGCACCCATCATCGCGCCAAATAACATGGCGCGGTTCATGCGCAGAACGTAAGCGCCGAACAGGAAACAGATCACCACCGGCAGCAGGCTAACAATCAAACCGGCGACCAGCATCTGCCAGCCGACGGCACCCAGACTGTGTCCAATACCGCTGCCCGCGCTCAAACCGACGCCCGCCATAAAGACCATCAGGCCAAACTCTTTCACCATATTCAGCGCGCCCTGCGGGATATAGCCGAAGGTTGGGTGGTTAGCGCGCAGGAAGCCCAGCATAATTCCGGCGAATAAGAGCCCGGCGGCGTTGCCAACGCCAAAGCTGAAGTTGCTGAACTGGAACGTGATCATCCCAATCATCAGGCCGACAATAAAGAAGGCGCAGAAAGCCAGCAGATCGGTCACCTGGCTGTGGATGGAGATAAAGCCGATACGGTCGGCAACGGTTTTGACGCGGCGTGCGTCGCCGCTCACCTGGAGCACGTCGCCCTTGTTGAGAACGACATTGTCGTCGATCGGCATTTCAATCTGGCTGCGGATCACGCGGTTTAAGAAACAACCGTGATCGGTCAGCTTAAGTTGCGCCAGGCGGCGACCCACGGCGTTGTGGTTTTTGACCACAATCTCTTCGGTAACGATGCGCATGTCGAGCAGATCGCGGTCAAACACCTCTTTGCCGTTACGGAAGCTGGGATCGAGACGGGCATGCGCATCGGGATAACCTACCAGCGCGATATCGTCGCCCATCTGCAACACCGCGTCGCCATCCGGGTTCGCCAGAATGCCGTTGCGGCGAATGCGTTCGATGTAACAGCCGGTCTGGCGATAGATCCCCAGCTCACGCAAATTTTTACCGTCAGCCCAGGCCACCAGCTCCGGCCCCACGCGATAGGCGCGGATCACCGGTAAGTAGACTTTGCGTTTAGTGTCAGTGTCCAGGCCGCGTTCACGGGCGATTTGCTGGGCGCTGGTTTGCAAATCCTGGTGCTGTAATTTTGGCAAATAGCGTGCGGCGACAATCAGACTGACCAGACCGATCAGATAGGTGAGGGCATAACCCAAACTCAGATGATCGAGCGCAACGGAAAGTTGGCTCCCTTCCATCCCCGAGTGGCGCAACGTGTCGCCAGCGCCGACGAGAACGGGCGTCGAGGTCATCGATCCTGCCAGCATGCCTGCAGTTAACCCGATATCCCAGCCAAACAGTTTGCCCAACCCTAATGCGATAATCAGTGCGCTACCGACCATCACCAGCGCCAGCACCAGATAATTTTTGCCGTCGCGAAAGAAAATTGAAAAAAAGTTCGGGCCCGCTTCTACGCCTACGCAAAAAATAAACAGCATAAATCCAAGGTTTAGCGCGTCGGTGTTAATGCTGAAATGTTGTTGGCCTAATAATAATGAGACGACTAAAACGCCAATGGAATTACCGAGTTGAACTGAACCCAGGCGTAATTTGCCCAGGCACAGGCCTAATGCCAGTACAACAAATAATAACAGGATGTAATTCCCGTTTAACAAATCTGCGACGTTTATATTCACGAAGGCTAACTTCTTGTTTACCGTTAAGCTGTTGAAAGAAAGGGTTATTTAGGCTACTGTTTTGTTCCATGCGCGAGCAGAAAAATACACTTTTCACACACTAAGAATATATCCGAAGAACAATAACTGGCCGATAGTCTAATCGCATTGGATATTCAGAGCCAGTAAAGATCGCATATCACCTATGGGCTTTGGCAAGGAGTGCCACGTTGCTTTATCTGACTGGGCGTCCGCTGGACGAATGTGTATTCGATAGAGATGAAGTCAGGAGGATTTTTGAACATAAAACGGAACTGGGCGGGGGTCGCCTGCTGTTTCTTGTTGTTTACCGTGGTTTGCCTGGTATTAGCGAATGTGAAGGGCGCGTTTCGGTCATCAGGTCATCCTGAGCTGGGGTTACTGTTTTTCATTCTCCCAGGGATAGTGGCCAGTTTTCTGACGCGCGGTGAAGCGGTATTTAAGTCGTTGATTGGTGCGGTTCTGGCGGCACCGCTATGCCTGGTGGTGATGCGCTGGGTGTTTGTACCGTCGCGTTCGCTGTGGCAGGAACTGGCGTGGCTGATGAGCGGAATATTCTGGTGTGCGCTGGGCGCGCTGTGCTTTCTCTTTGCGCGCAGTCTGATCCGACGTCTGCGTCACAAATAAAAACGCCCTCCAGAGAGGGCGCTTCACACATTACTGGGCAGCAAAAAGACCCAGATTCTCTTTCGCATAGGCTTCGAAATCAGTGAAACCACCAATGTGCGTCTGATCGAGGAAAATCTGCGGCACGGTTTCAACCGGTTTACCCACGGTTTTTTCGAGGTCAGATTTGCTGATGCCTTCCGCGTGGATATCAACGTAGCGGAAGTTAAAGTCATCACGCTCAGCGGTCAGTTTTTCTGCCAGTTCTTTAGCGCGCACGCAGTAAGGGCAACCTGGACGTCCAAAAATCACTGCAAACATATCTCTCTCCTAAAACGTAAGCCCGACGGCGAATGACGCTTATAGTGCACGATAACCTGCCCTCATGAAAAGCAGGTTTCACCTGTCGCTTTGATATCTTTAGGCTATATTTCGCCAATTACACGTTCGCCATCTTTGCCTATACTGGCTGGAAACCGCGTAAAGAGAGAGAAAAGAGAGACCTATGACCCCGACGATTGATGTGATCCGTTCCCACCGTTCTATCCGCCATTACACCGACCAACCGATTACGGATGCCCAGCGGGAAGCGATTATCGCAAGCGCGCAGGGAACCTCCAGCTCCAGCTTTTTACAGTGCACGTCGATTATCCGCATTACCGATCCCTCGATGCGTGAGCAACTGGTGACGCTGACCGGCGGGCAGAAGCATGTCGGGCAAGCGGCTGAGTTTTGGGTATTCTGCGCCGATTTTAATCGTCATCTGCAAATTTGTCCCGATGCGCAACTGGGGCTGGCGGAACAGCTGCTGCTGGGCGTGGTGGATACCGCAATGATGGCGCAAAATGCGTTAACAGCCGCGGAATCGCTGGGTTTGGGTGGCGTGTATATCGGTGGCATTCGCAATAACATTGAAAGTGTGACGGAACTGCTGCAACTGCCAAAACACGTTTTACCGCTGTTTGGCCTGTGCCTTGGCTGGCCCGCTGATAACCCGGACGTGAAACCGCGTATTCCTGCTGCGATGCTGATGCATGAAAATCACTATCAGCCCGTGGATGCTGACGTGCTGGCGCAGTACGACGAAGACCTGGCCAACTATTATCTGACGCGCGACAGCAATAATCGTCGCGACACCTGGAGTGACCATATTCGTCGCACCATTATTAAAGAAAACCGTCCGTTTATTCTCGACTATTTACATAAACAGGGCTGGGCCGTGCGATAGCACATTTATCCTGCGCCCTGCTGCGTATATGATACGCAGGCTCTTATTGAGTTTTTAGAGAGGTGCAGGGTGAAAATTGCCATTTTGTCCCGGGATGGAACGCTCTATTCTTGTAAGCGCCTGCTTGATGCGGCGAATAAGCGTGGCCATTCGGTTGAGATCCTCGATCCGCTGTCGTGCTATATGAACATCAGCCCGGCAGCGTCTTCAATCCATTATAAAGGTCGCCAGTTACCGCACTTCGATGCGGTGATCCCGCGCATCGGTTCGCAAATGACCTTCTATGGCACCGCCGCGTTGCGTCAGTTCGAGATGCTCGGCAGTTATCCCCTGAATGAATCTGTTGCCATTACCCGCGCGCGCGATAAATTGCGTTCCCTGCAGTTACTCGCCCGACAGGGCATCGATTTACCGATGACCGGCATTGCCCATTCGCCCGACGACACCAGCGATTTAATTGCAATGGTGGGCGGCGCACCGCTGGTGGTGAAGCTGGTGGAGGGCACCCAGGGCATTGGAGTGGTGCTGGCCGAAACGCGTCAGGCAGCCGAGAGCGTGATTGACGCGTTTCGCGGCCTGAATGCGCATATTCTGGTGCAGGAATATATCGAAGAGGCGAAAGGGCGCGATATTCGCTGTCTGGTCGTCGGCAATGAGGTGGTGGCGGCGATTGAACGCCAGGCGAAAGACGGGGATTTCCGCTCTAATTTGCACCGTGGCGGCGTGGCGCGTATCGCGAACATCACCGAGCGCGAACGTGAAATCGCCATTACAGCGGCGCAAACCCTTGGACTGGATATTGCGGGCGTGGATATTTTGCGCGCTAACCGGGGGCCGATGGTGATGGAGGTTAATGCCTCGCCAGGCCTTGAAGGGATAGAGAAAACCACGGGCGTCGATATTGCGGGTAAAATGATCTCATGGATTGAGCGCCACGCCACGCCGGGCTATTGCCTGAAAACGGGTGGTTAGGAACACGCTTTTTGCGTACTCTAAGCAAAGTTTTTTATTACGAGGCTGCACTCTATGGATTTACAGGTCGTTCCAACTCTGGATACGTTACGTCACTGGCTCGACGATGCTGGCATCACTTACTTTGAGTGTGATTCCTGTCAGGCGTTGCACCTGCCGCACATGCAAAATTTCGACGGCATTTTTGACGCCAAAATCGACCTGATTAACGACGTAATTCTTTTCTCGGCGCTGGCCGAAGTAAAACCGTCGGCACTGCTGGCCCTGGCCTCTGATTTATCGGCAATCAATGCCGGTTCTTTGACCGTGAAAGCATTTCTCGATATTCAGGATGATAATCTGCCAAAATTGGTGGTTTGCCAGTCTTTATGCGCCGGTGCGGGGTTGTCATTTCAGCAGTTTGCCTGGTTTATGCGCCAGAGCGAAGAGCAAATCTCGATGGTGATGTTAGAGGCCAGCGCGCACCACCTGCTCTTTATGGCTGAAGATGAAGAGGTCGAGAATAACGATTCACGCGACGCGTTTCTGCACTAAAACGCGCTGACACTCTCGCAGTCGCTACCGCAGCGGCTGCATAACACCCTCTAATCTGCTGCTATTAACCTCCCTTTAAAGAATATTTCACCTGTCTGCGGGCCTGTTCGGCTTATCACATAGACCCTTTCTGCGTAAAAAATTGATAAAAACCGCTTTTTAATCTGGGCTATAGCCTGGGGCACAGGCTACAGTTATTCTTGCGGAGCTTAAAAAAGCGAGCGAAAACTGCCAGAAGGTTTTTTCTTTTGCGTCAGGCAGAGCGACAAAATATGCATGATTCTTGCATATCCCCAAATGCATGCTTTTAGTTCGTTTGTTAACAACAGTTAACGAGCTTTCATAAGGAATAACGATATGGTCGCCTTTAATAAAAAATGGTTATCGGGTCTGGTTGCGGGCGCTCTGATGGCTGTCTCTGCCGGTACGCTCGCTGCGGAACAAAAAACGCTGCACATTTATAACTGGTCTGATTATATCGCGCCGGATACGGTGGCGAATTTCGAAAAAGAGACCGGGATTAAAGTGGTTTACGACGTCTTTGACTCCAACGAAGTGCTGGAAGGCAAATTGATGGCGGGCAGCACCGGCTTTGACCTGGTGGTTCCCTCGGCCAGTTTCCTTGAGCGCCAGCTGGCGGCCGGCGTTTTCCAGCCGCTGGATAAGAGCAAGATGCCGAACTGGAAAAACCTCGATCCTGAAGTGCTGAAGATGGTCGCGAAGCACGATCCGGATAACAAATACGCCTTACCGTATTTGTGGGCGACGACCGGGATTGGCTACAACGTCGATAAAGTGAAAAAGGCGCTGGGAACCGACGTACCGCTGGACAGCTGGGATATGGTGCTGAAACCGGAAAACCTGGCCAAGCTGAAAAGCTGCGGCGTCTCATTCCTCGATGCGCCTGAAGAGATTTTTGCCACCGTGCTGAATTACCTCGGCAAAGATCCGAACAGCACCAAAGCAGATGACTACACCGGGCCGGCCACCGACCTGCTGCTCAAGCTGCGTCCAAACATTCGTTACTTCCATTCATCTCAGTACATTAACGATCTCGCTAACGGCGATATCTGTGTTGCCATCGGCTGGGCGGGTGATGTGTGGCAAGCGGCCAACCGCGCGAAAGAAGCGAAGAATGGCGTGAACGTGACCTATACGATCCCGAAAGAGGGCGCGCTGGCGTTCTTTGACGTCTTCGCAATGCCTGCGGATGCGAAAAACAAAGATGAAGCCTATCAGTTCCTGAACTACCTGCTGCGTCCGGAAGTCATTGCCCATATCAGCGATCACGTCTTCTACGCCAACGGTAACAAAGCGTCGGTGCCGCTGATCAGCGCTGAAGTCCGTGACAATCCAGCAATCTTCCCGCCGGCAGATGTGTTCGCCAAGCTGTTCACGCTGAAAGTACAAGACCCGAAAATCGACCGCGTGCGTACCCGTGCGTGGACGAAGGTGAAAAGCGGTAAATAATTCATTCACCGACTTTTTCCAGGCCGGGAATGTTCAGAACATCCCGGCAACAGGCGCACCGAAAGGGTGCGCCTGCACCAGTTTAGATTGATGCCGGAGAGCACCCCGTGAATGAAGCGAACCCCCGCCCGCAGGCGAAAACCCGTAAAGCGCTGACCCCGCTTCTTGAAATCCGTAATTTGACGAAGTCCTTTGATGGTCAGCATGCCGTGGACGATGTCAGCCTCACCATCTACAAAGGCGAGATCTTTGCGCTGCTTGGCGCGTCCGGCTGTGGCAAATCCACGCTGTTGCGGATGTTGGCCGGTTTTGAACAGCCGACAGCCGGGCAAATTATGCTGGATGGCGTCGATCTCTCCCGCGTGCCGCCTTACGAACGCCCGATCAATATGATGTTTCAGTCCTACGCGCTGTTCCCCCATATGACGGTGGAGCAGAACATCGCGTTTGGCCTGAAGCAGGACAAGCTGCCAAAAGCGGAAATCACTGCACGCGTGGCCGAAATGCTCAGCCTGGTGCATATGCAGGAATTCGCAAAGCGCAAGCCGCATCAGCTTTCTGGCGGCCAGCGTCAGCGCGTGGCGCTGGCGCGTAGCCTGGCAAAACGGCCAAAACTGCTGCTGCTTGACGAGCCCATGGGGGCGCTGGACAAAAAGCTGCGCGACCGTATGCAACTCGAAGTGGTGGATATTCTTGAGCGCGTGGGTGCGACCTGTGTGATGGTGACGCACGATCAGGAAGAGGCCATGACCATGGCCGGACGCATCGCGATCATGAACCGCGGTAAGTTCGTGCAAATCGGCGAACCCGAAGAGATTTACGAGCACCCGACCACGCGCTACAGCGCGGAATTTATAGGTTCGGTCAATGTGTTTGAAGGGTTGCTGAAAGAACGTCAGGAAGATGGTCTGGTGATTGAAGCGCCAGGGCTGGTGCATCCGCTGAAAGTAGATCCTGACGCCTCGGTCGTGGATAACGTGCCGGTTTACGTTGCACTGCGTCCGGAAAAAATCATGCTCTGCGAGGCGTCGCCTGCCGATGGCTATAACCTTGCCGTCGGAGAAGTGGTGCATATTGCATACCTGGGCGATCTCTCGATTTATCACGTTCGACTCAAAAGCGGCCAGATGATCAGCGCCCAGTTGCAGAACGAGCACCGCTACCGAAAAGGGCTGCCAACGTGGGGCGATGAAGTGCGTCTGTGCTGGGACGCGGACAGTTGCGTCGTGCTGACGGTATAAGGAGCGGCAATGAGTACACTTGAACCCCCTGTCCGCGAGCCTAAAACCAGCGGATTCGCGAAATGGCTGACGCATATGCAGATGGCGCATGGCCGCAAGCTGGTGATCGCCATGCCGTACGTGTGGCTGATCCTGCTGTTCCTGCTGCCATTCTTGATTGTCTTCAAGATCAGTCTCGCCGAAATGGCGCGGGCGATCCCGCCTTATTCCAATCTGATGGAGTGGGCGGACGGAACGCTGACGATCGCGCTGAATTTGGGTAATTATTTACAGCTCACCGACGATCCGCTCTATTTCGAAGCATATTTGCAGTCGTTGCAAATAGCCGCGGTCTCGACGATCTGCTGTCTGGCGATCGGCTATCCGCTTGCGTGGGCGGTGGCGCACAGCAAACCGTCGACGCGCAATATTCTGCTGTTGCTGGTGATTCTGCCGTCATGGACCTCGTTTCTGATCCGCGTGTACGCGTGGATGGGGATTCTGAAAAACAACGGTGTACTGAATAACTTCTTGCTGTGGCTCGGCGTTATCGATCAGCCGCTGACGATTTTGCACACCAATCTGGCAGTGTATATCGGCATTGTGTACGCCTATCTGCCGTTTATGGTACTGCCCATTTATACGGCGCTGACGCGCATTGATTATTCGCTGGTGGAGGCCTCACTGGATCTCGGTGCCCGTCCGCTGAAAACGTTTTTCAATGTGATTGTCCCCCTCACCAAAGGCGGCATTATCGCGGGGTCGATGCTGGTGTTTATCCCTGCAGTCGGTGAGTTTGTTATCCCGGAACTGCTCGGCGGCCCGGACAGCATCATGATTGGGCGCGTGCTGTGGCAGGAGTTCTTCAACAACCGCGACTGGCCGGTGGCCTCTGCGGTCGCGATTGTCATGCTGCTGCTGCTGATCGTGCCGATCATGTGGTTCCACAAGCATCAGCAAAAACAGATGGGAGATCACGGATGAATAATTTACCGGTCGTACGCTCTCCGTGGCGCATTCTGATTCTGGTGCTGAGCTTCACGTTCCTTTACGCCCCGATGTTGATGCTGGTGATCTACTCGTTCAACAGCTCCAAACTGGTGACCGTTTGGGCGGGCTGGTCGACGCGCTGGTACGGCGAACTTTTCCATGATACCGCCATGATGAGCGCGGTGGGGTTGAGTCTGACGATTGCAGCCTGCGCAGCCACCATGGCCTCTGTTCTTGGCACCATTGCCGCGCTGGTGATGGTGCGATTTGGTCGCTTCCGTGGCTCGACGGGCTTTGCGTTTATGATAACCGCTCCGCTGGTCATGCCGGACGTCATCACGGGTTTGTCGTTGCTGCTGCTGTTTGTCGCGCTGGCGCATGCGATTGGCTGGCCGGCGGATCGGGGCATGTTGACCATCTGGCTGGCGCACGTCACCTTCTGTACCGCCTATGTGGCGGTGGTGATTTCGTCGCGTCTGCGCGAGCTGGATCATTCGATTGAAGAGGCGGCGATGGATCTCGGTGCTACGCCGGTTAAAGTCTTCTTCATCATTACGCTGCCGATGATTATGCCTGCGGTGATCTCGGGTTGGCTGCTGGCGTTTACGCTGTCGCTCGACGACCTGGTGATTGCCAGCTTCGTTTCAGGCCCGGGTGCCACGACGCTGCCGATGCTGGTTTTCTCCAGCGTACGCATGGGCGTTAACCCTGAGATCAACGCCCTGGCGTCAATCATTTTAGGGGTTGTGGGCGTCGTGGGCTTTATTGCCTGGTATCTGATGGCGCGCGCGGAAAAACAGCGCGTGCGCGATATCCAGCGTGCAAGACGCGGCTGAAGCATTTAAAATTCTCAATGAAGTGCCGCGCGTGTCGCGGCACTGTTTTTCAGGGAAGTAAAAACATTGGGATTCTTAACGAAATCGCGACAAGCACATGCTCGCCTGAACGTACCTGCTCTTGTGCAGGTAGCGGCGCTCGCCATTATTATGATCCGCTGTCTGGATTTAGTGATGCTGTTTAATATGCTGGGTCTGCGTGGCGTGGGGGAATTTATCCATCGCAGCGTGCAAACGTGGAATTTGACACTCGTTTTCATGGGCAGCCTGGCGCTGGTTTTCGTTGAGATCTACTGCGCTTTTTCCCTGGCGAAAGGACGTAACTGGGCGCGGTGGGTGTTTCTGCTGACCCAGGTGATTGCCACCGGTTATCTGTGGGCCGCGTCGATCGGCTATGGGTATCCCGAGCTGTTCAGTATTGCCGGTGAGTCGAAACGAGAAATTTTCCGCTCGCTTATGCTGCAAAAACTTCCGGATTTGCTGGTGCTGTTCCTCCTCTTTGTTCCTGCGTCCAGCCGACGGTTTTTCCGTCTGCAGTAATGTGTATACACGTCATTCTTTAAGCTGTCTCTGCGTTGGCTGCGTCTGCTCACCCCAGTCACTTCCTTGAATAAGGCCGGGGGATTCTTAGACTTGCCGCCTTGATACAACTTGAATGATTTTGTGTATATAATCGCAGCCCCGTTATTCTTAAGGTTTTCCTATGCAGTGCGCACTCTTTGATGCCGGTCGTTGCCGCTCCTGTCAGTGGATTGAGCAGCCGGTTTCCCAACAACTCTCCGCGAAAATGACCGATTTGCAGCAGCTGCTTGCATCGCACCCGGTGGCGGAGTGGTGCGCACCCGTCAGCGGGCCGGAGCAGGGCTTTCGCAATAAAGCCAAAATGGTGGTGAGTGGGAGTGTTGAAAAACCGCTGCTGGGGATGTTGCACCGCGACGGCACGCCGGAAGATTTGACCGACTGTCCGCTGTATCCCGCTTCGTTTGAGCCGGTCTTCGCGGCGCTGAAACCCTTTATCGCCCGTGCGGGTTTGACGCCCTATAACGTTGAGCGTAAACGCGGTGAACTCAAATACCTGCTGTTAACTGAAAGCCAGCTCGACGGCGGAATGATGCTGCGCATTGTCCTGCGTTCCGAAGCCAAAATTGAACAACTGCGCGCGGCGCTGCCGTGGCTTCAGCAGCAGTTACCGCAGTTGAAGGTGATCACGGCAAATATTCAGCCGGTACATATGGCGATTATGGAAGGGGAGAAAGAGATTTTCTTCACTGAGCAGCAGGCGCTGGCGGAAAGTTTTAACGACGTCCCGCTGTGGATCCGCCCGCACAGTTTCTTCCAGACCAACCCGACGGTGGCGAGTCGGCTCTATGCCACGGCGCGCGACTGGGTGCGGGCGCTAAACATCCATCATATGTGGGATCTTTTTTGTGGTGTTGGCGGCTTTGGTCTGCACTGCGCCACGCCGCAGATGACGCTGACGGGTATTGAGATTTCGCCGGAAGCCATTGCCTGCGCCAAACACTCTGCTGCGCAATTAGGCTTAACCGATCTTCATTTTCAGGCGCTGGATTCTGCAGAGTTCGCCACCGGTCAGGGCAGCGTGCCTGAACTGGTGCTGGTGAATCCTCCGCGTCGGGGCATCGGTAAAACGCTGTGCGATTACCTGAGCCAGATGGCACCTGACTTCATCATCTATTCCAGCTGTAACGCCCGGAGCATGGCAAAGGATTTTGACCACTTGCCCGGCTACCGTGTAGAGCGCGTTCAGCTTTTTGATATGTTCCCGCACACCGCGCACTACGAAGTGTTGACGCTGCTCGTCAAATCTTAAACAAAATGTGAACTCTTCTGCCGCCCAAAATCAGGTAAGCTTTAACGGTTAAACACTGAAAAAGGCAAATGAATGGCGGCGGCAAAACAGATTCTGCTGGTGGAAGACGACGGCGATATCGCGTCTCTCCTGCGTTTACATCTTGAAGACGAAGGTTACGTCATTACCCATGAGGCCGACGGTGCCAAAGCGTTGCTGCTGCTTGAGCAGGTGCAATGGGATGCGGTGATCCTCGATCTGATGTTGCCTCATGTCGACGGGCTGGAAATTTGTCGTCGCATTCGCCAGCTCACCCGCTATCTGCCCATCATTATTATCAGCGCCCGCAGCAGTGAAACTGACCGCATCACCGGGCTGGAAACCGGCGCGGATGACTATCTGGCTAAACCCTTTTCCGTGCAGGAGCTGATTGCCCGCATTAAAGCGCTGTTCCGTCGCCAGCAGGCGATGGGGCAGGCGCAGGCCAACGGGCAAATTTATGCGCACGGCCTGGCGCTGGATCCGCTCTTGCGGAGCGTGCAGCTGAACGGCAAAGAGGTGGTGCTCACGCCACGCGAATTTGAGCTGCTGTACTTTTTTGCCCGTCATCCCGGCGAGGTGTTCTCGCGTCTGGCTTTGCTCGAGCAGGTCTGGGGCTATCAGCACGAAGGCTACGAACACACCGTTAACACCCATATCAATCGCCTGCGGATCAAGATAGAAAAAGACGCCGCCGAGCCGGAAATTATTCGTACCGTCTGGGGCAAAGGCTATAAATTTGCGGAGTTTCATCATGACGCGCAGGTTTAGCCTCAGCCAGCGGCTGACGCTGCTGTTTATTCTGTTGCTGATGCTCAGCGCGGCCGTGGCCTGTGTGGTGCAGCTCTACACCAGCATGCAGTACGGCAACGCCATGGTTCAGCGCCTGTCGGGCGGGCTGGCGCAGCAAATTGCTCAGCGCGAACCGATTCTTGATGCGCAGGGCAAGGTCGATCGCCATCGTCTGAAGCCGCTGTTCGATCGGCTGATGACGTTTAATCCCAGCGTAGAGCTGTACGTGATTTCGCCGGACGGCGAGCTGCTGGCTGATGCGGCCCCGCCGGGGCATATTCAGCGGCAACGCATTGCGATTGCGCCGCTGCAAAATTTCCTCAGCGGCGAAACGTGGCCGGTGTATGGCGACGATCCGCGCAGTCTCGATAAGCAAAAAGTCTTCAGCGCCACGCCGCTTCGCCAGGACGGCCAGCTTCGCGGCTATTTGTACATCATCCTGCAAGGTGAAGAGTTTAATGCGCTCGCGGACATGGCGTGGCACAAAACGCTCTGGAGCACTGCGATGTGGTCGTTGCTGCTGGTGGCCCTGTTTGGCCTGCTGGCGGGCCTGCTGGTGCGCTATTGGGTGACGCAACCGGTCAAGCGACTGACGGCGGAAGTCTCCGGTCTGGAGCAGGACAGCATCAGCGCCATAAAACAGCTTGCAGACCAGCCGCTCGAAAACAGCACGGGTGATGAGGTGACGCTCCTGCGCAACACCTTTATCGAACTGGCGCGCAAGATTACGTCCCAGTGGGATCAGCTGGCCGACAGCGACCGGCAGCGTCGGGAATTTATCGCCAATATTTCTCACGATTTGCGCACGCCGCTCACGTCGTTGCTGGGGTATCTGGAGACGCTATCGATGAAATCCGCGACCCTGACGGCAGAAGAGAGCCAGAAGTATCTGGCCACGGCGCTGCGACAGGGGCAAAAGGTGCGGCATCTTTCGCAACAGCTGTTTGAACTGGCGCGCCTGGAATATGGCGGCATCAAACCGCAGCGCGAACGCTTTGCGATGGGCGAGCTGATTTCCGACGTGGCGCAGAAGTTTGAGCTGACCGCGCAGACCCGTGAGCTTCGCCTGCATATTGATGTCCCAGGGCGGCTGCCTCTGGTGAATGCTGACGTCTCGATGATCGAGCGGGTGGTGACGAATCTGCTGGATAATGCGATGCGCCACACGCCTGCGGGCGGCGATATTCGCCTGGCGGTGTGGCAGGAGAATCAGCAATTGCAGGTGGAAGTGACCGATAGCGGACCGGGGATTGCGGCGGCGTTGCGGGATGAATTATTCCAGCGACCGTCTGCGTTGAGCCAGCAGGCATCGCGCGAAAATCGCGGCGGATTAGGGCTGTTAATCGTGAAAAGGATGCTGGAGCTGCACGGCGGCGGGATTAACCTGATGGAGGCGGCGAGCGGGGCGCGTTTCCGCTTTTATGTACCGCTATAAATCACAAATAAAAAGCCGGGCGAGTGCCCGGCGAGACGTGATTATTGTGGGAACCACTGGTCACTGATTTTCTGGTAAGTGCCGTCGGCTTTGATTGCTTTCAGCGCACCGTTCAGTTTTTCCAGTAGGGCTTTGTTATCCGGGCGTACCGCGATGCCAAGGCCAGTACCAAAGTACTGCGGGTCGGTCACTTTTTCCGTCGCTGTACCCAGCTGAGGGTTGGTTTTAAGCCACTCGTTCACCACGGCGGTGTCACCAAACACCCCGTCAATACGGCCATTTTTCAGGTCGATAATCGCGTTCTGGTAGCTATCGTAAGCCACGGTTTTGACTTCAGGATGTTGATCCTGCAGATATTTCTGGTGCGTGGTGCCGTTTTCCATCCCGATGCGTTTGCCTTTCAGCTCAGCGAAGGATTTGTAAGTGTCTTTTTTCGCGATAACGACCGCAGAGTTAGCATAGTAAGGGTCGGTGAAAGAGACCTGTTTGCTACGATCTGGTGTGATGTCCATTCCGGAAATGACCGCATCGTATTTTTTAAATTTCAGCGCCGGGATCAGGCTGTCGAACGCGTGGTTGGTAAAAGTGCAGTCGGCCTGCATTTGTTTGCACAGCGCTTTCGCAAGATCGATATCAAAACCAACGATCTGATTGCTGGCATCCAGCGATTCGAATGGCGGATAAGTGGCGGAAACGCCGAAGCTGATTTTATCTGCGGCTGATGCGCCAGCGGCGAAAGTTGCCAGTAATGCGGCCAGAACGTACTTTTTCATTTTACTGCTCCCGTCTGTCAATCTGTCTTATGCGCCGTGTCTTCGGCATAGATAAACAATGCCATTTATTGAATTTGTATGCAATAAAAATGATTAAATATTATTTATCGCATAAAAAAAGACGGGCAGTGGTTAGACTTGCCCGTCTTTAAGACTCACGGTTTATGCAGTTTATTGATTAATTTCTGCGCTCAAATGCCAGCGCTTTGTTCTCGATAAGACGCATCATCAGCGTCAGCAGACCGTTCACAATCAGATAAACCAGACCTGCTGCACCAAACACCATGACGTCATAGGTGCGGCCGTACAGCAGCTGTCCGTGACCCATAACTTCCATCAATGTGATGGTGTACGCCAGAGACGTGCTTTTAAACACCAGCACCACTTCATTGGAATAGGAAGAGAGCGCGCGTTTAAACGCATACGGCAGCAGGATCGCCAGCGTGTCTTTCTTGCTCATCCCCAGCGCGCCGCAGGACTGCCACTGGCCTTCCGGAATCGCGCGGATCGCGCCATAGAAAAGCTGCGTGGTATACGCCGCGCTGTTCAGCGACAGGGCAATCAAGGCGCAAAGCCAGGGTTCAGACAGCAGATGCCAGATAACCGGGTATTCCTGCAGCGCCGGGAACTGGCCCGGTCCGTAGTAAATCAGGAAGATCTGCACCAGCAGCGGCGTACCCGTAAACAACGTGATATAGGCGCGAACAATCCACACCAGCACCGGCGTTTTTAGCGTCAAAACGATGGTAAAAATCAGCGCCAGAATCAGAGCCACCACAATGGACGCCACGGTGAGCGTCAAGCTGGTGTGAAGCCCTTTCATCAGCTCAGGTAAATACTCAAGCATCAGCCGGGTCTCCGTTCAAAGCGCGTGGCACGCAGGTCAATGCGTTTCAGAACGTACTGACTTAGTAGCGTGATCACCAGGTAGATAGCCGCCGCAACGATATACCAGGTGAAAGGCTCCTGGGTGCGGGTGGCAATACTTTTGGTCTGGAGCATTAAATCGTTCACGCTTATCAGGCTCACCAGCGCGGTATCTTTCAGCAATACCAGCCACTGATTTCCCAGGCCTGGCAGGGCATGACGCCACATCTGTGGCATCACCAGACGGAAGAAAATCGCCGTCTTAGATAAACCCAACGCCTGACCGGATTCCCACTGCCCGATTGGCACCGCTTTCAGCGCACCGCGTAGCGTTTGCGACGCGTAGGCGGAATAGAGCAGCGAAAGCGCGATCACGCCGCAGAGGAACGGACTGACGTCAAAGTTCTCAATCTGCATCTGCACGGGAATCTGGGCAAAACCCAGGTTTATCGTGAAGCCGTCAGAGAGCGTCAGCAGCAGCTGTGACGAACCGAAATAGATAAACAGGACTACCAGAATTTCTGGCAGTCCGCGCAGAACGGTGACCAGCGCGGAGCCAATCCATGCGATTGGGCGCCATTTCGCTGACTCCCATACCGCAAAGATCATCGCCAGCGCCAGGCCGATAATGAGCGCACAAACGGCAAGGCCGACGGTCATCCCGGCGGCGCTTGCTAGAGGAAAAAATTCGTTCATCAGATCTTACTTCTGGAACCATTTGGCATAGATGGTTTCGTAGGTGCCGTCTTTTTTCACTTTTTCGAGCGCAGCGTTGAATTTCTGCTGCAATTCCGTGTTGCCCTGACGTACCGCGATGCCCAGACCCGTGCCGAAGTAATCTTTGTCGGTCACTTTATCGCCGACTGCCGCCAGCTTATCGTTGGCTTTCAGCCATTCGGTAACTACAGCGGTATCACCAAATACCGCGTCGATACGCCCGTTTTGCAGATCCAGTTTCGCATTCTGGTAGCTGTCATAAGGCACGGTGGTGATTTCCGGATGTTTATCCATGATGAATTTCTGGTGCGTTGTGCCGTTCTGTACGCCGACTTTTTTGCCTTTCAGCAGATCAATAGAGGCAAATTTGCCTTTCTGACCGATGAACAGGGCGGAGTTGTCATAGTAAGGGGTAGAGAACAGAACCTGTTTTTCACGCTCAGGGGTGATGTCCATACCGGCCATGACCGCATCGATGCGCTTGAATTTCAGGCTTGGGATCAGGCTATCGAAAGACTGGTTGGTGAAGGTACAGGTCGCATCGATCTCTTGACACAACGCGTTTGCCAGGTCCACGTCAAAGCCCACAATTTTGTTGTTCGCATCGATAGACTCAAACGGAGGATAAGAGGCTTCGGTGGCAAAGCGGATAGTCTGTGCTGCGGTAGCGGAAAGGCTGATGCTAGCAAGCAGTGCGGCAATCAATACTTTTTTCATTATCATTTTCCCTAACACATCAGTGAGATAAATAGTTTTTAAAGGCGTCAGTTTGCGGAGCGGTGAAGCAGCTCGCATCCCCTTGCTCGACGATAAGACCGTTTTCCATATACACCACGCGGCTGGCGGTTTTGCGCGCCACTTCCACTTCGTGCGTCACGATGACTTGCGTGATATTCGTTTCAGCCAGTTCGCGGATAATGCTGACGATCTGGGCGGTAATTTCTGGGTCCAGCGCGGCGGTAGGTTCATCGAACAGTAGAACAGCGGGTTCCATCATCAGGGCGCGTGCAATGGCAACGCGCTGCTGTTGACCGCCAGAAAGATGCAGTGGATAGCGATCGCTGTACGGTTTCAGGCGCAGACGTTCCAGTAATTTTTCGGCACGCGCCAGCGCCTGATCTTTGCTCAAACCCAGCACACGACAGGGCGCTTCAATCAGGTTTTGCTGCACGGTCAGGTGCGGCCAGAGATTATATTGCTGAAAGACCATGCCGACGTTCTGGCGCAAATCGCGGATCGCTTTGTCGGACGGCGTTTTGGCAAAATCAAAGTGATTGCCGGCGATCGCAAGCGTACCGGAGCGTGGCATTTCAAGCAGATTGAGGACGCGCAGAAGTGAGCTTTTACCTGCGCCGCTTGGGCCAAGTAAAACCAGCGTTTCGCCCTCGGGGCAGTTCAGCGTGATGTCGAACAGCGCCTGGTGTGCGCCGTAGAAGCAGTTAATGCCGTTTAGTTGAATACTCATCGGGGCAGTCTTTACTCATCCAGGCAATCTATAGCAATTGAGGCCGCAGATAGTACCGTTGACAGAATAGTTATGCAATATTTATGCGTTAAAAGTTAAATATAACCCGTAATTCTATCTAAACATAGCACAAAATAGCGGAAGGCAAATGGGGTGAGAATAAATGTCGGCATTCCTCATGAAATGCCGGACATTTTACGGGGGTAACGATTTTTACTCAGCGATTCTCAATCGACTGGCGCAGCGTGCCAGCCGGGGCGTGTACGCTGCCACCGATATAGCGAACGTCATCAATCGCCCAACATTGGCCTTCGCGGATCATCAGCACTTCGTCCTGCCAGGACTGGTCGCCTTGAGTCAGTTTCACTCTTAACGGAATGTTTCGCGCATCGGTATTCGGAATCGTGGAGGCGCTGGCGACCGCTGCGCTGTCAGGCGGCGTGGTGCGACTGGAGAACGGATCGGACTGAAGCAGCGCGTTGTGTTGCGGGTCGCGAGTGGCATCGCTCAGCAGTTTCGCCAGGTTGTCGCTCAGATAGGGGCGCAGGGCGGTGATGTCGTTGTTGCGATGCTGGATACGGTAGTCGTAAAACTGCTGGGCTACCGCATCAGGACCGCCGTCAATGCAAGGGCCGCTGCGGGTTCCGATGTCCTTGAATGCCGGTGTAACAGGCGTGGTGCAGGCGCTGAGCAGCAGCGCACAAGGCACCAAAAGCGTCAAAGCAGAATAGCGCATGTTGATTTCCTTAATGATTAACTATCCTTTCAATCATAGCGTAACGCACCGATAATGCTGGGGAAGTGATGCGCTAAGGCGTTGAACGCGATACCGGTCATCCGTCGGGTTGCGGCCGTGTTGTCGCAACTTAAGGGTTCAGGGCATGTAAAAAGGAGAGACACGATGCAATTTTCAACAACTCCAACGCTGGAAGGGCAGCCGATCGTCGAGTACTGCGGCGTGGTAACGGGTGAGGCCATTCTGGGGGCGAATATTTTCCGCGACTTTTTTGCTGGCATCCGCGATATCGTCGGTGGGCGTTCCGGAGCTTATGAAAAAGAGCTGCGCAAGGCGCGCGAAATCGCGTTCAAAGAACTCGGCGAGCAGGCCAAAGCGTTGGGCGCTGATGCGGTTGTGGGGATTGATATCGACTATGAAACGGTCGGTAAAGACGCCAGCATGCTGATGGTGAGCGTCAGCGGTACCGCGGTGAAAACGCGTCGATGAAACGTCTGCTGTCTCTTTCCCTGCTGGCCTTGCTGCTGGTGGGATGCGCGGGTGAAAAGGGCATCGTCGATAAAGGGACGTATGAGCTGGATACCCGCCATCAGGCGCAGGCTGCCTATCCACGCATTAAAGTGTTGGTGATCCATTATACAGCAGATGATTTCGACAGTTCTCTGGCAACGCTGACCGATAAACACGTCAGCTCGCATTATCTTATTCCCGCTAAACCGCCTGCGCCGGACGGCAAACCGCGCATCTGGCAACTGGTGCCTGAAAGCGAGCTGGCCTGGCATGCGGGCGTGAGTTTCTGGCGCGGCACGAACCGTATTAACGATACCTCGATTGGCATTGAGCTGGAAAACCGAGGCTGGCAGAAAACGGGCAGCGTGAAGACCTTTACCCCGTTTGAGCCTGAGCAAATTGCCGCGTTGATTCCGCTCGCCAAAGACATTATTGCCCGGTACGACATCAAGCCGCAGAACGTGGTGGCGCATTCTGATATTGCCCCGCAGCGCAAAGACGATCCTGGCCCGCTATTCCCGTGGCACGCGCTGGCCCAGCAGGGGATTGGCGCATGGCCCGATCCGGCTCGCGTCGCATTTTATCTTAACGGAAAGCCGCCGTATCAGAGCGTGGAACCTGCCGCGTTGCTCGATCTTCTGGCGCGTTACGGGTATGACGTGCCGGAAAATAGCACTGAGGCGCAGCATAAGCGCATTATTATGGCGTTTCAGATGCACTACCGTCCCGAGGTCTGGAACGGTATTGCGGATGCGGAATCTATGGCGATTGCCGAGGCGTTATTAGAAAAGTACGGGCAGGGATAATTCGCGTTAGCGGTGCAGTTTACCGTGATCGCGCAGCCACGCCGCCGTGCGTACAATGCCTTCATCCAGCGTGACGATCGGCTTGTATCCCAGTTCGTTTTCAGCACGCGTGGTATCCAGCGTAAAATCAAAATTGAGCTTCGACACGCCATAGTGCGTCAGCGCGGGCTCTTTGGCGGATTTATTGCCAAAGCGCTCCATGCTGCGGGCGATCATGTCCAGCATCGGGTAGGGCACCGAACGAATACGGCAGTGAATATTCAGCTCGTCGATCAGACGCTGTACGATATTACGCAGGCTTTGCGGCTCACCGTTGGTGATGTTGTACGCGCGACCTGAAATAAGGTTATCGCACTCTGGCTGGCTCGCCAGCCACATCGCATGAATCGCATTTTCAAAATAGGTCATATCCACCAGCGCATCGCCACCGCGCGGCAACAGCACGCTGCCGTAGTGATGCATCATTTGAGCCAGACGCGGGATAAACACTTTATCGTGCGGCCCAAACAGGCTTTGCGGACGCAGAACGGTAAACCGCGTGTGCGGGTTTGACTGCGCCAGCAGATCGATCACCTCTTCGCTGGCGGCTTTACTGCGCGCAAATTCGCAGGCGAACCGCGCCGGGCGAAAATCTTCCTGGATATTACGATGATGGTGATAATCGAAATAGAGAGACGGGGAGGAGACATGAATGAAATTCCGCACTCCCCACGCGACAGACCATTCCCCGAGACGGCGGGTGGCGCGCACGTTCGCGAGGTCAAAGGCTTCCTGCGTTCCCCAGGGAGAGGTAAAACTGGAGCAGTGCCACAGCGTATCGATTCCGGCGAGCATAACTTTGGCCTGCGAAGAAACCAGCTCCGTCAGGTCGGCATGGATGAATTCAGCCCCCATTTTTTGCAGGAGTTTGCCCATCGCTTCGTTGCGACCGGTGGCTCTGACACTGATGCCTTTGTTGCGCAGGAATTCGACCGCATTTCGGCCTAAGCCGCTGGTGGCGCCGGTAACCAGTACCTTCATATCAATCCACTGTGTTGAAAAGAATTTCGTGCGCATTCTTCCGTGAATCACGCCACGATGCAATGGGAAAGGTGAAAGAATCAGAGTTTTAATCAGATTTTTTCTGACTTGTGTTCTGCAAGATGCGCAATCCGTTTTGCCATGCCGCGGAAGATAAACAGGTGCGCCGGGATCATCAACAGCCAGTAGAAAAGCCCCGGCATTCCGTGCGGGTGCCACCACGCGCGCACGTCCAGTTCGCGGTGATCGCCTTTGTCTTTCAGCGTGAAGCACAATCGCCCAAGGCCTGGCGCTTTCATACCGAACAGCAGCGCCAGCTGTTTTTCGGGCTCGACGATGATCACTTTCCAGCTATCGACCGTATCGCCTGGCTGCAGCATGGCGTGTTCAGGCCGGCCTTTTGCCAGCTTGTGTCCCACCAGTAGATCCAGCATGCCGCGCGTTTGCCAGAGAATATTGCCAAAGAAATAGCGCTCTTTGCCGCCAATTTGATTGACTACTTCCCAGAGTGCTTCGAGGCTGGCACGGGTTTTCACCGTGTAGCCCGCCTGTTTGGCGTAATATCCGTACTCCGGACGCCAACGGGCAAAGGCCTGCGCGTCGTAACCCCAGTCGCTGGAGTTCATCAGCTTCTCTTCTTCTTTTAGCGTGTTGCGCACCGCGTCGTCGAAACGGATCAGATCTTGCGGGATCAGCGCCCGCAATTCGCGGTCATCGGCCAGCAGATCGTGTTTCAGTCCCTGGATCAGCGCTTTGGCTGTCGTCGGCGGAACGGACGTAATGATGTTCAAAAACCAGACGGAGATCCAGCTGGTTGGGAAGGGGATGGGTACCAGCAAGCGGCGACGTCCGCTAACCCTCATAAAATGCTCAAACTGTTCCTGATAGCTCAACACTTCCGGCCCGGCGGCTTCCAGCACGCGATGCTGCGCGCTGGGATGATTCAGCAGTTCCATCAGATAATGCAGCAGATTTTCCAGCGCAATCGGCGTGGTGCGCGAGCGTACCCAGCGCGGTGGCGTCAGCACCGGCAGGTTGTAAACCATATCGCGCATCACTTCAAATGCCGCCGATCCTGCGCCCACGATGATCCCGGCACGTAATTCGGTAAGCGGAATAGTGGCGCTGCGCAGCATTTCACCCGTAAGCTGACGCGCGCGCAGGTGATCGGACTGCTCGCTTTCAGGCGCTTGCAACGAGCTTAAGAAAATGATCTGCTTAACGGGCGTTTTCAGCAGGGCGTCGCGCACGTTCAACGCCACCTGGCGTTCATGCGCGATAAAATCACCGCCTTCGCCCATGCTGTGCACCAGATAATAGAGCGTATCGACGCCCTCCAGCAGGACGGGCAATTCCTTTGGCCAGTTGAGATCAACATTGTGACAGCTGACGTTGGGCAGGTTCAGCTTCTGGAGGCGCTCAGTATTGCGTGCCGCCGCCAGCACCTGATGTCCTTGCTCACTCAATGCGGACGTCAAATGCTGACCGATATAGCCACTGGCGCCGAGCACCAGAATACGTTGCGGCACGGTGTGCTCCTTAGCGCTGTAAAAAGGCCTGCCAGTGTTTCACCACGTCAGAAAGCTGCTCGCGACTGACGTCAAGGTGCATTACCAGGCGCACCACTGGGGATGCGTTTAACAGCACGCCACGGGATTTCATGAACTCACCCAGTGCGGCGGCGTTTTCATCACCCACGCGAATGAACAGCATATTGGTATCGTGACGCATCACATCCGCGCCGATTTCACGCAGTTGAGTCGCCATCCAAGCGGCATTGTCATGATCGTCTTTCAGGCGCGCGACGTTGTTTTTCAGCGCATACAGTCCAGCTGCGGCCAGAATGCCAGCCTGACGCATACCGCCGCCGGTCATTTTACGCCAGCGGTTGGCGCGCTTGATGTAACCCGCATCGCCGACCAACAGCGATCCGACCGGCGTCCCCAGACCTTTTGAAAGACAAATCGTGAACGTATCGCAGTATTGAGTAATCTCTTTCAGCTCGCAGCCATATTCCACCACGGCGTTAAAGATGCGCGCGCCGTCGACATGCAGCGCCAGATTGCGCTCGCGGGTGAACGCCCACGCGGCTTTCAGGTATTCGCGCGGAAGGACTTTACCGTTATGGGTATTTTCCAGACTGAGCAGTTTGGTTCGCGCGAAGTGAATATCGTCGGCTTTGATTTTGGCCGCGACTTTATCCAGCGGCAGGGAGCCGTCAGACGCGGCATCAATCGGCTGCGGCTGAATGCTGCCCAGCACCGCGGCGCCACCGGCTTCGTACAGATAGTTATGCGCGCCCTGGCCCACAATATACTCTTCGCCGCGCTCGCAATGGCTGAGCAATGCGACCAGATTGGCCTGCGTGCCGGTGGGCAGGAACAGCGCCGCCTCTTTCCCGCTTAATTCCGCGGCATAGCGCTGGAGTTCGTTGACCGTTGGGTCGTCACCGTACACGTCGTCCCCGACCGGTGCGGCCATCATCTCTTCAAGCATGGCGCGATTCGGACGGGTGACGGTATCACTGCGTAAATCAATCATGGCATATCCTTATATACACGCATCTTTCACGCCTGCGCGTTAGCGGCACCTGCAAACCCCTGTCACATTTTGTGTTCCTGGGGTTTCAGGCTTGCCGCTTTGACGCATCACGAATGATTTTTGCGTATGACTTTAAAAGGATATTTTTACCTGAGCCAGTTGGTTTTTGCTAGCTCCATCACTTCGTCACCGCGACGGCTAATAATGGCGCGCAGCATATACAGGCTAAAGCCTTTGGCCTGCTCCAGTTTGATTTGCGGTGGGATCGCCAGCTCTTCTTTGGCCACCACGACATCGACCAGCACCGGACCGTCGATGGAAAACGCACGTTGCAGCGCTTCATCCACGTCTGCGGCTTTTTCCACGCGGATACCCGTGATACCGCAGGCTTCGGCGATTTTCGCAAAGTTGGTATCGTGCAGATCCGTGCCGTCGGTCAGATAGCCACCGGCTTTCATCTCCATCGCCACGAATCCCAGCACGCTGTTATTGAACACCACGATTTTCAGCGGCAGCTTCATCTGTACCACCGACAAAAAATCGCCCATCAGCATGCTGAATCCGCCGTCGCCGCACATGGCGACAACCTGACGCTCCGGCGCGGTGGCTTTAGCGCCCAGCGCTTGCGGCATGGCGTTGGCCATTGAACCGTGGTTGAAGGAGCCGATCAGTCGGCGCTTGCCGTTCATTTTCAGATAACGCGCTGCCCAGACGGTGGGGGTGCCCACGTCGCAGGTAAAGATGGCGTCATCAGTGGCGAAATGGCTAATCTGTTGCACCAGATACTGCGGATGAATTGCCTTGTCGCTCGGCTTCGCGAGGTCGTCCAGCCCTTTGCGCGCGTCACGATAATCGCTGAGCGCTTTGTCGAGGAATTTGCGATCGGTTTTCTCTTCCAGATGTGGGATCAGGGCCGCGAGCGTGGCTTTGATATCGCCAATCAGCGCCATATCGACCTTGCTGTGCGAGCCAATACTGCCGGGATTAATATCGATCTGGATGATTTTCGCGTCAGTTGGATAGAACGCGCGATAGGGGAATTGCGTGCCGAGCAGCACCAGCGTATCGGCGTTCATCATCGTGTGGAAGCCGCTGGAGAAACCGATCAGACCGGTCATCCCCACGTCGTAAGGGTTGTCGTACTCCACATGTTCTTTGCCGCGCAGGGCGTGAACAATCGGTGCTTTTAGTTTTCCGGCAAATTCCAGCAGTTCTTTATGCGCGCCCGCGCAGCCGCTGCCGCACATGAGCGCAATGTTGCTGGAGTAGCGTAAGAGCTGAGCCAGTTTTTTGAGCTCCTCTTCCGCTGGCGTGACAACCGGCTGCGGCGCGGGGTACCAGTGCGTGCTCGCCCCTTCTGGCGCGGCTTTCAACGCCACGTCGCCAGGCAGCACCACGACTGAAACGCCACGATTGAGGATCGCTTTGCGCATCGCAATTGCCATCACCTGCGGGATTTGCTCCGGCGTGGAAACCAGCTCGCAGTAGTGGCTACATTCACGGAACAGCTCCTGCGGATGCGTTTCCTGAAAATAGCCGCTGCCGATTTCGCTCGACGGAATATGTGCGGCAATGGCCAGCACCGGAACGTGATTGCGATGGCAGTCGAACAAACCGTTTATCAAATGCAAATTACCCGGCCCGCACGATCCGGCGCAAACCGCCAGTTCGCCTGTCAGTTGCGCTTCCGCGCCTGCGGCAAATGCCGCGACTTCTTCATGGCGGGTGGGCATCCATTCGATGGTGCCCATTCGGTTGAGGCTGTCGCTGAGTCCGTTAAGTGAATCGCCGGTCACGCCCCAGATGCGTTTCACTCCAGCTTGTTCCAGCGTTTTCGCGACGTAAGCCGCTACGGTCTGTTTCATGGGTGTCCATCTCCGTTATGTGATAACGCTTACAAGCTTAGAAGAAAATGGCCGTTCTGCCCGTCAAATCCCCCTGATTAATAGTTACTTTCATTGTGCAACAATTCGTCATATTCTGTTGAGACTTCAATTAAAAACAGGAATCATTTCAGATGGTTAAATCATTGTTAATTGCTGTTAATAAAACGCTAACACATGAAGATTTTGGCAAGCTGTTACTGCGATTGGCCGTTGGTGGGTTAATGCTGTTCCACGGGATGCACAAGCTGATTGGCGGCGTGGATGGCATTAGCGGCATGCTGGTGGCAAAAGGATTACCAGGGTTTATCGCCTATGGCGTGTTGATTGGCGAAGTGGTTGCGCCTGTGCTGATTGTGCTGGGCATTCTGACGCGTCCGGCAGCGCTGGTGCTGGCCTTCACGATGATTGTCGCCTGGCTGATGGTCGGCACCGGCAAAACGTTCGCGCTGGACGCAGTAGGCGCATGGGCGATCGAAAGTCTGGTCTATTTCTTTATCGGCGCGTTAGCCGTGGCGTTTTTAGGTGCTGGGCGTTATGCCTTAGCCAAAGACCCGGCCTGGAAGTAAGGTTTTATCCGGGCGGCGCGAGCTTATATCGAGATAAAAACCAGCTTCCACAGAGAGGGTTCTTCGGAACCCTTTTTTGTGGGTGCTGTTTAAGTCATTGATATTGTTGAGTAGAATAAGTATCTAAAAAAAAAGGGTTTGGCGCGCTGGAATCGAATTTCACTTTAAGTATCAAAAGGAAAGGTGTAGATTGCTTCAGTTCACTGCCGTACAGGCAGCCTGGAAATACGCCAAATAAAAAGGCCAGCGGATGCTGGCCTTTCGCGTTTTAACAGGCGATAACGAGTTTACGCCAGTACCAAATCACCCTGTGGATGACAGGAACAGGCCAGCACGTAGCCCTCGGCGATCTCTGCTTCCGTCAGCGTCATGGTGCTGTTGACGGTATAGTCACCGGAAACCACTTTCGTTTTGCAGCAACCGCACACGCCAGCACGGCAGGCGGCGACAATCGGAACCTTGTTGCTTTCCAGCGCTTCCAACAGCGTGGTGCCAACGCGACCGAAAAAGGTCTGCGCCGGTTGTAGCTTGGTGAATTTCACGCCGCTGGTTACGGCTTCTGCCACTGGCGTGAAGAACTGCTCTTTAAAGAAGCGAGTCACCCCGAGCGCGTGAACCTCTTTTTCGACAATGTCCATATACGGCGCAGGCCCACAGGTCATTACCGTACGCGACGCGATGTCCGGCACGCTTTGCAGCAGTTCACGGCTCAGACGACCGGCGACAAAGCCGTGAGTGGCGTTATTTTCTGCCACCATCGTCACAGGATAATTTCGCCATTCGTCGGCAAAAATCACATCGTCGGGAGAGCACACGCTAAAGATAACCTGCACGTCAGCGTGCGGACGATTTTTTGCCAGCCAGCGACGCATCGACATCACCGGCGTTACGCCACAACCCGCAGCCAGCATCAGGAATTTATCGTCGGCTTTGTCGTCGCAGGTGAAATCCCCCTGCGCATCGGAGAGCCAAATATAATCCCCGCGCTTGACGTCGTTGGTCAGCCACTGCGATCCCGCGCCCTCGTCAATACGGCGGATGGTGAGCGTAATGTACTCGCTCACGCCCGGTGTCGAGGAAAGGGTGTACGCACGCAGCGTGTCGGCAGCATTGCGAACGCTAACCAGCGCATACTGACCCGCACGGTACGGATAGAAGTCATGGCACAGCAGTGAAAGCGTCCACACATCCGGCGTCTCCTGATGGATGTGATGAACCTGCATCCGCCACGGACATTGTGAGGTTGGCATCGTCATAAATACTCCTTACGCGCTCAGCAGTTGCTGCATGTCTTCTTCTACGGTCGTCACGGAACGCAGACCGAATTTCTCGTTCAACACGGCCAGCAGATCCGGGGTCAGGAAGCCTGGCGCGGTCGGACCGGTGACGATATTGGTGACGCCCAGCGACAGCAGGGTCAGCAGGATCACGATCGCTTTCTGCTCGAACCAGGAGAGCACCAGAGACAGCGGCAGATCGTTCACGCCGCAGCCCAGTTTCTCTGCAAGCGTCACCGCCAGGATAATTGCTGAGTACGCATCGTTACACTGACCGGCATCAATCAGACGCGGCAGGCCTTCGATATCGCCGAAGTCCAGTTTGTTGAAGCGATATTTACCGCAGGCCAGGGTCAGGATCAGACAATCCTGCGGGACGCTGGTGGCGAAATCGGTGAAGTAGTTACGTTCACCCCGTGCGCCGTCACAGCCGCCCACCAGGAAGATGTGACGCAGTTTTTCGCGGCTCACCAGATCGATCAGAGAATCAGCAGCACCCAACAGGGTTTCGCGGCCAAAGCCCACGGTGATCATGTGTTCGATTTCGCTGAACGGGAAGCCCGCCATCTGCTGTGCCTGGGTGATAACCGGTGCGAAATCATCACCTTCGAGGTGGCTCACACCTGGCCAACCGACAATGCTGCGGGTCCAGATGCGATCGTCGTAAGAACCGACGGTCGGATCGATAATGCAGTTTGAGGTCATCACGATGGGGCCTGGGAAGCGGGCAAATTCCACCTGTTGATTCTGCCAGCCGCTGCCGTAGTTACCGATCAGATGTTTGAATTTGCGCAGCTCCGGATAGCCGTGTGCAGGCAGCATTTCGCCGTGGGTGTAGACGTTAACGCCTGTTCCTTCGGTTTGCAGCAACAGATTGTAGAGGTCTTTCAGGTCGTGGCCGGAGATCAAAATACACTTACCGGCAGTCGCTTTCACGTTCACCTGCGTTGGGGTTGGGTGACCGTAAGTCTCGGTTTCGCCCGCATCCAGAATGCTCATCACTTTGAAGTTCATCTGGCCGATTTCCATTGAGCACGCCAGCAGCGCGTTCATATCGGAAGGCCAGGTCCCCAGCCACGCCATGATGTTGTGGTACTGGGCGTAAATGTCGTTGTCGTACTGACCGAGTACGTGGGCGTGTTCCATATAGGCCGCTGCGCCTTTCAGGCCGTACAGGCACAGCAGGCGCAGGCCGAGAATATTCTCACCGATCGCCGCTTTATCTTTGTTCGGGGTGAAGTCTGCCGCCTGACGCTGCAGGTCGCCCAGATCGTCGCTCACCAGTTGCAGGTCAGCCATTGGGTTATCCACCGCAGCATTGGCATCTGCATTCAGGCTTTGTGCTTTCAGTGCTTCGCGAAGGGCAATGGCTTCACGCGCGTAGCCCACGATGCGTGGAGAATCGAAGTTCACGTTAGTCAGCGTGGAGAAAAAGGCGCGCGGTGCGAAGTTATCGACATAGTGATCCACAATGCCGTATTGACGCGCTTTTGCGGCCCAGGCGGACAGGCCTTGCAGGGCCGCAATCAGGAGATCTTGCAGGTCAGACGTTTCTGCCGTTTTACCGCACATACCCTGCGAGTAGGAGCAGCCGTTGCCGGCGGGGGTACGGATGGTTTGTTCGCATTGCACACAAAACATAATCACACCTATTAAAGTTATATTTTAGATACATGTTTAAGATTATGCGCTTGGCGGGACGTAGAAAAGGTCTTTCTTCTACAAAGTAAAGGGATATTGATTTAGCGCAATTTTGGCGGTAGAGGGCTACCGCCAGAGAGGTATCAGGCGGAGAAAACCGCCATCAGAATCGGTACCAGCAGGCTCAAAATAAAACCATGCACGATGGCGGCAGGCACCAGCTCCAGCCCACCCGAGCGCTGTAAAACGGGCAGCGTGAAGTCCATCGATGTGGCTCCGCACAGGCCGAGCGCCGTTGAGCGGCTCTGACGCACCAGCCCCGGAATGAGCATAATCGCGATCAGTTCTCGACCCAGATCGTTAAAGAACGCGGCGCTGCCGATAACCGGACCAAATGATTCGGTGAGTAAAATACCGGACAACGAATACCAGCCAAACCCTGATGCCATCGCCAGGCCGGTTTTTAGCGGCAGATCGAGAATAAACGCGTTAATCACCCCCGCGACCATGGAGCTTGCCACGACGACCACCGCGACAATCATCCCTCGGCGATTTAGCACGATTTGTTTCAGGGTCATGCCGTTATTACGCAGCTGAATACCAATCAGGAACAGCAGGAAAATTAATGTATATTCGCTGGCTTCGGTTGCGTGCTGTAAAAACGCAAGCCCTGTCAGGCCGAGCAGAAAACCCAGCACCACCACACCGCACAGTTTTAATGACTCCAGCGCCATCGCAATTCGTGAGGGTAATTTTTCTTGCTGGTGATGATTTTTCCACGGAATGGTTCGTTCTAGCCACAACAGCGCGGCAATATTACACACCAAAATAACCACAATAGTGACAATGGAATAATGGAGAATTGACAGCAGATTGGCGGCCAGATTATCCAGGAATCCGAGGCTTATCCCCATGAAAAACAAGATCACGTAAACAATCCAACTCAGAAAGCGATTAATGAGTTTTAAAGCGGAGGCGTGACGGAGGGGAATAAGGTAGCCCACTACCAGTGGCAGCAGAATGATTAAAAGTCCTGAAAACATGAACAGCCTGTCCTTTATAAGTATCTGAATAGCGCCAAAGACACTACCCAATAAAGACTGCTCAGTAAAGATGCAAAATAAAAGCCGGGTGGCGCAATGACCACCCGGCTGAGTCGCGGAGTGAATTAACGACGCTTTTCAAGCAGGGTGCGGTACAGCACGCCACCCAAAATACCGCCGATAATTGGCATCACCCAGAACAGCCACAGCTGCTGAAGCGCCCAGCCACCCTGGAAGAGGGCGACGGCGGTACTGCGTGCCGGGTTAACCGAGGTATTGGTCACTGGAATACTGATCAAGTGAATCAGGGTTAACGCCAGACCGATAGCAATTGGCGCAAATCCCGCTGGTGCGTTTTTGTCTGTCGCCCCGTGAATCACCAGCAAGAAACCGGCGGTCAGGACAATTTCAATCACTATCGCTGACAGCATAGAGAAGCCGCCAGGAGAGTGTTCGCCGTAACCGTTTGAGGCAAAACCGCTCGCTGTCGCATCAAAGCCAGCTTTACCGCTGGCGACAACATACAGAACCGCCGCGGCAATAATGCCGCCGACAACCTGGGCAATAATATAGCCAATCACGTCTTTTGCCGGGAAACGACCGCCGGCCCAGAGACCTAATGTCACGGCAGGGTTAAAGTGACCGCCGGAAATATGCCCGACCGCAAATGCCATGGTTAATACCGTTAAACCAAAAGCTAATGCCACACCCGCAAAACCAATGCCTAATTCCGGAAATGCTGCTGCAAGCACTGCGCTACCGCAGCCACCAAATACCAGCCAGAATGTACCAAAGCATTCCGCCGCTAATTTTCTAAACATAACCACCTCGTTAAATTCCATACGCTAATTTGCGTACGGCTGTATATCGCCTAAAAGGATGACGACTCAAAGAGCCGATATTTTAGAAAGCAATAACTTAGCAATACTACTTAAATAAATTCTGTTAATTTGATTTAAGGCAATGTGATGTTAGTTATTATTGGAATTGGGCTGAAATAAAGCGTAGCTCAATTCTGGACGCGTAGTATCTTGCGCGGCAGGGCGTATTTCAAATGAAAGCTCGCGAGCAAATTCTGATTTTAACGCTGCGTGACAAACACCAAACCGACGCCAGAGTGTTCTGTCTCGTCGCTGGGCGCTATACTCCTGATAACTTGAAGGAAAAAGTGACTAATTCGCGGGGGTTATATGCTTCTCGAGCGTGTGGAGATTGTCGGGTTTCGCGGCATTAATCGTTTGTCGCTCATGCTGGAACAGAACAATGTTCTGATTGGTGAAAACGCCTGGGGTAAATCCAGTCTTCTGGATGCATTAACCTTATTGCTTGCGCCTGGAGCGGAACTGTACAGCTTTGCTCGGGAAGATTTCTGGTTCCCGCCCGGCGATATCCTGGGGCGAGAACGTCATCTGCATATCATTCTGACTTTCCGCGAACTTGAGCCCGGTCGCCACCGCGTTCGGCGTTATCGTCCGCTTTCACCGTGCTGGGTGCCTTGTGACGACAATTACCAGCGCATTTTTTACCGTCTGGAAGGTGAACTGGCGCAAGACGACACCGTGCTGACGCTGCGCGGGTTTATGGATGCCAAAGGTCATCAAATAGCGCTTGAGAATATCGACGAACAGGCTCGCCATCTGGTGCGCCTGATGCCGGTATTACGTCTGAGGGACGCACGTTTTATGCGCCGGATCCGTAACGGTACGGTGCCTCATTTGCCTGAAGTCGAAGTGACGGCCCGCGAGCTGGACTTTCTGGCGCGCGAGCTGGTGGCTCGTCCGCAAAATCTGACTGACGGGCAAATTCGCCAGGGGCTGTCAGCGATGGTGCAACTGCTGGAGCACTATTTTTCTGAGCAGGGGACAACGCAAACGCATAACCGGCTAATGCGCCGCCGTTCGTATGACGAGCAGCGCAGCTGGCGCTATCTGGACATTATCAACCGGATGATCGATAAACCTGGCGGACGGTCTCATCGCGTCATCCTGCTGGGATTGTTCTCCACGCTGTTGCAGGCGAAAGGCAATCTTCAGCTCGACAAAGATGCCCGTCCGCTGTTGCTCGTCGAAGATCCTGAAACGCGGCTGCATCCCATCATGCTTTCGGTGGCATGGCATCTGCTCAATTTGCTGCCGCTCCAGCGCATCACCACCACTAATTCCGGAGAACTGCTTTCATTGACGCCCGTCGAGCACGTCTGTCGGCTGGTGCGCGAGTCATCACGCGTCACGGCGTTCCGCCTCGGCCCTGGCGGGTTGAGCGCCGAAGATGGTCGCCGCATTGCCTTTCATATTCGTTTCAATCGCGCGTCGTCGTTGTTTGCGCGCTGCTGGCTCCTGGTTGAAGGGGAAACCGAAACCTGGGTGATCAACGAACTGGCGCGCCAGTGCGGGCATCATTTCGATGCGGAAGGCATCAAAGTCATTGAGTTCGCCCAGTCTGGTTTAAAGCCGCTGATTAAGTTTGCCAGCCGTATGGGCATCGAATGGCACGTGCTGGTGGATGGTGATGAAGCCGGGAAAAAGTACGCTAGCACCGTGCGCGGTGTGCTGGGTAATAACGGGGAAGAGGAGCGCGTGCACCTCACAGCATTGCCGGCGATGGACATGGAACACTTTATGTATCGTCAGGGCTTTGACGACGTTTTTCACCGGGTGGCGATGATTCCGGTCAATGTGCCGATGAACATGCGGCGGGTGATCACGAAGGCGATTCATCGCTCGTCAAAACCCGATCTGGCGATTGAAGTGGCGGCGGAGGCCGGAAGAAGGGGCGTCGAGTCTGTGCCCACGCTGCTGCGGAAAATGTTTTCCCGCGTGCTGTGGCTGGCACGCGGGAAAGCGGATTAGCCGCGTGCGGCCTGATTGACCTGAGCGATCAGGCTGTCCAGAAGCTCATAGCGACGACGGTACTCGGCGCGTTTCTTGCTCGCGATATCTTCCATAGACTTGCGGGGCATTTCGAGCGCGAGCGAAAAATTGCCGGTCGGGTGCTGTTCGCCACCAATGGAGCGCCAGAAACTGTCGTAATCCGCCAGCAGTTTCCCCTCTTTTTTCTTGCGATAACGCCAGCTGCGATAAATATGCGTAGCGTTACTGACCGCCAAAATCTGCTCAACCGGGAAGACTGCGCCCAGCGTCATGGCGGCTTCCACCAGCAGACGTTTCGGGAACAGGCCGTGGCAGGCTTTGGTCGCCCCCTGGATTAGTTCATGCGGAACAAAGGCTTTTGCGCCCTGCATGCCACCGATAAACAGCGTCGATTTTCCCTCAAACTGGCAGAGCGTAAAGGTCAACTCAGCCAGAATGGTATTTTCCCGATCGCAAAACGCCAGCGTCGCTTCGCCTTCTTTATCCAGAAACGCATCGGCGCAGAGGCGAACGGTAAACTGTTGCTCGTCTTTTCCTGTCAGAGTCAGTAACGTCATGCCCTGTTTGGATAAATAGCCATTCATCAACGCGGCGGGAAGAACAGAATTCATTGTCTGATAATGCCAGGCCAGCGCGTCGAGCGTTTTCTGACGATCCATATTCACAGACAGCCACGGGCGATGTAACCGGCACGGCAACCCAGGCTGGACCTGCATCATTTGCATCAGCCGCGGTTGCTTTGCCAGGCTTGCCAGCAGGCGGGTGGTGCTGAACGGTGTCGCCAGTGAACGTAACATGAATTTGCGTCGATATGACGGGTTTTGCCAGGCGAGGCCAGGCGTATATTCACCGGAAGCAAGACTTTTGAAAAGCTGCCAGCCTGATTTTGGTTGAGGCTGCTGTGAATAAGGTGTATCGACGATGGAAGACATGATGATTACCGGCTTCAGGATAAGATCTGTATTTCAGCAGGTCTATAATCAACAGCGCGTCAACAAAGGTTTTGCGATACCAAAAACAGGGGTTTCGTTGACGAACAGTTTAGATAGAATCAACGGTTATAATTGCCAGAACATTTATTTGGAATATTTATGAACCTTAAGGGAAAACGCAGGAAGCTCTATCTTCTGCTGGCAGTGGTGGTAATCGTCGGTGGTTTCTGGCTATGGCAGGTTCTCAACGCGCCCGTGCCGCACTACCAAACGCTGATTGTCCGGCCGGGCGAACTGCAACAAAACGTCCTCGCAACCGGAAAGCTGGACGCGCTGCGCAAAGTGGATGTCGGTGCGCAGGTGAGTGGTCAGTTGAAAACGCTCTCTGTGGAAATTGGTGACAAAGTGAAAAAAGGCCAGCTTTTGGGGGTTATCGATCCTGAGCAGGCAGAAAACCAAATCCGCGAAGTGGAAGCGACGCTCATGGAGCTGCGGGCGCAGCGCAGTCAGGCCGAGGCGGAACGTAAACTCGCACAGGTGACGCTTGGGCGTCAGCAGGCACTGGCCAAAACCCAGGCGATTTCGCGTCAGGATCTGGATACCGCAGCCACTGAGCTGGCGGTCAAGCAGGCGCAAATAGGCACGATTGACGCGCAAATCAAACGTAACCAGGCGTCGCTGGATACGGCCAAAGCGAATCTCGAATACACCCGCATCGTGGCCCCCATGGCGGGCGAAGTGACACAAATCACCACGCTTCAGGGTCAGACGGTGATCGCCGCGCAGCAAGCGCCAAACATTCTGACACTCGCAGATATGGGCACGATGCTGGTCAAAGCCCAGGTTTCGGAAGCTGACGTAATCCATCTCAAACCGGGCCAAAAGGCGTGGTTTACGGTGCTGGGCGATCCGCTTACGCGTTATGAAGGCGTGCTGAAAGACATTCTGCCGACGCCGGAAAAAGTCAACGACGCTATTTTCTATCACGCCCGTTTTGAAGTGCCCAACCCGAAAGGCGTACTGCGTCTGGAGATGACCGCACAGGTCCATATTCAGCTCACCGGCGTGAAAGACGTTCTGACGGTGCCGCTGGCGGCGCTCGGCGAACCGGCGGGGGTGAATCGTTATAAAGTCAAAGTATTGCGTAACGGCGAAACGCGCGAACGTGAGGTTGAAATTGGCGAGCGCAATGATACTGACGTGGTGATAGTCAAAGGCCTGGAAGAGGGAGAGGAAGTTGTCATCGGCGAAAGTCAGCCCGGAGCCGCTAAATGACGGCGTTGCTTGAGCTGAATAATATTCGCCGGAGCTATCCTTCCGGAGAGGGCGCGGTGGAGGTTCTGAAAGGGATCACGCTTCAGGTTGAGCCTGGCGAGATGGTCGCTATTGTCGGCGCGTCAGGTTCCGGTAAATCCACGCTGATGAACATTCTGGGCTGTCTGGATAAGCCGACCAGTGGCACATATCGCGTGGCGGGAACGGATATTTCCACTCTCGATAGCGATGCGCTGGCGCGGCTGCGGCGCGAGCACTTTGGCTTTATTTTCCAGCGCTATCATTTGCTCTCGCATCTGACGGCCGCACAAAACGTTGAGGTTCCTGCGGTTTACGCGGGCGTTGAGCGCAAAAAACGTCTCGAACGCGCTCAGGCATTATTAACCCGGCTGGGGTTGGCGGAGCGCGTTGATTATCAGCCTTCGCAGCTGTCCGGGGGGCAGCAGCAACGCGTCAGTATCGCCCGAGCGCTGATGAACGGTGGACAGGTCATTCTGGCCGATGAACCGACCGGCGCGCTCGACAGTCATTCTGGCGAAGAGGTGATGGCGATCCTGCACCAGCTGCGCGATCAGGGGCACACGGTGATTATTGTGACCCACGATCCGCAGGTTGCAGCGCAGGCTGAGCGGATCATTGAGATCCATGACGGCGAATTGATCAGCAACCCACCGGCCAGGAAAAACCACGCAGGCGTGCACAAAGAGGTGCTGCCGCCACCGACGGGATGGGGGCAGTTCGTCAGCGGCTTTCGCGAGGCGTTAACCATGGCCTGGCTGGCGATGGCGGCGAATAAAATGCGCACGCTCCTCACCATGCTCGGCATTATCATCGGGATCGCGTCGGTGGTGTCGATTGTGGTGGTGGGCGATGCAGCCAAACAGCTGGTGCTGGCGGATATTCGCGCGATTGGCACGAACACCATTGATGTCTATCCTGGTAAAGATTTTGGCGACGATGAGCCGCAAAATCAGCAGGCGCTGAAATATGACGATCTGGCGGCGATCCAGAAGCAGCCGTGGGTGAACTCGGCGACTCCGGCCGTTTCGCAAAACCTGCGCCTGCGTTACGGGAATATCGACGTCGCGGCCAGCGCGAACGGCGTCAGCGGCGACTATTTCAACGTTTACGGCATGACGTTCAGCGAAGGGGCAACCTTCAACGCAGAGCAGCTCGCCGGGAGAGCGCAGGTTGTCGTGCTCGACGCAAACTCGCGTAAACAGCTGTTCCCGGGAAAATCCAGCGTGGTGGGTGAAGTGATCCTGGTGGGGAACATGCCAGCCACGGTGATTGGCGTGGCAGAAGAAAAGCAGTCGATGTTCGGTAGCAGCAAAATTTTGCGCGTCTGGCTGCCGTACACGACGATTTCCGGGCGGATTATGGGCCAGTCGTGGCTGAACTCCATTACCGTGAGGGTGAAAGAGGGATACGACAGCGCCCAGGCTGAACAACAGATTGAGCGTCTGCTTACGCTGCGCCACGGCAAGAAAGATTTCTTCACCTGGAACATGGACGGCCTCTTGAAAACGGCTGAAAAGACCACACGTACTCTTCAGATGTTCCTGACGCTTGTCGCGGTTATTTCGCTCGTGGTGGGGGGGATTGGCGTGATGAATATCATGCTGGTGTCCGTGACGGAACGCACGCGTGAAATCGGCATTCGTATGGCCGTTGGCGCGCGGGCAAGCGATGTGCTGCAACAGTTTTTGATTGAAGCGGTGCTGGTGTGTTTGGTTGGCGGTGCGTTGGGGATTGCGTTGTCGATGCTGATTGCCTTTACGCTGCAACTGTTTTTACCCGGCTGGGAAATTGGTTTCTCACCGTTTGCGCTGCTGACGGCATTTTTATGTTCAACAGCGACGGGCGTTTTGTTTGGTTGGCTCCCGGCGCGCAATGCGGCGCGGCTCGATCCGGTAGATGCGCTGGCGCGCGAGTAGCGGAAATAAAAATGCCAGCCGATCGGGCTGGCATTTTGACTGGAGGATGTACACAATGAATCAGAGGGCTATGCAACAGCTTCTGCTTCGATGGGCACAATGACACTGGCATGATTGCCTTTTGGCCCCAGGTGAACATCAAACCGAACCGACTGCCCGGCTTTTAGCGTTCTGTAACCATCCATCTGAATGGTGGAATAATGAGCGAAGATATCTTCGCCGCCGCCTTCAGGGCAGATGAACCCGAACCCTTTGGCGTTGTTGAACCACTTAACAGTACCCATTTCCATGCTTCGACATCCTTCGTATATCTTATTAAGTAAGATGGAATGAACCGGTGGTGGAGTGGGGGCTGTTCAAAACCTCGCCAACTCACGCCTGTACAATTTAGATAAACCAACCATTGCGTCAAGTGTCAGGCGCTGGAGTTGGGACAATAATCAACCAAATTTTTGAAGCAGTTAACGCTATTGACGGGAATGTGACAGATATCGCGGATGGCATTAATAGATGTTTGTTATCTGATATCTGAGGTAGATTCAAAGTATGTACCGACTCCTGTCAGCGAAGATGTTCTGCCGGAAACCGTAACCGATGATGACGACTGACAATGAGTAAGAAGAACGACTGGCTGGATTTTGACCAACTGGCGGAAGACAAAGTGCGCGACGCGCTAAAACCGCCATCTATGTATAAAGTTATGTTAATGAACGATGATTACACGCCGATGGAATTTGTTATTGACGTGCTACAAAAGTTCTTTTCTTATGATGTTGAACGTGCAACGCAACTGATGCTTACCGTTCACTATCGTGGCAAAGCCATCTGCGGCATTTTTACCGCCGAAGTGGCCGAAACCAAAGTGGCGATGGTGAACGAATATGCAAGGGAGAACGAGCATCCGTTGCTGTGTACGCTGGAAAAAGCCTGAAAAGGCATAAAAATTGGGGGAGGTGCCTATGCTCAATCAAGAACTGGAACTCAGTTTAAACATGGCTTTCGCCAGAGCGCGTGAGCACCGACATGAGTTTATGACCGTGGAGCATCTGCTATTGGCACTGCTCAGCAACCCATCTGCCCGTGAAGCGCTGGAAGCGTGTTCTGTGGATCTGGTGGCGCTGCGTCAGGAACTCGAAGCCTTCATCGAACAAACGACACCGGTGCTGCCCGTCAGTGAAGAGGAGCGCGACACTCAGCCGACGCTCAGCTTCCAGCGCGTATTGCAGCGCGCGGTGTTCCACGTCCAGTCTTCTGGCCGTAACGAAGTGACCGGCGCAAACGTGCTGGTTGCCATCTTCAGTGAGCAGGAGTCGCAAGCGGCATATCTGCTGCGTAAACACGAAGTCAGCCGACTCGACGTGGTCAACTTTATCTCTCACGGAACGCGAAAAGACGAGCCGAATCAGGCATCCGATTCCAGCAGTCAGGCGAGCAATCCTGAAGAGCAAGCAGGCGGGGAGGATCGTATGGAAAACTTCACCACCAACCTTAATCAGCTTGCTCGCGTTGGCGGAATCGATCCGCTGATTGGCCGCGATAAAGAGCTGGAACGTGCGATTCAGGTGCTGTGCCGTCGCCGTAAAAACAACCCGCTGCTGGTGGGGGAATCGGGCGTGGGTAAAACCGCGATTGCCGAAGGGCTGGCCTGGCGTATCGTGCAGGGCGACGTTCCAGAAATCATGTCGGATTGCACCATCTACTCGCTGGATATTGGTTCGCTGCTGGCGGGCACGAAATATCGTGGTGATTTTGAAAAACGCTTTAAAGCCTTGCTGAAACAGCTGGAGCAAGACACCAGCAGTATCCTGTTTATCGATGAAATCCATACCATCATCGGTGCGGGCGCGGCGTCTGGCGGCCAGGTGGATGCGGCTAACCTGATTAAACCGCTGCTGTCGAGCGGTAAGATCCGCGTGATGGGGTCGACGACGTATCAGGAATTCAGCAACATTTTTGAGAAAGACCGTGCATTAGCGCGTCGCTTCCAGAAAATTGATATTACTGAGCCGTCCGTTGAAGAAACGGTGCAGATCATCAACGGCCTGAAACCGAAATATGAAGCGCACCACGACGTGCGTTATACCGCGAAAGCGGTGCGTGCGGCGGTGGAGCTGGCGGTGAAATACATCAATGACCGTCATCTGCCGGATAAAGCGATTGATGTGATCGACGAAGCGGGCGCGCGTGCGCGTCTGATGCCGGTCAGCAAGCGCAAGAAAACCGTTAACGTGGCAGACATTGAATCCGTGGTGGCGCGTATCGCGCGTATCCCTGAGAAGAGCGTTTCTCAGAGCGATCGCGACACGCTGCGTACCCTCGGCAATCGCCTGAAAATGCTGGTCTTCGGACAGGATAAAGCGATTGAAGCCTTAACCGAAGCCATCAAAATGGCGCGTGCGGGGCTGGGTCACGAGCATAAGCCGGTCGGTTCATTCCTGTTCGCCGGTCCGACCGGTGTGGGGAAAACCGAGGTGACGGTTCAGCTTTCCAAAGCGCTGGGCATTGAACTGCTGCGTTTCGATATGTCCGAGTATATGGAGCGTCACACCGTGAGTCGTTTGATCGGTGCGCCTCCGGGATACGTGGGCTTTGATCAGGGTGGTTTGCTTACCGACGCTGTGATTAAGCATCCGCACGCGGTTCTACTGCTCGATGAAATCGAGAAAGCGCACCCGGACGTGTTCAACATCCTGCTGCAGGTGATGGACAACGGAACGCTGACGGACAATAACGGGCGCAAAGCGGACTTCCGCAACGTGGTGCTGGTGATGACCACCAACGCCGGCGTGCGTGAAACCGAGCGTAAATCGATCGGCCTGATCCATCAGGATAACAGCACCGATGCGATGGAAGAGATCAAGAAGATCTTTACGCCTGAATTCCGTAACCGTCTGGATAACATTATCTGGTTCGATCACTTGTCTACCGAGGTGATTCACCAGGTTGTGGACAAGTTCATTGTCGAGTTGCAGGTTCAGCTTGATCAGAAAGGCGTATCGCTGGAAGTGAGCCAGGAGGCCCGCAACTGGCTGGCCGAGAAAGGCTATGACCGTGCGATGGGCGCGCGTCCGATGGCGCGAGCCATCCAGGATAACCTGAAAAAACCGCTGGCTAACGAACTGCTGTTTGGTTCTTTGGTGGACGGCGGCCAGGTAACCGTGGCGCTGGATCAGGCGAAGGGCGAACTGACGTATGACTTCCAGAGTGCGCAGAAGCACAAGCCGGAAGCGGCACACTAAGTTGAACGTGAGTCTTAAAAACCGGGCATTAGCCCGGTTTTTTTATGTGCTCAAAGTACCCGTTATTCAGCCCGTTCAGCCGAGCTGTTGGTTATAAATATAACCGAGTGCCACCAAATGTTGACTCACCACGCGCGGTCCGTAGCTGTCACTCCGCAATGACCAGGGATGCTTTTTTAGCCAGGTGACAAAGGCGGTACAGGATCCCAGCGAGGTTAATATCGGGTCTTCCGTGCGTCGTTGTCCCGTCAGTAGCCCAATCATTTTGCTGTGTTCGCCATTCTCCCAACGCTCCCAAACATTTTCCCACCACCCAATGCGTCGGGTATCGGTCAGGCGGAAAGGTTTATCTGCTGACACAGTGCCAGTCGCGCTTTCTGCTATATACCAGAGATCGGTTTTCCCGATGCCAACGTGAGCGGACCACGCCGTAATTGCACCGCCGCGCAGTACGCATTCATGGGCAAGATAATGATGGATGACATCCGGGAAGCGTCGCTTCAAACGCTGGAAATGGCTATGAATGGCCACCGCTGGGCGAATAATACTCCCCCGATCGTTACGTTTAAGTTTGGCGCTACCGTACTGAATCTCATCAAACTGGCAGCGCTTCATAAAGTGCACCTCCCGCTCGTGGACATATTCCACATCACGGGGCAGAAGGGCGTGGGAAAAGGGCGGTGAGATTTCGTGATAGAGCAGCGATGCGCCAGCCTTCCAGTCACAATAATTTGTGGTGACTTGCACCACTTTTCCGGAATGAACATCGGTGCTAATAACAGCATACAAACACTGGTTGGCTACGTTGCCCTGAAAGGAGATAACCAGCGTTGAGGTGGCAATATGTGTTACGGATGGTGCGGAGCCGTACAGGTGGCGTTCACACCAGTTAACGGCCAGAGACAATATTCTGTGTTCTGTTATTTCTCCGGCATACAGACCGCGTTCCAGTTGAGATAAAAGCCAATCAATGTTGCTGCGATGACGACTGTTTATCTGCAGAGGGGTGAAAACATACCGGCAGGCCCGGCACTGAAAACGTGGACTTCCTGCACGGGTATGACCATAGCGAATAATCGTTGTTGTATAGCAACGCGGGCAACCTTGTCCTGTCGCACCCAGTTTCTCATGCATAAACAGAGAAAACCAGTCGTCACACTCCTTTTCATTAAAGAGCGGGGGAAGGCTGCCGCATTTTTGGCATTCCAGCGTCGCATATCCTAGCCGATATACGGGATAAATATAGTCAGCGGCGTTCGGAATACCGAGATTAGGACATGCCCAACTTTTACAGACATTCATCGGTATTTTATAAGTGCGTTCCATATCCCTCGCCAACTGATTTTGTAAGTCGATAATATTGTCGATTCTTTTTCATTGATGTCGTGAGAAGGCTCACACTTTATGCCGCTTTTAAAAAGACAATGGAGTCCGTCATTTTATTAAAGAGGCTAAGATGAAAAAATCTATTTTCGCTGTTCTGTTGATGTCTGGATATTTATCTCAGGCGATTGCACAGGATGTAACCATCATTTACACCAACGATCTTCATGCACATGTTGAGCCATATAAATTACCTTATGTTGCTCAGGGGAAACGTGCTATTGGTGGGTTCGCAACTATCGCCACGTTTGTTAAGCAGGAAAAATCAAAAAACAAAGCCACATTTTATTTTGATGCCGGAGACTATTTTACCGGTCCCTATATCAGCAGTTTGACGAAAGGGAAAGCAATCATAGATATTATGAATACTATGTCCTTTGATGCTGCATCGGTAGGCAATCATGAGTTCGATCATGGATGGGATAATACGTTGCTTCAACTCAGTCAGGCTAAATTCCCCGTTCTTTTAGGGAATGTGTTTTATAAAAATAGCAATGTTTTATTCTGGAATAAACCCTACACCATTATTGAAAAGGAAGGGGTGAAAATCGGCGTAATTGGGCTGCATGGTGTTTTTGCTTTCGATGATACGGTTTCATCCTCAATGCGCCAGGGAATTGAGGCGCGGGACGAAGTGAAATATTTGCAGTACTATCTGGACGAACTACGCGGAAAAGTCGATATCACGGTTGCGCTGATGCATGAAGGTTTTCCTGCCCGGCAGTCCAGTATTGGCAGCGCAGATGTCAGGCGGGCGCTTGATAAAGATATTCAAACGGCGCGACAGGTGAAAGGACTGGATATTCTGATTACCGGGCACGCACATGTGGGAACGCCTGAGCCAATAAAAGTTGGGCAGACGCTGGTGCTCTCGACAGACAGCGGCGGGATCAATATCGGTAAGCTTGTGCTCAATGTGGATCCTGAAAAGCATCGTCACGACACAAAAAGTTTTGAACTGAAAACGCTCTATGCCGATGAGTGGAAGCCCGACCCGTCCACGCAAAAGGTCATCGACAGCTGGAATAAAACGCTGTCAGAAACGGTCCAGCAAAAAGTGGGAACAACGCCCATCACGCTGACTCGCGCGTATGGTGAGTCTTCTCCGATGGGCAACGTATTTACCGATGCGATGCTGATTGCAGCCCCTGATGCGCAGCTGGCGCTGACGAATTCTGGGGGACTTCGCGCGGATATCAATGCGGGGACTATCACACTGGGTGATGTGATCAGCACATTCCCATTCCCGAATGAACTCACTGTAATGGATTTAAGCGGTAAAGCCCTGCGTAGCCTGATGGAGCATGGCGCGTCCCTCACGAATGGGGTGTTGCAAATGTCAAAAGGCGTGAAAATGCGTTACGACCCGCAAAAACCAACGGGCCAGCGCGTCGTGCTTTTCACCTTAAATGACAAACCCATTATTGATAACGAAACCTATCGCGTCGCAACCAACAGTTTCCTTGCGCCGGGAGGCGATGGTTTTAACGCATTTACTCAGGGGCAGAATAAACAGGTAAAAGGTGGCTATAACCTTTCCAATGCGGTGATTGATTATTTGTTGAAAGGGAATCAAATCATCCCCCAGCAGGTAAATGAAATGCGCGTCAATAGCGTGAACAGTAACTAATACTATCAGGTGCTTAATATGGCAATTATTTATACAGATAGGGATCTCGCCCCTGCAAACAATCAGCTTGCGGCGTACCTTAATTTTATAATCGATGAGGCGGTAACGTATTCTTATACGGTTCTAGCCAGAAATACCAGTCCAACAAGTGTGGATTTCAACTACGTTTCTGATGTCACTATTGAGAATACCGACAATATAGTGAAAATTCCTGTAATAGGACTTTATGCCAATTATCCCAATCAAGTCAGGGTTATGTTTAAAGACCTGGATGGCATAGAGATTTTTAACCAAATCATCATGGTGCGAACGGATACGCAAGTTTATCGCGATGCAACTATTTTTCATTTGAATATTGAACATACGGATACAACAAAGTTTACCTCTGTATGGGGAAATAGTTGGCTAATGACCACAAACTGCGATGGGTATGACCAGAATGGCGATCTCCGCTGTTATTATTCCGAGCCTTATCGTAATCAGATGTTAAGAACCCACAATGGTTACTTTTACATAGGGAGCGATGAAGATGAACACTGGTACGGCCGCCGGTTTTTCAAAATTGATATTTTAGGCAATGTTATTCTGGAATTTACTCTACGCGATAGTAATAACAATCGTTTTGCCAATACTCACGATCTGGCCTGGGACTCAGCCGGTAATATCTATATGATCGGTAACGATAACCCGGATCGATCGACGAATACCATGAGGCAGGATGCGTCTATCCTAAAATTTGATGACAATACAGGGACGATGATCTGGGCCAGAAATTATACCAGGGATTTTAATAATGCGCAGATCCTGAATAACAGCCCGACAAATGACGTTCATCTTAACTCACTTTCCTGGATCCCAGCAGGTAACGTCAACGGCGAAGCTATTATTGTACACACTCGCTCCACGGGTATTATCCTTGGTATCTCTCCCGAAAATGGGGAAATTTTATGGACGATAAATTCAGGTGGATTTAATGGAGCTCTCTTTGCTAATGGGCTCGATACGTCTGGTATCACGGCCTTTGAAAATGGCGCCCATACGGTATGTGTTACTGATAACAGTAAGTTTGTCGGCAATACAGATGTAAGTCAGGGGAAATTTGTTCTCTCGTTATTTGATAACCGCTCCTGCGTTGATCCGGATGGGCAAGCCGTTACGCGTGCCATTACCGCCGACGCAACGGCTGAACCCTATCAAACCGATCCTGCTCGGGTAATGTTCTACGCCGTTAATCTCACGACAAATACGGTGACCCAGGCGCAACCTAGTATTGACCTTCCTTCCGAAACCGTTCCCCAAATAACCGATTTTATGGGTGCCGTCTTCGACCATAATGACTATTACAGTATTTATACCAATCATGCTCGTTCATTTTTTATCAGTGATGTAAACGGTGAGATTATTGCCACTGTCTACGATGTAATTTGCTCACTGGATGGTTATCCGGAGTTTTCTGGCGAGTGTTACCGGGCAAGACTGTTTGCTGAAAGTGAGCTCAATGACTTAATTGGTGTTGGGTATAAGGTGGCTAACACCTGATTGTCTTCCGGGTATTTTTCTGCGTTAAAACAGGGCGTTATTTTAATGCCGGTCACCTGAGGTGTCCGGCATTGTTACAGAAGGAACGCCTTGGTCTGGCTTCACGGTATAAATTGAAAAATTTTGCGAGGCGTTTTCCAGAATTTAAAACGCGCTATTGCTGGATAAAAATACAGTCATAAAATGGCGGCGCACCTGCAAAATCAGGTGTCAGGATTGGCGTCCTGAAAGTGTGTGATCGGCAATATTTTGTCGGTGGTTTCGTTCGCCCTAAGGAAAAGGGTATAGTTCTGCTTCTGGCGGGCGAATCGGGAGCTTCTTTTGAAGCGCCAGTATGCACACACACTGGTACGCCAATTCCTTTTCGTCCGCCGCCTGCGAATTTGGCGTTTCCTGCGGTGGTAAATTCAATGTGTGTGAAGGAATTACCCGATGAATTCAAAAGAAAGCGTTAACCCATTGTACAGCGAATTAAGCCTGAATAACTTTGATCTTCCGGTTCTTCCGGTTCTTGCGGAGCGCTGCAACCTGCTCACCGAAATATTGCTCGACTGCCACTCTCTTTCGCAAATGCAACCTGTCTGTCGATGCCTTTCTGCTTATCTGGACACGCTTCAACGCGAGGTGGCAAAATCGATGACCGACTTTTACGTGGTTGAAAGCGCCGATGACCACCCCCTGAAGCGAAAAGAGTGGCTTTTAGAAGATACCGAAACGCTTTGTGATTACTGCCGCGCGTTAAATCACGTTTTGCAGATTTCACACGTTGATGGAGAGATGCGCCCTCATCTTACCGGCCTGCTGCACGACATCACGCACGCGATTGCTGACGATCTCAATGGCCCTCAGATCCAGGTCACAAACCGTTCCCTCTAACCGAACCGTGCCGGGATAGTTCCCGGCACAATCCAAAACCCTTTTTTCAGATGATTTTTAACGTATTGATTTTATTACGCGTAAATAACCACTCAGAAAAAAGGGTGGAAATGGCTGAATGTTGATTATTTTGCGTCGCAACAATAAGATAGCGCCGTAGCACTTCAGTTCACTGCCGTGCAGGCAGCTTAGAAATTTAAACTTTTACGTTCGTCGGGTTTGCGGTCGTTCACTGCCGTGCAGGCAGCTTAGAAAGGTGTCGATGATTCAGAGCCGGAACGACGCTGGTTCACTGCCGTGCAGGCAGCTTAGAAAGTGAAGAACGGGCAACCCGCGCCCGCCGCTGGGTTCACTGCCGTACAGGCAGCTTAGAAATGGTTGGTGGCGCGAATGTTCTGATCGCAGCTGTTCACTGCCGTACAGGCAGCTTAGAAAGTAAATACATGGCGAGTATCGATAAGGCCGGGGTTCACTGCCGTACAGGCAGCTTAGCGACTCGAAGACATTGAAGGATATGGCAGAGCTCTGTTCACTGCCAGACAAGCAATGATAAATCGCCAACATTGCGCATTTCGCACTGAGCTTAATTGCCCACGCGCGCTCATTCACTGCTGCTGCGATATAGGCATCAATAACCATCCAGAAATACAAAAAAATAAGGCCGGGGATATCCCGGCCTTATTTATATCTGTACGCCTTCAGCGGCGAAATTAATTAGCGACTACGGAAGACAATGCGGCCTTTGCTCAGGTCGTACGGGGTCAGCTCAACAGTCACTTTGTCGCCCGTCAGGATACGGATGTAGTTTTTGCGCATTTTACCGGAGATGTGCGCGGTGACCACGTGACCGTTTTCCAGTTCTACGCGAAACATGGTGTTAGGCAACGTATCAAGTACGGTACCCTGCATTTCAATATTGTCTTCTTTGGCCATCTAATCCTCTGGGGTATCACTACCAAGTTTTGAACCGGCAAGATAATGCCGAAATTCATCAATTAAGTAAAGAATTGCGCGTTTAAAACGCAACAAAACAGTTTCGGCGCATTGCCCAGTCGTCACGGTATAACCGTACGAGAAGCGCATTCGTAAAGGGGTGACGACAGGATAAACGTCAGGACGTTATCTGATGCGAAGAGTTCCCAAACGGCGGCGGGGCAACAGGCAGAAGCTACTCTGCGGCACCAATTATAACACTCCTCATCAAAAATGGGCGGAAAACATTTACACCTGAGGCATAAAGAGTGTTCTCGGCACCCAAAAGTTCTGTGGGAGCTTTTGCAGGCGTAGCTTGTCCAGTTGATCGAGGTAATGGCGACGCGTAATTTCAACCGCACCTAGTGACGCCGTGTGTTCGTTGAGCACCTGACAATCCATCAGTTGACCACCGCGCAGGGAAAACTCCTGACAAAAAACCAGCAGCGCGGTTTTAGAGGCGTTAATCGCGCGACTGAACATCGATTCACCGCAAAATAATGTCCCTTGCGCCACGCCATACATTCCCCCCACCAGCGTGTCGTTGTCCCAGACTTCAATCGAGTGCGCATAGCCCAGTTCATGTAAACGAAGATAGGCATTGATAATATCGTGGGTAATCCAGGTGCCTTCATCACGATCTGCCGCGCAGCCCTCAATAACCTGCCCAAAAGCATAATTAAGCGTGACGCGGTAGGGTGATTTGGCATGAAAGCGCTTCATGCTGCGGCTGAGGTGAAACTGTGATGGCTCCAGTATCGCGCGGGGATCGGGTGACCACCACAAAATGGGATCGCCGGGTGAAAACCACGGGAAAATCCCGCGCTGGTAGGCCATTAACAGGCGTGCCGGGCTTAAATCCCCGCCGAGTGCGAGTAGCCCATTGGGTTCACGTAGCGCTCCCTCTGGCGGAGGGAACGCAATGTTATGACGAGAAAGCTGGACCAGGCGCATGACAACAGAACTCCAATACGCGAGTTAGGATCGGTTCAAATATAGTCTACAGACGTTGTTTAAACTGGTAATAACGACCCTGTTTCGCGAACAATTCTGCGTGACTACCTTGCTCAATAATCTGTCCGTTGTCCATGACAATTATTTGATCAAAATTCGCCAGCCCGCGCAGGCGGTGAGTCACCATCAGCACGGTTTTGTTTTTCATGGTTTGCGCCAGTAAATCAAGGATTTGGCTTTCAGTGGTTGCGTCGAGGCCTTCTGTCGGTTCATCCAATAACATGAAGGGGGCATCGTGCAGTAATGCTCTTGCTACTGCCAGACGACGCAATTCACCACCGGAAAGCTGGCGTCCTCCTTCGCCAAGCCAGGCGTTCAAACCGTCATCCTCAAGCAGCTTGTGTAAACCCACTTTTTCGAGAACAGCGCACAACGCTTCATCAGAAGCGGTAGGGGAGGCCAGCAGTAAATTGTCGCGCAGAGTTGCGCTAAAGAGATGAACGCGCTGCGGTACAACGCTGACGATTTTGCGCAGCGTCTGCTCGTTAAAATCGGTCAGGGGTGTGGTATTAAAAAGAATCTGTCCCTGGCGCGGATCCCACGCACGGGTCAGCAGCTGTAAAAGCGTCGATTTACCACAGCCTGTTCGGCCAAGAATGGCGACATTCTGCCCCGCCTGGACTGTCAGATTGATACCATCAAGCGCATTTTGCGTTTGTCCCTCGTAGGCAAACGTCACCTCTGTCAGCTGCACAGCGACGCTGTCTGGCACGACTGAGTGACCTTCCTTGAACTGGACTTCCGGCGTTTGCTCAACGATCTGCGTGATGCGCACCGCAGAGGCAATAACCTGGCCAAGGTGCTGGAATGCGCCGGTCACAGGCGCGAGCGCCTCAAATGCTGCAAGTGCACAAAAGACGAACAGAGCAATTAGCGCACCGGGCTGGGTATTCCCCCCCACGCCTCCGGCGGCCATCCACAGCATTGCAATCACAGCGAAACCGCCAATCAACAGCATCAACGCCTGAGAGAGCGCCGTCAGCTCCGATTGTCTGCGCTGAGCTTCATGCCAGCTCAGCTCAGTGCTTTCCATCCGGGCGCGATAGCGTCGGCTGGCACCAAAAATGGTTAATTCGGCCTGGCCTTGCAGCCATGATGTCAACTGCTGACGGTAGTCCCCGCGCAAACGCGTGAGTTTTTCACCCGTTGCTTTGCCCGCGCGATAAAACAGCGGTGGCAACAAGAGAAGCGTGAGTAACATTATGCCGCCGAGCGTGAGGGCAAGCGGCACATCAAGCATACAAAGCCCCAGCGTGACAACGGCGATCACCACAAAAGCACCTACCAGCGGGGAAATCACGCGCAGGTAAAGGTGATCCAGCGTATCGACGTCAGCGACGACGCGGTTTAGTAAATCACCCTGACGAAAACGCGCCAGCCCGGCAGGAGAGAGCGGCAGCAGCTTGCTGAACGTGAAAATACGCAGATGCTGCAGGACGCGGAAAGTTGCGTCGTGACTGACCAGACGCTCAAAATATCGACCTGCGGTGCGCGCGATAGCCGTGCCACGAACGCCCGCAGCGGGCAGCATATAGTTGAAGCTGTATAATCCGGCAAAGCCTGCAACAGCAGACGCGGACAGGAACCAGCCAGAGAGCGTCAGCAGGCCAATGCTTGCCAGAAGCGTTAAAATGGCGAGCACAACGCCGAGTGTGAGCATCCATTTATGGCGTTTATAAAGCGCGAGATACGGGAGTAGGGCACGCATTAAATATCCTCCTGACGATTTGCCAGCAGAGCCGCAAAGGGCCCCTGAGCCGCAGCGAGCGTTGCGTAATCGCCTTGCTCAACAATATGGCCGTTTTCCATCACCCAAATCTGATCCCATTCGGCAATGCCTTCCAGTTGATGCGTCACCATCAGCGTCGTCTGCTGCTTTGACGCGTCATTCAGCGCCTGCATAACACGTTGCTCGCTGTGGGCATCCAGGCTGGCGGCGGGTTCGTCGAGCAACATCAGCTGGCTTGCGTTAAGCAGGGCACGCGCCACGGCGATGCGCTGTGCCTGGCCAACGGAAAGTCCTGCGGACTGATCGCCCACCACGGTATCAACGCCGTTTGGCAGACCCGGCAGGAACTCGCTAACCCAGGCGCGATCGAGCACTGATTTGAGCTCATCTTCATGCGCATCGGGACGCGCCAGTAAGACATTCTCGCGCAGCGTAGAAGCAGGTAGCTGTGGGTTTTGCCCCACCCAGCTCAACTGTTTGCGCCAGGCATCGGGCTCAAGCGAGCGCAGTTCGGTTCGATTGACCTGCAACGAACCGGTGTACGCCATAAATCCGGATAACGCATTCAGCAACGAGCTTTTCCCTGAACCGCTCGTGCCGACTAAAACGACGCGCTGACCCGCAGCAAGCGTGAAGTTAAGCGGACCAGCGAGCACTTTGCCTTCTGGCGAAAGCACAGAAAAGTCATGGGCTTCAAGAGTGACTGGCTCCTTACCGTTGAGCGTGACTTCACCGCGTTCGGGATGGGCCAGCGGCGTTTCAAGGAAGGTTTTCAGGCTGTCAGCGGCGCCAACGGCCTGCGCTTTGGCGTGATAAAACGTCCCCAAATCGCGCAGCGGCTGGAAAAATTCGGGTGCCAGAATGAGCGCGAGGAAACCAGCAGACAGCGTTACTGCCGTGCCGTAGTGACCAAAATCGAGCGCGCCGAGATACGAGAAACCGAAGTAAACGGCCACCAGGGCAATCGAAAGCGACGTAAAGAATTCAAGTACGCCGGAGGACAGGAAGGCCATACGCAGCACTTCCATCGTGCGCTGGCGGAAATCCTGTGACGCGAGGCGAATATTGTCAATTTCGGCTTCACCACGGCCAAAGACGCGCAGGGTTTCCATCCCACGCAGTCGGTCAAGAAAATGCCCACTCAGGCGGCCGAGCGCAAGGAAATTGCGCCGGTTGGCATCAGCAGCCCCCATTCCGACCATTGCCATAAACATCGGTATAAGCGGCGCAGTTCCCAGCAAAATTAACGCAGCAACCCAGTTGGTTGGGAAAATGGCGAGCACAATAAGCAGCGGAACAAAAACCGCCAGCGCCATCTGCGGGAGATAGCGGGCATAGTAATCGTGCATATCGTCGATTTGTTCGAGAATAAGCGTCGCCCAGCTTCCGGCCGGTTTTCCCTGAATCCATGCGGGGCCAGCTTCCTGAAGTCTGTCGAGCACTTTACGTCGGATTTCATAGCGAATTTGCTGTCCGGCATAAAAGCCCACCCGCTCGCGTAGCCAGACAACCCAGGCGCGAAGAATAAAGACCAACACCAGCACGACAAAAGGCATCAACAGTGCCTCGCGCGGTATATTTTCCATAATCATATGGTTGAGAATGCGGGCCAGCAGCCATGCCTGGGCGACAATCAACAAACCGCTGATAAAACCCAAAAGGCGGGAAATATTCAGCCAGCGGCGCGAAAGAACGCTTTGCTGTTTAAGCCAGCGAGTTAACTCTTGTTGACGGTTTTTTTCCATTGCGTACTTTGCAGGTAACATTATTAGAATTGGGCTTCGCAATGTTACATGCCAGGCAAAATAAAGGCGACCTATCGTCGCCTTTATTTACGTTTGTTACTGACTTGTAAAGATTATTTACTCAGTTCAGCCAGTCCGTCCAGATAACGTTCTGCATCGAGCGCGGCCATGCAGCCTGTGCCCGCAGAGGTGATCGCTTGACGATAGATGTGGTCCATAACATCTCCCGCAGCAAAGACGCCCGGAATGCTGGTTTGAGTTGCATTCCCGTGGATGCCCGACTGCACTTTGATGTAGCCGTTTTCCAGCGCCAGTTGACCGTCAAAAATACCGGTATTTGGGCTGTGACCGATGGCGACAAACAGGCCAGCCACTTCCAGGGATTCGACGTTATCGCTGTTTTGCGTATCGCGCAGGCGCAGGCCTGACACACCCATTTGGTCACCGGTCACTTCTTCCAGCGTGCGATGCGTATGCAGCACGATATTGCCGCTGGCGACTTTGTCCATCAGGCGTTTGATCAGAATTTTTTCAGCACGGAAGGTGTCGCGACGGTGAATCAGGTGCACTTCCGAGGCGATGTTCGCCAGGTACAGTGCTTCTTCAACCGCGGTGTTGCCTCCGCCGATGACCGCTACTTTCTGGTTACGATAGAAGAAACCATCACAGGTTGCGCAGGCAGAGACACCGCGGCCCTTAAATGCTTCTTCAGAAGGCAACCCCAGATAACGAGCAGATGCGCCCGTCGCGATGATGAGCGCGTCACAGGTGTATTCGCCGTTGTCGCCGGTCAGACGGAAAGGACGGTTTTGTAGATCAACTTTGTTGATGTGATCGAACAGAATTTCTGTGTCGAACTTGGTCGCGTGCTCGTGCATGCGCTCCATCAGCAGCGGCCCGGTTAGGTCATGCGGATCGCCTGGCCAGTTTTCCACTTCCGTTGTGGTGGTCAACTGACCGCCTTTTTCCATGCCGGTGATCAAAACCGGTTGCAGATTAGCGCGTGCAGCGTAGACCGCTGCGGTGTATCCCGCAGGTCCAGAACCAAGGATTAGCAGCTTACTGTGTTTGGCCGTGCCCATGAGATCCTCATTAGTGTTGGCAGACATTTGCTCGGATTGTAGGGAATTTGTTGCCGTAAAAAAAGAGCACAGCAATTTTGTAAACGATTTGTGCAATAGCCATTGGCGATGACGCGGGGAAAAAAGCGTAACAATATAACGATTTCTGATGAAAATCGGTCGTTTATAAGGCGACAAAATGAGGATTAATACCCGACCGCAATGAATAACTGGCACGTTGTACTAAAAAACGATGTTTTACTTTGACAATCCCCTGCGCTTTTGCGAAAACATTGAAGGAAGAAAAAATCTGCGCTAACGGTGTGTCGCATAGGCATGCACATAAACGCCATTTTTACCGGGTCAGCGAAAATTATGCAGGGTGTGGACAGATACCCTCCATGATGTCGATGGCAGCCTCTGGGCAACGGTCTTCTTACCGTAGAACCCGAATCTGCATCGCGTACACATTATAAAAGGCGATGCGATAAACAACGGGTACAGACTCTGAACAGTGAAGTGCAAAGGGTCCAGGCAGGAGTAGGGAAGGAATACAGAGAGACAATAATAATGGTAGATAGCAAAAAGCGCCCTGGCAAAGATCTCGACCGCATCGATCGTAACATTCTTAATGAGTTGCAAAAGGATGGGCGTATTTCCAACGTCGAGCTTTCAAAACGTGTGGGACTTTCTCCGACGCCGTGCCTCGAGCGTGTGCGCCGACTGGAAAGACAGGGTTTTATTCAGGGCTATACAGCTCTGTTAAACCCGCATTATCTGGATGCCTCACTTCTCGTTTTTGTTGAGATTACTCTGAATCGTGGCGCACCGGATGTGTTTGAGCAATTTAATACCGCGGTACAAAAACTTGAAGAAATTCAAGAGTGTCACTTGGTTTCAGGCGATTTCGACTACTTGTTGAAAACCCGCGTACCTGATATGTCAGCCTATCGTAAACTGTTAGGTGAAACCTTGCTGCGACTGCCTGGTGTGAACGACACCCGTACCTATGTGGTAATGGAAGAAGTCAAACAGAGCAATCGTCTGGTGATTAAGACACGCTAATACGGAACAGGTGCAAAATCAGTGTAATTTGATTACACTCCTGTTAATCCATACAGCAACAGTGCCGGGTATCCCGGCGCTGTTGTCCGTTTTAGCAAACAGGCAGGAAATGCCTGATACCTGGAGAGCCTTTTTTGAGCCAGGAATATACTGAAGACAAAGAAGTCACTTTAACGAAGTTAAGCAGCGGGCGCCGACTCCTGGAGGCGTTACTGATTCTTGTTGCCCTTTTTGCCGTCTGGTTGATGGCAGCCTTACTCAGTTTCAACCCTTCCGACCCTAGCTGGTCGCAGACTGCATGGCATGAGCCTATCCATAACCTGGGTGGGGTTCCTGGCGCGTGGCTGGCAGATACACTGTTCTTCGTGTTTGGCGTGATGGCTTACACCATACCTGTCATTATTGTCGGGGGATGTTGGTTCGCCTGGCGTCACCGTCAGAACGAAGATTACATCGACTATTTTGCGGTATCACTGCGTCTCATTGGCGCCTTAGCGTTGATCCTGACGTCCTGCGGTTTGGCAGCGATCAATGCCGATGATATCTGGTATTTCGCCTCCGGTGGGGTGATCGGCAGTCTCTTAAGCACTGCACTCAAGCCTATGCTCCACAGCAGCGGTGGCACCATTACCTTACTGTGCATTTGGGCCGCGGGCCTGACGTTGTTTACGGGATGGTCATGGGTCAGCATTGCTGAAAAACTGGGCAACTTTATCCTTAATATTTTAACCTTCGCCAGCAACCGTACGCGTCGTGACGATACATGGGTTGATGAAGATGAAGATGAATACGAAGATGATGATGAAGAGACATCGTCAACAGCGGATCGTCGTGAGTCTCGCCGCACGCGTATTATGCGAGGCGCGCTGGAGCGTCGTAAACGTGTCGCTGAAAAATTTGTAAATCCCCTTGGCCGTAAAACCGATGCAGCACTTTTCTCCGGCAAACGCATGGATGATGAGGAGCACGTCGAATACAGCGCCAGAGATGTTGCCGCCGATCCTGATGACGTTTTGTTCTCCGGTCACCGGGCAATGCCTGGCGATTATGATGAGTACGATCCTTTACTAAACGGCCATTCGGTCACGGCACCGGTTGCCACAGCAGCAATGGCAACCACGGCAGCGCAGGTTTACGCTGCGCCAGTGGAAGCTGTCACGCCTTCTGCACCTGTACTCACGGCAGACACCGATTTGCAGCAGCCCGTCATTGACTGGCAAACCGCACCTGGCGTTCATACGCCAGAGCCGTCAATTGCCCCTCAGCCAGAAAGTTACACTCCGGCTCAGCACCAGGAACACTGGCAGCAACCGTATCAGCCTGACACGACTTATGAACCACAGTCTTATCAGCCATATGAACAGCCTGTCGTTCCGCCGCATCAGCAACCTGCGCCTGAATATGTCGAGCCTGTTCAGGAGGATGTTGAGCCTGCGCCAGTAGTGGAGGAGACGAAACCGTCTCGTCCACCGATGTATTACTTTGAGGAAGTGGAAGAGCGCCGTGCACGTGAGCGTGAGCAGCTCGCTGCGTGGTACCAGCCAGTGCCAGAGCCGGCTAAAGAGCCTGTCAGCACGCCGGCATTTTCCCCCTCTGTTGCTTCTGATATGGGGGCCGCCTCAAGCGTTGCGCCTGTTGCGGCGGGTGTTCAGCACGCAACTTCACATGCGACAACCGCTGCAGGCGTTGCTGCACCCGTATTTAATCTGGCGGCAGGCGCTACGCCACGCCCTCAGGTAAAAGAGGGTATTGGGCCGCAGTTACCGCGACCAAACCGCGTACGCGTGCCAACGCGCCGCGAACTGGCGTCTGCTTCCTTTGGTATCAAAATTCCTTCTCAGCAAACTTCAGACGAGAGAATGGCTGAAGAGGATTACGATGACGCTGAAGAAATGCATCAGGATGAGCTGGCTCGCCAGTTTGCCGCGCAGCAAAATCAGCGTTACGGCGAAGAACATCAACATGAGGCGTTGCATAATCCTACCCAGGACAGTGAGGATGATGCCGCAGAGGCTGAGCTCGCACGACAGTTCGCTGCCACGCAGCAGCAACGTTATTCTGGCGATCAACCAACGGGAGCGAATGCGTTCTCATTGTCAGATTTTGAATTCTCGCCGCTAAAAGATTTGGTTGATGATACGCCGAGTGCGCCGTTATTTACGCCGAGCGTCATGCCTGAACAGGAGCAACCGCGTCAGTCGTTTGCCCCTACGCAGCCACAACATGTTCAGCAACCTGCTGCGCCGCAGCAGCCTCTCGCTGCACCGCCGCACTATGCGCAGCATCAGCCGTCTCCGGCACAACCGCAGGAAAGTTTGATTCACCCGCTGCTGATGCGTAATGGTGACAGCCGTCCGGTGCAAAGACCAACGACGCCGTTGCCATCGCTGGATTTGTTAACCTCTCCGCCTTCTGAAGTGGAACCGGTCGATACTTTCGCACTTGAGCAAATGGCGAGACTGGTTGAAACGCGTCTGGCGGATTTCCGCATTAAAGCGGATGTGGTGAACTACTCTCCGGGCCCGGTCATCACCCGTTTTGAACTGAATCTGGCGCCGGGCGTTAAAGCTGCGCGAATTTCCAACCTGTCCCGTGACCTGGCGCGTTCGCTCTCGACCGTGGCAGTGCGTGTGGTTGAAGTCATTCCAGGCAAACCCTATGTCGGTCTGGAATTGCCTAACAAAAAACGTCAGACCGTCTATTTGCGTGAGGTTCTGGATAACGCGAAATTCCGTGATAATCCATCGCCGCTCACTATCGTGCTGGGTAAAGACATTGCGGGTGAACCTGTGGTTGCGGATCTGGCGAAAATGCCCCATCTGCTGGTCGCGGGTACAACAGGTTCCGGTAAGTCTGTCGGCGTCAACGCCATGATTCTGAGCATGCTCTATAAAGCCCAGCCGGAAGACGTGCGTTTCATCATGATTGACCCGAAAATGCTGGAACTTTCGGTTTACGAAGGTATTCCACATCTGCTGACCGAAGTGGTTACCGACATGAAAGACGCTGCCAACGCCTTGCGCTGGAGCGTCAATGAGATGGAACGCCGCTACAAACTGATGTCGGCGCTCGGCGTGCGTAATCTTGCAGGTTACAACGATAAAATCGCAGAAGCGGCGCGTATGGGCCGTCCGATTCCCGATCCATATTGGAAGCCTGGCGACAGCATGGCTACTGAGCATCCGGTTCTGGAAAAACTGCCTTATATCGTGGTGCTGGTGGATGAATTCGCCGACTTGATGATGACGGTGGGTAAAAAAGTGGAAGAGCTGATCGCTCGCCTGGCACAGAAAGCGCGCGCTGCGGGCATTCATCTCGTACTGGCGACACAGCGTCCCTCTGTCGATGTCATTACCGGTCTGATTAAAGCTAACATTCCAACGCGTATTGCGTTCACCGTATCGAGCAAAATTGACTCGCGAACTATTCTCGATCAGGGTGGCGCGGAATCGCTGCTCGGCATGGGCGACATGCTTTACTCTGGTCCGAACTCGACAACGCCAGTGCGTGTGCACGGTGCGTTTGTTCGGGATCAGGAAGTTCATGCCGTCGTGCAGGACTGGAAAGCGCGTGGTCGCCCGCAATACGTTGACGGTATTACCTCTGAAAGTGAAAGTGAGGGAGGCGGCAGTGGCGGCTATGACGGCGCTGAAGAGCTCGATCCTTTATTCGATCAGGCGGTTAACTTCATTACTGAAAAGCGTAAAGCGTCCATTTCTGGCGTGCAGCGTCAGTTCCGTATTGGTTACAACCGTGCGGCGCGTATTATTGAACAGATGGAAGCGCAGGGCATCGTGAGCGAGCCCGGTCACAACGGTAACCGCGAGGTACTTGCTCCGCCACCGTTTGAGTAACTTGTCATCGTTTGCAAAGATGGGTAAAACAGTAAAAATTAAGCATTTTCTTCTGTTGCCTGCCGTTTGGCAGGTTCAGAATGGATGACAGAACCCCATTTCGGGATGACGAATTTAAGGACTGATAATGAAAAAAATCGCAATCGTCGGAGCATTATTGACCAGCTTTGTTGCCAGTAGCGTCTGGGCCGATGCCGCTAGCGATCTTAAAAGCCGCCTGGATAAAGTCAGTAGCTTCCATGCCAGCTTCACTCAGAAAGTGACTGACGGCAGCGGGAATGCAGTCCAGGAAGGACAGGGTGATTTATGGGTTAAGCGCCCCAATCTTTTTAACTGGCATATGACCCAGCCAGATGAAAGCATTCTGGTTTCCGATGGTAAAACCCTGTGGTTCTACAATCCATTTGTCGAGCAGGCTACCGCGACATTATTGAAGGATGCGACGAGCAATACGCCGTTTATGCTGATTGCGCGCAACCAGACGAGTGACTGGCAGCAGTACAATATCAAACAAAACGGTGATGATTTTGTTCTGACGCCGAAGACCAGTAACGGTAACCTGAAGCAGTTCACCATTAACGTGAGCAACAACGGGACAATCAATCAGTTTAGCGCTGTGGAACAAGACGAGCAGCGTAGTAGCTATCAGCTTAAGTCACAGCAAAATGGCGCTATTGATGCATCCAAATTCACCTTTACCCCGCCGCAGGGCGTAACGGTGGATGATCAACGCAATAAGTAAGAGGCGTGAGTGGGCAATCTTTCGCTCGATTTTTCTGAGAATGCGTTTCAACCTCTGGCCGCTCGCATGCGGCCAGAAAATTTAGCGCAGTACATCGGTCAGCAGCATCTGCTGGCTCCCGGGAAACCGTTGCCGCGCGCTATCGAAGCCGGGCATCTGCACTCAATGATCTTATGGGGGCCGCCGGGGACAGGCAAGACCACGCTGGCGGAAGTGATTGCTCGCTATGCCGATGCTGATGTCGAACGTTTGTCTGCCGTCACCTCCGGTGTGAAAGAGATCCGCGAGGCTATCGAACGCGCCCGGCAAAATCGCAATGCGGGTCGTCGCACCATTCTCTTCGTTGATGAAGTTCATCGTTTCAATAAGAGCCAGCAGGATGCATTTCTGCCGCATATTGAAGACGGCACTATCTTCTTTATCGGCGCAACTACCGAAAATCCTTCCTTTGAACTTAACTCTGCACTTCTCTCGCGCGCACGCGTTTACCTTTTGAAGTCGTTGACGACAGAAGATATTGAGCAAGTGCTCACTCAGGCAATGGAAGATAAAGCACGTGGCTATGGCGGCCAGGATGTTGTTCTTCCTGATGATACGCGCCGCGCAATCGCAGAGTTAGTAAACGGTGATGCGCGCCGGGCATTGAACACCCTGGAAATGATGGCTGATATGGCCGAGCTGGGTGACGCAGGTAAACGCGTACTGAAATCTGAGTTGCTGACGGAAATCGCCGGAGAACGCAGCGCGCGTTTTGATAATAAAGGCGATCGTTTTTACGATTTGATTTCTGCACTGCATAAGTCTGTTCGCGGTAGCGCGCCAGATGCGGCGTTGTACTGGTATGCACGAATTATCACAGCGGGTGGCGATCCTCTCTATGTTGCGCGTCGCTGTCTGGCGATAGCGTCAGAGGACGTCGGTAACGCGGATCCACGAGCCATGCAGGTCGCCCTTTCAGCCTGGGACTGTTTTACCCGAGTAGGCCCTTCCGAAGGGGAGCGCGCCATCGCTCAAGCCATTGTTTATCTGGCGTGTGCGCCAAAAAGTAATGCCGTCTATACCGCCTTTAAAGCCGCGATGGCGGATGCGCGCGAGCGTCCGGATTATGACGTACCGGTTCATCTGCGCAATGCGCCAACTAAGCTCATGAAAGAGATGGGCTATGGGCAGGAATATCGTTATGCGCACGATGAGCCAAATGCCTACGCCGCGGGCGAGGAATATTTCCCGCAGGAGATGGCACAAACGCGCTATTATCGGCCCACAAACAGAGGTCTTGAAGGTAAGATTGGCGAAAAGCTCGCCTGGCTTACCGGACAGGATCAAAATAGCCCTATAAAACGCTACCGTTAGCGCGATCGTTGCGGTAATGTTGGCATTGTATCCCTGTGGCCGCAGGCTGTGGTCACATTTCCCTCATTTAATTCGATAAGCACAGGATAAGCATGCTCGATCCCAATCTGTTGCGTAATGAGCCAGACGCAGTCGCTGAAAAACTGGCACGCCGGGGCTTTAAGCTGGATGTAGATAAGCTGCGCGCTCTTGAAGAGCGTCGTAAAGTTCTGCAGGTACAAACTGAAAATCTGCAGGCTGAGCGTAATTCTCGATCGAAATCCATTGGCCAGGCGAAAGCACGCGGGGAAGATATTGAGCCATTGCGTCTGGAAGTGAACAAACTGGGTGAAGAACTGGATCAGGCGAAAGCTGAGCTGGAACTTCTCTTGGCTGAAATTCGTGATATTGCACTGGCAATCCCGAACACACCTGATGATAGCGTTCCTGTCGGCAAAGACGAAAACGACAACGTCGAAGTGAAACGCTGGGGTACGCCTCGTGAATTCGACTTCGACGTTCGCGACCACGTGACGCTGGGTGAAATGCACGCAGGGCTGGACTTTGCGGCCGCCGTGAAATTGACGGGCTCTCGCTTTGTCGTGATGAAAGGGCAAATTGCGCATCTGCACCGCGCACTGGCGCAATTCATGCTGGATCTCCACACCGAGCAGCACGGCTACAGCGAAACCTACGTTCCGTATTTGGTGAACCACGATACGTTGTATGGCACTGGTCAACTGCCTAAGTTTGCAGGCGATCTGTTCCATACTCGTCCGCTGGACGAAGAAGCCGATAGCAGCAACTATGCGCTGATCCCAACGGCTGAAGTCCCGCTGACTAACCTCGTGCGTGATGAAATCATCGACGAAGACGACCTGCCAATCAAACTGACTGCGCATTCTCCATGCTTCCGTTCTGAAGCCGGCTCTTACGGCCGTGACACGCGTGGTCTGATTCGTATGCACCAGTTCGACAAAGTTGAGATGGTTCAGATCGTTCGCCCGGAAGAGTCAATGGATGCGCTGGAAGAAATGACCGGCCATGCTGAGAAAGTTCTGGAGCTGTTAGGCTTGCCGTATCGTCGAGTGGCGCTGTGTACAGGCGACATGGGCTTTGGCGCAACCAAAACGTTCGACCTGGAAGTCTGGGTTCCTGCGCAGAATACTTACCGCGAAATCTCTTCATGCTCGAACGTGGGGGATTTCCAGGCGCGTCGTATGCAAGCACGTTGCCGCACCAAGGCTGATAAAAAGACCCGTTTGGTTCACACGCTGAATGGTTCTGGTCTGGCTGTAGGCCGTACATTGGTTGCGGTGCTGGAAAACTACCAGCAGGCTGACGGCCGTATCGAAATCCCTGAAGTACTGCGTCCTTACATGAAAGGTCAGCAATACATCGGTTAATCTGTTTTAAAATAAAAAGCGCCTGAGGGCGCTTTTTTTATGCCTCTGCTTTGACTCGAAACAATATCAGCTCCTCCTAAAGTAGTAATACTCCTTTGAATGAAACCCAGCACATCATGTGCCTGAATAACCGTTTCTCTATATAAAAAACTATATAGCGGTCTATGCCGCATCTTTTTTGTGAGCAACCAAAGTGAGTATTTATGAAAATCAAAGCGCCTGATGCTTTACTGGCTGCCGAGGTAAGCCGTCGCGGATTAGTCAAAACGACTGCGATTGGCGGCCTGGCCGTTGCCAGCAGTGCGTTCACCTTACCCTTCTCACGTATAGCATCGGCGGCTGACGTTATTGCCCCGAAGACTGCGGCTGAAAAAGTGGTGTGGAGCGCCTGTACCGTTAACTGCGGCAGCCGTTGCCCGCTGCGTATGCATGTTGTCGATGGTGAAATCAAGTACGTTGAGACGGACAACACGGGTGATGATAACTACGAAGGGTTACATCAGGTCCGCGCCTGTTTGCGTGGTCGCTCCATGCGTCGTCGCGTTTACAATCCGGATCGTTTGAAGTACCCGATGAAGCGTGTTGGCCAACGTGGTGAAGGCAAGTTTGAGCGTATCAGTTGGGAAGAAGCTTTCGATACGATTGCCACCAACATGCAGCGCCTGATTAAAGAGTATGGTAACGAGTCTATCTACCTGAACTATGGCACCGGGACGCTCGGCGGGACAATGACCCGCTCCTGGCCGCCAGGAAAAACGCTGATTGCTCGTCTGATGAACTGCTGCGGCGGTTATCTCAACCATTATGGTGACTACTCTTCGGCGCAGATCGCGGCGGGGCTGAATTACACCTACGGCGGTTGGGCCGATGGCAACAGCCCGTCAGATATCGAAAACAGCAAGCTGGTGGTCCTGTTTGGTAATAACCCTGGCGAAACGCGCATGAGCGGTGGCGGGGTAACCTACTATCTGGAACAGGCCCGCGCGAAATCGAATGCCAGAATGATCATCATTGATCCGCGCTATACCGATACGGGCGCTGGCCGTGAAGACGAGTGGATCCCAATCCGTCCGGGTACGGATGCTGCGCTGGTCAACGCGCTGGCATGGGTCATGATCACCGAGAACCTTGTTGATCAGCCCTTCCTGGATAAATACTGCGTTGGATATGACGAGAAAACCTTGCCCGCCAGTGCGCCTGCAAATGGGCATTATAAGGCTTACATTCTTGGACAGGGCAGTGACGGCGTAGCGAAAACCCCACAGTGGGCTTCTACGATTACGGGTATCCCAGTCGAGCGTATCGTACAGCTGGCACGCGAAATCGGGTCTGCTAAGCCTGCGTACATCAGCCAGGGCTGGGGACCTCAGCGCCATGCCAATGGTGAAATTGCGACTCGCGCTATCTCAATGCTCTCGATTCTGACCGGTAACGTGGGCATCCATGGGGGGAACAGTGGTGCGCGCGAAGGCTCCTATGAAGTGCCTTTTGAGCGCATGCCGACGCTGGAAAATCCAGTACAGACCAGTATTTCGATGTTTATGTGGACTGACGCAATTGAGCGTGGCCCGGAGATGACGGCGCTGCGCGACGGTGTGCGCGGTAAAGACAAACTCGATGTGCCCATCAAAATGATCTGGAACTATGCAGGTAACTGCATTATCAACCAGCACTCCGACATCAACCGCACGCATGACATTCTTCAGGATGACAAGAAGTGCGAGATGATTGTGGTGATCGACTGTCACATGACCTCATCGGCCAAATATGCCGATATTCTGTTGCCGGACTGCACCGCTTCTGAGCAGATGGATTTTGCCCTTGATGCTTCCTGCGGCAACATGTCCTACGTCATTTTCACCGACCAGGTCATCAAACCGCGGTTTGAATGTAAAACCATCTACGACATGACTACTGAGCTGGCGAAACGTTTGGGCGTCGAGCAGCAGTTCACAGAAGGTCGCACGCAGGAAGGATGGATGCGCTATTTGCACGAGCAGTCTCGCAAAGCGGTTCCTGAACTGCCTGATTTCGACACGTTCCGTAAGCAAGGCATGTTTAAGCAGCGCGATCCCGAAGGGCACCATGTGGCCTACAAGGAATTTCGTCAGGACCCCCAGGCGAATCCGCTGACCACACCGTCGGGAAAAATTGAAATTTATTCCGAAGCGCTGGCGAAGATCGCTTCCAGCTGGGAGTTGCCGGAAGGCGACGTTATCGATCCACTCCCGATCTACACCCCTGGTTTCGAAAACTATAACGATCCTCTCACTGCAAAATATCCGTTACAGCTGACAGGGTTCCACTATAAAGCCCGCGTTCACTCCACCTACGGCAATGTGGACGTGCTGAAAGCCTCTTGTCGCCAGGAGATGTGGATTAACCCGCTGGATGCTCGCAAGCGCGGCATCGCTAACGGCGATCGTATCCGAATTTTTAACGATCGCGGAGAGGTCCATATTGAAGCGAAAGTGACGCCGCGCATGATGCCTGGCGTGGTCGCGCTTGGGGAAGGGGCCTGGTATAGCCCTGATGCAAATCGCATCGACCAGGCAGGCAGCATTAACGTGCTGACTACGCAGCGCCCGTCGCCACTGGCGAAAGGCAATCCGTCCCACACGAACCTCGTTCAGGTTGAAAAGGTGTAAGGAGTAACCGATGACAACCCAATATGGATTTTTTATTGATTCCAGTCGTTGCACCGGTTGTAAAACCTGCGAACTGGCGTGTAAAGATTACAAAGACTTAACCCCGGATGTTAGCTTCCGTCGTATTTACGAATACGCGGGTGGAGACTGGCAGGAGGACAACGGCGTCTGGAATCAGAACGTGTTTGCCTACTATCTGTCGATTGCCTGTAACCATTGTGAAGATCCTGCGTGTACCAAAGTGTGCCCGAGTGGCGCGATGCACAAACGTGATGACGGTTTTGTTGTCGTTGATGAAGATGTTTGCATCGGCTGTCGCTACTGCCATATGGCGTGCCCGTATGGCGCCCCGCAGTACAACGCTGCAAAAGGCCATATGACGAAATGCGATGGCTGTCATTCCCGTGTTGCAGACGGTAAAAAGCCAATCTGCGTAGATTCTTGCCCTCTGCGCGCACTGGACTTTGGTCCAATTGAAGAGTTGCGTCAGAAGCATGGCCAGCTGGCAGCGGTTGCTCCGCTACCGGGAGCGCATTTTACCAAGCCAAGTATTGTTATTAAACCGAATGCCAATAGCCGTCCGACAGGTGATACCACCGGCTATCTGGCCAATCCGAAGGAGGTGTAAAATGGGAAGTGGATGGCATGAGTGGCCGCTGATGATTTTCACCGTCTTTGGGCAGTGCGTCGCCGGCGGTTTTATCGTTCTCGCTCTGGCGTTGCTTAAAGGACAGTTACAGCCTGAACAGCAGCAACGTCTGGTGCTGAGTATGTTTGGTTTGTGGGTGTTAATGGGCATCGGCTTTATCGCTTCAACATTGCATCTGGGATCTCCTATGCGGGCTTTCAACTCACTGAATCGCATTGGCGCTTCATCGCTGAGTAATGAAATTGCCAGCGGTGCGATCTTCTTTGCAATTGGCGGGCTTGGCTGGTTGCTGGCAGCGATGAAAAAACTGCCTGCAGGCTTACGCACGTTGTGGCTTGTTGTGACAATGGTACTGGGCGTGGTCTTCGTTTGGATGATGGTACGTGTATACAACACCATCGACACCGTCCCAACCTGGTACAGCGTCTGGACGCCGATGAGCTTCTTCCTGACGATGTTTATCGGCGGGCCGCTGCTGGGCTTCCTGCTGTTGCGCGTCGCGGGTGTTGATGGCTGGGCAATGCGACTCCTGCCTGCCGTTTCACTGCTGGCATTGGTGATCAGTGCGATTGTGGCGTTAATGCAGGGGGCAGAGTTAGCCACTATTCATAGTTCAATCCAGCAGGCTTCTGCTCTGGTGCCGGATTATGGATCGCTGATGGCCTGGCGTATCGTCCTGCTGGCTCTCGCGTTGACCTGTTGGGTCATTCCTCAGCTCAAAGGATACCAGCCTGCCTTACCGGTGTTATCCCTTGCCTTTGTGCTGGTACTGGCGGGAGAACTCATTGGCCGTGGGGTGTTCTACGGTCTGCATATGACGGTTGGTATGGCTATCGCCAGCTAAAGCTTTATTTTGTTATATCAAGCCGGGGAAATAATCCCGGCTTTTTTATTTTCTATCATGAAATTTTTCAACTGAGCCCTGTTAATTATTTGTCTTATAAATTAATAAAAACAATCAGATAAATATTATACATACGGGCGAAGCGGGAAGGAGGATAAGTTTTTTAAATCGACAGGGAACAAATCGTGCGAGCCCCCTAAACCCATGGATTGACTTTGTTTTTGCTGGTGGCATGATGCGCTCGAAATCTTTACTTCCTCACGGTTTTTAATCCATGACCACCTATACCCGGCCAGTGCTGCTGTTGCTCTGTGGCCTGCTTTTGTTGACCCTGGCGATTGCGGTTTTAAATACGCTCGTCCCGCTTTGGCTCGCCCATGAAAACTTACCGACCTGGCAAGTGGGGATGGTGAGTTCGTCCTATTTTACCGGCAACCTCCTCGGTACATTGCTGACGGGTAAATTAATTAAGCGCTTTGGCTTTAATCGTAGCTATTATCTGGCTTCACTGATTTTCGCTGCCGGATGCGTGGGCCTGGGCCTGATGATCGGGTTCTGGAGTTGGATGACGTGGCGGTTTATCGCGGGCGTAGGCTGCGCGATGATCTGGGTGGTCGTGGAAAGTGCGCTGATGTGCAGCGGTACATCACGCAACCGTGGGCGTTTGCTGGCAGCGTATATGATGGTCTATTACGTTGGTACCGTGCTTGGGCAGTTGATGATCAGCAAACTGTCTACCGATTTGATGAGCGTTCTGCCGTGGGTCACTGGCATGGTACTGGCCGCTATTCTACCGTTGTTGTTTACCCGTATTGTGAATCAGGGCAGCGAGCATCAGGAGGCCACGCAGGTCTGGCCGATGCTAAGACTTCGCCATGCGCGTCTTGGCGTCAACGGCTGTATTATCTCCGGTATTGTGCTGGGTTCACTGTATGGCTTGATGCCGCTGTATCTGAATCACCAGGGCGTGAGCGACGCCGGGATTGGATTCTGGATGGCGGTGATGGTGAGTGCAGGTATCGTCGGTCAATGGCCGATTGGTAAACTGGCGGATCGCTATGGTCGCTTGCTGGTGCTGCGCGTTCAGGTATTCGTGGTGATTCTGGGTTGTCTGGCGATGCTCAGCAATGCCGCCATGGCTCCCGCGCTGTTTATCCTTGGGGCGGCGGGCTTTACGCTTTATCCCGTCGCGATGGCCTGGGCATGCGAGAAAGTAGAGCATCATCAGCTGGTGGCGATGAATCAGGCGCTGTTGCTGAGCTATACCATCGGCAGCCTGCTTGGCCCGACTTTTACCTCAATGCTGATGCAAAGTTATTCTGATAATCTGCTGTTTATTATGATTGCCAGCGTCTCGTTTATTTATCTTCTCATGTTGCTGCGCAAAGCCGGAGAACATCCAACGCCGGTGGCACATGCCTGATGAAATAAAAGCCTGTCGATGACAGGCTTTTTTGTTCCAGTCACAAATAAGAGTTTTAGACATTGTTTGTTTTAGGCGCCAGGTGATAATTGAATTGCGTTCTACCACTAAAAGGCAGCAATCATGTCTGGTCATCGTTTTTCCGCTACCGCTCTGGCAGTAGTGTTGTCTTTAACGTTTGCTACTGCTCCGGCAATGGCAAATCCTGGCAATGGTGAGGGCAATGGTAATGGCGGTGGCCAGGGTAATAGCGGCAACCATGGAAATGCAAACGCTGGCAACCACGGTAATAAACAGAATAACGCGCATCAATATTCCGGCAAATCGAATAAAAACGTAAGTGATGATGTTGATGTGCATGTCAGCTTCGATCATGCCCGTCATTTGGCATTAAACTATGGCTTAACAGGCTATGACTCTCTGCCTCCGGGTATTGCGAAAAATCTCGCACGTGGAAAACCCCTTCCTCCAGGAATTGCGAAAAAAACCGTTCCTGCATCGATGTTAGGCCAGTTACCTTCTTACCCAGGTTATGAATGGCGGGTAGTGGGGGACGATCTGGTGTTAATTGCACTCAGTACCGCAATTGTGACCACCATTATTAATGGTGTCTTTAAATAATAAAGTAAAAAGCCCGGTGCGATTGCCCGGGCTTTTTATTAATACATCACTTTGTGTCCGTATTGCTCAAGAATACCTTTCACACGTTCCATGGTCTCTTTCTTCGGCGGCTTAACGCCATCGAGCTTGTATTCTTCGCCCATCGCCACCCATTTGTGCTTGCCCAGCTCATGATACGGCAGCAGTTCGATTTTCTCGACGTTCCCCATATCACGAGTGAATTCACCCAGGCGATGCGCAGAATCATCATCATCTGACCAGCCTGGCACGACGACATAACGAATCCAGGTTTTGATCCCTTTACCTGCGATGTATTTGGCAAACTCCAGCGTACGGTGATTTGAGACGCCGACCAGATTCTGGTGGATTTCATCGTTCATTTGCTTCAGATCGAGCATGACGAGGTCGGTCACCTCAAGTAACTCATCAATGACCGGGTCATAGCGACGCACAAAACCATTGGTATCCAGACAGGTATGAATGCCTTCTTTCCGGCAGGCGCGGAACCAGTCACGGACGAATTCTGCCTGGAGAATAGCTTCTCCTCCGGATGCTGTTACGCCGCCGCCAGAGGCATTCATAAAGTGGCGATAGGTCACCACCTCTTTCATTAGCTCTTCAACGGTAATTTCCTTACCGCCGTGCGTGTCCCATGTATCACGGTTATGGCAATACAGGCAACGCATCAGACAACCCTGGAAGAAGGTAATAAAGCGGATGCCTGGGCCATCGACAGTGCCACAGGATTCAAAGGAGTGAATACGGCCAATAATTGACATTGCGGTGATATCTCCAGATTCGGCCCGTCCGGGACCTGTTTATATGCATAGCTCAGTTGGCTATGTCGAGTCTGTTTTGGCTGTTATCCATTTAGTATAGATGCCGGGCAAAAGAGACTTAACGTGGAGAGGGTGTTAAAAAGGCCCCACGGATGTGGAGCCTTTATTGTACGCTTTTTACCGCGTGATTTCAGTCAATTCCAGTTAGATGGATTGAGTGAAGGTACGAGTGATAACGTCCTGCTGCTGTTCTTTAGTCAGGGAGTTAAAACGTACTGCGTAGCCAGATACACGAATGGTCAGCTGCGGATATTTTTCCGGGTTTTCCATCGCGTCAAGCAGCATTTCACGGTTCATCACGTTCACGTTCAGGTGTTGACCACCTTCGATGGATGATTCGTGATGGAAGTAACCGTCCATCAGGCCAGCCAGGTTGGTTTTACGCACTTCGTCGTCTTTACCCAGTGCATTTGGAACGATAGAGAAGGTATAAGAGATACCATCTTTCGCGTAAGCAAACGGCAGTTTAGCAACGGAAGTCAGAGAGGCAACAGCACCTTTCTGGTCACGACCGTGCATTGGGTTAGCACCTGGGCCGAATGGCGCGCCAGCGCGACGACCGTCTGGGGTATTACCGGTTTTCTTACCGTACACAACGTTAGATGTGATGGTCAGAACAGACTGAGTCGGGATAGCGTTACGGTAGGTGGTCAGTTTCTGAATTTTCTTCATGAAACGTTCAACCAGGTCAACCGCCATGTCATCAACACGAGAGTCGTTGTTACCAAACTGCGGGTATTCGCCTTCGATAGCGAAGTCAACAGCCAGACCGTCTTCGTCACGAATTGGTTTAACTTTCGCGTATTTGATAGCAGACAGGGAGTCAGCGGCAACAGACAGACCTGCGATACCACATGCCATGGTGCGAACCACGTCACGGTCGTGCAGTGCCATCAGAGACGCTTCGTAGCTGTATTTGTCGTGCATGTAATGGATAATGTTCAGGGCGGTGACATACTGCTTAGCCAGCCAATCCATGAAGTGATCCATACGTTCCATGACTTCGTCGAAGTTCAGAACGTCACCTTTGATTGGTTCAGATTTAGGACCAACCTGGATTTTCAGTTTTTCATCAACGCCGCCGTTGATAGCGTACAGCATGGTTTTCGCGAGGTTAGCGCGAGCACCGAAGAACTGCATTTGCTTACCAACAACCATCGGGCTTACACAACATGCGATAGCGTAGTCATCGTTGTTGAAGTCAGGACGCATCAGATCATCGTTCTCGTACTGCAGAGAAGAGGTATCGATGGACACTTTAGCCGCGAATTTCTTGAAGTTCAGAGGCAGTTTTTCAGACCACAGAACAGTGATGTTTGGTTCCGGAGACGGACCCATGGTGTACAGGGTGTTCAGGAAGCGGAAGCTGTTTTTGGTAACCAGAGTACGGCCATCAACCCCCATACCTGCGATGGATTCAGTCGCCCAGATTGGGTCACCGGAGAACAGTTCATCATATTCAGGTGTACGCAGGAAGCGAACCATACGCAGTTTCATGACCAGGTGGTCAATCATTTCCTGAGCGTCTTGTTCGTTGATTTTGCCCGCTTTAATATCACGTTCGATGTAAGCATCCAGGAAGGTGGATACGCGACCGAAGGACATTGCTGCACCGTTCTGAGACTTAACAGCCGCCAGGTAGCCGAAGTAAGTCCACTGAATCGCTTCCTGAGCATTGGTCGCAGGACCAGAAATGTCACAGCCGTATTTCGCTGCCATCTCTTTGATCTGGCCCAGAGCGCGGTACTGTTCAGAGATCTCTTCACGCAGACGGATAGTCGCTTCCAGGTTTACGCCGTTTTCCAGATCGGATTGCAGAGACAGGAACTGAGCGTATTTGTCTTTCATCAGGAAGTCGATGCCATACAGCGCAACACGACGATAGTCACCGATGATACGACCACGGCCATACGCATCTGGCAGACCGGTCAGAACGCCAGATTTACGGCAGTTCAGGATGTCTTTGGTGTAAACATCAAACACGCCCTGGTTGTGAGTCTTGCGGTATTCAGTGAAGATTTTTTTCAGCATTGGGTCCAGCTCGCGATCGTACGCTTTGCATGAACTCTCAACCATTTTGATGCCACCGAACGGAATAATTGCACGTTTCAGTGGCGCTTCAGTCTGCAGACCAACGATTTTCTCAAGGGCTTTGTTGATGTAGCCAGCATCGTGAGAAGTGATGGTAGAAGCAACGGAAGTATCGAAATCAACTGGCGCGTGAGTGCGGTTTTCCAGTTTAACGCCTTCCATTACGTTGTCCCAAAGCTTGGTGGTTGCGTCAGTTGCACCAGCCAGGAAGGATTCGTCACCTTCATACGGGGTATAGTTTTTCTGAATAAAGTCACGTACGTTGACTTCTTTCTGCCAGTCACCTTTCGCGAAACCTTCCCAGGCTGTGGCTAACTTTTCATTAAGTTCGGACATGTGATACCTACCTTCTTAAGTGGATTTTTTATTTACTGCCTGAGAAACCATCAATGATGATTGTCGCCACGCAGGTAAATGACCCAGTATGTCAACCCAACCAACAGACCCCCACCGATAATATTCCCAATGGTGACTGGGATCAGATTATCTGTGATGAAATTCATAATAGTCAGGTGAGAGAAACTTTCCGGGCTTGAACCAACAGCGGTCCAGAACTCGGGGCTTGCAAAGTTGCGGATAACGATCCCCATCGGGATCATAAACATATTTGCGATGCTGTGTTCAAAGCCGCTGGCGACAAACATGGCGACGGGCAGAACCATTATCATGGCTTTGTCCATCAGGCTGCGTCCGGAGTAGCTCATCCAGACAGCCAGGCATACCATCAGGTTTGCGAGGATACCCAGAGCGACGGCTTCGATAAATGTGTGATGCATTTTGTGGTCGGCGGTTTGAAGGACATTAAGCCCCCAGCCACCGTTGGCGGCCATATACTCGCCAGACAACCACATGAGCAAAACAAACAGCAAACAGCCAATCAGGTTGCCAACGTAGACATTGAGCCAGTTGCGCGCCAGTTGGCCCCAGGTGATTCTTCCGCTCGCTTTTGCCACAACAATCAGGACGGTTGAGGTAAAGAGGTCAGCGCCACAGATGACGCACAGAATCAAACCCAGTGAGAAACAGATACCGCCAATTAATTTTGCAATACCGAAAGGCATCGCAGCAGTACCGGTGGTCGCAGTGATGTAGAAGACAAATGCGATGGAGATGAACACACCAGCGGTAATCGCCAGATAGAACGTCGTCATCGGGTGCTTTGTTGCTTTATAGACACCCGCTTCTTCGGCCACTTTGGCCATCGCTGCTGGGAGTATTAGATCAAAAGGGTTGTCAGCTTTCACACTAACTCTCTCTTTATTAAGTCGGCGACGAGATACTAACAAAGCATTATAGAAGAGAAATTGATATAGATCATATCTCGCCTGGCTTATAGGCCCGCAAAGCGTATGGTTTTGCTACGATTGCGGCGTAAGTTTTTGATTATCCGTATAAAAATAAATTTTAAAAGTTATGAAAAGAGTTGAATTATTTCCTAAAGGCTCCTGACGGCAGTTAATTAAAATGGAGTAATTGCCCTAAAAAGTAACAGTAAAACGCAAGTAAACATATTTATATTTACCTGTAATTAACGTTATTATTACAATTAAAATTCATTGTGAATAAATATAAAAACGGGGCAATGAAATTGCCCCGTAATATAGCTCAGCGAATTAGATACGCCTACAGTCTATAGTGTTATGTGCGCTTATTTTGACCAGTGAGCGGCTTTCGCGCGCTGCAGTTTTTCATACGCTTTCAGCAGTGACTGATGTGCCGGGAACGCGTTGAGGTCGCCGTCGACAGGCTGAAGGCCATAGAATGGCGCTTCGCCGCTTAGGGCGGCACTCGCGGCTTCAACGGCTTCTGCACCATACATACGCACGAAGGCGTTCAGATATTGCAGCGGCTGGCGATCGTCTTCCTGAGAGAGCAGCAGCAAGGTTTGCAGGCAGCGGTAATAATTTGCGCGCTCTGCGCTGAATACAGACTGGTTGTACTCAATGGTCCACTCGGTCCAGGCCAAAGCCTGATCCAGATCGCCACCGGCCAGCGCCAGCATCGCTTTCAGTTCGCCGATACGCAGCGTATACCAGCCAGTGTCTTTACCGGTCGCCAGACCCAGCAGCTCGCGCACGCGGGTCATATCATCGTGACCTTCATCGTCCATCTGGGCGATCAGGTTCAAATACTCTTCTTTTTCCCATTCGCTGCCCGGCAAGGCGAGCAAGGTTTCACGAAGATGACTGCCCATCGCGTTATTTGCCAGCCACAGATCTTCTGCCGGGTAAATATCGGACATGCCAGGCACCAGAATACGGCAGGCGTAAACGCTCAGGTGTTCGTAATCGGCGATATACACTTCTTTATCTTCGGCTTTGAAGATCGCCATCAGCGTGGCGAACTCTTCTTCAGTTGTGCCGGAGAAATTCCAGTCCACGAACGGGTAGTCAGCGTCCTGCTTGAACATGTCCCAGGAGATCAAACCGCTGGAGTCAATGAAGTGCGTTTCCAGGTTAGTGTGTTCGCCCACTTCTTCATCATCAAAGGTTGGTGGCGTAAACACGTCCAGATCTTTCAGGCTGCGGCCTTGCAGAAGCTCGGTCACGGTACGTTCCAGCGCGACGCCGAAATCAGGGTGCGCACCAAACGAGGCAAAGCACGTCCCGTTAGCTGGGTTGAACAACACTACGCAGATAACCGGGTATTTACCCCCCAGTGAACCGTCGTAAGCAAATATTGGGAAACCTTCGGCTTCCAGTTTGGCGATGGATTCCACCACGCCTGGGTAGCGCGCCAGCACGTCGCTCGGGATTTCCGGCAGGCTGATGGATTCCGCAATAATGCGATTTTTGATATGACGCTCAAACACTTCGGAAAGGCCCTGAACGCGAGCTTCATTGCGGGTGTTGCCTGCAGACATACCGTTAGAGACATACAGGTTACCGACGATATTCATCGGAATGTAGACGGTTTGTTCATCAGACTGACGGGTAAACGGCAGGGCGCAAATACCCCGCTCGTCGTTACCGGATTGCAGATCGATCAGCATACCGGCGGTCAGTTCGTTGTCAGGATCGTAAAACGCACGCAGACGCGCATCCAAAATGCCGTCTGGTAATTCATCGTCTTCCGTAAGCGGGAACCATTTTTCGTTCGGATAGTGCACGAACGGGCCGTTTGCGATCGTGTCGCCCAGCCAGAAATCCGCAAAGAAATAGTTCGTGGACAAACGCTCAAAATACTCACCCAGCGCAGAAGCCAACGCCGCTTTTTTGGTGGCACCTTTACCGTTGGTAAAGCACAGCGCGCAATCGGTATCACGAATATGAACAGACCAGACGTGCGGAACTGGATTGAGCCAGGACGCTTCTTCGATATTAAAGCCCAGGTCGGTCAGTTTTTGCTGGAAGCGAGCGATGGAATCTTCCAGGGCGGCGTCTTTGCCGGGGATGAATGTTTGAGTCATGGCTATCACTTTTATCGTACGGAAAGCGCGCAATGATACGGGTTTTGCGTGACTGGCGCTATCTTCGCGGAGGATACGGCGAAAATAAAAGGCTGGGCTATGCTTACAGGCAGTAACCCACTGTTAAGGCATAGAAAAAAATGAAAGCGTTTGATCTTCATCGGATGGCATTCGACAAAGTTCCGTTAGAGTTTTTAGGAGAAGTGGCACTTCGTAGCCTTTACACTTTTATATTGGTCTTTTTGTTTCTCAAGATTACGGGTCGCCGCGGCGTACGTCAGATGTCGCTGTTTGAAGTATTAATCATCCTTACCTTGGGTTCAGCGGCTGGAGACGTTGCTTTTTACGATGACGTACCGATGATTCCGGTGTTGATCGTGTTTATCACGCTGGCCTTGCTGTATCGCCTGGTGATGTGGCTGATGTCGAAAAGTGAAAAGCTGGAGGATTTGCTGGAAGGGAAACCGGTGGTGATTGTGCAGGAAGGGCAGCTTGCCTGGGAGAAAGTCCGCAGCGCCAACATGACCGAATTTGAGTTTTTCATGGAATTACGCCTCAACAGCGTGGAGCAGTTGGGGCAAGTGCGGCTCGCAATTATGGAAACCAACGGACAGATCAGCGTTTATTATTATGACGATGAAGATGTGAAGCCGGGCCTGTGTATTTTGCCCGATGAGTGCGTAAAGCGTTTTATGGTTGTGCCAGAGTCAGAGGAGTACGCCTGTATACGCTGTAGCTATGTTGTCGCCATGCAGGCGGGAGATCATCAATTATGTCCCCGCTGCGCGCATCCAGAATGGACGAAGGTTAGCAGGGCTAAACGTATCACCTGACAGCCATTTTGTCGGTTTTGTGCGGACGTGATGGCAGAATGTTTTGTGTGACGGTGGACTCATTTTCCAGGTCATAAGTTTTAGACATTGCGGCGCGTGTCACTGAATGATAAAACCGATATCCACAGTTATAACTTAGTGCTTTTAGCGTGGTGAGGGTAAATGGCTCAGGTCTTCAATTTCAGTTCAGGTCCGGCAATGTTACCGGTAGATGTACTTAAACAAGCGCAGCAGGAGCTTTGCGACTGGCAGGGTCTTGGTACATCGGTGATGGAAATTAGCCACCGTGGTAAAGAATTTATCCAGGTGGCGGAAGAGGCAGAAAAGGATTTTCGCGATCTGCTGAATATTCCCTCGAACTACAAAGTATTGTTCTGTCATGGCGGCGGCCGTGGCCAGTTTGCGGGAATTCCGTTAAATCTGTTGGGCGACAAAACGACCGCAGATTATGTCGATGCCGGTTACTGGGCGGCCAGTGCGGTTAAAGAAGCACATAAATACTGCACCCCCAATGTGATCGATGCCAAAGTGACGGTTGATGGCTTGCGCGCGGTGAAACCGATGAGCGAATGGCAGCTATCCGACAATGCCGCGTATCTGCACTACTGCCCGAATGAAACCATCGACGGGATCGCCATTCATGAAGAGCCAAACTTTGGCAATGATGTGGTGGTCACTGCGGATCTTTCTTCCACGATCCTTTCCGGCCCGCTGGACGTCAGCCGCTATGGCGTTATCTATGCGGGTGCGCAGAAAAATATCGGTCCGGCTGGCTTGACGCTAGTGATTGTGCGCGAAGATCTTTTAGGCAAAGCGCAGAAGGCGTGTCCTTCAATTCTCGACTACACCGTACTGAACGATAACGACTCGATGTTCAACACCCCGCCGACGTTCGCCTGGTATCTTTCTGGCCTTGTCTTTAAATGGCTCAAGAAAAACGGTGGCGTGGCGCAGATGGACAAGATCAATCAGCAAAAAGCCGAGCTGCTTTATAGCACCATTGATGGCAGTGATTTCTATCGTAACGATGTCGCTAAGCCTAACCGCTCACGCATGAACGTACCGTTCCAGCTTGCGGACAGCAATCTGGATAAAGTCTTCCTTGAGGAGTCTTTCGCCGCTGGTTTGCATGCGCTTAAAGGCCACCGTGTCGTAGGTGGTATGCGTGCGTCTATCTACAATGCAATGCCAGTTGAAGGCGTCAAAGCGCTGACTGATTTTATGGCTGACTTCGAACGTCGCCACGGTTAATCGCGTTATTTTCACCCCGTGGCGTCGCTGCGGGGTTTTTTTATTATGTCGAGTTGAGAGTTAAGCTTCATGGAATCCCTGACGTTACATCCTATCGCGCGAGTCGATGGCACCATTAATTTGCCTGGCTCAAAAAGTGTCTCGAACCGCGCGCTGCTGCTGGCCGCTTTGGCAAACGGCACGACTGTCCTTACTAACCTGCTGGATAGCGATGACGTTCGCCATATGCTCAATGCGCTAAAGGCGTTGGGTGTTCAGTTCACGCTGTCTGCCGATCGTACTCGCTGTGAAGTCGTGGGTAACGGCGGGGCGCTTAAATCGGCCACCGAGCTAAAGTTGTTTTTAGGTAACGCCGGTACGGCAATGCGTCCGCTGGCGGCTGCGCTGTGTCTGGGAAGTAACGATATCGTGCTGACCGGCGAACCGCGCATGAAAGAACGTCCGATTGGCCATCTGGTCGACGCGCTGCGTCAGGGCGGCGCGCAGATTGATTACCTTGAGCAGAAAAACTATCCGCCATTACGTTTACGCGGTGGGTTTACCGGCGGCAATGTGGACGTCGACGGCAGCGTGTCCAGTCAGTTTCTGACCGCACTTTTGATGGCTGCACCGCTGGCCCCGCAGGATACGGTGATTAGCATCAAAGGCGATCTGGTCTCTAAGCCTTATATCGATATCACGCTGCATTTGATGAAAACGTTTGGCGTAGAGGTCGAAAACCAGGCGTACCAGCGCTTTGTGGTTCGCGGTGCCCAGCAGTATCAATCTCCAGGCGATTATCTTGTTGAAGGCGATGCATCGTCAGCGTCCTATTTCCTGGCCGCGGGTGCGATTAAAGGCGGTACGGTTAAAGTCACCGGAATCGGCCGCAACAGCGTGCAGGGCGATATTCGCTTTGCCGATGTGCTGGAAAAGATGGGCGCGGTGGTGACCTGGGGTGATGATTTCATCTCCTGTACGCACGGTGAACTGAATGCGGTTGATATGGATATGAACCATATTCCGGATGCGGCAATGACGATTGCGACGGCGGCGCTCTTTGCTAAAGGGACAACAACGCTTCGAAACATTTACAACTGGCGCGTCAAAGAAACTGACCGCTTGTTTGCGATGGCGACCGAGCTGCGCAAAGTCGGCGCGCAGGTGGAAGAGGGCGAAGATTATATTCGCGTCACGCCTCCTGCAAAACTGCAGGTCGCTGAGATCGGCACCTACAACGATCACCGCATGGCGATGTGCTTCTCGCTGGTGGCGTTATCCGACACGCCAGTGACGATTCTTGACCCGAAATGCACCGCAAAAACCTTCCCGGATTATTTCGAACAGCTCGCGCGTATCAGTACCCTTGCCTGATAAATCCCTGCCGCATCTTCGGATGCGGCAAAGACTTACGCTTCCTGACAGTGTTCCCGCCCATTTCTTCTACACTCTGCTTCATAAATTCCGTAATTTGCATGCAAAGATAACAGTTGCCTGCTTTGGCGCGTATAATGCGCGGCGTTCATGTTAACGGTATGCCTTAATGAAGGAGAAAAAGATGACGGCAGCTGCCCCGGTAATCACCATTGATGGGCCAAGTGGCGCAGGGAAAGGTACTCTGTGTAAAGCGATGGCAGAAGCCTTGCAATGGCATCTTTTAGACTCGGGAGCAATCTATCGCGTACTGGCTTTAGCGGCGTTGCATCACCATGTCGATGTGGCCTCTGAAGAAGCGCTGGTGCCTCTGGCTGCGCATCTGGACGTGCGTTTTATCTCTACACATGGCAACCTTGAAGTCATTCTTGAAGGCGAAGACGTGAGCGGTGAAATCCGCACCCAGGAAGTGGCGAATGCCGCTTCTCAGGTCGCCGCCTTCCCACGCGTTCGAGAGGCGCTGTTGCGCCGTCAGCGTGCATTTCGTGAAGCACCGGGGTTAATTGCTGATGGCCGCGATATGGGCACAGTGGTATTCCCTGATGCACCTGTTAAAATTTTCCTTGACGCCTCATCGGAAGAACGCGCGCAACGTCGTATGCTTCAGTTGCAGGAAAAGGGGTTTAGTGTTAACTTTGATCGCCTTTTATCCGAGATAAAAGAGCGCGACGACCGCGATCGTAACCGCGCTGTAGCCCCACTTGTTCCGGCAGAAGATGCCTTAGTTCTGGATTCGACCAGTTTAACTATTGAGCAAGTGATTGAAAAAGCGTTACAATATGCGCGCCAGAAATTGGCACTCGCTTAACTGCGACAGAATTGGTAGTACCCCCGCTGCAATGGATTGACGGCGGGTATGTGAAACAACCCCATCCGGCACGGAGCCAGGTGGACGTTATATTAACCTGAAGATTAAACATGACTGAATCTTTTGCTCAACTATTTGAAGAATCCTTAAAAACAATCGAAACCCGTCCGGGTTCCATCGTTCGTGGTGTTGTTGTTGCTATCGACAAAGATATCGTACTGGTTGACGCCGGTCTGAAATCTGAGTCTGCCATTCCGGCAGAGCAGTTCAAAAACGCCCAGGGCGAGCTGGAAATCCAGGTGGGTGACGAAGTTGACGTTGCACTGGATGCAGTAGAAGACGGCTTCGGTGAAACTCTGCTGTCCCGTGAGAAAGCTAAACGTCACGAAGCTTGGATCACGCTGGAAAAAGCTTACGAAGAAGCTGAAACTGTAGTCGGTGTTATCAACGGCAAAGTTAAAGGTGGCTTCACTGTTGAGCTGAACGGTATTCGCGCGTTCCTGCCAGGTTCACTGGTAGACGTTCGTCCTGTTCGCGACACTCTGCACCTCGAAGGCAAAGAGCTCGAGTTCAAAGTCATCAAGCTGGACCAGAAACGTAACAACGTTGTTGTTTCTCGTCGTGCCGTTATCGAATCCGAGAACAGCGCAGAGCGCGATCAGCTGCTGGAAAACCTGCAGGAAGGCATGGAAGTCAAAGGTATCGTTAAGAACCTCACTGACTACGGCGCATTCGTTGATCTGGGTGGCGTTGATGGCCTGTTGCACATCACCGACATGGCGTGGAAACGCGTTAAGCATCCAAGCGAAATCGTAAACGTTGGCGACGAAATCACTGTTAAAGTGCTGAAGTTCGACCGCGAGCGTACCCGTGTTTCCCTGGGCCTGAAACAGCTTGGCGAAGATCCATGGGTCGCTATCGCTAAACGTTACCCAGAAGGTACTAAACTGACTGGTCGCGTTACCAACCTGACTGACTACGGCTGCTTCGTTGAAATCGAAGAAGGCGTTGAAGGCTTGGTTCACGTTTCCGAAATGGACTGGACCAACAAAAACATCCACCCATCCAAAGTTGTTAACGTTGGTGATGTAGTGGAAGTTATGGTTCTGGATATCGACGAAGAGCGTCGTCGTATCTCCCTGGGCCTGAAACAGTGCAAAAACAACCCATGGCAGCAGTTCGCGGAAACCCATAACAAGGGCGACCGTGTTGAAGGTAAAATCAAGTCTATCACTGACTTCGGTATCTTCATCGGCCTGGACGGCGGCATCGACGGCCTGGTTCACCTGTCTGACATCTCCTGGAACGCTACAGGCGAAGAAGCAGTTCGTGAATACAAAAAAGGCGACGAAATCGCAGCGGTTGTTCTGCAGGTTGACGCAGAACGTGAGCGTATCTCTCTGGGCGTTAAACAGCTCGCAGAAGATCCGTTCAACAACTGGGTTGCTGTGAACAAGAAAGGCGCAATCGTAAACGGTAAAGTGACTGCAGTTGACGCTAAAGGCGCAACCGTAGAACTGGCTGACGGCGTTGAAGGTTACCTGCGCGCTTCTGAAGCTTCACGTGACAGCGTTGAAGATGCGACTCTGGTTCTGAGCGTTGGCGATGATGTTGAAGCTAAGTTCACCGGTGTTGACCGTAAGAACCGTGCAATCAGCCTGTCTGTTCGTGCTAAAGACGAAGCTGATGAGAAAGATGCAATCGCAACTGTTAACAAACAGGAAGATGCTGGTTTCTCCAACAACGCAATGGCTGAAGCTTTCAAAGCAGCTAAAGGCGAGTAATATCAAGTTCTCTGCATCTTATTGAGATGTAACCCTGTTACATCATCGAAGGATGACGAGCAGACTTGACAGATTGCAGGATTCGTCCTGTAATCAATAACAAAGGGCGGCTACGGCCGCCCTTGTTTAATAAGCTGTTCAGCTAAATGGTTTGAAGGAACCGGAGGAATCATGACCAAGTCAGAATTGATTGAAAGACTTGCCAGCCAGCAATCGCACATCCCTGCAAAAGCAGTGGAAGATGCAGTGAAAGAGATGCTGGAGCATATGGCCTCTACTCTGGCACAGGGTGAGCGCATTGAAATCCGCGGTTTCGGTAGTTTCTCTCTGCACTATCGTGCACCACGAACCGGGCGTAACCCGAAGACTGGCGATAAAGTGGATCTGGAAGGCAAATATGTTCCGCACTTTAAACCGGGTAAAGAACTGCGCGATCGCGCCAATATTTACGGAAACTGAGTTTGCCTCCGGGCAAAACTGGGTTATCTAATGAAAGCACCTTCGGGTGCTTTTTTTATGTGCTTAGCTAAAACCTGAAGCCGCTTTGCAATTCCTATTTGTCGTTGCTGCAAACGGAAATAATCTCTCCTGCACCGCTCGTATTTTTTCCTTTTGTAGCCTGACGCTGCGCTTCTACCGCATCACACTGTCCTGAACAGGGAGGTGTTATGGGTATTCCGGCGATAAGTGCATGTCTGATAACAGCGATATTACCGCTGTTATGGTTGCCTTCACTCCCCGATATTTGGACGGCCTGGGTTTGCATTGCCACCGGGACTTTGCTGGGATTTCAGCGGTTGAAATGGCTGCGCTATATCGGTTTGTGGATGATTTTTTTTGCATGGGGCGTATTAGCTGCTCTTGAATCCGTTTGGCCTATGCAGCATTTAACGGCAGGGCCGCAGCAAGCTGAAGTGGTGATTACCTCCACCGATGGTGCAACCACTCATCAAGGGCGAATCGTGAGCCTCAACGGAAAACCCTGGTTTTCAACAACAGGCGTCACGCTTTACGGTAACTATTTACCGCAAGCGGCATGTGCGGGACAGCGATGGGCCATGACGTTACGTCTTCGTGCTGTGCACGGCGAACTGAATGACGGGGGATTCGATTCACAGCGCTATGCACTCAGCATGCACCAGCCGCTGAGCGGGCGATTCACCCATGCACAAGCGTTAGATCTCACCTGCAGCTTACGATCTCGTTATCTTTCGTCGCTGACTTCAGCTTTAGCGTCTTATTCATGGGGAACAGTGATTCTCGGATTAGGAATGGGGGAGCGATTGGCGATCTCTCCTGAGATCAAAAACCTGATGCGTGAAACAGGTACGTTGCACCTGATGGCAATTTCCGGGTTACACATTGCCTTTGCGGCATCGATCATATGGCTTATCGTGCGGGGCATCCAGTTCTTCCTTCCGTGTCGCTGGACAGGATGGCGCATGCCGCTTCTGGCGGGAGTGTGTTTCGCTGTGTTCTATGCGTGGCTCACCGGTATGCAACCGCCAGCGTTACGCACTGTTGTTTCACTTGCTGCACTGGCTTCACTGCGTGTCAGCGGCCGTTATTGGTCTCCATGGCAGGTGTGGTTATGCTGCGTAGCGGCAATTCTCTTTGTCGACCCTCTGGCCGTCCTTTCACAAAGCCTCGCGCTTTCCGCCTTTGCCGTCGCCGCGCTTGTTTTTTGGTATCAGTGGTTGCCTCTGCCGGAGTGGGCTTATCCACGGTGGATAAAACCATTGATAAATCTGCTACATCTGCAAGTGGGAATGTTATTTTTACTGTTACCGCTGCAAGTCAGTATTTTTCACGGTATGAGCATCTCCTCATTAGTCGCCAATATTTTCGCCGTCCCGCTAGTTACGTTTATTTCAGTACCGTTGATCCTGGCAGGAATGCTGCTACATCTTTGTCCCTTACCCCTTTTCGAAGAGTGCGTATGGCGATTAGCAGATAAGTCACTGGCTGTACTTTTCTGGCTGCTGAAAGGGCTACCGGACGGGTGGCTAGATATTGATGAACGCTGGCTACCGGTCACGCTCATGCCGTGGCTCGTGATTATTGGCTGGCGATTTCGGGTCTGGGTATCGGCTCCTGCGATAAGTCTTGTGTGCAGCGTGTTGCTTACGTATCTGTTCTGGAGACCCGTGAAATCAGAAGGCTGGACGGTCCATATGCTGGATATTGGGCAGGGGCTGGCAATGGTCATTGAGCATAATGGCAGAGCTATTTTGTATGATACCGGCTTGGCCTGGCCCGGCGGAGACAGTGCTAAGCAGCATATTATTCCCTGGCTGCGTTGGCATCATCTGACCCCTGAAGGGGTCATCATTAGCCATGAACACAGCGATCACATCGGTGGGTTGAATTCACTACGTGAAGTTTGGCCAAGGATGTGGATAAGAAGCCCGCTAGGTTGGGCCAACCACCAGCCCTGTTTCAAGGGGCAGCACTGGCAGTGGCAAGGCTTGACCTTCACCGTTCACTGGCCGCCGAGATCGTACCAGGCGTTAGGAAATAATCGTTCATGCGTGGTGAAAATCGATGATGGTAAGCACAGCGCATTGTTAACCGGCGATATTGAAGCAAAGGCCGAGTTAGCGATGCTCAGCCACCACTGGCAATTTCTAACGTCTACACTTATCCAGGTGCCACATCATGGCAGTAACACCTCTTCATCGCAGGCGCTGGTACAGCGTGTTGGCGGGAAAATTGCGTTGGCCTCGGCAGCGCGTTACAACGCATGGCGATTTCCGTCTTTCAAAGTGGTTAAACGTTATAAACAGGAGGACTACTCTTGGTTCGATACACCTCAATATGGGCAAATCTCAGTCAACTTTTCACCACAAGGCTGGCAAATCCGCCGCTTACGAGATCAAATTTTACCGCGTTGGTATCATCAGTGGTTTGGCGTGCCCGTAGATAACGGGTAGAATATGCGGCTATTTCAACAAATGCTGGTTTTTTGAATGCATAACGACAAAGATCTCTCCACGTGGCAGACCTTCCGCCGACTCTGGCCGATGATTGCACCCTTTAAAACAGGTCTGATCGTGGCGGGTATCGCATTAATCCTCAACGCAGCAAGCGATACCTTTATGCTATCGCTCCTCAAACCGTTACTGGACGACGGTTTTGGTAAAACGGATCGCTCAGTGTTGCTATGGATGCCTCTGGTGGTTATCGGGCTGATGATCCTTCGCGGCGTGACCAGCTATGTCTCTAGCTACTGCATATCGTGGGTATCGGGCAAAGTGGTGATGACCATGCGTCGTCGACTGTTCAGCCACATGATGGGGATGCCCGTTGCTTTCTTCGATAAGCAATCTACCGGCACTTTACTGTCGCGTATCACTTATGACTCCGAGCAAGTGGCGTCGTCATCTTCAAGTGCGCTGATTACCGTCGTACGTGAAGGGGCTTCGATTATCGGCCTCTTCGTTTTGATGTTCTATTACAGCTGGCAGTTGTCGATCATTCTTATCGTCCTGGCACCGATTGTCTCAATCGCTATTCGCGTCGTATCCAAGCGTTTTCGTAGCATCAGCAAGAATATGCAAAATACGATGGGGCAGGTGACGACCAGTGCCGAGCAAATGCTGAAAGGCCACAAAGAGGTATTAATCTTCGGTGGACAGAACGTCGAAACTAAACGCTTTGACAAGGTCAGCAACAAAATGCGTTTGCAGGGGATGAAACTGGTTTCAGCCTCTTCAATCTCCGATCCGATCATTCAGCTGATCGCGTCTCTGGCGCTGGCATTTGTTCTTTATGCTGCCAGCTTCCCAAGCGTTATGGAGACATTAACGGCCGGTACGATAACCGTGGTGTTCTCATCGATGATTGCTCTGATGCGCCCGCTGAAATCACTGACCAACGTCAATGCACAATTCCAGCGCGGTATGGCGGCATGTCAGACGCTGTTCAGTATTCTGGACTCCGAACAGGAAAAAGACGAAGGCAAACGTGTTATCGAACGCGCTCACGGAGATGTGGAGTTCCGCAATGTGACCTTCACCTATCCTGGCCGCGAAACCCCTGCCTTGCATAATATCAACCTGACCATTCCAGCAGGTAAAACTGTTGCGCTTGTAGGGCGTTCAGGTTCAGGTAAATCGACGATTGCCAGCCTGATGACCCGTTTCTACGATATCGATGAAGGTGAAATCCTGCTGGACGGTCATGACCTGAGAGAGTACACGCTTCAGTCGCTGCGTAATCAGGTCGCGCTGGTCTCTCAGAACGTCCATCTGTTCAACGATACGGTAGCCAATAACATCGCGTATGCGCGTACGGAAGAGTACAGCCGTGAAGCAATCGAAAATGCGGCTCGTATGGCTTATGCGATGGACTTCATCAACAAGATGGATAACGGTCTCGACACCATTATTGGAGAGAACGGCGTGCTGCTTTCAGGCGGTCAGCGTCAGCGAATCGCGATTGCTCGCGCGCTGTTGCGCGACAGTCCGATTCTGATTCTGGATGAAGCAACGTCGGCGCTGGATACCGAGTCTGAGCGCGCGATTCAGTCGGCGCTGGATGAACTGCAGAAAAACCGCACATCGCTGGTGATTGCTCACCGGTTGTCCACGATCGAGCAAGCTGATGAAATCGTCGTAGTGGAAGATGGCTTGATCGTCGAGCGCGGAAGCCATGCGGATCTTGTCGAGCAACGCGGCGTCTATGCTCAGCTTCATAAAATGCAGTTTGGCGCATGATTGCACGCATCTGGTCCGGAGAATCACCTCTGTGGCTGCTGCTATTGCCGCTTTCCTGGCTGTACGGCCTGGTGAGCGGCCTCATCCGTCTTTGCTACCGTATTGGTATTAAACGTGCGTGGCGTGCGCCGGTACCCGTTGTTGTCGTCGGTAATCTAACGGCCGGAGGGAACGGTAAAACACCCGTGGTCATTTGGCTGGTGGAACAACTCGCTCAGCGCGGTATCCGGGCAGGCGTCGTATCACGTGGGTATGGCGGAAAAGCCGAACGCTATCCTCTTCTCCTCACATCGCATACCACAACGGAACAAGCGGGTGACGAACCGGTGCTGATCTTTCAGCGAACCGGTGCTCCGGTTGCTGTTTCACCAAAACGGAGCGAAGCCGTTCAGGCTTTGCTGGCCGCATACCCGGTTGACATCATCATTACGGACGATGGCTTGCAGCACTATGCGCTCGCGCGTGACAAAGAAATTGTTGTTATTGACGGGGTGCGTCGTTTCGGTAATGGGTGGTGGTTACCCGCCGGGCCGATGCGCGAACGAGCATCGCGGCTGCGTACGGTCGACGCCGTAATTGTCAACGGCGGTGAAGCGCTGCCTGGTGAAATTCCTATGCGACTAATGCCCAGTGAGGCCGTGAATCTGCTGACCGGAGACCGGCGGGATGTTTCGCAACTGCCCGCGCTGGTGGCGATGGCGGGGATTGGACATCCTCCTCGTTTCTTTGCCACGCTGGAGCAATGCGGTGCCCAACTTGAAGCCAGGGTTCCTCTTGCCGATCATCAGGCGTTGAGCCTTGCGGATGTTGATCCGCTCGTGACCGTTAACCAAAACCTGATCATGACCGAGAAAGATGCGGTGAAATGCCGCGCTTTTGCTAAATCTAACTGGTGGTATCTTCCGGTTGATGCTGAACTCAGCGGCGAAAAACCAGAACTGTTGCTCCAGGAACTGATTTCGCTGGTGCGTTAAGCGGAAGCGGTTCTGGTGGCGCGACGACGAACAGGAAAACGCATGCACTTACCGCACCTCTCGCTCCAGGCCGCCCGTAATCTGCATCTTGCCGCGCAGGGGCTTTTAAAGAAACCTCGCCGCCGCGCGCAACCCTCGGATATTCTCTCTACTATTCAGCGTATGTCGCTGTTGCAAATCGATACGATCAACATTGTTGCTCGCAGCCCTTATCTCGTCCTTTTTAGTCGTCTGGGAAATTACCCCTCCCACTGGCTTGATGACGCGCTGAGTCGGGGAGAGCTCATGGAATATTGGGCTCATGAGGCATGTTTTCTGCCGCGACGTGATTTTGGTCTGGTCCGCCACCGGATGCTGGCGCCAGAAAAAATGGGCTGGAAGTATCGTCAGGAGTGGATGCACGAAAATGCGAATGAGATCGAACAACTCATTGAGCACATTCACGAAAACGGCCCGGTCCGCTCAGCAGATTTTGAACATCCCCGCCAAGGCACAAGCGGTTGGTGGGAGTGGAAGCCGCATAAACGCCATCTCGAAGGGCTGTTTACGTCCGGAAAAGTGATGGTGGTTGAGCGGCGTAATTTCCAGCGAGTTTACGATCTCACTCAGCGCGTGATGCCTCACTGGGACGATGCGCGAGATCTGCTCGATCAAACAGCGGCAGAGGCCATCATGCTGGAGAACAGCGCCCGTAGCTTAGGCATTTTCCGCATGCAGTGGCTGGCGGATTACTATCGCCTTCGTCAACCGGCCCTGAAATCGACGCTGGAACGCTGGCAAGAAAACCAGCGTGTTGTCCAGGTGGACGTAGAAACGTTGGGTGAAATGTGGCTACATGCGGATTTATTACCGCTCCTGCCTCTGGCTCTGGACGGGAGGTTGAGCGCGTCACACAGTACCGTATTATCACCGTTTGATCCTATCGTCTGGGACCGCAAGCGCGCCGAACAGCTGTTTGGTTTCACGTATCGTCTTGAATGCTACACCCCCGCGCCGAAACGTCAGTATGGCTACTTTGTTCTACCGCTGCTGCATAAAGGCCAACTGGTGGGGCGTATGGATGCCAAAATGCACCGTAAAACCGGCGTATTGGAAGTGATTGCGTTGTATCTGGAAGAGGGCGTCAGAGTCAGTTCAGCTCTGGAAAAAGGGCTTTTCTCAGCGCTCAACCAGTTCGCCACCTGGCAGGGGGCAAAACGGGTCACTCTGTCGCGATTACCCGATCAACTTTTCGATGCGTGTCGGAGTGGCTGGGAAATAGACATAGCCTGAAAAAGGAATGTGGTAAGCTTTCATCATTATTTATACGGAGGAACTATGGATCACCGTTTACTTGAAATCATTGCCTGCCCGGTGTGCAACGGCAAACTCTATTACAGCCAGGATAAACAAGAACTTATTTGCAAACTGGATAATCTGGCGTTTCCGCTGCGCGATGGCATTCCGGTCCTGCTTGAAACGCAAGCCCGCTCGCTGGCTGCAGAAGAGAGCCGACCATGAGTTTTGTCGTCATTATTCCGGCACGTTTTGCCTCCACGCGTTTACCAGGCAAGCCGCTGGTGGATATTAATGGTAAACCGATGATTGTCCATGTGCTTGAAAGAGCCCGTGAGTCAGGTGCCGATCGAGTGATTGTTGCCACGGATCACGAAGACGTTGCCCGTGCCGTCGAAGCGGCAGGCGGCGAAGTGTGCATGACTCGCGCCGATCACCAGTCTGGTACGGAAAGACTGGCTGAAGTCGTCGAAAAATGCGGTTTCAGCGATGATACCGTTATTGTGAACGTGCAGGGCGATGAGCCGATGATCCCGGCGGTAATTATTCGCCAGGTTGCGGAAAACCTCGCGCAACGTCAGGTGGGAATGGCGACGCTTGCCGTGCCGATTCATCATGCTGAAGAAGCGTTTAATCCGAACGCGGTTAAAGTGGTGATGGACGCTGAAGGCTACGCGCTCTATTTCTCCCGTGCGGCTATTCCGTGGGATCGCGACCGTTTTGCCGCCTCTCATGAGGTTATTGGTGACACGTTCCTGCGACACCTGGGTATTTACGGCTATCGTGCCGGCTTTATCCGTCGCTATGTGACCTGGGCGCCAAGTCCGCTGGAGCATATCGAAATGCTCGAACAGCTGCGTGTGCTCTGGTATGGCGAAAAAATCCACGTTGCGGTTGCCCAGGAAGTTCCTGGAACGGGCGTTGATACACCCGAAGATCTTGAACGCGTGCGTGCTGAACTGCGTTAATTCCCCCACATCCCCTCACTCGAGGGGATGCTCTACCGTTAGGTTTTCCCTCATTTTTCTTCATCCAAATTGATCTTATCAGGGTGACATCCGTCTGCGACGCGCTCATTATAAAAGCAGTAGTTTTGATGGGGATAATCCGATATGGAACAGCTGCGTGCCGAGCTAAGCCATCTGCTGGGGGAACAACTCAGCCGGGTGGAATGTGTGAATGAAAAGGCGGACACTTCGCTGTGGTCGCTGTATGACAGTCACGGTAATCCGATGCCGTTAATGGCAAGGAGTTTTTCTTCCCCCGGTGTCGCCAGACAGCTGGCGTGGAAAATGTCCCTGCTTGCGCGTAGCGGAACGGTGCGTATGCCGACCGTCTATGGCGTGATGACTCACGAAGAACATCCCGGTCCGGATGTTCTGTTGATTGAACGGTTGCGCGGTGTTCCCGTTGAGGCACCCGCGCGTACCCCGGACAGATGGGAGCAACTGAAAGACCAGATCGTCGAAGCGCTGCTTGCCTGGCACCGGCAGGATAGCCGTGGTCTGGTAGGGGCTGTGGACAGCACCCAGGAAAATATCTGGCCGCACTGGTATCGGCAGCGGGTCGAAGTATTGTGGGGCACGCTCAATCAATTCAGTAATACCGGGCTGACAATGCAGGATAAGCGGATTTTATTCCGTACGCGCGAATGTCTGCCTACGCTGTTCGACGGTTTTAACGACAATTGCGTGTTAATTCATGGCAATTTCACCCTGCGCAGCATGCTTAAAGATTCACGCAGCGATCAGCTACTGGCGATGGTTGGACCGGGGATTATGCTTTGGGCACCGCGTGAGTATGAGCTTTTCCGTTTAAGCGACAGTGGCCTGGCAGAAGGTTTGCTTTGGCATTATCTCCAGCGCGCGCCCGTCTCGGAATCCTTTCTGTGGCGGCGCTGGGTTTATCTCATGTGGGATGAAGTGGCGCAGCTCGTCAACACCGGGCGCTTTAATCGCGCCAATTTCGATCTCGCCTCGAAATCACTCTTGCCCTGGCTCGCCTGACGAGCCTTTCAGCCATTGCCAGAGGCGTCCGAGCGTTTCATAGCCCACGCGATCGCTGTGCATCAGCCAGACCGGCGACGGGATCGCGCGTTCCCACGGGTTCAGCGGCGCATCAATGGCCAGCTGGTTAGCCGGCGCGGGAAGAGGATGTAATCCGGCATGTTCAAAGAAAATCATCGCGCGGGGTAAATGCGAGGCGGACGTCACCAGCAGGAACGGCGCATCACCAATGGCCTGTTTCACCGCTGCGGCCTCTTCTTCCGTATCCTTAGGGCTGTCGAGAGTGATTATCGCCGAGCGCGGCACGCCGAGTGATTCAGCCACGCGTGCCCCGGCTTCTGCGGTACTCACCGGATTGGTTTTTGCGGGCGCGCCCGTAAAGATCATTTTTGAACCCGGATTCGCCAGCCACAGGCGTATGCCTTCGTTTAAACGCGGCAGACTGTTATTGATTAAGTTTGAACTGGGTGCCCAACTGGGGTCCCAGGTGTAACCGCCACCCAGCACCACGATATAATCCACCTTCTGTTTTCCCTGCCACGTCGGGTACTTATCTTCAATCGGGCGCAACAGCCCGTCAGCGACAGGTTGCAGGCTCAACAGGAGTAGCATCAGCCAGCCCGCTGTCATCACGGTTTTTCCCGTTTTCTGAAAACGAGTCAACCAAAGCAGCAGCAGTCCGAGCGCCATGAGCAACAGCATGAGGGGCAGAGGAAGCATCATGCCTCCAATAACTTTCTTTAGGGTAAAAAGCATCCTTTTTGGTTCCTTTTTTAACCATACAGCAGGCGATTACCCGCGATATTACACCAGAGAGGTTCATTCTCCGCGCGGGTGTGACAAAATAGCGGTTTTGCTGGTAGCGGGCGGAACTCTCCCAATGCGGGATCGCAATTTTGATGACATCGCGGAAAAGTTTTCGCGCAACATTTATGGCACCACTAAAGGGCAGTTGCGTCAGACGATCCTCTGGCAGGATTTGGATACGCTGCTTGCCACCTACGGCAGCCGAAAGTTGCGCGTTCTCGATGCCGGCGGCGGTGAAGGTCAGACGGCCATTTTAATGGCAGAGCGCGGCCATCACGTGACGTTTTGCGATCTTTCCGCTGAGATGGTTGCACGCGCGAAACGCGCGGCACACGAGAAAGGTGTGAGCGACAACATGCATTTTATACATTGCGCCGCTCAGGACATTGCCCAGCATTTGGAAACTCAGGTTGATCTGATATTGTTTCACGCGGTGCTTGAATGGGTCGCTGAACCGCAAGCAATGTTAAACACGCTGTGGACGGTGCTTAGCCCCGGCGGCGCGCTGTCGCTGATGTTCTACAATGCCAATGGCCTGTTGATGCGCAATGTGCTGGTGGGTAATTTCGGTTATGTGCAGCAGGGCATGTATAAAAAGAAACGACGTACGCTTTCGCCAGATTTTCCGCGCGATCCCCAGCAGGTCTACGGCTGGCTGGAGGAGATTGGCTGGGAAATTACCGGGAAAACGGGCGTCAGGGTGTTTCATGATTATCTGCGCGATAAACAAAAACAGCATGAATGTCTGGACGCCTTAACAGAAATAGAAACACGGTATTGCCGCCAGGAGCCGTTTGTGAGCCTTGGCCGCTATATACACGTCACCGCGATTAAAAGCCTGGCCCGTTAGGCTTACACCGCAGATGCAAGGATAATTTATGAGTGATTTTTCCCAGACAGTCCCCGAGCTGGTTGCCTGGGCCAGAAAAAACGATTTCTCCATCGCGCTGCCGGTCGACAGACTCTCTTTTCTGCTGGCCATTGCCACGCTGAATGGCGAGCGCCTGGATGGTGAAATGAGCGAGGGTGAACTGGTGGACGCTTTCCGCCATGTGAGTGATGCGTTTGAGCAAACCAGCGAAACCATTAGCGTGCGTGCCAACAACGCAATTAACGATATGGTGCGTCAACGTCTGCTGAACCGCTTTACCAGCGAGCAGACCGAAGGCAACGCCATCTATCGTTTGACGCCTCTGGGTATCGGCATCACGGATTATTACATTCGTCAGCGTGAGTTTTCCACGCTGCGCCTTTCCATGCAGCTATCAATCGTTGCGGATGAGCTCAAGCGTGCAGCGGATGCGGCGGATGAAAACGGAGATGAATTCCACTGGCATCGCAACGTTTATGCTCCGCTGAAATACTCGGTCGCCGAAATTTTTGACAGCATCGATCTGACCCAGCGCTTGATGGATGAACAGCAGCAACAGGTAAAAGATGATATCGCGCAGCTGCTGAACAAAGACTGGCGTGCGGCGATCTCCAGCTGTGAACTTTTATTGTCAGAAACCTCCGGTACGCTACGTGAACTGCAGGATACGCTGGAAGCGGCGGGCGATAAGCTCCAGGCCAATTTGTTGCGTATTCAGGATGCGACGATGGCGCATGACAATCTGCATTTCGTCGACAAGCTGGTCTTTGATCTGCAAAGTAAACTCGACCGCATTATTAGCTGGGGTCAACAGTCGATTGACCTGTGGATCGGCTATGACCGTCACGTACATAAGTTTATCCGTACCGCGATTGATATGGATAAAAACCGTGTGTTCGCTCAGCGTCTGCGCCAGTCGGTGCAAACCTATTTCGATGCGCCATGGGCGCTGACCTACGCCAATGCCGATCGTCTGCTGGACATGCGTGACGAAGAGATGACGCTTCGCGATGAAGAGGTCACCGGTGAACTGCCGCCGGATCTGGAATTTGAAGAGTTCAACGAAATTCGTGAACAACTTGCGGCCATGATCGAAGAACAGCTGGCGGTCTATAAATCCAGACAAGTGCCGCTAGATCTCGGTCTCGTGGTGCGCGATTATCTGGTGCAATACCCGCGTGCGCGTCATTTCGATATTGCCCGCATCGTCGTCGACCAGGCCGTGCGCCTGGGCGTCGCGCAAGCAGATTTCACCGGACTGCCGCCGAAGTGGCAGCCGATTAACGATTACGGAGCCAAGGTACAGGCGCATGTCATTGACAAATATTGAACAAATGATGCCAGTTAAGCTGGCCCAGGCGTTGGCGAATCCGTTATTTCCGGCGCTGGATAGCCAATTGCGTGCCGGTCGCCACATTGGCCTTGATGAACTGGATAATCACGCGTTTCTGATGGATTTCCAGGAGTATCTGGAAGAGTTTTACGCCCGCTATAACGTGGAGCTGATCCGCGCCCCGGAAGGATTCTTCTATCTGCGTCCGCGCTCGACGACGCTGATCCCACGTTCGGTTCTTTCTGAATTGGACATGATGGTAGGCAAAATTCTTTGTTATCTCTATCTCAGCCCTGAGCGTTTGGCCAATGAGGGGATTTTCACTCAGCAAGAGCTGTACGATGAGCTGCTGACCCTCGCCGAAGAGGGCAAGCTGCTGAAGCTGGTGAACAATCGTTCCACCGGTTCAGATCTTGATCGTCAGAAATTACAGGAAAAAGTGCGCTCTTCTCTGAGCCGTCTGCGCCGTCTCGGCATGGTGTGGTTTATGGGTCATGACAGCAGCAAATTCCGTATCACAGAAGCGGTTTTCCGCTTTGGTGCTGATGTGCGTGCGGGCGACGATCCGCGTGAAGCGCAGCTGCGCATGATCCGTGACGGTGAAGCGATGCCGGTCGAAAACCATTTGCAGCTCAATGACGAGCCTGAAGAGACCCAGACGGAAAGCGGGGAGGAAGAGTAATGATTGAACGTGGTAAATTTCGTTCACTGACGCTGGTTAACTGGAACGGTTTCTTTGCCCGAACCTTTGATCTGGATGAGCTGGTGACAACGCTCTCCGGGGGGAACGGTGCGGGTAAATCCACCACGATGGCAGCGTTTGTCACGGCGTTGATTCCCGATTTGACGCTGCTGCACTTCCGTAACACCACGGAAGCGGGAGCCACGAGCGGCTCGCGTGATAAAGGTCTGCACGGTAAGCTCAAAGCCGGCGTCTGTTATTCCGTGCTGGATGTCATCAACTCCCGCCACCAGCGCGTGGTAGTGGGCGTTCGCTTGCAACAGGTCGCTGGCCGTGACCGTAAAGTGGACATCAAACCGTTCGCGATTCAAGGGTTGCCGACCTCCGTCCAGCCAACAGCAATGCTGACGGAAACGCTGAACGATCGCCAGGCGCGCGTCCTCTCTCTCCAGGAGCTGAAAGAGAAGCTTGAGGAGATCGAAGGGGTTCAGTTCAAGCAGTTCAACTCGATTACCGATTACCACTCGCTGATGTTCGATCTGGGCATTGTTGCGCGTCGTCTGCGCAGCGCCTCGGACCGTAGCAAATACTATCGCCTGATTGAAGCCTCGCTGTACGGCGGTATTTCCAGCGCCATCACCCGCTCGTTGCGCGACTACCTGTTGCCGGAAAACAGCGGCGTGCGTAAAGCATTCCAGGATATGGAAGCCGCGCTGCGTGAAAACCGCATGACGCTGGAAGCCATTCGCGTCACCCAGTCTGACCGCGACCTGTTTAAGCACCTGATCAGCGAAGCGACCAACTACGTGGCGGCGGATTATATGCGCCACGCGAATGAACGCCGCATTCATCTGGATAAGGCGCTTGAATATCGCCGCGAGCTGTTCACCTCGCGTAAACAGCTGGTGGCAGAGCAGTATAAGCACGTTGAGATGGCGCGTGAGCTGGGCGAACAGAACGGTGCTGAAGGCGATCTCGAAGCGGATTATCAGGCGGCCAGCGACCATCTGAATCTGGTGCAAACCGCCCTGCGTCAGCAGGAAAAAATTGAGCGTTACGAAGCCGATCTCGATGAGCTGCAGATTCGTCTCGAAGAACAAAATGAAGTGGTGGCAGAAGCCGCCGAGATGCAGGAAGAGAACGAAGCGCGCGCCGAAGCCGCAGAGCTGGAAGTGGATGAGCTGAAAAACCAGCTTGCCGACTATCAGCAGGCGCTTGATGTTCAGCAAACCCGTGCGATCCAGTACACCCAGGCGCTGCAAGCGTTGCAGCGCGCGAAAGAGCTGTGTCATCTTCCGGATCTGACGCCAGAAAGCGCGGATGAATGGCTGGAGACATTCCAGGCAAAACAGCAAGAAGCCACAGATAAATTACTCTCTCTCGATCAGAAAATGAGCGTGGCGCAAACTGCGCACAGCCAGTTTGAACAGGCTTACCAGCTGGTTACCGCGATCAACGGCCCGTTGGCGCGAAGCGATGCGTGGGAAGTCGCGCGTGAACTTCTGCGTGACGGTGTAAACCAGCGCCATTTGGCTGAGCAGGTTCAGCCGTTGCGTATGCGTCTGAACGAGCTGGAACAGCGTCTTCGGGAACAGCAGGAAGCCGAGCGTCTGCTGGCTGAATTCTGCAAGCGCCACGGAAAACGTGTCGACATCGACGAACTGGAAGCCCTGCATCAGGAACTGGAAGCCCGTATTGCCTCTCTTTCTGACAGCGTTTCAAATGCCGGTGAGCAGCGTATGTCGCTGCGACAGGAGCTGGAACAGCTTCAGGCACGCACGCAGAAACTGCTGCAACGAGCGCCTGTCTGGCTAGCCGCGCAAAGCAGCCTCAATCAGCTCAGTGAGCAGTGTGGTCAAGAGTTTGAATCCAGCCAGGATGTCACCGAATATCTGCAGCAGCTGCTGGAGCGCGAGCGTGAAGCGATTGTTGAACGCGATGAAGTCGGCGCGCGTAAACGTGCCATTGACGAAGAAATTGAGCGCTTAAGCCAGCCCGGCGGCGCCGAAGATTCTCGCCTCAATGCGCTCGCAGAACGTTTTGGCGGCGTGCTGCTCTCTGAAATCTATGATGATGTTAGCCTGGATGATGCGCCGTACTTCTCAGCACTTTATGGCCCATCCCGAAACGCCATCGTTGTGCCGGATTTGTCCCTGATTGCCGACCAGCTTGAAGGCCTGGAAGAGTGTCCGGAAGATCTCTACCTGATCGAAGGCGATCCGCAGTCCTTTGATGACAGCGTCTTCAGCGTGGATGAGCTTGAAAAAGCGGTGGTGGTGAAAATCGCCGATCGTCAGTGGCGCTATTCCCGTTTCCCAACGCTGCCGCTGTTTGGTCGTGCCGCACGCGAAAACCGTATTGAAAGTCTGCATGCGGAACGTGAAACGCTGTCCGAGCGCTTCGCGACGTTGTCCTTTGATGTGCAGAAAACCCAGCGTTTACACCAGTCGTTCAGTCGTTTTATCGGTAGCCACGTTGCCGTCGCGTTTGAGCCCGATCCAGAAGCGGAAATCCGCAAGCTCAACACCCGTCGCGGTGAGCTTGAGCGTGCGATAAGCCTTCATGAAAACGACAATCAGCAGAGCCGCGTTCAGTTCGAACAGGCGAAAGAGGGCGTTGCAGCGCTTAACCGCATTCTGCCGCGTCTGAATCTGCTGGCCGATGAAACGCTCGCTGACCGCGTAGACGAAATCCAGGAACGCCTGGATGAAGCGCAGGAAGCCGCTCGCTTTGTCCAGCAGCACGGGAATCAACTGGCGAAACTTGAGCCGGTATTATCCGTTCTGCAAAGCGACCCGGAACAGTTTGAACAGCTGAAAGAAGACTACGCGTATTCTCAGCAGGTGCAGCGCGATGCGCGTCAGCAGGCGTTTGCACTGACCGAAGTGGTGCAGCGTCGCGCTCACTTTGGCTACAGCGACTCGGCGGAAATGCTGAGCGGTAACAGCGATCTCAACGAAAAACTGCGTCAGCGTCTGGAGCAAGCGGAAACAGAACGTAGCCGCACGCGTGACGCTTTGCGCAGTCATGCGGCACAGCTGAGCCAGTATGGCCAGGTTCTGGCGTCGCTGAAAAGCTCGTTTGACACCAAAAAAGAGCTGTTAACCGATCTGCAGAAAGAGCTCCAGGATATCGGCGTGCGTGCGGACAGCGGGGCTGAAGAGCGGGCGCGTATTCGTCGTGATGAACTGCACAGCCAGTTAAGCAACAACCGCTCGCGTCGCAATCAGCTGGAAAAAGCCCTGACGCTGTGTGAAGCGGAGATGGATAATCTCACTCGTCGCCTGCGCAAGCTGGAACGTGATTATCACGAAATGCGCGAGCAGGTTGTGACCGCCAAAGCGGGATGGTGTGCGGTGATGCGCCTGGTGAAAGACAGTGGCGTTGAGCGTCGTCTGCATCGCCGTGAGCTTGCCTATCTTTCCGGTGATGAGCTGCGTTCCATGTCGGATAAGGCATTGGGTGCGCTGCGCCCAGCGGTGGCGGACAACGAGCATCTGCGCGATGTACTGCGCATGTCTGAAGATCCAAAGCGCCCGGAACGCAAAATTCAGTTCTTTGTGGCGGTATATCAGCACCTGCGTGAGCGTATCCGTCAGGATATTATCCGCACGGACGATCCGGTTGAAGCTATCGAGCAAATGGAGATCGAGCTGGGTCGTCTGACCGAAGAGCTGACGTCTCGTGAACAGAAGCTGGCGATCAGCTCTCGCAGCGTAGCGAATATTATCCGGAAAACGATCCAGCGCGAGCAGAACCGTATTCGGATGCTCAACCAGGGTCTGCAAAGCGTCTCGTTTGGCCAGGTGAACAGCGTGCGTCTGAACGTGAACGTCCGCGAAGCTCACGCCACGCTGTTGGATGTGCTTTCTGAACAGCATGAGCAACACCAGGATCTGTTTAACAGCAATCGTCTGACCTTCTCTGAGGCGCTGGCGAAGCTCTATCAGCGCCTCAATCCGCAGATCGATATGGGGCAGCGTACACCACAAACTATCGGCGAAGAGCTGCTCGATTACCGTAACTATCTGGAAATGGAAGTTGAGGTTAACCGCGGCTCAGACGGCTGGCTGCGTGCCGAATCCGGTGCGTTGTCGACCGGGGAAGCGATCGGTACCGGGATGTCGATTCTGGTAATGGTTGTGCAGAGCTGGGAAGACGAATCGCGCCGCCTGCGCGGGAAAGATATTTCGCCTTGCCGTCTGCTGTTCCTCGATGAGGCCGCGCGACTGGATGCCCGTTCTATCGCTACGCTGTTCGAGCTGTGCGATCGTCTGGGGATGCAGCTGATTATCGCAGCACCTGAAAACATCAGTCCTGAGAAAGGCACAACGTATAAACTGGTTCGTAAAGTATTCCAGAATACTGAGCATGTGCATGTGGTGGGTCTGCGCGGCTTTGCACCGCAACCGCCGGAGTCATTACCCGAAGCAGCTGACGCGTCGTAAGGCGCTTTGACGAAAAGGGCGACACTTCGGTGCCGCCCTTTTTATTTGTTTAACTTGTAATTCGGATTACGTTATCTTTAAACTTCTTTACATAAGGTCAGGCAACAGCGTATATGCCTTTCTATAATGAAGAAAAGCCCCGGTGTTGTGGGCAGGTCGTATGAAAACAGGGGGCAAGGGATGTTGCTAAAGAAAATTCGTGGTTGTCAGCTATCAGCACTCGCTGTATGCCTGACCGTAATATTCGCTCCACTGTTTAACGCACAGGCCGATGAGCCTGAAGTGGTTCCGGTTGATAGCTCCGCGACGATGGGCTCGCAGCCAACTTCACTTTTACAGCCGCTGGAGCAGTCTCCCGCGACAGCCATTATGGCAGGTATTAAACCTCTGCCCGCAGGTGTCGATACCGCAGCGCTTCACCAGCAGCTGCAATCCGAGCTGCCATCGGGCTATACACCCGCGTATATCAGCCAACTGACATTGCTCTATGCCGCACGCGACATGAAGCCGATGTGGGAAGATCGCACTGCCGTACGCGCTTTCCAGCAGCAACTGGCCGAAGTGGCGATTGCGGGTTTTCAGCCGCAATTTACCGCGTGGGTTGAACTGTTGACCGACCCCGCTGTGACGGGAATGGCGCGGGATATCGTGCTTTCCGACGCCATGATGGGTTATCTCCAGTTTGTCGCCGGGATTCCGGTCAATGGCAACCGTTGGCTTTATAGCGATAAAGCGTACAAGTTGGCGACGCCTGCACTCTCTGTGATTAACCAGTGGCAATGGGCACTCGATCAGGGAACCTTACCGCGTTTTATTGCCAGCCTTGCGCCAGCACACCCGCAATATGCCACGATGCATCAATCCTTGCTTAAGCTGGTGGCCGATACGCGACCGTGGCCACAACTGCGCGGCACCGCTACGCTGCGACCAGGCCAATGGAGCAGTGATGTGCCTGCGTTGCGTGAAATATTGTTGCGTTCAGGCGCAACTGGGGCAGAACCGAAAATTGCACTCCCCGGTGATGATCCGCAAGGTGTTGTGGTGAGCCCGTCCGCGCCTGCGCCTGAAGCGAAAGCCGCGTTACCGACCGGTAAACCCGCGCCATACGATCGCGAGCTGGTGGCAGCAGTAAAAGCATTCCAGATGACGCAGGGCCTCGGCTCTGATGGCGTAATTGGCCCATCAACGCGCGACTGGCTAAATGTCTCTCCGGCGCAGCGAGCAGGAGTACTGGCACTCAATATTCAGCGTCTGAGACTCCTCCCAGGAACGCTCTCAACTGGCATTATGGTGAACATACCGGCCTATTCGCTGGTGTATTACCAGAATGGCAGTGAAGTCCTTGCGTCTCGCGTTATCGTTGGGCGCCCGGATCGTAAAACGCCGATGATGAGCAGCGCGCTCAACAACGTGGTCGTCAACCCGCCATGGAACGTCCCGCCGACGCTGGCACGCAAAGATATTCTGCCGAAGTTGTGGGATGACCCTGGTTATCTTGAACGTCACGGCTATACCGTGATGCGCGGCTGGAACAGCAGCCAGGCCATCGATCCTTATCAGGTTGACTGGTCAACGATAACGCCATCAAACCTGCCATTCCGCTTCCAGCAAGCGCCGGGTGAGCGCAATTCGCTAGGCCGGTATAAATTCAATATGCCGAGCTCGGACGCGATCTACCTGCATGATACGCCGAACCATAACTTATTCCAGAAGGATGCGCGTGCGCTGAGCTCCGGCTGTGTGCGCGTGAATAAAGCGTCGGAACTGGCAAATATGTTGTTGGGCGATGCGGGGTGGAACGACACGCGGATTTCAGACACGCTCAAAGAGGGGAATACGCGCTACGTTAATATTCGACACAATATTCCGGTTAATCTTTACTATCTGACCGCGTTTGTTGGCGAAGATGGGCGTACTCAATATCGTACAGATATTTACAATTATGATCTCACTGCGCGATCCGGCGCACAAATTTTGTCAAAAGCGGAACAATTAATCAGGTAAATGAAGTAGTTCGGGAAAATAGATTGTCGTAAGTTATGGTGAAGGTGGGGCTAAATCGCTACAAGCCCCGTCTTTACTGGGGTTGGTCGTCTTGACGCAGGCTGTTGAGCCAGTTAAGGTGCCCTTCGTGCGCTAAGCATATTTACGATAACATTGACCTGTAGACCTGATTACCATGGACAAATTTGACGCTAATCGCCGCAAACTGCTGGCGTTAGGTGGTGTTGCGCTCGGCGCTGCGGCCATCTTGCCTACGCCAGCATTTGCCACCCTCTCGACACCTCGTCCGCGTATTTTGACGTTGAATAACCTGCACACCGGTGAGTCAATTAAGGCGGAGTTTTTTGATGGCAGAGGCTATATTCAGGATGAATTAGCAAAACTAAACCATTTTTTCCGTGACTATCGCGCGAATAAAATAAAAGCCATCGACCCAGGATTATTTGATCAGCTTTTCCGCCTTCAGGGATTGCTTGGAACACGCAAGCCCGTGCAACTCGTTTCTGGCTATCGTTCGCTCGATACCAATAATGAATTGCGAGCCCATAGCCGTGGGGTAGCTAAAAAAAGTTATCACACGAAAGGGCAGGCGATGGATTTTCATATTGAAGGCATTTCATTAGCCAATATTCGCAAAGCCGCGTTATCTCTGCGCGCAGGTGGTGTAGGATATTACCCACGTAGCAACTTTGTGCATATTGATACCGGGCCAAATCGGCACTGGTAATAATGAAGGAGCAGTATGAACTATCGTATTATTCCGGTGACTGCGTTCTCCCAGAACTGTTCGCTTATCTGGTGTGAACAAACCAAACTGGCCGCTCTTGTCGATCCCGGCGGAGATGCTGAGAAGATCAAGCAAGAAGTCGCAGCGTCCGGCGTGACGTTGATGCAGATTTTGCTAACCCATGGTCACCTTGATCATGTGGGGGCGGCGGCTGAACTGGCGCAACATTACGGTGTGCCGGTGATTGGACCGGAAAAAGAAGATGAGTTCTGGCTGCAAGGGTTGCCCGCCCAAAGCCGCATGTTTGGCCTCGATGAGTGTCTACCGTTGACACCCGATCGTTGGCTAGAAGAGGGCGAAAGCGTGAACGTCGGGAATGTGACGTTACAGATATTGCATTGCCCGGGCCACACGCCGGGGCATATCGTTTTCTTTGATGACCAATCGCGTTTGCTGATTTCAGGCGACGTGATTTTCAAAGGTGGCGTAGGACGCAGCGATTTTCCACGCGGCGATCACGGACAGTTAATTCAGTCAATTAAACAGAAGCTGTTGCCGTTGGGCGACGACGTGACGTTTATTGCGGGGCATGGACCGATGTCGACGCTGGGATATGAGCGTTTGCACAATCCGTTCCTGCAGGATGAAATGCCTGTCTGGTAAAGCAAATAATAAAGCCCGCAGAAGCGGGCTTTATTTTTATCTATTGTCGCTTACAGTACTGCGACAATGGCTTCGCAAAGTGGCGCCATATTATCGGGCGTCATACCCGCAACGTTGACGCGACCAGAAGCGACAGCGTAGACACCGAACTCCTCGCGCAGACGCAGAACCTGCTCTTTGGTCAAGCCGCTAAACGAGAACATCCCGTTCTGCCTCGTAATGAAGCTGAAATCGCGATCCGCGCCTTTCTCCGCCAGCGTGTTCACGAACAGCAGACGCATACGCTGGATACGCTGGCGCATATCGTTTAGCTCTTGTTCCCAGATGGCGCGCAGCGCGTCATTGCTGAGAATTGTCGCAACCACGGAAGCACCGTGCGCCGGTGGGTTCGAGTAGTTGGCACGAATAACGGATTTCATCTGGCTAAAGGCACGGTCAACGGTCTGCTCATCAGACGCAACCAGCGTACAGGCGCCTACGCGCTCATTGTAAAGGCCAAAGTTCTTGGAATAGGAACTTGCGACAATCAGCTCCTGATGCAGCGCAGCAAAAGCGCGCAGGCCTTCAGCATCTTCTTCCAGGCCGCGAGCAAAGCCCTGATAGGCGAAATCGAACAGCGGCAGCCAGCCTTTTTCAGCAGACAGTTTTGCCAGCGTTTCCCACTGCTCAAGCGTAGGATCAATACCGGTTGGGTTGTGGCAGCAGCCATGGAACAGAACCACGTCGCCTGCTTGCGCTTCATTCAGGCTTGCCAGCAGACCGTCAAAATCCAGGGTGTGATTCACCGCGTCATAATAGGCGTATTCACACACTTCCAGACCCGCGGAATTAAACACGCTTTTATGGTTCGGCCAGCTAGGATTACTTACCCAGACGCGCTTGACAGAGGTGTTTTTTGCAAGGAAATCCGCCGCGACGCGCAGTGCGCCAGTACCGCCAGGTGTTTGCGCTGTGCGAGCACGTTTATCGCTGATAATCGCGTTGCCTTTGCCAAACAGCAGTTCCTGAGTGCAATGACCAAATTCCGGAATACCATCAATGCCGAGGTAATTTTTGGTATTTTCATTTTCCAGCAGATACTGCTCGGCCTTTTTAACACTGGTCAGAACCGGTGTCTTGCCGGTCTCATCTTTATAGACACCAATCCCCAGATTAATTTTGGTCGGACGGTCATCAGCACGAAACAGATCGGCCAGGCCCAGAATAGGGTCGGCAGGGGCAGCGGTAATGTTCTCAAACATGACGAGGTTCCATTGTGATTACAGAAGTGAAATCCGCTATCAGGTTAACGGTTGATCTACAAAATGCCAACCGTTTGCGACAAAAAGCGTGCGCCTTTTCAAAAGTCGCCATTATTTACTTTCAGGCATAAAAAAACAGGACCGAAGTCCTGTTTTCTAGGCATTTAGCAGAGAGGGCTGCTTGCTTATTAGAACTGGTATACAAGACCTAACACATAGGTATCGTCAGTAGCCAGTTTAACATCACGGGTGTAGTTGTTTTCATCAAGCAGGTTGAAACGATAAGCACCATAGACGTTCATGTTCTTGTTGAAGTAGTACCAAGTACCCACTTCTACATATTTCACCAGGTCAGCATCGCCGCCGTTGAAGGTAGTACGCGCTGCAAGGTCTTTACCTTTAGATTGTACGTAGCCTACGGATGGGCGCAGACCGAAGTCGAATTGGTATTGAACTACAGCTTCAATGTTCTGAGTTTTATTAGCGAACTGATCATCGTTTTCACGAGTCATGTTGCTTGATTCGCCATACATAACCGCTGCATAAACATTGTTAGCATCATATTTTGCAGAGGTCGCCCAACCTTCAGCACGTTTACCTTTACCATCAATTTCCTGGCCATCGGTACGATCTGAGTTGGTGTAAGCAGCTGTAACGTTGAAGCCGTCCAGGAAATCATAACCTAAAGAGTAGCTAGCACCGTCGCCGTTTTGACGCTCAACGCCATGATCGCCTACGTTTTTACCCTGATACTGCAGACCCAGCGCCAGGCCTTCAACCAGACCGAAGAGGTTGGTGTTACGATAAGTCGCAACGCCAGTAGTACGGCAAGTCATGAAGTTATCAGTTTGGCAAAGAGTATCGCCGCCGTATTCAACAAGCATATCGGTAGATGCCAGTGCATCATAGAACACGCCGTAGTTACGACCATAGCTGAATGAACCGTAATCACCTGCTTTCAGACCTGCGAACGCAAGACGAGTTCTTGTGTCCTGAGAACCTTCAGCACCGCTAGCATTGAGGTTGTATTCCCACTGGCCGAAACCGGTGAGTTGGTCGTTAACCTGAGTTTCACCTTTGAAGCCCAGTCGTGCGTAGGAATCATCAGCGCTATTACCGTCTCCGCCAGATTTATCCCAAATGTGTTTACCAACAACTTTGCCGTACAAATCCAGTTTGTTACCGTCTTTGTTATAGATTTCTGCAGCGTTTGCTGCACCGGCTACCAGCAGGGCAGGGATAACCACTGCCAGGATATTGCGCTTCATCATTATTTATTACCCTCATTGGTTTTTTTATGACACTCGCCACTGCACTCAATAAATTCTGTCAATAAATATTTCCGGAACTATTGATGAGAGTTTGGTGTCTTTATGTATCTGACAGGCATCTTTCCATTCAAAGAACCGTTTCGCTAGCCTGAAAGTGCTACAAAGATAAAGATTGGGTAACAAAAAGCAATTATGTGTAACTAGATGTGAATTTACTGGAACTTTGTGAACCACCTCAAATTTCAGAACTGATTGCTGAATAAAAAGACTGGCGCATTGCTATATATATGAATTGCTTATGTTTAATTTTAATAAAGGCGTTTCATATCAACAGAACCTAAACAACCCTGTTTTTCTTATTGTCAACATTGGCCGTCTGGATGTCTTTTTGTATGGTCGAAATTTGTGCTAATGCAATCAGTCGTGAGTAGGCGCAATAAGAATGCGGTTTATTTTTTGTACATGGATGTTTCGTGGAAATAAAACGTAACAGCTAGAGGGATTGGCGGGGTTGCATTGAATAAACGCTGACTTTCAACTGACAATAATTGACACTGCAGAATAAAATAACGGCCAGCAAATGCTGGCCGTTATCAATTTAATGCTTAGAAACTGGCGTTACGCGGCGTTCTTGGGAATGCGATAACGTCACGTACGTTCTGAACACCAGTGACATAGGCAATCAGACGTTCGAAGCCCAGGCCAAAGCCTGAGTGTGGCACGGTGCCGTAACGGCGAAGGTCGCGATACCAGCTGTAATCTGCCGGATTTAGACCCATCTCTTCCATACGTGCGTCCAGCACGTCCAGACGCTCTTCACGCTGGGAGCCACCGATGATTTCACCGATGCCAGGCGCAAGCACGTCCATTGCGGCGACGGTTTTGCCGTCTTCATTAAGGCGCATGTAGAAAGCCTTAATGTCTTTCGGATAGTTTTTAACCACGACCGGAGCTTTAAAGTGTTTCTCAGCCAGGTAACGCTCGTGCTCGGAAGACAAATCCACGCCCCAATAAACCGGGTTCTCGAATTTCTCACCACATTTTTCCAGGATAGCCACCGCATCTGTGTAATCAACCTGAGCGAAATCGGCAGAGACGAAACGCTCCAGACGTGCAACCGCATCGCTGTCTACACGCTCGGCGAAGAATTTCATGTCATCAGCACGTTCTTCAAGTACCGCTTTGAAGACGTACTTCAGCATCGCTTCTGCCAGACCTGCCACATCGTTCAGGTTCGCGAAAGCCACTTCTGGCTCAAGCATCCAAAACTCTGCCAGGTGACGGCTGGTGTTGGAGTTTTCCGCGCGGAACGTAGGGCCGAAGGTATAAATTTTAGACAGCGCACAGGCGTAAGTTTCGCCGTTGAGCTGGCCGGATACGGTCAGGAAAGCTTCTTTACCAAAGAAATCTTTGTCAAAGTCCACTTTGCCTTCTGGCGTACGCGGCAAGTTTTCAAGATCCAAAGTCGATACGCGGAACATCTCGCCCGCACCTTCAGTATCCGATGCGGTGATCAGCGGGGTGGATACCCAGAAGTAACCCTGCTCATCAAAGAAGCGATGCAGAGCCTGCGCCAGAGTGTGACGCACACGGGCCACGGCGCCGATCATGTTGGTACGCGGGCGCAGGTGAGCGACTTCGCGCAGATACTCAATGCTGTGGCGTTTAGCGGCCATTGGATAGGTGTCAGGATCTTCAACCCAGCCGGTCACTTCAATTGCCGTCGCCTGCAGTTCAAAACTTTGGCCTTGACCCGGAGAAGCGACCACAACACCCGTAACAATGACGGAGCAACCGGTGGTCAGGTGCAGAACTTCGTCATTGTAATTGGGCAGAGAATTATTAATTACGGCCTGTACAGGATCAAAGCAGGAACCGTCATAGACGGCGAGGAAGGAGATGCCAGCTTTAGAATCTCGGCGAGTACGTACCCATCCGCGCACGGTGACTTCTTGGTCAACGGCGACGCGGCCCTGGAGTACGTCGGCTACAGGCACAACGCTCATAATAATCTCTCTGTTAATAGTCGGAAAAAATACCCGTCAAACTTCAGGTTGCATGTGCGTTGGCTGCGCTCGTTCACCCCAATCACTTACTTATGTAAGATCAGGGGAAATTCACTCGCTTATCGCCTTCCTGCAACCCTCATTATTTAGGGCATAGACACATGTCCGCCCATATAGGGGGATATCTATGTTACCTGGCATCCGCCATCAGACAAGTAGATTTCGCAGAGAAAAGAGAAGAAATGAGAAAAAAATGAGGCTAGGGGGCCAGGAACGCCCCCCCAATGGACTAACTGGCTTTTTTAATTTGCGGCAGATCGAAGGCTTTACGCAGCGCGCGCACGAAGGCTTTGTCATGGCAAATGGTTTTGCCAGGGCTGTCAGAGAGCTTAGCAACCGGCTTACCGTTACATTCCACTAACTTGATAACGATATTCAGTGGTTTGACCTGAGGAATATCGCAGGTCAAACGCGTGCCAATTCCAAAGCTCAAATTTACTCTGGATGAAAAGTGGCGATAAAGCTCAAGGGCTTTGGACAGATCCAGGTTATCAGAAAAAACCAACACTTTAGTCAGCGGATCAATGCCGAGTTTTTCGTAATGCGCGATCGCTTTTTCGCCCCACTCAACCGGATCTCCGGAATCATGGCGCAAACCCTGATAGCGCTCCGCAAATTCAGGGCCAAAGTCGCGCAGGAACGCATCCATAGTAATGCAGTCGGTCAGCGCAATTCCTAGCTTATCCGGATATTCTTCCAGCCAGGCCGCCAGCGCAGCACGTTGGCTGGTTGCGAGATCGGGACTGATTTGCTGGTGCGCCTGGAACCACTCGTGGGCTTGTGTGCCCATTGGCGTCAGATTGCGGCGGCGGGCTAAGTCATAATTGCTGGTGCCAACAAACCACGGCTCCTGCTGCAAGCGCTCGACAATGGCTTGCTGTACGTCGCGTGAGAAACGGCGGCGCGTACCAAAATCCATCAGACGGAAACGCGACATATCCACGGATTCGGACATCTGGGCGAATTCGACGAGTTTGCTTTCAAGTGTCGCGAGCGCATGTTCAACGCCCATTTCGGGAGAGCGATAGCGGTGCACAATCTCGCTAATGACAGCCAGCAGCGGCACTTCCCACATGATCACTTCACGCCACGGGCCAGCAAGACGGATATTCAGCTTGCCGTTATCGTTGGTGATCGTCACTTGTTCAGGGTTGTAGCGGAAATTGCGCAGCCAGTCTAAATAGTCGGCTTTAAAGAACGGCAGGCCCGAGAGCCACTGGTACTCGTCGTTCTGCAGCGCCAGATGCTGCATAGCATCGACCTGTTCACGAATGGTGTCTGCGTAAATACCGAGCAAGTCATCACCACGGCAACGAAACTCGGCCGCTACCTGTACGTCGTAGTAATGGTGAAAAACGGCTTGCTGCATGTGCAATTTATACGCATCGGTATCCAGCAACGTATGCAGAACAGGGGTAGCGAATTGAGTCATAGGTGCGCCGTAGCATCCTCTCACGGGAGCGTTTAGTACAATAAACAACTATTGAAACCGCTGGAGTATACCTTGTTTAGCGATTTATTGAACCCCGATCACAACATAAGCCACCGTTATGGTCGAGAGCATTTCGTGCCCCGTGTTATACAAATGTAGCAAAAAAGGGTTTTGTTGCTGAAAAGATGAAGATTCTGCGTAGCGCGTTTTGCGCAACAGGAATAGACTGACTCGTTATTCGACAAACGATGCATAAGGTTTTCTATGACACAACAGCCACAAGCCAAATACCGCCACGACTACCGTGCGCCGGAATACCTGATTAGCGATATCGATCTGACTTTTGACCTGGATGCCACAAAAACCGTCGTGACGGCCGTAAGCCAGGTGACCCGCCAAAGCGCGACGGCAGTTCCGCTGCGTCTTGATGGTGAAGATCTGACGCTGGTTTCTGTTCATGTTAATGATGAAGTCTGGTCTGACTATAAAGAAGAAGAGAACCAGCTGGTCCTTAACAATCTGCCAGAGCGTTTCTCGCTGCGCATCGTGACCGAAATTAGCCCGGCAGCAAATACCGCGCTGGAAGGTCTGTATCAATCGGGAGAAGCGCTTTGCACCCAGTGTGAGGCCGAAGGTTTCCGCCATATCACCTGGTATCTGGATCGTCCGGATGTGCTTGCGCGTTTCACCACCAAAATTATTGCGGATAAAACAAAATATCCGTACCTGCTCTCTAACGGTAACCGTGTTGGTCAGGGCGAGCTGGAAAATGGCCGTCACTGGACCCAGTGGCAGGACCCGTTCCCAAAACCGTGTTACCTGTTTGCGCTGGTGGCCGGTGATTTCGACGTGCTGCGCGATACCTACAAAACGCGTTCCGGCCGTGATGTCGCCCTGGAGCTGTTTGTCGATCGCGGTAATCTCGACCGCGCGCCGTGGGCAATGACTTCACTGATCAATTCAATGAAGTGGGACGAAGAGCGCTTCGGCCTCGAATACGATCTCGACATCTATATGATCGTGGCCGTCGACTTCTTTAATATGGGCGCGATGGAGAACAAAGGCCTTAACGTCTTCAACTCCAAATATGTCCTGGCGCGTACTGACACCGCGACGGATAAAGATTATCTCGATATCGAACGCGTGATTGGTCATGAATATTTCCACAACTGGACCGGCAACCGCGTCACCTGCCGCGACTGGTTCCAGTTAAGCCTGAAAGAGGGCTTAACAGTGTTCCGCGATCAGGAGTTCAGCTCTGACCTGGGGTCACGCGCCGTTAACCGCATCAGCAACGTGCGCACCATGCGTGGCCTGCAGTTTGCCGAAGACGCCAGCCCAATGGCGCACCCGATTCGCCCGGATAAAGTGATCGAAATGAACAACTTCTACACCCTGACGGTGTACGAAAAGGGTTCTGAAATCATTCGTATGATCCATACGTTGCTGGGCGAAGAGAACTTCCAGAAAGGGATGCAGCTGTACTTTGAGCGTCACGACGGCAGCGCAGCCACCTGCGATGACTTCGTGCAGGCCATGGAAGACGCATCTAACGTTGACCTGTCGCATTTCCGCCGCTGGTACAGCCAGGCCGGGACGCCGATTGTCACGGTTAAAGACGATTACAACCCGGAAACCGAGCAGTACACGCTGACCATCAGCCAGCGTACGCCGCCGACGGCTGAACAAGAAGAAAAACATCCGCTGCATATTCCGTTCAGTATCGAGCTTTACGATAACGAAGGAAAAGTGATCCCGCTGCAAAAAGGCGGCCATCCGGTGCATCACGTTCTGAACGTCACCCAGGCTGAGCAGACTTTCATCTTTGATAACGTCTACTTCCAGCCCGTTCCGGCGCTGTTGTGTGAATTCTCTGCACCGGTCAAACTGGAATACAAATGGAGCGATCAGCAGCTGACGTTCCTGATGCGTCATGCGCGTAACGATTTCTCCCGTTGGGATGCGGCGCAAAGCCTGCTGGCGACCTACATCAAGCTGAACGTGAATCGTCATCAGCAGGGCCAGCCGCTGTCGTTGCCGGTGCACGTTGCCGATGCATTCCGCGCTATTTTGCTTGATGAACACATCGATCCGGCGCTGGCCGCAGAAATTCTGACGCTGCCTTCCGCGAACGAAATCGCTGAGCTGTTTGATATCATCGATCCCATTGCCATCACCGCTGTGCGTGAAGCGCTGACCAGAACGCTTGCGACTGAGCTGGCGGATGAGTTCCTGGCGATTTACACCGCCAACAGGCTGGATGAATATCGCGTTGAACACGCGGATATCGGCAAACGTTCGCTGCGTAATACCTGTCTGCGCTATCTGGCATTTGGTGACACCGAATTTGCCGATGCGTTAGTCAGCAAGCAGTATCACGACGCCGATAATATGACCGATGCACTGGCCGCGTTGGGCGCAGCGGTTGCTGCCGAGCTGCCGTGCCGTGATGCGCTGATGCAGGAGTACGACGATAAGTGGCATCATGACGGTCTGGTGATGGATAAGTGGTTTATTCTGCAATCCACCAGCCCTTCAGCCGATGTGCTGAGCAACGTCCGTAGTCTGCTGAAGCACCGTTCCTTTACTATGAGCAACCCAAACCGTGTCCGTTCGCTGATTGGCGCGTTCGCCGGGAGCAATCCGGCGGCTTTCCATGCGGAAGACGGCAGCGGTTATCAGTTTATGGTGGAGATGCTGACGGAGCTTAACAGCCGTAACCCGCAGGTCGCGTCGCGTCTGATTGAGCCGCTGATCCGCCTGAAACGCTACGATGCGAAGCGTCAGGCGAAAATGCGCGCGGCGCTGGAGCAGCTAAAAGGGCTGGAGAATTTATCGGGCGATCTGTTCGAGAAAATCAGCAAAGCGCTGGCCTGATAAATCCACGATCCATCCCTTTCCTTTCGGGAGAGGGATGACGTGAGCACATCAGACCGCACCAGGTAACAGAAAACGGCAGCCATCTGGTTGCCGTTTTTGATGTGTGTTCCCTCTTTCTACGAGAGGGGCGAGGGCATCAGGCATTCGCTTTGATGCGCTGTTGTTCTGTTGCTCCCCGCTTCATAACCCGATCCAGCACTTCTGATTCCAGCTCTGCCAGCCGGACAGATCCCAGACGACGTGGGCGAGCAATATCGACCGTCACGTCCAGTCCGATTTTCCCGTCTTCGATTAACAAGACGCGATCGGCCATCGCGACGGCCTCACTCACATCATGTGTAACCAGCAACACGGTAAAACCGTGCTCTTGCCACAGCGATTCAATCAAATCCTGCATCTCAATACGCGTCAGGGCATCAAGCGCACCCAGCGGTTCGTCCAGCAGCAGCAGGCCAGGGCGATGAATTAGCGCACGCGCCAGGGCCACGCGCTGCTTTTGTCCTCCCGAAAGCGCTGCTGGCCATTCGCCTGCACGATTTTCGAGTCCGACGGATGCCAGCGCTTGCCGCGCAGCGTCCCGCCAGTGGCCTTTTAGCCCCAGCCCGACATTGTCGATAACCGTTTTCCATGGCAGGAGGCGCGCATCCTGGAACATCATGCGCGTATCGTCCTGGAGTTCGGCCAGCGGGGTATTTCCGGCCAGCAGTTCTCCGCCATTGGGGGCTTCAAGCCCGGCAAGCAAGCGCAGTAGCGTACTTTTACCTCCGCCGCTGCGCCCGACCACCGCGACAAACTGGCCTGCGGGAATATGCAGATCCAACGCGTTCAGAATCGTATTTTCGCCGTAGCGTTTCGTCACGCCGTTGAGCAATAAAGGTGTCCCTTGGGTTAAGCGAGCCGTGTTCATACGTTTGCCTCCTTCAAGGAATAGGCCGGATTCCAGCGCAACCAGCTGCGCTCAAGCCATTGGGCGCTGACGTCAGCGAGTTTGCCAAGCAGGGCATAGAGAATGATGGCAACCACCACCACGTCGGTTTGCAGAAATTCACGGGCGTTCATCGCCAGATAGCCAATCCCGGAATTGGCGGAGATGGTTTCCGCGACGATCAGCGTCAGCCACATCAGACCGAGCGCGAAACGAACGCCCACCATAATCGACGGCAGAGCCCCCGGCAGAATCACATGAATGAACAGAGAAAAACCGGATAAACCATAGCTGCGCGCCATCTCCACCAATCCCCGGTCTATGTTTCGAATGCCGTGCCAGGTGTTGATATAGATTGGGAACAGCGTGCCGAGCGCGACGAGGAAAATCTTGGCGCTCTCATCGATGCCGAACCATAAAATCACCAGCGGGATCAGCGCCAGATGCGGCACGTTACGCAGCATCTGAATCGAGGTATCCAGTAAGCGCTCCCCCCAGCGCGATAATCCGCTGATCAGGCCAAGCGTCAGCCCAATCGACCCGCCGATGGAAAATCCAATCGCCGCACGCCAGGAGCTGATCGCCAGATGTTGCCAAAGTTCACCGCTGGCACTGAGCGACCAAAACGCCTCCGCCACGCCCTCGGGAGAGGGCAGAATACGACTCGACAACCAGCCCACAGACGACGCAATTTGCCAGATAATCACAATGCCGACGGGCAGGAACCAGGGCGCCAGACGCAGGAGCCATTTTCGGGATGGATTCGCCATACTGACCTCGTTAACTCTGCGCCGTTTTACGGGGAATAAATTCATTCGCCACCGCTTCGCCCTGAATCTGCAGCGGACGCGGCTGTGGGATTTCCGGGATGGCGACATCCAGATGCGGGAACAACAGCTCGCCGACGTTATACGCCTCTTCGAGGTGCGGATAACCGGACAAAATAAAGCTGTCGATCCCCAGATCGGCATATTCATTGATTCGTGCCGCCACCGTTGGACCATCACCCACTAACGCCGTTCCTGCGCCACCCCGCACCAGGCCAACGCCCGCCCACAGGTTCGGACTGATTTCCAGGTTTTCGCGTTTACCGTTATGAAGAGAGGCCATCCGGTGCTGGCCCACCGAATCGGTTTTGGCCAGGGCGGCCTGCGCTTTGGCAATGGTGTCATCATCAAGATGTGAAATCAGACGATCGGCGGCCTGCCACGCTTCCTGATTCGTCTCCCGCACAATGACGTGTAGACGGATCCCAAAACGCACCTGACGGCCATGCGCGGCGGCTTTGGCGCGCACCTGTTCAATTTTCTCTTTCACCTGTTCAGGCGGTTCGCCCCAGGTGAGATACAAATCGACCTGTTCTGCCGCCAGATCCTGTGCAACGTCCGACGATCCGCCAAAGTAAAGAGGAGGACGCGGCTGCTGAACCGGTGGGAAATAAAGTTTCGCATCACGTACGTGAATGTGTTTGCCTTCATAGGTGACGGTTTCGCCCTCAAGCAGACGACGCCAGACGTGGGTGAATTCTGCCGAGGCCTCATAGCGTTCGGTGTGGTCTAGGAAGACGCCGTCTCCCGCGAGTTCCGTCGGGTCGCTGCCGGTCACCAGATTAAACAACGCTCGTCCGTTTGAGAGTCGGTCAAGCGTGGCGGCCTGGCGTGCGGCAACGGTGGGGGAAACCACGCTTGGGCGCAGGGCGACTAAAAACTTCAGACGCTGCGTGACCGGGATCATGGCCGCGGCCACCAGCCAGGCATCTTCGCAGGAACGGCCTGTGGGAATCAGTACGCCGGTGAATCCGATTCTGTCTGCGGCTTGCGCGATTTGTTGCAGGTAGCCGTAATCGACCGGACGCGCCCCTTCCTCAGTACCAAGATAATGCCCATCACCGTGGGTCGGTAAAAACCAGAACAGATTCAGACTCATGATTTCGATCCTTCTTTGCCAGCGGGTTGCCAGATACGGTCGCGAATATCGATCTTTTTCGGGAGCAGACGGTTTTCATAAAACAGATCGGCAGTTTGTTGCTGCAAAACTGCCGTGTGGGCGTCAACAGGCTTGATCACGGTTATTGGGCGGTGATCCAGATAGCTTGCGATCACCGGTTCGGGCAGGCCCATGGTTTTTGCCAGCAGGGCGATACTCTCCTGACGTTGGCTTTGGGTGAGCGCATCTGCCTCACTGAAGGTGTTCAGCACACCTTGTATAAATTCGCCGTTCTTTTCGGCATAAGGACGCGCGGCAAGATAGAACGAACCGGTCTGTTTAAGCGTTTCGCCATCTTTTAGAACGCGAACGCCACCCTGAAGCAGAGCCGCAGAATAGTACGGATCCCAGATGGCCCACGCGTCCACGTTATTTTGCTGGAAAGCGGCGCGCGCATCGGCCGGGCTTAAGTAGATCGGCTGAATATCTTTGAACGTCAGGCCCGCTTGTTGCAGCGCGCGAAGCAGCAGGTTGTGCGAACTGGACCCTTTCTGGAACGCAACTTTATGGCCTTTGAGATCCGCGACGGTTTTAATCGGACTGTTTTCAGGCACCAGGATAACTTCGGCCTTAGGCTTAGCCGGCTCTACGCCCACGTAAACCAGATCAGCGCCTGCGGCCTGGGCGAATATCGGCGGAATATCTCCCGTACTGCCTACATCTATACTGCCCACATTGAGTGCTTCGAGCATTTGTGGGCCAGCCGGGAATTCAATCCACGAAAACGTCGTCTGCGGATAACGTTTTTCCAGCAGCTGATGGCTTTTTGCCAGCACCATGCTGATGCTGCCTTTCTGGTAGCCGATACGTAAACTTTCCGGCGCAGCATTCGCCGCATGAGCCAGCGCGGAGACGGCCAGCAAACCCGTTAGCCCGAGACGAAAGAGGTGTTTAAACATGGGCGACTCCTTTCAGACGGCCAAAGGTAGGGGCTTGAGCATCGCGGCGATGCAATGCCTGCCAAAACGTTTCGAGTGCGCTATCAAGACGCGAATGCAAGTTGGGGGTGAACTGCGGTTTATGCTGATAATCCACAACCTGAGAATCATCGGCGAACACGCCGTGCAGGATCTCCTGGGCTTTCAGCGCATTGAGAACGGGCTTGAGGGCATAATCAACGGCCAGCATATGGGCGACGGTGCCACCGGTCGCCAGCGGAAGGACGACTTTTCCCTCCAGCGCGCGTTCAGGCAGCAGATCGAGAAGCGTTTTTAGCGCGCCAGAAAATGAGGCTTTGTAAATCGGCGTCGCCACAATCAGGCCATCAGCCCCTTTAAGTTGTTCAATCAGCGCCTGAAGCGCCGGACTTTCAAACCGGGCATACAACAGATCTTCAGGCTCAAAGTTATGCAGATTCCAGTGACACACTTCGACATCCCGCGAATTCAGCTGTTCGCGGGCATATTCCAGCAGGGCACTGGAACGTGAAGGAAAACGCGGACTTCCAGCCAACGTGATGACGCGCATGTTTGCTCCTTATAACCATTTGTTTGCTTTTATCTAACATTGATAACAATTTTCAGGAGTGTGACATTGCGGGGTTATTCCACTAAATGATTTATCTGGAATTAAAAATCCGGAAAATGCATAAGAAACCGCCAGAAAGGAAAACGATTGCGCAGAAAGCCGTTTTTTTGCCTCAGGTCAATTCCCTTTCGCGCTGCGATCGCTGATAATCCGTGTCCGGTTTGCACACCGGAATCCAGGAGAGTTCATGTATTACCCCTTCGTTCGTAAAGCCCTTTTCCAGCTCGATCCCGAGCGCGCTCATGAATTGACATTCCAGCAGTTACGTCGCATTACAGGAACACCTCTCGAAGCGCTGGTGCGCCAGAAAGTGCAGGAAAAACCTGTTCAATGTATGGGACTGACGTTTAAGAATCCCCTGGGCCTGGCTGCTGGCCTGGACAAGAACGGCGAGTGTATTGATGCGCTGGGCGCGATGGGATTTGGTTCCATTGAAGTCGGCACGGTCACGCCACGTCCACAAGCGGGTAACGATAAGCCGCGACTGTTCCGTCTGGTTGAAGCCGAAGGGTTGATCAATCGAATGGGCTTTAATAATCACGGTGTCGATCATCTGATCGAGAACGTAAAAAAAGCGCATTTTGACGGCGTGCTGGGTATTAATATTGGCAAAAATAAAGATACGCCGGTTGAGCAGGGTAAAGATGACTATCTGATTTGTATGGAAAAAGTCTATGCTTATGCGGGTTATATTGCGGTTAATATCTCGTCGCCAAATACCCCTGGTTTACGTACGCTGCAATATGGTGAAGCGCTGGACGATCTGTTATCAGCCATTAAAAATAAACAAAATGAACTGCAGGCAATTCACCATAAATATGTTCCGGTCGCGGTTAAGATCGCCCCGGATCTTTCCGTGGAAGAATTGATCCAGGTTGCCGATAGTTTGGTTCGCCATAATATTGATGGTGTTATTGCGACCAATACGACCCTCGATCGATCATTGGTCATCGGAATGAAAAATTCGGATGAAATGGGTGGGTTAAGTGGTCGTCCGGTGCAATTAAAAAGCACAGAAATTATTCGCGCGTTGTCTGCAGAATTAAAAGGGCGTTTACCGATCATTGGCGTGGGTGGAATCGACTCGGTCATCGCTGCGCGTGAGAAGATGGCTGCGGGTGCGACGCTGGTACAAATTTATTCTGGTTTTATTTTTAAAGGCCCTCAATTGATTAAAGAAATCGTTAATCATATCTAAACTTTTCTCTCTATAAGACAACCAGGGCTTTATTTCCGGCCCTGGTTGTTTTATATTCCGTCATTGTTGCTTATTTAGACATTATGGTCTTTTATTTATTGATGTTATAAACGAAGCGACAATCAGGACATTTTAAGAACAGGATGTGAGGGACGGGAGAGGAAAATGCGAATTAAACCTGACGATAACTGGCGCTGGTATTTTTGTGAAGAGCACGATCGAATGATGCTCGATTTAGCCAATGGCATGTTATTTCGTTCTCGTTATGCCCGCCGTATGCTCACACCTGATGCCTTTGCCCCATCGGGCTTTTGCGTTGATGATGCAGCCCTTTATTTCTCGTTTGAAGAGAAGTGCCGCGACTTCGTGCTAACCAAAGAACAGCGTGCTGAGTTGATTTTGAACGCGCTGGTGGCTATTCGTTTCCTCAAGCCTCAGATGCCGAAAAGCTGGCACTTTCTCGCTCATGGCCAGGCGTGGATGCCGGGCACGGGTGATGCAGCTTGCGTGCATCTCAGCGATACATCAGAAGAGGTGAGTTTGCTGGTGGTTGAGCCTGGCGAAAATGCAGCACTTTGCTTGCTGGCACAACCCGGCGTGATCATTGCCGGGCGTACGATGCAACTGGGTGATGCGATCAAAGTCATGAATGACAGACTCAAACCTCAGCTCCGTGTGGATTCATTTAGCCTGGAACAGGCCGTTTAAAGCTCAAGCTGTAGCGATGTTTTAGGAACGCAGCTGCAGCAAAGGATGGTCCCATCTTCGCCTACCGCTGATTTTTTCAATGCTGTCACTTCGCCGTCTATCAGTTTGATACGACAGCAACCGCAAATCCCCGCGCGACACGAATAAGGAACGCGAATTCCGGCTTGCTCCAGTTGCTCAAGCAAGACTTGTTGATTGTTCCCCTTGAGCGTTTGCCCTTGCCACTGAAGGGTCACCGCAGTTGCGGGTTGCACTTCCACTTCTGCCGTTTCTTCTTCCGCGCCTGCGCCGTAGATTCGCCCTGCTCCGGTGGACAGGATTTCGACTTCATCGCCTACGCGAATCACACCGCTGGAGCGAGGGATCAGGTTCTGACCAAAATCGACATCGCCGTTATCCTGCGCGGTTCGGAAAGATTGCAACGTTTTAAGCGGTTCGCCGGAAGGGTGCTTTTGACCTTTCTCAGGGCTGATCGTGGTGAAAATGCAGCGGCTACAGGGTTTCACGACATCGAAGATCACGCTGCCAATGCGAATCACTTTCCAGGTATCTTCTTCCCATGCTTGTGCGCCAGTCACAACCAAATTGGGGCGAAACTGCTCCATTTGTACGCTCGCGGAACAACGATTCTGTAAATCCCGCAGTGAGGCTTCGTTGGTGAGCAGGAAAGGGAAACCGTCGGCAAAGGAAAGCGGAACAGATTCAAAGTGCTGAACGCGACGCGTCAATTCGGGCCCTACCCAGCGCAACTGTACCGGGCGAGAGAAAAAGCCGCTTAGCCAACGGTTGATCTCTTCGGGGGCAATACGCGCTGTAAAATGATTGCGCCAGACTTCCGTCGGTTCATCAACGGGCGAGAAATCATTGAAGCGCGCAATGACGCTGGAACCGTCCGGTGCCGTGAGATGTAAACCGTCATGCAGCGGCGCGGGAATAAACCGCACCAATTGCGGAAACTGACGCGCAGTGATGAACGTTCCGTCAGGCTCAGTGACCATAAAAATGCGATCGAAAGCAAAACCGCTGACGTCTGCGAGTGCATGCGTCAGGCCAATTCCGCGCATTGATTTGACTGGATGGATAAAAAGCCTGGATAACGTCGCCACTGCACACTCCCCTCAATAAAAATAAGCCTTCAACTTTATGACATATCACCCGGATTATCTATATACACTTTATTCACTGGCGCGCCGTTTTGTTGGCTTCATCAGCGTGCTGGCGCGAGGCAAATCGAATGATTCTGTGTATAATGCGCAACAATTTTCTATGAGTAATAAGTGACGATATGAATTCTCTGTTTGCCAGTACGGCCCGTGGGCTGGAAGAGCTGTTGAAAACTGAACTGGAAAGCCTTGGCGCGCGTGAGTGCCAGGTCGTTCAGGGTGGTGTCCATTTTGAGGGCGACACGCGGCTTATTTACCAGAGCCTGATGTGGAGCCGTCTGGCGTCGCGCATCATGCTGCCTTTGGGTGCGTGCAAAGTCTACAGCGACCTTGACCTGTATCTCGGCGTGCAGGCGACTGACTGGACAGAGATTTTTGCACCTGGCGCGACCTTTGCTGTGCACTTTAGCGGACTGAATGATGAAATCCGCAACAGCCAATACGGTGCGCTGAAAGTTAAAGATGCGATTGTGGATAGCTTCACGCGCAAAAATCTTGAGCGCCCGAACGTCGATCGCGAAAACCCGGATCTGCGTATCAACGTGTGGCTGAACAAAGAGACTGCGCATATTTCGCTGGATCTGTGTGGGGAAGGCCTTCATCAGCGCGGTTACCGCGATCGTGCGGGTATTGCACCGATTAAAGAAAACCTGGCGGCCGCAATTGTTATGCGTTCTGGCTGGCAGCCTGGTACGCCACTGCTGGATCCGATGTGCGGTTCCGGTACGTTGCTGATTGAAGCGGCTATGATGGCAACCGATCGCGCGCCTGGCCTGCACCGCGGGCAGTGGGGCTTTAGCGGGTGGGCGCAGCACGACGACGCTATCTGGAAAGAGGTCAAAGCCGAAGCCCAGGTCCGTGCGCGTAAGGGCTTGGCTGATTACGGTTCACGTTTCTACGGCTCAGACAGCGATGCGCGCGTGATTGAACGCGCAGCCAGCAACGCCCGTCGTGCGGGTATTGGTGAGCTGATCTCGTTTGAAGTGAAAGATGTCGCGCAGCTGACCAATCCGCTGCCAAAAGGCCCGTACGGTACGGTTATCAGCAACCCGCCGTATGGCGAGCGTCTCGATAGCGAACCGGCGCTGATTGCCCTGCACAGCCTGCTGGGTCGCTCAATGAAAGATTATTTCGGCGGCTGGAATCTGTCGTTGTTCAGTGGATCTCCTGAACTGCTGAGCTGCCTGCAACTGCGCGCAGAACGTCAATTTAAAGCCAAAAACGGCCCGCTGGACTGCGTACAGAAAAACTATCACCTCACCGAGAAAGAGGGCGACAGTAAACCTTCAACCGTGGCGGAGGACTACGCGAACCGCCTGCGTAAAAATCTGAAAAAATTCGAAAAATGGGCGAAGCAGGAAGGGATCGAATGCTATCGCCTGTACGATGCCGATTTGCCGGAGTACAACGTGGCGGTAGATCGCTACGCTGACTGGGTCGTGGTGCAGGAATATGCCGCGCCGAAGACGATTGATGCGCAAAAAGCACGTCAGCGTCTGCTGGATATCATTGCCGCCACTATTGGCGTCCTTGGCATCGCCCCTAACAAGCTGGTGCTCAAAACCCGTGAGCGTCAGAAAGGGACAAATCAGTATCAGAAGATGAGCGATAAAGGCGACTTTATCGAAGTGGGCGAATACAACGCTCGCCTGTGGGTGAACCTCACTGACTATCTTGATACCGGTCTGTTCCTGGATCACCGCATTGCCCGTCGTATGCTGGGCCAGATGAGCAAGGGTAAAGACTTCCTCAACCTGTTTGCCTATACCGGCAGCGCGAGCGTGCACGCCGGTTTGGGCGGCGCGCGCAGCACGACAACGGTGGATCTGTCACGGACCTATCTTGAATGGGCGGAGCGCAACTTGCGCCTCAACGGCCTGACCGGGCGTCAGCATCGTCTGCTGCAAGCCGATGTGTTGGGCTGGTTGCGTGATACCGATGAGCAGTTTGACCTGATCTTTATCGATCCACCGACTTTCTCTAACTCTAAGCGTATGGAAGATACGTTTGACGTTCAGCGCGACCACATCCGTCTGATGTCCGACCTGAAACGTCTGCTGCGCAAAGGCGGCACCATCATGTTCTCAAATAACAAACGCGGCTTCCGTATGGATAACGACGGGCTGGCAGCGCTGGGACTGAAAGCACAAGAAATTAGCCAAAAAACACTGTCTCAGGACTTTGCCCGTAACCGTCAAATTCATAACTGCTGGTTGATTACCGCGGTCTGAAAGGAAATATAAATGTCATTAATTAGTATGCATGGCGCCTGGCTGTCTTTCAGCGATGCGCCCCTTCTCGATGATACAGAACTGCACATCGAAGATAACGAACGCGTCTGTCTGGTTGGCCGTAACGGCGCGGGCAAGTCTACGCTGATGAAAATTCTGAACCGTGAACAGGGCCTGGATGACGGACGTATTGTTTACGAACAAGATCTGATTGTTTCGCGTTTGCAGCAAGATCCGCCGCGCAACGTCGCGGGCAGCGTTTATGATTTTGTTGCCGAGGGTATTTCTGAACAGGCCGAATACCTGAAGGGCTACCACGAAATCTCTCATCTGGTGATGACCGATCCGAGTGAAAAAAACCTTAACGAAATGGCGCGTCTGCAGGACCTGCTTGATCACCACGGTTTGTGGCAGCTTGAAAGTCGCATCACTGAAGTTTTGGATCAGTTAGGCCTGGAAGCGGACATGGAGCTGGCGTCGCTTTCCGGCGGCTGGCTACGTAAAGCGGCGCTGGGTCGTGCGCTGGTGAGCGGCCCGAAAGTGCTGCTGCTTGATGAGCCAACCAACCACCTGGATATTGAAGCGATTGACTGGCTGGAAGGGTTCCTGAAAACCTTCAATGGCACCATTATCTTCATTTCGCATGACCGTTCGTTTATTCGCAATATGGCGACGCGCATTGTCGATTTGGATCGCGGTAAGCTGGTGACGTATCCAGGCAGCTACGATACCTATCTGCTTGAAAAAGAAGAAAACCTGCGCGTCGAAGAGCTCCAGAACGCAGAGTTTGATCGCAAACTGGCGCAGGAAGAAGTCTGGATCCGTCAGGGCATCAAAGCCCGTCGTACCCGTAACGAAGGCCGCGTACGTGCGCTGAAAGCGATGCGTAACGAACGCAGCGAGCGCCGCGAAGTGATGGGCACGGCGAAAATGCAGGTCGAAGAAGCGTCCCGCTCCGGCAAAATCGTCTTCGAAATGGAAAACGTTAATTATCAGGTTGATGGCAAAGTGCTGGTGCGTGACTTCTCTGCTCAGGTCCAGCGTGGCGATAAAATTGCGCTGATCGGCCCGAACGGTTGCGGCAAGACCACGCTGCTGAAATTGATGCTGAGCCAATTGCAGGCTGACAGCGGACGTGTGCATTGCGGAACTAAGCTGGAAGTGGCGTATTTCGATCAGCACCGTGCGGAACTTGATCCCGACAGAACCGTGATGGACAACCTGGCGGAAGGTAAGCAAGAAGTGATGGTGAACGGTAAACCCCGTCACGTTCTGGGCTATCTGCAGGACTTCCTGTTCCATCCTAAACGTGCGATGACGCCGGTGCGCGCGTTGTCAGGTGGAGAACGTAACCGACTTCTGCTGGCCCGTCTGTTCCTGAAACCAAGTAACCTGCTGATTCTCGATGAACCGACGAACGACCTGGACGTCGAAACGCTGGAGTTGCTCGAAGAGCTAATCGATGGCTATCAAGGTACCGTTATGTTGGTGAGCCACGATCGTCAGTTTGTTGATAACACCGTAACGGAATGCTGGATTTTCGAAGGCGAAGGGCATATTGGGCGTTATGTGGGCGGTTATCACGATGCGCGTGGACAGCAATCACAGTCGCGGTCGATTAAACAGCCAAAAGCCAATAATGGATCGGAAAACGCTGTCGCGAAAACCGAAACTGTCAAAAAATCGACGGCCAAAATGAGCTATAACCTGCAGCGTGAACTCGACGTTCTGCCGCAGCGTCTCGAAGAGCTGGAACGCAATCTGGAAACTCTGCAGGCTCTGGTTGCTGATGCATCCTTCTTTAGCCAACCGCACGACTATACTCAGAAAATATTGGCAGATCTTTCCCAGGCTGAAAAGGCGCTGGAGGAAGCATTCGAGCGTTGGGAGTACCTTGAGGCTCTGAAAAACGGCGCATAACCAGGGATACACTATGTGTGATCAGCACCATGCCGACCGGCATATTTTATGCTCGCAATGCGATATGCTCGTGGCACTGCCTGATATGGGCCACGGACATAAGGCGGCATGCCCACGCTGTGGGGCAACGCTGACAACGGAGTGGGACGCGCCAAGGCAGCGTCCCACTGCTTACGCACTTGCTGCGTTGTTTATGCTGGTGCTCTCGAACCTTTTTCCCTTCATCTATATGAAAGTCGGCGGTATGACCAGCGAAGTTGATTTGCTGGAAATACCCGGCGTCATGTTTTCGGAAGATTACGCCAGTCTCGGCACATTCTTCCTTCTCTTTGTTCAGATTGTGCCCGCCTTTTGTCTCACCGTGATTTTACTGTTAGTCAATCGCGTGCGGATGCCCGTAAAGCTCAAAATCACACTCGCCCGAATCCTGTTCCAGCTCAAAAGCTGGGGAATGGCGGAGATTTTTCTCGCCGGCATTCTGGTGAGCTTCGTGAAGCTGATGGCTTATGGCGACGTGGGGATCGGCAGTAGCTTTATTCCCTGGTGTCTTTACTGCGTGCTGCAGCTTCGGGCTTTCCAGTGTGTTGACCGGCGCTGGGCCTGGGATGATATCGCCCCCGCGCCGACGTTATCGCAAACAGTTAAAGTGGGTGTTCCCGGTATTCGTCAGGGATTACGCTCATGTTCATGCTGCACAGCGGTGTTGCCTGTCGATCTTGAAGAGTGTCCCCGCTGCGGAACCAAAGGGCATGCACGGCGTAAAAATAGCGTTCAGTGGACGATGGCACTGCTCGTAACGTCTATCATGCTTTATCTGCCCGCCAATATTTTGCCCATCATGATTACAGATTTGCTGGGCGACAAAATGCCGTCAACCATCCTTGCTGGTGTAGTGTTGCTATGGGGAGAAGGATCGTATCCCGTGGCGATGGTGATTTTTATCGCCAGTATCATGGTACCAACGTTGAAAATGATCGCGATCGCCTGGCTTTGTTGGGATGCTAACGGCCACGGTAAACGCGACAGTGAACGCATGCATTTGATTTACGAAGTTGTCGAGTTTGTTGGCCGCTGGTCAATGATCGACGTGTTTGTGATTGCCGTTCTCTCTGCGCTGGTGCGCATGGGGGGACTGATGAGTATTTATCCCGCTATGGGTGCGCTGATGTTTGCGTTGGTTGTTGTGATGACGATGTTTGCGGCCATGACCTTCGACCCTCGTTTATCGTGGGATCGTGAGCCAGAGTCAAGCCATGAGGAAGAGTGAGAGCATGGAAAATAAGAGTGGAGAGGCGAAAGTGCAGAAGGTCAAAAACTGGTCGCCAGTATGGATCTTCCCCATTGTGACGGCGCTGATCGGGGCCTGGATCCTGTTTTATCATTACAGCCATCAGGGGCCAGAAGTCACGCTTATCACCACCAACGCCGAAGGCATTGAGGGCGGGAAAACCACCATCAAAAGCCGTAGCGTAGATGTGGGCGTCGTGGAGAGCGCAACGCTGACTGACGATTTAACGCATGTTGAAATTAAAGCTCGACTGAACGCGGGGATGGAAAAGCTACTGCACAGTGATTCCGTATTCTGGGTGGTTAAACCGCAGGTGGGCCGTGAAGGGATTAGCGGTCTGGGAACGTTACTTTCTGGGGCTTATATTGAACTGCAACCTGGATCGAAAGGTAACCAGCCTGGCAGGTATGATTTGCTGGATGCGCCGCCGCTGGCACCGCCTGATGCGAAAGGCATCCGGGTGATTCTGGACAGTAAAAAAGCGGGTCAGCTTAGCCCTGGCGATCCGGTGTTGTTCCGCGGATATCGTGTGGGTTCAGTCGAAACCAGTACGTTCGATGCGCAAAAACGCACCATCAGCTATCAGCTCTTTATTAACGCGCCTAACGACCGTCTGGTGACCAGTAATGTCCGTTTCTGGAAAGACAGCGGTATTGCGGTTGATCTGACGTCGGCGGGGATGCGTGTCGAAATGGGCTCCCTAACCACGTTGTTCGGTGGCGGTGTGAGTTTTGATGTCCCGGAAGGGATGGAGCTTGGCCAGCCCGTTGCGGCAAAAACGCCGTTTAGACTCTTTGACGATCAGAAAAGCATCCAGGATGCGCTTTATACCGATCATATTGATTATCTGATGTTCTTCAAAGATTCCGTTCGTGGTTTGCAGCCCGGTGCACCGGTTGAATTCCGTGGCATCCGTCTGGGCACTGTCGGCCAGGTCCCGTATTTCGTCCCGGGTCTGCGTCAGTCTCTGGATGATGATTATCGAATTCCCGTGCTGATTCGCATCGAGCCAGAGCGTTTACTGAATCAAATAGGCGAAGCAAAAGATATTGGCGGGCATATTAACGATCTCATGAATCGTGGTCTGCGTGGCTCGCTGAAAACCGGTAACCTGGTCACCGGCGCGCTGTACGTTGATATGGACTTCTACCCTAAAGCGCCTGCGATAACGGGTGTGCGCGAATTTGGTGGTTACAAGATTATCCCGACGGTGAGCAGTGGTCTGGCACAAATCCAGCAGCGCCTAATGGAAACGCTTGATAAGATTAACAATCTGCCGCTTAATCCGATGCTTGAGCAAGCGACAAACAGCCTGACTGAAAGTCAGGCGACGATGCGTCGTTTGCAAACCACGCTGGATAATATCAACAAGATTACTGCGAATCAGTCGATGCAGCAGCTTCCGCAGGATATGCAGAAAACGTTGCGCGAGCTTAATCGCAGTATGCAGGGCTTCCAGCCTGGCTCCGCGGCTTACAACAAAATGGTGGCGGATATGCAGCGCCTGGATCAGGTCTTACGTGAACTGCAGCCTGTATTGAAAACGCTGAACGAGAAGAGTAACGCGCTGGTATTTGAAGCGAAGGACAAGAAAGATCCTGAGCCGAAGAGGGCAAAATAATGAAAAAGTGGCTATTCATCGCCGGAGTGATGGTTTTAACGGCCTGTAGCTCAGGAAGTGATAACAAAAGTTACTATCAGCTGCCGTTGGCTGTACAGACGGGAGGGCAGAGCAGCACGTCTCAGGGCAATCGTCTGCTGTGGGTTGAGCAAGTCGTGATCCCTGATTCACTCGCTGGTAACGGCGTGGTATATCAGACCAGCGACGTGCAATACGTGATCGCAAATAACAATTTGTGGGCGAGCCCGTTGGATCAGCAACTGCGCAATACGCTGGTGGCGAATCTGAACAGTCAGTTGCCCGGTTGGATAGTGGCTTCCCAGCCTCTGGGTAGCGATCAGGATACGCTCAATGTCACCGTGACGGGGTTCCATGGCCGTTATGATGGAAAGGTTATCATCAGCGGAGAATGGCTGTTGAACCACCAGGGGCAGCTGATTAAGCGTCCGTTCTATCTGGAGCTGAAACAGCAGCAAGACGGATACGACGAGATGGTTAAAATGCTGGCACAAGGTTGGGTCCAGGAATCGGCAAGTATAGCGAAAGAAATTTCTCGCCTGCCATAAGTAAAATTAATCGCCTAAAACCGCAATCTGCGTTTCGTTGATTGCGGTTTTTTTTCGTTTTCATTTCAGGTTGATACTTGTGCAGTGTCACAAATTTTGTACAAATGATATTCCCTGTAGCTCACAAATATGACACTGGCGTGAATTTTGCGCATTGACGTACGGAGGGATTCAGGTTATTCGTTTACTGTGCTTGCATATTTTGCAGCCACTGTTTTCTTTCCACCAGACCAAAGAATGAGGGAAACGAGGCATGAAGAGACAGAAACGAGATCGCCTGGAACGGGCGCACCAACGTGGATACCAGGCTGGCATCGCCGGACGCTCAAAAGAAATGTGTCCTTACCAAACGTTAAATCAACGTTCTTACTGGTTAGGGGGCTGGCGAGAAGCCATTGGGGATAGGGTTCTACTTGCGTGACACGTCTCTTTAGAAACAGAAACCTCCGCATCGCGGAGGTTTCGCCTTTATGGTCTTGGCACAGCAGAAATCAGAACGCAGAAGTGTCCTGGAACAGGCCAACTTTCAGATCGTGTGCGGTATAGATTACACGACCATCTACCAGCACTTCGCCATCCGCCAGACCCATCACCAGACGACGGTTCACAATGCGCTTGAAGTGAATACGGTAGGTGACTTTTTTCGCAGAAGGCAGAACCTGACCGGTGAATTTCACCTCGCCCACACCCAGTGCGCGGCCTTTACCTTCGCCACCCAGCCAGCCCAGATAAAAACCAACCAACTGCCACATTGCATCCAGACCTAAACAGCCAGGCATGACCGGATCGCCGATAAAGTGGCAACCGAAGAACCACAGTTCTGGGTTGATATCGAGTTCCGCTTCAACGTAACCCTTGTCAAAGTTGCCGCCGGTTTCGGTCATTTTCACGACACGGTCCATCATCAGCATGCTTGGAGCGGGTAACTGCGGGCCTTTAGCTCCAAACAGTTCACCACGACCAGAGGCAAGAAGATCTTCTTTTGTATAGGATTCGCGTTTATCTACCATGTTCTCAGTAAGCCTTATTTTAGTGAAGCACGCAGGATAGCTAACACGTGTACGCTGAACAAGTCCGATCAGTTGGGACTAAACCAGCTCAGCCAACGTAACGGCCATGGATAACGATGACGAGCATCCTGTTGCATTGCCTGAGCAATACGTTCCTGAATAGCCTGCATCAGCGTTGTTTGACCTTCTGCATCCCAGACCAGATTTGTCAGTAAGGGTAGCGCATCTGTAATATCGTCGATGGCCCAGATAGAAAATTGGCCAGCCTCTACCGCGTCAAGCACTTCCTGGCTCAGACTCAGATGGCGAGCATTTGGCGCAGGGATAATGACCCCTTGCTTACCGCTAAACTCGCGTTGCTGGCAAATATTGAAGAAGCCTTCAATTTTCTCGTTCAACCCGCCGACGGGCTGAGCGCGACCAAACTGATCGACAGAACCTGTGATAGCAATGCTCTGGTTAATCGGTACATCGGCAAGAGCACTGATTAACGCGCAAAGCTCAGCCATTGACGCACTGTCCCCGTCGACTTCTCCATAGGACTGTTCAAACGTCAGTGAGGCGGAGAAGGGGATTTGCTGTTCAAGCTGAAGCTGTGACATCAGAAACGCCTGCATGATCATCATGCCCTTAGCATGAATATTCCCGCCCAGCTCTGCTTTACGTTCGATGTCGGTAAATTCACCATCGCCGATATGTACGACGCAACTGATGCGTGAGGGCTCGCCAAAGGCACGCGGATGTCCCGGGAATTCAACGACTGACAACGCGTTAATCTGGCCGACACGTTCGCCTTCGGTTTCAACCAGTATTTGCTCAAGCAGGATTTCATCCTGCATACGATCGGCAAGATAACCTTCTCGCCATTCACGCTGCGCCAGCATTTGCGAGAATTGTTCGCCCGTAAACGATTCCTGCCCACAGATAACGCCTACTTCGCGTAATTGCTTTCCAATCCACAGAGGACAGAGCGGAAGCGTTTCCTGGTCACCCGTGTAGCGCGTCGCTTCACGAATTAAACCCGCCCATGCATCTTCCGCTGGTGTTGGCAATTCGTAACGCTCAGCCATGGTTATCACCCACTGACCCCATTGCGACATATCGTCGGCATCGGCAATCTGGATGTTGTCTTCAAACTCGGAATAGACGGCTTGATCGGCTAATTCGGGTTCCATTTCCTGGAAATCAGCCAGCGACTCGCGATCCCCCGTCAGAATCACTTTTAATGAAACCGGCATTGAGGGGACGGTAACTGGCAATGGGCGCGATTCATCATAGGAAAGCCAGTCAAAGCGCTGGTGAGTCACTATTGTCTTCAGTCGCATCCACAGCAGCGGTTGTGCCATGAGCGTGCGTAGAGAGATAATGAGGACGCCACCGTTGGCTTTATGCACCAGCCCAGGCTGTAAGCTCAACTCGCCATTAAAATGGCGCAGGCAGCCAAACAGTTGTTCAGCTTCAGCCCACTCGGCCGTTATGACTTCACCCGTAGCGGCGAAGTTATCTTCAGCGTGTGCGGCTGGTTCGAAAGTAACATCACGTCCCGCGATACGATATTGGCCGCCATACACAGTGCTTTCTTCAGGCCACAACTGACGCGTAGCATCGGCGATCAGCGCCAAGTATTCAGCTTCTTCAGGCGCCTTCAGCAGCATGAAAGGGGAGGTTGTCCATGGACTTAACACCTGCTCAAGCGCGTAGTGCAAACGCGGTTGCGTATCGCTAAGTATGAAGTCGTGCTCTTTTGCGAGGTTTGGCTGTGTAAATAGCGCCTGATAGCTTTCGGTATCAGGAACCAAATCACGCCATGCTAGTTTCGTAATGGTCAAAGTTGATGTTTTTTAGTTAGATGTAAAACCGTGGAGTATACCGTAAGCATCGGTCTCTGCCCAACCGGGATTAGGAAAATCAGGTAGTGAATGCGGCGTAACAGCTCACAGGAAATGATTTCTTTTCAGCAGATTGTCAAAAAACTGATATTCTGAACAGAGTTACGAGGTAACACTGAGATCGCAATGAAATATCAACAACTGGAAAATCTCGAAAGCGGCTGGAAATGGAAGTACCTGGTCAAAAAGCACCGTGAAGGGGAGCTGATCACCTGCTACATCGAAGCCAGTGCTGCAAAAGAAGCGGTGGATTTATTACTGACACTCGAAAACGAACCGGTACACGTTAATAGCTGGATAGAGAAGCATATTAATCCCGCGTTAATGAACCGTATGAAGCAGACCATCCGCGCTCGCCGCAAACGGCATTTTAACGCCGAGCATCAGCACACGCGTAAGAAATCAATCGATCTTGAGTTCATGGTTTGGCAACGATTAGCCGGGCTTGCTCAACGTCGGGGTAAAACGCTTTCTGAGACGGTCGTACAGTTGATTGAAGATGCTGAGCATAAAGAGAAATATGCCAACCAGATGTCTACGTTGAAAAACGATCTTCAGGCGATGCTTGGAAAAAAATCGTAAATTACGTTTCGTTAGATAATAAAAAACCCCGCATGGCGGGGTTTTTTTATAAGACGATAACTTATGCCGCAGGCTGAGTTACAACGTCTTTGATACCTTTAACTTCGATCTCTACGCGACGATCTGGTGCCAGGCAGTCGATCAGTGCAGCGCGAGGTTTCACGTTGTCACAGGTAGTGCCGGTCACTGGGTTAGATTCGCCCATACCACGTGGAGAGATCTTGTTAGCTGGGATACCTTTAGACACGAGGTAATCAACAACAGACTGTGCACGTTTCTCGGACAGACCCTGGTTGTAAGCGTCAGAACCGATACGGTCGGTGAAGCCCAGAACCACTACTGAACCGTCTTTAGGATCCAGATTGCTCAGCTGAGTGTACAGCTGATCCAGTGCCTGTTGACCTTCTGGTTTCAGAGTTGCTTTGTTGAAGTTGAACAGAACGTCAGACTTCAGAGTGAAGTGCTTGGTCTGTACTTCCGGAGCTGGTGCCGGAGCTGGAGCAACGATTGGCGCTGCTTCTTCCTGCTGGCCGAAACGGTAGGAAACACCTACGCTCAGCATGCCGTTGTCAGGACGAACACCAACGGTGTTGCCGTCGCCGATGTTGTTAACCCACTGGTATTCCAGACGGGTAGCGATATCGCGGGTCATTGCCCACTCTACGCCACCAGCGAATACTGGAGATACGCCAGTGTCATGGTCGTCGCCACGTTCGCTGTTGCTGGAGTCAGCGCGCCATACCATGCCGCCCAGACGGGTGTACACGTCAAGATCGTCGGTCACTGGGTAACCCAGTTTAGCGGTCAGCTGTACGCCTTGAGCTTTGAATGCGCCGTTAACGTTGTCGCCTTTGTATGGCATACGACCTAACCAGTCGTAACCCATTTCAAAACCAACATACGGGTTAACCTGATAGCCACCAAACGCACCTGCACCGAGCTGGCTTTCGTGAGTTGGGCCATCGTTGTTCAGGGAGCTGTTGTACCAGCCAGTGTCGTGGAACTGAGACCAGCCCAGTTTGCCACCTGCATACCAGGTATTATCTTTCGGAGCGGCCTGCGCTACGGTAGCGAAGCCAGCCAGTGCCACTGCAATCGCGATAGCTGTCTTTTTCATTTTTTGCGCCTCGTTATCATCCAAAAATCGCCATGAAGATCTCGTCGAGAAATCACGGTTAAATCCTTCACCGGGGGGCGAGCTCAAACTAGTAACTCTACCGATATCTTCGGCTTAGACCGAGCACCCCTGGCGATGTAAAGTCTACAACGTAGTTCAAAACTTACAAGTGTGAACTCCGTCAGGCATATGAAAAAAAAAGCTCCGTATACACAATATTTAACATTTTGAATGCGGATTTTATGCTGTAAAATTAAGGGAAACCGCGCCAGACAGGCTTTGACGAAGTTTTTTCTTATGGAACCAATCGGCTGTCCAACTGTCAAAAAAAGTTCCAGGAAAAATCTTAAATTTACTTAATGATACAAATTAGAGTGAATTTTTAGCCCAGAAAGGTGTCCTCTGCCGAGAGAATCGGGATGAATCGGACGCATTATTAAGCCGATCGCGTTACCTTCTTCGGCGGCTTCCACTAAACGATAATGTTCATCTTCCGTTAATTCTTCTGATAGCCAGCCAATCACCACGCTGTAATTCCCGGTGCGCAATGCACGAATCATTGAATCTACCGTATGGCAGGGGGCCAGTTGGCTAATCTGCATCACTTTTGCGAGCGGTAATCCAGCAGATTGGACCCATTCGCGACTCAATTTTTGCTTTGGCGTTAACCACAGCTGCCAGCGTGACTGCTGGCCGAGTTGCTGTAATAGCGGCAACAACAGCAACTGTGTCATCAAGGGCTGGTCTTCACGATAAACCACTTCACTTATCATCCCGGTCGAAACACGCCCGAAAGTATTTTGCGTGTCATTGCCCTTGGATGGAGAAAAAGATGTTGAGCGATTTGCATAGCTTGAAGTGTGCATAATCATTCCAGCCCTGTAGTTACTGTATGAATATACAGTAACCCCTGTATGACTAAAGATCAACCTCAATTTCGGAAAGCGCCTCGCAAATTTCGTTCGAGATCGGCCAATATCGTAAATTCATCTTGCCGAGTGACAATAAGTTGCCTATTTTTCTGCTAGCGGATCCGATAGTAATTAATAGCGTTGTTACTGCATGATTTTAAAGGATAATATCATGAAAAAGATATCATACGAACGGATCTATAAATCCCAGGAATACCTCTCATCTTTGGGTGATATCCATCATAGGGCACTTTTTGGTGGCTATACATTGGCGGTAAATGAGGCTGTGTTTGCCATGGTGTCTGAGGGCGAACTGTATCTGCGAGCGTGTGAAGAGAGTGCGCAGTACTGTGTAAAACATAATCCGACCTATCTGGAATTGGTAAAACGTGGCAGGCCTGTTCTGTTGAACTATTACCGTGTGGACGACGGACTTTGGCAAGATCGGGAAAAGCTCCTGCAACTTTCCAGCTTTGCATTAAAAGCAGCACGACAGGAACGTGTCGAGCGGGATAATCGGCGCAGGCTAAAAGATTTGCCCAACCTGACTTTTCCGATTGAAGTTCTCCTCTACGAAGCGGGTATTACCAGTGAAATTATGCTCCGTACACTTGGAGCTGAAGAAAGTTGGCTGAAGATCAGAGCCAAAAATAAGCACCTTGGCATTAAGGTCTTGTTTGCACTTGCGGGGGCAATCGAAGGGCTACATGAGGCGGCGCTCCCGACAGCCAGGCGTCGGGAGCTTAATGAGTGGTTTAATGCGCTTCCTGTAAGGTCTGATAATCATTCCGGGAAGTAGCGATTTGTTGTTGTAGTCGGCAGATCTCGGGCAGAAGAGCAATAAGCAGACCTGTTTGCTGGAGGATAAGCGGAGCTTTGCTGTCTGTACCGGGATCAAAATGCGCAATGCGCTGGCTGAGTTCGTCTATCGCCATTTGTACGCGTGGTTCATCCGCGGGTCGATGATGAAGCGCATCATCAACGTAACATACAGCGTCATCCAACAAGGCGAGAATATTGGGGTTGGTTAATTGCTCGCGATGCGCACCCAAGGTTGAAATATAGCTGGTAAAGGTATGGTTTAGACACAGAAGTCGGAAGGCTACCTCGCGAATTTCTGGCGTTGCACGGGGTTCCGTTGACATATTTGAGACGACAGAGGCCAGTTCCGCATCACGGTTATGAGCATCGCGTCTGGCAATACGGTATGCCAGACGGTTGTCGCGGCCCTGATGGTACTGCTCAAGAATCGCGTCAAGATAGCGACAGTTCGCATTGATTGCGAGATCCAGTGCGCGCGGTAAGTTCCTGAAACGCCAGTCAGGCCAGATAAAGCTCACGGCCGCCCAGGCAATAGCGCAGCCAATTAGCGTGTCGATCACCCGTGGCAAAGCGACTTCAAATCCTTCACCTAGCAGGTTGAAGCAAAGCAAAACCAGCAAGGTGATGAACATCGTGGCGTGCGCATACTGGACGTGACGAAATGCGAAAAACAGGACGCCGGTAATCACAATAAGGATCAATTGTCCTTCAATTGAGGGGACAAAATAGAGCACAGGAAGCCCAATGGCGACACCCACAAGGGTACCGATGATTCTCAACGCCAGCCGGTGACGTGTAGCATTATAATTGGGCTGACAGACAAACAGGCTAGTCAAAAGAATCCAGTAACCATGTTGTAAGCCCGTTATTTGGATAAATGCGTAACCCGTGCAAAGTACGGCGGACATCCGCACTGCATGCCGAAACAGTGCTGACTCGGGGGTGAAGTTGCGGCTCAAACGCAGCCATATATCTGAAACACTGTGCATCCCATCATCGGCAAGTTGGTTTTCAGTGTCATGACCCGGCATCGCCAATGCCTGCTCCGACTCGATTGTCGCGAGTTGCGCATCAATGGCTCGCAGATTGTTCAGCAAAAAGCCGAGGGCTTTCATCTGATCTGGCGATGTACCGCTTGCCTGAACGCGATCCAAAGCGGCGTCAAGATGAGTAAAAGCGCGCTCAAATCGCTGATCGTGTTGATACGGCGTTCGCAGCAAAATGGAACGAGCCAGTTGCTGACAAGCCTGAGATTGCATCGAAAGAAGTCGCTGGAAGCGGAACATAACGTCGCTGTAACGGAACTTCTCGCGCAGCGCAGCGTATTGAATATGTGATGAGCTGGCACGCTCATGAATATCCTGAGCGACAAAGTAATAGTGCAGTGTTTGCTGTGTTCCGCGCTGACCGCGATCGCCACGTAAGCGGGTAAGTAATGAAACTTTGGTTTGGTTAAGCGTGGCGACAAGCTCTCCGTTTGCCAGCGCGAGATCGTATAGCGGCGACTGACTCTCTTCTTCTATATCAGGATCGAAAAGTCGGGATTTGAGTTCCAGATAGTGCGCCAGCTGTTCGTAACTCCGGGCGAGATTGTCCTGCAACGGGCGAATCGGGAATAGGAGATGCCCGGTCAGCGTGAGCATGTTATACCAGATGGCCCCCATTAACAGCAGGAGTGGCTGCTGATACCACTGGTCATACAGCGATATGCCTAACATGGTGTAAATCGCGATCAGCAGCGCGCCAAACGCAATCGTCGCATAGCGCTGCCCAAGTGCCCCCAGCAAAATAAACCCGGTGGTGGAAATCATCAACCCGAGGGCGAATAACCAGGGCCATGGGAAAAGCAGCTCGACCGACGCGGAGGCAATAAAAAAGCACACCAGGGTAATCACGAGGTTTCGCAAGCGCCCAACCAGACGGTCATCAAGATCGGCAAGTGCACCTGCAACGACGCCGAGCGTCAGCGGAATGGTGAGCTTAACGTCGCCGAGCCACCACGGCAGCGCCGCCGCACCGCAAAGCGCGATAAAAATCCTGGCGTTATAGAGCCAGGCACTGTTCCATGTGTATCTGCGAAGCAATGGGCTTAGCATGTGGGTGGCGTATCCTTATTTACTGAAAACGACGGCGGGCATTGGATTCACGCGCAGCCTGGGCAACTTCTACGGCCACTACGCGTCGACCAACAGGCCACAGAGCGATAGCGGCAATCTTGAAGTTGGCAATCCCAACCGGGATACCGATAATCGTAATACACTGTGTAATACCTACGGCGATGTGCATCAGGCACAACCACCAGCCAAAGAAGATCAGCCATAAAATATTCAGCAATGTCCCACCGGTATTCATCAGGATATTTTTGTTGCCGGGTTCGAGCTCATCAACATGAATGGCTTCATTGCCGTAAGGCACAAACGACAGTTTGGTGATTTCCCAGCACGAGCGCGTTAACGGAAGTGTAAAAATAAGCACAATGCTGACCAGCGTGGCAAAAAGCCAGGAAAGAGTCGTGGCAAAACCGCCAAGGACAAAGTTCAAAATATTCAGAACGGTACGCATAAACCCTCACTTCTTTTCGATAAAATTAAAGCCTGATGATTGTAACGTTTTTTTAGGCTGGAGCACCTGAAAACTGGCAGGTAAACTAATGCGTAAACTATCACTGCGTGGATCAGGCTGGACATGGAACTAAAAGCAACATCATTAGGCAAACGCCTGGCGCAACATCCCTACGATAAAGTTGTCCTGCTCAACGCCGGTGTAAAAGTCTCGGGCGAGCGCCACGAATATCTCATTCCTTTTAATCAGCTACTGGCTATTCATTGCAAGCGTGGTCTGGTGTGGGGCGAACTCGAGTTTGTCTTACCTGCGGATAAAGTGGTTCGTTTGCATGGCACGGAATGGGCCGAAACGCAGCGATTTCATCATCAGCTCAATATGCTCTGGCAAAAATGGAGCGATGAGATGAGCGAGGTCGCGCGGCAAGTGCTCGAGCAGGTTTTAGCCGATATTGCGCAGAGCAGTGAACAAAAGAAATGGCTCACACGCGCCCAAACGGCTGACATGCAGCAGCGTATTCATCAGGCTCTGACCGCGCTTCCGCTTCCGGTTTCACGACTTGATGAGTTTGAAAATTGCCGTGATGTCTGGCGTCAGTGCCAGGCGTGGTTAACCGATATCGATCAAAGCAGGCTTGCGCATAATCAGGCATGGACTGACGAGATGTTGTCGCAGCACGCGGAATTCTTTAGCCAAATCGAATCCTCGCCTTTAAATCCCGCGCAGGCGCGAGCCGTGGTAAATGGGGAGCAATCACTGCTCGTGCTGGCTGGCGCAGGCAGCGGAAAAACATCAGTATTGGTGGCTCGAGCTGGATGGTTACTCGCCAGAGGCGAAGCGACAGCCGAGCAAATTCTGCTGTTGGCGTTTGGCCGTAAAGCGGCACAAGAAATGGACGAGCGCATTCACGACCGGCTGCACACGCGTGACGTTACCGCCAGAACATTCCACGCGCTGGCACTGCATATTATTCAGCAGGGCAGCAAAAAAGCGCCGGTTATCAGTAAACTGGAAAACGACACCCAGGCCAGGCTTGCTCTGTTCATCAAGACATTGCAGCAGCAGTGCAGTGAAAAAAAGGCAATGGCTAAGGGATGGCGACAGTGGCTTGAAGAAGAGCTCGACTGGACGGTGCCTGAAGGCAGTTTTTGGCAGGATGAAAAACTGATGCGTCGTCTGGGATCGCGTCTGGATCGCTGGGTGAGTCTGATGCGCATGCATGGCGGTTCACAGGCGGAGATGATTGAGAGTGCGCCCGAGGAAGTGCGAGTGCTCTTCACAAAACGCGTCAAACTGATGGCACCGTTATTGAAAGCCTGGAAAACCGCTCTGAAAGAAGAAAACGCGGTGGATTTCTCCGGGCTGATTCATCAGGCCATTATCATTCTTGAAAAAGGCCGTTTCGTCAGCCCCTGGAAGCATATTCTGGTAGATGAATTTCAGGATATCTCTCCGCAGCGCGCCGCTTTGCTGGTGGCGTTACGGGCACAAAATAAACACGCTTCGCTGTTTGCAGTGGGTGACGACTGGCAGGCCATTTATCGATTCAGTGGTGCTCAACTGTCGTTAACAACCGCTTTCCACCATTATTTTGGTGAGGGCGACCGCAGCGATCTGGATACCACCTATCGCTTTAACTCGCGCATCGGCGAAATCGCCAACCGGTTTATTCAGCAAAACCCCCATCAACTGGCGAAACCGCTCAACAGTCTTTCGACGGGCGATAAAAAAGCCGTCACGCTGCTGCCAGACGATCAGCTGGAACCCCTGCTTGATAAGATGAGCGGATTTGTCAAAGCAGAGGAACGGATTCTGATTTTGGCGCGGTATCATCATCTTAAGCCGACGATCCTGGAGAAAGCGGCCACGCGGTGGCCAAAGCTGCAACTCGATTTCATGACCATCCACGCCAGCAAAGGGCAGGAGGCGGATTTCGTCATTGTGCTCGGGCTCCAGGAAGGGAGCGATGGTTTTCCGGCTCCGGCGCGTGAGTCGGTTATGGAACAGGCGCTGTTGCCCGAAATAGAAGACTACCCTGATGCGGAAGAGCGTCGGCTGCTCTATGTCGCGATAACCCGCGCGCGCCACAGGGTGTGGCTGCTGTTCGCTAAGGACAATCCATCCTGTTTTGTGGATATTCTGAAAGCTATCGATGTACCGGTGGCGAGAAAACCCTAGTGTGTGCCGGGCTAAATATTAGCCCGGCATCGTTTTACTTGAGACGCTCGGCCAGATAACGCGGGTAATCAGGGATCAGAATTTCAACCGATGCGTTAAAGTGCGGTGACTCAATAATAAAGTCGGCGGTTGAAAGGTTTGTTGCCACCGGAATATTCCACACCGTGGCGAGGCGCAGCAGGGCTTTTACATCAGGATCGTGCGGGACCGCGTTCAGCGGATCCCAGAAGAAAATCAGCACATCAATTTTGCCTTCCGAAATCTGCGCGCCGACCTGCTGGTCGCCACCCAAGGGGCCGCTCAGCATCGCATTCACTTCCAGCCCTGTTTCACGATGAATCAGATTGCCAGTGGTGCCTGTCGCCGACAGGTTGTGTTTTTCCAGCAAAGCCTGGTGGCGCTGAACCCAGTTAAGCAGCATTTGCTTGCAATGATCGTGTGCTACCAGCGCAATATGTTTACGTTCTGGCAGGGTACGTGTCGTCAGTTCCATAATCTCTTTCCGTCAGGTTAACTGGCTACAAGATGACGGGAAGCGCCTGATGCTGCAAGAGAAAGGGTGAAAAAAAGCGGCTTATGACGAAGGTTGCTGCTTCGCCCATTGCAAAAATCGTGTGCGGGTGTCGGGATCGGCCTGTTGGAACCAGAATTTGAGCCGCTGTTCCGTTAGCGTTTGAGATTGCGGAGGGATCACATCCAGTTCCGATACGCCGGACAAAAGCGTGCTGTCGTCAGCCATCATGGTGGCGAATCCTGGGAGCGACGCGTTTTTGCCCGCTTTGTTGTAGCGCTCGGTATCCGCTTCATAATCGGTGCCCTTCGGTGTTTTGGTCAGCGCAAGGATATCCAGTTTCACGGGGATGGGCATGGCATCGCCATCCAGTAGTTCTATTCGTGGTGCGGATTCAAACGCCTCGGATTCCTTTTCGTTTTCCAGACGCGGCAAATTAAAATTCACCTGACTGATTTTTTGGGTATTGAAACTCACCACCAGCGGGGGAGAAATATAAAGGCGTTGCTCGTGATTGGAGAGGCGAATATTTTTTTCGATACGAAAGACGAGTTGATGCGGCCCATTATCCAGCTCAATGCTGTCTGCCCCCCGCAGCAGTGAACTGGAGACTTTTTTACCGTCCAGAACCAGCAGGTCGATGTCGGTTGATAACCGAAGCGTGGTGGCATACACGCAAACCGGCATCACTAACGCAAGTACTGCTGAGACAATGCCGGTCTTCATAGGGCGCTCCCGTCGAATATACTTTCGTCGTAATAATGTATCTAAATTTTTCGATAAACACGTTTACTAACATATAGACATATTCCGACGTTTTGCCCTCATACAGATGTATGGGATGAATGGTTGCCTGCGGTTGTTTGGCGTACACTTTATAAAAAGCCAGGAGAAACACCATGAAAGAGAACGATATTATCGGCATTCTGACCTCGACCCGCACCATCGCATTGGTGGGCGCAAGTGATAAACCCGATCGCCCAAGCTATCGGGTGATGAAATATCTTCTCGATCAGGGGTATCACGTCATTCCGGTGTCACCAAAAGTGGCCGGCAAAACGCTGCTGGGGCAGCAGGGCTATGCCACGCTGGCGGATGTTCCGGAAAAAGTCGATATGGTCGATGTATTCCGTAACTCTGAAGCGGCGTGGGGTGTAGCGCAGGAAGCGATTGCTATTGGTGCGAAGACGCTGTGGATGCAGCTCGGCGTCATCAACGAGCAGGCGGCTGTACTAGCGCGCGACGCGGGGTTGAACGTGGTGATGGATCGCTGCCCGGCGATTGATATACCGCGTTTAGGTCTGGCGAAATAAAAAAAGCCCGGAGAATTCCGGGCTTTTTTATCGATTAATTTCGCAGGCGTGGGGCCTGGAGCTGTTTACGGATAGTTTGCGCCAGTTCGTCCATCGACGGCTGCTCCGGATGCTCGTCCTGCGGTTCACTGCTTAACTGCGCTTCTGCCAGATAAGTGTGAAGGGGTTGGCCATCATCGTCTTCCATCACCACGTGATACCAGGGCGTTGCGCGAAGTTCAGCGCTCGCCGCCAGCTCATCGGCTGAGGGTTCGTCAAGGGAGTATTCCGGATCAATATCCACCACCACACCCAGATACCCCAGGAGAGAGTGGCGGACCTGCTGGCCGATACCGTATTTGCTGGCAATCATAGTCACCTCCCGAAAAATGTTACATACACAAGATGTGCGGGCAACATTTCACTTTTCAAGTTACATGACGCGACAGGCAAACCCTTTCAGATAGAGCCCTTCCGGGTAGGTAGCGATCACAGGGTGGTCGGCTGCCTGACGGAACTGTTCTATAAATTGTACATCACGACCCGCATCTACAGCGGCATCTGCGACGAGTTTCTGAAATAAATCGGTCGTCATCAGGCCAGAGCAGGAGAACGTCAGCAAAATGCCACCAGGATTCAGCAACTGGATCGCCAGCATGTTGATATCTTTATAACCGCGGCACGCGCCCATCAGCTGGCTTTTGTTTTCGACAAACTTCGGCGGATCCATCACGATGACGTCGAATGTCTCACCCTGGTCACGGTATTTACGCAACAGTTTGAAAACGTCATCGCGAACGAATTCCGCTTTGCTCAGATCCAGCTTGTTCAGCTCAACGTTCTGCTTAGCGACATCCAGCGCTTCCTGAGAGGTGTCAACGCTTACTACCTGGCTGCACCCGCCCATCAGTGCCGAAACGGCAAAGCCGCCGGTGTAGGAGAAGCAGTTCAGCACGCGTTTATCTTTAACATACTGGCGCGTGGCCAGACGGCTGTCGCGCTGATCGAGGTAGTAACCGGTTTTATGCCCGCCCTGAATATCGACAAACAGCTTCATGCCGTGCTCTTCGATAGGGAGCAGAGCTGGTGGCAGTTCGCCGGTGACGGTGCCTTGCGTAAGCTCCATGCCCTCTTTTTTGCGCACCGCGACATCGCTGCGATCGTAAATGGCACATTCTGGATACAACGCTTGCAGCGCGCTGATCAGTGCCGCACGCTGGTATTCTGCACCGGCGCTTAAGAGCTGCAGCACGAGGAAATTGGCAAAGCGATCGATCGTCACGCCCGGCAGGCCGTCGGACTCTCCCGCGATCAGACGATAGCTATCCAGACCGTCACGTTTCGCCAGCCAGTCGCGCCACTGCTGCGCCTGCTGTAAACGACGAGTAAAGAAAGCAATGTCGATGGTTTCGTCTTTATCGAACGTCCAGACGCGCGCGCGAATCTGCGAGGCGGGCGAGTAAGCGCCGCGAGCTAACCATTTTCCCTGATGGTCAACGATATCGATGGTTTCACCGAGGCTGGCTTTACCTTCCATACGCGCAACCGCGCCGGAAAACACCCAGGGATGACGACGCAGTAATGACTTCTCGCGCCCTTTGGTTAACACTAAACGGGAAAACCTTGTAAAATCTGTTTTTTGACTCTCTTCTGATGTGTTCATTAGGTACTCCCATGGAAAAACGCAAACTGTACAGTTATATACGTTGGTCAAGTGATAAACAGGCAAAAGGTTCATCATTGCAACGACAGTTGGAAACGGCGCGTAGGGTAGCACACGAAAACGGTTTAGAGCTTGTTGAAATCATCGATGCCGGATTGTCTGCGTTTAAATCAAAGCATCTTGAAAAGGGCAGTTTAGGTGCATTTATCGAGGCAGTTAAAGAGGGGGAAGTCGCTAACGATTCATGGCTTACAGTCGAAAGTTTAGATCGCATAAGTCGCGATACAATTCTGAAAGCACAACGTCTGTTCATGGAATTGCTTGAATTGGGCATTACCATCTATACAGGAATGGATAACCGTATTTACACAAAAGCAAGTGTAACGGATAACCCAATGGAATTGATGCTTTCCATAATGACCTTTTCGCGCGCAAATCAGGAAAGCATGGTGAAGTCCCTGCGTCAAAAATCCGCAGCACAGCTAAAAATCGATAAGTTCAAAGCTGGTGGTTTAGCTGAAAATGGTTATCCATATGCAATACGCAGTTCAGGCGCAAACGTTTTTTGGGCGGATGTATCAGATGGAACTGTTAAACCGCATGAATACTTTTTTCCAATTGCAAAGCTGATCGTCAACTTACGATTAAAAGGCTGGGGATACATGCGGGTTGCAAAGTATCTAAATGAAAACTACACCCCACCTAGAGGTACAGCAAAGAGAAAACATTTCAAGGATATGTGGTCTCCGAAATTGATTTGTAACTTCCTGCAATCAAGAACATTAATGGGTGAGAAGTCAATCCGAGTTGATGGTGTTGAACATATCCTACTTAACTATTATCCGCAGGTTATGAACGAAAAGGAATTCTACAACTTACAAAACGTCATCAATCGTAAATTGGCAAATGAACCTAACAATTATATACCACTGCTAACAGGGATTAGGCGCTTCAAATGTAAATGTGGGGCAGCAATGGTCGCTTTTTATCAATACAATAAGATCAGATATCGTTGCGATGGCATGAAGTCATTAGATAAGCGTATGCATTGCGGTGCAAAGTCGTTCAATGGGGCTTCAATTGAAAATGCCATTGTTCAGATATGCGCCGATAAAATTTTCAAAGATGTGAAAAGTCATACATCGAACGTCGGGGCGATACAAGCAATGATTAATGACGCCCAAAAGAAGTACAAAATCGGTATGGATATGTTACTTGAGGATTATGCCCCAAGTGGTTTGAATTTAAGGCTAATTGAAATCGAGAACCAGATAGAAGGGCTTCAAAAGCAGTTAAACGACGAATTGATCAGTGACGCAGGTATTGATACTTCCGTGAGTTGGGATGCTGTACCGGAACATTACAAAGAAATATTCAATACAGAACGACTGGAAATTAAGCAAAAGATACAGGCGAGCACCTTATCAATAGTTTGTACTACGGTAAAAGCAAAAGGTCATCTTTTCGAAATTAAATTTAATGATGGTGATGTCATTCGATTTTTCAGTGATAAGCGACGTGTACACGTTGATGTTCAGGGTATTAACAATGCTGCGCTTTTGCAAAGCGAGGGAATAATTCTTCATGATCACTTTGACTATTTGTTGGATTCAGAAGAATTTGTTGAACGTATCCGATTGCAGCATAAGCAGTTGAAAGCCAGGGAGGAACGCACCTTAGATGACATTTTTGATATTTGATACCCAATGAAAAGTTAAGGTGTTAGCGGTAATGTATTTCGTATTCAAAACCGCTTAACATTATCGTGAAAGTTCAATTTCAGAATATAGACCGTAGATCGTAACCACATGATTTGAGTTCGGTCATGACGCTAATTTTCCATCCCCCAGATGAATCAAGGGAAACATAAACTACGCCACTTATGTCATTAGGAGTTTCAATGTCTCCTTTTACCAAAGCACAAACATTTTCCCTGCCAAGTTTTGCCATAAGATACCCATGTTCAAATACGACATTTTGCCGCGCACGATTTCGTGGGGAAACTTTAGTTTCATATGCCCCACGACCATGGTCGCATGCCGTATAGAGCACGAGAGCGAAATCCGCATCATTCGTATAACGTTCTATTTTTTCGATGATGGTGCGACCCTGGCTTGCTTGTTCATGCAATACTATTGGCTCAAGACCTAGATCTGAAATGAATCGAGCTACTTCCTGCTTAGCTTCATTATCCCGACCATGAACGATGAACACTTTCCTTTTGTTTCGTGTAATTATCGGGTTTTGATTGGAAAATCCAACTTGATGGTATGAACTATCAACCTCTTGCGATGTGCGCTTCAACGCCTGTTGCTCTGCTGGATTAAGTATCATCTGGGGCGGAGTCTTTACAGGTTCGCCGAATTCTAAGAAGTCCAACAAGGGTGTGAATTGTTCTGATAAAAAGGTTCGCCGTTCAGCATAAGTACCGAATTTGGTTTTTATGAAGGACCAAAAGGAATCAAGACTTCGATGTTGTCTAACAAAACTGGGTAGCCAGGTTGAGACGACAGAATCATTGATTAGCATTTCCCTTAACATCACATACTCTTCTTCATCGTAAGAAAGGCCTGTCGCACGAGAAGTTAAAAGGTTAGCAAGGTAACTAACCCGTTCGAAGTCAGTATGCAAAAAATCAAGTTTTGGCAATTGATCTACCCCATGAAACATTGGTTTGGAAAAGTGGTAGTGATTCTAAAACGTCTTCTGCGAGATTTCCATCTGTCGATAGTTAGACCTCAAGATAATTACCATTATTTTCAGGACGATAAGTTTAACAAGACCAAACCTAATAAGTTGCATTATGTCAACAGTTGAAAGTCAATATTAAAAACATTCAAGACACGAGTGAAGCGAGTTCCGTCAAGCGAAGCGAAGACGGATAGTTAACGATTGTGCAAAAAACAATCTAAAAACTACATTTTTCTCTATATATAAAATATAAAAATATAATTATGTAGTTGGGTAGTTTAGTTAACAACACTCACTTCGTTCGTGTGTTCGCTTCACTCACGATCTTGGTTTGAAAGTAGTAAGGAATATACAATTGTGATATCACCTAAATGCTTCTGTATCGCTTTTTCAGGGGTTTTATATGAATCTTACCGCAAGGTATTACCTTTAGCTCTAAACGGCGTAGATGGAGATTTAGGAGGCTCTGCGTGGATTGTATTGTGCATATGTGATCTACGCAATATTCGTTGGAAGCATATGCGTTATTGACGTGAGCTAGAAAACCTATACTTTTGTGTTCCAGTGACGCTTAACAGTTGCAATACCTAAACCAAGCAGCTTAGCAGTTTTAGACTGGCTTAAACCTTTCTCTTTGGCTTCCTGAACCTGTTTGAAAGTTTTTATCGCGATGGGGCGACCTAACTTCTTACCTTCGCTTTTTGCTCTTTCGAGACCTTCTTTGGTACGTTCAGTGATGCGTGATTTTTCGAATTCAGCAAAAGCTGAAAACATTTGCAACATCAACTTACCTTCCGCACTGTTAAGATTACTGGCTGGAAGATCCAGCGATACAACATCAATTTGATGCTCAACGAGCATTGCTATCGTTTGCTGCACGTCGATGTTATCACGCCCAAGCCGATCCAGTTTCAAAACTACTAACCGATCACCTGCTTCAAGCTTATGGTTGATCATATCTGCGAACATTCTTCTCTTCATCGCAAGAACACCACCAGACACAACCTCCGAAATAATCCTATGCTCGGCAATGTCGTACCCAGCTCGGCGAATCGCAAAAATCTGATTTTCACAAGTCTGCTCATTAGTTGAAACACGGCAATATGCAAATGTACGACCCATAACGTCTCCAATTGGTATCAAATAACGGTATCATTATTGATCGATGGTATCATTAATTCAAATGGTAATTTTATGATACCTCTTTGAATGCATGAAAAGTGGTATCGAGAAACGGTCGATTGTTGATATCAATCACTTTTCTAGCACAGATCATTTAACCGAATGAAAAAGGATGAAAAACATACTTTTTGTATTAACATTAGCCACCGCATGCTTTCTGACATAAAGAAAGCCTGATTGGATGAAATTGATGAAGACGTCGAATTGAACAAAGATCAATCATCACTATCGGTGGATGATGTACTCCGTGGACAGGTTAAGGATAATTAGATGCAAACAGCAGAGATGTTTCGAAGTTTTCTGAACAATTTGAAAATTCCGGATGAACGTATGCAGGCAATTGCGAAACATTATAAAAACGCCACAAGAAGACTTAATATTAGGTTTAGGGGGTCTGAAAATGGTTTCAACAACCGGCTGAAAGTTGGTTCAGCAGGTCGTCGAACAGCTGTTAGTAAAACGTCTGACTTGGATATGTTGTACATTATGCCCTCAGGAATGTGGGAGGACTATCAATCCGGAACTAATCCCCAGCGACGTTTGCTTCGCGATGTAAAAGATGCATTAAAACTGTCCTTTTCCCAGCAAGAAGTTAAGGTTGATAGGTTGGTTGTGCAGATCGTTTTTGATTCTTTCCATATCGAGGTGCAACCAGTTTTTGAAACTGATGAAGGGCATTTTAGGTATCCTGATACGAAAGCCAACGATGGAAATGGTGGGTGGAGGATAACTAAACCTCGGATGGAAATTACCGAGATGAGGAATTTTCGTAACAACAAAAGTCGAAATCTTCATAATCTATGCCGCATGTTGAGAGCTTGGAAAAACAGAAACACTATTGACATGGGGGGACTTCTCATTGACACATTGGCATGGCGATTTCTCAAACAAACTGATGACTACGATGATACCGGAATGGTCAGTTATGGACTTATGTGCCGAGACTTCTTCGATTTTCTCCATCAAGAGGATGCCCATGAGCATTATGCTGCGATAGGAAGTGGACAGCGAGTAAAGGTCTACCGAAATTTTCAGCGGCAAGCAAAACGAGCGTTCAAACTATGCGCACAAGCGATAGAAGCCTATGAGAATGGCTCTACAAAGAAATGTCATGAGCACTGGCGGGAAGTCTTCGGACTAACTTTCCCGAAAGCAGCGGTGGAAATGCGTGATTCTCAGGGTCTGGAATCAGCTAATTTCATTAATGAATCATTCTCTGCTCAGGCATGGCGCAATACTGAAGAATTTACAGATGAAAAATTTGATGATGTTGATATCAGATTTCCGCTCGAAGTCAGCTGTAATGTCAAAGAGAATGGATATAGGGAACGTTCGATTAAAGCATACCTGTCAGATATAGCTCGCTCTTGGTTACCTGCGAATAGAACTTTATCATTTTCGATCAACCCAGAAAGTTTGGAGGTAATTCCCGAACCTTATGACATTTATTGGAAGGTTTTGAATAGAGGAAGAGAAGCTGAACAGCGGGATGAAATCCGAGGCCAAATAACCTTAGGCCAAGCAACGCATACTGAACATACAAAATTTAGAGGTACCCACAAGGTTTGGTGCTACATAGTTAAGAACAATATTGTTGTTGCCCAAAATGTTATTGACATACCAATCGAGTAAATTGTATGCAAAAAAATGACCTTCTAAACCATATTGCTTCTGCTGGATATAATGTCGGATTTGGTGCGAAGAAGACCTTTGCCACATTTGATATTGTCGGCAAACTTCCTGGTTGGATTGGCATCATCTCTCTAGCTGTATCTATTTTCGGCCTGTACATGGATGAAATGAGTTCTAAGCATATCGCTGCCATTTTTATCATTTTGAGTATTGGCAGCTTGTACATCAATTTCTATGATGGTGATAAAATTAATTATGAAAAAGCAGGGAAGAAACAAACTGCGATCTTCAGAGAGATTGAAAGGTTGTATTATGAAGCTAAATCAGAAAGTGATCCGGATTCTGTCAAGTACATTGAGCAGCTTGACAATCTGATGCGCGATTTTGATTCGACCACAATCACAAAACAAATTTGTGGAAGCAATTGGTATGCACATTATAAATTTTTCAGTGAAATGGAAAAAAGGTGGATTGAGGAGCAGTTATCATTGACCTTTTGGAAGGATAAGTTCCCTAACACATTGAAATTATTTCTGTTACTGCTTTTATGTGTCGTTTTGTTTTCGGTGTGTTATGGGTTATAGGTTAAGCTAGTTTTGGTATTTTGGAGGATCTAAACTCCTCCAACTTTTTTATTTTAATGTTAATATTTAAGCGGTTAGTGTTTTAATCATCTATCATGACAATGCTGATATTTCAATAAACCTTTCGATAAATAGCCTATGGCTATTTATCGCATATTGATCTGTCATAAATCCCACCATTAAGAACTAACATTCGATTGGTTTTTTTCGATACCATGCTATTCATAATGCTTGTATCATCAAAGAATATTCCTCCGAAAGTGCCCATTCTGGCATTGGCTCCTGAAAGTATGATCGTATCTCCCGGTTCAAATTTTGCGACTTCCTCTCTGTTGTAACTGCTGTTTTCGAAATTGAAGTGAAGATTATGGGTTGCACCGGGAACAGTAATTTGTATTTGTGGGGCAGGGGTGAAGAGTGAAGTGCCTATTTTTTCAATCTGACCTTTGACCATTACCTTACATTTTCTGAATTCATCTGTCGTTCTAATTTCATTTCGAAGAAATCTTTCACTGATCTCCTCAGATTTGTAGATTCGGTAAAGAATATCAATGGCAGGCAGTTTTCTCGATTTGGCTTCGGTCGACTGACTCTGTGTAACAGCTACTGGGTTGTCATTTGCCATAGTATAAAATGGAGTTGTCGAACACATGATAACTACGAAATAATTTCTGATCTTACGATTGAATAATTTCATAATGAACCTTGGATTTCAATTTTAACAACCCTGTTTCCTGAACGATAAAGTTGTATGTGGTTCGGTGGCTGTTTAATCATTTCTCGAATTTTATGGAAAAGCGATTTTGTTAGAATGTCGCTCGTTTCCATGTAGATTACTTTCTGCTCGTTGATATCGTCTGCATAAGATAGCCAGTGGTTGGGGATCTCGATATCGTGTATCAGCGCCATGTATTCTAGGATGAAGACATTTTCAATCTTGAAACGTCCGACGTAGTACTTGCCACCATAAACTTGATTGGTAGTAATGCATTCTTGCCAATCACCTTCGTAGATCCTCGTCAGGTTATCATTTAACATTCCTGCTGGCGTCCTCCAGTACCTGAATACGTTTGTTCGTCATTTCGAGAAGACAGGTTGCTTCATCATTGCAGTGAGCTTTCTGCTTAATCCATTCGAGTTGAGAGAAAAGAAGTTTCTTACGTGTGGCAGCATCCAAATCTTTCCAAACTTTGTTGAGCTTCTGATCGCTTATCCTGTAATTCTTCGTTGCGTTATCAGCAAAAGTATCGTTGGTTTTCTGGTTGTAGAAAATCGGAGCACGGATTCCTTTCGCGTAGTCGTCCGCCGCTTTATCAGTAACCTGCTTACTATCCGTAGTCAATATTTTGGCAAAGGCCACAGTATCGAAAGAGTATTTGCGGATAACACCACTAAAATCAAACGTAACGTTGGTGAATGTTGAGTTTGATAACGCAGTCAGAAAATCCCCCGCTTCTGAACCAAATGCGCAAGTGACTTCTTTGGTCTCACCCTGAAGATCAGGGCTTATGCCATGCATCCTAAAATTTCCGTTGTTTGTCGTTGCGATGATATTGGCATGGGTAATGATTGAGGGGGATTGTCTAGCCAAAGCGAAGCAAATCCCTTTCAGATTGACGTTCCTATCCATAGCAAAAAACATCAGCGCTTTCTCATCTTCGCTGGCAACCCCGAACGATTTTGCTTCTGGCAAAAGATACACAGCACTCGATGCTGAAGTACAACCTGCAATGAGGAATGCATGAAAAATTATAATTTTCAGTGTATTAGATAGATTCATTTCAACTTTTTCCTTGTTGAAAGTTCATTGTGGCGAACTCGTGAATTGAGTCGTTTGGTTTGTAAGCGACTATCTTCGGCAAATCATGATTTTACATTGATCTATAAAATCTATCAATAACCATATATTGATCTGTAAAATCGATCGATTGTCATGTCAGAAAATTAGAATCGTCAGAACGAGACTGACCTAAGCGGTAAGGTTCTCGAAATTATTGCTTTGGATTATAATTGCTTAGTTAGACTACCCGACGATTACGGGAAGGCAGAATTGAGTTATTCAGGACTGATTGATGCTTAAGCGGAATTTGTGATGGTTTATGAGTTTCGCTAACACTAAACGTACACTCATAATTTGCTTTTCTGTCGATTCAATAAAATGGCCGCCATTTTCCCGAGTTCAGTCAGGAAAAGCAACGCGCCAGAGCAGGATAGGGGAAACGATGATGTCAAAAGTCTGCACAATCGCGTGGGTTCACGGCACGGTCCAGGGCGTTGGGTTTCGCTACAGCACGCAACGCGAGGCGTTACAGCTCGGGCTAACAGGCTACGCGCGCAATCTGGATGACGGCAGTGTCGAAGTTGTTGCCTGTGGTGAGGCTGATAAAATTGAGCAACTGACTGCCTGGTTGAAAGCCGGCGGGCCGCGTAGCGCTCGGGTTGAAAAAGTCTTCACTGAACCTCACCAACCCGATCGCGAATATGACACGTTTAGTATCCGGTATTAAATACATTTCACCGGTTTGGGCAGGCCGGCGATTTTGGTCGCCTGTTTGGCCGGGCCTTTCGGGAAGAGGCGATACAGGTAACGGCTGTTGCCTTTCTCTTCGCCAAACTTGTTAGCCATCGCTTTCACCAGCATGCGGATAGCAGGCGACGTGTTGAATTCCAGATAAAATTCACGCACAAAACGCACCACTTCCCAGTGCTCAGGTGACAACGTGATCGCCTCTTTTTCGGCAATCGCGACGGCCAGCGCTTCACTCCACTGGCTGCTCTCTTTCAGATAACCGTCGCTGTCGGTTTCTATCTCTTTACCTTCAAAGCTCAGCATAATCATTCACACGTCAGTCAAAACCCGCGCAGTGTACCAAAAAACAAAGCCCCGCATAAGCGAGGCTCCGTTCAAAGCGTAATGGGTTAGTCGCGGCTTGCGAAGCCCAGGATGCTCAGCAGGCTGACAAAGATGTTGTACAGCGACACATACAGGCTCACGGTTGCGCGAATGTAGTTCGTTTCACCGCCGTGAATGATGTTGCTGGTTTCCCACAGGATCGCGCCTGAAGAGATCAGAATGAACACTGCGCTAATTGCCAGGTGCAGCGCGGGCAATTGCAGGAAGATATTCGCCACCATGCCGACCAGCACAACGATGACACCCGCCATCAGCATCCCCCCCAGGAAAGACATGTCTTTACGGGTCGTCAGAACGTAGGCCGAGCAGCAGAAGAACACCAGTGCCGTCCCGCCCAGCGCCATGCCGATGAGGTCACCCATACCCGCAGACAGATAAGCATTCAGCATTGGGCCGAGGATATACCCCAGGAAGCCGGTAAAGGCGAACGCGGACAGAATACCGATGGGTTTGTCAGCGGTTTTATAGGTGAGGAACATCAGACCATACATGCCCACCAGCGTCAGGATCAGGCCCGGAGACGGCAGCATCAGCACGGTGCTGGCTGTCGCCGTGAGCGCAGAAAACGCCAGCGTCAGGCTTAGCATGAAATAGGTATTGCGCAGCACTTTATGGGTGCTGAGTAGCGACGTGCGGTCGCGTGAAGAACTAATAATACGATCCATGAGCCACTCTCTTATGACAGATGTAATTAACGGCAAGAATAAGAAACGTTGCGCCAGTAGCAAAATGGTTTTACCCATCTTTACTCAATACCTTAGCGGCGGCACTGAAGCTTTGTACCGAATAAATTTGTTTCCGTAGCAGGAAGCGTGGTTTGACGATTTTATTCAGATCAACCTCTTATAGGTTACTGAAAAATATTGCCTTAATACAGTTAGAGCGCTAAGAGTGAATGCGCATCGTCAAAAAATAGACAATAAGGCGAATAAATGAAATCACCATCACGTACTGGCTTTACACTTTCTTTGCTGGCCGCGAGCATCCTGTGCGCAAGCGCAACGAGCTGGGCCGCCAGCGTGCCAGCAGGAACCCCACTGGCAGAAAAACAGGAACTGGTCAGAAACAACGGCAGTGAACCCGCATCGCTCGATCCGCATAAAGTCGAAAGCGACGTCGAATTCAATATTATCAGTGATTTGTTCGAAGGGCTGGTGAGCGTTTCGCCAGGCGGTGAGATTGTGCCGCGACTGGCAGAGAAATGGGAGAATAAAGACAACACCGTCTGGACTTTCCATTTACGTCCTGGCATCACCTGGAGTGACGGCACCGCGATCACCGCGCAGGACGTGGTCTGGAGCTGGCAACGTCTGGTCGATCCGAAAACGGCTTCTCCTTACGCCAGCTATCCGGGGAATATGCATCTCGTCAACGCCGCGGATATCGCACAGGGCAAGAAAACGCCGGATTCACTGGGCGTGAAAGCGATCAACGACACAACGCTGGAAGTCACGCTCACCCAGCCCAATGCGGCATTTCTCGCTATGCTGGCGCACCCCTCGCTCGTCCCGGTTGATAAAGTGCTGATCGGCCGTTTTGGTGAAAAGTGGACGAAACCGGAGCATTTCGTCAGCAGTGGGGCGTATAAGCTTTCGCAGTGGGTGGTCAACGAGCGTATTGTTGCTGAACGTAACCCGCGCTATTGGGATGATGCGCACACGGTGATCAACAAGGTAACCTATCTGCCGATTACCTCTGAGGCCTCCGACGTTAACCGCTATAAGGCCGGCGAGATCGACATCGTCTATACGGTGCCTATTAACCAATTTGCTCAGCTTAAGAAAACGCTGGGCACTGAGCTGGACGTGTCGCCGCAGCTCGCCACCTACTATTACGAATTCAATACCACCCGACCGCCGTTTAATGATGTGCGCGTGCGCAAAGCGCTGAATATGGCGCTGGATAAAGACATTATTGCCGACAAAGTGTTGGGGCAGGGGCAGCGCCCGGCGTGGCTTGTCAGTCAGCCGGACATCGGCGGCGTTAAGCTTAAAAACCCTGACTACGCGAGCTGGCCCATCGATAAGCGTATCGCTGAAGCGAAAAAATTGCTGAACGACGCCGGTTTCAACGCCAGCCATCCACTCAGCTTCAATTTGCTCTATAACACGTCGGAATCGCATCAGCGCATCGCTATCGCGGCCAGTTCGATGTGGAAGAAAAATCTGGGCGTGGAAGCGAAGCTGCAAAATCAGGAGTGGAAAACCATGCTGGATACCATGCACACCCATAATTTTGATGCGGTGCGTTACGCATGGATTGCGGATTATGACGATGCCGCGACTTTCCTGAATAACTTCCGTACCGGTGATAGCGAAAACACCAGTCAGTACAGTAATCCGGCCTATGACAAGGCGCTGGTGGAGGCGGCAAAAGCGAAAACCCCGGAAGAGCGCGGCAAGTTCTACCAGCAAGCTGAAGATCTGCTGGCGCAGGATGTGCCCGCCATTCCGGTGTATCACTATGTCAGAACCCATCTGGTGAAACCGTGGGTCGGTGGATTTACGCCAGATAAACTGGGCTTTTACTTCACCAAAGATATGTACATCAAAAAACATTAAGACGGATACGTGAAATTTCATGCTGATAAAATGGTCAATGCGTTGTTATTTCAACCGATTGATCGCGGTTTGGCTATTTTTGAAGCGAATGAATCACATCACTCTTTACAGCGCAAGATGAGGTGTTTATGATGCGCCTCACTTAGGAAGCGTGGCCGAGCGGTTGAAGGCACCGGTCTTGAAAACCGGCGACCCGAAAGGGTTCTAGAGTTCGAATCTCTACGCTTCCGCCAAATTCGAAAACCCTGCGATAGCAATATCGCAGGGTTTTTTGCTTTTTCACGTTATAAAAATGCACGTGGGTAAACTTAGAAAAATTCCTGCTTTACAAGGCGCTAATAGACGTTTATATTGCGCCTCACTTAGGAAGCGTGGCCGAGCGGTTGAAGGCACCGGTCTTGAAAACCGGCGACCCGAAAGGGTTCTAGAGTTCGAATCTCTACGCTTCCGCCAAATAAAGACGAGGGGTTACCGAAAGGTAACCCCTTGTTGCTTTGGGCGGCGTACATGGTGTGTTCTATGCACTGGGTGCATTTGCCGACTCAGCCATCACTTTTGCCCCTCTTCTGAAACGTAAATCTTATAACCCACCTGGCGGGTTAATTATTTCTCCCTCGTTCCCATCGATTAACACACCATGATGTTGGTACAGCGTCGCTTGTCTACCGCTTCAGCCAGCTATGTACCCACGCAACACATCTTGCCGCTTCCGTGAGAAGCAAAATAATCGTGATAAGGCCGTCATGGGCGCTGATACGCTCTGAAGTCTTGCAGGTGACGCTAAATGTTATGCAGGGCTTTCTGACGATAGCGATCGTGCAGGAGCAACATGAGAGAGGATTTACGAATCAGTAAGGGCGTCAAATAACGCAAACTGGTTTTTAAGTTACAATTGATAATCCCAATTCATGAGGAGCTTGCTTATGCTTGAGGGACGTTCAGAGACATTACATTGTGGAACAATGTGCTTCGCCGTCTATGGTAGAGACGACGTTATCAGCAGCTTTGTCGATTATCTCAAAACCTCTGCTAATACCTCAATCGAGGTGAGGGTTATCGCTGGGCGAGACCCGATGGGACGTATAAAAATTGCCATTACAGGAAGTATTGTTGAGCAACTGTCCATTGAGGCGTTCAGGCATCAGTTCATTGATGACTACTACAGCAGATAGACAATCAGACCGCCTTCGGGCGGTTTATTATCACCATCACCATCACCATCACCATCGCCATCGCCAGGCCCATTCAAATAACCAAATGACCAAATGACTAAATGATTAAATGACTAAATCATTACGTACAGATGAAGAGGGTATACACAAGGGAAAATAGCTGATTGTGCTGTGATAACCCCCTCAGTTGCACTTAAATATGCTATCAAACAACACATGTGCCACCATCTCTTTTTTGAGGGTGTGTATTTTTTTTTACTGTATACACTCAGCCCACCTCACCTGAATTGTCTATCAGGCAGGTGTATTGATTATCTTAAAGTCTTAGCTCTCCTGGGTGGCTCCGGAGCATTATGATTTTAATGATGAACAATACTTACAAAGGCCATGCGGTTGCATGGCCTTTTCTAAATATCTGCGATTTTTGAAACGGAAGCGATCCCCGCTTTAAAACACACGCAGGACCGGATTGAGGCAGTATATGAAAAAGGTTTTGGTCTTCTTCAATTCGCAGCAGGCAGAAGTGATTAATATGCTTAAACCTGTCACATCGATCACGCGATATTACCCAAACGGTGATGAAGTTTCGTTAAAAATAATGCTTACCGGGGTTCATTCATTAACCGGGGATCATATCGAGATTTATGTTGCGTCTGACCGCGAACTCACCCATGACGAAGTTGTAGGTGCAGTGAATAAGTACCTGTAAAGAGAATACGGTTGCCTTTGAAGATCCCTTTTTATCCTCTTGACTATCAGACCGCTTTTAAAATTACCCTGGATTGAGATCATGGTGAATCCCCCTAAGCGGCGGGGTAAAGTCACCCGATGACTCCTCTTAAGTGGCACTCATCGTGAAAGACTGAAACCGCATGCCACGGGCGGTAAACCCAAAGGCTCACCGGGAGGCACCCGGCAGCCTAAAAATTGAAGCGGTCCTGAAAACTTGCGATCTGAAAGGGGTCTGGAATTCGATTCTCTACACGTCCATCACATACGAAAAAAACCTCGATAACGATATCGAGGTTTTTTTCAGTTACGCAACGGCTATGACAAGTGCGTTATTTGTAAAATTGCATTTTACAGGCCTATTACGGCGCTTTCCGGGTGAAAAATAGCGTGACGGTGCCGACCGTGACGCCGAACTTTTTCATCTCGGTTTTATTAAATAGATGCGTGCCGTCCTGCAAATACATCCAGTCGTCGAAGTGCAGCAGCCAGGTTTTCCCGTCCGCTTTCACGTTCATGCTGTAGCGCCAGTTAAAGGCGTTACCCGCTGCCTGGCCCGTTGCTACCCCTTCAATATCACCCGCCGTACCTTCGTAACGATCGGCGCTCACGCGACGAATGTGCCATACCCGCTGCTGCTTCTCGCCATCGTCATAGACAAAATGTTCATTCAGCGTCAGCGTATCGCCAATGACATCGCCAGAAATTTCAACGTGAAAGCGACGCAGCTGCTTACCGCTGCGATCTTGTACCATACCCCACGCCTCGGTTTTACCCTGGAAATAGCGGAAGATATCGAGCGACGGCTGTTGGTTTCGATAATCGCCGATCTCCGCGCTACAGCCTGCCAGTAACATCAGCAGGGCGACGCCCAATGCCAGAATGCGTTTCATTTTTCACCTCCGATTAACTGCTGACGCAGCGCGGGATATTGCGTATTGGGGTCAAGCCAGATGGCCAGAAAATGGGTGCTAAACGCTTCAGACTGGCGCGGTCCCAGCGGGGTAAACGTTTTTTGCGTCGCGGAGGCCCGATACCAGAACTGTCCCTGCTTATCGTCGAAAACAAACACCAGCTGGGTACCCGGCACCACATCGGGCCAGAGCGAGTGCAGCATACGCAGCCAGGATTCACTCTGCGGTTCACGTTCCAGAATACCCAACGCCTGCCACTGGTCACGCGTGGCGTCGACAAGGTCATCGCGACTGATGTCGCGTTTATAGGTAATGATCAGCGCCTGATTTTGCCCCGGTCCGGTGTAGTTGCCATCCGGTGTGCGCAGCTGCGAGGTGTAGACGGAAAAGGGTCCCCTGGTGAGCGTCGCATCGCCCACTTTGCGCCAGCTTAGCCAGTCGGCGGCATGGGTCACCGGCGTGATGATAACCAGCAACAGCAGCACTATTAAAGCGGATCGCATGGTCGTCTCCCGATCAGGATATGGAATAACAGCATCAGGGTAAGCCATCCCAGCGCCATCCAACTGACGACGACGAAGGCCGGTTCCAGGAAGGTCATTGCGCCTAACCGTTGACCAATAATGTACGCGACCGGGCCGCCGAGGGCGCCCATCAGCGTGAGGATCCATCCCGGGAGCGCGGTTGTACGAGTCAGATGGGTCCAGACGGTAGCGAACATCAGCCACAGCGCCAGCATCCACAGGGGTAACAATGCCTCGCCGTGAAAGTCGATAAGCCCCGTTAGCGCCCAGAGAGTATCCAGGCCGCTGCCCATCACCGCCAGCAGTAACGCATAAAGCCGATGTGCAGGCGACAGCATCAGGAAGGCAAGAATCGCCAGAGCGAGCCACAGAAAAAGCCCGCGTTCACGAAACAGCACCACCAGCGTCCAGTAAAGATCGAACGCAATCGCTATCAGAAATACCTGCACGTGGCGGTTCATACGCGCTCCGCAATCAACTGCACCACGCTAATGGTGCGGGCATTAAATCCGGCTTCGCAGTAGGCAAAATAATAAAGCCACATCCGGCGGAACCGTTCATCAAAGCCCAGCTTTTCAATATCCTGCCAGGCGTGGAGAAAACGTTGCCGCCAGTGGGCCAGCGTGCGCGCGTAATCGGGCCCCATGTCGAACAGATTGCGGACAACAAAATCCGTGTGGCGCGTCATCAGGTTGCTCATCACGGTAATGCTCGGTAAAAATCCGCCGGGGAAGATGTAGCGCTGAATAAAATCGACGCTTTTGCTGTAGTCGCGATAGCGCTGATCCTGAATGGTAATGGCCTGAATCGCCATTTTGCCGCCAGGGCGCAGGCGTGCCTGGCAGGTGCTGAAGAACGCAGGCAGATAGCGTTCACCCACCGCTTCTATCATTTCGACCGACACCAGTTTGTCGAATTCACCGGTCAGGTCGCGATAATCGCACAGCAGAACCTGAACGCGATCCTGCAATCCCGCACGGGCGATCCGCTCTTTTGCCCAGGTGAATTGCTCCTGCGATAAGGTTGTGGTCGTGACGCGACAGCCGTAATGAAGCGCAGCGTATTCCGCCATCGCGCCCCAGCCGGTACCGATCTCCAGCAGGTGATCGCTTGCGTTCAGGGACAGCTGTTCACACAGACGCGCCATTTTTGCCTGTTGGGCGAGGGTAAGATTCTGCTCGTCGGCGGTGAATAATGCGCTGGAGTAGAGCAGATCCTGGTCGAGAAAGTGCGCATAAAACTCATTGCCGAGGTCGTAATGGGCGGCGATATTTTCCCGCGCCTGCTCGCGGTGGTTGCGACGCATCCAGTGGCGAAGGCGTTCCACGGGCTTGCCCAGAATGCGAAAACCGCTTTCCAGACGCCCCAGCACGGGGCTGTTTAGCGCCAGCACCTGTAGCAGCGATGTCAGGTCATGCGTCTCCCATTCCCCATCCATCCAGGCTTCGGCGGCGGCAAGGCTTCCGCCGGTCAGCAACCGCCAGTAAACGTCCGGGGCCACAATCTGAACTTCAGCGCGTAGCCCGGAAGACGAGTCGCCAAAATGGAAGGCCTGCGTCCCTTCTCGAACGGTAAGCGAGCCGCTGCGGATACCGCCTAAAAGACGAAAAAGCAGCCAGCGGGCGATACGGGCGTTGCGCGGAATATCGGGATCAAGCGCAAAGGCAGGATCGGTCATGATCGTTCACTCCTGCTAACGGGGTGGTTATGAAGAGGCACGCGCTTCAGCCATAGCCGCAGTGCTTGCCAGTAAATCGTCAGAACGGTTTTTAGGGTCATTAACGGAATACGCCACAGCAGGGATCGCAAAGCCGCGCGCGTGAGAGGCTCACGTTTCAGCATCAGCGTGGCGTCAAATACCTTCGATTCCTGGTGGTTTTCGATATGCATATGCAGCGTTTTACCGGGAGGGTTAAAGCGCCAGTGATAGATCATGTCCATCGGGTTAAACGGTGAAACGTGAAAAGCTTTTTCAATCGGACGCGTTGTCTGGCCATCCACGGCATAGTAATGACGCTCATTCCACGGCGTATTGCGCACCTCGGCCAGCACCCAGCGCAGGGTGTCAGTTGCGTCATAACAGTAATAAAAATTGACCGGATTAAAATGAAACCCGAGATAACGCAGCTGAGTCAGGAGCATCACGCGGCCATCGGGACGCTCGCCGGTCAAGGTTTGAATACGCTTTAGCGCGTTCTCTTTCAGCGGCGTGCCGAGGGGATAATCCGCATCGTAAAAGGCTGCGGAAGCAAACCGGTTACGCCGGATCCCGAGCGAAGGCAGCGCCTCCAGCTCATCCAGATCGATCCAGGCCATAAAAACGGTATAGCGAAAATGGTGCGCTTTAGGCTGGAAACGGCGATGGCGTAAAATCCCCTGATACAGGCAGCTGTTCATTTCAGTTTCCTTCTCCACAGGCAATGCCATGCACCACATCAAGTGCGCTGCGTACGCCATCCTCATGGAACCCGTTGTACCAGTAGGCCCCGCAATACCAGCTCCGCTGGTGGCCGTTAATCTCGTGGCGACGGGCCTGCGCGCGCCAGCTTTTCGGATTAAACAGCGGGTGCTCATAGACAAAACGTTTCAGGACATAGCGCTCGTCCACGGCGATTTCCGGGTTAAGGGTGACGCAGAACAACGGGCTTCCTGCTGGCAATCCCTGCAGGATATTCATATTGTAGGTGACGCACGCGCTGGCCTGATCGCGTTCGCTCAGGCGATAGTTCCAGCTGGCCCATGCGCGCTCGCGCACCGGCAGCCAGCGCGGATCGCTGTGCAAAACCACCTCATTACGCTGCCAGCCGATATTACCCAGCACCTCGCGTTCCGCAGGGGTTGGCTCGTCAAGCATCGCCAGCGCCTGTAAGGAATGGCAGGCGAAGATCACCTGGTCAAAGGCATGACTTGATGCCTCCAGTTGGATCTTCACGCCCTTTTCATGACGGAATACCTGCTGCACCGGCGCGTTAACATGCAGGGTCACGCGATCGCCCAGTTGCGCCAGCATGGCACGGAGGTACTCCCGCGAGCCGCCCGGCACCACATACCACTGCGGACGATCGGTGATATCCAGCAGACCGTGATGCTCAAAGAAGCGTAAAAACAGCGGCAACGGAAAATGACGCATCTCCTGAAGGGAGCACGACCAGATGGCGGCGCCCATCGGCAGAATATAATGTCGGGCAAAAAACGGGCTGAAGCCGTGCTGTTCCAGGAACGTCTGGAGCGTGGCGTTTTCGTCAATATTGCTCATCAGCGCGGCTTTCGCCTCACGGTTAAACCGCGTGATATCTTTCAGCAGCCCCCAGAATCGCGGATTGACCAAATTACGGCGCTGGGCAAAAAGCGACGTGAGGGTGTGCCCGTTGTATTCCAGACCGCTTTGCGGATTATGTACCGAGAAGCTCATCTGGGTTTTTTGCCCGCGAATACCCAACTCGCTGAGCAGGCCCATAAAGCGCGGATAGGTGCGATCGTTGTAGACAATAAACCCGGTATCAATCGCATAAGTGCCTTGCGGCATGGTGACATCGACCGTTGCGGTATGCCCGCCGGGCGTCGGTGCGGCCTCGAAAATCGTGACCTTGTGATGCCCGGCCAGACGCCAGGCGCAGGTCATCCCGGCGATGCCGCTGCCAATAATCGCGATATTCATGAGCGCACCATCCGGCGCAGCAGGGCGCGTTGAAGAAACCCGGGTAACCCTGCCAGCAGGCGTAAAATCAGACTGAAACCGGTGGGAAACGCGATGTGATTTTTCCCTTTCGCCAGGCCGCGACGGATCGCTTTCACGGCGCTGTCCACGCTGACCTGACCGGGCATGGAAAAATCATTTTTACGGGTGAGGGGCGTATCGACAAAGCCCGGTGAGACTACCGTGACGGCAATGCCCTTGGGTTCCCAGTCCAGACGCAGACTTTCGGCAAACCACGTCAGTGCAGCTTTTGACGCGCCATAGGCTTCTGCCCGAGGGAAGGGGAGCCAGTGCGCCATCGAACTGACCAGCACCACGCGGTTGCCCGCCACCAGCTGTGGCTGGAGTGCTGCGATGCAGTTCACGGGCCCCAGAAAGTTCGTGTTCATAACCCGTTCGACCAGATCGGCATCCACTACACCGTCATCCAGGTATTCGCAGGTGCCCGCGCAGAGAATCATCAGATCGGCATGACATCCGGTCAGCGCCTGAAGGCTGGCCGCTTTGTCCGTCATATCAAACAGACGTACCGTAATATTCGGGCTGTACTGATGCAGCGCTTCTAGCCGGGCCGGATCTCGTCCGCAGGCGATAACGTGACACCCGTCATCCGCCCAGGATTTTGCCAGCCCAGCCCCAATGCCAGAGCTCGCGCCGGTGATGAGGACAGTCATCATGAGCGCACCCTCCTTTTGACACCACGCACCGCCCAGCCCAGCACGGGAAGATGTTCGTAAATCATCTCCCCGGCATCGTAGTAGTCGCGTTGGCGAATAATCTGGTCGTCCTGCACATCCACCACCGAGCACCCAGGCAGGGCAAGCTTCTCGCCCCCGGAAACGCGCGGATGAGACCAGTGCATGGTCCATGTCACGGCAAAACGATCGGTCACGCAGAGCGGAGCATCAATCACAAAGCGGCAGTGATCTACGTTCGCCAGCAGATGGGTGAAGTAACGCTGGATCGCAAACAGCCCCTGATGCTCGCCAAATGGGTCGATGAGGGCCGCATCAGGATGATAAAGCGCCGCCAGCGCTGACGGTGGCTGGCTATCCAGCTCGGCGTAATAGTCCATAAATCGATTGATAGCCGACGACATAGTGCTCATGAGTCTCACCCTGACTGTGAATAACGCGACGAAAGTGCATAATTAAAACTTACACAAATACGTTTATTTGTCCAAGTTTTGAGTCAGTTATTTTTTATTATTTATATTTATCAGTTTGTTGTGTTTATCTGCTCGAGGCGTTTTTTTGATATGTTTTTAAAAGTGTGTGCCGGGGCCGCACCGTTTAGGATGGTTAAGCAGAGCAAGATCTGGCCTTCGGGTTATCCCTTTCCAGCAGGGCTGATTAACTAGTCGGTGTAGTTAAGTATGTCATTTACGCTGCTCAGGGTTCCCCCTAAGCGCAATGGACGGTGTGCCGAAGGATAATTGATATAAGGTGTTCGGATTACTGAGGGGGCAGGGAAACTGGGCGCTGTACATGCGCTTCATCATGATTTCCGGCATGGCTCCCGAGAGGGAAAAGGTGTTGAAAGCGCAGCCGGATGGGCATCATGTCTATGAGCGTGCGCAATTCAGGACGCTATTTTCCTGAAGCGTCATAAATTTTATACGATGTGGTCAGGAATAGTTTCATCTTTACGCAGCGTTAATACTTCAAAACCGTCCGCGGTCACGGCGATGGTGTGCTCCCACTGGGCCGAGAGTTTTTTATCCCGGGTCACAACTGTCCAGCCGTCTTTTTTGGTTTTTATTTTGCTACTGCCCTGATTGACCATCGGTTCGATGGTAAACACCATGCCCTCCTGCAACACAACGCCCGTACCGGGTTTACCGTAATGCAGCACGGTCGGTTCTTCATGCATCTCTTTGCCTATCCCGTGGCCGCAATATTCCCTGACAACGCTATAGCCGCTGTTTTCAACATGCGTCTGGATGGCATGTCCAATGTCGCCCAATCGCGCACCGGGTTTTACCGCTTTGATGCCGAGCCACATGGCTTCCCACGTTTTTTCGACCAACCGACGAGCCAGGGGAGAGACGTCGCCGATAAGATACATTTTGCTGGAATCCGCTATCAGTCCCTCTTTCTCGAGCGTGATATCGACATTTACGATAGCGCCAGATTTTAGGTGTTCGTTCGCTTTCGGAATGCCGTGACACACGACTTCATTCACCGAAGTATTCAGCACGTAAGGATAATCGTACTGACCTTTGCTGGCAGGGCGGGACTGCAATGCATCAACAATAAATGCCTCTGCACGATTATTGATTTCCAGGGTGGTCACGCCAGGCACAATAAATGTGTCCAGCATCTCGAACACGGAAGCAAGCAACGCGCCCGCATGGCGCTGTCGGGCGAGTTCATCAGAGGTTTTAATGGGAATTGATGGCATTGATCACCTCCATTAAGCGGTCAGAGCCTGATTTCAGCATCATCATTTTGATCTGCTGATAGTTAAGCTCGGGGTAAAGCTCACTCATCATCCCCAGGCGGATCCAATATTCGGCCTGCGCATTCACTGAACGTGACATGGCTTTACTGGCATCACGGACATCTTCATGCAACAAGTCCGAAATTTTAACAATACCCACAGCATACACTCCGTAATATTTTATATATAAAGCATATATCTTTCGTGGGCGGATGTCATGGTGAAGTTGGTGGCGTCAAAAAGCCCCGAGAACCGGTGCGGGGAGTGCCAACCCGAAGGGATTATTAACGCGCTATCGTCTTGCTCATGTTAAAACCCGTGACCCCAAAGCCCATCGCCTCGTAGACGTGGCGGGCACGCGCGTTGTCTCCGGCAACACGAAGCCTGATATGTTCAAAATCCTGTTCCTGCAACATCTGCTCAAACGCTTGCAGCGCCTGTTTGCCCAGCCCCTGTCCCTGGCACGCGTTGAAGATATGAAAATCATAGATAAATGCAGTGCGTGAAGCCGTATCCGGTTTGTACCACAGGTACCCGACATGGCTGTCCCTATTATCCTGTTGGGTGAACAGGCACAGCAAAACCTGCCCGGCGGTATTAACGCCATCAGGAAGATCGGCAGCAATCTCCTGTTTGGCTTTTGCAAGGGAAGCCTCGGCAGAAAGTCGATAATTTGAGGCAATTTCCTGCGCATAATCTGGAATGAAATAGTCCAGATAGCCTGAAAATTCCTCTTTATGCATCGGACGGAGTACGATCATGGGTAAATCCTTTATTACTTCTGGCAGGATAAAATATTGTCACAGACCTGTGATGAGGCAGGTGAATAATGCTCAGCGAGCCATCTTGAGCGCCGGAAATAATAGCATAACCGCCGCGATGATAATCATCGCCATCAATATGCTGAGAGTGCGCATCAAAGCCTGAACGGGTTCAATGACTCCTATGAATCCTGAATAAAAAAGTAACCCCGCGACAAGAAATTGGCGGGAAGGAGCATGAAGAGTCACAGAATCAAACTTAGCAGCGTAGCGGCCAAACACCCCTGCAATCGCGGCTAAGTCTCCATTCCATTTGAGCCGCCTGGATCGTCCCGATTATCGACATCCCAGGCTAAGCAGCGACGACGACAAGCGACACCAATAATGTGTTGTGCTGCGGCAGAGCTATCGCAACGTCACGCCCGTTATCTGCCTTCTTTTTTCACTCTCCCATAATTGATAATGCGAATGATCTTGATAATCATTTTCATCAATGGCTATAATCCGGCCAAAATTTGCAGCGTAAAATAAGCGCTCAACGTTCACGGAAACGCAGGTTAAATATGGATAATTTCTTAAACCCCCTGATTCTCAGCAGCATGTTGACGATCGCGGCATGTCATAGTCCGCCAAAGGACACGCCCGCCCAAAACGCTATAGCGATTGAGTGCCTGTGCATTAAAGAAGCGGCGAGCGGTACGGTGATGACGCCTGCCCAGCTCATCACGACGCTCGCCAGCGCCCCCATTGTGATTGTCGGTGAAGAGCATACCAATGTGCGCCACCACCAAATTGAACAATGGTTACTGCAAAATCTGAATCAATCACGTGCGCAGGGCAGTGTGCTGATGGAAATGATCGATAGCGATCAGCAGGTCAGTGTTAATCGCTTAAAAGCAGAAAGTCTGGCAGGCGCAACCATCAGCCCGACCCGAGCGGCAGAGGCCATGCGCTGGAAAAGTGGCTGGCCGTGGGACCTTTACCGTGATGTTGTCATGACCGCGCTTAAAGGGCCATACCCGCTGCTGGCGGCAAATATCACCCGTATCCAGGTCACTGAACTGTATAACAATCCCGTGTTCCCAGAGGGTGATTTATCGGTTCGCCCGCAGGTTCGCGAATCGTTGTCCGCCATTATTTACATTATGCATGACGGACAAATTAGCGATGCACAGGTCAACGCCATGGTTGCCATCCAGCAACATCGCGACCGCTTTATGGCCGAACAAATTCGTCAGGCACCTCGCCCTGCGCTGTTGATTGCGGGCGGCTATCACGCTTCAAAAGATATCGGTGTGCCGTTGCATCTGGCGGATCTGAAGGTTGAAAACCCCGTCGTCGTGATGCTTACCACCGAGGGAACCACGCTAACCGCCAAACAGGCGGATTACGTCTGGTCAGTGCCCGTGGAAAATGCGCCTTAATATGAATGCACAACTCGTGATGCCTCGTACGCCATGGATGAGAAGTACGGCCGCCAGTGTCATTTTTCATGTGGCGATAGCCCTGCCTTTTGTCCTTCATTTTGCGCAGGAGCAGCCAATAGCAACGCCTGCCGCGGTGATGGTGGAGTTCTCGCCTGAGTTTGAAGTCTCTATTATCAGACCCGATCTGCCGCCTGGCGTCAGCCAGCAGCGTAAAGTGGAAGCCATGACCGAAGAAGAACGCCGGCCAGAAAAGGAAATGCCAAAGCTGCTGGTGCATGAAGAGGCTGAACTCAAAATTGCGGCAGCAAAGCCTGAACCGAAAGCCAAAAAGAAAACGGAAACCAAGAAAAAAAACCAGCGCGAACAGAAAGAAGAGAAAGGCAATTCGACGACGACCAGTCTGGCGGCACCACCGGTCCAGACGGTGCAGACTCAGCGTAATGCCGCGCCGTTAGATACGGATTCGTCTCGCATCAGCAAAAGCGAAATCAGTTGGGAATCGCTAGTGAAAGGCAAGATCAATAAAATGCGCAACTATCCTGAGGATGCGAGACGCCGCAAGCGTACCGGGACTGCCGTTATTGCGTTCAGTGTGGATGCGCGTGGCGAAATACTCAGTTCAAAACTGGTCACCTCATCCGGAACCCTTTCGCTGGACCGCGCGGCATTAAATGCGCTAATCAATGCGCGGCCGTTGCCTCCTCCGCCAAAAGAGCTGGTGAAGAATGGCGTACAAAAAGTCACGCTCCCGGTTGAATTTGGCTTGTTAGAAATTTAGAAATACAGCGTCTGTTATCAGGCTAATTGTTCTTCCTGAAATATAAATTTGGCTTTAGATAATATTCGTTAATGGTCGAATAAGAGCAGGGTGATATATCGCACCTGCTCAGCCGCATTAATGACATGAATTTATTATGGGTATTTTACCGTCGTCTTTTTGAATAGGGCGATGCGTGAGCTATTCATTTTTTTGCGCTAAATATAATTAAACTCAGGACTTGATTATGAAAAAACCTCAAATGGTCAAAGGACTTTTGACCGGGCTTCTTATTGTGCACAGCCATGCCTATGCGGCAGAAAAAGAAGGGGAATCTGTCTTTTCTCCATTAACCATTATCGACAACTCGCTGGACGATAAAAATCAGGTGGGCTCCTCGGATGAAACCTATACCCGTCCGGGCGCGTACAGTTCACGTACGTTAAATAAGAATTTGCAGAGTTTGGATGCCTCACTGCGCAGTATGGCGGGTACCTATACTCAAATCGATCCCCTGCAGGGTTCAATCAGCGTGAATATCCGTGGGATGAACGGCCTCGGGCGCGTAAATACCATGGTCGATGGCGTCACCCAGACTTATTTCGGCATGGCACCGGCAAACTATCACGGCGGTTCAAACACTGCCGCTGGCGTCCCGCTTGATCCGAATTTCCTCGCTGAAGTCGACGTCACGCGCGGCAGCAGCGCAGGTTCCCAAGGGGTCAATGCCCTGGCGGGAAGCGCAAATATGCGCACGATTGGCGTGGATGATGTGTTAAAAGAGGGACGCCAGACAGGCGTACTTTCTCGATTTTCGGTGGGCGATAACGGGCTGGGTCGAACCGGCATGATCGCGGTTGCGGGTAAAACCGAAACCTTTGAAAATGGCGGCGGCCTCGGTGCGCTGGTGGGCATCAGCGGGTCCCGTACCTATGCGACATATAAAAACGGTGGTGGCCGCAGCAGTAAAGACTTCATTGGCGAAGACAATAAATACCTGCGCCAGGAGCCGCAATCGCAGCTCTATAAATTGAATTTCAATCTGGACCAATTCAATAAATTTGAATTTTCTGCCAGAAATTACAGCAATTCTTTCACTCGCCGCGATATTACCAGCGACGATTATTATCTGCGTTATAATTATGCACCGCTCAATGAACTGGTAGATTTAAACGTGCTGGCCAGTACCAGCCGGGGCAATCAGGATTACAAACCTGAGTCTATGTATAATTTCAACAGCTCGTCGACGACGAATAAATCAAACGCTCTTGATATCAGTAATACCAGCAGATTTACCCTCGCTGATGATTTTTATGCGACCTATCAGCTCGGCGGCAAATTAATGGATACCCGGTACAGCCGCAGTTTTGTGCAATCGAACGAAACCGACCGAAACGCGTTTGCTCCAGCAGGCACGCAAAAGATTTCGTCCCTGTATACCGGCCTGACGCTGAATAAAGATATTTATCAGCTGGATCTGAATCTAAATTATACCCGCAGCCAGGTTGAGGGACACAAACCGGCCTGTTCCGCCAATGAAAAATGTTTCCCGCAGGGGGAAGGTAACCTCAATCTGGATGACAACGCCTTCAATCCGTCCGCCACGTTTTCTGCGCAGGTCATGCCATGGTTACAACCTTTCGTGAGCTGGAGCCGCTCCTCCCGTGCGCCAAACGTTCAGGAAGTCTTTTTTGCTAACGAGGGCGGGGCCTCAATGAACCCGTTCCTCAAGCCTGAGAAAGCCGAAACCTGGGAAGCGGGCTTTAACATCAACAAAAAAGGTCTGCTGGTGGAGAAAGACAGTTTCCACATGAAGGCGCTTACGTATCAGTCCCGCATCAAGGATTACATCACCAGCGAGTCCTTCATGCTCTGCTATGACGGGCAGCTGTGTCATGACTTCGACAATTCATTTGGTGGCTTTAACGCCAATGTGTACGTCAATACCACGTCGCCTGTCACCACCAAAGGCTATGAAATTGAAGCCGGATACGACATGGGCTTTGCGTACGCGAACATCTCCTGGAGCAAACAGCACACGGATCAACCGACGTCTATTGCCAGCACCGTGTACAGCTTTGCCTACAGCGATATCAGCGATCTGCCAGACAGCTATGCCACGTTAGACGTGGGCGGACGGTTGTTTGATCAGCGGCTGACCATCGGTAGCCTGGTTAAATTTACCGGCAAATCCAAACGTCTTAGTACAGAAGGGATCAGCACCAATACCAACACCGTGCCGAAAGAGAGCATGCCGGATATTCCAACCGTTATCGATCTCTACAGCACCCTGCAGGTGACTGACAATGTGCTGCTGCGCTTTAGCGTTCAGAACGTGACTAATCGTGATTATTCCGAAGCGTTAAACCGAATGAATCAGAGCCTGGATTACGCCAAAGAAGGATCAACGATTAATACCACGGCGCGTGGCCGCACCTATATCTTCGGTGGGGAAATACAATTTTAGAAACATACATACAGGGGATATTGATGCCTTGTAAGACGTTTAAATTAATTTGACGAGCAGGAGTAAAAAATGAATTGCCGCAACGTAGCACAGCAACTGGGATGTTTTTTCATCGCAACGTTATTCTCTACTACCGCATTTGCCATTGATCCGCCGCAGCGTGAACTGTCTCGCTTTGCGATGAAAACCAATTATCTTCAGGAAGCCAATGAAGGTATTTATGAAATGGCTTTCGATAATACTCATCATAAACTTTATGCTGCTGCGACCGACCGCGTAAACCGCGAAGCCAATAAAGGATTTTTATATACGTTTAATCCAGCGTCGCTGAAAATCGAGAACCGCCTTGATATGCCTTACCGCGCATTTTCTTTGGCGATGAATCAGGACCAGCAACAGCTCTACGTGGGGCATACGCAGTCGGCTTCACTACGCATCAGTGCGGTAAACACCCAGACCGGGAAGCTGACGAAAACCAGCGAGAAGTTGAGTTTTAAGGAGGTGAATGCCGCCGATTCACGCTTCGAGCATTTGCGTCATATGGTTTACAACAAGGCAACCAACACGCTTTTTGTCAGCTACAGCAATATGCTGAAGAGCGCCGAAGGCATGACGTCGGTACATAAATTGTTAATGCTGGACGGCACCTCCCTGGCGATGAAAGGCGAGGTGAAAGGTGCGTACAGCGGTACGGCCTACGGTCTGACCCAGGATGATAAAACGCAAAAGATTTATATCGGAGGCAAAGATTACATCAATGAAATTGATGCCAAAAAACAGAGCGTGTTACGTACTATCAGCCTGAAAAATGCAAACCCGCAAATTACCAGCGCGCAAAATCTGGCGGTGGACTCTGCCTCTAATCGCATATTTGTGGTGGTGTTTGACCATGAAGACCGCAGGGGCGAAAACGACGGTTTATATGTTTTTGATCTCCAGAGTGGCAAACAACTCGGTTATGTTCGCACCGGTGCTGGAACCAATGCGGTGAAATACAACCCGAAATATAACGAAATTTATGTCACCAATTTCACCAGCGGGACGATAAGCGTGATCGATGCCCAAAATTACGCCGTCAAAAAACAGTTCAGTGTGCCGGTATATCCGAACCAGATGGTGCTATCCCCAGACTTTGATACCCTTTATATCGGTATCAAAGAAGGCTTTAACCGCGACTGGGATCCGGATGTATTTGTGGAAGGGGCTAAAGAACGCATTCTGAGCATTGATTTGACTAAATCGTAAGCCACGCATTGCGTTTCTGCAAAAAGAGGGAATAAAAGGATTCCCTCTTTTTATGCATTCGAATCAATCACGCTCAACAGCAGGCCTCATCATAAATCCTTTTTCCGCGAGGGGATCTCAGAGCATTACCTCATTTAACATGTGAACGACCTGTTTTTCGCGAGCAGGAACGGGCGAAGATAGGCCACTGTATTGGACAGCGGAATGACATCGTCGGTGAGCTGAATATTTAAAACATGATGGATGTATTCGCGGCGAGTCGTGATTCGCGCCCATAATTCAGGGTAGGCGTGCTGGATTTTCTGCACAAGCTCCTCATCTGCCAGGGCGATGCTTTCTTCGGCACTCACACCCGTATATCCCGGCACGGAGGGGATAATATCAATTTGCATAATCATGCCGCTTTTGAGCGTTTCAGCTGAGTTTTTATAAATGGGGGACGACATCCACTCTTCATCTGCGCTGAGATGACCGGGATTCAAATGCCAGCCGTATTTTTCTTTGTTGAGTACCTTCTCAATGAGATCGTACATTTCGCCACCGCGCATCCCTATTTTGATATTTTCAAGCCAGCACGTGACAGCACCAAAATAAGGTTTTGCGACTCTATCGAGGTAGTCTTTTTGATTGCCGGGCAGTTCGCTTTCCTCTGCGATAACAAACCCCGTACGGCTTGAAAGCCCACCTTTAAAGCCGGTTGTCATCGACAGCGGCTGTCCACGCTCCAGCGTTTTATAAGAAGGGTAAAAATTCGCTTTCTCAAAACGTTGCCCCGTCGCCGCGATAATGACGACCGTCTGGTATTGACCCTCGGCGGCCAGCAGTGCCCCCAAATCAGTTTCACGCAGGCCGGGTTCGACGGCATTCATCGCATCAAGCATACAATTCGAGGCCAGATTGGCACCATATTCATAGTGCGCAATCTCATTTTCGTTATTTGTAATTCTTGCACCCCGATCGCCACGAATGAAAAGATGTGCGGCATTTTCCAGCACTGCGCTTGAGGCAATAGAGTTTTTCACGGCGTCGACAATAAACCAGGGGATGTCGAAAAGGTGTTTATTATTCGCGGCTGCCGATGTAAACATCTTCCATCCGACCAAACCGATTTTGGATATCGTATCAAGACCTGTTTCGATGAAAATATCTTCAAGGGGGCGTTCGTTGTCCATCGGCTGGTTAGGCAGAGAGAAAAGGGGGCAATGTTTTAAGGTGGCTTGAATGCGGGAATAGTTCGCCATCTTGAGGTTTTCGTTCCCCAGAATCAGTGTCGCCTCACCGGTTTTTTTGACTATCAGCAAACCTTCTTCAAAGCGTGGAACAAAACCCGTCAGGTACTCGAAATTCCCCCCATGCTCTTTATCGGCATAGATGATGAGCGCGTCATATCCTTCATTCTGCATTCGTGTCAGAACCTTATTTTTGCGTTCCAGCATCGTTGTATCGTTCAACATCACGGGGGCAACATCGATAAATTTTCTTGGAGATTCAGTAATCTGTAATTGGATAGCGTTTGAATACATCGTTTACCTCTCGATTGCGTCATCGTCAGAATCAGTCCCACTCTTTTGCCTGACGGCGTAGACGCTGTTTGTGCAGTACCGAAGGGTGGCTGAATTAACCTTTTCGCAAGCTTGCCACAAAATGACGATGAAAAGTCCCGACGGCGGCAGATTTAACACACAAAACGGTTCAACCGGAGAAAAGCTCAGATCTAAAAATGAAATTGTGGATGAGCGCTACGGAAAATCAATAAGTTAGCATCGAAATAAACCCACATTGTGTGACCTCCTGGCACGGCGCGCCTTGTCACAAAAAATGCGTGAAAATCATCACATTGGTCCCGAGGGTCTCTCATTACTATGTTGCCTGGAATCAATATTCATCTGGGATACTGCATGGAGCAGGGATAATAATGAAAGACCAACATTTCAATAAAGCATTACTGACCATATCTATTTTATTTGCCGGCCAGGCGCATGCTCTGGAATTAAAGACCTCTTATGGGTCTATTAATGCGGGTTATGCAAACTGGAATACGGGGTTTGAAAATACGCACAGGGGAGAGGTCTGGAAAGCAACTGCGGATTTTGGTGCGATATTTGATAAGGGGGAGTTCTACTCATTTTATGAAAGTAACGTATTAAATCATGCCGTTGAAGGTCGCAATCATGTGCTTTCTGCACAGACTCATATCCGGTTATTCGATTCTGATTTCAGTTTTATGGGGAAACTCTACGGTCAGTTTGAAAATACCTGGGGTGATGAACTGAATATGATGTATGGATTTGGCTATTTAGGTTGGTCCGGCCCCTCCGGTTTTTTTAAGCCCTATGTGGCATTGCATAATCTCTCAAATGATTATGTCTCCAGCAAATATGGTCAGGCCACGGGTCTGAATGGATATGTCGTCGGCTGGACAAGTGCCTGGTTTTTCGATTTATGGGGCGAAAAAATGGTGCTTTCTGACTGGAATGAATTTGAGCTGGATCGCAATGATGCTTACGCCGAACAACAACACAGTAAAAACGGCATTAATGGCGGGTTGACCTTAACATGGAAATTTTATCCCCACTTTAAAGCCAGTGCCACATGGCGTTATTTCGATAACAAGTTAGGTTACGACGGTTTTGGCGACCAGTTGATTTATATGCTCGGTTACGATTTCTAAATTAATAACAAGGAACGATAATGAGAAAGACAACTTTAGCGGTGTTTGTCAGCGCGGTCATTGGCATGACAGGGGGAATGGGAAATACTCTGGCGGCAGAGCAGTCTGGGAATCAATTAAATAAACCTAACGTCGTGATTATTTTGGCCGATGACCTGGGTTATGGGGATTTAGGTGTATATGGGCATCCGATCGTGAAAACCCCTAATATTGATAAACTCGCGCAGGAAGGGGTGAGGTTTTCGCAATATTATGCCCCAGCGCCACTCTGTTCGCCTTCGCGTGCAGGTTTATTGACCGGGCGTACACCGTTCAGAACGGGGATTCGATCCTGGATCCCGACCAATAAAAATGTCGCACTGGGCCGTAACGAAAAGACCATAGCCAGCTACCTGAAAGATCAGGGTTACGACACGGCAATGATGGGGAAATGGCACCTGAATGCTGGCGCTGACCGCCACGATCAGCCCCAGGCTGAAGATGCAGGTTTTGAACATACGCTGGTTAATGCTGCCGGTTTTGTCACCAGCGATCTGGATAAAGCGAAAGAGCGTCCTCGCAATGGCGTAGTGTACCCGAATGGTTTTTATCGGAATGGTAAAGCGCTGGGGACAGTTAACCAAATTAGCGGCGAATTTGTCAGTCAGGAAGCTATTAACTGGCTAAACGATAAAAAAGATAATAACCCTTTCTTTATGTATGTGGCTTTCACAGAGGTACATACACCGCTCGCTTCGCCGAAGAAATATCTTGAGCTCTATAAAAACTATATGAGCGAGTATGAAAAAAAACATCCCGATATGTTTTACGCCGACTGGGCTGATAAGCCTTATCGCGGACCGGGAGAATACTATGCCAATATCAGTTATATGGATGAACAGGTTGGTAAAGTCCTCGCAAAAATAAAATCAATGGGGCAGGAGGATAACACGATTGTTATCTTTACCAGTGATAACGGCCCTGTGACGCGTGAAGCGCGCAAATGGTATGAACTTAATATGGCGGGTGAAACGGATGGCTTACGTGGCCGCAAAGATAATTTGTGGGAGGGCGGAATACGCGTGCCCGCCATCATTAAATATGGTCACCATTTGCAAGCCGGTACGGTAACAGATACGCCTGTGAGCGGTTTGGATATATTGCCGACAATTGCAGAGCTGACTCATTTTAATTTGCCGACCGACCGTATTATTGATGGAGAATCGATTGTCCCTGTTCTTGAGGGACAAACGATGAATCGTCAGCAACCCTTGTTATTCGCGATTGATATGCCTTTCCAGGATGATCCGACGGATATGTGGGCAATTCGTGACGGCGACTGGAAGATGATTTTTGATCGTAATAGCAAACCTAAATATCTCTATAACCTCAAGCTGGACCGCGGCGAGACAATGAATCAGCTCGGCAAACAACCCGTTCTGGAGCAAAAAATGGTGGATGCGTTACAACGCTATCAGTCCAGTATTGAAAATGATTCACTTATGAAAGCCAGGGGCGATAAACCTACACCGGTAGACTGGAACTAAAGGATTTTCATGGCCTTGTGATTAATTTTACAAGGCCATGATACGAAGGAGTTAAAATGAAAAGTTGCCATGTCATGGTCAAACCTACCGGTGCAATATGCAATCTTGCCTGCGATTACTGTTTTTATCTTGAAAAGGCACAGCTCTATCCAGAACGTAAAACGCGCAGCATGGATGATGTAATACTCACACAATTTATTCGCCAGCATATTGCTGCGCAGGAAACGGATGAGGTTATTTTCGCCTGGCAGGGTGGTGAACCCACGCTGGCAGGTTTAGCGTTTTACCACCGCGCCGTAACCTTGCAAAAACAATTTTCGCAGGGTAAGACGATCCTGAACACCTTTCAGACCAACGGGATCCTTCTTAATGACGATTGGTGTCGTTTCTTCCATCAGCACAATTTTCTGATTGGTATTTCGATAGACGGTGATGCGCTTCTGCATGACGCTTTTCGTAAAACAATTTCAGGAAAACCAACCCATCAGCGCGTTGTAGAGGCGGTCGATTTACTCAAGAAATACAAGGTGCAGTTTAATACACTGACGGTTGTCAATGCCATGAATAGCCAATATCCCGTTCGGGTGTATGAATATCTAAAAAGCTTAGGCAGTCATCATATGCAGTTTATTCCCCTGCTGGAAACCACAGCGGAAGGGATAGATGAACGCAGCGTAACGCCGTCAAGTTTTGGTGTTTTTTTAAAAACGATATTTTATCACTGGATACGTCGTGATATTGGGGTCATAGAGATTCCTTTTTTTGAACACACGTTTGCCGCATGGTGTGGTTTACCGGCACTGACGTGCGTGTTTTCACCGACGTGCGGCAACGCTTTTGCCCTTGAACAAAATGGTGATCTCTATCAATGTGACCATTTCGTAAATAAAGCAAATTTATTGGGTAATATACAGCACAGCACGATTGGCGAAATGCTGGACAGCGATGCCAACCGGCTATTCGGGCAAAACAAGCAACCGGTGGCACCAGAATGTATTAACTGCGACGTCAAATTCGCGTGCCACGGGGGATGTCCAAAAGATCGTATCTCTCTCTCTTCACGGGGTGTCGCTGAACTCAATTATTTTTGTAGCAGTTACCAGACCTTTTTCAGATATACCGAGCCTTATATGCTGATGATGAAGTCTCTTCTCAACGAAGGATATTCGCCGTCAGATATTCGTCATACATTGTGTGAATAGAGAATAAATTTCATGAATCAATGGGAACATGTCAATTGTTGCAAAAACGTAGCGTGTTCCTTTTTTGGTATGGCTAATCATGTGCACTATCAATTCATCGGACAAAATGGATTATGTCCGGAATGCGGTGATATTTTCCCGATTATCTCAACATCAGCACTCAGCGCTTTTAATCAACAAAGTAATAAATCCTATCCAGAGATATTAGTGTATTGCCCGACATGTGGGCAGGGTGATGCGTTAATTCGTCACGGGCGCGGACCTGCTGGCGCGCAACGCTGGCGTTGTAGCACCTGTAATATCTCATTTACGGATGAATCTACCTCCATTAAGGATAGTCCAGGTTTTCAGTCCCTTGCAGAGTGCATTGCCGCTGGGGGAGATTTCAAGCTTTTAGGCGAAAAGCGCCAGACATTAAGTCGCGCTTTTACGCATCTGGCATTTTCAGCCAGATCTGAACAAGTTCATTTGCCGACAGTTACGCTGAGCGGGGAATATTCGACCATCTCTTTTACGGTAGAATTTAATGGCAGTCACAATAACCTCTACGTTATTGCCACGGCTGACAATAAAACAGGTCGCGTGATCGCGGTTTCAACCAACTACGTGGCGCTTAAGAACGGGATTTCCCCCGACTGGTGGTATCCGTCAATGCCTGCCGAAAGCGGTTTCTCACCCATTCTGGTGCGAAAAGTCTTTGATAAGGACAGAGTCATTAGTCGACGACCCTTTTTGTTTGATATTGCGTATGGGCCTGCCAATGTTCGAGCGAACGACCCAGGGACAATTGTCAAACCGGTGCTTGCCGCTTATCGCCATTTTGCACTGGTACATGTATTAACCCATCATCGTTTGCTCTCGGTTCATCACTGGCTGGAGCATGAATGCTTTATTTACGGGGCATGCTTAATGGCCAACCGAAGAGATATTGCGCAGCAGCGCTGCAATATTAGTTTTGTCTATGAGGAGGGATACTTAGATACAAAACAACGCCTGCGCAGTGAGACGGTGAGATCGGATATTGTCTGGCGTGATACATGGAATTGTTATTCGCAGAAAAATTACAATCTCGCTGTTTGTCATCTCACCGGGAAAATTAATCGCTCGTCATTTCGTCAGGCAACACTCAAACCCGCACGTGCGTTTCAGGACTATCTTTTCAGCCATCCTATTTGGCCTCAGTTAACCCGGCTCGCACCGCGTAATGTCGTGCATCTGCTGGAATATCTGGCGGCAGAATATAACCGGGGACGGTGAAAAAAATCTCAGACCCGGTTAATACGTCCATCTCCATAAATCATATATTAATAAGGAAATAAATTATGACGCTCTCTTATGTCAATGCTGCGCCTGCTCCCCGTCCGTCGATTGCTCAGGGCATTAATCCTGACGATCCTATTGTGGTGAGCCATAACCAGATTTACAGCGCTTTGATGGAACAGGTGACGACTTCGCACACTCAGGATAATGCCCTGGTTTTTTTGGATCCCTTTACGACGTCACCGTTAAGTTTTTATATTGGCATATGGTTTGAAGCCAGCGATACGGCAACGATTAGCGTATCTGACACAAAGGGTCAATTTCCCGTCATGACGTTTACCCAGCCCGTTGTGGCGGGTGCCAATTTAATTCCCGCCGCCGGATTACTGCCGGGCATTCAAAATAAGGTCACGGTGATGTCCGCGTCTGGCTCAACGCTTTTACCGTTAATTGAAACGGCTCCTTTGCCGCCCACCGATGCCGACGTCAGCGACCCCACCGATCCTGCCAACTATAATTTATTCCCGCAGATTACGGTTAATTCGCTGGCAGCCGATGAATCACTCCTGGCCGACGGCCTCTATTTTATCTCGTATTTTGATCGTAATAATCTTGCGCTGGATAACAAAGGCAATGTGCGCTGGTATACGGTGAAATCGATGCCGTCGAATAATTTATTGCGCCTGGCGAATGGGCATTTCGTCTCTTCCGCCGTTGCCCAGAGCGGTTATCTGAAGATGTACGAATTCGACATGGTGGGTCGCGTTCACGCTATGTACGATCTTGATAACGCCTTTCATCACTCGTTGTATCAGCAGTCTTCCGCATACGCCTATAAGGGCGTGAACAACTGTTTGGTTGCTGCGTCGGAATATATGCCGGGTACGCGGCCAGACGGCGGATTAAGCATTGAGGATGGCGTATCAATCATCAGTTTAGAAACCGGCGAGGAGATTGATTACTACGATATGGTGCAGGTTTTGGGGTTGAGCCGCGCAGAACGGCCATCCAACCCACCGGACACGGCCGGTGGCACGCTTGACTGGCTGCATATTAATCAGGCGTATATCAACGAAACGAATAATATGTTGATCACCTCTGGTCGTAATCAGAGTGTCGTTTTTGGCCTGAAAGTGGGGACCTACGACCTGAGCTTCATCATGGGAACTCACAGCGACTGGCCTGATGAGCTGAGTCGTTATCTTCTGACGCCGTTGAGAGCTGACGGCACGCCATACGACCTTACCGATCCTCAGCAGGCGCAAGAAGCGGATGCTGTGTTCTGGAACTGGGGCCAACACAACGTGCTGGAAATCCCCAATGCGACGCCGGGCATCATTGATATTTCGCTGTTCAATAACAGCAATTATCGCTCGCGGTCTGACGCCAACAGTGTGTTGCCACAGGACAATGAAAGTCGTATCGGCCACTACCGCATTAATCTGAATACCATGACGGTACAGATGCTGGCTGAGTACGCCTCTGGCCCAGAAGGTTACAGCAGCCTGTGTGGTTGTAAGCAGGAAATGGCTAACGGGAACATTGTTGTCAGCTACGGCGGTGCGCTGTTCGACAGCAACGGACTGCCGTTAACCTGCGATCCGGGTTATAGCGATTTGGCTTTTGAATCTGGAAATGGTGACGTGGAAGGGCGGCTGCCGCTTCGTGAAATGAATGCTGAAGGCGTGGTACTGCAAGATTTCACGATCGGTTCTGGCCTGTACCGGAACATTAACAACACCCCAGCGGGCAATGTGGGCATCTATCGCTATAACATCACGTGCTTCCGCATGTATAAACTGCCGCTGTTTGGCTAATACCCTGACGTGCCGTTATTGACCCCAGCAATGGAAAAGGGGAGCGTCGCTCCCCTGTTTGACTACAGGCTCCCCGTACCGCCATCGACCAATAGGTCTGTCCCTACCGTATAACTTGATTCATCGGATGCCAGATACAGCGCGGCCTTTGCCAGCTCGCCAGGTGTCCCCATTCGACCCAGCGGAACCAGATTGATGATCTCAGCCTTCATGGCTTTTTGCGCATCCTCACCCAGCCCAAGCTTGTTCATCGCCGGCGTTTCAACCGGACCAGGGCTTAAGCCGTTGACGCGAATTCCGCGCGGTAACAGTTCCGCAGACAGCGTGCGAGCAAGTGACAATAAACCGGCTTTGCTTGCCGCATAAACGCTACTGGCAGGCAGCCCGATTCGCGCACTGACGGACCCGCAAAGGATAACGGATGAAGGATTATTCAACAGCGGGAGCAGCGCCTGAATCAAAAAGAACGGGCCTTTAAGGTTGATGCCCATCAGGCGATCCCAGGCCTCCTCGCGCCACTCTTCGATGCGTCCGTGCGTCACATCTCCGGCGTTAATAAATACCGCATCCAGCCGTGGCCAGCGTGTGGCTATCGTTTCTGCCAGCTGCTTTTGCGCCGAAATGTCACCGGCATCAGCAGGGATCACCCAGGCGCTATCACCCAAAATTCGCTTCGCCTCGGCGAGGGTTTCCGGGTTACGTCCTGTTACCGCAACGTGTGCGCCCTCGGCGATAAACTCCTGCGCTGTCGCCAGCCCAATCCCGGTGGTGCCACCGGTAATCAGGGTATATTTACCTGCTAAACGACTCATGCTGTTCTCCTGAAATGTCACTGGAGAAAGCACTATAGAAACGTTAGTATCCAAAAGAAACCAGGTACCATTTGGATACTAAAGAGGCGAACGGTGTGCTATGGCGGAAACACGCGAACTGTGCTGTGAAAAAAAATATGCGACCGAGTCCTGCCCGATGACGCAGTTCGTCAGCCTGATCTCAGGAAAATGGGCGATCCCGATTATTTACCGACTGATTATGCTTAACACACCCGTGCGATTTGGCGAGCTGCTGCGCGCGGCAGCGCCGATCACGCAAAAAGAGCTGACCAAACAGCTGCGTTTATTTGAACAGCGCGGGCTGGTATCGCGCACGATTTTCCCCGAAATTCCGCCGCGTGTGGAATATCAAATCACGCCGCTGGGGCTCACGCTTCAAGGCGCACTTTCGCCGCTGGCCGCGTGGATGCAGGAATACGGCGGCCAGCTGGAGCGCTAATTAGCGTTTGAAATAACGTGGGGCAGGTTCGCCGGTACGGGCACTGCTAAACAGTTCCAGGCGAGCCTGTTCATAACGTTCCCAGAGTTGCACATCATGCAGAGGCGGAATCGTTATCCGCTCGCCCTGATCCAACCCGGCAAGGGCCGCATCGACCATATTGTCCGTCGTCATGACCGAACCTTCCGGCAGATCGTTCATTGACACACCTGAAATTTCCCAGATCTCCGTCGCGGTGGCTGCGGGTAACACGGCCTGAATGCGGATCGCGCTTTCGGCAAACTCTTCCTGCAAACCGCGGGTGAAATTCAGAACCCAGGCTTTCGTGGCGCTATAAAGCGCGCTGCCCGCTCGGGCGTGCAGAGACAACACCGACGCAATGTTAACGATCGTACCGCGATTGTTTTGTGCCAGACGCGGCAAAATGGCGTAAGTCAGACGCATCAGCGCGGTGGTGTTGAGCGTGTTGATCGTCTGATGTTGTGCAATGTCGCCTGCCAGGAACGGGGCCATCTGCGCCGTTCCTGCGTTGTTGATGAGCGTGTCGATCGCCACGTTGTTTTTAAGGACTTCTTCTACCGCGCGGATGCCTGCGTCTTCGGTCAGATCCGCGACCAGAATTTCGACCGAAACGCGATAGCGATTGCGCAGCTGGGCTGCCAGCGTCTGTAGCCGCGATTCACGGCGGGCGACCAACACTACATCATAGCCGCGAGCGGCAAGACGATCGGCGTAAACGGCGCCAATCCCGGATGAAGCGCCTGTAATCAATGCGGTAGCGTGTTCGGTTGTCATGATGTGTAGCCTCAAAGCAAAGGGAGTTGATTGGTTTTAATATGAAACCAAATAAACTTTGTGCTAAGTGGTTTTATTATGCAACTAATTTGTGCGCGATATTTTGCTTCTGCTTTTCGAGGTGAAACTAACGCTTTGAAAATATGAGATTAAGGCAGTTTCGGCACAACATCTTCGGGGGACAGTTCACGCCCGTCGTGTGATACGAGCGTCAGCCTGCGCAGTGGTTTGCGATTTTGCGCATCCACCAGAACGCTGCCAAACTCATTGTCAGCAAACAGGAAATCATTTCCCCATTGCGACAGCGCAACCAGCACGGTTTGCAGAGCGCGGCCTTTTTCAGTCAGGACATATTCCTGCCAGGCGCTGCCGTCGGAGGCGGGTTGCAGAACGAGGATCCCTTCTTCAACCAGCTGTTTAAGACGGGAGGCGAGCATATTTTTGGCAATCCCGAGGCTTTTCTGGAATTCGCCGAAGCGTTTAAGACCGCGCAAGGCGTCGCGGACAATCAGTAACGACCACCAGTCGCCGATGATGTCCAGCGAGCGTGCGACGGGGCAGGTGCTTTCTTCAAGACGGGTGCGTTTCACGGTGGCTCCTTAATTTATAGTTTTATTATAAAACCATTTTACGCTGCCGTAAAAAGAGTTATCTATCAGTTTGAGAAATGGTTCCCGGAAATATGTCATAAATCTGTCACACTCAATTCGACCATAACAAGACGTGAGGAAGTAGGGATGAGAAAAGCACTACTGGCAATCGCAGTGGCAGGATCGGTGATGATGACTTCTGGCGTACAGGCGCAAGCTGCCCCGGAAGGCTATCAGCTACAGCAGGTCTTGATCATGAGCCGCCACAATCTGCGCGCACCGCTGGCCAATAACGGTAGCGTCCTTGAACAGTCAACGCCCAACAAATGGCCGGAATGGGAAGTACCGGGCGGACAGCTAACCACCAAGGGCGGCGTGCTCGAAGTGTATATGGGCCATTACATGCGTGAATGGCTCGCAGAGCAGGGAATGGTGACATCGGGGGAATGTCCACCGGCCAACGCGGTGTATACCTATGCCAACAGCCTGCAACGCACCGTTGCGACTGCGCAATTCTTTATCACCGGCGCGTTCCCTGGCTGTGATGTCCCGGTCCATCATCAGGACAAAATGGGCACCATGGACCCGACCTTTAACCCGGTGATTACCGATAATTCACCTGAATTCCGTGAGAAAGCGTTAAAAGCGATGGAGGCAGAGCGTCAGAGCATGAAGCTTGATGAAAGCTACAAGCTGCTGGAGAAGATGACGAATTATGCCGATTCTCCGTCCTGCAAAGAGAAAAAAGTCTGCTCTCTGACTGAAGCGAAAGACACCTTCAGCGCCGAGTATGAAAAAGAGCCGGGTGTATCTGGCCCGCTGAAAGTCGGCAATTCGCTGGTGGATGCTTTTACCCTGCAATATTACGAAGGATTCCCGCTGGACCAGGTAGCCTGGGGAGAAATCAAAACCGATCAGCAGTGGCGCGTGTTGTCACAGCTGAAAAATGGCTATCAGGATTCGCTTTTCACCTCCACCGAGGTGGCGCGTAACGTCGCTAAACCGCTGGTAAAATACATCGATAACGCCCTGGTGACCGATCAGGCAAAAGCCCCCAAAATTACCGTGCTGGTCGGGCATGATTCGAATATCGCTTCGCTGCTTACCGCGCTGGACTTCAAACCCTATCAACTTCACGACCAGCACGAGCGCACGCCGATTGGCGGGAAAATTGTCTTCCAGCGCTGGCATGACAAGAACGCGAATCGCGAACTGATGAAAATTGAGTATGTGTATCAAAGCTCGGAGCAGTTACGTAACGCCGATGTGCTGTCCCTGAAATCACCGGCTCAGCGCGTGACGCTTGAGCTGAAAGGCTGCCCAATCGATGCCAATGGCTTCTGTCCAATTGATCAATTTAATACGCTGATGAACGACGCGGCAAAATAAGAGGTAAACCCCCCGTCCTGGCGGGGGGAACGATCAGACGTTTTTACGTTCGATGGTTTGCTCGCCCCAGAACAGCGAGTCTTTGTCAGTTTTTTCGAAGGCGCGCACCAGCACTTCATCGTTACCTTCTTCCCAAATTTTCTCCGCCAGCTTTTCGTCGTATTCCGCAACTTCAAAGATGGCCTCAGCAATTTCTGGAGAGGTATTCCGTAGACTTGCCCACTCACCGACGTGATGAGCTTTAGATTGTTGAGTTGGCATGCATGTCCTCCTGTTGGGGTTAACCGTTCAGTTTTTTGGCGAGACCCGCGACGTGTTCACCCTGGAAACGCGCAATAGCCAGCTCTTCCTGGCTTGGCTGACGCGAACCGTCACCGCCGGCAATCGTCGTGGCGCCGTAAGGCGTACCGCCGCGAACCGCTGAAACATCAAACAACTCCTGCGCCCCATAGCCAATCGGCACAATCACCATGCCGTGATGCGCAAGCGTCGTCCAGGTTGAAGTGATGGTCTGTTCCTGACCGCCACCGGTTCCGGTTGAGCTAAATACGCTGGCGAGTTTGCCGTACAGCGCGCCCGAGGCCCACAGGCCGCCGGTTTGATCGAGGAACGTGCGCATTTGCCCGGACATATTGCCGAAACGTGTTGGCGTACCAAAAATAATCGCATCATAGTCAGCCAGCTCTTGCGGCGTCGCTTGCGGCGCATTCTGCGTTTTACCGCCGGCTTTCAGGAACGCTTCTGCATTCATGGTTTCCGGAACGCGCTTAATCACCACCTCAACGCCATCAACTTTATTCGCACCTTCTGCAATGGCGTGAGCCATGGTTTCGATGTGTCCGTACATGGAATAATAGAGCACCAGAACTTTAGCCATCTTGCACTACTCCTCGTTTAGGGTTGCGTACAGCGAATCGCTGCGTTCACTTAAAGATATGACGTCACGGGCAGACTGCAAATCTGAAAGCCATTTCTTTGATTTATAACAATATATTTAAGATTTTTCTTTGTAGCAAAATGAAACACTTTTGCAGGATCGTCTTTTATGAATGATAAGAGAAGCTTATGGATGTTGCCCCTGAAATCTCACCCGTATGGTTGATATCATGTTGCAGAATATTACCGTTCACTGGCTGGCTCGGTGCATTCCACTAAGCTTACCTTCACGCGGCGCAGACAGCAGAGAAGGTGCTCGCCTGACGCCGCCAGGTGAAAGAGTTCTCTTTTACTGAATGCAGTATGATGTCTAATGTTTACACTCTGGAGGTTAGAGATGGCAAACCATCGTGGTGGGTCAGGTAATTTCGCCGAAGACCGTGACAGAGCATCAGAAGCAGGTCGTAAAGGTGGCCAGCAGAGCGGGGGGAACTTCAAAAACGATCCTCAACGCGCATCCGAAGCTGGCAAAAAAGGGGGTAAAAACAGCCATGGGAGTAACAAAAGTTAGCTCGTTATCTCCTCATTTCAGCGTCCGATAACCTGAAATCTCCCCCTGCCGCCGGGTCTCCCGGCGGTTTTTTTATTGCCGCAACGTTGAACTAAAATCCAAGGGAACGCACACTACAGGATTAATTCTTGCTATTACTCCTTGCTGCTGGTGCCTGATGTCCCTCTCTCGTTACGCCTTTTCTATCAAACCTCAGGAAGCGATCCTGATTTTAATCACCATGTTCTGGGGTGGCACATTCCTCGCGGTGCAGTATGCGGTAACGCTGAGTGACCCGTTTTTCTTTGTCGGTCTGCGGTTTGCGACGGCAGCCATTGCGGTCGCGCTGATCTCGTTGAAAACCTTGCGCGGGCTGACGTTAATCGAGTTAAAAGCCGGCGTGGTGATTGGTATTTCGATTGCGATGGGTTACAGCCTGCAAACCTGGGGCCTCCAGACCATCCCCAGCAGTAAATCGGCATTCATCACCGCGATGTATGTTCCGCTGGTTCCGTTGTTGCAGTGGTTATGTCTGGGCAGAATGCCTGGGCTGATGTCTTGTATCGGTATTGTGCTGGCGTTTATTGGGCTGATCCTGCTCGCCGGACCGGGCGACAGCCTGCTGGTGATGGGGCCAGGCGAAATCATTACCCTGATTGGCGCGGTGGCGATTGCGGCGGAAATCATTCTGATCAGCGCCTGGGCTGGCAAGGTGGACGTCAAGCGCGTCACGGTCGTGCAACTGGCGACGGCGTCGCTGGTGGCATTTATCGCGATGGTGCCGGCAGGGGAATCTGTCCCGTCGATGTCGCCGGGGTTAATTATTGTCGCGCTGGGGCTGGGCATTTTCAGCGCTATTATTCAGGTCACGATGAACTGGGCACAGCGAAGCGTATCGCCCACGCGCGCGACGGTTATCTATACTGGCGAACCGGTGTGGGCAGGGATTTTTGGCCGTCTTGCCGGCGAACGCCTGCCGCTGCTGGCGCTGCTCGGTGCGGCTTTTATTATCCTGGGCGTGCTGGTCAGTGAGTTAAAGCTGAAAAGAAAGAAAAGGGCGCTGGCGGAAGCCGACAGCGCCACTGCTAATCAAGAATCCTGATGAACTGCGTCTGTCTGCGGTGCGACTGCCTTTCGGCGACTCAACAACGCATTTAGCAGGATTGCGCCGAAGGTGGCCGTGCCGATCCCGCCCAGCGTGAACCCGCCGAGGGTGAGCGCGAAATCACCCGCGCCCAGAACCAGCGTGACGGCGACCATAATCAAATTGCCGTTCTGGCTGAGATCGACATGATGCTGTACCCAGATACGCGCTCCGGCAACGGCAATCAGGCCAAACACCACAATCGATGCACCGCCGATGACCGGGGCGGGAATGGTGTGGATCAGCGCGCCGAATTTTGGCGAGAAGCCGAGCAGGAGCGCAATCACCGCCGCTGCGACAAACACCAGCGTAGAGTAAACCTTGGTCACGGCCATCACGCCGATGTTCTCCGCGTAGGTGGTCACACCGCTGCCGCCGACCGAGCCGGAAAGCAGGGTGGCCAGCCCGTCGCCGACGAACGCGCGGCCCATGTACGGGTCCATATTGCGTCCGGTCATCCCTGCGACTGCCTTCAGATGGCCTAAATTTTCCGCGACCAGGATTACCGCTACCGGGGCGATGAGCATCATCGCCTGCCCGTTAAAGGTCGGCGAAGTGAAATGCGGCAGGCCAAACCAGGCGGCGTTTTGCATCAGCGTAAAGTCCACCGGCGCTCCTACGGCAAATACGCTGGTCACTAACGCATAGACCAGACAGGCCACGATCAGCCCAACCAGAATCAGCAAACGCTGGATCATTCCGCGCGTAAAGACGGCGACCAGCCCGATGCAGAGCACCGTCATCACCGCCATCCAGCTGTCGAACGATGAACCTGAAACGCCTTTCACCGCAATTGGAGCGAGGTTCAAACCGATCGCCATCACCACCGCGCCCGTCACCACCGGCGGCATCAGCCGTTCTATCCAGCGGGTACCGGCCTTCATCACCACCAGCCCGATAAGGGTATAGATCATCCCGCAGGCGATAATTCCCCCGAGCGCCACGCTAATATTGGGGTTGATGCCCTGGCCGCTAAACCCCGTTGCGGCAATCACCACTCCCACAAAGGCGGCGCTGGACCCCAGATAGCTCGGCACCCGCCCACCGGTTATCAGGAAGAACAGCAGCGTGCCGACGCCCGACATCAGAATCGACAGGTTAGGATCCAGCCCCATCAAAATGGGCATCAGCACGGTCGCGCCAAACATGGCGACCGCGTGCTGCACCCCCATGACGGCGGTTTGGGCGAAGGGAAGCCGTTCATCCGGCGCGACCACGCCGTGTTCAGTAGAGGTCGATTTCAACTGCCAGTGGGGAAAACCGAACATTGCCATGAGCTATCTCCTTAAGGAGGGTTAACAGGCGGGTCGCAAAAGCGCGTGGTAGCCGCGATCAAACCACACCAGGCCTTGCGGCGCAGGGTGGCGGGTAATGGATTCGATTGTGCAAAACAGAATGTCGTGCGTGCCGACGCTTACCACCTGGCTGATGCGGCAGTCGAACGAGGCCAGCGCATCTTCCAGTTTCGGACAGCCTGTTTCGCCAGTTTGCCAGCGTGCGGCCGCGAAACGGTCGGCCATCGGCGTTTTGCCGCCAAACAGAGTGGAAAGCGGCTCTTGTCCGGCGTTGAGCGTGTTCACGCACAGGGTGCGGTTTTCAGTAAACGTCGGCCAAACGGAGGCCCCACGGTTCAAACACACCAGCAGAGTTGGGGGCGAATCGGTCACGCTGCACACGGCGCTGGCGGTAAAACCGGCCTGCCCGGCAGGCCCGTCGGTGGTAATGATATTGACCGCTGCGCCCACGCAGGCCATCGCATCGCGAAAGGTTTGTACGTCCAGAGTGCTCATGTTCGCTCCTTATACCAGCCCGCAGGCGTCTTCAAAGGACAGCCGCGGCAGGCGGCCGTACACTTTGCTGACGTCGCCGTAGCCAATGTTGATTAACAGATTGCTTTTCAGCGTGGTGCCCATGAAAAAGGCCTCGTCCACTTTTTGCCGATCGAAACCGGACATTGGGCCGGTATCCAGCCCCAGCGCCCGACAGGCAAAAATCAGATACGCCGCCTGCATGGCGCTGTTGCGAAAGGCGGTCTCTTCGGCCAGCGCCGGGCTTGAGGTAAACCAGTTGCGCGCATCGCCGTGCGGGAACAGCTCGGGCAGACGCTCGTAAAACTCACTGTCCCAGGCAATGATGGCGGTGACAGGTGCCGCCAGCGTTTTCGCCAGGTTGCCGCTTGAGAGCGACGGACGCAGCTTCTCTTTGCCTTCCGGCGTGCGGACAAACACTATCCGGGCGGGGGAACAGTTGGCGGAGGTGGGACCCCACTTCATCAGGTCGTAAATCTCGCGCAGCGTCTCGTCAGTAACGGGCGTTTCTTGCCAGCCGTTGTGCGTTCTGGCTTCGGTAAACAGCGTTTTGATTGCCGTCGGGGTGATGGCTTCGCTCATCGTGACTCCTTAAAAACCGGTTCTGGGTTGTGCATCAGGCTGGCCAGCCCGTTGAGTAACAGCGCGTTAAACGTATCGGGGTCGGTGACGTTGCAGGCGTGTCCGCCCTGACGCATGACTGTCTTATGGCTGCCGGGTAAGGCCGCGTGGAGCTCAGATGAGCAGACGGCGGGCACCAGCAGATCGTCGGCGGAGCAGATAATCTGCACCGGACACCGGACGTGCTTCGCCTGAGCACGAAAATCCGCTTGCTTCAGGGCCTGCAGTCTGCGCTGGAGATTGTTGATGCCCTGAAAATGTGCCAGCGCCAGCGCCTCTTCGGCCTCCATGCGCGGGGCGCGCGCCGCCATCCAGTCTGCCGGATAAAGAAACAGCGGCTGGGCCTCGACCCAGGCCTGCGCGCCACCTGCATGGAGCAGGCGTTCGCGAATCTGGAAACAGCGGCGGGTATGGGCGTTTAGCGACAGCCAGCCGTTTACGCACACCAGCGCGCGAACGGCGCCGGGATGCTCAATAGCCAGCTGTAATCCAACCAGTGCCCCCAGCGCGTGACCGATCACGGCGAATCGCGGGAGACCCGCGTCAGTCAGAGCCTGATACAGCTCGTCGGCCATATTTCCCAGCGTGTATCCGTGGGGGAGCTCCCCGGCATTATTGCCGGTGCCGCGCTGGTCGTAACATACCACCTGATATTCTTGCTCCAGCGCGGCGAGCTGTGGCAACCAGTAGCTGCCGCTTCCCCCCAATCCGGCAATCAGCACCACCACGGGCGCGTCGGCGAAGGGGGGCGGCGAAACGGATATTTTCATGGCAGCCTCATTTTGCGATGTGCGCAACGCTGGCGATTTCAACCAACGCCTCTGGCTTCACCAGCCCGCACTGGATGCAAAATCGCGCCGGTTTTTCGCCGGGGAAAAACTCCGCGTAGATTTCATTAATCGCGGCGTAGTTTTTCCAGTCGGTGATAAAGATGCTGTTGAAGGTCACGTCCTCCATCGTGCCACCCGCCGTCTCGATAACGCGCCTGATAGTCTCGAGCACGTGGCGGGTTTGCGCCTTTGGGTCATTCGGATAGACCACGTTGTTAAACTCATCGAACGGCAGTGTGCCAGACACGTACACCACGCCGTCGGCAAGGGTGCCCGGCACAAACGGAGCGATGGGCGTGCTGGTGCCAGCGGGAATAATCACGGATTTCGGCATAGTGTTGCTCCTCAGGCGATACGGGCTAACGACGGTGGCGAGACGGCATCGCAAAAATCGGCGACAGTGCTGACCCAGCCAAAGAAGGTTTCGATATTGAATAGCGCGGCTTTCTGCGCAAACTCCGGCCCGGCCTGATGCGTTGCGTCCTCCAGCACTACGCCAAAATATTCAAGGAAAAAGCCGTCGCGCAGCGTGGATTCCACGCAGACGTTAGTGGCGATCCCGGTAAAAATCAGATGACGAATGCCGCGGCTGCGCAGCAGGCTATCGAGCGGCGTGTTGAAAAAGCCGCTGTAGCGCGGTTTGGGCAGCACGATGTCGCCCGGTTCCGGGACAAGTTCGTCCACCAGTTGGTAATCCCAGCCGCCTTTTGCCAGCAGGGTGCCCTGCAGTTCTGGGCGGTTGCGCATGGTTTTCAACGCATTTGATTTATGAAAATTGGGCGATCCGGGGCCGCCCGCTTCGACGTACTGGTCGTCCCAGCCGTTCTGAAACCAGACGATCAGGATGCCTGCGGCGCGTGCGGCGGCAACGGCGGTTTTGATGTTCGCAATTACCGGTTGGGTGGCCGAAACGTCAAAGCCTGCCAGATCCAGATAGCCGCCCGGGCTGGCATAGGCGTTTTGCATATCGACCACAATCAGCGCGCTGTGGTGCGGCGCAAAGGTAATGGCTTCCGGGCGTGCGGGTAACGTTGTCATCACGCCACCTCCCGGGTCACGGCGGGAATGTGCGAACGGCATTGCATCAGCGGCTGAATGCGCTCGCCGAAGGTCTCGACGCCTGTCAGGAAATCATCAAAGGTCAGCAGTACGCCTTCCGCGCCCGGCACGCTGGCAACCTCATCGAGCATCTTCGCCACGCTGGCATAAGACCCAACCAGCGTACCCATATTGATGTTGACGGCAGACGTTGGGTCAGCCATCTGGCGCACGTTGGTGTCCGCGCCGGAGCGGGTATCTTTTTGGCTCTGTTCAGTCAGCCAGCTCAGGGCGTCTTCGTCGGCCCCGGCCTTGTAGTGCTCCCATTTGGCGCGGGCGGCCTCGTCGGTTTCATCGGCGATGATCATAAACAGGACGTACGATCCCACGTCGCGACCGGTTTTTTCGGCGGCGTCTTTCATGCGTGCGGCGGTGGGGGCGAAGGCTGCAGGCGTGTTGACGCCTTTGCCGAAGCAGAAATTAAAGTCAGCGTGCTGGGCGGAAAACGCCATCCCCGCGTCGCTCTGTCCTGCGCAAATCACCTTCATAGGCGTTGATGGCTGCGGGCTGACGCGACAGTCGTTCATGGTGAAGTAGTCGCCCTTGAAGTCGCTTTTACCCGTGCCCCACAGATCGCGCAGGACCTGTACGTACTCGGTGAGGTAATCGTAGCGGCGCGAGAAATATTCATCACCCGGCCAGATCCCCATCTGGTCATACTCAGGCTTCTGCCAGCCGGTGACCAGGTTGACGCCAAAACGTCCGCCGGAGATGGAATCAATTGTAGAGGCCATGCGCGCGACAATCGCCGGGGGCAGGGTGAGCGTGGCGGCGGTAGCGTAAATCTGGATACGTGAGGTGACCGCCGCAAGGCCTGCCATCAGGGTGAAGGATTCCAGGTTGTGATCCCAGAACTCAGTTTTGCCGCCAAAGCCGCGCAGCTTGATCATCGAGAGCGCAAAGTCGAAATGATAGTGCTCGGCTTTCTGTACGATGGCTTTGTTCAGCTCAAAGGTCGGCATGTACTGCGGAGCCGTCGTGGAGATCAACCAGCCGTTGTTGCCAATGGGGACGAATACGCCAATTTTCATCACGAACCTCTCTACATCTCAATGTGGGTGAAAGTCAGACGTGGCGCTGCATCCTGCATTTCCTGTTCAGCCTCGTGAGAAAGATTTTGCAAAGGTGATGCCAGTTTTTAAATTGTCAGTGTTATTAATGTGTTAACTATTGGTTGATGAATTGAGTGCCAAAAAAGTGGACTGTCTGGTCAAAAGAGATGCACGCAAAACAGGCAGCTATGCGCGATGGCGGTGCAGGGACAGTGCGGAAGAGAAGGGCAACGTTCTCACGATCCCGGCCGCATCGGGATCGCACGGTAATATGTCCTTTTTGTGCACCTGCTCGTGAAATTCTTCAGACCCTCAATGACTTTATTTTCCGTTTGGGCAACGCCCGCACTGACACCGAATTCTTTGCAGCCCTATTCAACGCCTTGTAAGTTGTTTGTGGTCAGCGGAATAACGATGCTGCTGGACTTTTATTCCGCGCTCCCGGTTAAATACGTTTCAACCTGATATTCACAGCGTCTATTACTGAGGCTCTCTGCGGCTATTATACCTGCCTGGATAAATGACCACGGGGGAATTAAAAAGCAAGTTTACTATATGCGAGGCGACTCGGGGAAAATGTGAATGGGGTGCGGAGTGGCATGCAGTGATAATTTTGGGTGATGCTTTAAGTGGAAGCGATACACTTAAAGCATATCTATTGTTCATGGCGTAAACGTCTTTTAATTGTGGCAACGTATAACGATAAAACGCATGATAAATAAACGTTAGGATGAGTTTATTTGTGGGTTTAATTATTATCATCCCTCTTTTTCTGGCTCATATGACAAATATATTCTTCAGGGCGCTTTTGTATTTTCGATTGAAAAAATGGGGTGGTAGTAAATTATCATATCCACGATCTTTAATTTTACTCCCACGTTCCTGACGTAATAACTATTCCTATTCTCTGCGATAAACTTTCTAGCCGATAAATATTTCTCTGCTATCAGGCAAGTCAGCTAGCGGTGACGCAATGATGTGACGAAACTCCATCAGGAAGAATAGGTCAGCCCGGGAAGATCGCTCCCCTGAATGTTCTGTTAGCGTCATAAGAGTATGCGTATTACGGATGCTTAGAAGGTAATATCGACATCGCGTCATTCTGTTGCCATTAACGCTGGCGCTGGGTAAATCTCATCCTCGCTACAAAATCCCCTATCTTAAAATAGTAGCGGATGTTTAAATTTTAAAATCCCTCTAAAGCGAAATTATCTACTATCCTTAATGCGTGGAATACCTTTCCAGTGTGATTTTGGGCTGTCTTTTTTAAGTTTTACAGCCTTCCTTTTTAAAATGACATCGCCCGACTCCTGAAGAGCCTTAATGTGTTTCCTGCTTCTTCAATCAGTTCCTGGTTCCGAACGCAAAGATTAATTAAGGACAACAGCTATGACTGACATTCATGAACGCTCCACAGTTAATACGACGTATCCCGATGCGCGTCTTCCCGTGCCTGCGGCGAGCAGCAGTGCCGTATCATGGGGTGCCATCTTTGCCGGCGCGGCAGCCGCGGCATCCCTCTCTTTGATTTTGCTTATATTAGGCGCTGGTTTGGGTCTTACGTCCGTTTCGCCATGGGAAAGTCGCGGGCTTGACGCTGGTACGGTCGGTATCGCTGCTATCGCCTGGTTGACGTTCACTCAAATTGTTGCGTCGGGTATGGGCGGCTATTTATCCGGACGACTCCGCACGAAATGGGTTGATACCCACACCGATGAAGTTTACTTCCGCGATACTGCACATGGGTTTCTGGCCTGGGCTGTCGCGGCGCTGGTCTCTGCTGTGCTGTTAACGAGCACGGTGGGGACCCTCGTTGGAGGCGGGGCTAAAATCGTGGGTAATGTTGCCGAGGGGGCTGCGATGACCACGGCGGCGGGTGCAGCGAGCATGGCGAACGGCTCGTCTGCCGTACCCGGTTCATCAATGAGCTACTTCGTTAACTCAATGTTCAGGGAAAACAATCCTGCGACACCAGCAAATAGTGCAGCGGACGCCGCTTCGCCCACTGCAGCAGCTGCTCCTGCAACGCCATCTCCCTCTCCCTCTCATCCACCCGTTTCTCCTGCACAGTTAGGCGAAGTGACCGGGATATTTGCCAATAGCATTACCACCGGCGCCTTACCTCAGGAAGATCGTCAGTATGTCGCCCGTCTGATTGCTCAAAATACCGGTATCAGTCAGCAAGAGGCTGAACAGCGGGTACAAAGCACCTATGACAAAGCTCAGGCTAAATTAAAAGAAGCGAAGGAGAAAGCGCAGCAAGCTGCTGATACCGCACGCAAAACCACGAGCTATCTCATGCTCTGGACATTCATTTCTCTGCTGGCGGGTGCTTTCGTAGCCAGCCTGTGTGCGACCTTCGGTGGCCGTCAACGTGATTTATAATCCTTAATTATGCGAGAGGTTTAAAATGCGCTCATTGTTACTGTTCTTTTTAGGCGTACCCATTCCAATCATTATCCTGATTGCGCTGTTTTTCCATTAATGCTTGTGTGTAGCACCGCAGCATCTGAACCCGTCCTGTCAGGATAAATTCAAGCAAAGCAAAAATGCCCGAAAGGGCATTTTTGCTTTTTCGCATCTTCATCTTTGGGCGTTGAATGCCCGCATACTTATCTGCAAATTTTACGACGACATAGCGAGAGGTATTGCACTGCAAGAGGTCGTGAGTCAGCGGTGGTTTTGCTATGCTGATGCAAACCAACAAGGAGAGCGCAGATGACACAAGGCGCAGTGCAAACCCCCGGGAAGCGATCGCGAGCAGTCAGTGCCAAGAAACAGGCTATTTTACGCGCGGCGCTGGACACCTTTTCGCAATACGGTATTCATGGCACCCGTCTTGAACAGGTCGCCGAGCTGTCGGGCGTATCGAAAACCAATCTGCTCTATTATTACCCCTCGAAAGAAGCGCTCTACGTGGCGGTGCTGCAACAGATTCTTGATATCTGGCTGGCACCGCTGAAGGCGTTTCGGGAAGAGTTCACGCCGCTGGTGGCGATAAAAGAGTACATCCGGCTCAAGCTGGAGGTGTCCCGCGATTACCCGCAGGCTTCTAAACTGTTTTGCATGGAGATGCTGCAAGGGGCGCCGCTGTTACAGGCGGAGCTGAGCGGAGATTTAAAGCAACTTATCGACGAAAAGTCCGCGATTATTGCGGGCTGGGTGGAGAGCGGTAAGCTGGCGGCGGTCGATCCGCATCACCTGATCTTTATGATTTGGGCCTCAACGCAGCACTATGCCGATTTTGGCAGTCAGGTCGAAGCGGTAACCGGAAAAACGCTTCAGGACGATGCGTTTTTCCAGAGCGCGGTCGATAACGTCCAGCGCATGATTATCGAAGGCATTCGCCTGCGTTAATTGGCCGGCGGCAGCGGGCAGCTCAAATCGCCTTCTTCACACTGCATCATTGAGGCAAGAAACGCTTCGCGATCGGCGGTTTTTTCCGCCAGACATTGATTCAGGATCATCGGCTGAACGCTACCGCCCGCCGTGCCGGAGGCGGCAAAGGCGCAATCAGCATCGCGCAAGGTGATCCACGCCTGCTGCGCTTTTTTGAGCAGATCGCGCTGTGGCACGGCGGCGCGCTTTATCGCATCCTGATACGTCTGATTCAGTTTTTTATCCGCCGCCTGATACTGCTGCGCCGCGCAGATATTCATCTCGGACTGCGTGTTGGCATTGGCGCAATCATCTGCCAGCGCGCTGGCGCTGAACAGCAACGCTGCCGCGGTCATCATTACTCTTTTCATCATTTCACCCTAAAAAAAGGCCCCGTTTCCGGAGCCTTATTATCACAGCGTTACCCGATTGTCATCAGGCTGGCGTTACCGCCCGCCGCCGCGGTGTTGACGCTTAGCGAGTGCTCCACGTACAGACGTTCCAGCAGCAGATTGGTTTCGCCACGGGCAAAGCCCTGAACCGACACAATCGCACCGTCGCGTGCCGCGACCTGCTCGCACAACTCGCGCAGCTGATCGGAATCACCGTGGTAAATCACCGCGTCAAAGGCCTGGGCCATCAGGACGTCGGCCTTCGCGAAGCGAATACGACTGGAGACCTCTTTCGGCAGCTGTTTTGCCAGGTCGCGGTGCAAACCGTCCTCCGGCCACAGCACTTCACAACCCGTTGCCATGGCGGCAGCAAGCTGAACCAGCGCATCCTGTTCACTATCCGCGACGCACAGCACGCGCTCGCGCGGCATCAGCGTCCATGTGTTGCGCTCGCCGGTTGGGCCAGGCAGCAGACGCTGCGTACCGGCCTGCGCCTGTTCGCCGTACTGCTGGCATAGCGCGCGTAATTCTGGGCGTTTTTCTGCCCATTTCACCAGCGCGTCCAGCGGTTGAGAAATCAGGGCTTTGACTTGCACATCGACCGGGCGCTCAGCATCCTGTCGCGCCAGCGTAATGCCTAACGCGTTTTCTGGACGATTCGCCAGCAGACGGTACAGATACAGCGGACCACCGGCTTTCGGACCGGTGCCGGATAACCCTTCGCCGCCAAACGGTTGCACGCCGACCACCGCGCCGACCATATTGCGGTTGACGTACAGGTTACCGACTTTCGCACTGCCGGTGACTTGCGCAATGGTTTCGTCGATACGGGTGTGTACGCCGAGCGTTAAGCCGTAGCCGGAGGCGTTGATTTGCTCCACCAGCGCTTCAAGGTTGTTGCGGCTATAGCGCACCACGTGCAGAACCGGGCCGAAGATCTCTTTTTTCAGCTCATCGAAGCTTGAAAGTTCAATCAGCGTCGGGGAGACAAACGTCCCGCTGTTCCACTCGCGGGCATCTTCGCTGTTTTCACGTACCGCCTGGAAGACCGGACGGCCCTTGGCGCGCATCGCCTGAATGTGCTGTTCGATATTGGCTTTGGCTTCGGCATCAATCACCGGCCCGATATCGGTGGTCAGGCGTCCTGGATTCCCCATCCGGCATTCGGCCATCGCACCGCGCAGCATTTTCAGCGTGTGATCGGCGATGTCGTCCTGCAGGCACAATACGCGCAGGGCGGAGCAACGCTGCCCGGCGCTGTCGAACGCCGAGGCCAGCACGTCCACCACCACCTGTTCGGTCAAGGCGGAAGAGTCGACGATCATGGCGTTCATCCCGCCGGTTTCGGCGATCAGAGGCGTCGGACGACCCTGCGGATCAAGGCGCGTCGCGATGTTTCGTTGCAGCAGCGTCGCCACTTCGGTCGAGCCGGTAAACATTACCCCGCGTACGCGATTATCGGACGTCAGCTTCGCACCGACGGTTTCGCCACGGCCGGGCAGAAGTTGCACTACGCCAGGCGGAACACCTGCTTCGAGCAGGATAGCGATCCCTTGCGCGGCAATGAGCGGCGTTTGCTCGGCAGGTTTTGCCAGCACGCTGTTACCGGCAGCCAGCGCGGCCGCGATCTGTCCGGTGAAAATCGCCAGCGGGAAGTTCCACGGGCTAATACAAACAACCGGGCCGAGCGGACGGTGGGTTTCGTTATCGAAATCGTTGCGCACCTGGCCTGCGTAATAATGCAGGAAATCGACCGCCTCGCGCACTTCGGCAATGGCATTGCTGAAGGTTTTACCCGCTTCGCGCACCAGAATGCCGATCAGTTGCTGCATCTGGTCTTCCATCAGGATCGCGGCGCGTTCCAGAATTGCCGCGCGCTCCTGCGGTGGTGTAGCAAACCAGATCGGCGCGTTATTGACGGCATTTTCCAGCGCCAGTTCCACTTCGCTCTCGGTGGCTTCGCGCACAAATCCGACAACATCTTTCGGTTCGGCCGGGTTAACAACGGGCTGCATTTCACCGGCGTCGACCGATTGCTCAAGAATCGGTTTGGCCTGCCATTTTTGCAGCGCGCTGTTGAGCAGGGCAGAGGAGAGCGACGCCAGGCGGTGTTCGTTCGCCAGATCCAGACCCGCAGAGTTGACGCGATCTTTCCCGTAGAGCTCACGCGGCAGGGGGATTTTCGGGTGCGGGAGGCCGATTTGGCCTTCCTGTGCCGCTAATTTTTCCACCGCCTGAACCGGATCTGCCACCAGCTCATCCAGCGGCAGGGTGGTGTCGGCGATGCGATTCACGAACGAGGTGTTTGCCCCGTTCTCGAGCAGGCGACGCACCAGATACGCCAGCAGCGTTTCATGCGTGCCGACCGGAGCATAAATGCGGCATGGGCGATTCAGCTTGCCATCCGCCACTTTGCCGGTGACCTGCTCATACAGCGGTTCACCCATGCCGTGCAGGCACTGGAATTCGTACTGGCCCGGATAGTAGTTTTGTCCAGCCAGGCTGTAAATCGCCGCCAGCGTATGGGCGTTGTGGGTGGCGAACTGCGGGTAAATCAGGTTCGGCACACCAAGCAGTTTTTTCGCACAGGCCAGATAAGAGACGTCGGTGTAGACCTTGCGGGTGTAAACCGGATAGCCTTCCAGGCCGTCCATTTGCGCACGTTTGATTTCGCTGTCCCAGTACGCGCCTTTCACCAGACGGATCATCAGGCGGCGACGGCTGCGAGAGGCCAAATCAATCAGGTAATCAATGACAAACGGGCAGCGTTTCAGGTAGGCCTGGATGACAAAACCAATCCCGTTCCAGCCCGCCAGCTCTGGCTCGAAGCACAGCTTTTCCAGCATATCGAGAGATATTTCCAGACGATCGGCCTCTTCGGCATCGATATTAATACCGATATCGTACTGGCGCGCCAGCAGGGTTAAAGACTTCAGGCGCGGATACAGTTCGTCCATCACGCGGCCATACTGCGCGCGGCTGTAGCGCGGGTGCAGGGCAGAAAGCTTGATCGAAATGCCCGGACCTTCGTAGATACCGCGGCCGTTAGAGGCTTTGCCAATCGCGTGGATCGCCTGCTGATAAGAGACCATGTACGCCTGCGCGTCGGCGGCGGTCAGTGCCGCTTCACCCAGCATATCGTAGGAGTAGCGGAACCCTTTGTCTTCGAGCTTGCGGGCGTTCGCCAGCGCTTCGGAAATGGTTTCCCCGGTCACGAACTGTTCGCCCATCAGGCGCATCGCCATGTCCACGCCTTTGCGGATTAGCGGTTCGCCGCTTTTGCCGATAATGCGGTTCAGCGAGCGTGACAGATTGGCTTCGTTATGGGTCGATACCAGCTTGCCAGTAAACAGCAGACCCCAGGTGGCGGCGTTTACGAACAGCGACGGGCTGCGGCCAATGTGCGAATGCCAGTTACCGTTGCTAATTTTGTCGCGGATCAGCGCATCGCGGGTGGCTTTATCCGGAATACGCAGCAGCGCTTCGGCCAGACACATCAGCGCCACCCCTTCCAGTGAAGAAAGAGAGAACTCCTGCAACAGTCCTTGCACCATTCCGGCGCGACCAGTCGCGGTTTTCTGGTTGCGCAGTTTGTCGGCGAGCTGATACGCCAGGCTGTGCGCCTGCGAGGCAATCGGTTCAGGAAGGCGGGCCTGCTCGAGCAGCATCGGTACGGCGTCGGTTTCGGCACGGCGATACGCGGCGGTGATGGCCGCGCGGCTAACGGACTGCGGCAGAATTTGTTCGGCGAAATCCAGGAAAGGTTGGTGATTTTCTTCGGCCGCGGGTGCCGTATCTTCGCTTTCGTTAGCTGCGCCGGCCAGCAGGGCAGGCAATTCCGGTAAACCGTCTTCACTTTCCAGACGTTCCAGATAATTGAAAATGGCCTGCTTAATTAACCAGTGCGGTGTGCGGTCAATTCGAGTGGCGGCGCTTTTAATCCGTTCGCGGGTCGCGTCATCCAGCTTAACCCCCATGGTGGTCATGCCCATGCCAAAACTCCTGTTGTGCTGTAGTAATGTTCTGTGGTTAGCGTGAAATATCCACCATGTTGCAACTTTGTGCAACCGCGTTAAATGTGACATGGTTTGCAAGCTGAAAAATGAATGAATTGTTAACGGAAGGTAAGCTGGAAAAAAGAGCTGGATTCTGCGTGTGAACCCTGTTTTTATGCGGCACTTAACACTTTTAAAAGGTGCAACCCGTAAAAGCGTGAGCGAGTGCAACCTCTGTAAAAGACGTATAAAACCAGGGATGAATTTGATGTAAATGCAGTGTTAAATCATTTGTGAAAGGGGAACGCTTACGGCAGGATACGCGCGCCCACAGAAACACATACACGCGTCACTACGTTCCGGTGATGAAATAATAAGGCGGCCGGGAAGGCTGTCGCTCGACATTTTGGAGAATTTGAATGGCTATTAGCACACCGATGCTGGTGACATTTCTCGTTTATATTTTTGGCATGATCCTGATAGGGTTTTTGGCATGGCGATCAACGAAAAATTTCGATGATTATATTCTGGGTGGACGCCGTTTAGGGCCGATGGTAACCGCGCTGTCTGCGGGCGCATCCGACATGAGCGGCTGGCTGCTGATGGGCCTGCCGGGTGCGATTTTCATCTCGGGGATCTCTGAAAGCTGGATTGCGATTGGCCTGACGCTGGGCGCATGGATCAACTGGAAGCTGGTGGCGGGGCGTCTGCGCGTTCACACCGAGTTGAATAACAATGCGCTGACGCTGCCGGATTATTTCACCGGCCGCTTTGAAGATAACAGCCGCATTCTGCGCATTATCTCCGCGCTGGTAATTTTGCTGTTCTTCACCATCTATTGTGCCTCCGGCATTGTGGCGGGCGCGCGTCTGTTCGAAAGCACCTTCGGGATGAGCTACGAAACGGCGCTGTGGGCCGGTGCCGCCGCGACCATCCTTTATACCTTTGTGGGTGGTTTCCTGGCGGTGAGCTGGACCGATACCGTGCAGGCGAGTTTGATGATCTTTGCGCTGATCCTGACGCCGGTAATTGTGGTTATCACGGTTGGCGGCTTTGGCGATTCGCTGGAAGTGATCAAACAGAAGAGCATTGAAAACGTCGATATGCTGAAAGGGCTTAACTTTGTCGCGATAGTTTCGCTGATGGGCTGGGGTCTGGGCTACTTTGGTCAGCCGCATATTCTGGCGCGTTTCATGGCTGCCGATTCTCACCACACCATCGTTCATGCCCGTCGAATCAGTATGACGTGGATGATCCTGTGTCTGGCCGGTGCGTGTGCCGTCGGCTTCTTCGGTATCGCCTACTTCACGACTAACCCGGCGTTGGCGGGGGCGGTTAATCAGAATGCCGAGCGCGTGTTTATCGAGCTGGCGCAGATTCTGTTTAACCCGTGGATCGCCGGTATTCTTCTGTCTGCCATTCTGGCGGCGGTGATGTCGACGCTGAGCTGTCAGCTGCTGGTGTGCTCCAGTGCGATTACGGAAGATCTGTATAAGGCTTTCCTGCGTAAAGGCGCGAGCCAGAAAGAGCTGGTGTGGGTCGGGCGCTTCATGGTGCTGGTGGTGGCGCTGGTGTCTATCGCGCTGGCCGCTAACCCGGAAAACCGCGTGCTGGGTCTGGTGAGCTACGCATGGGCAGGCTTTGGTGCCGCGTTTGGCCCTGTTGTGCTGTTCTCCGTGCTGTGGTCGCGCATGACGCGTAACGGCGCGCTGGCCGGGATGATCATCGGTGCGGTGACGGTCATCGTCTGGAAACAGTTTGCGTGGCTGGGCCTGTACGAAATCATTCCAGGCTTTATCTTCGGTAGCATCGGGATCGTGGTGTTCAGCCTGCTGGGCAAAGCACCGTCGGCGTCAATGCAAAAACGTTTTGCCGAAGCGGATGCACAGTACCATACGGCACCACCGTCTAAACTGCAGGCCGAGTAATTGATTCCAATTTACGCCCTCTCCGTTTAGGAAGAGGGCAGGGGTGAGGGGACATGCGACTCAGCGTGTCGTTCCGTTCACTTATTTTCCTGCTCAATGCCAGCGGAAAGGATGTCGCTGAAAATTAAAAAAATTGCAGCAATAGCTGGTCCGGCTGTAAATCGCCGAGTCGTTTCCTGTTGGCCGGGGCGACGCGCATGGATGCGCGGCGAGGGCGCATTTACAGGGATGTTACAGCGCCCGTCCCCGATTGCCAGAAGGAATAAGACGAGGGCACCGCATAGCGACGATTTTCTTGCCGGGAGCCCGGGTCGCCAGGGCGGCGGCGATTGAGCCGCCATGGCACGTTCACAAGTGCTCCGGTGAAAGAAAGCATAAATTTTAACGTGAACGTAACGACCAACACTGCCGCATATTTCCCTCACCCAAACGGGAGAGGGAAACCCTCATCCCTCTTGCTAAATCCCGCCATTTACGCTCATATCGCTGTGCTTATAACAATGAGGATAGCGAACAATGACAATCAAAACAGGGCTTATGGCTGCCGCGCTCTTGATGCTGGCAGGGTGTAACTCACCCACACACAGCGCCGCTGACGCCACCTGCAAAGCCGATAATCAGATGCAGCAGACCACGCTGTATTTCGGGCTGAACCGTCCGGCAGGGGAACCGATCACCGGTCAGGAGTGGCAGCAATTTGTGGATCAGGACGTGACGCCGCGTTTTCGTGATGGCTTAACGGTGTTTGATGCGCGCGGCCAATGGCTGGGCAATGACGGAAAAGTGGCGCGTGAGCCAAGCAAAGCGTTAATGCTGATCCACGGCAAAGATGCCCAGAGCGAGAAGAATATTGAAGCCCTGCGCGGGGTGTATAAATCACGGTTTGCGCAGGAATCGGTGATGCGCGTTGATCAGCCGGTCTGCGTTCAGTTCTAAGAAAACGGCGGGAAATCCCGCCGTTATTTTTTACAATACTAACCCGGCGAAGCTTGCCGACAGCAGGCTCACCAGCGTCGCGCCGTAGACCAGGCGCAAACCAAAGCGAGATACCACGTTTCCTTGCTGCTCGTTCAGGCCTTTAATCGCGCCCGCGATAATCCCGATGGACGCAAAGTTGGCAAAGGAGACCAGGAAGATCGACAGAATACCCAGGCCGCGCGGCGTCATTTGACCGGCTATTTTTTGCAGCTCAATCATGGCCACAAATTCATTCGCCACCAGTTTCGTCGCCATAATGCTGCCCGCATTTAACGCATCGCTCAGCGGAATGCCCACCAGCCACGCCAGCGGATAAAACACGTAGCCAAGAATTTGCTGGAAGCTTATGCCAAATACGCTGGAGAACAGGGCATTGATGGCGCTAATAATGGCAATAAAGCCGATTAGCATCGCCATAATAATCATCGCCACTTTAAAACCGGCCAGAATATACTCGCCCAGCATCTCAAAGAAACTCTGAGATTCGTGCAGTTTTTCCAGTTTGATTTCGGGTTCGGCTTCAGGTCGCGCTGGGTTGATGACCGACAAAATAATAAAGGTGCTGAACATATTCAGAATTAACGCAGCGACCACAAATTTGGCATCGAGCATAGTCATATACGCGCCGACAATCGACAGCGAAACGGTCGACATCGCCGTGGCAGCCATGGTGAACAGGCGTCGAGAAGAGAGATCGCCCAGCACACCTTTATACGCAATAAAGTTTTCCGACTGACCCAATATCAGAGAGCTGACGGCGTTAAACGATTCCAGTTTTCCCATGCCGTTCAGCTTGGACAGCAGCGTGCCGATAACGCGAATAAAAATCGGCAGAATTCGCCAGTGCTGGAGAATACCAATCAGCGCAGAGATGAAAATAATTGGGCATAAAACGCCGAGGAAAATGAACGCCAGCCCTTTTTCACCCATTCCACCAAAGACAAAGTTTGTTCCTTCTGCCGCAAATTTCAGCAGGGATTCAAAGAATCCGGAAACATATTTAATCACGAAGAGTCCGCTTTCCGCATGCAGGAAAAAGAACGCCAGCGCAATTTCAATGACAATAAGCTGTAAAACGTAGCGAATACGAATTTTTCGGCGGTCGAAACTCACCAGCCAGGCGAGCGCAAGAATAATCACCAGCGCCAGCAGGAAATGGACAAAGTTATACATTTTAAATTTTCAGCAGGTTATCGAAGCGCTTATTTAGCCATAGGGACTGGCAAGCGTAAATGGGCATTTACGTTATAAGTTATACACATAACGATAACGAATGAAATTATTAACAGGCGAGCGATTTACATCTCGTCATCAAAACCTCACATATTTCGCTTGTGTTTATTCACGCCGTAATGATAATCACTATCACAAGAATTTACCTTTCTTTGCATCAGTTGACCGCGATAAACATTTAAGGTGTCGGCATGTTTGTTCCATTTCTCATTATGTTACGTGAAGGTCTTGAAGCGGCCTTGATTGTCAGCTTGATCGCCAGCTATCTCAAGCGAACCCAACGCGGACGCTGGATCGGGGTGATGTGGATTGGCGTTTTCCTCGCCGCAGCGCTCTGCCTGGGCCTGGGTATTCTGATCAACGAAACCACCGGTGAATTCCCGCAAAAAGAACAGGAACTGTTCGAAGGCCTTGTCGCGGCGATCGCCGTGGTGATCCTCACCTGGATGGTGTTCTGGATGCGTAAAGTGTCGCGCAACGTCAAAGTTCAACTGGAGCAGGCGGTCGATAACGCGCTGCAAAAAAGCAACAGCCACGGCTGGGCGCTGATCCTGATGGTCTTTTTCGCCGTCGCGCGCGAAGGGCTGGAGTCGGTCTTTTTCCTGCTGGCTGCGTTCCAGCAGGATGTGGGGATCTGGCCACCTATTGGTGCGATGCTTGGTTTGGCAACCGCGGTGGTACTGGGCTTTATGCTGTATTGGGGCGGCATACGCCTGAATCTGGGCGCGTTCTTTAAGTGGACCAGCCTGTTTATTCTGCTGGTGGCAGCGGGTCTGGCTGCGGGTGCGATTCGCGCCTTCCACGAGGCAGGCCTGTGGAACCATTTCCAGGATGTTGCCTTCGATCTCAGCACGGTTCTCTCCACCCATTCGCTCATCGGGACTCTCCTCGAAGGCATTTTTGGCTATCAGGAAACGCCGAGCGTCAGCGAAGTGGCGATGTATTTCATCTATCTCATTCCGGCGCTGGTGTTGTTCTTTATGCCATCACGCCCCAGCACTCAGCCGTCGCGAACCGCGCCGTGAAGTGCACAGTGTATACACAAAATCATTCACGCTGGGTCAAGGCGGCAAGTCTGAAAGTCCCCAGGAGCTTACTCTGGTAAGTGACTGGGATGAGCAGACGCAGCTTGAAGGCTGACGTGTAGAGTTACAACATACTTTAGAAAGGGAAGAGTCATGGCAATTCAATTTCGTCGTAGTGCGTTACAGGTTGGTGTGGCAGCGCTGTTTGCGTATGCGTTTTCTGCTCAGGCGGCTGATGTTCCTCAGGTGAAAGTGACCGTGAACGATAAACAGTGTGAGCCGATGACTATCACGGTCAACAGCGGTAAAACGCAGTTTATTATTCAAAACCACAGCCAGAAGGCGCTGGAGTGGGAAATCCTCAAAGGCGTGATGGTTGTGGAAGAGCGTGAAAACATCGCGCCCGGTTTTAGTCAGAAAATGACCGCGAACCTGCAACCGGGCGAATACGACATGACCTGCGGACTGCTGACTAACCCGAAAGGCAAGCTGATCGTGAAAGGCGAAGCGACGGCCGATGCAGCAAAAGGCGAAGCGTTGCTGAGCCTCGGCACAGCGATCACTGCGTATAAAGCGTACGTCACGAAAGAGACCGCCGACCTGGTGGCCGGAACCAAAGCCTTTACCGACGCGGTGAAAGCGGGCGATATCGAAAAAGCGAAATCCCTGTATGCGCCAACGCGTCAGCATTATGAGCGCATCGAGCCGATCGCTGAGCTGTTCTCTGATCTCGACGGCAGCATTGACGCCCGTGAAGACGATTATGAGCAGAAAGCCGCCGATCCGAAGTTCACCGGTTTCCACCGTCTGGAGAAAGCGCTGTTTGGCGACAACTCCACCAAGGGCATGGAGAAATACGCTGAACAGCTCAATACCGACGTGCTGGAACTGCAAAAACGCATCAGCGAGCTGGCGTTCCCGCCATCAAAAGTAGTGGGTGGCGCGGCGGGCCTCATTGAAGAAGTGGCCGCCAGCAAAATCAGCGGCGAAGAAGATCGCTACAGCCATACTGACCTGTGGGACTTCCAGGCCAACGTCGAAGGCGCGCAGAAAATTGTCGATTTGCTCCGTCCGCAGCTGCAAAAAGATAACAGCGCACTGCTGGCCAAAGTGGATGCAAACTTCAAAAAAGTGAATACCATTCTGGCGAAATACCGCACCAAAGACGGGTATGAAACCTACGACAAGTTAACCGATGCGGATCGTAATGCGCTGAAAGGACCGATCACCACGCTGGCAGAAGATCTGGCTCAGCTGCGCGGCGTGCTGGGTCTGGACTAAGCATCATGAATGAGAAAGAAGAGTACGGCGTCGCGGAACCTTCCCGGCGTCGATTGCTGAAAGGCGTGGGGGCGCTGGGTGGTGCGCTCGCGCTGGCAGGCGGCTGCCCGGTAGCGCATGCGGCAAAACCGGAGAGCGCGCCGGGCACGCTCTCCCCCAATGCGCGGATGGAAACGCAGCCGTTTTACGGCGAGCATCAGGGCGGAATTTTGACGCCGCAGCAGGCGGCCATGATGGTGGTCGCCTTTGACTCGCTGGCAAGCGACAAAGCGGATCTGGAACGTCTGTTCCGCGTGCTGACGAAACGTATCGCGTTTCTGACGGCAGGCGGCCCGGCGCCAGAAAAGCCTAACCCGCGCATGCCGCCGATGGATTCAGGAATTCTGGGGCCATTTATTGCCCCGGATAATCTGACCGTAACGGTTTCGGTCGGCGACTCGCTGTTTGACGCGCGCTATGGTCTGGAGAAGCACAAGCCGAAAACGCTGCAGAAGATGACGCGTTTTCCTAATGATTCTCTGGATGCGGCGCTGTGTCATGGCGATCTGCTGATCCAGATCTGCGCCAACACCCAGGATACGGTGATCCACGCGCTGCGCGATATCATCAAGCACACGCCGGATTTACTCAGCGTGCGCTGGAAGCGTGAAGGATTTATCTCCGATCACGCGGCGCGAAGCCAGGGGAAAGAGACCCCTGTCAACCTGCTTGGTTTCAAAGATGGTACGGCTAATCCGGACAGCACTGACGCCGCACTGATGAAAAGCGTGGTGTGGACGACGGCGGACCAGGGTGAGCCCGCATGGACCGTTGGTGGGAGCTATCAGGCGGTGCGGATTATCCAGTTCCACGTTGAGTTCTGGGATCGTACGCCGCTTAAAGAGCAGCAGACGATTTTCGGTCGGGATAAGCAAAGCGGTGCGCCGCTGGGCATGAAAAACGAGCATGACGTGCCGGATTACGCGCGCGATCCTGATGGCGATACCATTGCCCTGGACAGTCATATTCGTCTGGCCAACCCGCGTACCCCGGAAACCCAGTCGAATCTGATGATGCGCCGTGGATACAGCTATTCTCTGGGCGTCACTAACTCCGGTCAGCTGGACATGGGGCTGCTGTTTGTCTGCTATCAGCACGATCTGGAAAAGGGCTTCTTGACCGTGCAAAAACGCTTAAACGGCGAAGCGCTGGAAGAGTACATAAAACCTATCGGCGGCGGCTATTTCTTTGCTCTGCCAGGCGTGCGCGGTGAAGGCGCGTATCTCGCCCAAGGCCTGATCGAAGCGTAAATTTATCCCCGTGATACTTCGCGGGGATATTATTTTTTCGTATGTCTATCTCTCTGTTATATTTCTGTAATATTCCTGTAAGAGACTCATCTTAGCTGCAGGAGTGGTCTTTAAGTTGCACTCAGGTAAAATAAATGTTGCATTTATGATAAATCCTGATGTAATTATTATAAGACGGCGGTAGTTCCCGGCAGTGATATCGAATCACTATGGAGATCGCGAATGGTTGGGTCCTGTATTGGACATAAGCAATACCACAACCGCAACACCCAGCGCGGAGGCTCTGACTCCGGCAGCGATTTCTTCACCACAAAATTCTCCTCCCCGATGCATAAACATGACTTTTCCGACATACAGAGCGGTGCGCATAGCCGTTCGGTTGTGTCATTCAAAAAGGCAAGCAATGGCTTAGAAGGAAGCCAACCCTCAGATGTTCGTTTGCATGATCGCGCCGCGAATGGTGGTGCGTGTGATGAATTCCAACAACTCAAGGTGCTATCCATGGGAAGACAAAAAGCAGTGATCAAAGCTCGTCGTGAAGCAAAACGTGTGCTGAGACGGGATTCACGTAGCCATAAACAGCGTGAAGAAGAATCGGTCACCTCGCTTGTGCAGATGAGTGGCGTAGAAGCAATTGGCATGGCGCGGGACAGCCGCGATCATTCACCTATTGAAGCGCGTAATGAAGCTCAGGCGCACTACCTGAATGCTATCGAGAGTAAACAGCTGATCTTCGCCACCGGTGAAGCCGGATGCGGGAAAACCTGGATCAGTGCTGCTAAGGCGGCGGAGGCTCTGATTCATAAGGATGTGGACAGAATTATCGTCACCCGTCCGGTATTGCAGGCCGATGAAGATCTCGGCTTCTTGCCCGGCGACATCTCAGAGAAATTTGCCCCGTATTTCCGACCCGTTTATGACGTGCTGGTGAAACGCCTGGGTGCCTCTTTTATGCAGTACTGCCTGCGACCAGAGATTGGTAAGGTGGAAATCGCGCCGTTCGCCTATATGCGCGGACGTACATTTGAAAATGCGGTCGTGATTCTTGACGAGGCTCAGAACGTGACTGCTGCGCAAATGAAAATGTTTTTAACGCGCCTCGGGGAAAATGTGACCGTTATCGTCAATGGCGATATCACCCAATGCGATTTGCCGTCGGGCGTGAAGTCTGGCCTGAGCGACGCAATGTCACGTTTTGTTGAAGACGATATGGTCGGTGTGGTGCGTTTCACGAAAGACGACTGTGTGCGTTCGGCGCTTTGCCAGCACACGTTAAACGCCTATTACTGAGTGCGCCGTTGCTTTCAAGGCCCGGGAAACCGGGCTTTGTTTTGTCAGCAACGTGTTGTAGCAGACGTTATGTGATAAACATCAGACGAAAAAAAGCCCGAATTTTCATGCGGGCTCTTCTTTTAATATGGCGGTGAGAGAGGGGTTCGAACCCTCGATACGTTGCCGTATACACACTTTCCAGGCGTGCTCCTTCAGCCACTCGGACACCTCACCGTATTGTTCTGCTGCCTTACCGCGTAGGGGGCAACGGGGCGCTACTATAGGGAGTTGCGCTAAAACGGTCAAGCTTATTTTGTGTATGGACGGCTGTTCGGTTAAGCAATAATCACTCTCACGAATAGGTTAGCGTCAATGAAGGAGAATGTGAGCCAGGAGCGGGTAAAATGGCGTTTCGACAGACGAAAAAAAAGCCCGCATTTTCATGCGAGCTCTTCTTCAAATATGGCGGTGAGAGAGGGGTTCGAACCCTCGATACGTTGCCGTATACACACTTTCCAGGCGTGCTCCTTCAGCCACTCGGACACCTCACCGTATTGTCATCCCGATGCTGCTGGGACGGGCGATAATGTAAGGAAAAGCCGAACTGCCGTCAATCAACTTTTTCAGTTATTTAGCATGTTGAGACAAACTTTAAGCAACATGATTCCTGAATGTGCTGAAAGCGTCTCTTTTATCAGCAACGCAGTTTCCAGATAAATTTGTTATGCTGGCAATCCAGTTGAAAATGCACATAAAACAGCGAAATAAAAGGCAGGAGTCATTATGGATATCATCTTTTATCACCCGACGTTTGATAACCCTCACTGGATTAACGCGCTGACGACAGCTCTGCCTGGCGCACGCGTTCGTGAGTGGAAGCGCGGCGATAATGAACATGCCGATTACGCGTTAGTCTGGCATCCGCCAGTAGAGATGCTGCAGGGGCGTGACCTGAAAGCGGTGTTTGCCCTTGGGGCGGGTGTCGATTCGATTCTGAGTAAACTGAAAGCCCATCCGGAAATGCTGCCAGAACATATTCTATTGTTCCGGCTCGAAGATACCGGAATGGGTCAGCAGATGCAGGAATATGCCGTTAGCCAGGTGCTGCACTGGTTCCGCCGTTTTGATGATTACCAGGCGCTCAAGCTGAAATCTCAGTGGGAACCGCTGCCCGATTATCAGCGTGAAGATTTTACCGTCGGTATTTTGGGCGCAGGGGTACTGGGTTCAAAGGTTGCCGAAGCGCTCGCACCGTGGGGATTCCCGCTGCGTTGCTGGAGCCGCAGCCGCAAAACGTATCCCGGTGTACAAAGCTTCGCTGGGGGGGAAGAACTCCCGGCATTTTTAAAGGGCACGCGTGTGCTGATTAACCTGCTGCCGAACACCGCAGAAACCGTGGGGATTATCAACAAAGGCCTGCTCAACCAGCTGGCGGATCAAAGCTATTTGATGAACCTGGCGCGCGGCGTTCATGTGGTTGAGCACGATCTCATTGACGCCCTGAATACGGGCAAGCTCAAAGGCGCCATGCTGGATGTGTACAGCAGTGAGCCGTTGCCGGTCGAAAGCCCGCTGTGGGCGCATCCGCGCGTGGCGATGACCCCGCATATCGCGGCGGTGACGCGTCCAGCAGAAGCCGTGGAGTATATTGCCCGTACCATCACTCATCTGGAACAGGGAAAAGCAGCCACCGGGCAGGTCAACAGACAGCTTGGCTACTGATTCAGGCATGAGTCAAACCCGGCGCTGGCCGGGTTTTTGCTAATATTCACCCCCCATTCCTGCTATCCTTTGGTAAAACATCAGAGGAGAGACCGATGTATCCCGTTGACCTGCATATGCACACCGTCGCCAGTACCCATGCTTACAGCACCCTCCATGACTACATCGCGCAAGCCCGGCTGAAAGGCATCAAGCTTTTCGCCATTACCGATCACGGTCCTGATATGGCTGATGCGCCGCACTATTGGCATTTTGTGAATATGCGTATCTGGCCACGCCTGGTTGATGGCGTCGGGATACTGCGTGGTATTGAGGCCAATATTAAAAATACGGACGGCGAAATCGACTGTACTGGCCCAATGCTCACGTCTCTGGACATGATTATCGCCGGTTTTCATGAGCCGGTGTTCCCGCCGCAGGATAAGGACACCCACACTCAGGCAATGATTGCGACGATTGCCAGCGGCAACGTGCACATTATCAGCCATCCCGGCAATCCTAAATTCCCTATCGATATTCAGGCCGTGGCGCAAGCGGCGGCCAAACATCGTGTGGCGTTGGAAATCAACAACTCTTCCTTTATTCACTCCCGAATCGGCAGTGAAGCGAACTGTCGTGCCGTCGCGGCGGCTGTGCGTGATGCGGGCGGAATGGTTGCGCTGGGATCTGATTCTCACACGGCGTTTACATTGGGTGAGTTTACCGAGTGTCGGAAAGTGCTTGATGAGGTGGGGTTCCCGGAAGAGAGAATTCTTAACGTCACGCCGCGTCGTATGCTCGATTTCCTTGAGTCGCGCGGCATGCCTCGTATCCCTGAATTTGCAGATCTTTAATAGTGTAATGGAAAATTAAATGAACGAGTTTTCAATCCTTTGCCGCGTACTGGGCACCTTGTATTACCGTCAGCCGCAGGATCCGCTGCTGGTGCCGCTGTTTACGCTGATTCGCGAAGGCAAGCTCGCGGAAAACTGGCCCCTGGAGCAGGACGAGCAACTGCAACGTCTGCAAAAAAGCTGCGATATGCAGCAGATTGCGGCGGACTACAACGCCCTGTTTGTCGGCGAAGAGTGCCGTGTATCGCCGTATCGTTCGGCATGGGAAGAGGGCGCAACGGAAGCTGAAGTGCGCGCGTTTCTGTCCGAGCGTGGAATGCCGCTGACGGATGCCCCTGCCGATCACATTGGCACCCTGTTGTTGGCCGCGTCCTGGATTGAAGATCATGCCGGGGAAGATGAAAGCGAAGCACTCGAAACGCTGTTTGCCGATTATCTGTTGCCGTGGTGCGGCGCTTTCCTCGGGAAAATCGAAGCGCATGCCACGTCGCCTTTTTGGCGGACAATGGCCCCATTGACCCGCGATGCCGTGTCGGCCATGTGGGATGAATTACAGGAAGAACACGAAGAGTGATTTGAATCACATTTTAAATGCAACGATGTATTCTGGTTTGCATAAAATGTGCTCATGATCTCATTTCATGGCCGCGTATCTGATAAGATGCGCGCCATGAACATACTCCTTTCTATCGCAATCACGACAGGCATTCTCTCCGGACTTTGGGGATGGGTGGCTGTGTCTCTTGGTTTACTCAGTTGGGCGGGATTCCTGGGCTGTACGGCCTATTTCGCGTGCCCACAGGGCGGGCTTAAAGGACTGTTCATCTCAGGATGTACCATGATGAGCGGCGTGGTGTGGGCGTTAATTATCATGAAGGGCAGTGCGCTGGCACCGCATCTTGAGATCGTGGGCTATATGATGACGGCCGTGGTGGCTTTTTTAATGTGCATCCAGGCGAAGCATCTGTTGCTGTCATTTGTTCCTGGAACCTTTATTGGCGCATGCGCGACGTTTGCCGGTCAGGGCGACTGGAAAATGATCGTCCCGTCTTTGCTACTGGGCCTGGTGTTTGGTTATGCCATGAAAAACAGCGGGCTGTGGCTGGCTGCGCGACGGGAAAGGGCGCAAAACGTTACCGTATTAAGTAAATAAAAAAGCGAGACCCATGGGTCTCGCTTTTCTTTTGCGCTTCTGAATCAGGATTCAGGAGGCACAGACATTTCGCGGTATTTCACCAGAATGTCATTTTTCACTTCATTTTTATTCTGCAGGTCCCACAAGCCGCGATCGATACCGTCATTAATCAGGAAGATAACCCCTGTTTCGATGGCTGACATCAGGCACATCATGACCGGTTCGTTCGAGGTGTAGCCGATTTCACCTTCCAGCAGACGCTGATAGTCGATGAAGCGGAACACACCGGCCTGAACCTCATACGAAAGAATCGTTTTGCTGGTCGTCACCGATGAAAGCACCTCACCTGTGCTCACGTTGACCACTCGCAGGTTGACGGCAATCTGGTCGAGCTGGTATTGCGTGTCAGCCCCGATACCAAAATAACGTGCCCCGACACCGCCCGATTTCACATTACTTTCATAACCGATAATTGACCCTTCAACCATCACGTTGGCCGCCACGAGCGATTGTAACGGCACGCGGTTGTTCATGCCTACGGTACCATTCTCCTGAGCTGCGCGAATGATTTTGCGTTCATTCAGCAGGTTTTGCAGTCCCTGACGTTCCAGCGGAATAAACCAGCGTGAATCCTTGAGCGCTGTCACCAGCATCGCGGTGGCACTTTGCGGTACTGCGGTCGAGAAGTTACTTGCCGGATACGGTTTAAACTGACCGGTTTCATCCTGAATGTTATATACCGAGACAAAGATCTTGCCTGTCGGCATTGGGAGATGCGTTAAATCACGATAACTTTGAGCCCGAGGCATTAATGTTGGTTTCGCGGCTTCTTTGGGCGGAGCAGTTAAACAACCGCTCAATAAGCACACTGCAACAAGAATCAGAAAGCGCTGCATGAGTATTGTCCTTATTTCGAGGTTGTTTAAAAGTCAGCTGAATTATTGGCCAGACCGGAAACCTGGATCGTGGATGTTTTACCCGTTTTCCGGTCGGTGACATTCAACTGCAGTTGCCCATCTTTATTAGCAATATCGACGATAAAATCATTGGTCACCATACGACCTGGTTTACCGGTATTAATATTCGTTAATAAGCCGCCTAATATTTGCGACTGAATAGCCTGAGTAAAGTTATCCAGTGCAGAAGGCGTTTCGATGCCGAAATCGTCTTTGTAACTGGGGTCTTTATATGAGTTTTGAGCCTGGGCTTCATTCAGTAAGAATGCCCCGTTATTCGGATTGCCGCCAAAGTTAGGGTTGCGGAACTGGAAAGTCATATTCCCGGCCCAGCTCAGTGGAGCAATCAGCATTAATGAAATCACTGTGTGTGCGAGACGCATTACAGCCTCCGGATATTATTCGTCGTCAGAATTCATCTTTTGCTAAATCGCCAGTGCTCAGGAGAGCCTTGTCGATTTGCAGGCGATTTACCGCATCTTCGGTCTGTGCCAGTGCAAAACTTACGTTTTGATCAAAGTCTCGTTTCGTCGGGAATAAAAAGGTCTGGTAAATAACGTCCTGATTAATCGTTATTGTGATCCAGCTTCCCCATCGAGCACTGGGACGCTCATTGATTGTTAAGTTGCCTGGATAATCACTTTCCCATTTGTCGCTAAATGCCCGGTAAAAATCGTGGCCGATAGATGAGACAGTGTGGTCAGTTAACAATCCGGGAACTTCCACTTCAACAGCGTGAAGGTTCCCGGCAGCAAGCAGAAAACCCGCTGCCGCTATCCAACTCAACGTGCGTTTCATGTTATTAACGCCTGAGATTATCGTTTGCCCATGAAACAGCCTGAGTCCTGTTTTTAACAGCTATCTTCTTGAAAAGATTATAGAGATGTGTCTTAACGGTATTTTCGCTGATAAATAAAGAACGGGCGATTTCAATATTTGAAGAACCGATGCGTAATTTATTCAGGATCTCTTTTTCACGGTGCGTCAGCAGCGCGGATTCTGAACTGTTATAGCGATAATTTCCGGAGTGAGTGATGAGATAGCTGGCAAGCTTTTGGGAAAAGTAACACTCTCCGCGCAAAATACCTTGCAGCCCTTCTACCACACGCGTCTCGTCTTCTGTGACGTAAAAGACGCCATTAATATGCGGCCAGCTTTCAATATCCCGGAAAGGATATTCGTCAGGAGTGTTCAATAATAGCGAACGGATATTATTGTTTTTCCTGCTTAAGTTATCCTGCCAGTAATGAATAAGCTTTTTATCGGCTTCCATCATGTCGAAAAGAATGATGCTGCCAGGAACAATATCATCGAAAGAACGTTGAATATTATGCAGTTTCCCATTCAAGCAAAGAGATTGCTTCAAATGCTGTAATAAGGCTGTCGCTTGCAAGGACGGCTTAGTGATCAACAGTAATGTATGACCTTGTAAACTATGGACTTCATTAAACATGATGAAACCCCACTTTTTATAACACCTGGCAGCCGTCCCCCTGAAATATACAAGGGGACACCAGAGGTACTGACAGATGTAGGACTGCTGTGTGTAGAATCTGAACATAACCTCTAGAGAGAGGTAAATATTAAAAAATACTCCGTACTGCTGATTTCAATCTAGCTATTACGATTTTTAAATCAAGTGTTAATGGTGTAACAGAATGTAAAAATCAATATTAAATTGTTAATTTAAGGCCGTGGAATTGTTTAGTTATGATAAAAAAGTTGTACACAATAATTCTTCTGCACACATTTTAAAAATCATACAAATAATTATATTCAATTGATTTATAAGCATAATAATTATTAATGTCACTGCTATTTCAGGTATGAGTTCGTCGTGATGTCTACGACTTCCTTTGTGATCGGAATGCTCTTAAGAAATCGAGTGAGTTGTGACGAGTGAGTCATGTTACCCCTCTCATATGCGCAGTGACATTGATGAAGTTGAGAGGGGAAGCAGCCTGGCAGGGCACGCAAGTATTCTGTCAAAATATTTATAAAGAATACTAAGTCCCGCTGGCAACAGCATATTTCAGCATTAATTAATACTTTGAGGTGACTCTTTAAATAAAAATAAGTCGCGCGGGTGAGATATTTAAATTGTTTCGGTGGACATACTCTTCATCGTAACGCGGCGTTAACAAAAAACGAATCGCGTTAACACCGAGATGTTTATTTAGCCAGGTCCAGGTGACAACATGAAAAACAGAACGTTATTTATGATGTTTACATTACTGGGTGCGCCTGGGTTATCAATCGCGGCAGGTTCGGATTTGGCAAATTCGGAATACAACTTCGCGGTTAATGAATTAAGTAAGTCTTCATATAATCAGGCAGCCATTATTGGTCAACAAGGCGTGAGTAATAACGCAGAAGTTCGTCAGGGCGGTTCAAAATTACTGTCCGTTGTTTCTCAGGAAGGTGGAAGCAATAGAGCGAAAGTTGATCAATCAGGGACTTACAACCTTGCTTATATTGATCAGTCCGGCAACGGGAACGATGCAAGTATTCAGCAGGGTGCTTTTGGTAATACCGCGATGATTATTCAGAAAGGTTCGGGTAACAGAGCGAGTATTACGCAGTATGGTACGCAAAAAACAGCAGTTGTTGTTCAGAGACAGTCGCAAATGGCTATTCGCGTTATCCAACGCTAACTATTTCGACGACTTAAATCAATCCGATGGGGGTTTACCATGAAACTTTTCAAAGTGGCAGCAATCGCAGCAATCGTAGTTTCTGGCAGTGCTCTGGCTGGTTCAATTCCACAATACGGCCACGGTGGTGGTTGGGGTGGCGGTAATAGCGGTCCTAACTCCACACTGAGTATTTACCAGTCCGGTGGCGGTAACTCAGCTGTTGCTCTGCAATCTAATGCAAAAGATTCTGAACTGTCTATTTCTCAGCACGGTGGAGGTAACGGTGCTGATGTTGGTCAAGGTTCTGATGACAGCTCTATCGAACTGGTGCAGAACGGCTTTGGTAACAGCGCAACCCTCGATCAGTGGAATGGTAAAGATTCTACAATGACTGTTAAACAGTTCGGCGGCGGCAACGGCGCAGCAGTAGACCAGACCGCATCTGGCTCAACTGTGTCTGTTACTCAGGTTGGTTTCGGCAACAACGCAACTGCGCATCAGTACTAATACGCACTCTGTGCTACAAAAAAACAGGGCATAGGCCCTGTTTTTTTTCGGGAGTTTATCATGCATACCCTTCTGCTCCTCGCTGCGCTCTCCAGCCAAATTACCTTTAAAACGACACAAAATGGGGACATGACGACCATTATTCCCCAGGTGACGTTATCCGAGCCTTGTGTGTGCCAGGTTCAAATCACCTCTTCCCGACAAGGGGGAGGCGGGCAAAGTACCTCTAGTCAGCGGAATACGCTTTCTCTTCCTGCGAATCAGGCCATTGATTTGTCCAGGCTCAGTTTGAATATTAGCCCTAAAGATTCTGTGAAAATTGTCGTTACTGTTACCGATGGGAAATCACTTCATTTATCGCAACAGTGGCCGACTTCTGAATGAAACATTCACGAAATCAATGCATTGTATAATTTGGCGGTTCCCAATGAATCTCTCTATGCTCTAGATAAGGAATGCACGACACCCATCAAGGATGATTTCTCATTGAGGAACCAATCCATGGTCGCGTTCAGTATAAAAATGATGTTAGGTGTGGGGATGATGCTTTCATCTGCTCTGATACCGGCTTTTTCGGCAACGATTGTTAACGGCGGTGTTATTCATTTCCGTGGGATGATTGTCGAGGATCCGTGTGAAATTACACCGCAAAAGCAGCAGTTTGCGCTTTCCTGTCCTAAAGACGGGAAGATGCAAACGACTCAGGTCAGCTATCAGGATGCCGTTAGCGGTCGCAACGTCAATCCAGATATCGCCAGGGTCAGCATGAAATACATCAATCCAGAAAAGTCATTGGCCATTGTGCAAATAGACTATCGCTAAGCCAAAGCCCTCCGTCCGGTGGCGGGGGGCTTTTCTGATCAAATCCTTCTTTGCCACATTCCCCTGCTATACACTTACTAAAATACAGGTAGTAGAGGAATGTATATGAAGCCGCAAATAGACGTTGTTGTTGGGGATATCACGACGATGGAGGTTGACGTTATCGTCAATGCAGCCAAACCGTCGTTAATGGGCGGTGGAGGGGTTGACGGAGCCATTCATCGTGCGGCCGGACCACAACTGCTGGAAGCCTGCAAAACGGTGTGCCAGCAGCAGGGCGAATGTGCCCCTGGACATGCGGTGATTACCATCGCAGGCGAACTTCCGGCGAAAGCGGTGATTCATGCGGTTGGCCCTGTCTGGCAGGGGGGAGATCATCATGAAGCGAGGACGTTAAAGGACGCCTATCTTAACTGTCTGCGTCTGGCTGCGGCGAATGGATATCAAACTTTGGCGTTCCCCGCCATTAGCACGGGCGTTTACGGGTATCCCAAAGCGGCGGCTGCGGAAATAGCGGTAGATACAGTTTCAGAATTCCTCACCCGCAAGCCTCTGCCGGAGCGGGTATACTTTGTCTGTTATGATGAAGAAAATGCCCAGCTTTACCAGCAACTCCTTATCCAACGAGGACTTATCCCTGACGCATAAAACGCGGCTCGGGCGTGCTATTGCGCCTGTTAGCGCAGAACATCCAGGATTATGCGGTCTTCTCCCCCTGGACGATAGCCTGGACGCGTTTGCGTGCCGATATCGGCTGGCGGAAATGGCGGAAAAAACGTTAGATGTGCAGTATTACATCTGGGAAGACGACATGTCCGGGCGGCTGTTGTTTTCCGTTTTGCTGTCGGCGGCGACGCGCGGGGTGCGCGTCCGGCTTCTGCTCGACGATAACAATACCCAGGGGCTGGATGCCATTTTACGTCTGCTCGATTCGCATCAAAATATTGATGTACGGCTATTCAATCCCTTCTCCTTTAGAACGCTCCGCGCGCTGGGGTATCTCACCGACTTCGCGCGTCTCAACCGCCGTATGCACAACAAAAGTTTCACTGTCGATGGTGAAGTTACCCTGATTGGCGGTCGCAATGTCGGCGATGCGTACTTTGGGGCAGGGGACGCGCCGCTCTTTTCCGATCTGGATGTGATGGCGGTGGGGCCGGTTGTGGCGGATGTGGCTGATGACTTTGAACGTTACTGGAGCAGCGCCTGCGTATCCACTCTAAAGCAGGTTCTGGAACTGTCGGAAGCGGAGATCGAAGCGCGGATCCAGCCACCGGATGAATGGTATCAGAGCGAGATAACCCAACGTTATTTGAATAAGTTGGAATCCAGCCAGTTCATTACCCAGCTTGAGGCGCGGGATTTACCGCTGATTTGGGCGAAAACCCGCTTGCTCAGCGACGATCCGCGTAAAGGGCTGGGACGGGCAAAACGTCATTCCCTACTGCCGCAGCGTTTACTGGACGTGATGGGCTCTCCGGTCGAACAAATTGATATTATTTCTTCTTATTTTGTCCCCACTCGGGCAGGCGTTGCGCTGCTGCTGCAAATGGTGCGCAAAGGGGTCAAGGTCGCGATTCTGACGAATTCGCTGGCGGCTAACGACGTCGCCGTGGTCCATGCGGGTTATGCGCGCTGGCGTAAAAAACTGCTGCGACACGGTATTGAGTTGTATGAACTTAAGCCGACGCAGGATTTCGTGCCGGGATTACACGATCGTGGCTTGACGGGGAATTCCGGTTCCAGTCTTCATGCCAAAACGTTCAGTATTGATGGTCAAAAAGTGTTTATCGGTTCGCTGAATTTTGACCCGCGATCAACCATGCTCAATACCGAAATGGGATTTGTGATAGAAAGCGAAACGCTGGCGCAAATTATCCATCGACGTTTTCTGAAGACCCGGATGCAGGAGGCCTGGCAAATTCGGCTCGATAACACGGGGCGTTTGAACTGGATCGAGCACAAAGACGGGAAAGACATTGTGTTAACGAAAGAGCCCTCAACCCGCTTCTGGCAGCGCGTTTTGGTGCGTCTGGCCTGGTGGCTACCCGTGGAGTGGCTTCTGTAAGCGCGCCGGAGACCCGGCGCACAAAAAATTACTGCGCTGCGTTGAGGCTTTCCGCTTTGTTCTGCGGTTTGCCTGAAAACAGGAAACGCAGCAGCGGGATCCGCAGATGAATTTCATACAGCACAATGGCGATACCCACCACAAACACCAGTCCGGTGAAGAATCCCAGCGTGTTTGAGGCGATATGCGGCGTGATGTATGCACCAAAAAAGAGCGTCAGGGGATGATGAACCACATAGATAAACAGGGAAGCGTTGACGAAATAGGTCACACGTTTCGATTTAAAATTCAGCAGACGATGCCCCAGCGCAAACACCACGTTTACCATCCATAGCCCCAGCAACATCGTAATCACGCTTTCAGTTTCATACATCCACGCATCGCCGCTGCCGTATTTTTGATTCAGCAAATAGGCGGCGAAAGCCAGCGCAGAGCCGACGGCGCACCACGGTGATGGGGTGATGAACAAGGCCTTTAGCTTCGGCGAAATAAAGGTCAGCGCGCCCAGCATAAAGAACGGAATGTAAAACAGGGTTTGCATCACCACAAAATTAAACAGTCCGTCGCTGAGAATAGGCGGATATACCATAAACAGCGTACGGCGTATCACGCCATAAGCCATCCCAAGCAGCAGGAAAATAACGGAAAGCTTGGCAAAGGAGAGGGTCGCGAATTGATCTTCCGTGTGACGGCTTAACCGACGGCGCAAGCGGCTGAATATCCACAGACTCACCGTGGTCATGACCACCAGAACTAATAAGAACCAGAGATGAGAAATCAGCTCCCAGACCAAGGTGTTATATTTTTCATAAAAGGTCAGGTTCTGCCAGTTGTCCGCTTTGCCTTTGACATACTGCAGCATGATAAACTGAGGCAGCGTCAGCAGTGGAATAGCGGTGAGCATGGGGATACCGACGCGTTCGACGCGCACTTTCCACCAGCGTTTCAGCGGATACCGCAGAAACAGCATGTAGGAAAAATAGCCCGATATCACGAAGAACACCTGCATGCGGAATGAGTGTATAAAATCGTTAAACAGTGTCAGCCACCATGAGGGCTCTATACTGTTTACATGCCAGGTGTGGCTTGAGTAAATCAGTGAGATGTGGAACGGGATCCCCAAAAGCATTAACCATGCCCGGATGGAGTCGAGGAAGTATTCACGTTGAGTGGGTGCAGTGATCATATAACGTTGCGCATTCTCAGACTTTTCGCCTTATCCATAAGACTAATAGTGGTTACATTCGAAGCCAACCCTACACCAAGACCGACACCCTGTCTCCAGGATAAGCACGCAAAGTAGAAAGAGGGTCTTCTACTTGCTTAATCCCTGAGCCGGTGCGCTGAACAAAGCGGTGATAATGTTGTCGGATTGCCTGAATTTCCAGTAAAATGGATCGGATCGAATTAAGCACACAAAGGGGGAAGTGCTTACTTATTATGAAACATAAATCAAAAATGATGAAAATGCGTTGGTTGGGTGCGGCAGTGTTGTTGTCCCTGTATACCTCGTCAGCATGGTCTTTTTCCATCGACGACGTCGCAAAACAGGCTAAATCGATGGCTGATAAAGGCTACGAAGCGCCGAAAAGTAACCTGCCCTCCGTTTTCCGCGACATGAAATACGCGGACTATCAGCAGATCCAGTTTAATCACGATAAAGCGTACTGGAACAATATAAAAACCCCGTTCAAGCTTGAATTTTATCACCAGGGTATGTACTTCGACACGCCGGTTGCCATCAATGAAGTGACGGCAACGGCGGTACGTAAAATCAAATACAGCCCCGACTATTTTAATTTTGGCGATGTGAAGCACGATAAAGACACCGTGAAAGACCTGGGTTTTGCAGGCTTCAAAGTGCTTTATCCAATCAATAGCAAAGATAAAAACGACGAAATCGTCAGCATGCTGGGTGCCAGCTATTTCCGTGTGATCGGTTCCGGCCAGGTTTACGGCCTGTCTGCGCGCGGTCTGGCGATTGACACAGCTCTGCCGTCTGGCGAAGAGTTCCCGCGTTTCCGTGAGTTCTGGATCGAACGTCCAAAACCCACTGATAAACGTCTGACTATCTATGCACTGCTCGACTCCCCGCGTGCGACGGGCGCTTACCGCTTTGTCATTATGCCGGGCCGTGACTCCGTTATTGACGTGCAGTCGAAAGTCTATCTGCGCGACAAAGTGGGTAAACTGGGTGTTGCACCATTAACCAGCATGTTCCTGTTTGGGCCAAATCAGCCTTCTCCGGCGACGAATTTCCGCCCAGAACTGCATGACTCAAACGGCCTTTCTATTCTTGCTGGCAACAATGAATGGATTTGGCGTCCGCTGAATAACCCGAAACACCTGGCTGTCAGCAGCTTTGCAATGGAAAACCCGCAGGGCTTTGGTTTACTCCAGCGTGGCCGACAGTTCTCCCGTTTTGAAGATCTCGACGATCGTTACGATCTGCGTCCAAGCGCGTGGGTCACGCCGAAAGGGGACTGGGGTAAAGGAAAAGTCGAGCTGGTTGAAATTCCAACCAACGACGAAACCAACGACAATATCGTCGCTTACTGGACTCCGGATCAGCTTCCTGAGGCTGGCAAAGAGATGAACTTCAACTACACCATCACCTTTAGCCGCGATGAAGATAAATTGCATGCGCCTGACAATGCGTATGTGATGCAGACGCGCCGCTCTACGGGTGACGTGAAGCAGTCAAATCTTATTCGTCAACCTGATGGTACCGTCGCGTTTGTGGTGGACTTCACGGGTCAGGACATGAAAAAACTGGCTCCGGATACCCCTGTGACGGCGCAAACCAGTATTGGTGATAATGGCGAGATCGCTGAGAGCTCCGTGCGTTATAACCCAGTAACAAAAGGGTGGCGCTTAACCCTGCGCGTGAAAGTGAAAGATCCAAAACAGACCACTGAAATGCGTGCTGCGCTGGTCAATGCCGATCAGCCGCTAAGCGAAACCTGGAGCTATCAGTTACCTGCTAATGAATAATACAACTGAATACATTGATGCCCTGCCGCTGACAGACATTGAGAAAGCGGCACTGCCCAAGAGCGACATCCGCGCGGTTCACACCGCGCTGGATGGCGAACATCATCCGTTTACTCGTGATGATGATACGCCGCTGGGTTCAGTCAAAGCGCGTCTGGAGCAGGCATGGCCGGACTCGCTGGCAGAAGGCCAGCTGATCAAGGACGACGAAGGACGCACACAGCTTCAGGCTATGCCAAAAGCCACGCGTTCTTCGATGTTCCCGGATCCATGGCGCACCAACCCGGTCGGTCGCTTTTGGGATCGCCTGCGCGGTCGTGAAGTCGCGCCGCGCTATCTGTCACGTCTGACCAAAGAACAGCAGGCTTCTGAGCAGAAATGGCGTACCGTCGGGACTATCCGCCGCTATACCCTGCTGTTGCTGACGCTTGCGCAGACCGTCGTCGCGACGTGGTACATGAAGACCATCCTGCCTTATCAGGGCTGGGCACTGATCAATCCTGCCGATATGTTCGGGCAGGATCTGTGGGTGTCGTTCATGCAGCTGCTGCCGTACATTCTGCAAAGTGGAATATTGCTGCTGTTCGCCGTTCTGTTCTGTTGGGTTTCAGCCGGTTTCTGGACAGCGCTGATGGGCTTCCTGCAGCTGCTGATGGGGCGTGATAAATACAGTATTTCTGCGTCAACGGTGGGGGATGAAGCCTTAAATCCTGAGCACCGCACTGCGCTGATTATGCCGATTTGTAACGAAGACGTTGACCGGGTGTTTGCGGGATTGCGTGCGACCTGGGAGTCTGTAAAGGCGACCGGTAACGCTGCGCATTTCGACGTTTACATCCTGAGCGACAGCTACAACCCCGATATCTGCGTTGCCGAGCAAAAAGCGTGGATGGAACTTATCGCGGAAGTGCAGGGCGAAGGACAGATTTTCTATCGTCGTCGCCGTCGCCGTGTGAAGCGCAAAAGCGGCAACATCGATGACTTCTGCCGTCGCTGGGGCAATCAGTACAGCTATATGGTCGTGCTGGATGCCGACTCCGTGATGACGGGTGACTGTCTGACGGGTCTGGTGCGTCTGATGGAAGCGAACCCGAACGCCGGGATCATTCAGTCGTCGCCAAAAGCATCGGGTATGGACACGCTGTATGCGCGTTGTCAGCAGTTTGCGACGCGCGTATATGGTCCGCTGTTTACCGCTGGTCTGCACTTCTGGCAGTTGGGTGAATCTCACTACTGGGGTCACAACGCGATTATCCGCGTTCAGCCGTTCATTGAACACTGTGCGCTCGCGCCGCTGCCCGGTGAGGGCTCATTTGCGGGCTCTATCCTGTCGCACGATTTCGTCGAAGCAGCGCTGATGCGCCGTGCGGGTTGGGGCGTGTGGATTGCTTACGATCTGCCGGGTTCTTATGAAGAGCTGCCGCCAAACTTGCTCGACGAGTTGAAACGCGACCGTCGCTGGTGTCACGGCAACCTGATGAACTTCCGTCTGTTCCTCGTGAAAGGGATGCACCCGGTTCACCGCGCGGTATTCCTGACGGGCGTGATGTCCTATCTGTCTGCGCCGCTGTGGTTTATGTTCCTGGCCTTATCGACCGCTTTACAGGTCGTGCATGCCTTGACGGAACCGCAATACTTCCTGCAACCGCGCCAGCTGTTCCCGGTGTGGCCGCAGTGGCGTCCGGAGCTGGCGATTGCCCTGTTTGCGTCAACGATGATCTTACTGTTCCTGCCGAAACTGCTCAGCATCATTCTCATCTGGTGCAAAGGGTCGAAAGAGTATGGTGGGTTCTGCCGCGTGACGCTTTCGCTGCTGCTCGAAGTCCTGTTCTCAGTGCTGCTGGCGCCGGTGCGCATGCTGTTCCACACCGTATTTGTGGTCAGCGCGTTCCTGGGTTGGGAAGTCGTGTGGAACTCGCCGCAGCGTGATGATGACTCCACGCCGTGGAGCGAAGCGTTTATGCGTCATGGTTCCCAGATGTTGCTCGGTCTGGTGTGGGCAGCAGGGATGGCGTGGCTGGATTTACGCTTCCTGTTCTGGCTGGCACCGATCGTGTTCTCGCTGATTCTGTCGCCGTTTGTCTCCGTGATCTCCAGTCGTTCGACAATGGGATTACGCACCAAACGCTGGAAGCTGTTCCTGATTCCAGAAGAGTATTCGCCGCCGCAGGTGCTGGTCGATACCGACAGATATCTGGTGCTGAACCGCAGTCGTTCGCTGGATGATGGCTTTATTCACGCCGTGTTTAATCCATCGTTTAACGCACTCGCGACAGCAATGGCAACCGCGCGCCACCGTGCAAGCCAGGTACTGGAGATCGCCCGCGATCGCCACGTTGAACAAGCGCTGAACGAAACGCCGGAAAAACTGAACCGCGATCGTCGTCTGGTGCTCTTGAGCGATCCGATCACCATGGCGCGCTTGCATTACCGCGTATGGGCATCCCCTGAGAGATACTCGTCCTGGGTGAATTACTACTCGACAATAAAGCTCAATCCCCGTGCGATAAAGGCAAAGGCGAAGTAAGCCAGGCAAAATAAAAATACCGGCCACGGCCGGTATTTTTTTATATGAGGTGTCGATGAGAATAGTCATTGTGGTCATGATGTCGCTGCTGCTCAGCGGGTGCGGCAGTATTATTAGCCGAACGATCCCCGGTCAGGGCCACGGAAATCAATACTATCCCGGTGTGAAATGGGATGTACGCGATTCTGCATGGCGTTATTTGACGGTTCTCGATTTACCCTTTTCGCTGGTGTTTGACACGCTATTGCTGCCCATCGATGCGCAGCACGGACCTTATGAGTAACGGCTGATTACCGCTCGTCCCATTCATCCGCAGCGGTTTGCCCCTCTTCAGTATCCAGCGGCGGTTCAAGCTGAAACTCACCCTCATCCCACTCATGAAGGGTGTTTTCTTCAAGCCATTCCTGACGCAACTCGATCTCATCAAAATCATTGTCGAAAACGGCCTGTGCCGCTTCACCACTCAGCACCGGCAAACATTCACCGTCGCTTCCCTCATCAGCGAAAAACTCTACCTGCCACATGATATCCCCATCCTGAAGCACATACTTCTGAATGTTGAGTTGTTGCACATCGGCATCTTCAGCCTCAATACCAGGGTTGTTCGCAAGGAACTCTTCGCGAGCGGCATCAATAGCTTCTTCCAGCGTGGCGTACATAGTCATCGGTGTCTCCCTGTGATTCTCAATGGCTTTCAGGGAAAGAATAGCTGATTCTCTGGTTTTGCAAGTATGAATGCGCCAATAAGTTGTCACGCGGATGTCTTATTCCGACTAGACCTGGCGCAATGGGTGAGTTTCAGGCTAATTGTGTGCAAAATGTAGGCACTGTAAAGCGAAAAGTCGATGCGGTCCGAAGACCGCATAACTCAGTAGCGAGAAGGCATCCCTTCGGGACGGGTTTTGAAGCGGCGATGCAACCACATGTATTGCTCCGGGGCGAGCATAATGCATTTCTCAATGACGCTGTTCATCCACCTGGCGGTTGTTTCCGCATCGTCGACCGGCGGCGAATATTCAGGCTCAATCATGATCAGCTCATAGCCTTTCCCGTCAGGTTTTCGCCGTGGGACGAAAGGAACCACCGCCGCGTTCGACATCTTCGCCAGCATCCAGGTTCCTGTTGTGGTGGCGGCCTCTTCGACGGCAAAAAACGGAACAAAAACGCTGGAGCGGCGACCGTAGTCGTGATCGGGCGCGTACCAAAGCACTTCACCCTTTTTCAGCGCTCTGATCATGCCTTTTAGATCTTTACGGTCGATCATCTGCTTGTTGGAGCGCATACGACCCCATGTTTGCAGCAGGTCTATCACCGGATTGTCATTTGGGCGGTAAACACCGATACCCGGAGCCTGCATTCCAAACATGCGCGCGCCGATTTCAAGCGTCAGAAAGTGGATGCCAATCAGCAACACGCCCGTTTTTTGTGCCTGCAGCTGATGTACCGGTTCCATGCCGGTGCCCGCGACGTCGAACCAGCGCGCCATGCGTTTATCTGACCAAAACCAGGCCATTCCCGTTTCTATCAGGCCCATTCCGACGGATTCGAAATTTTTTGTGATCAACGCCTGGCGCTCATGCTCGCTCATTTCCGGAAAGCATAGTTCCAGATTGCGATGCGTGATTCTGACGCGACGCTTCATAAAACGCTGGGCGAGGCGACCAAGGCCGCATCCTAAACGGTAAAGCAGCGGGTAGGGCAGTTGAATCAGTAACCAAAGAAGACCGACGCCGAACCAGGTTAACCAATATCGAGGATGGAGCAGTGCCGCAGAAAATTTAGGTAAGTGGGTCATATCACTCCTGTTTTAAATCGTCCTTTGACCATTATTCTCGCATTTTTTAAATACATTACCAAAACGAATGGCCCAAATTGGGTGCATAAGCAGCAAATGTTGCTGCTTTATAATTTGAATAAGAGAAATGTAGCGCAAAATGTGGGGATGTAAATTCGCATTGTTTGCTATATGATGCCGCCGATTTTCATTTCTTAACGATTGCAGGAACCGTACACCATGCCAGTGTTACACAACCGCATTTCGAATGAGACGTTAAAAGCACGTATGCTGGCCGAAACAGAGCCACGTATAACGATCTCATTCTATAAGTATTTTTTCATCGCTGAGCCTCAGGAAACCCGTGATGCGCTCTACAAAGCCTTTGAGACGCTGAATGTGTTTGGGCGTGTTTATCTCGCTCATGAGGGCATCAACGCGCAGATCAGCGTGCCAGAGAGCAAAGTCAGTGCTTTCCGCGATTTTCTCTACAGTTTTGATCCGGCACTGAACAACGTGCGCCTTAACATCGCGCTTGATGATGATGGCAAATCGTTCTGGGTACTGCGCATGAAAGTGCGTGAACGTATCGTGGCTGACGGAATTGACGATCCGACGTTTAATGCCAGCGACGTGGGCGAATATCTTAAAGCAGCAGAAGTGAACGCCATGCTGGACGACCCTGACGCCGTCTTTATCGATATGCGCAATCACTATGAATACGAAGTGGGCCATTTCGAAAACGCGCTGGAAATCCCGGCTGATACGTTCCGTGAACAGTTGCCGAAAGCCGTCGAGATGATGCAGGAACATAAAGATAAAAAAATCATTATGTACTGCACCGGCGGGATACGCTGTGAAAAAGCCAGTGCCTGGATGAAACACAGCGGTTTCAATAAAGTCTGGCATATCGAAGGCGGGATTATCGAGTATGCGCGCCGTGCGCGTGAGCAGGGTCTACCGGTACGCTTTATCGGTAAGAATTTTGTTTTCGATGAGCGTATGGGCGAGCGTATTTCTGAGGATGTTATCGCGCATTGCCACCAGTGCGGAACGCCGTGTGACACCCACACCAACTGCAAAAACGACGGCTGTCACCTGCTGTTTATTCAGTGCCCGACGTGTGCAGAAAAATTCAGGGGTTGTTGCAGCGAGCTGTGCAGCGAGGAAAGTGTGCTGCCTGAAGAGGAACAACGCCGTCGTCGTGCCGGGCGCGAAAACGGGAATAAGATCTTCAATAAATCGCGTGGACGATTGAACACTAAACTCGGTATTCCGGACCCGGAATAATGCGTTAATATCCCGGTCGCAGCGCGCGACCGGGATTTTTTACTATGATTTTTGCTGCACGCCTTCCACAGAAATAATCAAATCCACTTCTTGCGATGCTGGGCCTAAATCGGTCGTGATATTGAAGTCCTTCAGACGAATTTTGCCCGATGCTTCAAAGCCAGCACGTTTGCCACCCCATGGATCATCCCCCTGGCCGATCAACTTAGCTTCCAGTTTCACAGGTTTGGTGACGCCATTGAGCGTCAGGTTGCCGGTAATATCCAGGTCTTCACCGTCTTTTTTGACGTCTGTTGAGGCGAATGTTGCCTGCGGGAATTTTGAGACGTTCAGGAATTCGGCGCTGCGCAGATGTTTGTCGCGCTCAGCATGGTTGGTGTCCAGGCTGTTGGTATTAATCGTGACATTCACTTTATCGGCAGCGGGATTTTTTTCGTCAAAGGTAAACGAACCCTCAAAATCTTTAAACGTGCCATACAACCAGCTGTATCCGAGGTGCTGAATGCGGAAATTGACGAAGGCATGCTGGCCCTCTTTATCAATTTTGTAATCGGCGGCAACGGCAGAACCTGTGGTGAATAACAGTGAACCCAATGCGATACCCAGCAGGCGTTTTTTCATTTTATGCTCCAGAGTCTACAGACGAGCGGCCAAGCATGCGCTTGAGCGTATCGTCCTTATCGATGAAATGGTGTTTAAGGGCCGCAAGGCCATGAAGTACGGATAAAATAACGACGCTCCAGGCCAGCCATAAATGTATCTGGCCGGCCAGATCGGCCTGTGAACCGGCATCGGTCAGCGTGGCCGGGACGTCGAAAAGACCAAATACGCTGATGGGTTTACCGTCTGCGGTGGAAATCAGATAGCCGCTGATGAAAATGGCAAAGAGGATCGAATACAGCGCAATATGCGCGCCTGCTGCGGTAACCCGAGTCAACGTACTATGGCTTTTCGGCGCAGAAGGGGGACGTGAAATATGTCGCCAGATAACGCGAATGACGAGCCCCATCATCAGCAGAATGCCGATGCTTTTATGCAGCTCAGGTGCCTGATGATACCAGCCGTCGTAATAGCTCAGCGTTACCATCCACAGGCCAAGACCAAACATCGCGTAAACGGCGAGTGCAATACCCCAGTGCAGCAGTATGGATATTAATCCATAGCGTGCAGAAGAATTACGCAGTTGCATAATGACGACCATTCTCAATTAAAGGAATGCTCAAAATGGCGTGTCGAAAACATTATTGCAACTGATATTTAGGAATAAGGATTTTAATTTATTGTATTTCAGTTTAATTGAAAGGATTTGCGGTAAGTAATTCAAAAGCTTCGTGTTAAATGATGCTTGGTGCTGAAATCACTGGGATTGAGTGCGAGTGTGAGTCTTCAAATAATTTGCGCATAAATTCAATTTTTATAAAGTATTGTCAATAAAGGTCAGTGGGATTTTCAAAAAAATACAATATAGATAATGTCTATTAGCGCTAACAGAGACCATAGCAATATATAGAGCATAAAATGCTCTCTAATATTGTTGATCAGATAATTAAAGATTCTGTGCATATTTCCCCGGTAGCAGTTAAAAATAAAGGCCCCAATAACCGGAGCCTTATGGTGGATATTATCCGCGAAAACGTGAAAGCGAGAAAGGGGTGAGATCAAAAGGCGGCGTGATGCCTTGGGCAAATTGGGCTGTTATTTCCCCCAGAACAGAGGCGAATTTAAAGCCGTGTCCACTCAAGCCTGTAATGAGGAGGGTATTGTCGTGGCCCGGTAGAGTGTCGATGATAAAATCTTCGTCGGGGGTGTTATCGTAAGTACAGGCCGCGCCATGCAACAGTCCGCCAATCCCCGGCAGGATGTGACGTAAGAAATTAAAGGCTTCAGAGCCATCGCCCGGATAGTTGCCAAACGGTTTGCGCTCGTCCGGAGAGTGAATGATCTGCCCGCCGTTATGTTTGCCAATTTTGAGCGCGTCCTTTTCCGACGGGAAACCGTAGAACTGATCGCCGTTAGGGAGCTCTCCGGTGAAGGCTGGGAATTTATTCTGCGTACTGAAACGGCCATCGGCCTGGAACCAGGAAAAGACCTTGCGTACCGGCTGGACGGGCAGATCGGGAATCAGCTTTGTCACCCACGTTCCCGCGCTTACCAAAAGGCGAGAAGCCGTAAACTGGCCTTCCGACGTATCGACGGTCACGCCATCATCATGGTGATGTAAAGCGGTCACCGGGCAGTTAAACAGTTGCGCGCAGCCCGCTTGTTCAGCAAGCGAAATCCAGGTTTTGATGGCGGTTTCGCAATGCAGCACGCCTGACTCTGCTTCAAACAGGCCGATATAGTCCTCAGGAACCGTAATTTCTGGCCAGCGTTTCATGATGGCAGTGGCGTCGATGCGTTCAACGTTCAGATTAAACTGTCGCGCGCTCTGCTCAACGTTGGCCAAAAATTCAGAATGGGCAGGTCCAAGATTGACGACGCCGGTACGCTCAAAAATAGGCTCTTCATTGAGTGCAGCCAACTCATTCCAGAGCGTTTGAGCACGCAGCACCAGCGGAACATAGCGTTCCCCTTCACCGTAAGCGTGGCGAATGAGGCGGGTATCACCGTGATGGCTGCCTTCTTTATGGGGAGGCATATGGGCATCAATCATTAACACGTTAAGGCCCGCTTGAGTGGCGTAATATCCGGCTGCAGAACCTACGGAGCCGCTGCCTAAAATAATCAAGTCGTATTTCATGAGAGTCTCTTAAACCAGTACTTTGGTTTGCAGAGTAATTAATATGGCAGGCTTATACAAGGGTGAAATAAATGAGGCACCACATGGGTGCCTGTTGAGTGAATGTTGGGCGTATTTAATGCCTACGATACTCATTTTCCTGGTAATCGCCAGATTCTATTTTTGCAATTCCTGCTTCTAAAATAGAAATAAATTGACGTGCAACGTCCGTGGTTAGCCACAGCGTCTGTCCAATTTCCGCGTCGTGGCGGTCTGGTTGATTTGGGGTCTGGTAGTGCAAACGCAGCATCAGCGCATCGTAGCTATCTACAGTGCTGATGTCCCAACCAACAAGTGGATGGGTCTGAATGACTTCATTATTCTTTTCCATCATAACCCCTTAATGCGTGTTTAAAGACAACGGCTGTGAGGTTCAATGCGTGTTTTTCTGAAGCAATTTCAGTATACCAATAAATACAGGTTATGCAGGTGAAATAAACAGGTCGCAACACATTTTTGCGCTTTTTAAGAATGTTTGAACATTAAAACGCCGTCTCATTCACGATTTTTTAAGAAGATAAGCAATTAATTTGAACTTATTTAAATGAGATGAAAAAAAGCCGGGGCGACCCGGCAAAGAAAAACAATGAGGGAGCAATATTAATCTGTGATGAACCAGTCGTCGGCGCTTTCCCAGGTTTCCTGGAGGATCTCGGTAATGCGTTCTTTATCGTCTTTCGCTGCGCCAATGACGGAGAGATTATTGGCTGTGGCGTAACGCACGGTTACGGCTCCGGCCTGGTCGGGGAAATTATCATTGATACGACGGGATAGCTCACCCGCCAACGCATCAAGCGCGCCAGCAGGCAAGACGGTTGTTTTGGCGATGGTCACTTCAATACGCATAAATGCCCCCTGTGTAATGTACTGTTTATTTATACAGGCATTAAGCGGCGCTTACAACAGGGGGCGATAAATATTTAGCGTTTAACCGTCCAGTGAACGGTTTCACCCGCCAGGAACGGGATCAGGGTGTCATCCGTCAGCGCAATAGATTCTTCGACCTGGCTCTCTTTACGTTCCAGTTCGATAAAAGTGTCATTGAGCGGCAGGCCGTAGAAACGGGGGCCATTGATCGAACAAAACGCTTCAAAATGCTCAAGCGCGCCCATCTCATCAAAGACCGTGGCATAGCTTGCCAGCGCGGTAGGGGCGTTGAAACAGCCAGCACAGCCACAGCTTGCCTCTTTACGATGTCGCGCATGCGGAGCTGAATCTGTCCCCAGAAACGCACGGGTAAAACCACTCGCGACCAGCTCACGCAAAGCCTGTTGATGGATGTTGCGTTTGAGGATCGGCAGGCAATACAGATGCGGACGTACACCGCCGACCAGCATGTGGTTGCGGTTAAACATCAGGTGCTGCGGGGTGATCGTCGCGGCGAGCAACGCATTACCGTCGCGCACGTATTCCGCGGCATCCTTGGTGGTGATGTGCTCAAACACCACCTTCAGGCCTTGAAGGCGCTGACGAAGAGGTTCCATTACAGAGTCGATGAAACGGGCTTCGCGATCGAAAATATCAATTTCGGCGTGCGTCACTTCGCCGTGAACCAGCAGCGGCATCCCCAGTTTTTCCATACGTTCCAGCACCGGCATGATCGCGTCAATATGGGTGACGCCATGGCTGGAGTTAGTGGTGGCATTGGCGGGATACAGTTTAGCTGCGGTGAACACTCCCTCGTTGAATCCGCGCTCGACTTCATTCGGGTCGAGCGAGTCGGTGAGGTAGCAGGTCATGAGCGGGGTAAAATCATGGCCCGCTGGAACTGCATCGAGAATGCGCTGGCGATAGGCAATAGCCGCATCGACGGTGGTAACGGGTGGAGCCAGATTAGGCATTACAATGGCGCGGCCATAGAGTTCGCTGGTATAGGGCACAACGGTTTTGAGCATATCGCCATCGCGCAGATGGATATGCCAGTCGTCAGGGCGGCGGATTTTCAGAACCTGGGGTTGTGCAGTCATTGATATGCTCCGGCTTATCAGGAATCAGTCATAAGGATGGCTGTTTTTGCCGGACACAAATCATAGGCGTAAACGTTTTCGTTTGCACACATTTCCGTAAAACAAATGTGCAAAAAAAAGAGCGCCATTGGCGCTCTCAGAGATTAATTGGTGAAGGGGATGATGATTTCACCCGGTTTCACTTCAATACCTTTGGCATATTTCTTGGCTAACGCTTCGCCCTTGCTCTTGTCTTCGCTGAGAACATAGGCTGGCTGCTGATTAAAATAATTGCGCAGAGACTGGTTCAGATAGGGCATCAGCGTCTGGAGAACCGGCTTCATTTTTTCCGGCGTGACGACGGCGTCGACGATCTCCATCTCCTGCAGATAAATTGCCCCTTTTTCTTTGTTGAAGACGGGCAAGGCTTTGAGCTTCAGCTTGATATTCGCTTTTTGGCTGCCGAACAACGAGTTCATATCCAGTTTTGCATCACCTGACAACGTCACCTTGTTGGGCTCTTCGCGTCCAATCTGGCTGACCAGTTGATTCAGAACGATATGGGCATCGGCGACGCCGGGCACGCCGATGTCTTTCGAGAAATTGTTATGTTTTTCCAGCGCCTGATTAATTTCCTGCTCGCTGACGGAGTACTGAGTAAGCTGGTTACAGCCCACCAGCAGGCCGCTGATAACAAACGCAGCAGCAATGACAAACTTTTTCATGGGGTTCCTCAACATGATATCGGCGCTTCTGTCCTGACGCGTCAGTATGTCAGGGTGATATCCATGAGACCAGCAGAAAAAACTGATAATCAAAGAGGCGGGAGGGGCTCCCGCCCTGATGACGCTATACAGCCTGCGAGGAAAGCAGATTGATTTGTGTCTGCTTCGCCATATTGTCGCGGTAATCGGTGACGCGCGACGGCCAGCTAATTCCTGCTACCAGCGTCAAATTACGCAGCAGTGGGAACAGGTGAATATCATCTTCCGACAATTCGCCATTCACGGCATTTGGCTTCACGATCAGCTTATCCAGTGCGCGCAAGTCGTCACTGATATTTTTGATAAGGCCAGGCGAGTGAGAAAGGTGTTCGGAAAAATCACCGATGGCAGCCTCTTTTTTCGCAACGAAATAGGCGCGCGCCTGGGGCGTGGCAAATTCATCAAAAGCGCCAGTGGCAAAGCGTGGAATGAGCAGCCGATTGGCGTAGCCGTTCACTTTTCGTAGCCACTCTTCGATAGCCGGGTTGCGTTTACCGGTGAGCAAAGGCGCGCCATCAAGTTTGTCGACATAGTGGACGATGTCCATGCTTTCGGGGAGATAGCGGCTGTCGTCTTTTTGCAGGATTGGCGCCATTTTCTTGCCAATCATGCGGATGGGCGTCTCTTCGTCGTCACTCAGCAGCGTGACTAACTCAACCGGGAGATTCTTCAGGCCGAAAATCATTCGGGCTTTCAGACAGAACGGACAGTGATCGTAGATGTAGAGCTTCACGTTTCTCCTCCATTTAGTGATCAACAGTCTTTAGTATGGCGGAGAAAAAAGCATGTTTCAAATCAAGCCCCTGGCTCAAGCATACCGCTCGCGCTTCGCTTTGGGCTAAATTGCCACCACAGGGCAATAAGCGTAATAAAGCCCACGACACCGAGCATCACCCAAGGTAATTCGGGTTGATTCAAGGCCTTACCAGAATCAAATAGCCAGCCGCCGCCGGCATATCCAAGCGCGCCGCCGAGTGCCAGCCCGAGGCGGCTGAACCCCATATAACTGCCACGAGCGCGTGGATCAGCCAGCCCTGCACCGAGCGTTTCGCGGGCGGGTTCAGCAATAATCGAGCCGATATAAAAGGTACAAATCAGCACGAAAAGCTGTTGCAGACTGCTCACTAAACCGATGGGCATCATGCTGAGCGTCATCACCAGCAGGCCGGCCATAAGGCGATGTTCCAGACGAAAACGCTTTTCGCTCCAGCGCGCGATGGGGTAGAGCAGAGTGAGTGACAGACAGGCTTCGATGGCATACATCCACTTCACGGCGGCAGGGGAGCCCGCAATGTCGTTCACCATAATCGGCAGCATCAGCATCACCTGTACGGCCAGCATGTAATAGCCTGTCAGTGTCAGCACATACGTGACGAAACGTTTATCGGCCATGACGCGGCCCAGCCCTTCCCGCACGGGAGCTTTGACCGTCGAGAGTTTCCAGGCCGGCAGGAGCCAGGCATTAAACGCAGCGCAAAGGATAAACAGCGCAGCACCCGTCGCACAGACCAGTCGGAAATCATACTGCAGCAGCCAACTTCCCAGCAGCGCGCCAATAACCGCGCCCGCGCTATCCTGCATCATGAGCAGCGAGAAAAAACGGCCGCGCTGTCGCGGACGAATTAATTTCACGACCAGTGCGGTACGCGGTGGGTCAAACAGCGTGCCGCCGAGACCGGAGAGAAAACAGGAAAACCACAGCAGCCAGGGATCGTGTGCAATACCCATGGTGGCGAAGCCCGCCGCACGCAGCAGCATGCCGGTGACAATCATCGGTTTTGCGCCGAAGCGGTCAGCAATGGCCCCACCAAAAACGCCAAGCCCCTGCTGTACAAACTGTCGCAGACCCAGCGCAATGCCGACCATTAACGCCGCCCAGCCCATCTGATCCACAAAACGAATAGAGATCAGCGGGAAGACGACGAAAAAGCCCAGCACAACCAGCATGTTATCGACGAGCAGGAAATACTTACCGAGGTTACGGGCCTGTGATACGCGGGACATTTTCCCTCCAGGGAAAAGTACACAGAGTCTTCAGGCTGCCGCTGCGTTAGCCACGCCGTGATGCAGTTTGAATGGGTCGGTGTAGAGAAAGATGAGCACGCTAATATTCTGCGGTGTTGACGCGCGTTTTCCCACCCCTGCTTGCGACAATATTTTTTTATCAAAAGGGTGGTTTGATTCAGCTTTTTCATCGAATTTTGTGAATTCAACGAAAAATGGTATGTCACTGTTTTCACAGAAGGCACAGGCGCAGGTATAGTAAAGCTAACGGGTAATAGGGTTGATGTGACGGGAAGGAGTGGTATCGATGTTTGGCTATCGCAGTAACGTGCCAAAAGTGCGCCTGACAACAGACAGACTGGTCGTTCGTCTGGTGCATGAACGTGATGCCTGGCGTCTGGCGGATTATTACGCCGAAAATCGCCAGTTTTTAAAACCCTGGGAACCCGTAAGGGATGAAAGTCACTGCTTTCCTTCTGGCTGGCAGGCGCGACTGAATATGATTGCCGAGTTTCATAAGCAGGGAACGGCTTTTTATTTCGCATTACTAGACCCTGAAGAAAAAGAAATCATCGGGATCGCCAATTTTTCTAACGTGGTGCGCGGATCGTTTCACGCCTGTTATCTCGGCTACTCCATTGGTCAAAAATGGCAAGGGCAGGGACTGATGTTTGAAGCGCTCACCTCTGCCATTCGCTACATGCAGCGGACGCAGCATATCCATCGCATCATGGCCAATTACATGCCGCACAATCAGCGCAGCGGCGATCTGCTGGCGCGTCTGGGATTTGAAAAAGAAGGCTATGCAAAATCGTATTTGCTGATCGACGGCGAGTGGCGTGACCACGTGCTGACGGCGTTAACCACCAAAGACTGGACCGCAGGTCGATAAGGATAAAAGATGAAATATCAGTTAACCGCCACGGAAGCGCGCGTCATTGGCTGTCTGCTGGAAAAACAGGTGACGACGCCGGAGCAATATCCGCTGTCGGTAAATGCTGTCACCCTGGCCTGTAACCAAAAATCCAACCGCGAACCGGTGCTTAGCCTTAGCGAACACGATGTTCAGGATCATCTGGATGCGCTGGTAAAACGCCATTATCTGCGTACCGTCAGCGGATTCGGCAATCGCGTCACCAAATATGAGCAGCGTTTTTGCAATTCCGAGTTTGGCGACCTCAAGTTCACCTCCGCCGAGGTCGCGATCGTCACAACGTTACTGCTGCGCGGCGCGCAAACGCCGGGAGAACTGCGCTCTCGCGCCTCGAGAATGCATGAATTCAGCGATATGCAGGAAGTGGAGAACACGCTGGAGAATCTCTCTACCCGTGAAGACGGCCCCTTTGTCATGCGTCTGCCACGAGAACCGGGTAAACGTGAAAGCCGCTTTATGCATTTGTTTAGTGGGGATGTTGAAACGCTGTTCAACGTGGTGGAGGCTGTGGCGCCCGCCGATGACGAATCGCTGACAGCCCGCGTTGACGCGCTCGAAATGGAGGTGGCGGAGCTGAAGCAGCGCCTGGATTCCTTGCTGGCACATTTAGGAGAATAACCGTGACGAAACTACGCATTGGTGTTGTCGGGCTGGGTGGTATCGCGCAAAAAGCCTGGCTACCCGTTCTGGGTGCCGCATCTGACTGGACGCTGGCGCGAGCATGGTCTCCCACGCGGGCGAAAGCACTGCAAATATGTGAAACCTGGCGGATGCCTTACGCCGTTTCTCTGCTCGATCTGGCGCGCGAGTGCGATGCGGTGTTTGTCCACACCTCCACGGCAACGCATTATCAGGTCGTGACTGCACTCTTAAACGCCGGCGTTCATGTCTGCGTCGATAAGCCGCTGGCGGAAAACGTGTCGGATGCAGAGCGGCTGATTGAGCTGGCTGCGCGTAAAAACCTGACGCTCATGGTCGGGTTTAATCGTCGCTTCTCGCCGGTCTATCAGGATTTAAAAGCCCAGTTGGGCAGCGCGGCGTCGCTGCGTATGGATAAGCATCGCACCGACAGTATTGGCCCGAACGATTTGCGCTTTACGCTGCTGGACGACTATCTGCATGTGATCGACACCGCGCTGTGGCTGGCCGGCGGTAACGCTCAACTCAACAGCGGTACGCTGCAAACCAACGATCAAGGGGAGATGGTGTATGCCGAACACCATTTTTCTGTGGACCATGTGCAGGTGACGACCAGCATGCACCGTCGCGCGGGAAGCCAGCGCGAATCGGTACAGGCCGTGACCGATGGCGCGTTATATGACATCACCGATATGCGGGAATGGTGTGAAGAAAAGGGCAGCGGCGTGCTGACCCGTCCGATAGCCAGCTGGCAAAGTACGCTCGAGCAGCGCGGCTTTGCCGGATGCGCGCGTCATTTCATTGAGTGCGTACAAAATCAGACGGTTCCTGAAACGTCGGGTGAACAGGCGATCATGGCCCAGCGCATCATTGAAAAGCTCTGGCGCGAGGCGATGACCGAATGAAAACGGTTTAATCCCCGTCGCATCTGCGGATAGTAATTCGCATAAATACGGGTAGACTAAGCGCTTCTTTTAACGCCTGCATTGCAGGCGTTTTGCCGTGTGGTAGTGGAAATTCACGTTAATGAACTTATTAAAATCGCTGGCGGCCGTCAGCTCGATGACCATGTTTTCTCGCGTGCTGGGTTTTGCCCGTGACGCGATTGTGGCAAGGGTCTTTGGTGCAGGCATGGCAACCGACGCCTTTTTTGTGGCATTCAAATTACCCAATCTTCTGCGCCGTATTTTCGCAGAAGGCGCATTTTCCCAGGCGTTTGTCCCGATCCTGGCAGAATACAAAAGCAAGCAGGGTGAAGACGCCACCCGCGTGTTTGTCTCCTATGTTTCGGGCTTGCTGACGCTGGCGCTGGCGATCGTAACGGTTGTTGGGATGCTGGCGGCCCCGTGGGTCATTATGGTGACGGCACCGGGCTTTGCCGACACGGCGGATAAATTTGCCCTGACGACGCAACTTCTGCGCATCACCTTTCCTTATATTTTGCTGATTTCACTGGCCTCGCTGGTGGGAGCGATCCTCAACACCTGGAACCGATTCTCGGTCCCGGCGTTTGCCCCGACCTTTTTGAACGTCAGCATGATTGGTTTTGCCCTGTTTGCCGCTCCTCACTTTAACCCTCCCGTGCTGGCCCTGGCGTGGGCAGTCACCGTCGGTGGCGTGCTTCAGCTGGCTTATCAACTCCCGCATCTGAAAAAAATCGGCATGCTGGTGCTGCCGCGTATTAATTTCCGCGATGCGGGCGCGATGCGCGTGATTAAGCAGATGGGACCGGCGATTCTCGGCGTTTCTGTCAGCCAGATTTCCCTGATTATCAACACCATTTTTGCCTCATTCCTGGTGTCGGGTTCAGTGTCATGGATGTATTACGCTGACCGACTGATGGAGTTTCCGTCTGGCGTGCTGGGCGTGGCGTTGGGAACCATTTTGCTCCCGTCTCTGTCGCGGAGCTTTGCCAGCGGAAATCATGATGAGTATTGCCGCCTGATGGACTGGGGTTTGCGCCTGTGCTTTTTGTTGGCGTTGCCAAGTGCGGTCGCGCTGGGGATTCTGGCAAAACCGCTGACGGTGTCGCTGTTCCAGTACGGGAAATTCAGCGCGTTTGATGCCCTGATGACCCAGCGCGCCTTAGTGGCGTATTCCGTGGGCCTGATGGGGTTGATCGTTGTAAAGGTGTTGGCACCGGGCTTCTATTCCCGTCAGGACATTAAAACGCCGGTCAAAATCGCCATCGTGACGCTGATCCTGACTCAGGTGATGAACCTGATCTTTATTGGTCCGCTGAAACACGCCGGTTTGTCGCTGTCGATCGGTCTTGGAGCATGCCTGAACGCCGGTTTGCTGTACTGGCAATTGCGTAAGCAAAACATCTTCACGCCGCAGCCGGGCTGGATGCGCTTCCTGATTCGTCTGGTGATTGCGGTTCTGGTGATGGCTGGTGCGCTGGTGGGGATGATGTACGTAATGCCTGACTGGTCAAACGGCACTATGCTGTATCGTCTGCTGCGCCTGATGGCGGTGGTCGTGGTGGGGATCGTGGCCTATTTCGCCACGCTGGCGGTACTCGGTTTTAAAGTGAAAGAGTTCGCCCGCCGAACGGTATAAACCACGAAAGGGGAGTCACCTGCTGGTGCTCCCCGTCGTCTGTCTAATCGCTATCGCGATTAAATCGAAATCTTCTTACCGCCGCCGCGCGAGCTGGCCGTCTGGCCATTAGCGCCATACAGTCCAGGCTCCTGATGAGGTTTTAACACCTCAAGCGCCTGCTGATTGCGTTCAATCTGCCCCTCTAACAACCAACCGTTATGCTGGTTGAGATCGCGAAGGTGCTGAGTTTTCTCAGTAATAGTCTGCCAGCGCTCAGCGATATCATCATTCGCGCTACGTCGCGGGTCTTGCTCCGCACGACGCTGTTGTTCCAGGTAATCCAGGGTTGCCAACAGCGAGCTTTTATCTTCAGTAATACGCTGCAAAGCGCTACCGGTAAAATGTCCCATGGACAGCTGCTGCTGTTCGGCATCCATTACCGTCTTCAGATCGTTCAGGACTACCGTCATCTGATCCAATATTTCTGACAGTCGACTCATACGGTTATTTACTCTGTAAGAAGCTCTGCGTTTCCTGAAGCAATGCATCAGCAATTTTGCTGGTGTCCATCTTCAATTCGCCGTTACGAATAGCCGCTTTCAGCGCTTCGACACGTTCGACGTTGATATCATTTGTTGCAGGCTGCATCAGTTTAGACTGCCCATCACTGAGGGTGACGCTGGCGCTGGTGCTGTTCGCCGTGGACGATTTTTCTGCGCGTGGTTTCAGCACTGGCGCGTCATTCGTTTCACGAGGTTGTACAGTGCTAACCGGTTTCAGGGGCGATGTACGATCAATGCTCATAGTGTTGTCCTCATAGAGGTTCGCGGCGTTGGCGCCTGACATTATCATTTGTTAATTATTTATCGGCAGGTGCCGTGAAACCTTTAAAAAGATTATAGGTTAATCAGAATAATCCCATCAGATCCGACGGTTCCGCTCACCACCTGACCTGAGGACATCCTTACGCGCGCATTTTGGGCGACGGCGGCGTTGTTCAGCGCCTGACCTTCGCTGTTCACACTAAATCCGTCTCCGTTAGCGATCACCATGACGCGTTGTCCTGCTTTTACGCGCCAGGCCTGACGAAGCATCGACAGTTGTATCGCTTGTCCTGGCGCTAAATCGCGCAGGCTCACGGAATCTTGCGCCTGATTAATATCAAGCATAGTGCGCGGTGGGAGCTGATCCAGCCGGCCGCGCTTTAATTCCACGCTGGTCGTTTGCAACACGCTACCGCGGGCAATGGGCTGGGCGGCGACAACATAGTTGCCCGTCGCTTGTACATTCACCTGTAAAAAGCGCTTTTCGTTGTTGCAGCGCGCCAGCACGTTCACATTGCCCCACAGTTTTGTGTTGCCGCTGATGCTGAGTGCAGGTTGATCGCAGGTGGGCAGGAGATTGGGCTGCGTACGGACGGTCACCGTCACCTCATCACTAAAGCCTGCCAGACGCTGGGCAAAAAAAGCCGTCAGCTGGGCATTCAGATCCTGAGCCTGCGTCAGAGGACTTAACAGTAAAAGGGTAGCGGCTAAGCCACTTTTGAACGACAGCATCACACATTCCCGCGGTTCCTGGATTTGAGACGATTCTACCCCTTAGGCTTTTTCTTCAACGCGACAAATAGCGACGCATTTTGCGTGTATTCCGTCGATAAGGTGTACGGGTTGAGTTTTAAGCTACATGCTGAAATTTCGCCATCAGCGGAGAAGATATGCTCGATAAACTTGACGCCTCGTTACGTTTTCAACAGGAAGCGCTCAACCTGCGCGCTCAGCGGCAAGAAGTGTTGGCCAGCAACATCGCGAACGCGGATACCCCAGGGTATCAGGCGCGCGATATGGATTTTTCCAGTGAGCTTAAAAAAGTGATGGAGCGTGGCCGCGCGGAAGGGACCGGTGTTGCCCTGGCATTGACGTCTTCGCGTCATATCCCCGCTCAGGCAATGACGGCACCGTCTGCCGATTTACTTTACCGCATTCCCGATCAGCCATCCCTTGACGGTAACACCGTTGATATGGACCGGGAGCGCACGCAGTTTGCCGATAACAGCCTGAAATATCAGACGGGCCTGACCGTTCTCGGTGGACAGATTAGAAGCATGCAGAGCGTTCTGCAGGGAGGCAACTAATTCATGGCCTTACTGAACATTTTTGATATCGCCGGTTCGGCGTTGACCGCCCAGTCCCAGCGTCTGAACGTTGCCGCCAGTAACATGGCGAACGCCGACAGCGTGACCGGACCAGACGGCCAGCCTTATCGTGCCAAACAGGTTGTCTTTCAGGTCGATGCTGCGCCGGGCGCGGCAACGGGCGGCGTGAAAGTCTCCAGTGTGGTTGAGAGCCAGGCACCTGACAAACTGGTGTATGAGCCGGGCAATCCGCTGGCGGATGCGAACGGTTACGTCAAAATGCCAAACGTCGACGTAGTCGGTGAGATGGTGAACACCATGTCCGCTTCCCGTAGCTATCAGGCGAACGTTGAAGTGCTCAATACCGTCAAGAGCATGATGCTCAAAACGCTCACTCTCGGCCAGTAAAGGAGACACGCATGTCCATCGCCGTCAACGTGAATGACCCGACTAACTCCGGCGTCACAGGCACCAGCAGTACCAGCGGTTCTAAATCCCTGACGGGTAATAGCGCATCCGATCTACAGGGTAGCTTTTTAACGCTGCTGGTTGCGCAGTTGAAAAACCAGGACCCGACCAACCCGATGCAAAACAACGAACTGACCACGCAGCTTGCGCAGATCAGTACCGTGAGTGGTATCGAGAAGCTGAACACCACGCTCGGCTCCGTTTCGGGTCAACTTAATGATAGCCAGTCACTGCAAGCCAGTAACCTGATTGGCCACGGTGTGATGATCCCAGGGACGACCATCCTGGCTGGGACCAGCACCACCGAAGGCAACAGTACGACCACCACAACGCCGTTTGGCGTTGAGTTGCAGCAAGCCGCCGACAAAGTCACCGCCACAATCACCAATAAAGATGGCGTCGTTGTACGCACTATCGATATCGGTGAGCTGAAAGCAGGCGTCCATACCTTTAGCTGGGATGGCTCGATGACGGACGGCACTACCGCACCAAACGGTTCTTATAGCGTTGCCATTTCTGCCAGCAGTGGTCCGAATCAGCTGGTGGCTCAGCCGCTTAAGTTCGCACTGGTTCAGGGCGTGACGCGCGGCAGTGACGGCAACAAACTGGATTTGGGTACTTCTGGTACCACCACGCTCGACGAAGTTCGGCAGATTATTTAAGCCTTAATACTTATCAGGAGTAACTCATGGCCTTTTCACAAGCGGTCAGCGGCCTGAATGCCGCCGCCACCAACCTGGACGTCATTGGTAACAACATTGCCAACTCCGCGACCTATGGTTTCAAATCCGGTACTGCGTCTTTCGCAGATATGTTCGCCGGTTCCAAAGTCGGTTTAGGTGTAAAAGTTGCTGGTATCACCCAGGACTTTAACGACGGCACAACGACCAACACCGGTCGTGGACTGGACGTTGCCATCAGCCAGAACGGTTTCTTCCGTATGGTTGATGCCAACGGTTCAGTTTTTTACAGTCGTAACGGCCAGTTCAAGCTGGACGAAAACCGTAACATCGTCAACATGCAGGGCCTGCAGCTGACGGGGTATCCGGTTGCAGGTACGCCACCGACCATCCAGACCGGCGCAAACCCGCAGGCGATTTCTATCCCGAATACGCTGATGGCGGCGAAGCCTACCGACACCGCATCACAGCAGATCAACCTGAACTCAACGGATACCGCGCCGACAAAGCCATTTAATGTTGCAGATACCTCTGACCCAGATTCTTACAACAAGAAAGGCACCGTGACTGTCTATGACAGCCAGGGTAATGCACACAACATGAATCTGTTCTACGTCAAAGACACCGCCGCGAACACCTGGGATGTCTACTCCCAGGATGCGAGCGTGCCGGGTAGTGCAGCAACGCTGGCAACGACGCTGACCTTCACCGCCAGCGGTGTTTTGGACACGGGCGGTCAGGTTAACGTCACAACGGCGACTATCCCTGGTGCAACGCCTGCGACATTTGCCCTGAGTTTTGCTAACTCCATGCAGCAGAACACCGGTGCGAACAACATCGTGGCAACTAACCAGAACGGCTACAAGCCGGGTGACCTGGTGAGCTACCAGATTAACGATGATGGCACCGTTATGGGTAACTACTCTAACGAGCAGAATCAGGTTCTGGGTCAGATCGTGCTGGCAAACTTCGCCAACAACGAAGGCCTGAAATCCGAAGGTGATAACGTGTGGACGGCAACGCAGTCTTCCGGCGTTGCGCTGCTGGGTACAGCAGGAACCGGTAACTTTGGTTCATTGACCAACGGTGCACTGGAAGCGTCAAACGTGGATCTGAGTAAAGAACTGGTGAACATGATTGTTGCGCAGCGTAACTACCAGTCGAACGCGCAGACCATCAAAACCCAGGATCAGATCCTCAACACGCTGGTTAACCTGCGTTAATCGTCTAACGGGATGATGTAATGGATCACGCAATATATACCGCGATGGGCGCAGCCAGTCAGACGCTGAATCAGCAGGCTGTGACCGCCAGTAACCTGGCGAACGCCTCCACGCCGGGATTCCGAGCGCAGCTTAATGCAATGCGCGCGGTACCGGTCGAAGGGCTGACGCTGCCGACGCGTACGCTGGTTATCGCCTCTACGCCGGGTGCCGATATGACGCCTGGCCAAATGGATTACACCTCACGTCCGCTGGACGTGGCGCTTCAGCAGGATGGTTGGCTGGCGGTGCAAGCGGCTGACGGTACGGAAGGTTATACCCGTAACGGTAATATCCAGGTCGATTCTGCCGGTCAGTTGACGATTCAGGGTCACCCGGTGATTGGCGAAGCGGGTCCACTGACGGTGCCGGAAGGTTCGGAAATCACCATCGCGGCGGACGGGACCATTTCGGCCCTGAACCCGGGCGATCCAGCGAATACCGTGGCGCCGGTTGGCAAACTGAAGCTGGTGAAAGCCGAAGGCAATGAAGTGACGCGCGGTGATGACGGTCTGTTCCGTACCAGCGCTTCGGCACTGGCTACGCGGGGTGCGACGTTGCAGCCCGATCCGAGCATCCGCGTGATGTCCGGCGTACTGGAAGGCAGTAACGTTAAACCGGTTGCCGCCATGACCGATATGATTGCCAGCGCGCGTCGTTTCGAAATGCAAATGAAGGTTATCACCAGCGTCGATGAAAACGCCGGACGTGCTAACCAACTGCTGTCTATGAGTTAACAGGATTTCTTATGATCAGCTCTTTATGGATCGCGAAAACGGGTCTTGACGCACAGCAAACCAACATGGATGTCATCGCCAACAACCTGGCGAACGTCAGCACCAATGGTTTCAAGCGTCAGCGTGCCGTGTTCGAAGATTTGCTTTATCAAACCATTCGTCAGCCGGGCGCGCAGTCGTCTGAGCAGACAACGCTGCCGTCAGGCCTGCAGATTGGTACGGGTGTGCGTCCGGTTGCGACCGAGCGTCTGCACAGCCAGGGTAACCTGTCTCAGACCAACAACAGCAAAGACGTCGCCATTAAAGGCCAGGGGTTCTTCCAGGTGCAGTTACCTGATGGTACCTCAGCGTATACGCGCGACGGTTCGTTCCAGGTGGATCAGAATGGTCAGCTGGTGACGGCGGGTGGTTTCCAGGTTCAGCCTGCGATTACCATTCCGGCTAACGCCCTGAGCATTACCATCGGACGTGATGGCGTGGTGAGCGTGACGCAACAGGGGCAGGCAGCGCCTGTTCAGGTTGGACAGCTTAACCTGACGACCTTTATGAACGACACCGGTCTGGAAAGCATTGGTGAAAACCTCTACACGGAAACCCAGTCCTCGGGTGCACCTAACGAAAGTACGCCTGGCCTGAACGGCTCAGGTTTGCTGTATCAGGGTTATGTAGAAACGTCTAACGTCAACGTGGCGGAAGAGCTGGTGAATATGATCCAGGTTCAACGCGCGTATGAAATTAACAGTAAAGCAGTGTCGACGACCGACCAGATGCTGCAAAAACTGACGCAACTCTAAGGGGTCGTCCGGTGCGGTAAATGCTGCATCGGACCCCTGTTTTCGAAGATGAAGGTAATGCAAAAAAACGCGGTGTTTCGTTATCCAATAGTGACTGTTCTGGCCGTAACCCTCAGCGGTTGCGCCTTGATCCCGTCCAAACCATTGGTGCAGGGTGCGACTACCGCCCAACCGATCCCAGGCCCTACGCCTGTGGTGAATGGTTCTATTTTCCAGACCGCACAGCCTATCAACTATGGCTACCAGCCGCTGTTTGAAGACCGCCGCCCACGTAACATTGGCGATACGTTGACCATCCAGCTGCAGGAAAACGTCAGTGCGAGCAAAAGCTCTTCGGCGAACGCCAGCCGAGATGGAAAAACCAATTTTGGCTTTGATACCGTTCCACGCTATCTGCAGGGCCTGTTTGGCAATGAACGCGCCGATGTCGAAGCATCTGGCGGCAACAGCTTTAATGGTAAAGGTGGCGCAAACGCCAGCAATACCTTCAGCGGGACGCTGACTGTAACAGTTGACCAGGTTCTGGCTAACGGCAATTTACATGTTGTGGGTGAAAAACAGATCGCCATCAATCAGGGCACTGAGTTCATTCGCTTCTCCGGTGTGGTTAACCCTCGCACCATCAGTGGCAGCAACACCGTGCCGTCCACTCAGGTGGCGGATGCGCGTATTGAGTACGTCGGTAACGGCTATATCAATGAAGCGCAGAATATGGGCTGGCTGCAACGTTTCTTCCTTAATTTATCGCCGATGTAAGCAAGGTGACCTATGTTTAAATCCCTTTTCGGAATGGTGTTGGTGCTGGTGGCGACGTTCGCCCAGGCCGACCGCATTCGCGATCTCACCAGTGTACAGGGCGTACGAGCAAACTCACTGATCGGCTATGGCCTGGTCGTCGGCCTGGACGGCACGGGCGACCAGACCACCCAGACGCCTTTCACCACGCAAAGTTTGAATAACATGCTTTCCCAGCTCGGTATTACGGTACCGACAGGGACGAACATGCAGCTGAAAAACGTGGCGGCGGTCATGATCACCGCCTCTTACCCGGCGTTTGCCCGACAGGGTCAAACCATTGATGTGGTGGTTTCCTCGATGGGTAACGCAAAAAGCCTGCGCGGCGGGACGCTGCTGATGACCCCTCTGAAAGGGGTGGATAGCCAGGTTTATGCGCTGGCGCAGGGTAACATTCTTGTCGGCGGTGCGGGGGCATCAGCAGGCGGAAGCAGCGTGCAGGTAAACCAGTTGAACGGCGGTCGTATTACGAACGGTGCAATTATCGAGCGTGAACTGCCGACCCAGTTTGGCGCAGGCGACACCATCAATCTTCAACTGAATAATGAAGACTTCACGATGGCGCAGCAGATTGCCGACACCATCAACCGCAGCCGTGGCTACGGTAGCGCGACTGCGCTGGATGCGCGTACCGTGCAGATCCGCACCTCCAGCGGCAGCAGCAATCAGGTGCGTATGCTGGCGGATATCCAGAATATGGAAGTCAACGTTCCGCTTCAGGATGCCAAAGTGATCATCAACTCGCGTACGGGGTCGGTGGTGATGAACCGAGAAGTGACGCTGGATAGCTGTGCCGTCGCACAGGGTAACCTGTCGATCAGCGTGAACCGCTCGGCGCAAGTCAGCCAGCCGGATACGCCGTTTGGCGGTGGACAAACGGTTGTGACGCCACAAACGCAGATTGATATGCGCCAGAGCGGCGGTTCACTGCAAACCGTGCGTTCGAGCGCCAACCTGAACAACGTCGTGCGTGCCTTGAATGCGTTGGGTGCTACACCGATGGATTTGATGTCGATTTTGCAGTCCATGCAAAGTGCGGGCTGTCTGCGCGCCAAACTGGAAATCATCTAATGCTGAGCGATAGCAAACTGATGGCAAGTGCGGCCTGGGATGCCCAGTCCCTCAACGAACTGAAAACCAAAGCAGGACAAGACCAGGCGGCTAACCTCCGCCCGGTTGCCCGCCAGGTGGAAGGGATGTTTGTGCAGATGATGTTGAAAAGCATGCGTGAAACGTTACCGAAAGACGGGATGTTCAGCAGCGATTCGACACGCCTCTACACCAGCATGTATGACCAGCAGGTTGCTCAGCAAATGACGTCCGGCAAGGGGCTTGGCCTCGCCGATATGATTGTGAAACAGATGCAGGCGGCTCAGGGGATTCAACCCGAAGAGCAGACGCAGCAGGTTCCGATGAAGTTCGATCTGGAAACGGTGACGACCTATCAGAATCAGGCGCTTACGCAGATGGTGCGTAAGGCGATGCCTAAGCCTGCAGAAAGTAACGATGAGGCGCTTTCCGGCGACAGTAAAGATTTCCTCGCCCAACTTTCGCTGCCAGCGCGCCTGGCCAGCGAACAGAGTGGGGTTCCACATCACCTGATTCTGGCGCAGGCAGCGCTGGAATCCGGGTGGGGTCAGCGACAAATTCGCCGTGAAAATGGCGAGCCGAGCTTTAACATTTTTGGTGTTAAAGCCTCCTCTGGCTGGAAAGGTCCAACGACAGAAATCACGACGACAGAATATGAAAATGGCGCGGCAGTGAAGGTCAAAGCCAAATTCCGCGTCTACAGCTCTTATCTCGAAGCGTTATCAGATTATGTGGGCATGTTGAGCCGAAATCCGCGCTATGCGGCCGTCACCAATGCTGCGACGGCAGAGCAGGGCGCGCAGGCATTGCAAAATGCGGGCTATGCCACCGATCCGCAATATGCCCATAAACTGACGAACATGATTCAACAGCTTAAATCGATGGGCGAGAAAGTCAGCAAAGCCTATAGCAACGATCTCGAAAATTTATTCTAAAGACTCAAGTTTGTGCTACGGCTGTCGATAATCCTTATCAGGACCCGTGTCTGAAAGTTTAAAAGGAACCTCAATGTCCAGTTTGATTAACAGCGCTATGAGTGGCCTCAGTGCGGCTCAGGCTTCACTGAATACGGTCAGTAATAACATTTCCAGCTATAACGTGGCAGGTTATACCCGTCAGACCACCGTGCTGGGTGCAGCAAACAGTACGTTGACGGGCGGCGGTTGGGTCGGTAATGGCGTGTACGTTAATGGCGTACAGCGTGAATACGATGCGTTCATCACCAATCAGCTGCGCGCTGCGCAGAACCAAAGCAGCGGGTTGACCACGCGCTATCAGCAGATGTCAAAAATTGACGACGTGCTGTCTGATACCACGAATTCCCTTTCTGCAACGTTGCAGAGCTTCTTTACTAGCCTGCAAACGCTGGTCAGTAACGCAGAAGATCCCGCTGCGCGTCAGACTGTGCTTGGAAAAGCCGATGGTCTGGTCAATCAGTTTAAGGTGACCGATCAGTACCTGCGCGACCAGGATAAGCAGGTTAACACTGCCATTGCGACAAGCGTTGACCAGATCAACTCCTATGCGACGCAGATTGCTAACCTCAACGACCAGATTTCACGTCTGACCGGTGTGGGTGCAGGGGCTTCCCCTAATAACCTGCTCGATCAGCGCGACCAGTTGGTCAGCGAGCTGAATCAGATTGTGGGTGTCGAAGTCGCGGTACAGGACAGTGGCACGTACAACGTTTCATTCGGTAACGGCTACACCCTGGTGCAGGGCAGTGCGGCCAATAAGCTGGCGGCTGTTCCATCAAGTGCCGATCCTTCACGCATGACCGTGGCGTATGTGGATGCCTCAGCGGGTAATGTTGAGATCCCGGATAAAGTGCTGAATACCGGCTATTTGGGTGGCTTGATTACGTTCCGTAATGAAGATCTGGATAAGACGCGTAATAACCTTAACCAGATGGCGCTTGCGTTTGCCGATGCCATGAACCAGCAGCATGAGAAAGGTTTTGATGCCAATCAGGATGCAGGCGGCAAACTGTTCAATTTCGGCACGCCGGCCGTCATGGAAAATGCCAAAAACACCGGCAGTGCGGCCGTTACGGCCACCATTGATGACAGCTCAAAAGTTCAGGCGACAGATTACAAACTGGAATACAACGGTTCCAACTGGACCGTGACGCGCCTGTCAGACAAAACCACGTTCACCGCAACGCCAGATGGTAGCGGGGATATGACGTTTGATGGCGTTAAAATTAACGTGAGTGGTGCAGCGGCTAATAAAGACAGTTTTGTGGTTAAGCCGGTCGTCGACACGATCGTCAACATGGAACTTCTGATCAAAGATGAATCCAAACTGGCGATGGCGTCTGACGCGACAGCGGGTGAGAGTGATAACCGTAACGGTAAGGCACTGCTTGAGCTGCAAAACAGCAAGTCTGTTGGCGGGAATAAAAGCTTTAACGATGCCTATGCCTCGTTGGTCAGTACAGTCGGTAGCCAGACGGCTTCACTGAAGACCAGCAGCGCGACGAAAGCCAACGTGGTGACGCAGCTCAGCAATCAGCAGCAGTCGATTTCTGGCGTGAACCTGGATGAAGAGTACGGCAATTTGCAGCGTTTCCAGCAATATTACCTGGCGAATGCGCAGGTTCTGCAAACGGCCAGCACCCTTTTCGACGCCATTATTAATATTCGCTAAGGCCGAGGTAAAGAATGCGCATTAGCACCCAAATGATGTACCAGCAGAACATGCGTGGGATTACCGAATCCCAGAGCAAGTGGCTGAGCTACGGTGAACAAATGTCCACCGGTAAACGCGTTAACCGTCCTTCGGACGATGCGATTGCCTCCTCGCAGGCCATCGTGCTGTCTCAGGCGCAATCGCAGAACGAACAGTACAAGCTGGGACGTACCTTTGCGAAACAGAAAGTTTCACTGGAAGATAACGTGCTCGGTCAGGTCAACACGGCGATCTCCAGCGCGCAGGAAAAAATCGTTTATGCCGGTAACGGTACGTTGAGCGATGATGACCGTCTTTCTTTGGCGTCTGATTTGCAGGGTATCCGTGACCAATTGATGAATCTGGCCAACTCGACTGACGGTAACGGCCGCTTCATTTTCGCAGGCTATAAAACGGAAACGGCCCCGTTCGACTCCGCAACGGGAACGTACAGCGGCGGCACTGAATCCATTACGCAGCAAGTGGATTCCGCACGCACCATGGCGATCAGCCATACCGGTAATCAGATCTTTGAAAGCATCACCAGCAACGCGCAAGAAGTCCCGGGCGGCGGTTACGGTGAACAGAATATGTTTAAAATTCTCGACAGCGCTATCGCGGCGTTGAAGGTGCCAGTAGACACGGATTCAGCTGCTGCAGCTACGCAGAAACTGGCGCTGGACACCGCTGCTGTCGGCATTAAAAACACCCAGAACAACGTGCTGACTGTCGTGGCAGATGTCGGAACCAAGCTTAACGAACTCGATACGCTGGATTCATTGGGCGTTGATCGTGCGCTGGGTCAGACGAAGCAGATGAGCGATCTGGTCGATGTTGACTGGAACGCGGCGATTTCGTCTTACACCATGCAACAGGCGGCGCTCCAGGCTTCATATAAGGCGTTTACTGATATGCAGGGAATGTCTCTGTTCCAGCTGAACAGATAACAAAATTGACCTCTTAGAACATATCTTGAAACTGGATATGTTTTGTCTGCCCAACCCGGAATTTCGGATTGGGCTTTTTTTTATCGATTTTGTACCTGAACGGCAACAACGCGCGCACTTTCAATCAGACGGATCAGCAGTGCTATTGCGCCACAAACCGTTGCCAGCGCCACCACGCCGGGCCAGCCTACCATCGCATACACTTTGCTCCCTAACGCTGAGCCAAGCGCCATACCGATAAAAATAACAGTGAACAACAGGGCATTGAGACGCCCACGGGCCTGTGGTTCGAGACTGTAAACCAGATTCTGGTGCGCAACCAGGCTTGACTGCAAACCGAGATCAAAGCCCACTGCGGAGACGGCAATCAAGATTAACTGTCCGCTGGTGCCAAGCGCCGGCATCAAAAACATCAATGCGAAGGATACCGTTACCAGCGCCGCGCCCAGTTGCGTCACTTTACCTGCACCGAGTCTATCCGCCAGGCCACCTGCCAATGGCGCCGCCAATGCACCTGCTGCGCCGGCAATCCCGTATCCACCTGCCACCGCGCTGCCAAGGTGATAGCGATCTAACAGCATGACCGCAAGTGTTGACCAGAAAGCGCTAAAGGCAATCGACAGGAATCCTTGCGCCAGCGCGGCACGACGCAGGGCAGGATAGCGACGCCACAGATGTTCCATTGACCGCAGTAATGCCGGATAGCTCAGCGTTGAATGAATCGCAAAGCGTGGCAGGACCGCCCACATCACAACGCCGATAATCGCGATGCTTGCTGCCGCCAGCTGATACATCACGCGCCAGCCGAACGCTTCGCCAACTACCCCGCTGACGGTACGAGACAGGAGAATGCCCAGCAGTAAACCGGTCATCACGGTGCCGACGGTTTTGCCCTGTTTTCCTTCCGGCGCGAGAATGGCTGCCGCAGGAACGATATCTTGTGCCATGGTCGCGGCCATGCCGATCAGCAAGCTGGTGAACAGTAACGAGTGAAGCTGTTCAGTCAGGCTGCAGCCGAGAAGAAACAGCGCCAGCGCCGCACTTTTGAAAAGGATTAACGCGCGGCGATCGTGTCGATCCCCAAGAGGCAGCAGGAACAAGATACCCAGAGCGTAACCCGTCTGCGTCAACGTGGGGACCAGCCCCATGCCCGCGATACTGAGATGGAGATCCGCCCCCATCAGCGGCAGAAGCGGTTGGGCATAGTAAATTGATGCGACGCTAAAACCTGCGCCAATGGCAAGGATAAAAATAGTCCAGCGGCGGGTCTGTGTAGCGATGACTGCGTTCATTCGGTGTACCTCATTCATGGAATGAGGCTATTTTTCCGCAATCTCGCTTGAGGCGGTAGCCAGTAGGGTGGTAAAACATTTATACGTATAGCGTATAACCATGAAGAAAATGAAACGAACTGAGCGTATAGATAGAGTGGAACTGATGCGCACATTTATTCGCATCGTGGAGTCGGGTTCGCTCTCGGCGGCGGCAAGACAGCTCGATACCACGCAGGCGACCGTCAGTCGGCGCTTGCAGTCCCTGGAAACGCTGCTTGGCGTTCGGCTGTTACTCCGTACCACCCACGCGATGAAATTAACCGACGACGGTGAGCGCTGCTACCATCACGCGCGACGGGTTATCGACAGTTGGCTGGCGCTGGAAGATGAAGTGGGTCAAGCCGAAGATGAACCGGTGGGGATTTTACGCGTACGCGCGCCCCATGCGTTTGGCCAGGAACAGCTGTTACCCCCGTTAATGCAGTTTTTGACCCGCTATCCGCAGCTATCAATCGAGTGGAAACTCAATGACAGGTCAGTAGATTTTCTCAGCGATGATATCGACTGTGCGATTCGCGTGGGCGCTGAAGTCGATCCTGCCACGGTGTCCGTCTTGCTCGCCGAAGTTCCCCGCAGCGTTGTTGCGTCCCCGGCTCTGCTCGCACAGTTTACTGTGCCAGCGCATCCCGACGATCTCAGCGCGTTGCCGTGGGTGGCGCTCAGCACTTTTTATCATCAACATATTGAGCTCTTCAAACGAGGGGAAAAGGAGCCGACACGCGTCGCTATTTCGCCTCGTCTGAGCACTGATAGCCTGTATGTCGCGCGAAATACTGCGCTGATGGGACTGGGTATTGCGGCAGTATCAAGCTGGACGGTGGAAGAGGATATTCGCGAAGGAAGGCTGGTGCATCTTTTACCTGACTGGCAACCTGCACCTTTGCCGGTACACCTTGTTTATCCGTGGTCGCGCTATTACCCGGCGCGATTAAGACGATTTCTGGAGATGATGCGGGAGATCATGCCGCAAATGGCGGGAATGAGAAAACCACTCGCTTAACATTTTAAGCAATAAAAAAGCCGACCCTGAGGTCGGCTTTTCATTAGGGCTGCAAATTACTCAACAGACTGCGGGCGTGTTGCCGGTGCAGTTGCCTGATGAGTGGCACTGTGACCACCTGCAGCACCTTTACCGTCGAAATCGAACGCAGGACGCACCCAGTTACTCTGACGTGGCGCTTCTGGCTGATATTCCGGTGCTGGAGCACGCGTCATCGGCGCTGTCGCGTGATGATGACCGACAACAGCAGATGCGGCCGGTTGTGGCTTCACTTCAGCAACAGGTTGCTCTGCAACGAGGGCAGGCGCAGGTTGTTCAGCTTCAGCGACAACATCTGCCACGACTTCAGCTTCAACTTCAGCCACAACGTCCGCTTTCTCTTCGGCAACAGCAGGCTGTTCCACGATAGTTTCTACAGCCTCTACAGGTGCTGCAGGTTCAGCGGCTTCCGCGATTTGCTCAGCAACAGCCGTATCTTCTTGCGCGATAACCTGAGGTTGGGCATCAACCGGCGCAGCGATCGCTTCCGGATGTGTAGTTTCTACTTCAACCGCTTCAACCGTTTGCGGCTCAGCCACGACGTGTTGCACTTCTTCAACCGCGACAGGCGCAACGTCGGCAGGAGCTGCGACCATTGGCTCAACGGTTTCAACTGCAGTCTGCTCTTCAAACTGCTGATCCTGAGGACGTGCAATCGGGTAGCGGATCCACACTTTACCGGAGGCCATTTCTGGTGACATACAGGCGACCGTCATTGGCATCGGTGACTGGGCTGGGTAACGCTCGTCACGATAGCGACGACGACGCTGACCGCTCACGCGCAGGTGGCGCGGAGAGCGACGGGAACGACGTGGCATACCATTGTTATCACGCGCTTCCGTATTGTCGTCTTGCTCATGCGTTGGCTCAACAACAGCGGGAAGCTCCAGTTTTGCCAGTTGCGTATTCTGCGTTTCTTCAACCACAGGGACGTTCACAGCGGGAGTTGCCGCTTCAGTCTGTTCAGATTCGAAGCGAACTTTCTGTGACAGCTGACGCTGCTTACGACGCGGCATGACCTGGACGCGCTCTTCCTGTTCAGTTTCCTGGGCAGCGGGCTCTTCCAGAGTGACGGCTTTAACGTCCTGCTGCGCCTGGCGCTTGTCGTCATTACGGCGACGGTTACGCTCACGACGTGGCTGCTGCTCGTCACGCTGTCTGGTTTTCTCAGACTCATCGCCCGCTGGCTGGCGGATTTCACGATCTTCCGCATTTTGCTGCGGTTTTTCGCGACGGTTGCGACGGTTGTCTTCGCGCGCTTCACGACCTTCGTTGTTGTTCTCAGAACGATTATCACGATTATCACGATTGTCGCGGTTATCACGATTATCGCGGTTGTCACGGCGGTCATTACGATCGCGGCGGTTGTTCTGACGTTTACGACGGTCCTGCTGCGGACGCTCTTTTTTCTCTTCTTTCGGAGCAACTTTCGGCTCTTCAGGTTGAGATTCTTCACCCACGAACATTTTCTTCAGCGCGCTGAAGATGCGACCCAGCAGACCAGGTTCTGAAGACGCCACGCTAGCTTCGGTTTCAGATTTCTGCACTGCAGGCTTAGCGGTCGCTGGCTGCTCAGAAGGGGCCGGCGGTGCTTCAGGCATGATGAAGGTAGCCAATGCTGGCTGCTCAGGGAGTTTACGCTCCGCAGGCTCTTCATCAGAAGGCATTGCCATCTCTTCTTCGTGCAGTTTCGGCAGCAGGTAGCTCAGAGTGGATGTCTCTTCACCTTTGCGTACGCGAAGCACGGAGTAATGTGGCGTTTGCATCTGATCGTTTGGAACGATGATGCAACGCACGCCAGCCTGACGTGATTCAATGGCACTGACTGCTTCGCGTTTTTCGTTCAGCAGGTAAGAGGCCACTGGAACCGGAACAATCGCGTGAACTTCTTTGGTGTTCTCTTTCAGCGCTTCTTCTTCAATGAGACGCAGAATGGAGAGTGCAAGTGATTCGTTGTCACGCACGGTACCGGTACCGCTACAGCGCGGACAGACGTGATGGCTGGATTCACCCAGAGAAGGACTCAGGCGCTGACGCGACATTTCCAGAAGACCAAAGCGAGAAATATGGCTGATCTGGATACGAGCACGATCCTGACGAACCGCATCACGCAGACGGTTTTCCACTGCGCGCTGATGGCGTACTGGCGTCATGTCGATGAAGTCGATAACGATCAGGCCACCGAGGTCGCGCAGACGAAGCTGACGTGCAATTTCATCTGCTGCTTCAAGGTTGGTGTTGAACGCAGTTTCTTCGATATCGCCGCCGCGGGTTGCGCGTGCGGAGTTGATGTCGATAGCGGTCAGTGCTTCGGTCGAATCGATAACGATGGAACCGCCAGAAGGAAGACGCACTTCACGCTGGAAGGCGGACTCAATCTGCGATTCGATCTGATAGTGGCTGAACAGCGGGATTTCACCGGTGTACAGTTTAATTTTGCTGGTGAAATCTGGACGACCCAGTGCGGCGATGTGCTGGCGAGCCAGCTCAAGCACTTTCGGGTTATCAATCAGAATCTCACCGATGTCCTGACGAAGATAGTCACGGAAAGCACGAACGATAACGTTACTTTCCTGGTGAATCAGGAAGGGCGCCGGACGGCTCTCTGCAGCTTTCTGGATGGCTTCCCAGTGCTTCAGACGGAATCCTAAGTCCCACTGCAACGCTTCGGCAGATTTACCGACACCTGCAGTACGCACAATCAGACCCATGCCATCAGGCAATTCAAGGCTGGCCAGCGCTTCTTTCAACTCGGTACGGTCATCGCCTTCGATACGGCGAGAGATACCACCCGCACGCGGGTTGTTTGGCATCAGTACCAGATAGCTACCCGCCAGGCTGATAAAGGTTGTCAGCGCAGCACCTTTGTTGCCGCGTTCTTCTTTATCAATCTGTACAATCACTTCCTGGCCTTCGCGCAGCACATCTTTGATGTTCGGACGACCGTGGGAGTTATAGTTGGCAGGGAAATATTCGCGGGCAATTTCTTTCAGAGGAAGGAAACCGTGACGCTCAGCGCCGTAATCGACGAAAGCGGCCTCCAGGCTTGGTTCAATGCGGGTGATTTTGCCTTTGTAAATGTTCGCTTTTTTCTGTTCGTGTCCAGGACTTTCGATATCCAGATCGTACAGGCGCTGCCCATCCACAAGGGCGACACGCAACTCTTCTTGCTGAGTTGCGTTGATTAACATTCTTTTCATCGTAACTTACTCATTATTCTTACATTGACGACTAAGCTGCGGGCAAGGTGACGCTTTCCGGGGTATGAACCGATGGCCTCGTGACTGTGACGTCGCCAACCTCACGGTTGTCGCTCGTTTAAGAGGCGCAAAGTGTCGGTTGCCTGTTTTTCATAGGAAATACAGCGCAATTATCAGGGGAACAGCCTGGGAGAACTCTCCAGAGAAGATTCCATTTACCGGTAAGTACTGCAACCCGCAGCCCGCTAACTGTCTGAAAGATCAATACGTCTTACGCCATTGCTGCGTGGATGATCGGTCAGACAAAATTGGTCATTCCGTCGTTATCCTTACAAAACCCAGATTTAACACGGAAAACGACTTCATTATTCCATTGCTAACCCAGTTATAGCAAGATGACTTTTACCAATTATCACCCGGTTACTCACAGTTTCTTCACTTCAAAGTGATGATTGGTTTAATAACCACCAAATCGATTGCGTCGAGAGAGAGCAGGCTGATTAAAAGTAAATATAAGCATATAAAAATGAGTGGCGCTAATGCCTGACGATATTTAGAATCGCCAACCATGAAAACAGAGACTCCATCCGTAAAAATGGTTGCTATCGCTGATGACGAAGCGGGGCAACGAATCGATAACTTTTTACGCACCCAGTTGAAAGGTGTGCCAAAGAGTATGATTTATCGCATCCTGCGCAAAGGCGAGGTGCGAGTGAACAAAAAACGCGTCAAGCCTGAGTACAAACTGGAAGCGGGTGATGAAGTGCGTATCCCGCCAGTGCGTGTCGCAGAACGCGAAGAAGAAGCGGTATCGCCGCATCTCAATAAAGTGGCGGCGCTAACCAACGCCATTTTATATGAAGACGATCATATCCTGGTGCTGAACAAACCTTCAGGTACAGCGGTTCACGGCGGGAGCGGGTTAAGCTTTGGCGTTATCGAAGGGTTGCGTGCGTTACGACCGGAAGCCCGTTTCCTGGAACTGGTCCATCGTCTTGACCGCGACACGTCTGGCGTGTTGCTGGTGGCGAAAAAACGTTCCGCATTACGTTCGTTGCATGAGCAGCTGCGTGAGAAAGGGATGCAGAAAGATTACCTGGCGCTGGTGCGTGGCCAATGGCAATCCCATGTCAAAGTGGTGCAAGCCCCGCTGTTGAAAAATATTTTGCAGAGCGGGGAGCGTATCGTTCGCGTCAACAGCGAAGGCAAACCCTCAGAAACACGTTTTAAAGTCGAAGAGCGTTACGAATTTTGCACCCTGGTAAGATGCAGCCCTGTCACAGGACGTACGCACCAGATTCGCGTCCATACTCTTCATGCCGGTCATCCGATCGCATTTGACGATCGCTATGGCGATCGCGAATTTGATAAACAGCTGGCTGGCACCGGATTATCGCGTTTGTTCCTGCATGCCGCTGCGTTGAAGTTCACCCATCCTGGGACGGGCGCAGAGATGCGTGTCGAAGCGCCGCTGGACAATCAGCTCAAGCGTTGTCTTAAAATTCTTCGCGGGTAACCGCATGCAGGTGACGCTGCGCTGATCTTAAAACAACAGCGCAGCGCCCCCCGCCAATCACGCCATCAATGGATTAGCGTTCTCACGGCGCAGCATCTGGCAAAGTGCAATCAGCGGTAAGCCAACCAACGTATTCGGATCGCGACCATCCAGCTTATCAAACAATGCAACCCCCAAGCCTTCGCTTTTGAAACTTCCCGCGCAATTCAACGGGCGCTCTCTGCGGACATAATCCTCAATCTCTTGTTCGCTCAGATGGCGGAAATGCACATCGAAGGGTTCGCATTCTGTTTGCAGATGACCGGTAGCAGAGTTGTAGAGTGCCAGGCCCGTGTAAAAGGTGACAATAGATCCGCGCGCTTTCATTAATTGCTGGCGCGCGTTCTCTTCGGTGTGGGGTTTCCCGGTAATTTCACCGTCCAATACGCAAACTTGATCGGAACCTATAATCAGATGATTAGGAAAGCGATTGGCGAGACTTTGCGCTTTTTCCTGCGCCAGGCGCAAAACCAAATGGCGTGGCGATTCAGCAGGTTGTGGTGTTTCATCAGCGATGGGCGCCGCACACTCGAAGGGAACACCCAGCTTTTCGAGCAGCGCACGTCGGTACGGAGAAGTGGAAGCAAGCACGAGTTTCGGCATATTTTTTTCACCAGATATAGCGTATCGATGCCAGCCATTTTAAACTACAGGCCGCAATGTGTGCGAATAATTGGCAAAAGGCAGCTGCGGTTGCCTTTTTCTTTGACTCTATGACGTTACAAAGTTAATATGCGCGCCCTATGCAAAAGGTAAAATTACCCCTGACTCTTGATCCGGTTCGTACGGCTCAGAAACGCCTCGATTACGAAGGTATTTATACCCCCGATCAGGCTGAGCGTATCGCCGAATCTGTGGTCAGTGTGGATACTGATGTAGAATGCTCCATGTCGTTCGATATCGATAACCAGCGTCTTGCCGTTTTAACCGGCGATGCAAAGGTGACGGTAACGCTCGAATGTCAGCGTTGCGGGAAACCGTTTATACGTCATGTTCACACAACGTATTGTTTCAGTCCGGTTCGTTCAGACGAACAGGCTGGAGCACTCCCGGAAGCGTATGAACCGATTGAGGTTAACGAATTCGGTGAAATCGATCTGCTTGCATTGGTTGAAGATGAAATCATCCTCGCCTTGCCAGTAGTTCCGGTGCATGATTCTGAACACTGTGAAGTGTCCGACGCGGACATGGTCTTTGGTGAATTGCCTGATGAAGCGCAAAAACCAAATCCATTTGCCGTATTAGCCAGTTTAAAGCGTAAGTAATTAAGGAGTAAGGTCCATGGCCGTACAACAGAATAAACCAACCCGTTCCAAACGTGGCATGCGTCGTTCCCATGACGCGCTGACTGCAGTTACCAGCCTGTCTGTAGACAAGACTTCTGGTGAGAAACACCTGCGTCACCACATCACAGCTGACGGTTTCTACCGCGGCCGCAAGGTTATCACTAAGTAATCACGCGCAAGCGTGATGAAGCTTAGTGAGGATTTCCCCAGGAAACTGGGGAAACGCCAAACCGGGCAGCGATGATACCTTGACACGTCTAACCCTGGCGTTAGATGTCATGGGAGGAGATTTTGGGCCTTCCGTGACAGTGCCTGCAGCATTGCAGGCACTGAACTCTAATTCTCAACTCACACTTCTTTTAGTCGGTAATCCCGACACAATCACGCCATTACTTGCAAAAGCTGACTTTGAACAACGTTCACGTCTGCAGATTATTCCTGCGCAGTCAGTTATTGCCAGTGATGCCCGGCCATCGCATGCGATCCGCAACAGTCGCGGAACATCAATGCGCATTGCGTTGGAGCTGGTAAAAGAAGGGCGGGCAGAAGCCTGCGTTAGCGCGGGTAACACCGGTGCGCTAATGGGGCTGGCGAAATTAATGCTCAAGCCCATTCAGGGGATTGAGCGTCCTGCGTTGGTGACGGTATTGCCGCACCAACAAAAGGGCAAAACGGTGGTGCTCGATCTGGGGGCCAACGTCGATTGTGATAGTACAATGCTGGCCCAGTTTGCCATCATGGGGTCGGTGTTAGCTGAAGAAGTTGTGGGGATTTCAAATCCCCGGGTTGCGTTGCTGAACATCGGTGAAGAAGAGACAAAAGGCCTGGATAGCATTCGTGAAGCCGCAGAATTGCTAAAATCCGCACCGTCAATTAACTATATTGGCTATCTTGAAGCTAATGAATTATTGACCGGTAAGACTGATGTTCTGGTGTGTGATGGATTCACTGGCAACGTGACGTTAAAAACGATGGAAGGGGTCGTGAGAATGTTCCTTTCTCTGCTCAAATCGCAGGGGGATGGGAAAAAAACGGCCTGGTGGCTGATTTTATTGAAGCGTTGGTTACAAAAGAGCCTGACGCGGCGATTCAGTCACCTCAACCCCGACCAGTATAATGGCGCCTGTCTGTTAGGATTGCGCGGCACGGTGATTAAGAGTCATGGTGCGGCCAATCAGCGAGCGTTTACCGTCGCCATTGAACAGGCAGTGCAGGCGGTGCAGCGACAAGTCCCACAGCGGATTGCCGCTCGCCTGGAATCTGTATTAGCAAAAAGTGACTGAGCGTACATGTATACGAAGATTTTAGGTACCGGCAGTTTTCTGCCCAAACAAGTGCGAACTAACGCCGATCTGGAAAAAATGGTCGATACCTCTGACGAGTGGATTGTCACACGCACAGGTATCCGTGAGCGCCGTATCGCCGCGCCTGATGAAACAGTTTCCACCATGGGCTATGAAGCAGGCCTCCGCGCGCTGGAAATGGCCGGTGTGGATAAAGATGAGATCGGTTTGATCATTGTCGCGACCACCTCTTCGACTCACGCGTTCCCGAGTGCAGCGTGCCAGATTCAGGGCATGATGGGTATTAAGGGTTGTCCTGCGTTTGACGTTGCTGCCGCGTGTGCTGGTTTCACTTATGCGCTTAGCATTGCCGATCAGTATGTAAAATCGGGCGCAGTAAAATATGCGTTAGTGATTGGCGCAGATGTGCTGGCGCGAACCTGCAACCCAGAAGATCGTGGCACGATTATTATCTTTGGCGATGGCGCGGGCGCTGTCCTGCTGGGTCAGTCAGAAGAGCAGGGTATTATCTCGACGCATTTACACGCTGACGGCAGTTATGGTGAGCTGCTGACGCTCCCTAACGCGGATCGTGTTAACCCGGACAATTCGATCTTCCTGACGATGGCAGGAAATGAAGTGTTTAAGGTTGCCGTGACGGAATTGGCTCATATCGTCGATGAAACGCTGTCCGAGAACAATCTTGAACGTTCAGCGCTCGACTGGCTGGTTCCGCATCAGGCTAACCTGCGTATTATTAGTGCCACGGCGAAAAAGCTGGGCATGTCGATGGATAATGTTGTTGTGACGCTCGATCGCCATGGCAATACCTCTGCGGCGTCCGTACCCTGCGCATTTGACGAAGCGGTACGCGATGGACGAATTAAACGAGGCCAACTGGTCTTGCTTGAAGCCTTTGGTGGCGGTTTCACCTGGGGCTCCGCGCTGGTTCGTTTCTAATTAAGGATTAAAAATGACGCAATTTGCTTTTGTGTTCCCGGGCCAAGGGTCTCAGGCGGTTGGGATGTTGTCTGATTTAGCGGCAAACAACCCTATTATCGAAGAGACTTTCCGAGAAGCTTCTGATGCTCTGGGTTATGATCTTTGGGCGTTGACTCAGCAGGGGCCAGCAGAAGAGCTGAATAAGACCTGGCAAACCCAGCCTGCGTTACTGACGGCGTCAGTGGCGTTATGGCGTGTATGGCAGCAGCAGGGCGGCAAAACCCCAGCGCTGTTGGCGGGTCACAGCCTGGGTGAATACTCCGCGCTGGTTTGTGCGGGCGTGATTGCTTTTGCTGATGCCGTACGCCTGGTAGAAATGCGTGGCAAATTCATGCAGGAAGCGGTGCCAGAAGGCACCGGTGCGATGTCTGCAATCATCGGGCTAGATGATGCTTCTATTGCCAAAGCCTGTGAAGAATCAGCAGAAGGTCAGGTTGTTTCACCGGTTAACTTTAACTCGCCGGGCCAGGTGGTTATTGCCGGGAACAAAGAAGCTGTTGAGCGCGCAGGCGCCGCCTGTAAAGCTGCGGGCGCAAAGCGTGCGCTGCCACTGCCTGTCAGCGTTCCGTCTCATTGCGCGTTGATGAAACCGGCTGCTGTTAAGCTGGCGGCAGAGCTCGAAAAAATTACGTTTAACGCACCCGCTGTGCCTGTCGTGAACAATGTTGATGTGAAATGCGAAACGGCGCCGGAAGCGATTCGCGATGCGCTTGTTCGCCAGCTTTATAGCCCCGTACAGTGGACCAAAACCGTTGAGTTTATGGCCTCACAGGGCGTTGAGCATCTTTTCGAAGCCGGTCCGGGAAAAGTCCTGACCGGTCTGACAAAACGTATTGTTGATACCATGACTGCATCGGCTATTAACGAGCCGGAAGCCCTGTCAGCGGCACTCTCGCAATAAAAGAGGAACACCATGAGTTTTGAAGGAAAAATCGCGCTGGTAACGGGCGCAAGCCGCGGTATCGGACGTGCAATCGCTGAAACACTTGTCGCGCGTGGCGCGAAAGTCATTGGTACAGCTACCAGTGAAAATGGCGCTCAAGCCATCAGCGAATACTTAGGTGCAAATGGTAAAGGCCTGGTACTGAATGTGACCGATCCTGCATCTATCGAATCTGTTCTGGGAAATATTCGCGCAGAGTTTGGCGAAGTTGATATTCTGGTAAATAATGCCGGTATCACTCGTGACAACCTCCTGATGCGAATGAAAGATGATGAGTGGGACGATATTATCGAAACCAACCTGTCATCAGTATTCCGTCTGTCAAAAGCGGTAATGCGCGCTATGATGAAAAAGCGTTATGGTCGCATTATCACTATTGGTTCTGTGGTCGGTACCATGGGAAATGCTGGTCAGGCCAACTACGCTGCGGCGAAAGCGGGTCTGATTGGTTTCAGTAAGTCGCTAGCGCGTGAAATTGCGTCTCGTGGCATTACTGTTAACGTTGTTGCTCCGGGTTTTATTGAAACGGACATGACGCGTGCGCTGACTGATGATCAGCGTGCGGGTACACTGGCGGCAGTTCCTGCGGGGCGTTTAGGCTCCCCAAATGAAATCGCCAGTGCGGTGGCATTTTTAGCCTCTGACGAAGCGGGTTACATCACTGGTGAAACCCTCCACGTCAACGGCGGGATGTACATGGTTTAACCACGAGCTACACAAAATCATTCAGGTTGGATCAAGGCGGCATGGCCGATAAGACCTGGCGCACAGATTACTCTGTGACCGGAATCTGAGGGCGCTACCAACGAAGAAGCGGCCTGAATGAAGAAGTGTAGAAAAAAATTTGCGTTATTAGGGCGAAAGGCCGCAAAATAACGTAAAATCGTGGTGAGACTTGCCGGGATTTAGTTGCAAATTTTTCAACATTTTATACACTACGAAAACCATCGCGAAAGCGAGTTTTGATAGGAAATTTAAGAGTATGAGCACTATCGAAGAACGCGTTAAGAAAATTATCGGCGAGCAGCTGGGCGTTAAGCAGGAAGAAGTTGTGAACTCCGCTTCCTTTGTTGAAGACCTGGGCGCAGATTCTCTTGACACCGTTGAGCTGGTAATGGCTCTGGAAGAAGAGTTTGATACTGAGATTCCGGACGAAGAAGCTGAGAAAATCACCACCGTTCAGGCTGCCATTGATTACATCAACGGTCACCAGGCGTAAGTGAACATCTCCAGGCGGTCATTCGACCGCCTGAGTTTTATCTTTTTCATTAACCACCACTCTCTTTTTTTATCCCTCCCTGGAGGACATACGTGTCTAAGCGTCGTGTAGTTGTGACCGGACTTGGCATGTTGTCTCCTGTCGGCAATACCGTAGAGTCCACCTGGAAAGCTCTCCTTGCCGGTCAGAGCGGCATCAGCCTAATCGACCATTTCGATACTAGCGCCTACGCAACGAAATTTGCTGGCTTAGTAAAGGATTTTAACTGTGAAGAATTCATCTCACGCAAAGAACAGCGCAAGATGGATGCCTTCATTCAATATGGAATTGTCGCTGGCGTTCAGGCCATGCAGGATTCTGGCCTTGAAATAACGGAAGAGAACGCTACCCGAATTGGTGCCGCTATTGGCTCCGGGATTGGCGGTCTAGGTCTGATCGAGGAAAACCATACCTCTTTGGTCAATGGTGGCCCACGTAAAATCAGCCCATTCTTCGTTCCGTCCACGATTGTTAACATGGTGGCCGGTCACCTGACCATCATGTTTGGCCTCCGTGGCCCAAGCATCTCTATCGCAACTGCCTGTACTTCTGGTGTGCATAACATCGGCCAGGCTGCGCGTATCATCGCTTACGGTGATGCCGACGCAATGGTTGCGGGTGGTGCAGAAAAAGCCAGTACCCCGCTGGGTGTGGGTGGTTTCGGTGCAGCGCGTGCGCTGTCTACCCGTAACGATAACCCTCAGGCGGCAAGTCGTCCGTGGGACAAAGACCGTGATGGTTTTGTTCTGGGTGACGGTGCTGGCATGATCGTACTCGAAGAGTATGAGCACGCGAAAAAACGCGGTGCGAAAATTTATGCTGAAATCATTGGCTTCGGCATGAGTAGTGATGCTTATCACATGACCTCACCACCGGAAGATGGCGCAGGTGCTGCGCTGGCAATGGTTAATGCTATTCGCGATGCCGGTATCGAACCGGGCCAGATTGGCTATGTGAACGCTCACGGCACCTCGACACCTGCTGGCGATAAAGCCGAAACGCAGGCTGTTAAATCAGTCTTTGGCGAGGCAGCAAGCCGCATTATGGTGAGCTCAACCAAATCCATGACCGGTCACCTGTTGGGTGCGGCAGGCGCGGTAGAGTCAATCTACTCCATCCTGGCGTTGCGCGATCAGGCTGTTCCGCCAACCATTAACCTGGATAATCCAGATGAAGGTTGCGACCTGGATTTCGTACCGCACGAAGCACGTCAGGTTACTGGCCTGGAGTATACCCTGTGTAACTCCTTCGGATTTGGCGGCACGAATGGTTCTCTGATCTTTAAAAAGATCTGAAGCCCGCTGTCAGATTGCGTTAAATGAAAAGGTCCGCTTGTCGGGCCTTTTTTATTCCGTTTTTTCCCCTTGTTCTGCATTATTCGTCCTGCCAAACTATTTGGCCATGCAAAAGGAGCGACCATGTTCTTCATTAATGGCCACAAGCAGGATTCTCTTCCCGCAAACGACAGGGCGATCCAGTTTGGCGATGGCTGTTTCACGACAGCGCGCATCGTCAACGGTGAGGTGTGTTTTCTTGCCGCGCATCTCCAGCGTTTGCAGAGTGCATGCGAAAGACTGCTCATCCCCTTCGAACAGTGGCCCGAGCTCCAGCGCGAAATGCGTGAAAGGGCTCTGGGAAATGAGCAGGGTGTTTTGAAAGTGATCATTAGCCGTGGCAGCGGGGGACGTGGATACAGCGCGGCCAGCTGTCATCAGCCGACGCGTATTCTCTCTGTTTCTGATTATCCCGCACATTATGACGCCTGGCGCCGTAAAGGCATCACCTTAGAATTGAGTCCCGTTCGACTCGGCCGTAACCCCATGCTGGCGGGAATCAAACATCTCAATCGGCTTGAACAGGTCTTAATCCGTACTCATCTTGAACAGTCAGGGGCAGATGAAGCTCTGGTTCTTGACAGTGAAGGGTTCATTACGGAATGCTGTGCGGCCAATTTACTCTGGCGTAAAGGGAATGAGGTGTTGACGCCGAAAGTCGATCAGGCTGGCGTCAATGGCATCATGCGGCAGTATTGTTTGCAACAACTGGCACAAGCTGGCTTTCGCGTTGTCGAAATTAACGCAGGCGAAGACGCACTTTTGGCTGCCGATGAGGTGGTCATTTGCAATGCGTTGATGCCGGTCGTACCCGTTCGCAGTTACGGTGAACGCTGCTGGTCGTCGCGTGAGTTGTACTCGTTCTTAGCCCCACTGTGTGAGCAAGTGAAATCGTCATGAAAAAAATGTTGCGTTTTGTCCTCCTGCTTATCGTTGTGCTGGGTATTGCAGGCGGGGTAGGACTATGGAAAGTTCGCCAGATGGCGGACAGTAAAATTCTGATTAAAGAAGAGACTGTTTTCACATTGAAAGCAGGAACCGGGCGTCTGGCGCTGGGTGAACAGCTTTACAGCGACAAAGTGATTAACCGTCCGCGCGTATTCCAGTGGCTGCTGCGTATTGAGCCGGAGCTGTCTCACTTTAAGGCCGGGACCTATCGCTTTACGCCAGGTATGACGGTAAGAGAGATGCTGGAACTGCTGGAGAGTGGAAAAGAGGCGCAATTCCCCCTGCGATTCGTGGAAGGTATGCGCCTGAGTGACTACCTGAAACAGCTCCGCGACGCGCCTTATATCAGCCATACGCTGAAAGATGACAGCTACGCCACCGTTGCGGACGTCCTTAAGCTGGAACATCCGGAATGGGTTGAAGGCTGGTTCTGGCCCGACACCTGGATGTATACCGCCGGAACAACCGATGTGGCTATTCTTAAACGTGCGCACACCAAAATGGTGACGGCCGTTGATAAAGCCTGGGAAGGACGTGCGGAAGGGCTGCCTTATCAGGATAAAAATCAGTTTGTGACAATGGCGTCAATCGTTGAAAAAGAGACGGCTCTCGCACGCGAGCGCGATCAGGTGGCGTCGGTATTTATCAATCGCCTGCGTATCGGTATGCGTCTGCAAACCGATCCGACGGTGATTTATGGCATGGGTGAAGACTACAAGGGCAAGATCACGCGTAAGGATCTGGAGACGCCAACCGCGTATAATACTTACGTGATTGGCGGCTTACCGCCTGGACCGATTGCCACCCCGAGCCAAGCCTCTCTGGATGCTGCGGCGCATCCGGCAAAAACTCCGTATCTCTATTTTGTGGCCGATGGCAAAGGTGGGCACACCTTTAACACCAACCTGGTGAGTCACAATCGCTCTGTTCAGGACTATCTGAAAGCACTTAAGGAAAAAAATGCGCAGTAATTACATCGTCATTGAGGGGCTGGAAGGCGCCGGGAAAACCACGGCACGAAATGTGGTGGTGGACACACTTAAAGAACTCGGCATCGAGCAGATGGTTTTCACCCGTGAACCGGGTGGCACACAACTGGCCGAGAAGCTCAGAAGCCTGGTGCTGGACATCAAATCCGTTGGCGACGAAGCGATCGACGTAAAAGCCGAAGTGCTGATGTTTTACGCTGCGCGCGTACAGCTGGTTGAAACGGTAATTAAACCGGCGCTGGCGGAAGGCCAGTGGGTGATTGGGGATCGCCATGATTTATCCACTCAGGCTTATCAGGGCGGTGGCCGAGGCATTGATCAACAAATGCTGGCAACACTGCGTAACGCTGTGCTGGGTGATTTTCGCCCAAACCTGACGCTTTATCTGGATGTGACCCCAGAAGTGGGTCTGAAGCGTGCCCGTGCCCGCGGTGAGCTGGATCGTATCGAACAAGAGTCATTGGATTTCTTTAATCGCACTCGTGCCCGTTATTTAGAGTTGGCCGCGCAGGATGACTCGATTCGTACGATTGACGCCACGCAGTCGCTTGAGGATGTCACGCGCTCTATTCGTGAGACCATCACCGCATGGTTACAGGAGCAACAGGCATGAAATGGTATCCATGGTTGCGTCCGCACTTTGATCAGCTTATAAGCAGCTATCAGGCCGGTCGGGGGCATCATGCGCTACTGATTCAGGCGTTACCCGGTATGGGTGACGACGCCCTCATTTATGCACTCACGCGTTTTTTAATGTGCCAGCAGCCAGAAGGGCATAAAAGCTGTGGAAAGTGTCGTGGCTGCCAGCTGATGCAGGCAGGCACACATCCAGATTACTACACTCTGGAACCTGAAAAGGGTAAGAGCTCGCTCGGTATTGATGCCGTGCGCGAAGTCAGCGAAAAACTGTACGAGCACGCCAGGCTGGGTGGTGCGAAAGTCGTCTGGCTGAAAGATGCGGCTCTCCTGACCGAGGCGGCCGCCAACGCGCTGTTAAAAACGCTGGAAGAGCCACCTGAAAAAACCTGGTTCTTTATGTCGTGCCGTGAACCGGGACGATTGCTGGCGACGCTGCGCAGTCGTTGTAGGCTGCATCATCTTGCCGCCCCCTCAGAAGCATGGGCATTAACCTGGCTTGAACGAGAAGTGACGGTGTCACAAGATGCGGCGTTAACGGCGCTTAGATTGAGCAGCGGCGCACCCGCTGCGGCGTTAGAACTACTGCAAAAAGATCGTTGGGTCCAGCGGGAGCAGCTCTGTCAAGCATTCAGTCAGGCTCTGGATAACCGTGATTGGTTCAGTCTGGTGAGCACCCTGAATCACGATCAGGCCACGTCGCGCTTGCACTGGCTGGCCTCCTTACTGTTGGACGCGCTAAAACTTCAGCAAAGCGCCACGCTTCTGAGCAACGCCGATGCCTGGCCACTGGTGAACACCCTGGCAAACCAACTTTCTGATGCGAAATTGCGTGCCATTCTTCATGATATTTGCGCTTGCCGCGAACAACTCTTGACGGTCACTGGACTCAATCGCGAACTGGTGCTCACCGATCTTTTCCTGCGTATCGAACGTTACTTACAACCCGGCGCGCTGCTGCCTGCTTCCCATCTCTGAGAGAGACATTATGTTTTTAGTCGACTCACACTGCCATCTCGATGGCCTGGATTATCAATCTCTGCATAAAAACGTGGATGACGTGCTTGAAAAAGCCGCCGCTCGCGATGTGAAATTTTGTCTGGCGGTCGCCACCACGTTACCCGGATACCGCTCTATGCGCGATCTGGTGGGCGAGCGCGATAACGTTGTTTTCTCCTGCGGTGTGCATCCGTTAAATCAGGATGAAGAGTATGACGTAGAAGCGTTGCGTCGTATGGCAGCGGAAGAGGGCGTGGTTGCGATGGGGGAGACAGGGCTGGATTATTTTTACACGCCAGAAACAAAACCACGTCAGCAAGAGTCGTTTCGCCATCACATCCGTATCGGACGCGAGCTGAACAAACCGGTTATCGTGCACACCCGCGATGCACGCGCTGACACACTGGCCATCCTTCAGGAAGAAAACGTGACGGATTGCGGTGGCGTACTACACTGTTTCACAGAAGACAGAGAAACGGCGGGTAAGCTGCTTGATTTAGGTTTTTATATCTCGTTTTCGGGGATCGTGACGTTTCGTAACGCTGAGCAGCTGCGTGATGCTGCGCGTTATGTGCCTCTCGACCGTATTCTGGTGGAAACAGACTCTCCTTATCTGGCACCGGTACCGCATCGCGGTAAAGAAAATCAGCCAGCCATGACGAGAGACGTGGCTGAATATATGGCCGTACTGAAAGGCGTGAGCCTTGAAGAGCTGGCTCGTGCCACCACGGAAAACTTTGCCAGCCTGTTCCACATCGACCCCGCCCGCCTGCAATCTCGTTGAAAGACCTGTTTTTTTTAGGCTCGTAATTAATAAACAAAGCGAGTAAAGTTCACCGCCTTATTTGGGGCGGTGACAGTGTTTTTTGACATATCTGGACATGCTTTTTGTAAATAACTGCAAGTTTTTCGATCGTCATAAGCTGAAACGTGATAGCCGTCAAACAAAGTCTCAGGGATTTATTTTACCCTGTGTAATAAATAAAGGGCGCTTAGATGTCCTGTCCACGGCGCGGTTCTCCCCCCGTGCCCATGCGTGAAAGCGTAAAAAAAAGCACAAATACTCAGGAGCACTCTCAATATGTTTAAGAATGCATTTGCTAACCTGCAAAAGGTCGGTAAATCGCTGATGCTGCCAGTATCCGTACTGCCTATCGCAGGTATCCTGCTGGGCGTCGGTTCTGCAAACTTCAGCTGGCTGCCAGCCGTAGTCTCTCACGTGATGGCCGAAGCAGGCGGTTCTGTTTTTGCTAACATGCCGCTGATCTTCGCGATCGGTGTCGCTCTGGGCTTCACCAATAACGACGGTGTATCCGCTCTGGCTTCCGTTGTGGCTTACGGCATCATGGTGAAAACCATGGCTGTGGTTGCGCCGCTGGTACTGCACTTACCTGCTGAAGAAATCGCAGCGAAACACCTGGCTGATACCGGTGTTCTCGGCGGTATCATCTCGGGTGCTATTGCAGCCTATATGTTCAACCGCTTCTATCGCATCAAGCTGCCAGAATATCTGGGCTTCTTCGCGGGCAAGCGTTTTGTCCCTATCATTTCTGGTCTGGCAGCGATTTTTACCGGTGTGGTCCTGTCCTTCATCTGGCCACCGATTGGTTCCGCGATCCAGACCTTCTCTCAGTGGGCTGCATACCAGAACCCGGTTGTCGCGTTCGGTATCTACGGTTTCGTTGAGCGCTGCCTGGTGCCGTTTGGTCTGCACCACATCTGGAACGTTCCTTTCCAGATGCAGATTGGTGAATACACCAACGCTGCAGGTCAGGTGTTCCACGGCGATATCCCACGTTATATGGCAGGTGACCCAACTGCAGGCAAACTGTCTGGTGGCTTCCTGTTCAAAATGTACGGTCTGCCGGCTGCTGCGATTGCTATCTGGCACTCTGCTAAACCAGAGAACCGTGCAAAAGTGGGCGGTATCATGATTTCCGCAGCGTTGACCTCGTTCCTGACCGGTATCACCGAGCCGATCGAGTTCTCCTTCATGTTCGTTGCGCCGATCCTGTACATCATCCACGCGGTTCTGGCTGGCCTGGCGTTCCCAATCTGTATCCTGTTGGGTATGCGTGACGGTACCTCGTTCTCGCACGGTCTGATCGACTTCATCGTGCTGTCTGGTAACAGCAGCAAGCTGTGGCTGTTCCCTATCGTGGGTGCGTGCTACGCAGTGGCGTACTACACCATCTTCCGTGTGCTGATCAAAGCACTGGACCTGAAAACCCCAGGTCGTGAAGATGCGTCTGACGATGTGAAAGCGACAGCGACCGGTGAAATGGCTCCAGCACTCGTTGCGGCATTCGGCGGTAAAGAAAACATCACTAACCTGGACGCGTGTATCACCCGTCTGCGTGTCAGTGTTGCTGATATCGCTAAAGTCGACCAGCCTGGCCTGAAGAAATTGGGCGCAGCAGGCGTAGTTGTTGCAGGTTCTGGTGTTCAGGCCATCTTCGGAACCAAATCCGATAACCTGAAAACCGAAATGGATGAGTACATCCGCAGCAACTAAGTGGTGATTTGGGGAGACTAAGGCAGCCGAATGGCTGCCTTTTTTATTGCCAACTGAAAACCACGTCCTGTGGGCGTGGTCATCAAGTGGTTTTGGCTCTGCCTTATTGTTTTGGGATTTAAATCTCACAGGACAGGTAGAGACTTGTTTAAGGGTTTTGGTGCGCCCTTTTAGGGCGAAATCAATGCCGGCTTCTATGAAGGCGGATTTTTATTGCCCGAAATAAAAAGGGAGCCCTCTGGCTCCCTTTGCATACCGTTAATAACTTAGAACTGATAGCTGGCCGTTACGCTAACGTTGCGTGGTTCGCCATAAACAAGTGAACCCTGGACGTTGGTATCGTAGGTTTTATCGAACAGGTTGTTCAGGTTACCCTGGACGGAGAGGTTTTTCGTCACCTGATAGCGGGTGAACAAGTCAACAAGCGCGTAGCTGCCCTGTTCTGCACGCCATGTGCCATAAGGTGTCGCAACATCGCTGTAGACACTGTTCTGCCAGTTAACGCCACCGCCAACGGTCAAGGCAGGCAGTGCCGGCAGACGGTAACGGGTGAACAGTTTAACCGTCGTGCGTGGCAGATTCGGGTTAACCGCCTTGCCATCGCTATCTTCTGCGACGTAACGCGTTGCACCAAAGGTCATCTGCCAGTTATCGGTCAGAGCGCCGTTGAGTTCAAATTCCACACCTTTACTGACGGTGCCATCAACACCTTCATAAGCCGTATCGGTTGATCCCTGAATCGTTCGGCCAGTGCTTTGCGCCACGTTATCTTGTTCAATACGGAACACGGATAGGGTGGTGGTCAGGCGGCTGTTCATCCAGTCAGATTTCAAACCGACTTCATAGTTATTACCGGTGACAGGCGAGAGGTATGTGCCCGAGCTGTCGCGGTAATTTTGTGGCTGGAAGATAGAGGTATAGCTTGCGTAAGTCGACCAGTTATCGTCGATGTCGAACACCAGGCCGGCGTAAGGGGTGGTGTGATTTTTCTCCATACCATACGTCATGGTATCGACACGCCAGTTGGTGTAACGAGCGCCAAGGATCAAGTGCAGCGGGTCAGCCAGAGAGATACGGGTCGCGGCATACAGCGACTTCATATAGGTTTTGTCATCCTGGGCGAGGCTTTGTGATCCCCAGTTTGTCTCCGGGAAATTGCCGTCGTAGTCATAGAAACTGCCCAGTTCTTCAGGGAAAACGTTCGCCCATGAGTTGGTGTAACGGTTGGTCTGACGACTGTAGCTGCCACCAAACATCACGGTGTGCTGACGGCCTAACAGCTCGTAACCGCCGTCCGCGAACAGATCCACTGCGTCTACTTTACGTTTGCCGCTGTTCCAGCCTGTACCACCAACATAGCCAAAGTCAGGGCCATAATTAACGTAGGGACCGGTCAACATACCGGTGCTTTTATCAACGTAGGCATCGAGGTACATGGCTTTACTGTCGAACTTCGCTTCGGTATGGGTCGCATTCAGCGTGGCTTGCCAGTTGTCTGCAAAGCGCTGCTTCACGGTCGCAAAGAATTTGTTGAACTCTTTGTCGTTGTAAGCCCAGTCCGGTGCAGTGCTGTGTGCGCGATCGTAATGTCTCACACTTCCATCGGTATTCCAGCGCGGTAAGCCGCCCCAGGTCTGATTGTTAACGTCGATACGTTGATATTCATACCCCGCGGACAGCGACGTCGTCTCGCCTAAGTCTGCGTCAACAATTCCAGAGAAGAAGGTTTTCTTTTGATTGTATCGGTCAAGCCAGGAGTCGTTGTCCTGATAACCGGCCACGATACGCGCGCGAACATTGCCATCATCAGTCAACGGACTTTGCATATCCATGACATAGCGCTGTTTGTTCCAGCTACCATATTCCGCAGAAAGATTGCCTTTAAACTCACGGCTAGTGGCATGTTTACGCACCATGTTGATAGCAGCCGAAGGATTACCGGTTCCGGTCATCAATCCATTCGCACCACGCACGACTTCAATACGTTCAAACAGTGCTGTATCAGAAAGGGCGTCACCCAGGTTCCAGCGTGATTCGAAATAGGTCGGGATGCCATCAACCATGTAGTTATCAATCTGGAAACCGCGCGAGTAATAGCTGCTACGGTCGGAATCAGCGGTGCTTTTGCTGATCCCCATGGTGCTATCCATCACATCACCCAGCGTTTGTAATTGCTGATCTTCCATGCGCTGTTCGCTAACGATGGTGACAGACTGAGGAATATCGCGCTGCACCATCTGCATTTTGGTGCCAACGGTGGTCGTTTTTACGCTGTAATCCTGCTCGTCATTTGCAGTACCAGACTGAGAGCCGTCTACAATGACCGTATCTTCGGTTGGTGCGGCGAAACTTGCGGTAGGCATCAATGCCATAGCAATGCAGGCTGCCAGCAACGTGGGTGTTGCGGCAGGCTGACGTTGCCCATCCCTGGAGTGATTAATGAAAGACATCATCAAACCCTTTCTGAGTGAAGTGTGAATTTACTGCCCCAGTCCCGATAACGGTCGGAGGTCATTTCTATGTTAAAAATGCGCATGAAAATGCAAATGCGAAATATACGCATTAGGATTCGCTATGTAAACAGATGTAACTAGTTCACTTGAAATTATGTTTTAGTCCTGCTGAAAGGCAGGAAAGGTCACTCGGCGACCAGGAAATTCGCACTCAGGAAAGAAATCGAGGGATAAGGTTGAAAGGACAGGAGAAAGTCGCTCATACTCTTGTGTTGTGCCACAGAGCAACAGGTCGCCATAAGACTCTTACCGTGGTTGCCACACCAGACTAAACACACAAGGAAAACGTCATGGCTGAAGAAACCATTTTCAGTAAAATTATCCGCCGCGAAATTCCGGCCGATATCGTGTATCAGGATGAACTGGTCACGGCTTTCCGCGACATTTCGCCACAGGCACCGACACACATCCTTATTATCCCCAATATTCTGATTCCGACGGTCAACGACGTGAAAGCCGAGCATGAAGTGGCGTTAGGCCGTATGCTGACGGTAGCCGCGAAAATTGCTGAGCAGGAAGGTATTGCAGAAGACGGTTACCGTCTGATCATGAACTGTAATCGTCATGGCGGGCAGGAAGTTTATCATATTCACATGCATCTCCTGGGCGGTCGTCCGCTCGGATCGATGCTGGCGCATAAAGGTCTTTGACATGCAAAGAGGGCGTATTGCTGTTCTGGTATTGGCTATTGTGTTGGCGGGCTGTAGCTCGCGTCCCGCGATCCCGGTCAGCGATGAACAGACGCTGGTAATGGAATCGTCGGTTCTGGCTGCGGGGATCACCGCCGAGGCGCCGACATTGACGCTCAGCGACATCCAGCCATCGGCGTCCTCCACGCTCTATAACGAAAGACATGAGCCTGTCACCATCCATTATCGGTTTTTCTGGTATGACGTGAGAGGGCTGGAGATGCATCCGCTGGAAGCGCCACGCACCGCCGTTATTCCGGCAAATTCCTCTGTTACGCTTTATGGCAGCGCTAATTATCTGGGTGCGCATAAAGTCAGACTGTATCTTTATTTGTAAGGGGTAAACCTTGATTAGAAATTTGAGCCGTTACGCGCTCGTTACCGCTTTTGCACTCTTCCTGTCGGGCTGTATCACCCGCACAGAACAACAGCCCGCGCCGGTCGATGAGGCCAAACCGGGTACCGAGCAGCCCGCGCAACCGACGCAGCCGGTGCCTACGGTGCCGTCCGTGCCAACTATTCCTGCGCAGCCAGGCCCAATCGAACATCCTGATCAAACCTCGCAGCCTGCGCCACGCGTACGTCACTATGACTGGAACGGCGCGATGCAACCGATGGTTGGCAAAATGTTGCAGGCGCAAGGGGTAACGGCAGGTAGCGTGTTGCTGGTGGACAGCGTGAATAACCGTACCAACGGAACGCTCAATGCCGGTGAAGCGACCGAAACCCTGCGCAATGCGCTGGCGAATAACGGCAAGTTTACGCTGGTGTCCGCACAGCAACTGGCCGTCGCGAAACAGCAACTGGGCCTTTCACCGCAGGACAGCCTGGGCTCGCGCAGCAAAGCAATGGGTATCGCGCGTAATGTAGGGGCACAATATGTCCTCTATTCCAACGCAACCGGCAACGTGAATACGCCAGCGCTGCAAATGCAGCTGATGCTGGTTCAGACAGGTGAAATTATCTGGTCAGGTAAAGGTGCCGTTTCGCAACAATAACGTCACGCGCGAAGACCTCATTTCGCGCTATTTCCCGTCGTATCGCCTTATCGCGCCGCAAACCCACGCCGGGTTTAGCGGCGCGAGCTGCATTATTGAGGAGGGCGAAAACCGTCTGGTTTTGCGTCAGCATCATGATGCTGCCGCGCCCGCGTTTCATTTTCGTCGTCAATATAATGCCCTCAAGCGGCTTCCCTCGGATGTCGTGCCTGATCCGCGCTTCTTCAAGCATGGCTGGATGGCTGTTGAGTTTCTTGCGGGTGAGATTAAATCAGCGCTTCCCGATGCGCCAACGCTCGCGGGCATGCTGTATCATCTGCATCGGCAATCTCGCCTCGGCTGGCGTATCACGGTTTTGCCGCTTCTGGACTATTACTGGCAGCAGGCGGCGCCCGGCAGGCATACGCCTTTCTGGCTGGCAACGCTGAAGAGGTTGCGTACGCGCGGCGAACCGTACCCGCTACGGTTAGCCCCATTGCATATGGATGTTCACGCCGGAAATATCGTGCATACCCGAACGGGCGAAAGGCTGATTGACTGGGAGTATGCCGGTGACGGTGATGTCGCACTGGAGCTGGCAGCAGTCTGGGCACCCACGGAAGATGCCCGGCTGGCGCTGATTCGCGCCTATGCACAGACGGCGAATATGAGCGTCCATGCGCTGGCGCAACAGGTAAAACGCTGGCGGCCGTGGGTGCTGATGCTGATGGCGGGCTGGTACGAGCTTCGCTTTAGCCAGTCGGGCGACAAACAATTTATTGCGCTGGCAGACGATGCCTGGCGACAGTTACAAACTAAAGGATAAGAGAGGTTCGTGTGGGTCCAGTAATGTTGGATGTCGAAGGGTATGAACTGGATGCGGAAGAGCGCGAGATTCTGGCGCATCCGCTTGTTGGGGGCCTGATTCTGTTTACCCGCAACTATCACGATCCAGAGCAGGTGCGCGAGCTTGTCCGCCAAATCCGCGCGGCATCGCGCAATCATCTGGTGGTGGCGGTGGATCAGGAAGGTGGGCGCGTTCAGCGTTTTCGTGACGGATTTACCCGTCTGCCTGCCGCACAATCATTCGCTGCGTTGATGGGAACAGAAGAGGGCGGCAATCTGGCGCAAGAGGCCGGCTGGCTGATGGCGAGCGAAATGATCGCCATGGATATCGACATCAGTTTTGCACCCGTGCTGGATGTGGGCCATATCAGCGCCGCAATTGGCGAGCGTTCCTATCATGAAGATCCGCACATCGCCCTGGCGATGGCGACGCGCTTTATTGACGGAATGCATGATGCCGGGATGAAAACCACCGGCAAGCATTTCCCTGGGCACGGCGCGGTCACGGCGGATTCGCACAAAGAGACACCGCGCGATCCGCGTCCGGAAGCGGTGATTCGCGCCAAGGATATGTCGGTGTTCCGCTCCCTGATTACCGACAATAAACTCGACGCCATCATGCCAGCGCATGTGATTTACAGTGATGTCGATCCGCGCCCGGCCAGCGGGTCCTCGCACTGGCTGCAAACGGTGTTGCGTAAAGAGCTCGGTTTTAACGGCGTAATTTTCTCTGACGATTTGTCGATGGAAGGGGCGGCGATTATGGGCAGCTACGCGGAGCGCGGACAAGCGTCGCTGGACGCAGGTTGCGATATGATCCTTGTCTGCAATAATCGTAAAGGTGCGGTTAGCGTGTTAGATAACCTGTCGCCGATCAATGCTGAACGTGTTACACAATTGTATCATAAAGGTTCATTTAGCCGTCAGGAGCTAATGAGCAGCGCTCGCTGGAAAACGGTGAACGCGCAGCTCGAGGCACTCAATGAGCGCTGGCAGGCACACAAAGCGGGCCAATAACCATCCCGGAAGACGTAGTGTGGCGAGGAAACGATGATCATTTATTTGCACGGTTTTGACTCGAACAGTCCTGGTAACCATGAGAAAGTGCTGCAGCTGCAGTTTATCGATCCGGACGTGCGGCTGATTAGCTACAGTACGCGCCATCCAAAGCATGACATGCAGCATCTGCTCAAAGAAGTGGACAAAATGCTGCAGCTCAATGTCGACGAACGCCCGCTGATTTGTGGCGTCGGTCTCGGCGGCTATTGGGCGGAGCGTATCGGTTTTCTCTGCGATATTCGCCAGGTCGTCTTCAACCCGAATCTGTTCCCTGAAGAGAACATGGAAGGCAAAATCGACCGGCCTGAAGAGTATGTTGATATCGCCACAAAATGCGTCAGTAATTTCCGCGAGAAAAACCGCGATCGCTGCCTCGCGATCCTCTCCCGACAGGATGAGGCGCTGAACAGCCATCGCGCGGCGGAGTTTTTGCACCACTATTATGAGATTGTGTGGGATGAAGAGCAGACCCACAAATTCAAGAATATCTCCCCGCATTTACAGCGCATCAAAGCCTTCAAGACTCTGGGTTAACCCTTTCTGAAGATTCTCTGGCCCGGCGGCGAAAGCTTGCCGGGCTTTGTCTTTGCTACAATTGTGCAAATTTAAAGCGGCAAAACTTGATTCATATCAATTTTGGTATGACCAATGCGCCTTGCGTGTTATTCTCAATACCAATGAATGGTTTCAGTGCTGTAACCTGTTGTTAATTAAGGGTTATTTTTATAACTTTTAATTAACAATTGGTTAATAATTTGAGGGGGTCACATTGACTACGCCATTGAAAAAGATAGTGATTGTAGGCGGCGGCGCAGGTGGGCTGGAGCTGGCAACACAACTCGGTAAAAAACTGGGTCGTGGTAAGAAAGCCAAAATTACGCTGGTCGATCGTAACCACAGCCATCTGTGGAAACCGCTGCTGCACGAAGTGGCAACCGGTTCACTGGATGAAGGTGTGGATGCCCTGAGCTATCTGGCGCACGCGCGTAATCACGATTTCCAGTTCCAGCTGGGTTCGGTGATGGACATCAACCGTGAGAGCAAAACCATCACGCTCGCTGAGCTGCGAGATGAGAAAGGTGAGCTGCTGGTGCCGGAGCGCAAACTGCCGTATGACACGCTGGTGATGGCGCTGGGTAGTACCTCTAACGACTTCAATACGCCGGGCGTGAAAGATCACTGCATCTTCCTGGATAACCCGCATCAGGCGCGTCGTTTCCATCAGGAAATGCTCAATCTATTCCTGAAATATTCCAATAATCTTGGCGCGAACGGCAAAGTGAATATCACGATTGTCGGTGGCGGGGCGACGGGCGTTGAACTGTCTGCTGAGCTGCACAATGCGGTAAAACAGCTTCACAGCTACGGTTATAAAGGGTTGACCAACGATGCACTGAACGTGACGCTGGTCGAAGCTGGCGAACGTATTCTGCCTGCATTGCCACCGCGTATTTCAGGCGCTGCGCACAGCGAGCTGACCAAAATGGGCGTGCGTGTTCTGACGCAAACCATGGTCACCAGTGCCGATGCTGGCGGTCTGCACACCAAAGATGGCGAGTACATTCAAGCGGATCTGATGGTCTGGGCTGCGGGTATCAAAGCGCCTGATTTCATGAAAGAGATTGGCGGCCTGGAAACGAACCGCATCAACCAGCTCGTCGTTGAACCGACGCTGCAAACCACGCGCGATCCGGATATCTATGCGATTGGTGACTGCGCATCTTGTGCGCGCCCGGAAGGTGGATTCGTACCACCGCGTGCGCAGGCGGCTCATCAGATGGCAAGCCTGGCGCTGCATAACATCCTGGCGCAGACGAAGGGCAAAACCCTCAAGTCATACGTCTACAAAGACCATGGCTCGCTGGTTTCACTGTCGAACTTCTCAACCGTGGGCAGCCTGATGGGTAACCTGATGCGTGGCTCTATGATGGTTGAAGGGCGTATTGCGCGCTTCGTGTATATTTCGCTGTACCGCATGCATCAGGTCGCGCTGCACGGTTATTTCAAAACCGGTTTGATGATGCTGGTGGGCAGCATTAACCGCGTGATTCGTCCACGTCTTAAACTGCACTAATCTCAACCTCCTCCGGTCCCACCGGAGGGGTTTTTTAGCCTCTCGTCCTGTCATCCCCCTCTGAAAGTCCAGGAGTTCTCCGAAAGGTATTCATGGTCGCTCAACCCCTCTGTTTTTGATCCTTATTCTGATTGGCGAAGTCTGTCTTTGATTGCAAAATTGTTACTAACAGCAACAAAGGAGGAAGTCCCGTGAATAAATCAATGTTGGCGGGTATAGGGATTGGCGTGGCTGCTGCGCTCGGCGTGGCGGCGGTTGCCAGTCTTAACGTGTTTGAGCGTGGCCCGCAATACGCACAAGTTGTATCAGCAACACCCATTAAAGAATCCGTGAAAACGCCTCGTCAGGAGTGCCGCAACGTGGCCGTAACCCATCGTCGTCCGGTACAGGATGAAAATCGCATCGCAGGTTCTGTTCTGGGTGCGGTAGCGGGTGGTGTGATTGGTCATCAGTTTGGCGGTGGGCGCGGGAAAGATGTTGCCACGGTCGTCGGTGCATTAGGCGGGGGATATGCGGGTAATCAGGTCCAGGGCGCGATGCAGGACGGAGATACCTACACCACCACGCAGCAGCGTTGTAAAACTGTCTACGATAAGTCAGAAAAAATGCTGGGTTACGACGTGACCTATAAGATCGGCGATCAGCAGGGCAAAATCCGAATGGATAAAGATCCCGGCACCCAAATTCCACTGGATGGCAATGGCCAACTGGTTTTGAATAACAAGGTGTGAAAAAAGCAGTTCTTTGAATTTGGCTCCTCACGCGCTCAGGCTGAGGAGCCTTTTTTTGCTGTAAAACAGTTGTTAAAGGTCAAATTCATGATGCTGGCGCAGGAGCAGAAATCCTGTAATCAGCACTGAGATAAATGCAAACAGCACTGAACCCCCACATAAAATCCACAGACCAAATAACAATGTAATTACTATTAGCACTTTGAATAATGGTAATAGCAAAATCATCTTTATTTTCCTTCCGCATGTGTACAGTCAGAAAGTGCCTTTGTCATCGACAGAAATAATGTACCGCCGCATCGGTCGGGAAAAGGTAAAGCTACGGTTATTAGCGTCTTCGTGACGTGAACGACTCTCCATGAATGGCGGCTAATCATTAGCAGCACAATAATCACCATTTAAGAGTAGCAAACGAGGCGCTTTTCGAGATAGATTTGACCTATTGTTCAACAGGCCAAATCTTATTTCTGACGATATATTCAGCCTTTGAGCAGCTCAGGCCAGAGCCGCAGCGTGGTATGAGTGATTTTTTGCAACTTTTCAATTCCCGCACCTTCACGCGCGCTGATCGACATGCCCTGCAGGATGCAACTCAAGAACTGGGTTAATTCTACAGTATCGCAATCCGCTGGAATCTCGCCCCGCGCCTGACGCTGGCGTAAAAACGCACCCAGCGTCTCTTCCTGCATGGCGTGACGCGACTTCACGGTGTTGGCGATCGCTTTCGACGAGGCCGCGAGCGTGGCGGAAGTGTTGATCATGAAACAGCCCGCTGGCGTCTCCTTGCTGGTAAAGCATGCCGCCACCGTTGCGAAATAATCCTCTAAGGCTTGTTCAACCGTCTTCTCTTCGCAGAAAAGCTGTGCCTCATGCTTCGCCGCAAAACGGGTGATATAGCGATCCAGCACCGCACGGAACAGACCTTCTTTATTGGTAAATTCTGCGTACAGCGTAGGGGCTTTCGCGCCAGTGGCTTCGACCAGATCGGACAAAGACGTGGCTTCGTAGCCGTGTTGCCAGAAAAGTGTCATGGCCTTATCAAGCGCCGCATCCCTGTCGAACACCTTCGGTCGGCCACGGCTTTTTTTAGCGCAACTCGTGATGTCGGTTGTCATAGCCGTTGTACCTCGGTTGGTTTGTTGAACGACCATTATAAAAATAATAGACAGTGGCGACCAGCATTGATTTTATAAAAATAAATTAATCATATGAATATGATTAATATGAGGTTTTAAATTAATTTAACGATCATTATAAAATAGTGTTGACGTGTGACGTAGATCACATCTATCATTTACCTATCGATCGTTAAGTAATTAACTTACGACCTCCTAATCATCTGCTAAAGGCTACTCATCATGAAAAACGTAAAAACGCTGATCGCTGCTGCTTTTCTAAGCTCACTCTCTTTCGCAAGCTTTGCGGCTGTTGAAGTGCAATCCACTCCTGCAGACCAGCAAAAAGTGGGCATTATTTCCGCTAACGCAGGGACTAACCTGGGTTCACTGGAAGATCAGCTGGCGCAAAAAGCTGACGAAATGGGCGCAAAATCTTTCCGCATCACGTCAGTGACTGGCCCGAACACGCTGCACGGCACCGCTGTTATTTATAAATAAGCCTGGCGAAACCCTCATATTTGCCACTGCAATAAAAAAGGCCCTGCATCACTGCGGGGCCTTTTTTTGTTCACTCGTTAGAGGGGTTGTTGAGTGACTCCGGGATGCGGCGTCACATCCACCGGCATGCCTGAACGAATCTCCATCGCTCTTTCCATCACCGCGCTATCGGCACTGGCTTTAAACGTTTGCATAGCGGCGTTCAGGACAATCGGCAGCGTTTGCGGATCGTCACCAATATTTTTTGACAGCGGCTGGTGGATTTCGACGAGACGTTTTCCGCCCGGCTCTTCCGACACTTTAATCGGCGTGTTTAAAATATTGACCTTCGTCCCCGGTGTAATCACCCGGAACAGGGTTTCGATATCGCCATCGCGCAGGCGAATACAGCCTGAGCTCACGCGCATCCCAATCCCAAAATCAGCATTCGTTCCGTGTAGCAAATAGACGCCGCCGTAGGCCGCCAGACGGATGGCATGATGGCCCATCGGGTTGTCGGGACCCGCCGGAACGACAGCAGGTAAATCAATTCCCTGCGCTTTGTAACGCGCGCGGATATTGGCGGTCGGCGTCCAGGTTGGGTTTGCACGTTTATCCGACACCGTCGTCACCATCGTTGGCGTTAAGGTATCGCCGCCTAACTGACCGATACCGATCGGGTACACCGTCACCTCTTTTTTCCCTGGCGGGTAATAATAGAGGCGCAATTCAGCCAGGTTGATCACCAGCCCTTCACGCGGCGCGTCAGGTAACAGCGTTTGCAGCGGAATCGTGAGAACGCTGCCCGCGCGCGGAACGTAAGGATCGACGCCTGGGTTCGCCTGTAACAACGCCAGAAAGCCGACGTTATATTTTTTCGCGATCGCTTCAAGCGATCCGCCATCATTTTCCACGACGTGAAATTTATTTTCACCCACCAGTCGGCTACCGGCGGACGGCAGAGGCCAGGTGTTAGCGTGAGCGGGAAGGGCAATCGCCACCGCCGCCGCAAGCGCGAAAAAGGTTATCCAGCGAGTCAAACGCAACGTCATCATTATCACCAAAATCCATAGTAATAGTAAGGTTATTGATAGGTAAAAGTTAATTGATAATTATGGCGAATGGATGTGTCGGGAAACGCAGGGGGATTGAAAGATTGTGTAAATATCAGGCCCCGATAACCCGCGTTACCGGGGCCTGGAACGCACTACGCTACTGCATTTTCTTCCAGTTGACGCATAAAGTTGCGCACCCATTCCATGCGCGTTTTACGGTCGGCCAGTTCCTGAGTGAACTTCAGACGCGTCGGGCCATCCAGGCGGAAATGCTGCGGCTGCTTCTGCAACAAGCCGATCAGCCACATCGGATCGACATGGTTTTTCTCAGCAAATTCAACCGTACCGCCTTTCTCATTCCCTTCAAGCTTGCGAATGCCCAGCTTCTGCGCCTGCTGACGCAGCCGGGCAATATCGAGCAGGTTGCGCGCGGGATCCGGCAGCAAACCAAAGCGGTCAATAAGCTCGACTTTAATTTCCTCAAGCTCAGACTCTTTTTTGGCGCTGGCGATGCGCTTATAGAACGACAGGCGCGTGTTAACGTCAGGGATAAAATCATCCGGCAGCAGGGAAGGCATGCGCAGTTCGACCTCCGTTTGCTGGCTGGTGAGATCCTCCAGCGACGGCTCGCGCCCGGCTTTCAACGCATCAACCGCGTTTTCGAGCAGTTCCATATACAGCGAGAAGCCGATAGTTTCCATTGATCCGCTCTGATCTTCACCCAGCAATTCGCCCGCGCCACGGATCTCCAGATCGTGCGTCGCCAGCGCGAAACCTGCCCCCAAATCTTCCAGCGAGGCAATGGCTTCCAGACGTTTTTGCGCGTCGGTGGTCATCGCTTTTGGATGCGGTGTCATCAGCCATGCGTAAGCCTGGTGATGCGAGCGCCCAACGCGGCCGCGCAACTGGTGAAGCTGCGCCAGACCGAAGTGATCCGCACGTTCAATGATGATCGTGTTCGCCGTCGGAATATCGATGCCGGTTTCAATAATCGTTGTACACACCAGCACGTTAAAACGCTGGTGGTGGAAATCGTTCATCACCCGTTCCAGCTCGCGCTCGCGCATCTGCCCGTGACCGATGGCAATGCGTGCCTCCGGCACCAGTTCAGCCAGTTTATCGGCGGTTTTCTGGATGTTTTCGACATCGTTAAAGAGATAATAAACCTGCCCGCCACGTAACACTTCACGCAGGATTGCCTCACGAACCACCAGGCTATCGTATTCGCGGACAAACGTTTTCACCGCCAGACGACGCGCCGGTGGCGTGGCAATAATCGACAGATCGCGCATGCCGCTCATCGCCATATTCAGCGTACGTGGGATTGGCGTGGCGGTGAGGGTCAGAATATCGACGTCTGCACGCATCGCTTTAATGCGCTCTTTATGGCGCACACCAAAGCGGTGCTCTTCATCGACGATCAGCAGGCCTAAATCTTTCCACTTCACGTCGCTTTGCAGCAGTTTGTGCGTGCCGATCAAAATATCGATTTTGCCTTCGCGTGCCTGTTCCAGAATCTGCGTCTGCTCTTTGGCACTGCGAAAACGCGACAGCATCTCGATCCGCACCGGCCAGTTGGCGAAGCGATCGCGGAAGTTGTCGTAGTGCTGCTGGGCGAGCAGAGTGGTTGGCACCAGCACTGCGACCTGTTTGTTATTTTCGACCGCCAGGAAGGTGGCGCGCATCGCGACTTCCGTTTTACCGAAGCCCACGTCGCCGCATACCAGACGATCCATTGCCAGCGGCTGGCACATGTCGCTCAGCACGGCGTTAATCGCCTGGGCCTGATCGGGCGTGGTTTCAAACGGGAAACTGTCGCAGAACAATTGATACTGTTCTTTATCGTGCTTAAACGCATAGCCTGATTTCGCGGCTCGCTGGGCATAAATATCCAGCAATTCTGCCGCCACATCGCGGACTTTTTCGGCGGCTTTCTGACGCGCGCGTGCCCAGACATCACCACCCAGTCTGTGCAGCGGGGCGCTCTCTTCCGCACCGCCTGCATAGCGGCTAATCAAATGCAGCGAGGACACCGGAACGTAGAGTTTGGCGTCGCCGGAATAGGTCAGCATCAGGTATTCGCCCTTGATGCCGCCCGTTTCCAGCGTGGTCATTCCCGCGTAACGTCCCACACCGTGTTCGAGATGCACAATGGGCTGGCCAACGTGCAGCTCCGCCAGGTTGCGAATCAGCGTATCCGGGTTAATGGTGCGACGGCTGTCCTGACGACGGCGCGCCACACGCTCGCCGAGCAGATCGCTTTCACAAATCAGCGCACGATTATTCAGCGTGTCGATGAAGCCATGCTCTGCCGCACCGATCATCAGGTAGCGCCCGGCATCTGTCGCTTCGTCGAGGCGTAAAAGGCGTTTTGGCGACACTTTAATACGCGCGAGCAGTTCTCCCAGCGCTTCGCGGCGGCCTTCACTTTCGACCGAGAAAATCACCGGGCCGGTGAAGGATTCCAGGAACTTGCGCAGATTATCCAGTGGCGATTTTTGCTGCGCCTGAACGGAAAGATCGGGCAGTTTCTCGAACCCGAGATTGGTATTGGCGGCTTTCTCGGGCAGATTTTCCGTTTTGAGCTGCACGCGCGGCCATTTTTTGAGTTCCGAAAACAGCGCATCGGTACGCAGCCAAAGTTGTTCCGGTGGCAACAGCGGACGCATCGGGTCAACGCCACGGTTTTCGAATCGCGCGCGGGTTTCGTTTTCAAAACGGGTCGCGCTGGATTCCAGATCCCCGGTGTTCACAATCAGCGTATTCGCCGGGAAATAGCTGAACAGCGCGGGAAGGGGTTCACTAAAGAACAGCGGTTGCCAGTATTCAATCCCCGCTGGCAGCGTGCCTTTGCTTACCTGCTGGTAAATATGTTCGGCGTCGCGCTTCACATCAAACTTGTCGCGCCACTGGCTGCGGAACAGCTCGATGGCCGTTTTATCCGTTGGGAATTCATGCGCGGGCAGTAAATTGATGGCGTCGACTTCCTCCAGCGTGCGCTGGGTGTCGGCGTCAAATACGCGCAAACTGTCGATTTCATCGTCGAAGAAATCCAGGCGATACGGCTGGTCGCTGCCCATCGGATACAGATCCAACAGCGCACCGCGCGTGGCATATTCGCCGTGCTCCATCACCTGATCGACGTGGCGATAACCGGCGCTATCCAGCTGCGTACGCAGGGCGTCGCGCGATAGCCGTTCACCTTTTTTCATCACCAGTGCGTGACCGTGCAGATAACTGTGCGGACACACGCGCTGCATCAACGTATTCACTGGGACAATCAATACGCCGCGCTGCATGGTCGGCAGCTGATACAGCGTCGACAGGCGCGAGGAGATGATCTCCTGGTGCGGGGAGAAACTGTCGTACGGCAGCGTTTCCCAGTCGGCGAGGTTAAAGACCAGACTGTCGGTAAACTGGCGAATTTCGTCGTGCAGACGCAATGCGTTTTGCATATCCGGGGCCACCAGGACCACCGGACCCGCATGGCGCTCAGCGATCTCCGCCACGAGCGTGGCGCAGGCTGCACCCGTCAGTTCACCTAGCTGACGTTGGTCGCCCGCTTTGCCGGGCAAGGAATAACGATATTGTTCAGGCATGGCTCTTTCAGGATCTCTTATGGATATACCAACAGTATTGGGGCATATCACTGATACGCAATGTCTTTATTATCCTCGATCGTTTTGCATAAGCAAACTGGAACCGCACAGAGGGAAAACGTGCCCCCGGTGAAGGGGGCAGAAGCGCGCTAGCGCGCGGGTTGAGCGGGGGCAAGACGTGCCGGAGGCGCGAAGAATAGATCACCAAACAGGGCGCTGGAGGCTTTGCGCGCACCTAACCCGATGAGTGTACACACCAGCAGGCTGATAAACGGATATACCAGAATCAGCGACAGCTCAGCCCACACCGGCCAGTACGCGGCGTTGAGTTCGGTAATCAGTACCAGGCTGAATATCTCTATCAGGATCCGATGCGTGGCGTAGATAGCAATCGTGTTTGAACCGACAACATTCAGCAGATTATTGGGATGCACGGCGTAACGCTGCTCCAGGCTGTAAAAAAGTTTCATGATCAGCAGAATCGACAGCAGGGAAAGCAGCAGTGGCACGTTAGCAAACCACAGCACCACCGAAACCGCGCCAAAGGCCATGACCGGCAGCCAGTAACGACGCATCGTCATCTCTTTCATCCACGCCATCAGCTGCGCGCCATACCATGCGCCCAGGCTGTAGTAGACAACATTGCGCACCACGCTGTTCATTCCCCACCACGGCAGCGGCAGGAAGTTAATCGCCACGCTTGCCAGCGCCAGCAGGGCGAGCATCGGCAGCTTCCAGCGACTCAGCAATTTACACAGCGTGAAGTAGACGACCAGCGCATACAGATACCACAGGCTGGTGCTGGCGGTGAGCATGCCGCGAATAAAGCCGGTGAACGAGTCCGCGTAGGCAGCATTGGAGGAGGTTGAGAGCTCGCGCTCCGGCGCCAGCCAGTCGTTGATATGGCTCATTGCCTGCCACTGTAATACGCCCCACAGTGCCAGCACCCAGACGATGCTCCAGATCCTTTTATCCAGGCACGTGCGCCAGCCAACGTCATCGATATAGCGGCGAATTAAATAACCCGAAATAAAGAAAAACACCGGCATACGAAACGGCGCGAGATAGAGATTGAAGTAGACCCAGCATTTGGCGAGCAGACTGGAAAGCGGATGTTGCAGTGCGTTGAGGTGAGGATAAAAGGTGATGACCGAGTGGTAAATCACGACCAGACAGATGCACAATCCTTTTATCTGATTAATCCATAATGCTTTTTGTTTCATCGGTAACGGATACCTGTTTTGCCATAAACGAAACGTTGATCCTGGGCGAACGGGAAGGGGATGTAATCAGTAAGAGTCTGTATCCGGATGATTTTCGGAAAAGGTGGAGGGTGAAGGTGGTGGAATGATGTGCATATCTGCGAGTAGCGTTCTGATTTTTCTTGTTTTTTCGGAAAATTCATTACCAAAGCTTACGGTATCAGTCATTTACGCTTAACGGATTCGCTTATATACTCGTGGGTCTGCCAACAGCCACCAGACGGATTTCATGTATCAACCTGTCGCACTCTTCATAGGCTTACGTTACATGCGTGGGCGCGCCGCGGACCGCTTCGGTCGCTTTGTCTCCTGGCTTTCCACTATCGGGATTACGCTTGGCGTAATGGCGCTGGTGACGGTACTTTCCGTGATGAATGGCTTCGAACGCGAGCTGCAAAACAACATTCTGGGGCTGATGCCACAGGCGGTTCTCTCTTCTACTAACGGATCGATCAATCCGCAACAGCTACCCGAAAGCGCGGTGAAGCTGCAAGGCGTCAATCGTATTGCGCCGCTTACGACCGGCGATGTGGTGCTGCAAAGCGCGCGTAGCGTCTCCGTTGGCGTGATGCTGGGCATCGACCCGGCGCAAAAAGATCCGCTCACGCCGTATCTGGTGAACGTCAAACAGACCGATCTGGCACCGGGTAAATACAACGTGATCCTGGGCGAACAGCTTGCCGGACAGCTTGGCGTCAACCGTGGCGATCAGCTGCGCGTGATGGTGCCCTCTGCCAGTCAGTTTACGCCGATGGGCCGCTTGCCAAGCCAACGCTTGTTCAACGTGATCGGCACGTTTGCCGCCAACAGCGAAGTCGATGGCTATCAGATGCTGGTCAACATTCAGGATGCGTCGCGCCTGATGCGCTATCCGCTGGGCAACATCACCGGCTGGCGTCTGTGGCTCAACGAACCGCTGAAAGTGGACGTGCTGAGCGAGCAAAAATTACCTGAAGGCACCAAATGGCAAGACTGGCGCGAGCGCAAAGGCGAATTGTTCCAGGCCGTGCGCATGGAAAAAAACATGATGGGGCTGCTGCTTAGCCTGATCGTCGCCGTCGCCGCGTTTAACATCATCACCTCGCTTGGGCTGATGGTGATGGAAAAACAGGGCGAGGTCGCGATTCTGCAAACCCAGGGGCTAACGCCGCGCCAGATTATGGCGGTGTTTATGGTCCAGGGGGCGAGTGCCGGGATTATCGGGGCGCTGCTCGGTGCGGTACTGGGGACGCTGCTTGCCAGCCAGTTAAATAATTTGATGCCGATTATCGGTATTCTGCTCGACGGTGCGGCGCTCCCGGTCGCGATCGAACCGCTGCAGGTTGTCGGTATCGCGCTGGTCGCCATGGCGATCGCGCTGCTTTCTACGCTTTATCCTTCATGGCGCGCTGCCGCCACTCAACCCGCTGAGGCTTTACGTTATGAATAAGATCCTGTTGCAATGCGACAACCTGTCCAAACGCTATCAGGAAGGCAACGTGCAGACGGACGTGCTGCATGAAGTCAGCTTCAGCGTGGGCGAAGGTGAAATGATGGCGATTGTCGGCAGCTCAGGCTCCGGCAAAAGTACGCTTCTACATCTGCTTGGCGGGCTGGATACGCCAACGTCTGGCGATGTGATTTTCTCGGGTAAGCCGCTCAGTTCGATGTCTTCGACGGCGAAAGCCGATCTGCGTAACCGCGAGTTAGGCTTTATCTATCAGTTCCACCATTTGCTCCCGGACTTTACCGCGCTGGAAAACGTCGCGATGCCTTTGCTGATTGGCAAAAAGAAACCGGCTGAAATTAACGCGCGCGCCAGCGACATGCTAAAAGCTGTGGGGCTTGGGCATCGCGGAAATCACCGTCCATCTGAGCTGTCCGGCGGTGAGCGTCAGCGCGTCGCCATTGCCCGCGCGCTGGTCAACAACCCGCGTCTGGTGCTGGCCGATGAACCGACCGGTAATCTGGATGCGCGTAATGCAGACAGTATTTTCCAGCTGCTTGGCGAGCTGAACGCCTCGCAGGGCACGGCGTTTCTGGTGGTGACGCACGATCTGCAACTGGCGGGGCGGATGAGTCGTCAGCTTGAGATGCGCGACGGACGTCTGACGGCGGAACTGACCCTGATGGGAGCCGAGTAATGGCGTCGTCGTTATCCTTACTGATCGGTTTACGCTTTAGCCGGGGCCGCCGTCGCGGTGGCATGGTGTCGTTGATTTCCGTGATTTCTACCGTGGGGATTGCCCTTGGCGTCGCGGTGCTTATCGTCGGTTTAAGCGCGATGAACGGCTTTGAGCGTGAACTCAATAACCGCATTCTGGCGGTCGTTCCGCATGGTGAAATCGAGCCGGTTAACCAGCCATGGAATAACTGGAACGATGCGCTGACCAAAATTGAGAAAGTACCGGGCATAGCCGCCGCTGCGCCTTACATCAATTTTACGGGGTTGGTTGAAAGCGGGGCGAACCTGCGCGCCATTCAGGTCAAGGGCGTGAATCCGCAGCAGGAAGCGCGTCTAAGCGCGTTGCCGCAGTTTGTACAAAACGGCGCGTGGGCGGGCTTTAAAGCGGGCGATCAGCAAATCATTATCGGTAAAGGTGTCGCCGATGCGCTGAAGGTGAAGCAGGGCGACTGGGTATCGATCATGATCCCGAACGCCAGCGCAGACCATAAGCTTCAGCAGCCCAAACGCGTGCGTTTGCATGTCACCGGCATTTTACAGTTGAGCGGCCAGCTCGATCACAGTTTCGCCATGGTGCCGCTGGATGACGCACGCCAGTATCTGGATATGGGCGACAGCGTGACGGGTATCGCCATCAAAGTGAATGATGTGTTTAACGCCAATAAACTGGTGCGTGATGCCGGTGGAGTCACCAATAACTATGTTTACATTAAGAGCTGGATTGGCACTTACGGGTATATGTACCGTGATATCCAGATGATTCGCGCCATTATGTATCTGGCGATGGTGCTGGTGATTGGCGTTGCCTGTTTCAATATCGTTTCCACACTGGTGATGGCGGTGAAAGACAAGAGCAGCGATATCGCGGTGCTGCGTACGCTGGGGGCCAAAGACGGCCTTATTCGCGCCATTTTCGTCTGGTACGGTTTGCTCGCGGGTCTGTTTGGCAGCCTGTGCGGCGTGGCGATCGGTGTGGTCGTTTCGCTACAGCTGACGCCGATTATCAACGGAATTGAAAAGCTGATCGGACACCAGTTCCTGTCGGGCGACATCTATTTTATTGACTTCCTGCCTTCGGAATTACATTGGCTGGACGTTATTTATGTGCTGGTTACAGCACTTTTACTGAGTCTGCTGGCAAGCTGGTATCCGGCGCGTCGCGCAAGTCGAATTGATCCGGCGAGGGTATTAAGTGGCCAGTAATTACGTCATGATTTAGCGGGTAAACACTTCATCTTTCAAGCTGCCCCCGCGTTGGCTGCGTCTGTTCACCCCAGTCACTTACTTCAGTAAGCTCCTGGGGATCCTCAGACTTGCCGCCTTGATGCAACGTGAATGATGTTGTGTATAAGCCGCTAAATATTAAAGAGGAATGCGTTATGTATTATGGATTTGATATTGGCGGCACTAAAATTGCACTCGGCGTATTTGATGAACATCTCAAATTGCAGTGGGAAACCCGCGTTCCCACACCGCGCGAAAGCTACGACGAATTTTTAACCGCCATTGCCACGCTGGTGGCGCAAGCGGATACCCGCTTTGGCGTGAAGGGAACGGTCGGCATCGGCATTCCCGGCATGCCAGAAACCGATGACGGCCTGCTGTATGCCGCGAACGTGCCTGCTGCCAGCGGTAAGCCGCTGCGCGCCGACCTTTCTGCACTCCTCGATCGTGACGTCCGTCTCGATAACGACGCTAACTGTTTTGCCCTTTCAGAAGCCTGGGACGATGAGTTCCGCCCGTATCCGCTGGTGATGGGGCTCATTCTTGGTACCGGTGTCGGCGGCGGCATTATTGTTGATGGTAAACCCATCACCGGTCGCAGCTATATTACCGGCGAGTTTGGCCACATTCGCCTGCCGGTGGATGCGCTGGAGGTCGTGGGTCGCGATTTTCCGCTGACGCGCTGCGGCTGTGGGCAACGCGGTTGTATCGAGAATTATCTTTCGGGCCGTGGGTTTGCATGGCTTTATGAACACTTCTATCATCAGAAAATTGAGGCTCCGGAGATCATCACTCTGTGGGAGCAGGGGGATGAACAGGCGCGGGAACACGTTGAACGCTACCTTGACCTGCTGGCAGTGTGTTTAGGCAATATTTTGACCATTGTCGACCCCGATCTGCTGGTGATTGGCGGTGGGTTATCCAACTTTTCAGCGATCACCGAGCAGCTTTCCGGGCGTTTGCCGCGGCATTTGTTGCCGGTGGCTCGCGTTCCACGTATTGAACGTGCGCGTCATGGCGACGCCGGGGGGATGCGCGGTGCGGCATTCCTTCATCTCACCCGCTAGTTAGACGAGGTTATTATGCTGTCGCGCCGGTCACATCGACTCACCCGTTTTCGCAAAACTAAACGTCGCTTGCGTGAGCGCTTACGCCAGCGAATATTTTTCAGAGACAGAGTGATGCCTGACGGAATGGAAAAACCAAGAGTTGTGGTGCTGACCGGCGCGGGTATTTCCGCGGAGTCCGGCATTCGTACTTTCCGTGCTGCCGACGGTTTGTGGGAAGAGCACCGTGTTGAAGACGTCGCGACGCCGGAAGGCTTCGCGCGCGACCCCGCTTTGGTGCAGGCGTTTTATAACGCTCGTCGCCGTCAGTTACAGTCGCCAGAAATTGCGCCAAATGCGGCACATCTGGCGCTGGCAAAACTGGAGCAGGAGCTGGGCGATCGTTTTTTGCTGGTTACGCAGAACATCGACAACCTGCATGAACGCGCCGGTAATCGTAACGTTATCCATATGCATGGCGAACTACTGAAAGTCCGCTGCGCGTGGAGCGGGCAGGTGCTTGACTGGACCGGTGATATCATGCCGGATGACAAGTGCCACTGCTGCCAGTTCCCGTCACCGCTGCGCCCGCATGTGGTGTGGTTCGGCGAAATGCCGTTGGGAATGGACGATATCTACGGTGCGCTGGCGATGGCCGATATTTTCATTGCTATCGGCACGTCCGGGCATGTCTATCCGGCGGCCGGTTTTGTGCATGAGGCGAAACTGCACGGGGCGCACACGGTTGAATTGAATCTGGAACCGAGTCAGGTTGGCAGTGAGTTTGAAGAAAAACAGTACGGTCTCGCGAGCGCGGTGGTGCCGGACTTTGTTGAGAAGTTGCTGAAAGGCTTATGAAACACGATCCCCTCTCCCGGTGGGAGAGGGGAAATGCGAAATCAGCGGCCCGCCTTCAGCTTCTGATAATAGTCTTCATAAAGGCGGCTTGCGTCGCCCACATCATTCTGCCATTCGCCTTTGCTGATGGTTTCCGCGTCCGGATACAGTGACTTATCGTTCGCCACTTCCGGGCTAAGCAGTTTACGTGCGGCGAGGTTTGGCGTCGGATAACCAATCGTTTCTGCCACCTGCTTTGCCACGTCCGGGCGCAGCAGGAAGTTAATCAACTTCATCGCCCCGTCGACGTTTTTAGCATTTGCCGGAATCGACAAGCTATCCATCCAGAAGATCCCGCCTTCTTTCGGCCAGACCACCTGCAGCGGCGTCCCCGCCTGACGCGCAACGTAAGCCGACCCGTTCCACACCATGCCCAGATTCACTTCGCCTTCCATGTACGGATTGGCCGGGTTGTCGGAGTTAAACGCCGCCACGTTAGGCATCAGCTTTTTCAGCTCGTTATACGCGGCTTCGATCTCTTTCGGGTCAGTCGTGTTACCGGAATAACCCAGTTTACGCAGCGCCATCTGGAGCACTTCACGGGCGTCGTCGGTCAAGAGCAGGCTGCCTTTGTATTCCGGCTTCCAGAGATCGGCCCAGCTTGTCACCGTTTTCGGGTCTATCTCATCGCTGTTCACGCCGATCGCCGTCGCGCCCCAGATGTAAGGGATGGAGTAGTCATTATTCGGGTCGAACGGTTTGTTGAGCATCTCCGGATCGAGGTTTGAAAAATGGGTCAGCTTCGTTTTATCGATCTTTTGGATCATGCCCTCTTTGCGCATTTTGTCGACGAAATAGGTTGAAGGCACCACCAGATCGTATGCGCCGTCTTTATAGGTTTTGAGCTTGGCATACATGGTTTCGTTCGATTCGTAGGTCGAATAGATAACCTTTATCCCCGTCTCTTTGGTGAACTGTTCCAGCAGACCTGGTGGTACATATTCAGTCCAGTTATAGAAGTAGAGTGTTTTGCTGTCGTCCGCGTGCGCAGCGCTCATGCTCATAGCAAGTGCGCCTGCCGCGAGCAGGTGGCGTGACCATTTCATCATTTAACGTCCCCTGAGTGGTGAGCCTTAAAGCTCCTGGTTTTATCACGAGCAATCAGCTGACTGGCGATGACCAGAACCAGCGATAACAGTAGCAGAATGGTTGCCAGCGCGTTCACCTCGGGCGAGACACCCACTTTGACCATGGAATAGATTTTCAGCGGCAGAATCTCATACCCCGGCCCGGTGACGAATGAGGAGACCACCACGTCGTCCATCGACAGGGTGAAGCTCAGGAGCCACCCGGCGGCCACCGCAGGCATCGCCAGCGGCAGAATGATTTTGCGCAGAATGGTCATTTCGCTCGCGCCCAGATCTTTGGCCGCTTCGAGCATCCGAACGTCAAATCCTTTGAGCCGCGAGTAAACCGTCACCACCACAAACGGCAGGCAGAACGTGATATGAGAAAACAGCAGCGACCAGAATCCGAGCTGGACGCCAAGCAGCATAAACAGCACCAGCAGTGATATGGCCATTACGATATCGGGCGACATCATCACCACAAATAACATCCCGCTAACGAAGGGCTTACCGCGAAAACGGTAGCGATACAGCGCCACGGCGGTAAGCGATCCGATAAGCGTCGCAAAGGTCGCGGACACAATCGCCATCGTCAGAGAGTGTTGCGCCGCCTGCAGCAGGCTGTCGTTGTTCATCAGCAGGCTGTACCACTTTGTCGTAAAGCCCTGCCAGTTAATGCCGAAACGCGAACTGTTAAACGAGTTAACGATCAAAATGATAATGGGGATGTAGAGATACGCGTAAATGACGGTCATAAAACCGCCGCGCAGCAGACGACCGGTCATTCGAGATCTCCCTTTTTGTTCAGCCAGCGGGAAGCGCGCCAGTAAACCAGCAGCATAAGCCCCATCACCACCGTCAACGTTATGCTGGTGGCGGAGCCGAACGGCCAGTCGCGGATATTCAGGAACTGACTTTTTATCACGTTACCGATCAGCAGGTTTTTAGCGCCTCCCATCAGATCAGAGACGTAAAACAGCCCCATCGCAGGCAGCATCACCAGCAGACAGCCCGCGATAATGCCCGGCATCGTGAGCGGAAGGATAATGCGAATAAATGTCTGAAACTTGCTGGCACCTAAATCCTTCGCGGCCTCCAGCAGCGGTCTGTCGAGCTTCTCAATGCTGGAATAGAGCGGCATCACCATAAACGGCAGCAAAATATAGACCAGACCAATGATCACCGCGCCGGGGGTAAACATGATGCGAATCGGCGTATCAATCATGCCTGACCACAGCAAAAACGCGTTCAGATAACCTTTGGTGCTCAGGAATATTTTCAGGCCATAAATGCGGATCAGCGAGTTGGTCCAGAAGGGAACAATCAGCAAAAACAGCAGCAGAGGGCGCACTTTTTGCGGCAAACGCGCCAGAAACCAGGCGAAGGGATAGCCCAGCACCAGGCAGGCAAGAGTGGCAATGACCGCCATATTGAGCGAGTGGAGGAGCACTTCAAAATAGAGTGGGTCCAACAGGCGCGCATAGTTATCCAGCGTAAAGACCAGTTTGACAAAATCAGCGTCGTCGCGAGTCAGAAAACTGGTGGCAATGATCATCAGGTTGGGCAGAAAAACAAACAACACAAGCCAACCCACGATCGTGGCGATCACCACATTCTGGAATTTACTTGTGTTCTTCATCAGCCAGTACGACCTCCCAACTTTCTACCCAGTTCACGACCATTTTTTGATCGAGCGGGTGGTCAAAATCCGGGTCGTCTTCGTTAAAAAACTCGCTGACGAACACCATTTTGCCGCTTTCCAGTTCCACTACCGATTCCAGCGTCATGCCTTTGTAGTTGCGCTCGCGGATAAAACCAATCAGCCCTTCGGCGTCCGTGCTGTCATGAATTTCATCTACGCGCAGATCTTCCGGGCGCAACATGACGTTCAGTTTTTGCCCCTTTTCGACCGCAAAATTCACCGTGATATTGCACTCACGCCCTTCGACGTTGGCGCGGACGCGTTGCGCATCCAGACGCTCAATGACGGTTGCATCAAAGATATTGATCTCGCCAATAAAACTGGCGACAAACAGGTTTTTAGGCTCTTCGTAAATTTCCCGCGGCGTGCCGTCCTGCTCGATTTTTCCGTCGCGCATCACCACGATCCGATCCGACATGGTCAGCGCTTCTTCCTGATCGTGCGTGACGAACACAAAAGTGATGCCGAGCTTGCGCTGCAGCGCTTTCAGCTCGTTCTGCATCTGTTTGCGCAGCTTGTAATCCAGCGCGGAGAGGGATTCGTCGAGCAGCAGAAGGCGCGGTTTATTGACCACGGCACGCGCGATAGCCACGCGCTGCTGCTGGCCGCCGGAGAGCTGATGAGGTTTACGTTGGGCGAATTCGTCTAGCTGAACCATGCGCAGCGCATCGTTAACGCGCGGGGTAATCTGTTCGTTTGGCGTTTTTTGCATGCGCAGGCCAAAGGCCACGTTTTCGAACACGGTCATGTGCGGGAAAAGGGCATAGCTCTGGAAGACGGTATTGACGTGACGGTGTTCAGCAGGCACATCGGTGATGTCCTGATTTTCAAGATGAATTTGGCCGTTATCGACGCTTTCTAATCCAGCGATAAGGCGCAAAACGGTGGTTTTGCCACAGCCGGAGGGGCCAAGCAGCGTAAGAAACTCACCGTCATTGATGCTCAAGTTGAGCTCGTCGATGACGATCTTACCGTCGAAACTTTTGCTGATCCCTGATAAAAGCACCAGAGGCGACACCGTACCCAGTTCTGTATTCAATTTTTGGCTCTGTCCCCTATAAGCGCTACGAATGGGTTTTCGATAGCGGGATTTGTATTCAACCACCCTGGTGATTCGCAATGAGGGCGGCCATTCTACGGCAAAGCATTGAAATCACCAATCCTTGTGACTGATTGATAAACTATATTTATTAACCAATAACGACATAAACGAAAATATTCTCGTTTACGGGATAAAAGTGACCTGACGCAATATTTGGGTTTTGATGCTTAATGATAATGTTGTCACAAAAAGTGAGGGTGACTGCATGGATAAATTACTTGAGCGTTTTTTACAGTACGTTTCGCTGGATACCCAATCTAAAGCGGGTGTCAGGCAGGTGCCGAGCACTGAGGGTCAATGGAAGTTGTTGCACCTGCTGAAGGAACAGCTGGAGGAGCTTGGCCTGGTCAATGTGACGTTAAGCGAGAAAGGTACGGTGATGGGGACGCTGCCAGCGAATGTCCAGGGTGACATTCCGGCCATTGGATTCATTTCCCACGTTGATACATCGCCCGATTTCAGCGGTAAGAACGTCAACCCGCAAATTGTTGAAAATTACCGTGGCGGTGATATTGCGCTGGGCATCGGCGACGAAGTTTTGTCCCCGGTTATGTTCCCGGTGCTACATCAGCTGCTGGGACAAACGCTGATCACCACCGACGGCAAAACCTTGTTGGGCGCGGATGATAAAGCGGGCGTTGCAGAAATCATGACCGCGCTGGCCGTGCTCAAAGGCAAAAACGTGCCGCATGGCGATATTCGTGTGGCCTTTACGCCCGATGAAGAAGTCGGCAAGGGCGCAAAACACTTTGACGTCGCCGCGTTTAACGCGAAGTGGGCCTACACAGTCGATGGCGGTGGCGTGGGTGAACTGGAGTTCGAAAACTTTAACGCGGCGTCAATTACCATCAAAATCGTTGGTAACAACGTTCATCCGGGCTCAGCAAAAGGGGTAATGGTGAACGCACTGTCGCTGGCTACGCGCATTCATGCGGAAGTCCCGGCGGAAGAGAGCCCCGAGCAGACCGAAGGTTACGAAGGTTTTTATCATCTGACCAGTATTAAAGGGACGGTGGATAGCGCGCAGATGCATTACATTGTGCGTGATTTCGACCGTAAAGCCTTTGAAGCGCGCAAGCGTAAGATGATGGAAATTGCTAAAAAAGTGGGCAAAGGACTGCATCCGGATTGCTACATTGAGCTGATCATTGAGGACAGCTATTACAATATGCGCGAGAAGGTGGTTGAGCATCCGCATATTCTGGACATTGCGCAGCAGGCGATGCGCGATTGCGATATCGAACCGCAGTTGAAGCCGATTCGCGGTGGTACTGACGGCTCGCAGCTCTCCTTTATGGGACTGCCTTGCCCGAACCTGTTTACCGGCGGCTATAACTACCACGGCAAGCATGAGTTTGTGACGCTGGAAGGGATGGAAAAAGCGGTGAAAGTGATTGTACGTATTGCCGAGATTGCGGCAAAGCAGGCGTAAAACAAAGCCCGGTCAGCGAGATGACTGCCGGGCAATTAAACATTCACGAAATCTTTGAAGTTGGATCAAGGCGGCAAGTCTGAGAATCCCCGGACGCTTACTGAAGTCAGTGACCGGGGTGAACAGACGCAGCCAACGCAGAGGCAGCTTGAAGAATGATGTGTATCAGTCTTCGAAGAACCAGTATCCGCTGTTCACGAGGGCGGCCAGCATCGCCAGGAATGAGGGATCTTCCAGCGCGTCACCAAAGGTTTCCGCGTTTAATACCATATGGCTCGCCAGGGCTTCGAGCGCCGGACGGTGCGGCGAATCGAGTTTTTCGCCATTGACGAAAATATCATCGCCAATGCGCAGCACACGCAAGCCACCCAGGCGTACCAGGGAATCACCCTGCTGCAACGCATCGTAAATCTCATCCGGCTGATACGGCGGCTCTGCAGGCGCAACGTCCAGTTCGTGACGGGACTGGCTGATAAATTCGCCGAACCACTGTTTGAAATGCTCCGGCTCGTTAATCAGGCCCAGCATCATCTCGCGCAGCTTATCTAACTCTTGCGGCAGAATGTCTGCCGGATGTTCACGTGCAGGCACATCAGGGTCACTGTAGCGATGACTGCCCAGCTCACGCTGCAGCACGTAATCGGCAAATCCGCTGATCATCTCGCGTCCGCTTGGCGCGCGGAATCCCACGGAATAGTTCAGCGAGTTCTCCAGAGAATAACCTTCATGCGGGAATCCCGGCGGGATATACAGAATATCGCCTGGCTCAAGCTCTTCGTCGATAATGCCTTCAAACGGATCTACCTGGAGCAGATCGGGGTGTGGACAGTGCTGTTTCATCGGCACTTTCTCGCCCACACGCCAGCGACGACGGCCCGTACCCTGAATGATAAACACATCGTATTGATCCAGATGGGGCCCAACGCCGCCACCGGGTACAGAGAAGGAGATCATCAAGTCGTCCATGCGCCAGTCGGGCAGGGCGCGGAACGGATGCATCAAGGCTGCGGTAGGCTCATGCCAATGGTTGACGGCCTGAACCAGTAATGACCAGTTGTTTTCACCCAGATGATCGTAGCTTTCGAAAGGACCATGGCTCACCTGCCATTTCCCGTCCTGATGACTCACCAGTCGGCTGTCCACTTCGTTTTCCATTGCCAGTCCCGCCAGTTCGTCTGGTGAGATGGGATCGACAAAATTGCTGATGCCGCGTTTCAGAACGACCGGGCGTTTTTGCCAGTAACGTTCGATAAAATCGGGCCAGTTTAGCGTTAAGTGATATTCCATATTATTTATTTCCGCAGGCTCTTATTGAGTCGGATTATAACGGAAGCTCACAATGCTGCGTGCGGGAATCTCGCTTTTTTCACATTCCGCGCTAACTATCGTCGGAAGAGGGGTGCTGGCGACCAAAAATGGCCTCCATCCGCGCGCCACCCAGCAGGCTATCGCTGGTTTCAATTCTGCCGTTGTACTGCTCGACAATCTCCTGGGCAACGGAAAGCCCCACGCCCTGTCCAGGGCGCAGCGTGTCTGCGCGTTGGCCACGATCGAAAACGACATCGCGTTTGTTTTTTGGGATCCCAGGGCCGTCATCTTCAATGATGATGTGCAACGTGTCATCCGTCTGTTGCGCGGACACTTCCACAAATTCCAGGCAATATTTGCAGGCGTTATCCAGCAGGTTTCCCATCACCTCAACAAAATCATTTTTCTCGCCGACAAAACTGATTTCTGGCGAAATATCGAGGCTAATATTCACGCCTTTGCGTTGATACACTTTATTCAACGCGGAGGTCAAACTGTCGAGAAGCGGTGCGACCGGATGCAGCTCGCGGCTTAACAGTGGGCTGCCAGAACGCATGCTGGCGCGGTGCAGGTAGTAACCAATTTGCTGCGAAATACGGCTGATCTGCTCCAGCATCACCGGCTCGGCATCATCTACGCTCAGTTTTGAACCGCGCATCGAACGCAGCGTACTTTGCATTACGGCGAGGGGCGTTTTAAGACTGTGCGTCAGATCGGTTAGCGTGGTGCGGTATTTGTCGTAGCGATCGCGTTCGCTTTTGAGCAGGCGATTGAGGTTCCGCACCAGGCTTGTCAGTTCGCGGGTGGTTTCAGGATTGAGTTTTTCACGATTATGTTCTTCAAGCTCGCGCACCTCTTTAGCCAGCGATTCGATGGGGCGCAGACTCCACCAGGCGGCGATCCATAGCAGCGGGATCACCAGCAGCAGGTTAGCGACCAGCACATACACGAACCAGCTCCAGACCATATAGGAGCGTTTTAGCTCCACAGGAATCGTGTCGATGACCACAATCGTCAACTGAGGCATATCTATCGTGGCAGGATAGAGATTGATGGCGACCGAGTGCGTCATTTCACTGTCGTCGTCATCTTCACGGATCTCGGCGAGCTTACGCTGCATGGAGGCATCATTGTCGAGCAGCCTGCTGGTGGCATTCACATCGGCTTCAATTTCATGAAAACCATTCGTTTTGAGCCATTCCGGGCGAATACTTTTTTCCAGCCACGGAACATGGCGTTGTGCCCAGAGCAGCTTACCTTTCTCGTCATAGATCAGCGCCATCGTCGGACTTTGCCGATTCAGATTCTCGGGCATATCGACGCTAATGTGGTTGTTTTCCCATTTCGCCAGCGTGTAGAAAAGATTGCTCTCCCCGCGCAGCAGACGGAAGGTCGTTTTATCAAAGCTGACGCTGTAGCCCACGAGCGCCACCATGCCGTAAGCGAGCGAGAGGATCAGCACCACCGCGGCGGTGGCCAGCAAAAAACGGACCCGCAGAGAAAGCGGCAAAATATGACGAAGAAGTCTTTTCATTTAGCGTAATTCAAACAGGTATCCCTGGCCCCTCACGGTCGTGATGACGTCGTGAGGATGCTGTGCCTGAATTTTTTTACGCAAACGCCCCATCAGCACATCAATCGTATGGCTTTCACGCAGTTCGGCATCCGGGTATAGCTGCAGCATTAATGAATCTTTGCTCACCACTTTGCCGCTGTTGCGGATCAGCGTTTCCATGATGGTGTATTCGAACGCCGTGAGCTTGATGACTTCATCGTTGATCGAAAATTCACGGCGAGAAAGATCGACCTGGAATGGCGGAAGCGAAATTACCTGAGAGGCCAGACCGCTGTTGCGGCGCATCAGAGCCTGAATACGGGCGGCGACCTCTTCGATGTGAAACGGTTTGGTGACATAATCATCTGCGCCCGCGCTGAGCACTTCGACTTTGTCCTGCCAGCCTTCGCGTGCGGTCAAAACCAGTACGGGGAGAGAGACGTCATGGCTGCGCCAGCGGCGGATCAGCGACAGACCGTCTTCATCCGGCAAGCCCAAATCGACGATGGCGATATCGGGCAGATGTTCATTGAGATAATAATCGGCTTCCTTTGCATCTTCTGCATCATCGACCTGATGGCCCATTTCCTGAAGCTGAACTTTCAGGTGATGACGTAGCAAAGCATTATCTTCAACAACCAATATGCGCATCATCTCTTCTCCCTAAAATTAATGGTATGAATAGTTTAACGCTGATTATGTGGCTGTGGGGATAAACATTGAGTAAACGCTGTGGAAGGAACCCTCTTTCCGGGCGGAAAGAGGGCGGGAGCCTTATTTCAGTTCATCAACCATGGTGATAGCACGGCCAATGTAATTCGCTGGCGTCATTGCTTTCAGACGCGTTTTCTCGTCTTCCGGCAGTTCCAGGCTATCGATAAACTGTTTCATGCCTTCAGCATCGACACGTTTTCCGCGCGTCAGCTCTTTTAGTTTTTCATAGGGCTTTTCGATGCCATAGCGACGCATCACGGTCTGAATCGGCTCGGCCAGCACTTCCCAGTTGTGGTCAAGTTCGTCCAGCAGACGGTCACGGTTCACTTCCAGTTTGCTCACACCTTTCAGAGTAGACTGGTAAGCAATAAGCGAGTAACCAATACCCACGCCCAGGTTGCGCAGTACGGTGGAGTCGGTCAGGTCGCGCTGCCAGCGGGAAACCGGCAGTTTGCTCGCCATGTGCTGCAGCATGGCATTCGCCAGACCCAGATTGCCTTCGGAGTTTTCAAAGTCAATCGGGTTCACTTTATGCGGCATGGTAGAAGAACCGATTTCGCCGGCGATGGTTTTTTGCTTGAAGTGGTTCAGCGCCACATAACCCCACACGTCACGATCAAAGTCGATCAGGATGGTGTTGAAGCGGGCGATGCAGTCAAACAGCTCAGCAATGTAGTCGTGCGGCTCAATCTGCGTGGTGTACGGGTTCCACTGGATGCCCAGAGAGGTCACGAATTCTTCGCTGAACTGGTGCCAGTCAACTTCCGGATAGGCAGCGATGTGTGCATTGTAGTTGCCGACCGCGCCGTTGATTTTGCCCAGGATTTCAACCTGTTCCAGCTGGCGGTACTGGCGCTCCATACGGTACGCCACGTTTGCCATCTCTTTACCCATGGTTGATGGGGTCGCTGGCTGACCGTGCGTGCGGGAAAGCAGTGGAATATCGCGATACTGAACGGACAAATCTTTGACCGCATCAATGATTTTGCGCCAGTAAGGCAGAACCACTTCCTGACGGGCGGTAGAGAGCATCAGCGCGTGAGAGAGGTTGTTGATATCTTCGGACGTACACGCGAAGTGGATAAATTCAGACACGGCATGCAGCGCAGGAACGCTTTCCACTTTCTCTTTCAGGAAATATTCAACCGCTTTCACGTCGTGGTTGGTGGTGCGTTCGATCGTTTTGATACGTGCAGCATCTTCTTCATTGAATTCTGCCACGACTTTATCGAGGTAATCGTTTGCCTCGGCAGCAAAAGCAGGAACTTCCTTGATTGCTGCGTGCGCGGCCAGTTTTTGCAGCCAGCGTACTTCAACTTGTACACGGAATTTCAGCAGACCATATTCGCTGAAAATCCCGCGCAGCGCGCTGACTTTATCGCCGTAACGTCCATCAACAGGGGAAACGGCGGTCAGTGAGGATAATTCCATAATTCGCAACTCCGGGAGGTTAACAATGAGCAAGAATTTGTTTTGCCTGAGCGGTCAGGCGATTACGAGAAAACATTAACTGCAGTCGGCCACCGCCAACCTGATGCCATAAAACAGCGGCGCGGATACCGGCCAGAAGCGAGGCGCGAACCTTCGCCTGCACCTGCGCGCTTTGGAGCACGGCAGGGGAACCGGTCACCTGGATACGTGGACCCAGCGGGCTGATCACGTCGACATAAATGGCGGCCATCGCGCTCATGAGCGTTTCAGATTGCAGATCGAAGTGATCGAGTTGACGCTGTAATCCTGCGATGCGATCGCCGAGCGTATCCATCGCGCCTTTTGCGCTGTTCAGCTTACGTTCAAGCACCATCAGACTGAGCGTATAGCGCGTCAATTCCGCGTTCAGCCCCTGACGATTGCTGGCATTCAGCACGCCGAGGAGCGTTTCGAGACCGAGACGAAGATTTGTTTCGCTGCCACCGAACACGCCAAGCGTAGAGCCAGGGTTGAGATCGATAACGCTGTTAAGCGAAACGTGCAGCGCGTCAGCATCGCAATGCCCCTGATGCGCCAGCTGTTGCACCAGACGAGCAGACTGGCAAATTCCTGCCAGTGCCAGGGTGATGTCATAATAATTCTTCGCCACACGGGCTCCTTTTAGTGTGCTCTTTTAGACCGCTGCCAGAGGCAGACGCTGTTCAATGATGCCGCCGCCCAGACAGATTTCACCGCGATAGAAAACGGCTGACTGGCCTGGCGTAACGGCAGAAACCGGCTCGTCGAAACGAACCTCAACGCGTTCTTCATCCAGTGCCGTCACGGTGCAGGGAATATCGGCCTGGCGATAACGGGTTTTGACTGTGCAACGCAGCGTACCAGTGAACGGCTCGCGATCGACCCAGTGCAACTGCTGGGCGATAAGACCGACAGACATCAGGCGCGGATGCTCGTGACCCTGGGCAACAATCAGAATATTGTTCTCAACGTCTTTGTCGACAACGTACCAGGGATCTTCGCTGCCTTCTTTTGTACCACCAATGCCCAGACCTTTACGCTGTCCGAGCGTGTGATACATCAGCCCCTGATGTTCGCCAACATCATCGCCATCTACGGTGATGATTTTACCCGGTTGAGCCGGCAGGTAGCGTCCCAGGAATTCGCGGAATTTGCGCTCACCGATAAAGCAGATGCCGGTGGAGTCTTTTTTCTTCGCGGTAATCAGATCAAGGTCTTCGGCGATTTTGCGAACTTCAGGTTTTTCGAGTTCACCGACCGGGAAAAGGCTTTGCGCAATCTGTTCGTGGCCGAGCGTATAAAGGAAGTAACTCTGATCTTTGTTGCCGTCGAGACCGCGCAGCAGTTGGCTTTTGCCATCAACGTCTGCACGACGCACGTAGTGACCGGTCGCGATAAAGTCAGCGCCCAGATCTTCAGCGGCGAATTCGAGGAAGGCTTTGAATTTGATCTCTTTGTTGCACAGAATATCCGGGTTCGGTGTGCGACCCGCTTTGTACTCTTCCAGGAACAGTTCAAAGACGTTGTCCCAGTATTCCGCCGCAAAGTTAACGGTGTGCAGTTCAATGCCGAGTTTATCGCACACGGCCTGTGCATCGGCGAGATCCGCAGCCGCTGTACAGTATTCCTCGCCGTCATCTTCTTCCCAGTTCTTCATGAACAGGCCTTCGACCTGATAGCCCTGTTGTTGCAACAGCCAGGCAGAAACGGAGGAGTCGACACCGCCGGACATGCCGACGATCACTTTTTTTGGGCTTACTGACATAGGAATACTCACGACATTGAACTTAAAGGCGGCATATTCTATCACGCGCCCCCACCGTTGACACCCTCTGTAAACGGCCAGTTAAATTCGCTAATAATGTCAAGCGGCAAGCGAGCGCCCGTCTGATAGCAACGGATGCTCTCAGCAACCAGCGGCGAGCGCAGGTTTGGGGCGTTAAGAATTTCCTCAGCAGTGACCCACAGGCAGCGATCAATATCGTCATCATGCGGTTCAGTGGCGCACATTTCGTTAAGTTCGACGACGAATAAAAAGCGCAGGAACGGCGTGCGGTCGGGTGCAATCCACTGATGCAAACGGATGAAATGCTGGGGCTGCGCATCAATACCGGTCTCTTCCCACAGTTCGCGTTTGGCGGCCTGAACCAGCGTTTCGTCCGCTTCGAGATGCCCGGCGGGCTGATTCCACAGCGCTTTGCCGTTGATCGTCTCTTCAACGACTAAAAATTTGTCCTGCGCATGAACCAGGGTGGCAACCGTAACATGAGGTTTAAACATGATTTCTCCTTATTCAGGTGCGTCGCGCCATTCCCCATTGGCCAGGGAATCCAGCGTATAATGACCCATGGCATAGCGGATAAGCCGCAGGGTAGGGTAGCCAACGTGGGCCGTCATCCGGCGAACTTGCCGATTACGGCCTTCATAAAGGGTGATTTTCAGCCAGGCGGTGGGAATGGATTTACGCTCGCGAATCGGCGGGTTACGCGGCCACAGCCACTCCGGCTCGCTGACCCGCTCAACGCCAGCAGGCAGCGTCGGACCGTCGTTTAACGCCACGCCGTTACGCAGCGCAACGAGCATTTCGTCCGTCGGTTCACCCTCGACCTGAACGTAGTAGATCTTTCCGGTGCGTTTACCCGGCTGGGTTAGGCTGGCCTGCAATGCGCCATCGTTGGTTAACACCAGCAAACCTTCGCTATCGCGATCCAGACGCCCCGCGGCGTACACGCCCTGTACAGGAATAAAATCTTTCAGGGTGCTGCGCCCGGCCTCGTCCGTAAACTGCGGCAAAACATCGTAGGGTTTATTGAACAAAATGACCCGTTTTGGTTGGTTTACGGGTGTTCTTCTGGTGGCTTGTTGTGAGCTGAATCGCTCAACCCGGTGATTTCTAAAAGAAGTTTTCTTCATGGTATTTTCAGCGTCGGTCAATTGCCGCATTATAGCCTAATAACGAATGCCTTTCATGGCGCCGGACATTCAGGTACTATCGGACGGCTCATTACAAATTATTAACATAAGATCAGTAACAACCAGAAGCGCTCGAAGGAGAGGTTAATGGAAAGCAAAGTAGTTGTTCCGGCGGAAGGTAAAAAGATCACCCTGCAAAACGGCAAAATTAACGTTCCACACAACCCGATTATTCCCTTCATTGAAGGTGATGGTATCGGTGTAGACGTTACTCCTGCAATGCTGAAAGTGGTTGATGCCGCTGTTGAGAAAGCCTACAAAGGCGAGCGTAAAATTTCCTGGATGGAAATTTACACCGGTGAAAAATCGACCCAAGTTTACGGCCAGGACGTTTGGCTGCCAGCAGAAACGCTGGACCTGATTCGCGAATACCGCGTGGCAATTAAAGGCCCACTGACCACCCCGGTCGGCGGCGGTATCCGTTCCCTGAACGTTGCTCTGCGTCAGGAACTTGATCTGTATGTGTGTCTGCGTCCAGTGCGTTACTACCAGGGTACACCAAGCCCGGTAAAACGTCCGGAACTGACCGACATGGTTATCTTCCGTGAAAACTCAGAAGACATCTACGCAGGTATCGAATGGAAAGCGGACTCTGCTGACGCAGAAAAAGTGATTAAATTCCTGCGCGAAGAGATGGGCGTGAAGAAAATTCGCTTCCCTGAACATTGCGGTATCGGCATCAAGCCGTGCTCCGAAGACGGTACTAAACGTCTGGTGCGCGCAGCCATCGAATACGCAATCACCAACGATCGTGACTCTGTGACTATTGTTCACAAAGGCAACATCATGAAGTTCACCGAAGGCGCATTCAAAGACTGGGGCTACCAGTTGGCGACTGAAGAATTCGGCGGCGAACTGATCGACGGCGGTCCGTGGCAGAAAATCAAGAACCCGAACACCGGCAAAGAGATCATCATTAAAGATGTTATCGCCGATGCGTTCCTGCAGCAGATCCTGTTGCGTCCAGCTGAATACGACGTGATCGCGTGTATGAACCTGAACGGCGACTACATCTCCGACGCCCTGGCGGCACAGGTTGGCGGTATCGGTATCGCGCCTGGTGCAAACATCGGTGACGAATGCGCACTGTTCGAAGCTACCCACGGTACGGCACCTAAGTACGCAGGTCAGGATAAAGTGAACCCAGGTTCAATCATCCTGTCTGCTGAAATGATGCTCCGTCATATGGAATGGTTCGAAGCCGCAGACCTGATCGTGAAAGGCATGGAAGGCGCGATTAACGCCAAAACCGTGACTTACGATTTCGAACGTCTGATGGACGACGCTAAGCTGCTGAAATGTTCAGAGTTTGGCGACGCGATTATCGCGAACATGTAATCCATTCGCTGGGTTATACAAGAACGGGAGCCTGAGGGTTCCCGTTTTTTTTTGCCTCTCCAAATCCAGCCAATGTTTACTTTAACGCTGGAGAAAAAAGAGGTATCTATGCCGAAAGGCACCAACATTAAGTCTTTTACGGATAATAACGTTAAGAGCTTTATCAGTAGTCAGGAACAAGCCTATGCGCGTTCACTTTATCTAACGAAATAGAATCAGCTTATGAAACGCGACCCGCTTCGGCGGGTGCGGGGTTTCTTATCCGACAGTCGATGCGGCCACGGCTAATAGGCTGATGCCATCCTGATCGCGCAGGTGCCAGGAGCGGAAGTTGGAAATGATGGCAGAGTAAATAAACTCACGAGATCTCCTTATGGCTGTGTTTGATACTTTTGCTGATAGCGCGCGACAAGTTTGTCGAGAAAAGTGAACAGAGCCTTGTTCATTTCACGGTAATCGTGTGCACGAAGTATTTCTGCCGTATCGACGAACCGATATTCTGCGGCCCGCCTCAGATCGTTCTCGGAATGGGCAATCAAAAGCTCAACTTCAGCTAATGTGAACTCCATATGGCACTGAAATCCATACACCAGCTCCGAGTAAGCCACGATCTGACGTGGGCATCCTGTGCTGTAAGCGATAATCTCTGCATCAGGAGTTAGGCCTGGCATGTCGTTATGCCAGTGACCGACGTCAAGAATCGGCCCAAAATGCGAGAACATCTCATTTTTTGCGCCTGCTTCTGTCAGGATAATCGGGAACTTACCAATTTCCTTCTCCGGGCTATGGGCAAACGGCGCACCGAGCGCTTCGCCAATTAACTGAGCGCCTAAGCAAACACCGATGACAGCTTTACCCGCGTTCACTGCTGAGGCGATTAACGCTTGTTCTCCTTTGGAATCAAAATGAGCACATTTTTCAACGGTGAATGAAGGGTCCTGCGGCCCCCCCATAATGATTAATAAGTCGATGCCTTCAGCATCAGTTGGACGTTTTTCACCGGTATAAACACGAGAGAATGTGACTTCATGATCGCGTTCTCTGGCCCATGTTTCATAGGCGCCCGGGGCTTCAAAATGTTCATGTACGATAAAGTGAACTCGCATTGGGAAATGCTCCTGAATTAACTGTGATAATCTTCATGTTGAGTCACTCACTCAGCCAGCTGTCATATTTAGGGTGAATCCAACATCGATATCATAATGGCAGGGACTAAATCTGAAATGCCAGGTAGTATAGATAAAACGCCAAGACATGATGCAGTCACTGGCTGGTCAAGCACAGCAATTAGCTATCAGCGCGGAGAGGTAGACCCTCCCCATCATCATATTGAAGGGCAACTTCTCTTTGCTACCACGGGCGTTATGCTTGTTGAAACAGAGGGTCAGCGGTGGGTAATCCCCCCTCAGCGAGCCTTGTGGTTGCCACCTCTTCATATCCACAGTTACACCCTTTTGTCGCAAACCGATCTGAGGGCCGTCTATTTTAGTAAAAGCCTTATTGCGGAGTGCACGAGCTTTATTAAGAGCCACCACGTACATGTGATTACGGCTACAGCGCTGGTGAAAGAGCTGATAACCGGATTATTCAGTGAGCAATATAGCAGGCCGGTTCAACGGAAAATGGCGTTAATTCTTCTGGAAATTATCAGCGAGGCCTCCCCTATATCAGCAGAGCTTCCTGTACCGAATGATGAGCGCCTGTATCGCGCTGTCAGAGAACTGTTGGTCAACCATCGCTGGGAAGCATCCCTCAGCGATCTGGCATTTATCGCTTCCATGTCTGAACGTACGTTCTCACGGCTATTTATAAAGGACACAGGTTTCAGCTTCAGAACATGGAAGCAACGAGCAAGAATTTGTGCTTCGTTAGATCTCCTCGCAAATGGTATCCCAATTAAGCAGGTCGCTTACCAGCTTGGCTTTTCATGCCCGGCCGCATTTACTGCGGCTTTTCGCACTATTCTGAATTCTACGCCGCGCGATTTTTTGCCGTAATCTATTCTAGCGGCTAGACTGTGGCACTGAAAATCGCCTGATGGCGAGTCTCAGAAACCCCTTATCCAGGATAATAAAATTCAATTCTTATCCCACTCGGCTCATAGCACATCATATGCATCGACGGTCCTTCTCTGATAAAGGTTGGCTCGAATTCGATTTCAATTTTGTTCGCCTTTAATACATCAACAAGCTGAAACAGCGCTTCTTTACTTTTAACCCGCAAAGCTAAGTGATGGAGTCCGATATTCAATTTACGATCAAATTTTACTGGCTCCTCTGTTTGCGTTTTCCAGAGGGTGATCGTCAGTGCGTCGTCTTTCACAAAGATGGCCGGATAATCTTCACGTCGTTTAATTTCTTCCCAACCTAATACTTTAATAAAGAACTCAGCGCTTTCTTCAAGATTTGATACGGATAAACCAATATGTTGCACACCGGAAGTTACTGACATGAGTATTTTTCCTTCAGAGAATAACGTTAGCCAACGTTTTAATTGCTAATTGCTAATTGCTAATTGCTAATTGCTAATCGCGCTGGCTGGATTTCATACTTTTTATTCAGCAGACAAATTCATGCCTTCATCGAAGGCCATGATGGCTTCCACGCGTATTTCTGTTTTTTTGGCGACTCCCTTCGCCGTCCTGTACCTGAGGCCGTTTTTTTCACGAAGAGAGTTAATCTGGCCGGCGGATATGCCGGTCCAGAAAGTCGCGAACATCAATACCTATCTCTTTTGCATGAGTTTCGAGAGCGAAGTGGCCGGTATCGTAGAAGTTAATGACGGCATCAGGAATATCGCGTTTCCAGGCTTCAGCGCCCGCAGCCATGAAAAAGGGATCATGTTTTCCCCAGACGGCTAATAGCGGGGGCTGATTATCACGAAAATAGCGCTGGAATTGAGGATACATCATGACATTTGAGGCGTAGTCCAGCAGCAGGTCGAGCTGGATTTCTGCATTGCCAGGGCGCAATACCTGCATCCCTTCTAGCGAATAGCCATCAGGTGAAACAAGACTCTGGTCTGGAACGCCTTCCAGATACTGCCATTTTATTGAAGCCGGCGTCGGAAATTCACTCAAAGCACGTCGGTTCTCTGGTGTGGGATCGCGCCAGTATGTCTGAATGGGCGCCCAGGCTTCTCCCAGTCCCTCCTCATAAGCGTTGCCATTCTGGGAAATGATGGCGGTCACACGCTGCGGATGTGCTAACGCCAGCCGCCAGCCGACAGGTGCGCCGTAGTCATGAACCATCAGAGCATAGGTATTGAGATCAAGTTCTTGGGTGAACTGGTCAATTGTCTCAGCAAGCTGGTCAAAGGTATAAGCATATTCACCTCTCTCCGGAGCTTCGGTAAAACCAAAGGCCGGTAAATCGGGCGCAATCAGATGATAACGGTCGGCCAGTTGGGTAATGAGGTCGCGAAACATAAATGATGAACCCGCGAAGCCATGAAGCATCAGGAGGGTAGGCGATGCCGGATCGCCTGCCTCACGGTAGAAAACCTTAACGTTGCCTGCCTGTTTGTATCGGTAATGAATAGTGAGATCGGGTGAGGTTGATGCGTTATCTGCAGCAGAAAGCCCGGTGGTGGAAGATGCCATGACAAACCTCTTGTAACCATTAAAGTGTGGAATTGAAGGTTACAAGTAAATTTGGTAACCTGTCAAAATTATTTTATGAGTTACGGATTACTATGGATTCCAAACAACTTTCTTCCCCGCCTCTTTTTTTGGCCGATAACCTCGCACTGGATTTCATTAACAGCGAATATGGGACTGGGAGTGATCGACATGATTGTTTTGAAAACGATCACAGCGTCATAGAGTGGCTGATCGTGACGGGCCTTGTCTCAGAAGGCACTCAGGCACCCGCCGGATTATTAACGGAAGCTCGCCAGCTCCGTGAAGCCTCAAGGGCTGTCGTACACGCAGCGATGAACTCTGTTGCGGTAAATTTGGATGTCATTAACAGGATCCTTGAGAAAGGGCATCCTCTGACGAGACTGCAATGGGATGAGGATGTTCAGCGCTATCACGTCGATTCTCATGCTGCCAGTCATAGCCCCGCAAGCCTTCTCTGGCCCGTTGCCGATGCACTGGTGAAACTGGTCACTGGCGATAAATTTGAATTCGTGCGCCAGTGTGAAGCGCATAACTGTATTTTACTTTTCCACGATTTGAGTAAATCGCATCGCCGCCGCTGGTGCAGTATGGCGACGTGTGGCAATCGCATGAAAGTGGCGGCTTTCAGAAACAGGAAGAATGCATAGCGACCCTGACCGCTCCCCCAATGGGACGGGCTCAAAGCTCGTCTCGCCTGCATCGAAGCAGGACACCGATAAAACGTCTGGACGCTGTGGCTCAGGTTACGCTCAGCGCTTATGATTTGAGGTTTAAAGTGAACTGGCTTTTATTCAAAGGGCGATGGTATTTGATCTCTCCATTGCCGCTACATGACGAGTTCAAGTTAACCGTACCCGGTGAGCGTACCTGTATTATTCTCGACAGACGGCAGATGGAGCGGGCGGTTAGAGAGAGTCTGGCGTTCTCAGACAGCCCTTATGTGCCGGGTATGCCTCAGCGTTGATGACCTTATTTCATCACGAAATTTCATTTTATTTTCTTTTCACAAGATTTTTTATCCAGCCTCTCCGCTATAGCAGCATCATCATACGAAGCCTCGCTGTTAGCAGTATAACTATTGATTTAAAACGCATTTATTGATGATCACACCTGTAATTCAAAAAGATTTATTAATGAGTGCTTGATTAGGTAGAACGATCGTTCTACTATTATCCTATGAACAAAAACACAATGAACACACGAGAGAAAATTCTCGCCACCGCTGAACAGCTTATCTATCAGAACGGTATTCATGCGACCGGTATGGATCTTCTGGTGAAAACCTCAGGCGTGGCCCGAAAAAGTATTTATCGCTATTTCGCCAACAAAGACGAAGTGGCGGCAGCAGCGCTGAACGCGCGTGATCTCCGCTGGATGGAGTGGTTCAGGGCTGAATGCGACAAAGCGGATACCCCGGAGGACCGCATCCTGAATATATTCACCGTACTTAAAGGCTGGTTTGAGTCAGACGGTTATCGCGGATGCGCGTTCATTAATACTGCTGGTGAAGTGGGTGACAGTGCCGATCCTGTTCGCCAGATCGCCAAACTGCATAAACAGAAATTACTGGATTACACGCTCGAACTCACCGGGCAACTGAATATTGAGCAGTCTTCATCCCTGGCCAGGCAGTTGCTGATACTGATTGAAGGTGCCATCACCCTGTCGCGTGTTATGGGCGATTACAGCGCCGCAGATGATGCGCGAGATATTGCTCAGCTGTTATTAAAACAGGTCTCGCAATAGAGACCTGAGTTCCACAGATGAAATACTCACTGAAATATCCAATTTTACTGGAGGCACCACCATGTCTGATTCACAAACTCGTCCGCCACTTCCCCCGTTCACTCGCGAATCAGCGATTGAAAAGGTAAGACTTGCTGAAGATGGCTGGAACAGCCGCGATGCGGAAAAGGTATCGCTTGCTTATTCTCTGGACACGAAATGGCGTAACCGCGCAGAGTTTGCAAATAATCGTGAAGAAGCCAAAGGGTTTCTTGAACGCAAGTGGAAAAAAGAACTCGAGTATCGTCTCATCAAAGAGTTATGGGCTTTTGGCGGTAATCGCATCGCGGTCCGATACGCCTATGAATGGCGCGATGACTCGGGTAACTGGTTCCGTTCTTACGGAAACGAAAACTGGGAATTCGGAGAAGATGGCCTGATGCAGCATCGTTTCGCGTGTATCAATGACATGCCTATTAAGGAAAGCGAACGCAAGTTCCATTGGCCTCTGGGACGTCGTCCGGACGATCATCCGAGCCTGTCAGATCTGGGTCTGTAATTCAGTCAATTGTCTCCCTGGATGCCCAAGGCTTCTGTTTTGACCGGGGCCTTTCTCCGCCAGATGATGTAATAAAATAATGGCAGAGTAGGGGAACACTTTTTCATTTTAAACGTGCGTAGTATTTGCAGGGTGAAATACGATGGATAAATCGCGCACATATATAGCGCGCGATATAATAGTAAGCAATTTTAATTGGACGGTACTATGAATCTTAAATCTGCGTTAATGACTGCTGCAATGGCAGCCATTTCAGTTAACAGCTTTGCCGCTGATCCTCAACCAGAACGTCACGTGCAGGCGTTCCTGAATGCCCTGAACAGCGGTGGAGGGAAGCCTATTGAGCAGTTGTCTCCTCAGGACGCGCGCCAGGTGTTGATCAACGCACAGAAAGGGGCGAAGCTGCCCGCCGCGGATGTCAGTGAAAAAACAATCAGCATTGATGGCAAAGAAATAATGCTGACTATTGTGAAGCCTCATAACACGACCGGAACCTTGCCCGTATTTATGTTCTTCCACGGCGGCGGCTGGATCCTGGGTGATTTCGCGACGCATGAGCGGCTCGTTCGCGATCTGGTTAATGAGTCTGGAGCGGCGGCCGTTTTTGTGAACTACACGCCATCTCCGGAAGCACATTTCCCTGTTGCGATTAATCAGGCTTATGTGGCAACCCGCTGGGTAGCTGAGCACGGAAATGAAATTGGCGTCGACGGAAAACGCCTGGCCCTGGTTGGCAACAGTGTTGGTGGAAATATGGTTGCAGCTGTCGCGCTGCAGGCAAAACACCATAAGTCGCCAGCAATCCGCTATGACGTTATGCTCTGGCCCGTTACTGACACTCATTTCAATACCGATTCTTATAATCAATACGAGAACGGGTATTTCCTGTCGCGTAACATGATGAAGTGGTTCTGGGATGCTTACACCACAAAAGAGAGCGATCGTAATAACATTCTTGCTTCACCGCTGCGCGCCACATCTGAGCAGCTGCAGGGTCTGCCGCCCACTCTGATCCAGACGGCCGAATTTGATGTATTGCGTGATGAAGGTGAAGCTTTTGGCCGCAAACTGGATGCCGCCGGTGTAAACGTGACGGTTACCCGTTACAACGGATTAATCCATGATTACGGTCTGCTCAACGCACTGAGTGATGTTCCTGCCGTGCGGACTGCTATCGGACAGGCAGGTTATCAGCTGAAAGAACATCTGAAATAACGCCTAGATGACCAGCCGGCTCAACGGCTGGTCATCCCTGACTCGTTCCCGTTTTATGCGCCAGAACTCCCAAAACCGCCATCTCTATTCCATCACCATCCAGGCGTCCGCCTCTTCAAACATCTCTTCAAGCATACGGTTCAGTTTTTCACGATCGCTTTTACTTGCATCGCTGTTTAAGCCGTTCGCTTGCATCGGTTTAACCTTCACAATCGCATCGGGGAAAATACGATGCACGCGTTTGGTTAACTCATTCAGAATGATGTCACTCGCACCGACCAGACCCTGAACGTTACGCTTGTCATACACGAGCTCAACAAACATACTTACCTCAATAACTGTTTTTATATACAGCATTTTCACTGGTCACGCTGAAAGAGTCAAGAACGCATCAGATAAATGAGGCTTAAAAATCATTCTGATAAATGCCTCTGATTTCATCACGCGTTAAGGGAGGTAAAAATGAACCCACTTCGCAGCGACGGAAGCTAGCTGGAAATGCGTTTCGCTTGAAAAGAAGTGTCACACTTGGCTGGTGTAAAAATTCACCGAACCCTTTTCTGCCAGCTACGCTTAGAGAGGTAACAAACAGTGGGAGGGGTTATGCTGACTCATTCTGAAGCGAAACGATGGGCGTCTGTAATGTTGAAATCAGCGTTGTGTGACGGCATGAAAACGGATGAGATTTCTCGGCAGGTGCATCTTATTTGCGACCACCACGGAAGAGAATGTCTTGAAGAATTGATCGAAGAAATCTTAATAGAAGCAGGGCGGTTAGGACCCAAACACAGCGCCGGAGAGATTGCCCAGCATTGAGTCCATTTGACTGCAAACTACTTTTGATGAGAATCCGGGAGCGTGCTCGCTCCCGGGTTAATCGTTTTGTTTCTTAAAAATTAATTAAAACGTCTGTTTCACTTTAAAGATCGACACGGACTGGGTCAGTAAGTTTGCCTGGTTATTCACACCCGATGCCGTCGTTGCCACTTCCTCAACTAACGCTGCGTTTTGCTGAGTCACGTGATCCATCTGGGTGATCGCCACGCGAATTTGCTCCACGCCACGGCTTTGCTCTTGTGAGGCTAAAGCAATGTTGTCCATCATCACGTTGACCTTACTGACGGCACTGCTGATATCCAGCATGGTCTTGCTGGTTCTGTTTGCCAGCTCAGCCCCTTCCTGAATATACAGCGTGGATTCGTTGATGAGACCGGTTATCTCTTTTGCAGAGTCGGTACAGCGACGCGCCAGATTTCTGACTTCACCGGCGACCACGGCAAATCCGCGACCGGATTGTCCAGCTCGCGCAGCCTCAACCGCGGCATTCAGCGCCAGGATGTTGGTCTGGAATGCAATGCTATCGATAACGCTGATAATATCGACCATCTTCTGTGCGCTCAGGCTGATGGCATCCATTTTCTGCATCATATTCTGCATTTGTTCTTCACCTGCGGTTGCGATACCTGCTGCATTTTGCACCATATGCGAAGCCTGAAGCGCGTTGTCGGTATTCATTTTCACCGTTGAGGTAATCTGCTCCATGCTGGCTGCTGTTTCAACAACGGCTGCGGCTTGTTCTTCAGTGCGACGCGACAGGTCGCTATTTCCTGCAGAAATTTCTTGAGTACCAATATTAATAGACTCCACCCCCTGTCGAATAGTGACAACGGTAGAGTTCAGCTCTGCCTGCATCGTTTGTAATGATGCGAACAATAAACCAATTTCATTCGTACTGGTAACGTGAATATCCGATGTTAAATTCCCTTTACCAATGTGTTCGAAATGTTGGGCAACCTCACTGAGAGGGCGAATTAATGTATTTCGCATCCACAAGTTGATAAAGATGAATAATACGATGGCGATAGCAAGCAGGCTGACCATTATAAGTATGGCAAAATGATAAGAACGGTTGCTGTAATCAATCACTTTAGCCAGATTATGCTGAGTAGCCGTAATATAGGATTGGTACTCACTGTCCCATGCCTGCCGCGCCTTAAGCGTTGCACTTTGGTTCGCGACAAAAATTGGCTTAAGATCCTCCGCTCCTGTTGCATTGATAACAGAACTCGCATTATGGTTAATAACGCTAACTTGTTGGTCGTAGCTGTTTTGCATTCTTTCACCCAGCTCTGGCTGAGTGGTGGAGAGACCCGGGATTTTCACAAATTGCTGATACTGTATCTCGGCAGATTGCATTTCTTTCTCAATACTGGCTTTCACAGCAGGTTCGTCGATATCCTCGCCATGTATTTTTGCCTGGGTTACGGTATCAATTATGATACGGGCACGCAAAATAGCATCGCGCGCAGAATTAAGCGCTTTTTGTTCGGCGGCATTGTAGTTTAACGTTTGAATATCACTGTTACTGTGCCACAGGAAATAGAGACCAAGGCCGCTTGAGAGAAATAGCATTAAAGTAAAAGATGCTAGAACAATTAATAGCCCCACCCTGATTTTAATATTTTTCAAAATAAACTCCTTTGTACCCTTTGCCGATGAAACGTTAGTTGACGTGATTATCGGCAGCGGTAATGGAGGCTTGATTCAGATAGACCACAAAACACACCTAAATCCAAAATATGAAGTTTAACGTTTTATTTTGGTTTCTTTTCGAGACGAAAAGTTGATGATCCTAACGCGTATATATTAACGATGAGGGTTGTTTATGTTTTTTCAGGTAATTCAATTAAATAGTGTTTTGCAGGTGTTTTTGTCTGCGTTATCCCAGTACCGAGGCGATCTGCAACATCATGCATCCCAGACATCGTGCTGATGACCCTCGGGAGATAAATCGGTAACGGAAGGCAAAAAAAAGCCCACCAAAAGTGGGCAAGAAATACTGGAAGCAATGTGAGCAATGTCGTACTAAATACCTGAGTGTTTTACTCAACTATTCAGTAATGAGAAAGATAATTCTTCTCATCCAAAGATGCAACCCCATCTTTTGTGTGGCGGATAATTTTTTTGTTGTCGATAAAATACGCAACCAGTCACTGTGATGCCTATCACAAATTTCCTTTCTGAGATCCTGTGCTATCCTTTTCTGTGTTGTTGATTTAGTAACAAAAACCAAACAGAGAGGGAAGCTAGCTATGGGAATTTTATCCTGGATTATTTTTGGTCTTATTGCGGGGATTCTGGCGAAGTGGATTATGCCAGGCAAAGACGGCGGTGGGTTCTTCGTCACCGTGATTCTGGGTGTCATTGGTGCCGTGGTCGGTGGCTGGATCAGCACCTTGTTCGGTTTTGGTAAAGTCGATGGATTCAACTTCGGCAGCTTTGCCGTCGCCGTCATTGGTGCGTTGGTCGTTCTGTTTATCTACAGAAAAATCAAAAGTTAAGCATTGAACATGTCAAAAAGGCTGCCATCAGGCGGCCTTTTTGCGTTTGGATCACCACCAGCCTAGCTGGCTGCCCGCGACGGCCACAACGGCGATGATTAACATAATGATGGTTGTCTTTCTCACTTATGCCCCTGGAGCGGCGTAGCCGCCGACAAAAAACCACGTTAAAAAGACCACTGCCGTTATAAAAATAACGACCGGGAACACAATTCCAATCCGCATGACATTACCTTATGGGTTTATTTGTCGCCAGAGTTTACGGGGTTAATCCGATGGGAGAAAGCGCGTTTTGCTTTTCTCTTTTTTATTACGATACATCTCAGCATCTGCGGCGCGTAATGCACCGTCAGCATCAACGTGTAAAGGATCGACAGAGACGATGCCTAAACTGGCACCGGGGTAGACGATATGCACATTTCCCAACCAATATTCTCCAGCGATACAGGCACTGACCTGCTTCCTGAGAATATTCACCTGTGTGTTATCGGCTTCGGTATTCTCTTTGCTAAGACACGCCACCAGGAACTCGTCACCACCTAATCGGCCAACAATATCATCCTCCGTTTGGCCCGTGGTTAACCGCTTACCGACCTCAACCAAAAATTGATCGCCGGTCTCATGGCCATAACGGTCATTAATAAGTTTGAAATCGTCCAGATCGATATAGGCGATGATCGCATTGCGTTTGAGATGGCGCGCGAGCGAGAAAAGGGTGGTGAGGTTTTCAAAAATCGCGCGGCGATTCGGCAGCCCGGTTAGCGCATCGGTATACGAATGGGCAATCAGCGCAGCGTTTGCTTCGCGCAACTGCATGACCAGCGACTCTTTTTGGATGTACTGCGCGATAAGACCGGCAAACAGCTGTAACACCTGTTCACCGCGATGGCTCAAGGTTTTCTTTTCCGAGCTGGTGGCGCAGAGCGTACCGTACAGCGAACCATCTGCCAGATGAATGGGAATACTCATGTAGGTGGTGATGCCCAGCGTTTTTGCCGCATCGCAATCTGCCCAGCGTCCTGCCACGTCATCACTGTAAAAACAACGGCTCTCAATAGCCCGTTTGCACAATGTCTCTCCCCAGGGGACGCTCAGCCCTTCAGGGATCTGCATCTGTTTACTGTTGCGGGCATAAAGAATGTGCTGCAAACGTGCGTTGATATCGACTTTTGTGAGATAGGTCGATTCCATTTCGGTGACAATCTCAAGCATTTCCAGCAGTTGACGTACCAGGCTTTCGAGTGATTGTTCGGTTGCGAGAGTTTCTGAAACACGGGCAAGAATAATATCCGACATGACGTGGGTAGACTCCCATGCAGAAGACGTCAGTATCTGCATGCTATGCTGAATTTTTCGACTGTGGGGTGTAGTAAAACATGAATACAGAGAATTTAATATATCAGCAGAAGTGCCTGCTATTTTTGGTGGGAAAAAGGCCCCGCGCGTGAGGCGGGGCAAAGACATCTTGATTACGGAATGATGTTCTCTGGTCAGGGAGAACGCGCTCACTGTAGGGCGAAAAAGTGCAGAATTGATGGAGAAATCATGGAGAAAACCCCGCTCAGTCGTTACGCTTAGCGCTCTTTTTTTCGAAAGGACACTATTATGCGATATCTGTTACTGGCAATGGCGCTGCCATTAGCCGCTTGTTCTACCCCGCCAGAAGCCCCAAAACCGCCGGAAATTGGTATGGCAAATCCAGCAGCCGTTTACTGCGTGAAGAAAGGCGGAGAGCGGGTTCCGGTGCAAAGTCCGCAGGGCATACGCACAGAATGCAAGTTGCCAGGCGGTGAAGTGATGGATGAGTGGGATCTGTTCCGACGCGATCATCCGACGCCAGCCAGGTGACATCCCGCAATTGATTGCGATACAATTCTCTTTAGGAATTATCTTAGCCTGCGGGCGAGTACATCACGAGAGAAGAATGTTTCAGTTAAAACCGGGTTGTTTGGCAATGATTATTGGCGCCCGCACGTCCGCAGGGCGTTGTAATATCGGCAAATCCGTTGAGCTTTTTGAGCTTTGTCAGCCGGGTTTGCGTTTCCTGAATCCTGTCAACGGGGTCATGACGGAGCTGCCTGCCACGGCGGATCGTGCCCTTTGGCTGGTGACCGGTGATGTTTATGCCTTCGATAAGCAACACGGTTTCGCGTTTATCCGCCCTGAACATTTGATGCCCCTGACGCCTGACGAAGCCCCGCAAATGCTCGACGAGCTTATGCTCGGTTAAATTACCGCTGCCGCTGCCGCTGCCGCTGCCGCTGCCGCTGCCGCAGCCAGTCGGCTAACACCAGTGCGTGGTTTTGTTCGGTATTTTTAGCCGCGTAAAGCAGCGTCACGGTCTGGTTTTTCGCCAGCGCGGCGATTCGTTTGCCTTCGTCCTCATGCTGGGCTAACTCCTGCTGATAGGCCTGGCTGAAGGCCGCAAAATCAATCGTCTCGCTGTGAAACGCTTTGCGTAATGTGCTGGAGGGCGCAAGCGTTTTGCACCACTCGTCATACGCTAAGTCAGATTTTTTAACCCCTCGCGGCCAGAGCCGATCGACCAGAACGCGATATCCGTCATCTTCGGTCGCTGCGTCATAGACGCGTTTACATTGAATCATTTTCTCTCTCCTCAACCCAGGCGATAAGCTCCATGAGCTGGTTATCGGAAAATACCTCTATACCGTGTTCGCGCAAGAGCGCTGCGGCGACGCCCATTCCAGCGTGTTTCTGCCCGGTGAAACTGCCGTCGTAAATGAACTCGCTGCCACATGTGGGGCTGCCGTCCGTGAGCAACGCCGCGCTGCAATCTGACGCCAGTGCCGCGCGCAACGCCAGCCAGGCGGCCAGTTGATAATGCCCGGAGACGTCGGTGCCGTCACTTTCCAGAATGCACGCGTTTCCCTCCATGACATCTTTTCCATTGCCTGCCACAATTTCTGCAGGTAAACGAGGAATTGACAGCCCTGCGGCCAGCTCCGGACAGTGCGTTACCAGCCGGTGTTCCTGCTGCCAGCGCTGGAGCGTTTCAGAAATCTGCGCCTTTTCACTGCCGTTATAGCGAACCTTGTGGCCCATCAGGCATGCGCTCACCAGAATCTTGGTTTTCATTGGGTGTAAGTCGGTCCAAAGAAGGGGTGAAAATACGCTAACACACTATAACACCACATTTTTCCCCCTCTAATTTAAGGTATTGTGATACGGGCAAAAGATCGGTAGGCTGAGGTTCCTTATGTTACCTGAATATTTTTCTGGCATATGGAACCTCTTATGGAACTCTCCCCGCTAAAAGATACGCTTCGCATTGCACTTGTTGGCGATTATAACCACGATGTTATTGCTCACCAGGCTATCCCTTTAGCCATTGATGATGCTGCCGCTGTGCTGGAAATAACAGCGGATTACGACTGGATCGCTACCACCGAGCTGCTCAGCCCCGAAGATTTAGTCGGCTACGACGCAATCTGGTTGGTTCCTGCAAGCCCCTATAAGAACGTTGATGGCGCCTTTATCGCTGCACGCTATGCCCGGGAAAATAGCATTCCGTTCCTGGGGACCTGCGGTGGATTCCAGCATGCGTTAATTGAATATGCACGCAACGTGTTGGGTTGGGATGATGCGGCACATGCTGAAACGGACAGTGAGGGCAGAATGGTGATCGCGCCGCTGACCTGTTCGCTGGTGGAGCAAACGGACACCATTGAATTACGTGCGAATACGCTGATTGCTAAGGCTTACGGCCGGGAAGAGATTGAAGAAGGGTATCACTGCAATTACGGCGTATCCCCTGAGTTCGCTCAAGAGCTGGAAAGCGGCGATATACGCGTGACGGGCTGGGATGAGCAGGGAGAAATTCGGGCTGTAGAGCTGGTTACGCATCCATTCTTTGTGGCAACGCTGTTCCAGCATGAGCGCGGTGCGCTGGCCGGTCGACCTGTGCCTCTCGTTCAGGCAATGCTTTACGCCGCTCGCGGATAAAAGGCAGACTCTTTAGCCTGCCTTTTATCGTTTTTAGTCGGGCGCGATCTCTCTGTCGCGTCCGGCAAGCACACCACAAATAGCCATCACCACAGCTGCCAGTGCGCAGGCCATAAGAGGAATGCGCCAGTCTCCCGCCGCATCGTGAATTTTACCCATCAACGGCGGCCCGCATGCAGCCAGCAGATACCCGACCGATTGCGCCATTCCTGACAGCGCTGCTGCCTGGTGTGCTGATCCGGCACGCAGCCCGATAAAGGTGAGACCCAGAATCATGGTGGCCCCTGACCCAAATCCAAAAATTAGCGTCCAGAGTATCGCCTGATCTGGAACAAACCAGAACCCTGCCGCGCTTACCGCGCACAGTAATGCCGTGAATCCAGCGATGCCGCGTTGGTCTTTAAGCCGATGCAACACCAACGGAACGGCAAGACCGGGCGCAGCCGTCGCCAGTTGTAACAAACCATGCATGGAACCTGCCTGCGTTTCGCTGTAGCCGTGGCTGAGTAAAATCGCCGGAAGCCAGCCGATAATCACATAATAAATCAGCGAGTTAATTCCCAAAAATATCGTCACCTGCCAGGCCAGGGGTGAGCGCCAGATCCCTCGGTTATGCAGCGCACGCGCACCGCTTAACGAGGCGGTGTGTTTCTGACGCCACTGCGGGAGCCAAAGGAGCAAAGCGAGAAGCGGAAAGACCATCAGCGCCAGAAGCGCTCCGTGCCAGCCCGCGCCGCTCAATGCCAGCGGCACAATCATGGCCGATCCCAACGCTGCCGCCGCGCCCATCGTCAGGGAATACGCGCCTGTGAGCTTTGCAACTTGCCCTGGAAAATCACGCTTAATCAGGCCGGGCAACAGGACGTTCCCGAGGGCAATCCCGCAGCCGATCACTGCCGTTCCGGCAAACAACAGCGTGGATGAGGGCAGGGAGCGAATACCAATGCCTGCGCAGATCAGCAGCAGAGCGATAAACAGACTGCGCTCCATACCTATACGACGCGCCACGCCCGCAGCCAGAGGCGAAATCAGGGCAAACGCCAGCAGCGGCAGAGTGGTGAGCAGGCCCGTCTGGGCAGTGGTCAGGCCATAGTCGTGACGAATAGTGTCCAACAGCGGGGCCGCACCGGTAAATGTCACGCGTAACGTCGTGGCGATCATCAGCATACCGGCGATCAGCAGCAGGCGATCTTTACCGGTGGAAGGGATGGCTGTAGTCATTATTTTCTCTTACCTCTTAACGAGTGCACACCATACCCGTTTCCCGTTGTGTTTGAATCAAGCTAAAATGACAGATTATCGCTCATATCGGACAACATTATGTTAGGTCTTGGACTCGACGGCTACGATCCAGACAGCCAGCACCATGCGGCAGTGGCGTTTCATATTCGCGTCGTGGAAGACGAGCAACGCATTCCGCGGCATCAGCATCGTAAAGGGCAATTGATCCTTGCCCTGCGTGGGGCGATTACCTGTGAAGTGGACAACGCCATGTGGATGGTACCGCCGCAATACGCGGTGTGGATACCCGGCCAGATCGTGCACAGTAACAAGGCAACGCCAGGGGCTCAGCTCTGTTTCCTGTTTATTGAACCCGGCGCGGTGACGCTACCGGATCGCTGCTGCACGCTTAAAATCTCTCCGCTGGTGCGCGAGTTAATTCTGACGCTGGCGAGCAAAACAGCGGGTCAGCTAGCGCTCCCCGCGACGTCCAGACTGACGGATGTTCTGTTCGATGAAATCCCACAGCAGCCGCAGGAGCAGCTGCAGCTTCCCGTCTCACCCCATCCGAAAATCCGCATGATGAGCAACACAATGGCGGAGCAACCCGCCGAATGGCAGACGCTGGCGCAATGGGCCAGCCACTTTGCGATGAGTGAGCGCAATCTGGCGCGGCTGGTGGTGAAGGAGACAGGGCTCAGCTTTCGCCGCTGGCGGCATCAACTGCAGCTGATTGTCGCGTTACAATTGCTGATTAGCGGCAAATCGGTCCAGCAGGTGGCGCAGTCACTCGGCTATGACTCCACTACGGCATTTATCACGATGTTCAGGAAAGGACTGGGGCAAACGCCGGGGCGCTATATTGCCAGTCTGTCTACGACTTCCCGATAAACAGTGAAACCAGTCCGGCGGCAATTAGCGGACCAACAGGAACACCGCGGAACAGCGCCACGCCCAGAACGGTCCCGACCAGTAAACCGGCGACCAGAGACGGCTGGGAACTCATCAGCGTCACACCGCGCCCGCCGAGCCACGAGACGAATACGCCCACGGCGATGGCGATCAGCGATTTCCAGTTCACAAAGGAGTGTAAAAGTGTGGACGCCGGTAAGGTGCCGCTGGCGATAGGGGCCATCACGCCAATGGTCAGAATAATTATCCCGATAGTGAGGCCTTGTTTTTCTATCCAGGGGAAGAAGGTGTTCAGCGGCGTGACGCGCACGATAATCAGCACCAGAATTGAAATCGCGACCGTGGTGTTGTGACTGATAAAGCCGAGTGCGGCCAGAGCCAGCAGGATCAGCAGGGTAGGGTCAAACATAAAGGGTTCCTTGCCAAAAAAAGTAAGCCTGCTTACTTTACCTTCAAAGGCGTGATTAAACAGGCTTTTATCAAAAAATCCGTTTTATTTATGCCGTTGCCAGAAGATGCGTGATTAACACTTTCCCCGGTGCGCTGTCAGGAGGCTTTACTCAAAAGAGAATTACCCGTTTCGATGTGGGCATCATCGCCAGGGGGCATGTTGCCGGGAAACCGGCCGGAATAAAGGAAATAGGCGTTGAGGTTGCGGCGAGAAAGTTATTTTTTCCGGAATCGTTACTGCGGCCATATTTTTCATCAGAATGACCTGATAGTGTCATGCCGCTGTCATTAAGGGACAGTAAAAAGGATATACAGAGCAAAAATGGAGGAATCAATATGCACGATCAAATGTTTATTGAGACGCTGATTATATCGTCCTCATTTTTTACCATTGCGATGATTATTGTGGCTTCCGTGATATTTCTTGAGAAACACGACTGACACACGTGCCAGTCGTTGCAAGATTATCGACGAAAAGTCACCAACTCAGGTTGAGCAATTCGCAGGTAATCGGCGGTGTTCATAATCACTGATTTTTCGAGCAGTCCCGCGTTAAACGCAATTTCGTCGAAACGTTCAAACAGCAACGGATCGGCAACCAGCGTTAACTGCGGATGAAAGCTGAACGGTGGAATCGCACCAAAGACGCACGCGGTGAGGTTGTCGACTTCTGCCGGGCTGGCGAGCGATGCTTTACTCCCGCCAAAATGGCTGGCGAGTTGGCTCAGGTCTGCCTGCTGATCGGCAGCGAGAATGGCCAGAACGTGTCTGTTTACACCATGACCTTTTACTTTGCACACCAGCGCTTTTGCCCCCTGGCCCAAATCGGTACCGCGAATTTCACTCACCGCTTCGCATTTCCCCACGGCTTCATGCTCCACAACCCGAAATTGAGCGCCATGCTCCGTTAGCAGTGCGATCAGTTGCTGGTGGGTTGTTGTATCTTTTATCATTTCCGACATGGCTATATTGCTTGTGATATTTGAATACAGGACTCATACGTTAGCACAGATTATTCATAAAAAACCAATTATAAATATACCTGCTCTGACAAAACTAAATACATAGTTCGTTACTCTTTGGCCAGTTATTAATTTGTGCCAGGAGTAGTAATGAATCGGAAATTCAAAGAGATTGATACGACCATTCGTGAATTGAACCATTCGACGGATGCACATTTTAAATGGTTGGTAAATATAATACGGTTTGTTGCCCGGCGTGATGTTTTATTATCAGACCTGACGTGCGATGATGCACATAATTTTTGTGATTTTGGCTATTGGCTAAATACGCAATTACAAGATGATAAAGAGGATGGGAATTATCTTCTTGATATCAACACTAAACACATTCATGTGCATAAGATGTGTCGCCAGCTTATAAAAACAATTGAGGACGGCGAACACAGCAATGCACCATTTGATGATTTCGAGACGGCGCTACTGGCATTTTCAGCCTCTGTGTCTCGCTATAAAGGGCACTTGCTTCAACTACGTACCAGCTATGATGCGTTGACCGGTCTGCCTTTGAGGCGAGTCCTTGATGAGTCATTTGACAGCATGAATGACGAGTTGGGTGATGCGGGATTATATTTGCTTCTGTTGGATGTCGATCATTTTAAAAAGATTAATGATAACTACGGACATTTAACAGGAGATGCCGTTTTGCGGTCATTAGCCCTTAATCTGGAAAATAATATCCGGCGTGCAGAATCTGTTTATCGCTATGGAGGGGAAGAGTTTATTATTCTGCTCCAGGCCGGCAGTGACAGAGAGGCAACTGAGGCAGCAGAACGTATACGCCGGGTAATAGCGGCATCAGAGACCGTAGCAGGCGATCACAGAGTTAAAATTACCTTTAGTTCAGGACTGACGCGTGTCAATCGTGGTGAAGCACTGCGAGAAGTGATGGAAAGAGCGGATGTGGCGCTTTATAAAGGCAAGCAGAGTGGAAGGAATTGCACGATCCTGATTAATAAAAACTTGGATTGTATTAATGTGAGTCATTAAGAAAACAGCCAGCAATCAATGCTGGCTGTTATATTATGTGTTGCTGGTACTCGATTGTTTGTGGAACAGTTCGCGGAACACCGGGTAAATATCGTCCTGATCGCGGATATGTTGCATAGCAAAGTTATCGAACATCGTTTGCAGATGCTCATACTCACGCCACAGCGTTTGATGCGCGCGGCGCGTAATTTCGATGTAGCTGTAATAACGCACCACGGGCAGAATTTTCTTCGCAAGGATTTCGTGACACAGCGGTGAATCGTCAGCCCAGTTATCGCCATCGGAGGCCTGAGCAGCATAGATATTCCACTGCGCCGGGTCGTAGCGTTCCTTAACCACTTCATCCATCAGCTTCAGCGCGCTGGAGACAATCGTCCCACCCGTTTCCTGCGAGTAGAAAAACTCATGCTCATCGACTTCTTTTGCCTGCGTGTGGTGGCGAATATACACGACATCGACGTTCTTATAGGTTCGGCTCAGGAACAGATAAAGCAGAATATAAAAACGCTTCGCCATGTCTTTGGTGGCCTGATCCATAGAGCCTGAAACGTCCATCAGGCAGAACATCACCGCCTGACTGGAGGGTTCCGCACGTTTCTCATAGTTCTTATAACGCAGGTCAAACGTGTCAATAAACGGCACTCGTTCGATTTTTGCGCGTAATTCAGCGATCTCTTTGCGGAGCCGTTCCTCTTGCAACAGCTGCGCAGGCTCCGTGTTCTCAACCGTTTTCAGGCTGACTTCCAGCTCGTGCAGCTCACGACGTTTCCCTGCCGTCATCGCTGTGCGTCGGGCCAGTGAATTTTGCAGCGAACGGACCACGCTAATATTGGCCGGTACACCGTTGGCGGTATAGCCCGCGCGGTGGGTTTTGTACTCGTTTAACTGACGGTGCTGATTTTTTTTCAGGTTTGGCAGCGCCAAATCTTCGAACAGCAGATCGAGATATTCATCTTTTGAGATCTGGAAGACAAACTCGTCCTGACCTTCACCGTCCTGACTCGCTTGCCCCTGACCGCTTCCGGACCCGCCACCGCCACCCTGTGGGCGCTCGATGCGGTCGTTTTGCACGAAGTGATCGTTACCCGGATGGACGCGATGGCGCAGGCCGCCACGTCCCTGATGGAACATCGGTTCGCTAATATCGTCCGTCGGGATTGAGACGGACTCGCCGCTATCAACATCGGTGACTGAACGTTTGTTGATGGCCTCGGAGATCGACTGTTTAATTTGCGATTTATAACGGCGCAAGAAGCGCTGGCGGTTCACCGTGCTCTTGTTTTTGCCGTTAAGACGCCGGTCAATAAACCAGGTCATAAGCCCCCCGTACTGCATTTGCCAACTTTATGCGGTCCCCGTAAGGCCGGAAAAACGGCGTCTGTCCGGCTTACGGTTTACCTATTTTGTTAGCCCGACAGCAGAACTGCCGGGCAATTTTCTGGACTGTTATGACGATTTACGCACGCGCAGATACCATTCACACAGCAAACGCACCTGCTTGCGGGTATAGCCTTTCTCCATCATGCGGTCGACAAAATCGTCGTGTTTTTTCTGCTCGTCGGTTGAGGTTTTGGCATTGAACGAAATGACCGGCAACAGCTCTTCGGTATTGGAGAACATTTTCTTCTCAATAACCGTGCGCAGTTTTTCGTAGCTGGTCCAGTTCGGATTACGCCCGCTGTTATGCGCTCTGGCACGCAGGACAAAGTTGACGATTTCGTTACGGAAGTCTTTCGGATTACTGATCCCGGCAGGCTTCTCAATTTTTTCCAGCTCGGCGTTCAGGGATTCTCGGTCAAACAGCTGACCGGTATCCGGATCGCGATACTCCTGATCCTGAATCCAGAAATCTGCATACGTGACGTAACGGTCGAAAATGTTCTGCCCGTATTCGGAATAGGATTCCAGATAGGCGGTCTGGATCTCTTTGCCGATGAACTCGGCGTATTTCGGGATCAGATAGCCTTTGAGGAACTCAAGATAGCGTTCTGCCAGCTCTTGCGGGAACTGCTCGCGTTCAATCTGCTGTTCGAGCACGTAGAACAGATGCACCGGGTTGGCCGCCACTTCAGCGTGATCGAAGTTGAACACGCGGGAGAGGATTTTAAATGCGAAACGCGTGGACAATCCGTTCATCCCTTCGTCGACACCGGCGTAGTCGCGATACTCCTGATAGGACTTCGCTTTCGGATCGGTGTCTTTCAGGCTTTCACCGTCATAGACGCGCATTTTTGAATAAATGCTGGAGTTTTCTGGCTCTTTCAGACGCGACAGAATCGAGAAGCGCGACAGGGTTTCCAGTGTCCCTGGGGCACAAGGCGCATGCACCAGCTCACTGTGGTTGAGCAGTTTTTCGTAAATTTTGATCTCTTCGGAGATCCGCAGGCAGTAAGGCACTTTGACAATGTAAACACGGTCAAGGAACGCCTCGTTGTTTTTGTTATTTCTGAACGTCACCCATTCTGATTCGTTCGAGTGCGCCAGAATGATCCCGTTGAACGGCAGGGCAGAGATACCTTCTGTCCCGTTGTAGTTCCCTTCCTGCGTGGCCGTCAGCAGCGGGTGCAGCACCTTAATCGGCGCTTTGAACATCTCGACGAATTCCATCACGCCCTGGTTTGCCCGGCACAACGCGCCGGAATAGCCGTAGGCATCAGGGTCGTTTTGCGCGTGGTGTTCCAGTTTACGAATGTCGACTTTACCGACCAGCGCAGAGATGTCCTGGTTGTTCTCATCACCAGGCTCCGTTTTCGCGATCGCAATCTGTTCCAGAATTGAAGGCCAGACTTTCACCACGCGGAACTTGGTGATGTCACCGCCGAATTCGTGCAGGCGTTTTGCCGCCCATGGCGACATGATGGTGCCCAGATAGCGGCGCGGAACGCCAAATTCTTTTTCCAGAATCTGCGCATCTTCCTGCGGATTGAACAGGCACAGCGGGTGATCGTTGACCGGACTGCGTTCGCCGTTGGCGCTCAACACATAAATCGGCACGCGCTGCATCAGCGCTTTCAGTCGTTCCGCCAGGGACGATTTACCGCCGCCCACCGGACCCAGTAAATAAAGGATCTGTTTCTTCTCTTCAAGGCCTTGGGCGGCGTGTTTCAGGTAAGAAACAATCTGCTCGATGGCATCTTCCATGCCGTAAAATTCTTCAAACGCGGGATATCGTGCAACTACACGATTCGAAAAGAGACGGGAGAGCCGTGGTTCGAGCGCCGTGTCGACCATGTTAGGCTCACCAATAGCCATCAATAGCCTTTCTGCCGCATTAGCATAGGCACTGCGATCTTGCCGACAAATGGTAAGAAACTCCTGCAGTGTGAACTCTTCGTCCTTGGCAGCTTCGTAGCGCTGGCGATAGTGATCGAATATATTCATGGCATGCCGTCCTTTCGTTTTTAGCACAGGAAAAGAGCCGTTCGTATGAATAGTGGAGGCTCCTGGAAGAAAAACCGTCGCATCTCACTGTCTAAGCAGCAACCCGTGTGCCAGGTCTGACGCTCACAACCGCAGGGTGTTCAGGCATTCATCTTCTTAAAATTAAGCGTAGATGGCATTTGCAAAACTTGCATGCCTGCAAAAACTAATTTCAATGACATATCAATAACTCATCCGAATAATTAGCCGATGAAATAAGCATAAAATGTCAGGTTTCATCCAGGCGTCACAGAATTGAAAGGAGTCGGTCATCTTAAACAATGAAAATAATCGGTTAATCAAACTCATTAGCAGGCAAAAAATTTTGGGATGTTTAGCAAGGGCGGTTACACTTCAACCGCTGATTATTTGACTACAGGAAAGAATGGATTGTGACCAAACTCAAACTTCTTGCATTGGGCGTTCTTGTCGCCACCGCTGCGAGCACCGTGCACGCTGAAGGTAAAATGTCCCTCGGCGCCGGCGTGGGTGTGATCAATAGCCCATACAAACAGTATGATCGTGACGTTTACCCGGTCCCGGTTATTACCTATGAAGGTGACAACTTCTGGTTCCGTGGTCTTGGCGGCGGTTACTATCTGTGGAATGACGAGGCGGATAAGCTCTCTGTCATGGCCTACTTTGATCCGATGCACTTTAAGCCGGGCGACAGCGACAGCCGCGCCCTACGCCAGCTCGATAAACGCAAAAGCACCATGATGGCGGGGCTTTCCTACGTTCATAACACCCAATATGGTTTCCTTCGCACCTCGATTGCGGGCGACACGCTGGACAATAGCAACGGTTTCATCTGGGATTTGGCGTGGCTTTACCGTTATACGAACGGCGGCCTGACGCTGACGCCAGGCATCGGCGTGGATTACAGCAGCGAAAACTACAACGACTACTATTATGGGGTGTCTCATAAAGAGTCGAATCGCAGCGGCCTGAAAAGTTACGATGCGGACGACGGCTGGAGCCCTTACCTGGAACTGACCGCGAGCTATAAATTCGCCAGTGACTGGAATGTGTACGCCACCACTCGTTATTCCCGTGTGAGCGATGAAGTTAAAGACAGCCCAATGGTCGACAAGTCCTGGTCCGGTCTGTTCTCAACGGGTGTGACTTACAGTTTCTGATTGCGCACTTATACAGTGCATTTTATGCATCACAACGGGGCGCTTGCGCCCCGTTTGTTTTACGGTGGTGCAGAGAAAACAGGAGAGACGAATGAGTGAAAAAATCGTGACCTTTGCCGAAGGCTTGACGGTCCCCGCGATTGGGCAGGGAACCTGGTACATGGGAGAAAATGCCAGTCAGCGTCGCAACGAAGTGGATGCACTGCGAGCGGGCATTGACCTTGGCCTGACGCTGATTGATACCGCTGAGATGTACGCTGACGGCGCCGCTGAAGAGGTGGTGGGCGAGGCAATCAAAGGCCAGCGCGAAAAAGTGTATTTGGTTTCCAAGGTGTATCCGTGGAATGCCGGCGGACAAAAAGGGATCGCCGCCTGTGATGCCAGCCTGCGCCGTCTTGGAACCGATTATATCGATCTGTACTTGCTGCACTGGCGCGGCAATTTTGGTCTCGATGAAACCGTCGAACTGATGGAGACATTGCAGCAGCAGGGCAAAATTGGCCGCTGGGGTGTTTCGAATCTGGATTACGACGACATGCAGGAGTTGGCGAGCGTGACGGGCGGTACGGCCTGCGCAACAGACCAGGTGCTTTATCATCTGGCGTCTCGCGGCATTGAATACGATCTGCTTCCCTGGTGTCAGCAGCAGAACATGCCGGTTATGGCGTATTGTCCGCTTGCTCAGGCCGGGCGCTTGCGTTCGGGTCTGATGAATCATCCCGTCGTGAACGACATTGCTCGCAATCATCAAGCAAGTGCTGCGCAAATTTTGCTGGCATGGGTGATTAGCCATAAAGGCGTAATGGCGATCCCGAAAGCCGCTACCCTTGAACATGTGACGGAAAATGCGGGAGCGTTGGGGATTGCGCTTTCAGCGGAAGAGTTACTAAAACTGGATAATGCTTTTCCAGCGCCAGACCACAAAACGGCATTAGACGTGGTGTAACGGTTTCCCCCTCACTTTGCGGGTGAGGGGGACGATCGTTAGCGTTTCACGATCTTAATCGTCTGACCAAGACGAGACGGCTTGTCGGCGCTCGCTTTCTGCGGCACAGTCACGCAAGCGGTTTCGACGCATACGAACGTTTTGTAGCCATCATCCGGCACGTCCGCCATGCTGACAGACAGCGCTGGGCCAGGGTTCCAGCCCACGACGTTGCTGTGATGCTGGTGGATCACTTCAATCGCGCGGTTCAGCTTCGCATCGTGGATCACGCTGCACGCTTCTGGATTCAGATAAACGCGGTCAGTACGATCCGGGAAGGTCTGGATGCCATCACTCAGCTTACCTTGTTTCGCGTTATCCACTTTGTCGATATAGGTATCGCCAAGGCCGCTGACGTTGACCTCGGTAATGTCGCCGACGTTAAAATAGGTGTGCAGAGCAGAGGCGGTTTCAAACTCACCGTGAGCTTCCAGTTCGATTTCGCAGGTTTTACCCAGTTTGAAGCGAGCAAACAGCGTAAAGTCATGCGGCCACAGCGCACGGGTCTCTTCGTTGCTTTGCAGTTCGAACGTCAGGACGGCACCGTTGTCATCTTCATTATGCGCTTTCAGCGTCCACCGCTGGTTACGGGCAAAACCGTGAGCGGGCAGACCCTGCTGAGCAGCAGGACCAAACCACGGCCAGCAAATCGGTACGCCACCGCGAATCGCCGCGCCTTTTTTGAAGGATGTTGCCGCGCTCAGCCACAGGCCTTCTTCTTCGCCTTCCGGTTTCCAGGAGAGCAAATGCGCACCGTTGAGCGCGACAGAAGCCTTAACGCGCGGGTGGTCGACAACGATGATATCCGCTTCATCAATCTGACGGCGGGAAAGCACAGGGGTAAGTTGTTCGACTACCGGAAGAGCAAAAATTTTGTGAATCATTACGCAATCCTCTGTCTTTTATTCAGAAATAAAAAAAGGCGACCGAAGTGGCCTCTCTTTATTTATTTAATTCAGTAAGTTACTGTTTTGTCAGTAATGTGGTTACAGCATTCTACAACATAAAACCACACGTAACATCAGTGATTGGGGCAATTTGTGGACACCTGAATCAGAAAAAAGCCTCGCATGTGCGAGGCTGTGTAAGTTTGGATTACTTGGATAGTATGACCGAGAGGACGCCAGCGAGAAGTGTTGCGATAACACCAACGATACCCACCCCAAGTGGAATAAATACGCTACCTAATTTCCATTTAGACTTTTCATCAAGCGCCCTGAGGATAGATTGCTGCGATTCATTAACAGCCGATAAGACCTCCCCTCGCATCGCCGCCATCTCAGTTTTGAGCTCACCCCTAAGTTTAGCCATCTCAGTAGATAGGTCACCACCTTGCTTAGCCATTTCAGTACGAATATCGCCAGCTTGTTTGGCAATCTCGGTTCTTAGTTCGCCTCTGAGTGCAGTGATCTCGACATTGATTTCCGTAATGTCAGCTTTCGTCGCAAAATTATCGGAACGAGCAATTATAGTGGTCAGGTCATTTCGAATGACTTTGACATCGCCTTCGAGGTTAGTTACTCGTTTCTCAAGGTTGTCCATAGTGCCATCTCCATCTGAGCCACCGGGCTTGGTACTTTGAAGTATATCATCTTGACGATTCATGTAGGCATCACCTTCGTCGCATACGCGCAGTTTAGGTCGGCTCATTGCCTTCTCCTTCACCGCTTTGTTTTCTATGCTCTCTAACCCATTCGAGAACATTCTTCGCTCTGAACAGGTCTAGGTGCCCGCATTCAGCACAATGTCTGATGTAATATGGACGTGCAGGGGTTGGTTCACCACTAGAATCCGTTAGAAATGTAAAAGACGCATATCTGATTCGTTTTTGCTCTAATTCAGCACTATCAGCATCTGTACTTTCATCTAACTCAGTATAAGTCCCTATTGGTATAACCACATCCTCACTTCCGCAGGAAGTACATTTGTCGGAAATACCTTTAGAATCCATATATTCAAAAAACTCTTCTGGTTTCAATTCCAGCGGTTCTTCATATCTTGATGCTAAGTACGATTTGTGTGGTTGATTTGAAACTCTCAATTCAGCTAAATATTTTTTTCTAAGATATTCCATTAATTCAGAGTCAGAGGGGTCTTTTAAATCCATACTATGAACTCTCCATCGGGTTAAATCTGACAGCATCTTGTAGATAGTCTGGCGCTAAGTGCGCATAAACCATTGTTTGTTGAATTTTGGCATGTCCGAGTATCTTCTGCAGTACAAGAATGTTGCCACCGTTCATAATGAAATGCGAGGCGAATGTGTGACGTAATGCATGGACCGCCTGCCCTTTAGGCAGGTCAGGGGCAACCTTCTTAATTGCTTCGCGCACAATGCCATAATCGACATCCGGAAAAATCAAGCCGCGACCACGGGCACTTAGTTCCTTCTCAAGCTTCTTGCTGATGGGGACTGTGCGATCTTTTCCATTTTTTGTGTCGATAAACGTAACTCGTCCATGAGTCACTCTTGTGTTAACTAATCTGACCACCTCTCCCCAACGCGCTCCAGTTGAAAGGGAAAGCTCTGCAGCAAGTTGCTCATCACTGGGTAACTCATGTAATAGAGCGGCAATTTCTGGCAGCGATAAAAAGCCCATCTCAGCGGTGGCAACTTTCAATTTTCTTGTGCCGGAGAACGGGTTTTTGTCGTGGAAATTACCAGTTTCGATGAGAGTGCCAAAGACAGCTGAGACGGCAGTTATATCTCTATTTATTGTGTTGGCTGATACGCCCGCCTCGAACCGCTCGGCTCGGTAGGTGGCAATCATTTTTTTGTTTATTTGATCCGCACGCGGATAGCCTAGGCGCTTATCAATCGCCTTAACTTTATTATGTGTGTTAGTAGCAGATTTCATCATCTGGCCTTTGAGCTGATACCAGATGTTAATCAGTTCGGAGAGATGGCGTTTGTCTGCTGGCCGATCCTGCCACTCTTTATTATGAAAAGACGCAATTGCCCAGCGCTCATATTGTTGAGCCTCGGATTTTGTAGCAAAGCGTTTTCTTAGTCGTTTTCCATCACGGCCTTGTGGGCGTACGTCAACAAGGAATCTCCCGTCAGGTAGTTTTGAAATTGTCATTCGTTACCCTCCCAAAAATTAACTTTGTAGGCGCAGATGCCACCCGTTGACCATAGCTCTTTGATTTTCAAAGCAACTAACCAGCCTTCTTGCCGCTTTGGTTGTTGGATGTGATCTTTTGCCCATCAGGGGAGAGAGCCGGACTGATCTGTCCGGCAGCCTCATTTGCTTGTCCTGTCATTATCCATAGCGTGTATTTACTAAAATCTTTGGTTTCAATGACCCTATCGATTACGGAGATCCCCGCCCCTGAACGGCCAGACTCATAATTCTTTATAACTCCAATGTTTATGCCGGTTAACTCGGCAAATCCTGCCTGACTAAACCCCTCGGCCTCACGTATTTCTTTGAGCCTTTTTCCACGATCGCTTGACATGGTAGTGTTTTCACTCCTAATATTGCGCCGTTGGTAGTGAAAACACTACCAATCAACTATGGACAATTGCTAATTGCGGCAAACTACAGCAGTTAGCACCAAGACGTGAGGATAACACTTATGCCTAAGAAGCTGAAAACCTCAGTGAATTCAGGACCAACGGCTGGAAACTTGCCGGGAGACTACCCGTTCGGAAATCGAGTTTCAGAGTCACTTGCTGATTACGCGAAACGTATGGGTGTATCAGTGGGAGCAATGCGCACACGAGCGGACAGGGGAATGCTTCCAATATTGCAGGCGGCCCCAGGGAAAAAGCGTGAAGTTAATCTTTACGCGATCTATATGAATGCCCGCTACAAAGGCGAGCGTTACACCGAAATGATGAATTGAGGTAATGAATATAATGGATCTTACCGAATGCCCTTCATTTGCCAGCCTCCTGACCAAAGGGCAGCTAATAACACACCGTGCCCACACCCGAGGTTGGATCGAAACCCCGAATGGGCGTTTCTTCCAGCCAAAGGCAACCGAAGTGCAATTCGTCAAACATAGCCGTATGCCTTTCATGTCACGTCCACGTAATAAGCGCCGTTGGTTTGCTCGCCTGATGGGCATCTTCGCTTAGTTTTTGAGGGTGGAATCATGATGGATAAGACCAGACAGCAATCAGGACGCCAAATGTTTTTGAAGCAACGTGCCCGACTGCAAGCCACCGTTAAAGCTTCCCGCATAAACGACACGGCAACCCGCTTCAATCGACTGGATGAAACCCGTAGGAAAGTGGTTTTCATCCTGGCGAATGACGCCGCCAGTCGCTTGGCCGGAATACCTCAACTAACCCGCAGCCACCTGCATTTGAACTATGAAGATCTGAGCGAAGCGGAACAAACCTGCCTGATGATGGGCATTAAACGCCTTGCAGAGTTCGCCGCGTCAATGCCGTGGGAATTTGAAGACTTTGTCGCCCCTCGCGCGGAGTTACAGGCGCTACGCGATAAACCGCCAGAGCCAGACAAGCCAACTAATTAATCCATAACGACCCACAAAAAAGAAACAGACGCTAACGCGTCGGGCTTCTTGCATCCTGGAGAAAGTAAAAATGATTCGTTCGCTCGTGAAGTGGCCTGGTGGTAAAAGCCGTGTAATTCCTGATCTACTGCCGATGCTGCCAAAGGCGGATTGCCTTGTTGAACCGTTCGTCGGTGGAGCTTCTGTTTTCCTCAATACTGAATATCGTCGTTATATTCTGGGCGATATAAATCCCGATTTAATTAACCTGTATCGCCAGATAACCCGCTGGCCTGATGCGGTGAACGATGCCGCCCGCCCATTGTTTAAGGTTTATGGTGATAAGGATGGTTACAACTGGATCCGGAATGATTTCAACGCCCGTGCCCGTGATTATCTTTCATCGCGCGATGTATTCGACAATGGCCCAGATGCTGGCAAGATTCTTCGCGCAGCGCAGTTCCTTTACCTGAACCGTCACGGTTATAACGGCGTCGTTCGCTACAACCGGCAGGGCGGATATAACGTTCCTTTTGGTAAGCACAAAACCCCGCCTTACTTCCCTGAAGAACAGATTCGCTTATTCTCTGAAAAAGCTAACGACACAAAAGCTGTTTTCGTGTGCTGCGATTTCCAAAGCACGCTAAAAATCATGATTGGCAGTAACGCTGTTATCTACTGCGATCCGCCATACCTGCCAGCAAGCGAAACCGCCAACTTCACCCAATACCATAGCGCCCCGTTTGGAACAAAAGAGCATTGCCAGTTAGCTGCCGCCCTGCTGGCAACCAACCGCCAGACTGGTGCGCCGGTGATCCTTTCCAACAGCGACACTCCAGCCACGCGCGAGATTTATAGCGCATTCGACTTTCAGGAAATTAGCGTTAACCGTTCAGTTAGCGCGAACGCCATAACACGCGGGGCCGCCAAAGAGGTGATCGGCGTCCTCAAAGTTTGCGCCGGTTGTGACCGTGCCGGTGGTGGCCGTTGCCCTGAGTGCGGACCAGCCTGCGGTCAATCTTCTTACGATGCGATGGTTGCATCGGGGGCATTCGACCTTGCGGAGGATTTCTGATGGTTACCCGTTTGCAAATTTCATGCGCCGCGCCGCTGTGTGTATGCAAAAGGGCAACTGCCGAATTAAGACATTACGTGAAAGGCCGGAAAAACTATTCCCGTATTAAGCCGAATCACTATCTAGTGATCCGTCTGGGTTGTCGCTGGCGTTTATTGAGTGAAGACGATGGCAAGGTGTGGTTACTGCTGACCCACGAAAAGTACAATGTGGAATGTAAGAAGTGACGGATTTCGCCTGGCTCTGGAATAAACCACGCCCCGCAATTGGGGCGTTTCCGTTTACGTCCGCGGATCCTGCGCCGGTTGCAGTGGCCTTAGCGCAGCATCCTGCCGTTGAAAAACATATCGACAGGCTGATCAAACGCGCCGGTTACAACCCTAATGAGGTTCGCAACCGTAAAGCGCTTATCCTTGCCCTGGATAAATACGAGCCGCGCGGCCTGCCGCTTTCAATTCATCAAAAGATAGTCAACGCTGACAATGCGGCCGCAATTGCCGCCGCTGTCGCTTGGGCAGAAACCCCAGAAGGTGTAGAGGACCGTTTATCGTCCGAGCCGTTCTTTATCCGCGAAGTCTGGCGCAAAAAAATTCATTGGCTACGTTCGAACCGCGAAACCCGACACATTAATGATTTTCTTATGGGGACCGTGAAAAAATCATTACTGCGTCTTGATGTCGTTCGCAGCAAGCAAGGCGTGGCAACTGATGTCACCGGCGAGCTGGCCGCATACTGGCACGGGCGCTGGCAACGTCTGGCAGATTTTACAAAGCGGGAAGCATTAAGTGCAGCAAACGAGATCGGTAGCCGCATTGCTGAAATGCTTGAAACTGAATGCGAAGCCCTGGGATTAACAGCCGAGGGTATGAGCGTTGAAGAGCTGGACTGGCTTTATTGCCACCTGGGCCGCGAAATGCTGGCCCTTCGCGTTGTACCACCTGCATGGAATGCGCCGTGGGAGCGTGAGCGGATCTTCACTGCCATTTTGCGTATGTGTTCGCCGGACTGGTGGGGCCGCAAAATATGGCGACTTCGTTGCGATTGGCGCGAAAACCAGCTGCGTGCAATTGGAGCTGTTCACAAAAAAGCCCATGCTTATGTCAGTGCTTCCAGCCTGATGGAATGGCAGGAACAGCGCCGCAAGAACCGAGATTTTTTCAAGAGTCATGAACTGGTTGATGAAGACGGTAATGTCTCATCACTGGAAGAAATGATTAACAAGTCCACGTCTAACCCGGCGATCCGCCGTCATGAATTAATGGCGCGAATGGCTGGGGTTGAACTTGTCGCGCAACAACGCGGTGATGTGGGCATTTTCCTGACCATCACTTGCCCATCCAAATATCACAGCAACATCCAGTCAGGCCACCACAACGCCAAATGGAACCACACAACGGTTGCCCAGGCGCAGCAATATCTTTGCCGGGTATGGAACAGAGCAACGGCCAAACTGAAACGCGAAGATTTACGCCCCTATGGCTTCCGTGTCGCCGAGCCACACCACGATGGCACGCCGCATTGGCACGCTCTGCTATTTATGCCGCAAGCAGAAGTCAAAGCGACCGTTGCCATTCTGCGGGAATACTTTATCAAAGAGGACCGCGCCGAGCTGGGGCGTAATACCGGCGCTCGTTTCAAGTCCAAAAAAATGGACCCGCGTAAGGGATCTGCAACGGCATATATCGCCAAATACATTTCAAAAAATATCGACGGCCACGCACTGGCCGGTGAGCTGGACGACGAAAGCGGCAAGCCGCTGAATGAAACGGCCAAATATGCAATGGCCTGGGCATCCCTTCACCGCATCCGCCAGTTTCAGCCAATGGGCCAGCCGCCAGTGACGGTTTACCGTGAGCTGCGCAAACTGAGCAACCAGATCACAGCCCGTCAGAAAATTACGAATACCTTCAAACGCGGCGCGGCCATGCTGTCGGATCCTGCAATGGATGCGGTCTGCGCAGCTGCCGATGTGGGTTGCTTCGCAACTTACATCCTGCGACAGGGGGGCGTGTTAATCCCGCGCGAAGACTATGTCGTCCGTCTTGCATATCAGGACGCTGACGAAATGAATGCTTACTGTGAAACCCCGGAAAAGGTCTTCGGGGTCTGGTCGCCGCGTCTGGGTGAGATTTCCCGCATTTGCACGCGTCTGGTTAAGTGGACCATTCGCGCCAAATCCAAAGCCACCACCGGAGCCAAAAGCGGCCCCGGTTTGGGGGTTGACGTTTTGCCGTCGCCAACCGGCGACGCTTGGAGTTCTGTCAATAACTCTACGGAAGACGAAAAAATCACCGATTTCCCGCCTGATGTGGAGGCTATGACAGAAGAGTCAGAGGAAGAAATTTTCGATTTTGACAACATGGACCTGCCAACGCGGCGCAGGTTAATGCGGCGACTACGTGAAACCCCGTTCAAAAGGCCGCAAAGCGGATCGCCTTATGAGCCAGGGAGTGAATTAGATGTCGCGTGGCGTTCTGCCGTAGAAAAAAATGAGGCCAAATCAGAGGCAGAGAACGTCAGAAGGGCGGCGCTTGCGCCAGCGGTTGCCAGACTGCTGGATGATGCCGCCATTCATATGCTTGAAATATCAGAAGCGCAAGCCCTGTCACTTCTGACGGGCAGCCGTCTGGAAGTTGACGGCAAAATTTATCGTGCCAGCGCTAACGGGGAATTAATCACTCGTCAGCAACGCGACGAAGCCAAGACGGTTAAAAAGCTTTGGGAGGGCATGCGAGATAAGCACGGTATTGATGTGTCGCAGCTTCGCTTTGATCCATTTGGAGAATATTTAAATATTTTAAATAAAAGATATCATGAAAGAACCAAATGAAATTATAAAAGATAATTATGGCAACTTCGCTAAAAAAGTTGCCATATTAACGCAGCTCTAAATTTTAGTAGCCTACATCAAACCCTTCTACCATTTCAAAAGCGGGTTCAAAAATCATAGTTCGTCTTCCATAACCACCCTCAAATTCATTGAACTTACCTCGGGTTCTATATTCAATCAGTTGTTCTTCATTTGCAAAGTGATACTCAAGTATATTTTTCAAGATGTACATCTCTGCGAGAATATGAGGAGGTGATATGGAAAGTGATAAGTTCGTAAATAACTCTTCTATGGTGCATACTTTATATATTAATTTAGATAAAAGTTGTGAGTTATGAACTTTCAAAAAAGCTACGAATGCCAGTGCGACTTTGTCAAAGTCTGTGCTGTAGTCATGTATTTTATTCGGGCTATCTAAAACTGTAAACACAGAGTAACAACGTTCTGCTTCACGTAAGGAACAATCGTTAACATCTAAGAGATATGAAAGTAAGTTAATAAGTTTTCCGTTGCGTGTAAGCAGATTGTTTCCTCTATCTATGTTTAGAAGATACCTTTTAATAGTTGACTGATTTTGGTTTTTCATACAGTCAGGCGACAAGTGATTTATTTTTGGGAGTGAGAACCAGTAATGTACGAATTTATTGAGATATAGTCGGGAGTTAATATTGCCATATCGGCACTCTACACTTTTTTCAAACTGTTCTCGATTCATAACAAGCAAGAAAATGACACCTTCAACAGAAAATATATGCTTTATTTTTTCCAAAAGATCTAAAGAGAAATCAGGCCTTGCTCTGTCTAGTTCATCAATGATAAATATTATTTTTCGTTCACTTTCTTTGTGGATTTCTGTAAGGAGTTCGCCAAAACGTTCTATGGCAGCAAGTTCATTTTTACTGGTTTTGATTTTCTCCTCTATATACCCTTCAACAGAAGATGAAATGGAATCGGTAAGTGTATCGCTGGCTTTTTCAAAACTTGTACCAGATAGCAGTCCTCCCGACAGTGTGCTAATCGCGAATTTTGCTCCATTGATGGCAAAGGCAGCCCCAATTTTTTTACCAATCTCTAGCAACTCATTGCTCAGTAGTTTTAGTTTCCCTTCATCCTTATTGATTAGAGAGTAAATACTTGCGGTGAGCGCTACAAAGGGATCTGATTGGTAATCACTTTTAAAAGCATCAAAATAGATCACATCAAAATCATTTGAATGATTTTTTTCTATTTCTGATTTCATCATTTGAACAAACGAGGTTTTACCGTTCCCCCATTTATCATCAAGAGCCAAAACAAGACTTTTATCCGGCGCATTTTTGGCGACCCTCATTATAAACCTGTGAAGTTTGATACGTCCAAAAATATCGTCTTGTGTATTAAATCCATTAGAAAAAGAGTTGATTGGAGCCGTTATCTGCATGATTATTCCTTTGCAATCAGTATAAAATCGTCAAGTTTCATCAATATAACAAGATAACATGCGGTGTCACACGTATAGTCTTCACAAAAAATAAAAGCTCTAGACATGTAATCGTTTAAGCCGTCTGGCCATTCAACAGGTTCAGAGCAATCTGGCGTTCTTCCGGCTTGAGCTGGTCAATCAGGAATTTCACCAGCTTATTACCGGTCAGCCCGCTGGGGCTGAGTGTATGAGAGAATGACGCATTAAATACAAACGTATGGCCGCATTCCACTTCTGCACAGGCGCAGTATAAATCCGCCAGTTTCTTATCCTTCCAGTCAGATTTACGAATGATGGCCGGTGAGCCGCATTCTGGACATTTAATTTTAAAAACTCGCATGTTCACCATCCCGCACGCCATTGCTAACAATGGGGATGATTTTAACTTAACTGCGTTCATTTATCGCCCTTTACGGCTGTAATTGCCGGAATTTCCACGTCAAAATTCAGATGTAAATGCGCGGGGATCTCCGGGTCGTTGTTGACCCCATTCATCAATTTACGTTGCAGCGGGATCACCTCATCTTTGCGATAGGTGGTGCGGGCCGTTTCCGGGTTGCCCATTACGGCGCCGTTAGTCGGGATGATGCCTGCCAGCCCTGCGGGGAAGCGGTGCGCGGTAAAGATATCCTGGGCGGTGATCCCTTTGATGTTGGCAAACTCATCCTTTGCGCTGACTTCCCCCACGGGCAGGATTTTGACGCCGTCCGGGTCGCCCTTGGGGATATTGATAAACATATTGCGGAAGTTGCCGAGGCCTTTTGACTGCGCAATTTTATCTTTGATTTCATTTTCCATTTCCAGCGTAAGGTTTGGATCACTGGTGTAGAGAATAAAGCCCATATGCGCCCCGTTGTTGTAGTAGCGGCGGCGAAATATTGTGGCTTCGCTGTTAAGCAAAACTGAATGAATACCGCCGATATAATCCGGCAGGCCATAAACCTGCTGGCGCGGGTCGTACATTTTGAAAAAGACGATATCTTCCGGGTCATAGATAAGGGCTGGCCCTTCCTGTAGAACGGCGAAAGAGCCATCCTTCCGGCAGCGAAGATAAAGCGAGGGCAGGGGCAGCAGGTCGATCACCTCCCCAAACACATTGCGAATTTTCAGGATTGCGACGTCGCCAAACAGCAGATAATCAAAGACCGCTTGTTCGACCTGATCCGGCGATAGCCCGCCGTTGATATAGCCACCGGCTACCATGTTGCGCCGTGCGTACAGCACGCCACCATGCTGGCCGTTCAGGTTAGGCAACTGGGCCAGCGCCAGGCGGTCAATCGGTAGCCGCCAGTGACCGTATTCGTTGTCATACCAGATATTGTGATAATCGGTGCCGGTCGTGAGGATGGGTTCCGGTTCACCAAAGGTGATCACGCTGCCACGCCCTGGGGTAAACGTCTCAATATTTTTGCCCGTGGCGGCCCTGAATTTTTTTGCTCTGTGTCGTTTGCTTGTCATGCTGCTTTCCCAAAAGCCCAGGTCGATGGGCGGTCATATTCGTGATCGATAGGCTCGTTAATAACGGCGTGAGAGATAGCGAAGAAAACATCCGCGTGGCCGGTCGCATCTGAGCGTTCGGCAACAAATGTCAGCGCGTTTCCGCTGTTTGTGGTGGTGCGACGGATAGCCATAAATGATGCCGGTATTTCGACGCGTTCTTTGTTGGTTTCGTCTATGGCATCTTTCGCCCATTCAATGCGTTTACGTTCGACGACGTCGATCATCTTCATGACCAGACGGTTTTTGCTTTCGACGCTGTAAAGAATGGCCGTAGCCTCGCGTGGCGCAAACTTGCTGACCAGGTCATAAACTCCCTTCCCGATGCCGGTTGTATCGATCCCGATATAGGTAATATTGAAGCGGCGCATCAGCTGCTTAATCTGGTCAGCCTGCCAGCTAAAGTTAAAACCCTGCCATTGCCAGCAGGCCAGCACGCGGAAGCGTTCCCCGTCGTGGACAGGCGGCGCGATAATCACAAAGGTGGAGTTGTCGCCAGAGCGCGACGGGTCGAACCCTGCCCAGACTTCACGGTTTCCGAATGGCCGCGCAGCTGTTAAATCAAAGTCGCCCCATGTTGCGCGGTCCACCTCGCAGCCAATGAGCGCGGAGAACTTGAACACCGCGTCTTTACTGTCAACGAACTGGCACATGTAAAGCATGGCGAACGCGGTCGGGTTGTACTTGTTGCGCAGCCGTTCAATATCGACGAGCGCACCCAGCCCGCCTTTGATGGCGTCTTCCATCGTAATGACATAACGCCAGATCCCATCCGGGCAGATAATCCCTTGGCGCATGGCGGCGTCTTTCGGAAACTCAATACCTTTGCGTTTCGCATCGTCGCCGCGCCACTCGTCACCGGTCCAGACCGGGTAAGCCTGATGCGTTTTCGCGCTGGGTGTTGAAAAGTAGGTTGTGCGGTACTTGTTGTGCGTCGCCATCGCGCTGGCAACTTCGTGCAGGCGCGTGAATTTCGGGATCCAGAAAACTTCATCGCCATACAGATGGCCGTTAAAGCCCTGCGCGGTGCTGGCGTTCGTGGAGAGAAAGCGCAGGATTGCGCCATTGCTGAGGCGGATATTTTTGCCGGTTAGTGTGACGCCGAAATGGTTCTGCGCAATCTGGACGATGTATTCGCGGAATATTTCCGACTGGGCGCGGGAGGCGGAGAAGAAAACCTGATTGTCACCACTGACGACGGCGTCTTCGAATGCTTCCCATGCAAAATAGTAGGTCATGCCGACTTGTCGGCTTTTCAGGATAAAGCGCCAGTCTTCATCTTTGTGATCGCGGCAATGCAGCTGGTAATCGAAAAGATGTTCCCGCGCCCAGGTGTCGAGCATTTCAGGCGTGATGCCGGACACGTCGTTTTTCTTATAACGGCGTTTTCCTTCACCTGGTTCGCCAGCTGCGCCACCGAAACTATAATTATCACCCTCACCGGCAATTTTTTTAGCCTGAATTTCTGCCAGTTTTTCGGCGTGCTTGTTGCGTTGGCCCATCAATTTGACGTGGTGCGCAACGAGATCGCGCAGTTCTTCCAGTTCCAGCGCGGTTTTTTTATCGCGATTGGTCAGTCGATCAATGCGACGGGCGATGACATTTTCCACTGATTCAGCAGGCAGCAGAGATCCCCACTCCCCGACATCCGCCCAGTGGTAAATAGTACGCGGGGGAATATTCAATTCCTGCGCAATGTCTTTCGGCGACCAGCTTTTAATATAAAGCGTGCGGGCCGCTTCTTTTAATTCATCGGAATATTTAGCCATGCGGCTATTATGACGGGAATATCCGCCAGATTTTATAATTAAATTTCGGCAATAGGTGGCTAACCACTTATAGCCGAATACATCAGAAATAAAGCGGTCGCGTCGTTTAATTTAATTGGCAATACTGACCACCACGAACGAATTATCGTTATTTATATTCATCAACGAAGGTCAGTTATGCCGCAACCTCATTACCGCACTGATTGGTTATGCGTTGCCACGTCTGGACAGGCTGTGGATGGCCGCATTATTGAGCCGCAATGGTTGATTGATGCGGCGGATACCTACACCCATAAAACCTATACGGCAATGATTTGGCCGCACCATCCTCAAAACGGTATTGGTGAGCGTGAATTTACCTGCAATCTGGGAACCGTTGACGCCTTAAAAGTTGAGACGGGAGGTGATGTCACGAAATTGTATGCACAAATTATCCCGAATCAATTCCTGATTGATGCCAACCGAATGGAGCAAAAACTTTTTACGTCTGCTGAATTTCTTTCTGATTTTGGCGGGAGTGGTCGAGATTATCTTTTCGGGCTGGCAGTAACCGATATTCCGGCAAGTCTGGGAACTGAGCGAATCAAATTTGTATTAGCTGGCGAAGAAAAGGATGCGGAACGCGGAAACCTTGAAACGTTCAGTCTGGGGAAATTACAGACCAGTAAGCCGGATAAAAAAGATTCTTTATGGTCGCGCATGTTTTCGGCCAAAAAAGATTTTACGCCAACACCAGAACCTAACACCGATAAGCCCAACGAGGGCGAGGAAGAAAAAATGGAAGAGTTAAAAGCCCTCATCCAGCAACTGCTGGAGCTAGTCAAAAACGGTGGGGCCGCAGCTAGCGGTGACGCTGATACCGTCGATACGCCGGAGCAGGCTGCTGAAGAAGTAGCGGATATTGCAGACCAGATCGCCGAGGCTGCTGCCGAAGTGGCCGATCTCGCCGAAGAAGTGGCCGAGAACCCGGAAGACGAAGTCAAAGCGGCAGAGTTCAGCGTGGCAAAAGCCAATCTGGCTAAAGCCATGAAAGCGTTCAACGTGACCCCGTCAAAACGTCCGCGCCGCAGCCGTCGTCGTGAATTTTCCGCCCGTAGCCAGCCTGCTGGCAACCAGCTTGGCGATCTGAGCACGCAACTTTCCACTGTTTTGACCAAGTTGTCAGCGATGGAAAGCGACAGCACGCGCCGACCGAACAACGCGCCAAACGGCGGAAACAAACCGTTTGAATTTGTTTAACCGATCTTCTTTCCAGGGATAAACCGAAATGCAACTAACCCCAAAAGCAGAGCAGATGCTGCGAAAGTTTGCCGCAGGCCTAGCGAAAGCCAATGGCCAGGCAGACACGTCGCGCTATTTCTCGCTGACTAATCCGAAGGAAACCCAGCTGCGCAATGCGTTGCTGCAAGAATCCGAATTCCTGCGTCTGCTGCCGAACGTGCTGGATGTTGACCAGCTTACCGGCCAGGTGGTCAGCACCGGTAAGCCAGGTATCTATACCGGTCGTAAAAAAGAGGGGCGCTTCTCTCGCGCCCTGGGCGTCACGGGTAATGAATACAAACTCGTAGAGACGGATTCCGGTTCGTATCTGCCTTACTCGCTTCTGACTGTCTGGGCAAACGCGGGCAGTGAAGAAGAGTTCTTCCAGCGTATTCAGGCTTTCAGTAATGAGTCTTTTGCGCTCGATATGCTGCGCGTGGCATTCAATGGCACAAGCGTTGCGGATGATACTGACCCGGACGCCAACCCGAACGGCGAAGACGTCAACATCGGCTGGCACAAAATTGTTCAGGACCGTTCAGCCGCGCAGATCATTACTGGCGAAGTCACCATTGGCGGTGCTAAGGCTGACTTTATGGGGCTGGATGCTGCTGTCACCGATCTGGTACACACCTGCATTTATGAGCCGTTCCGCAATGACCCGCGCCTCGTTGTGCTGGCCTCCGCTGACCTTATCGGCAACGACGCCACCACCATGATGAATAAGATTGATCGCCCGACTGAGAAGGTTGCTGCGCAGCTTATTGGTCGTCAGATCGCGGGCCGCACCGTGTATACCCCGCCGTTTATGCCTGAAGGTCGTCTGATCGTCACCACGCTGGACAACCTGCATATCTACACCCAGCAGGGCACGCGCAAGCGTAAGGCCGAATGGAACGACGATCGTAAGCGTTTTGAAAATAACTACCTGCGCATGGAAGGTTACGGTGTCGAGCATGACGAGTTGTATGCGGCATTCGACAAAATTACCCTGGCAACCGACGAAGCGGCACCGGCAGGGGGCGAGTAAAAATGGCTATGTCCCCGTGTCAGCGCCACCGCGCACGCGTAAAAACCGCTAAGGCGCTGGATAACAAAGAAGCCCTGACCGCGTCGCCGGTCAGCTTCCACCTGCTAAAGCTGGAGCTGGAAAGCGATGTCGCACGACTTCGCAGCCTGCCGCGCACTGAAGACCGCATCGAATTCAAACGCGATGTCCTTTTGCCGCGCTGGATGCCGACCGTTGAGTCATATCTCGCCGGTGATGCCCGTTTCGCAAATCCGGTCCTGGTTTACTGCGTGATCTGGTTGTTTGACACGGGGGAAATGAGCAAGGCGCTGGACTGGGCCGACGTGGCGATCAGCGAAAGCCAGGCCACGCCGGAGAACTTCAAAAGCACGATCCCCGCATTCGTGGCAGACACGGTGCTGGAATGGGCGACGAATGAAGCGGCAGCCGGTCACAGCATTGAACCTTATTTCAGCCGCACATTTGAAAACATCCGCGAAAAGTGGCGCTTGCACGAAGAGATTAATGCGAAGTGGTTCAAGTTCGCCGGTCTTTACCTGCTGCGCGATGAATCCGGCAAACCCCGTGCCACTGCCGTGGATGATGTGGACACGCTGGAGCAGGCTGATGCCCTGCTAGTCCAGGCGGAGGCGTACAACAAAAACGCCGGAGTTAAGACCGTGCGCGAAAAGGTTCGCGCCCGGATTAACAGCCTGACCCAGCAATAACGACTCCCGCAAGCCGGGACGGGCGCGGGGGAGGCATCAACCCTTTGGGTTGTTGGCTATGGATCCCGTTAGCCCGTTTCTATTGCACAACGAGGTGTAACCGATGAGTGGGCCAAGTTTCAGCATCAGCGGCAAGCCGGTGAAGGTCACACCGACAGCAATCACCAACGGCGTGGCGTTCTGGCCGGATTTGGATCTGGCTGAGTTTCAGGCGGCACGCAACCTGCCTGCCGATCTGCCATCCGATACCGCAGGCATGGCCCTGCTTGCGGCCATTGCAGAAGTGAATACGACACTGGCCGACGTGGTCACGCACTGGAATGGCAAGGGCTGCGAACGTGCCGCAGATGTACCCGGCGCAAAAATGGGCGACGAAAACCAGTTAACCGCCCAGTACAAAAAAGCGGTATACGCCCGCGCAAAAGCCGATCTGCTGGGTGAGTTTGCCACCATCGGGCGGCGTGAGTCGCACCCAGGACAGGAAAGCCTGGACACCCGCGCCAATCTGCTGGCCGAAGCGGCCAATGTGATGCGCAACATGCTGCAAATGCCACGCGTGGGGGTGCATTTGATATGAGCCAGCTGGAAAGCCTGACGGCCTTTATCACGGAAAACCTGCCAGCAGACGCCATGCAGATGTTTTCCAGTTCGATGGACGATTGCGAGCTGATGCGCAGCGCAAAGGCGCTGGGAAATGACCAGCGGCGGATCGGCGTGCTGACCTACAGCGCCCGGTTGTCGTGGGATAACTTCCCGTTTCGTAAATATTCGCCAGGTCTGGTTTATGCCCTGGTGCTGGTCTGGGTAGATGAACATGCCAACGAGCTGCGCGACGAACTGAAATTACCCGATCCGACTGTGGACCCGGAGTTCGACGACGAAGGAACCTGCATTCTTGACGTGGTTGTCGCCCTGGCTGACCCGCTCATCATCCGGGAGCAGGAAAGCGGCCCGATCCCATTCAGGGATAAAGCCTGGGATCTGGTTAACCCAGAAATCTGGGTGGCAGAGGAAGCCGACGTCATTGTCCAGCGTGGTGAGGCATCGTGATCCGGGGTGAATTAAATCAGCAACAGCTAAAGCAAATGCGCGAAACGCTGGCAAAAGCTGACCTGCCGCCCCGTAAGCGCCAGCGCCTGTTATGGCGCATCGCAAAGCTGGGGATCGTTGTGGCGGCAAAACGTCACCAGCGCCAGCAGACTGCCCCGGATGGCACACCGTGGGCACCGCGTAAACGTGGCAAAGGCAAGATGTTGAAGGGATTGCCCAAACTGCTGGCCGTGCGGGAAATGCCGGAAATTCAGGGGGTCCGTATTTACCTGAAAGGCGGCAACTACCGCAACGGACCTAAGCCCATCGCGGCGGGTCTGGTCGGCGCAGTCCAGCAGGATGGCGCACGGATCCAGATGAAAGCGAGTACCGCCCCACGCAAACCGCAGGCTAACCAGCCTGCGCTACCCCGACAGGCTAAACGGCTGCGGGCGCTGGGGTACAAAACCCGCAAGGGCAAGCGCTGGGTGAAGCCATCCAGTAAGCAGATCATGGAAACCATGAGCATGGCCCAAGCGGGGTTAGTGATTCGAAAACTGAAAGGCACACCCTCAAAACGCACATGGACCATTGATATTCCAGGTCGCGTTTTTCTGGGTGTGAACAACGACGAATTTAATCAAATTATTGCGCGACAAATGCAGGCTATCGGCTTCGGCTGGGGTGTCGATGCGCAAAATATCAGGGGGTAAACATGACCTGGCCTACAGTCACAGTCAGTCAGAAAAACCGCTACAACGGCACAACGAATGACATCGAACGGGTTGTCCTTTTTGTGGGTTATGGCGATACCAACACCGGCAAAACCCAGGCGATTAATACCGGCACCGATCTGGATAAAGCACTGGGTGAGGGCGATAGCCTGTTACGGAACATTGTGGCCGCAGCGGCGAATAATGCCGGTCAGAACTGGTTTGCATACGTTCACGTTATGCCTGAGCCAGACAAGCAAGACCCGGAATACAAAGCGGATACCGACTGGATGAAAGCCGTCACGGCGGCCCAGTCTGTGGCTTCCGTTGAAGGGGTAGTCCTGGCGTTCGACGTTAAAGAAAAAGCGACTATCAGCCGCGCTACCGAAATGCGAGCCACGTTACAGGCTAATTTTGGGCGCTTTGTCTGGTTTGCGATTGCCGTAGGCGGTCCAGAGGACGCCGAAAGCTGGGCCGACTATCAACTGCGTATGGCTGAGCTGGAAAGCGGCATCGCGTCGCCAGGCGTGCAGCTGGTCCCGCGTTTGTGGGGCAATGAACCCGGCGTCCTGGCGGGGCGACTGTGTAACCGTTCCGTGACCGTGGCCGACAGCCCGGCACGCGTTGCAACGGGTGCGGTCACCGCACTGGGCAGTGACAACCTGCCAAAAGATGGTATCGGCGAAGAAATTGATCTTGCTGTGTTGCAGGGGTTGCAGGCCAACCGCTACAGCGTGCCGATGTGGTACCACGATTACGACGGCATTTACTGGTCAGACGGGCGCACGCTGGATGTTGAGGGCGGTGATTATCAGGTTATTGAAAACGTTCGCGTCGTCGATAAAGCCTCGCGCCGCGTTCGTTTGCGAGCCATTCCAAAGATTGCGGATCGTTCGCTGAACAGCACACCGGGCAGTATTGCCGCGCATGAAACCTATTTTGGCAAGCCGCTGCGTGAAATGGCAATTTCCAGCCAGATCAATGGGGTGGAATTCCCCGGTGAAGTGAAACCGCCGAAAGACGGCGATATCACCATCACCTGGACCAGTAGCGTTGCGGTGCAAATTTACCTTGTGGTTCGACCGTATGAGAGCGCGAAAGAAATCGGCGTCAGCATCGAACTGGATACTTCACTGGAGAGCCAGCAATGAGTGGAGAACGCATTAGCGGCGGATCGTTTGATGTGAACTATGACGGCGTCATGATTCATGTTGAAAACGCTACCGTCACCATTACGGATAACAGCGCCGTAGCGCAGACGCGCGGCGTTCCAAACGGGCACACCAAAGGGTCAGTTACGGCGGATGTGGAAATCGAAGTCGATTCACAGAACTTTAAAAAGTTTACCGCCGTGGCCCGTGCTGCCGGTTCGTGGCGCGGCATTCCTGCAAAGGACTTTTTGTTCTACGCGAACGCCGGTGACGACGAAGAAAAAATCGAGGTGTTTGGCTGCGTTCCGGCGCTGTCTGACATCGTCAATATCAACCCTAACGAGGCCAGTAAAACCACGAAGAAAATTAAATTCATGGTGACCAGCCCCGATTTTGTAGCGATTGACGGCGTTCCGTACCTGTCAGCCCGCGACACGCGCGATCTGAAAGGTTAAGAACATGCCAAATGGAGAAACATCACTGCTGGCAAAGCTGCTGCTTATTGGGGCGGTGATCGGCCTGGGGCAACTGATGGTCAGCAACGAGCAAATCACCACCCGCCTGCTGGTCGGGCGGATGATTCTGGGATCGGCGGTTGCGCCACTGGCCGCGATCCCGCTGCTGAAATTCCCCAATATGCCCGAACTGGTTGTCATTGGTCTGGCCTGCGCGTTGGGCATTCTGGGCAGCGCCTTTATTGAGGCAGGTTTAAAGCGGGGCGTGGAATTTTATATTAAACGATGGGGAAGTAAGCGCCATGAAACTGAGTGAGAAACAGCAGTTATTTGCTGTGAATGTTGCCCAGCTAATCCTTTGGGCAAATGACCACGGCTTGCGTCTGACCTTTGGAGAGGCGCAGCGCACGCCAGAGTGTGCGGCCCTGAATGCCAGAAAAGGCACTGGCATTGCAAACAGCCTGCATACCCAGCGCCTGGCCGTGGATTTGAATTTGTTTGTTAACGGTGAATATAAAACCCGTACCGAAGATTATTTACCACTGGGTGAATACTGGGAAAGTTTGGGTGGGTCATGGGGTGGGCGATTTAAGTCTAATCCTGACGGCAATCACTTCAGTCTTGAGCATAACGGGGTTCGCTGATGCGCAACTTGCTGGGTCATTTGCTCATCCTGATCGCTGCCATGTCCGTGGGGTGGCAGGGGCATGACTGGTACGACGCAAAATTAACCCTTGCCGCCAGTAAGACGGCAGAAGAAACCCGCCAGATTGTCGTTGAAGCGACACGGCAATCTGGCGAAGCGCTGGAAGTCAAATTAGCGGAACTAAAAGCCAATGAGATCCACACGGAACGGGTTATCCATACCGAAACCATTAAGCCGGTTTTTAGCAACGTTTGCGCTTCTGATGATTACGTCCGGTTGTTCAACGAAAGTGCAGATCAAGCCGAACGAATCCTTTCAGGAAAACCAGCTGACGCTTTGCCCGGTAAATCTGCCACGACTGGCGGGGCCAGCCGGAACTGACTTTGACGCGGCATTAACAGCCTATCGGCAGATGTACACCGATTGCGCCGCACGACATAACGCCCTGGTGGGCATCATTCGACATCGTAAGGATTTAACAAAATGAGCAAGTCCAAAAAAATCACCATGACTGTAGCGGGCGTCAGCCTGAGTTTTGAGCCGAACAAGACCGCCTACAACAACCTGATCAACGAAATGACCATGACCAACAAGGTTGCGCCAATGGCAACCTATCTGGGGCGCATTGTTGATGCCGAATCAAAGGCGGCATTAAACCAGCTGATGGAAGATTACCCAGGCTGCGAAATGCAGATTGTCGAGAAGGTTAATGAAATTTACTCGCCGAAGCTTGAGATCGAAGTAAAAAACTAGCGGCGCGGGTGGCGGCTATTCGCACGAACGGGCTTGAGCAATATCTTGCCCTGCGCCGCTACTACCTCCCGCACGAACCTGACGACGAAGAAAGCATCGCCCGCGCCCTATGGCTGGATGAATATTTCGCCCAGACCAGAGCCAATAAAACGGCAGAAGGGATAGCTAAAGCATTTAACGGAAACTGATATGAGCCACCTGGATTTTACGCTGAGTCTGATTGATAAGCTGACGCGGCCATTAAAAACGGCCCAGTCTTCGCTGACCGGCTTCGCGGAAAAATCGCAGGCGTCTTTTACAAAAATCGGTATTGGCGCGGCGGCTGTCTGGGGCGTTGCGCAGTCTATCGCTGGCGTGGTGGGTCCGGCCTATGAAATGAATGCGGCCCTGGCGGAAGTGGGATCCAAGGGGGTGGCAGAAGACACCCTGAAACGTCTATCCGGCGAAGCCCTCAAATTCAGCATGCGCTACGGCAAAGGCGCGGTGGATGTGGTGAATTCCAGCTATGCAATCAAAGGCGCAATGGCCGGTCTTTCTGATCTGGATTTGCCCCGCGTGACGATTGCAGCCAATACCCTGGCGGCGGGTGTGAAAGCCAGCGGCGAGGAGGCAGGTGAGTATATCGGTGCGATGGCGTCCCGCTTCAATGCTGAGTTGTCCAGTCTGGGTCATGTCCGGTTCGCCGAGGAGCTGGCCGGAAAAACGGCCTATATGGTGCAAAACTTCGGCGTGAAAATGCAGACCATGCAGGAGCTGATCGAGGGGACCAAAAACGCCGGGGCTGACTTCGGAGTCAGCATGGATGAACAGTTCGCGGTTCTGGGTACGCTTTCCCGCACGCTGGGTACAGAGTCCAGCGGCATCTATGAGCAGTTTTTGCGAAGCGCCCCGGCTGCCGCATCAAAACTGGGTATGAGCTTTGTTGATGCCACCGGCAAAATGCTGCCAATGGGCGACATCCTCCAGAAGCTGCAAGACAAATACGGGACCAGCATTGAAGGGAACGTCAAAGCCCAGCAGGCGCTGGACGCCGCTTTCGGTGGGGGGGCTGATGTCATTAAAAAGCTGTACGGCCAGCAGAATAATTTAAACCGCAGCATCACGGAGCTGGGCCGTAATGACGGCATGAAGCGTGCCGAAGAAATGGCCGCCAGCATGGCGAAGCCGTGGGAACGCATTGTCGCGACGTTTTACGCGATGCGTGTCGCGCTGGGCAATACGCTGATCCCGATCCTGACTCCGCTGATGAACCGCGTCGCCGACGTGGGCGCGAAGTTTGCCCGCTGGCTGGAGATGTTCCCCAACATTGCCCGTTGGCTGGGTTACATCACCCTGGGCGTGCTGTCCTTTGGGCTTGCCGGTGCGGCCACCAATATTGTGATGGGAATCTTTGGTTTCACGATGATGGGTCTGACCGCTATTGCCAGAGTGCTGGGCGGTGCGTGGAAAGCCCTGTTATGGACCTTCAATATGTTGCGTCCTTCGCTGCTGGCAACCCGCATCGGGCTGGCCGCGCTGTGGGTCCAGTCGAAACTGTTAGCCCTCTGGACCGGCGTTTGCCGCGTGGCGCTGGCTGCCTGGAATATCGTGTTGAAAGCCGGTGCGGTTGCGATGCGTATTTATGGCGCGGCGACCATGTTTGCCGGTGCGGCCATGCAGTTTCTGACAAGCCCCATCACCCTGATTATTGCCGCGCTGGCCCTGCTGGGTCTGGGGGTCTGGTATGTCGTGAACCACTGGGAAGAGCTGACCACGGCGATCATGAATACGGCGGCCTTTGTCTGGGTGATGGACGTCGCCGCGCAGGTAGGCCAGGTCTTCGCACGGGTCTGGCAATCCATTACTGACGGCTGGGCCGTGGTGGTTGCGTTCTTCGCGGGGCTTTCGCCAATGGCCGCGTTTGAAGGATTTGCGGACACCATCGGCGGGGTATTCAGCAAGCTTTTTGACGTTCTCAAAAATACCTTTGCGTCTACCTACAACTGGATTGTGGAAAAGCTGAACAAAATCCCCGGCGTCAATATTGACCTGAAAACCGTTTCACCGCCTGCCGGTGCGACGGTCCCGACAGCACCGGCGATCCCTGATGGTGCAACAGCTGCGCCGCCAAAGCTGAACGCGCCGTCCCTGCTGACGGGCAACAAAATTAATGCAGATATTCCACGCGGCGGCCTGATGAACCAGGTCAAAACTGACAGTAAAACCGTGGTGGATAGCCGTAAAACGTGGGGCGATACCTATATCACCGCCCCGAATGGAATCACCCCGGCCCAGTTGGCCGAATGGCAGGAGCTTAACGCAGGATGAGTACCGAACCGTTATACATCGACCTTTTGATCACTGACGGCGATTTCACGCTGGACAGCGGCAACGAGCCGCGCCGCTGCAATAACCGCGACAGTATCGGTCAGGACATTATCCACAGCATCCTGGAAAGCGGTATTACTACGCGGCTGATCGGGGAGCGAAGCCCGACGATGCGCGGTGATGTTCTGACGCAACTATCGCTACTGGTCGAAAGTGACGAACGCTTGATTCCTGGCACGATTGTTATCACCGAAGAAAGCATCACGCGGTTGTATGTCACTGCGGAAACCTACGATTTCGGCAGTGTTAACACTGAGGTTCATTATGACTGAGAAACCTAACGTCGATTTTGAGCAGGTGCTGAATGACAGCGGGATGCCGTCAACCCAAGCCGAAATCACCGCAGCGTTTAAAGCCACCGTGGAGGCGGAAGGATTCGTCACGAACACATCGCGCATGTCGCCATTCTGGCGGCTGATTTCGAAGATTGTCACCACGCCGGTGTTATGGCTGCGTGACGCGCTGATCAACGTGGTGCTGGCAAACATGTTTGTGGCAACGGCAAGCGGTTCCATGCTTCGGTTGCTGGCCTGGGCGGTCAATGTCACGGCTAAACCGGCCAGCGCTGCCGCTGGCGTGCTGCGATTCTACAAGGCGAGCGCGGCGGATGAGGTTGCCATACCTGCGGGAACGCTGGTGCAAACCGAGCGTATCAATGGCGTGGTTTATGTGCTGGCCGTGAGTGAAGACACGACATTACCGGCCGGGATCGAAAGTGCGCTTGTACCTGTAGCGGCGACCGGCACCGGCACCGGCTATAACCTTGCGCCGGGGTATTACCGTATTTTACCCGTCGCGGTGGCAGGCATTGCCAGCGCAGTAAATGAAGACGACTGGTTAATCACCCCTGGCGCAGACGAAGAAAGCGACGACGAGCTGCGCGACCGCACGCGCAATCAGTTTAACCTGGTGGGCAATTACCACACGGACGCCATTTATCGCAGCATGATTGCGGGCGTTGTCGGGTTGAGCGTTGACCGTATTTTCTTCCTGCATGACGCCCCGCGCGGCCCAGGTACGGCAAATGCTTACCTTCTGCTGGATAGCGGCGAAGCTTCGCTGCCTTTTATCGACGCGGTGAATGATTACGTCAACACCCAGGGCCACCACGGCCACGGGGATGATTTGCAGTGTTTTGCCATGCCGGAAACCACTCACACCCTGGCGGTGATCGTGTACGTGGCAAGTGTGGAAAACATGGAGCCGGAAGAACTTTTGGTTCTGAAAGCCAATGTGACCAATCTAATCCGCTGTGCGTTTCGTGAGAATGCTAATTACGACGTTAAGAAAACGTGGCCGTATGCACGTTTCTCTTTTTCAAATCTGGGCCGCGAGATCCACAAAGCGTTTCCTGTGGTCGATTCGCTGAGTTTCTCACTGACAGATATTGTCAGTGAATTATCTGTCCCGCGTCTGGCGGCCTTAACGGTGGAAATTGCCAATGACTGAGTTTGCCAGACTGCTGGCCGGGCTAAAGTTGCCGTCGTGGATGGACCGTGGCGATCCTGCCAGGTTGCTGCGTGCCTGCGTGAAGTTCTGGTCACAGGTGTACGGGTGGTTAACGTGGCCGTTAAGGCAGTTCGATCCGTTGACCAGCGCCGAACCGCTGTTAAACCTGATTGCCTGGGAACGTGATATCGCCCGATTTAAGGGGGAGCCATTAAGCCTTTTCCGTAAACGGGTGAGTTTTGCGTTTATCAACGCACAGCAGGCCGGTGAGGTTGCCGGATTTATTGCCATTTTTGAGCGGCTGGGGATCGGCTATGTCGAATTGCTGGAGCGCCAGGACGGAATGGACTGGGATGTCATCACCGTTCGCGTGACCGACAGTCAGGTCGCCGATAACAGCGATTTGCTGCTAGAAATCATCCGAAAATACGGGCGCACCTGTCGCCGGTATCGGTTTGAAGTGATCACCACTCTGCCGGTACATATCAATATCGGCTGGTATCAGGGCGATTATGTTTGCTGGCCCGCCACGCTGGCCGATGTGAATAACGAATTAAGCGCAACATATAGCGCAAGCTTGCAGTAGGGGAAAACAATGTCACAGGCAGTCATTACCAAAGCATTTACAGAATGGAAAGCCCAGCAGGCAATCAATAATCAGCCGGTTACACTGGATGAATTTGTTTTCGCCTACATTCCGAATCTGGACGTGAGCAAACCAATCAGCCACACGGAAACCCTTCCGGCAGCGGATAAGATTGTCCACCGCCAGGCCGTGAGTAAATCCGGCGTCGTGAACGGTCATTCTGTCGTGTATTCCGTCACACTGGGCGCTGATACCGGCGACTTTGATTTCAACTGGATTGGGCTGACAAATAAGGCAACCAGTACGCTGGCGATGATCATTCACGCGCCAACCCAGCGCAAGGTTAAAAACGCCAGCGGTCAGCAGGGAAATGTCCTGGTGCGTTCCATGCTAATGGAATACAGCGGTGCACAGTCGGCAACCCAAATCACCACGCCAGCAGAAACATGGCAGATCGATTTTACTGCGCGACTGGCTGCGATGGACGAACGTCATCGCATGGAGAATATCGATCTCTATGGCGCTGCCGCCTTTTTTGACACCGGTTATCTGGTCGCGAAAAACGGCAGTCAGTTTTATGTCACTAAGGGGGCGGGGTATGTTGCCGGGCTGCGTGCGGATCTGGTCGCAAACCAGAACATCACCATTTCGGCGAAGCCGGTGAAAGTCTGGCTGGATGTTTCGTGGTCTGGAACGCTGACAAGCGTCTGGGCCGTCAATAGCAAAATCACTGTGGCAACCAGTCTGGCCGATTATGCTGAAAATGGCACCCAGCATTATGTTTTTGCGCTCGCCAGTATTGACGCAAGCGGAAACATAACGGACTTGCGCCCAAAAGGTGGGCTAAACGACCAGGCACTAAAAGAGCACGAAAAATCCCGCAATCACCCCGACGCCACGACCAAAGAAAAGGGATTCGTTCAGCTGAGTAGCGAAACGGGCAGCGACGATGAAAGCAAGGCCGCCACGCCGAAAGCTGTTAAAGCCGTGAATGATACCCTGACCAACGTTAAAGAAAGTCTGGGAACGGCATCAAAGGCGGATGTCGTGACATCGACGACAGACACAACAGCCGGGCGAGTCCCGGTTACGGGCTGGATGGGCCTGGGTGCGGTTCGTGATGCAGAAGTCAAAAACGAAGATTTTTCTTCATTCTGGCGAGATACCAGCATTGTTAAATCAGGAATTACCATTCCCTATGACGGCACGCCCACTGTTTCCTATCTGGCTGTCGATGGGGTAAACCATCATGCTTATGTAGGCCGTAAAAAAGCAGGCGAAGCTATTTCATGGGTGAAGCTGTATAGCGAATTTAACAAGCCCACAGCGGCGGATGTTGATGCTGTTTCTGCAACAAATGGTGGAACATTCTCAAGGGGAGTGACGTTTAATCAGGGCTTAACGAGTAAGGGCCAGATTGCCTGGGGTGATTTTTTAAATGCTGTCGGCTCGAATAATTATAACGCGATGGCGAACGTTTATGACGCTAACGGAAAAATGCGCTGGGCATTTGGACCCTATAAAAATGGCTGGTCAATCTATAGCTACGATGCTGCTGGCGACTACGTCGCTAATCTGATGAATATAGATTACACCACGCAAAAAGCTTCATTTTCTGGCGTGGTTTCAGCTTCTGGAGAGTTTCAGACCACCGCCGTGGAAAGCTACCGTATTGCATACGGGAATGTCGGCACCTTCTGGCGAAATGACGGCAGCAATCTTTATCTGCTGGCGACCAATTCAGGCGATGCGTATGGCAATTACAACAGTCTTCGCCCGTTCTATGTAGCGCTGGCTACCGGTAAAGTTACGATGGGTAATGGCCTGGCCGTGGCCGGAAACGTCACTATCAATGGGCAGGTTGTACCTTCAAATTACGGGAATCTTGATTCCCGTTATCAGTTGAGGGGGAGTTACGCCGCGCCGAATGCCGCCTCAAAAGGTGCAAATGGTTGGTGGCAATGTGGCAGCACGGGAATTATTGATCAGTGGCTACAGGGGGCAACGATGACCAGTGAAACCACCCAGTCGATCACGTTCCCCAAAGCCTTTCCAAATGCCTGCCTGGGAATATCGGTGAGTACGTTAAACGTGAATAACAACACTGGCACCGAAGGGATGTTTCAGCTTGTCTCTAAAACAAGGACCGGTTGTGTGGTTATGGCAAACAGGGCTTACGGAAGCATTGGGCAGGTTGCTGTCCTGATCCGGGCTGTGGGGTACTAATATGACGGCAATTTACTACAGCCCGAAAATGAAGGGCTTTTACTTTGAAAATGACAAGGCGCTCTATGTGGAGGCCGGAAGCTGGCCCGAAGACGCGAGCGCAATTTCAGAGCGCTGGTATCACTACCTGATTGACGGGCAGAGCAATGGCCGTGAGATTGTAGCGAACGTCTACGGCCAGCCAATGTTAGCCGATCTTCCAGAACCCACTGATGAGCAGTTATTCGCCCGTGCCGAGGCTCATAAAATCGGCTTAATGCAGGCCGCTACTGATGCAATCGCACCCTTACAGGATGCCGTTGATCTGGATATGCAAACCGAAACGGAAATTACCCGGCTGCTGGCATGGAAAAAATACCGCGTCATGCTGAATCGCGTCGATCCTGGTAATCCGATCTGGCCGGAGGTTCCGCAGTAATGTGGCAGGACTCAATTATCAGGATTGCCGACGATATGGCCGCGCTGGATTGTGCAATCATTCCGGCGCACCCGTGGGTTTATGGACTGGGTCAGTCAGCGGATTCAGGTGGATATCTGAGTCCGGCGAATGCGCTGGGTTATCTGGCGGGTAAGCTGGCAACCAGCGGCGGCAGCGGCGATGTGATCGTCATGATGATTGCAGAAAATACACATGATGCCTTTATGAAAGCATTGTCCGGTCTTGCCACTGTATTTCCTGCGCCGGTATTTACCCAGGTCAGCCGAATGGCCGCAGCGGCGGCCGAGCTGAGTACGGTAAAAATGCAACTGCCGTCGAAGGTCAGTTCGCTGCCGGTCGCCGCGCCGCTATCCGTTCAGACAAACCGTCTGGCCGTTAACGCGCAGCGGGTTGCCGCCGCGCAGCTGGCTGCCGCAGTCAGTACCACCCCCGCAGGCTTACAAAGCCAGATTGGCGGTTTTATTAAAGAACGCGCGGGCCTGCTTTCTTCATTAAGTCAGTCGCTTGAAAAGCTGAAAGGGGCCAGCGCTAAGGCGTGGTCCTTTAGCTATAGCGGAAATCATCGCGTTGCTGCGCTTGAGCTTTTAAAGGGCATCCCTAAGACAACCGCCGTGCATACTGCGGCGATGATGTTTATCGGGGATTCGCTCATTGATTTAGGGAAAATGATAAATGAGCCAGACCGCATTACTCGCGCTTGATGGTGAAGGGATCGCCATGCAAAACATGCTGGTTTCCCCTTCAATGCAGTTTCAGGAAAAGGACCAGTCGGGCCAGACATCGAGTACGACCAATTCCGAACAGGGTATCAAGGCCAAAGAGTTGCGCGTGTCGGGTCTGGTCACGTTTGATGACGAGGCCGTTTTACAGCGCCTTTTCCAGCTGGCATCCGCAACTGAAACCAGCGGGGCGCTGAAAACATACCGCGTCGCCAATGCCACGGCGACAGCCATTAATTTTCGTGAAGCCACCTTCACCGGCCAGATTGATGCCGTTCCGCAGGAAGACCGCCTCGCCTGGCAGGTCAGTTTTACCCTGCGTGAAAAAGGGAGCGTGCCGGAGAAACGTCAGGCCCGCAAAGGGAACGCGACGGCCAGCACCAAACAGACCGGCGCGGCGGGTGGTGGCGGTGGTTCTTCTGCTGCCAGTGAGCCAGCCGACAAAATGAGCTGGTTTGAGCAAAAGGTTTTAAAGCCTGTTAATGATGCGCTGGGGTAAGCGATGAAACCGATTAAACGCCTGTTTTTATCCAGCGATCCGATCCATATGGTTGACTGCAATATTGTGCTGGAGTTGAACGCCTGCGGTCGTGGCTTCATTACGGCCAGCACGGCAAAGGACTACACCGGCAAAATGGTGCGGGTTGATGTGGGCTATGACGGACTGGTCCTTCGCTGGTTCACTGGTTATGTGGAACGGTCGCAGCCTGCTGATAATGGCACCTGCCGTTTGTTCGTTCGTGAGCTGATCGGCGTCTTTGATAAGTTATGGCCATGCTCATTCCAGCATCCGACGCTACGCCAGATAACAGACTGGATCACGGAGCAAAGCGGGTTAACCGTCGGCCCGCCTGCCGGTGTCAGTTACGCGGATACACCGATCCCACATTTCGCACACAGTGGCACGGGCTACCAGCTTTTTGCCAGCCTGGGCCGCGCGTTTTCGATCCCGGATTACGTCTGGTATCAGTTGCCGGATGGCGCTGTCTTTACCGGCGCGGCGGAAGATAGTCTCTTTGCGGGCAAGCCGGTTGTAATCCCGCATGAATTTAGCCAGGCATCCGCAGGCGGCAATTCCATGGTGGTGCCGATGATTCAGAGCCTGCGCCCAGGTGTTGAAGTGAACCGCCAGCGGTTAAACCAGGTGCGCCTGGATAACGACAACATGGCAATCACCTGGCAGCCTCGAAACAAGGCCACCGGCCAGCCCTTGCAGAAACCCCCCATCCAGCGACAGATAGAAAGCGCATACCCGGAACTGGCTTCCGGTTTGCACTTGCCAAAATTCGCCAGGGTTGAAGCGCCCAGCGAAGATGTATCTGGCGGCAATATCGCTGACCCGTTCCGCCCGCGCTACGCTGTGGATCTGCAACTGCTTGACGAGAACGGCAACCCGGCAGCCAATACGCCGGTTTATTCTGCCGTGCAGCTGCCGGTCCCAATGGCGGGCAGTGAGTCAGGGATGTTTCAGTTTCCACCGGCTGGCACGCTGGTTGAAGTGGGATTTGTGGAAGGTCGGCAGGATAAGCCGTTCGTTCGCCAGATCATGCCCCAGGGACACAACCTGCCAGCGGTTAAGCCCGGTGAGCAGTTACAGCAACAACGTGATGGTGTTTCGCAGCGTGTGACGGTGGCCGGTGACTGGGTGAGACAAACAGATCAGGCCATCACCGAAAATTCAATGAAGCGCGAAATCACCGCTGATGATGAAAAGCGCACGCTAGTTGCCCGTGAAACTACCGTGCAGGCTACCGATAAAACCACCGTGCTGGGAACGGCTACCCTTCTGGCCGGTGCGGTGGTCCATATCAGTGAGGGAGATTATAGCGTCGGCACGTCCGGCAGTATGACCATGTCGATCGGCAAAAATAATATTGTCAGTGTCGGCCAGAACGTAAAGCGTAACGTGGGCGGCAAGCTGGAAGACAATATCAAAGGGAATGCCGACATCACTATCGGCGGATCGCTTACGGAGAAAATAACCGGCATACGCAAAAGCGTAGCCGCCGCGCAGGAGTTAATCGCGCCGGTCGTTAAACTGGGAAGTGAAGAAATCAACGTTCTCACGTTGTTAACTGATACGCTGGACGTAGTAAACGAGCTGGCGAAGATATGCGCGTCGCATACGCACCCCAGCACTGGGGCAAGCGGGCAGGCGTCCCAGTTCACTGAAACAGCCGGTAAAGCCACTGCTTTAAAAGTGAAATACAGCCCCCTGATTGCCTGACGAAAACCCACGCGTCATCAGACGCCGCAGAACACCCCACAACAAGCGCAAAAACATAAGGTCGCCACCATGCGGCCTTTTTTGCGTTCGTACAACCACGCGCCAGAGACGAAGCGACAGAGTGCAGACGGAAGCGGATCCGAGACGGAAACGGCGCTACACCGCACCCGCCTGCACTATTTGGATCATAAAAATTTTGCAAAAGAATTTTTGCGCAAAGCAACCGGCTAGCCCGCACCGCCGCTGGGTTTCTGCGGTCTGCTGGCCTTTGCACGCCGCGCAAGTATTTGCAGCTCTTCGCAAAAAATGGGGTGCGACAATTAGCTAAGTATCTGGTTAACCTCATGTTATAAAAGGAAAGCTTTACTTTTCGTCACGATCATATATGCGTGGCGGTGGTATGGGGGATTTTTAATTGAGTGAATAAAACCATTGCATGGCGCGGGCTGGCGGATTGCTGGTTATTTTTAGAATTTGCAAAATGTTGCACATCTGATTTTAAAACAGATTTGCCATGACAATGAATAAATCCTCCCGCAGGCATACGTGGGGAAGGGCGTGTAGTTCATTTCGACCCTTCCTTCCTTTAGTTTAATTGGATACACCTTCAAATTAACACATTCCATTCTTGTCAATGCGTACTATTCCGATAAAATTCAAAACCGATGTAACTAATATCAAAAAGTAAACATTCATAGGGGATAGATTATGGCATCAAACATCAAAAGGATGATCCAATGAATACATATGCTTGTACTGCTGGAGCGTCATTTATAGCGCTTAGTGCATTGTCAGTTCACGCCGCACCTGAGCTTAATAAGTTCAATGATGTGCTTCAATGCCGGGTTATAGAAAATAGTGACAATCGACTTGCCTGCTATGACAATTCGATACCACCAACCCGTACCGAAAATGCTCAAAAATTTGAAAGTCGAGATCAATGTCCGGCTGAGAAAGATAATGATAAGCGATTGTCTTGTTATGATCGATTTTTCTACCCAACCTTTAAACCTTCAACAAACTCGAAAATGCCGGTTACTAATACAGTAATAGCCGAAATTCACCAACCTGACCGTAAAGCCTTGTCGGCATGCCAGAGTGAAGTTAACGGAATAAAGAGATTGGCATGTTACGATAAATTATTCCCGAAGAATTCTTCTGAGAGTACCGAGTCAACTCATGAGTTAGTGGGAAACCCCGGCAAGTGGCAAACTTCGATTACTACATCACCGGTAGATGATTCGAAGAATGTTATTCTCGCTCTTTCCAGTAATGATTTCATTCAGACGCCGTTTGGTGAGAGCGTTACACCGACAATTTACGTTGCCTGCCGTGAAAAGCAAACGGATGTATACATAGATTGGGATGTGTATTTAGGCCTTGAACAAACGAGCATGCTACATCGCTTAGATAAGCAAAAAGCTGTTGAAAAACAGTGGTCGATATCAACTGATACAAAAGCTGTTTTTTACAGAGGCAGCGACATTGATTTTGTTAAAGCCTTAGCGAAAGCAGACAAAATGTTCGCAAGGATAACCCCTTATAACGAAGCTCCCGTCAATGCGACATTTGATCTAGCCGGTTTATCTGAAGCAATGAAACCACTCCAAAAAGCATGTGGTTGGAAATAATTAGCACTAAGTATTAAGACAGTCTGCCGACATTTGCACAAAGATGTAAATACAATGACAAAGTCCCGCAAGTCAGAGGACTTTGGCGTTGTGGACGCTATGTGGACATTAATTGTATAAAAGTCCATTAAAACAGTGGGTTGAGACAATAAAAAAGGCGACCGAAGTCGCCTTTTTGGATCAGATTCTCATCTCAACTTATTTGGAGATGTGAGCGATCAGGTCCAGTACTTTGTTAGAGTAACCTGTTTCGTTGTCGTACCAGGAAACCAGTTTCACAAAGTTGTCGTTCAGTGCGATACCTGCTTTAGCATCGAACACGGAAGTGCAAACTTCGCCGTTGAAATCGGTAGATACAACGTCGTCTTCGGTGTAACCCAGAACGCCTTTCATTGGGCCTTCAGCAGCCGCTTTGATTGCTTTCTTGATTTCTTCGTAAGACGCTGCTTTTTCCAGACGAACGGTCAGGTCAACAACAGACACGTTTGGAGTTGGAACGCGGAATGCCATACCCGTGATTTTACCGTTCAGCTCTGGCAGTACAACGCCTACAGCTTTAGCAGCACCGGTAGAAGAAGGGATGATGTTCTGAGCTGCGCCGCGGCCGCCGCGCCAGTCTTTGTGAGACGGGCCATCAACAGTTTTCTGAGTAGCGGTAGTTGCGTGAACAGTGGTCATCAGGCCTTCAACGATACCGAAGTTGTCGTTGATAACTTTAGCCAGTGGAGCCAGGCAGTTGGTGGTGCAAGATGCGTTAGAAACGATATCCTGGCCAGCATACTTCTCGAAGTTTGCGCCTTTAACGAACATCGGGGTGTTGTCTTTGGAAGGACCAGTCAGAACAACTTTCTTCGCACCCGCAGTGATGTGTTTACGCGCCGTTTCGTCGGTCAGGAACAGACCCGTTGCTTCAGCAACAACGTCAACGTTAACTTCGTTCCACTTCAGGTTAGCCGGGTCACGTTCTGCGGTAACACGGATAGTTTTGCCGTTAACAACCAGGTGGCCGTCTTTGACTTCTACAGTGCCGTTAAAACGACCGTGAGTTGAGTCGTATTTCAGCATGTAAGCCATGTATTCAGCGTCTAACAGGTCGTTGATTGCAACGATCTCGATGTCAGAACGTTCCTGAGCAGCACGGAAAACAATACGGCCGATACGGCCAAAACCGTTGATACCTACTTTGATAGTCATATATTCCACCAGCTATTTGTTAGTGAATAAAAGGTTGCCTGTAAAATTACAAAAACCTTACGCAGCGTCAAGCGGAATCGTGTCAATCATTGCGACAAATCAATCCTGTGCATAACCTTTGTGCGACTGACCGCCTCACTTTCCTTTTGAGCTAGCAACCACATGGGGGCTGCGCGCGGGATTTTAAAGGGCCATCAGGATAAATATGTGAGAAAGATCACAATTGGCTGACTGCTGAACCGCAACGCATAAGTTTAGAACAAAAGTTCACACTTCAGTGTTAATGTTTTGTTAGAATTCTCGGTAAAACGTGTCTGTTTCAACAGCGAGATATGAGCAATGTCGAATCAACATAACCCTGATGAACTGAAAAAAAATCTGACTGAAATGCAGTTCTACGTGACGCAGAATCACGGGACCGAACCCCCATTTACCGGGCGTTTACTGCACAATAAGCGGGATGGCGTGTATCACTGTCTGGTGTGCGATGCCCCGCTGTTTAACTCACAAACAAAATACGATTCTGGCTGCGGATGGCCAAGCTTTTACGAGCCGGTGAGTGACGAAGCCATCCGTTACCTTACCGACTCCAGCCATGGTATGCAGCGCACCGAAATCCGCTGTGGGAACTGTGATGCGCACCTCGGGCATGTGTTCCCGGATGGCCCGCAGCCAACGGGCGAGCGTTTTTGCGTCAATTCGGCTTCGATGAGCTTCTCAGACGATGAAAATGGCGACCAGACCAAAGGCTGAAGAAACGATTCAGCAAATTATTCCTTCAGAGCGGATTTTTCATGAATATCGATGACATGATCAACAGTATGACGCCAGAGGTTTATCAGCGTCTGGTGACGGCAGTTGAATTAGGAAAATGGCCGGACGGCGTGGCGCTGACGGCAGAGCAAAAAGAGAACAGTTTGCAACTGGTGATGTTATGGCAGGCGCGCAACAACAATGACGCTCAGCACATGACGATTGACACGCAGGGTCAGATGGTGATGAAAAGCAAGCGCGAGCTGAAAGAAGATTTTGGCATTACGCCAAAACCGATTGCGACCTTTAAATCCTGATCCCTCGCGCGACTCAGCCTATATGGCAATCCCTCCCTCCTGAATGGTTTTCGACACATGACGGGAGGGAGAGATATTCAGGGTTATTTCTTGTCAATCATCGCTTTTAGATTGGCAAACGGATTGTATTTCGCTTCACCCACGTCCTTCTGCGCATCTTCTCCTGCCACAACCGTTGAACCGTACAGATCCACTTCGGTGTATTTCGAATGCTCATGATCGTGGCAGTACAGGCACAACATCTCCCAGTTGCTGCCATCTTCCGGGTTATTGCTGTGATCGTGATCGATATGATGCACGGTCAACTCGCGCAAATTCGAATAGACGAATTCACGTGAACAGCGCCCGCAGACCCATGGAAAGAGTTTTAGCGCCTTTTCCCGATAACCGACTTCCAGCCGGGCATAATTTTTTGGGATAAAAGCCATACGACGTACCTCATAGAAAAATGAAACAGCGATCTCGTATTACGACACCGCGGATTAAACGTTAAGCCTGGGTCTCTTGCCAGTCCGCCAGCGTATAGAGCGTCGCGCCAGCTGTGGACATCTCCATAAACGCCAGCGCGCTATCCTGCGCGTTAAGGTTCACGCCCCGACAGCCATCGGTAATAACGTTGACCCGATAACCGAGCTTTAGCGCATCCAGCACGGTGTATTTTACACAGTAATCCGTCGCCAGCCCCATCACAATCAGCTCGCCTACCTCATGATGACGCAGCCATTCATCCAGCGCAGTTTGCTGGCGATGTTCGTTATCAAAAAAGGCGCTGTAGCTGTCGATTAAGGGATTTTCGCCTTTATGAAACACCGCATCAATGGCGTGCTGATTGAGCAGCGGATGCAGCTGTGCGCCTTCCGTTTGCTGAACGCAATGATCCGGCCAGAGCGTTTGCGCCAGCCCGTCGAGTTCGCCTTGAGAAAACGGTTCCGCGTTATGCTGACTGGCAAAGCTGCCGTGATCCGCAGGATGCCAGTCCTGGCTCGCAACCACTGCCTCACCGCGCGCTTTACACCAGGCAATCAGCGCATTAGCCACATCAACGGTGCTGTCGCCTTCAGCGACAGCCAGTGCGCCGCCGGCGCAAAAATCATTTTGCAGATCGACCAGCAGCAGGGCTCGTTGTTTCATTAAAAACTCCTTATTCGTCCGGCGTCAGCTCGCCGCGCAGGTTTTGCATCATGGCCTTGCGCATCGCATCCACGTCCAGATCCTGACTGAGTAAATAGTGAAGTTTAGTCAGCGTGGCTTCGACCGTCATATCAAATCCGCTAATCACTCCGGCCTGAGCCAGCGCATTGCCGGTGGCATAACCGCCCATATTGACCTTGCCAGACATGCACTGCGTCAGGTTAATCACCAGAATACCGCGCGCGCTCGCTTCCTGAAGCTCTTTCAGGAATTCACCGTTTTGCGGCGCATTGCCCACACCGTAGGAGCGCAGGATCAGCGCTTTAACCGGCTGACGCAGGAAGTTACGCACCACGTCAGCTGAAATTCCGGGATAAATCGTCACCACGCCAATCGGCTGCGGGGTGATCGGATGGACAATCAATTCGCCCGCAGTGTGTGGGGCAGGCGGGGTGCCAAGGCGACGGATATGAATACCCGCTTCCAGCAGCGCTTGCAGATTTGGCGAAGCAAAAGCGTCGAACCCGTCTGCGTGGGCTTTGGTGGTGCGATTTCCGCGATACAGACGATTGTTGAAAAACAGCGTCACTTCGTTAATCGGGTAATTTGCCGCCACGTACAGGGAGTTCAGCAAATTGATCTGCCCGTCGGATCGCAGTTCCGCCAGCGGGATTTGCGACCCCGTGACGATCACCGGTTTACCCAAATTCTCCAGCATGAAGGAGAGCGCGGAGGCGGTAAACGCCATGGTGTCGGTGCCGTGCAGGATCACGAAACCGTCGTAATCGTCATAATGCGCTTTAATATCGTCCGCAATATGCTGCCAGTCTTCTGGCGTCATATCGGACGAGTCCATCAGCGGATCGTATTCGTGAATGGTGAAGTCAGGCATTTCCGGGCGATGGAACTCTGGCATCAGCGCGAGCTGGCGCTGCAGGTGACCGGAGACAGGGATATAGCCATTTTCTGAGCGCTGCATACCGATCGTACCGCCGGTATACGCTACATAAATCGATTTCTTCTGCATGATGGTGTGTTCTTAAGCTTCAAAGAAAAATCCCCCCTTCGTGAGAAGAGGGGACGAGGTTAGCGTACGTTTGCGCAGGTCAGGCAAAATGCGTAACGGTTTTGCGGATCGTTAAAGGCGGCGAGTTTGTCGCTTTCACCTTTGACAACGCTCGCAGCGGTCGCCACAGGCGCTGGCAGATACGCCTGAATGGCGGCTGGCAGCATGGCGCGCACTGAACCGGACATCCCGTTCATGACCATATCAATAAACGTTGGCTCATCCTGGTAATACGCAATGTGCCACTGTTTCAGCTTCGCCAGCTCGGCGGCCTTCGCGACGGCGTCATCAAAATCACCCAGGCTGTCGACCAGACCGTTGCTTTTCGCATCCTGACCGGTCCAGACGTGGCCCTGAGCAATTTTATCGATCTGCTCTGGCGTTGACTTACGTGATTCCGCCACCAGCGTGATAAAGCGCTTATAGCCGTTCTCGATGGTCAACTGCATCATCTGCGACACTTCCGGCGGCAGCGATTTGGTCACAGACACATCGGCCAGTGGCGAGGTGGCAACGCCATCCGTGTGCACACCCAGATAATCCAGGCTGTTTTCTACGGTGTTGATCACCCCGAAGATACCGATAGAACCGGTCAGCGTGCTTGGGTTTGCCACAATGTAGTTGGCTGGCGTGGAGATCCAGTATCCGCCGGATGCCGCCATACCGCCCATTGAGACCACGACCGGCTTACCAGCAGCACGCGCCGCGGCCAGCTCAGCGCGAATCACTTCAGACGCACTGACGCTGCCGCCAGGGCTGTTGACGCGCAGAACAATCGCTTTCACTTTCGGGTCGAGGCGCGCTTCACGGATTTGCGATGCCGTTGTATCCCCTCCCACGTTGCCCGGTGTCTCTTCGCCATCCATGATGGCGCCATTGGCGAAAACCACGGCGACGCTATCACCCGTTTCGCTCGGCTTCTTCGTGGTGTAGTCATACAGGCTCACCGCGCTGTAATTCTTGTCTTCTTTGCTCCAGCCAAACTGTTTGGTCAGTGCTTTTTCGATATCTGCGCTGGATCCGAGCGTATCGACCAGTTTGTTATCCAGAGCATATTTCGCCGTATCGCCATCCACTTTTTGCAGCCCATCCAGCATCGCTTGCGCGCCCGGGAAGATTTGCTCAGGGGTGACCTGACGGTTAGCGGCAACGGTGGTCAGATAGTTATTCCACAGCTCGCCAATCCAGCGGCTGTCGGCTTCACGCGCGGCAGGCGACATATCGTCGCGAATAAACGGTTCAACGGCGGATTTATAGGTACCGACGCGGAAGACATGCGTGGTCACTTTCAGCTTCTCGAGCAGCGATTTGTAATACAGGCCGTTCGTCGCAAACCCGTGCAAATCAACCGTACCCTGTGGGGAAAGCCAAATTTTGTTGGCAAAGCTCGCCAGATAATATTGCCCCTGGCTGTAGCTATCGCCCACCGCAATCACCGGTTTACCGCTGTCGCGGAATTCGCGCAGGGCTTTACCGATATATTGCATTGACGGCTGGTCGGCGCCGGCAAAGTTCTTCAGATCCAGAACGATCCCGGTGATGTTGCGGTCGTCTTTGGCCTGACGAATGGTATCAACGATATCAAACAGGGAGTTTTCCTGTAGGCGATCGGACGTCGCACCAAACAGCTGGCGACCAATCACCCCCAGACGATTACTGGCGGAAGGTTTGTCGACAATCACGCCGGTGATATCCAGCAGCAGCGCGCCACGTCCGGAATTCTGCGCCTGGTTGCTGCTGCTGATGTGCATCCAGATACCTACACAGACCAGAATCAGGAAGATGAAAAATACGTTCATCACCAGCTCGCGGACAAAATTGAGCAGCCGCCACGTCCATTTAAAGAAACCGGCAAAAATTCGCCAAAGGGTTCGCATGTGTACTCCCTAACCAGAAAATGACTGTTCCGTCGCGACTGGACGGCAATGTGGGCTTATCGTAATGACCCAACCGCCACTTGTCAGCAGGAATCGCCCACTACGCTGTAACAAAATCTGCTGCCGTGTTAATTTTGTGAGCAATTTTGAAGACAGGAGTTAACCAATGGACGCACTTGAACTGCTTGTTAACCGTCGTAGCGCTTCGCGTCTGGCCGAACCCGCGCCTGCGGGTCAGCAGCTGGACAGCATTCTGCAGGCCGGTATGCGCGCGCCGGACCACGGTACGCTGCAGCCGTGGCATTTCTTTATTATCGAAGGTGAAGGGCGTGAGCGCTTCAGTGCTTTACTCGAGAAAGCGGCAATCGCCGCCAGTCAAGACGACAAGGCCATTGATAAAGCCCGCAGCGCGCCGTTCCGCGCGCCAATGATTATCGCCGTGGTGGCAAAATGTCAGGCCGGACATAAGGTGCCCGTCTGGGAACAAGAGATGTCAGCAGGTTGCGCAGTGATGGCCATGCAAATGGCGGCGGTCGCGCAGGGTTTTAACGGCATCTGGCGCACCGGTCCGTTGACCGACAGCCCGGTTGTTCGCGAGGGATTGTCCTGCGGCGCACACGATAAAATCGTCGGTTTCCTCTATCTCGGCACGCCACAGCTGAAAGCGTCCACCACCGTTTCCGTGCCCGACGCCACACCGTTCGTCACCCATTTCTGATAATCACACTAAACTGTCTGGATTCTGCGCATCCGCGCCAGAATTCAGACAGTCAGACTTACCTCTTTAAGGAATGAGCGCTACCATAGCGCCACAGCAATGACAGGAGATGTCCATGAGCGAGCAAACCATTCGTCTAACGCAATACAGCCACGGAGCAGGTTGCGGTTGTAAAATTTCCCCTAAGGTGCTGGAGACCATTCTGCACAGCGAACAGGCGAAGTTTGTCGACCCGAACCTGCTTGTCGGTAATGAAACGCGTGATGATGCGGCGGTTTATGATTTAGGCAACGGCACCAGCGTTATCAGCACGACCGATTTCTTTATGCCTATCGTCGATAATCCATTTGATTTTGGGCGCATCGCGGCCACCAATGCGATCAGCGATATTTTTGCGATGGGCGGTAAACCGATCATGGCGATCGCCATCCTGGGCTGGCCGATTAACACCCTTGCGCCGGAAATTGCTCGCGAAGTGATTGAGGGCGGGCGCTTTGCCTGTCAGCAGGCGGGGATCGCGCTGGCGGGTGGCCATTCCATCGACGCCCCGGAGCCGATTTTTGGTCTGGCCGTCACCGGCATCGTCCCGACGGAACGCGTCAAGCGTAACAGCACCGCGCAGGCGGGTTGTAAACTGTTCCTGACCAAACCACTGGGGATTGGCGTGCTGACCACCGCCGAGAAAAAATCGCTGCTCAAGCCAGAGCATATTGGCCTTGCGACGGAAGTGATGTGCCAGATGAACCTCGCGGGTGCCGCATTCGCCAATATTGACGGCGTGAAAGCGATGACCGACGTTACCGGTTTTGGGCTGCTCGGTCATCTGAGCGAAGTCTGTCAGGGCGCAGGCGTACAGGCGCAAATTGTGTATAAGGACATTCCAAAACTGCCGGGCGTTGAAGAGTACATCGCGCAAGGCGCAGTTCCTGGCGGGACGCAGCGTAACTTTGCCAGCTACGGACATCTGATGGGCGAAATGCCTGCCGAATGGCGCGATCTGCTGTGCGATCCGCAAACGTCCGGCGGTCTTCTGCTGGCGGTGACGCCAGAATCGGAAGCTGAAGTCAAAGCCACGGCCGCAGAATTCGGTATCACCCTGACCGCGATCGGTGAGCTGGTAACGGCTCGCGGCGGCCGTCCGATGATTGAGATTCGTTAATTCGATGCGGTTGTATATTGCGGAAAAGCCAAGCCTGGCCCGAGCCATTGCGGATGTGTTGCCCAAGCCACATCGCAAGGGCGACGGCTTTATTGAGTGCGGAAACGGGCAGGTGGTGACCTGGTGTATCGGGCACCTGCTTGAACAGGCCCAGCCGGACGCCTATGACAGCCGCTACGCGCGCTGGAATCTCAACGATCTGCCTATCGTGCCGGAAAAATGGCGCTTGCAACCGCGCCCGTCGGTTACAAAACAGCTCAATGTGATCAAGCGTTTCCTGCACGACGCCGCTGAAATCGTCCATGCAGGTGACCCGGATCGCGAAGGGCAACTGCTGGTGGATGAAGTGCTTGATTATCTTGAGCTGGCACCGGAAAAGCGCAAGCAAGTGCAGCGCTGTCTGATAAACGATCTCAATCCGCAGGCCGTTGAGCGCGCGATTTCTCGCCTGCGTTCTAATAACGAATTTATCCCGCTGTGCGTCTCCGCGCTGGCCCGTGCGCGTGCCGACTGGTTGTACGGCATCAACATGACCCGTGCGTATACGATTTTAGGGCGCAACGCTGGCTATCAGGGTGTCCTTTCCGTTGGACGGGTGCAAACGCCTGTTTTAGGACTGGTGGTGCGCCGTGACGAAGAGATCGAGAACTTCGTGGCGAAAGATTTCTTTGAGGTGAAAGCGCATATCGTGACGCCAAAGGACGAGCGTTTTGTCGCCGTCTGGCAGCCCAGCGAAGCCTGTGAGCCATATCAGGACGAAGAAGGGCGTTTGTTGCATCGTCCGCTGGCGGATCACGTGGTTAACCGCATTGCCGGTCAGCCTGCGCTCGTCACCAGCTATAACGATAAACGGGAATCAGAACCCGCGCCGCTACCGTTTTCGCTTTCGGCATTACAGATTGAAGCGGGCAAACGCTACGGCATGAGCGCACAAAATGTCCTCGATATCTGCCAGAAGCTTTATGAAACGCACAAGCTGATTACCTATCCGCGTTCGGATAGCCGCTACTTGCCGGAAGAACATTTTGCCGGGCGCCACGCGGTGTTGAATGCGATTGGTGTCCACGCGCCGGATCTGCTCCCGCAGCCCGCCGTGAATCTGGAAACACGTAATCGCTGCTGGGATGATAAAAAAGTCGATGCCCACCATGCGATTATCCCGACGGCGCGCGCCAGCAACGTTAATCTGACCGAAAATGAGTCGAAGGTTTATCAGCTGGTGGCTCGTCAGTATCTGATGCAGTTTTGTGCCGACGCCATGTTCCGCAAATGCGTTATCGAGCTGGAGATTGCCAAAGCGAAGTTTGTCGCGAAAGCGCGATTCCTGGCCGAAGCCGGCTGGCGAACGCTGCTGGGGAATAAAGAGCGCGACGAAGAAAACGACGGCACGCCGCTGCCAGTGGTCGCGAAAAACGATGAGCTGCTGTGCGAAAAAGGTGAAGTGATTGAGCGTCAGACTCAACCGCCGCGCCACTTCACCGATGCGACGCTGCTCTCCGCCATGACCGGAATCGCCCGTTTTGTGCAGGATAAAGATCTGAAAAAGATCCTGCGTGCGACGGACGGATTAGGCACTGAGGCCACGCGTGCGGGAATTATCGAACTGCTGTTTAAACGCGGTTTTCTTATCAAGAAAGGCCGCTATATCCAGTCAACGGATCCGGGCCGCGCGCTGATTCACTCCCTGCCGGAGCTGGCCGCACGACCGGATATGACGGCGCACTGGGAATCGATCCTGACCAAAATCAGTGAAAAAGAGTGCCGTTACCAGGACTTTATGCAGCCGCTGGTGGGAACATTATTTGACCTGATTAATCAGGCGCGAACGACGCCGGTGAAAAATTTCAGAGGAATGGTAGCGCCGGGCGGCGCGAAGAAACCGTTCAAAAAGAAAAAGAGTGCTGCCTGACATCCCTGTTGCCATTTTTAGCGTGTTCTCCCTCTACTTCTCCTTCTCTCTCCCGTGGGAGAGGGTTGGGGTGAGGGCACCAGACCGCCCAAGGTAAAAGTAAAACGGTAGCCTCGGCTGCCGTTTTTAATGTCTTCCCCCTCTCTCGGTGGGAGAGGGGTGAGGTGAGTGCATCAGATCGCACCAACTAATCTTAAATCACACCTTGCCCAATCATCGCATCCGCCACTTTCACGAATCCGGCGATATTCGCGCCACGCACATAGTTGGTCTGCTTATCTTCACCGCCATACTCAACGCAGGAGTGGTGAATATCCAGCATGATGTGATGCAGACGCGCATCCACTTTCTCAGCTTTCCAGCCCAGACGCGCCGCGTTCTGCGCCATTTCCAGACCTGATGTCGCCACGCCGCCCGCGTTCGCCGCTTTTCCTGGCGCAAATAGCACGCCTGCTTCCAGGAACAAATCGGTCGCTTCGATGGTCGTCGGCATGTTCGCGCCTTCTGCAACCGCTTTTACGCCATTTGCGATGAGCTGCTGCGCCGCGTCGACGTCCAGCTCGTTTTGCGTTGCACACGGCAGGGCGATATCTGCCGGCACGGACCACGGCTGTTTGCCTTCCAGATAGGTCAGGCCAAACTCACGCGCATAGTCCGCCACGCGACCGTCGCGGCTGGCTTTGATTTCACACAGTCGGGCCAGTTTTTCTGTGGTGAAACCCGCTTCATCCACCACCGTGCCGCTGGAGTCAGAGGCGGTAATCACGCGCGCGCCAAACTGCATCGCTTTTTCAATTGCGTACTGCGCCACGTTCCCGGACCCCGACACTGCCACGCGCATCCCTTCAAAGCCCAACCCGTGGCGTTTTAACATCGCCTCGGTGAAATAGACCAGGCCATAGCCCGTCGCTTCCGGACGGATCAAGCTGCCGCCAAAGGAGAGTCCTTTACCCGTGAACACGCAGGCGCTGTTATTGGAGAGTTTTTTCATCATCCCGGCCATAAAGCCAACTTCACGTCCGCCCACGCCGATATCGCCCGCCGGTACGTCGGTGTCAGGTCCAAGATGGCGATACAGTTCGGTCATCAGCGCCTGGCAGAAACGCATCACTTCGCCTTCGCTTTTGCCTTTCGGATCGAAATCGCTGCCGCCTTTCCCTCCGCCCATCGGCAGCGTGGTGAGCGCATTCTTGAACGTCTGCTCAAAGCCCAGGAATTTCAGAATCGATAAATTCACTGAAGGGTGGAAACGCATCCCGCCCTTAAACGGGCCGATAGCGGAGTTAAACTGGACGCGCCATGCACGGTTAACCTGCACCTGATTACGATCGTCAACCCACACCACGCGGAACTGAATGACGCGCTCCGGTTCAACCAGGCGCTCAAGCAAGGACATTTGACGATAACGCGGGTTTTCTTCAAGAAACGGCCACAACGTGGTCATTACTTCACGAACGGCCTGCGCGAACTCGCTCTGATGCGGGTCGCGGCTTTGAACATGGGTAAGAAACGATTCCAGAGTGCGTGTCTGATCCATAGATATAAGAACCTCTTATGATGATTTTTTATATTTTGTGTGTTGTGCGGGTGATTTTTGGTCGTTTTCGACTATACCACCCGTACCGCTTTGTGAGGCAAGCGAAAATTCGCGACGAAAGGGAAATTAATTATCGTGCGCGAGTCATAACAAAAAACGATGGGCTGACAAATTAAAGGTTCAGCTCGATTAACCGTTATAGTCATAACAAGGACACAACAGGAACAGACGTCTATGAACCGTTACATCATTACCGCGCTGTTTGCGCTTTTATCGACAGGCGCTCAGGCTGACCGTTTTCGCCCGGATGTCGACGTTAACGTTCCGGCAGAGGTGTTTAGCTCCGGCGGCCAGCGCGCGCAGCCGTGTAATCAATGCTGCATCTATCAGGATCAGAACTATTCGGAAGGGGCGGTCGTGAAAGCCGACGGCGTGCTGTTGCAGTGCCAGCGTGATGAACGCACCATCAGCACGAACCCGCTGGTCTGGCGGCGCGTAAAAGAATAAACGCTTCCAGCAAGGGAATGTCGGCAGGTGCGAGCGGATACGTTAGCGCCTCCTCGGGCGTACACCACACCAGCCCGCTGTGATAATGGGCAGTCAGCTCGCCGCTGAACGTCGGGACGTGCCATGCGTGCAGCGCGATCGGCCGCTGCGACACTTCGCGCTCATGGCTGGCGACATACTGCGCAGGCTGCGCCTCGATGCCCAGTTCCTCGCGCAGCTCGCGAATCAGCGCGTCGGGCTGCGTTTCGCCCGCTTCGACTTTACCGCCGGCAAATTCCCACATTCCGGGCTGATCGGCGTGGGGTGGGCGCTGCGCCAGCAAAATTTTGCCGTCCTGTTCAAGGATCGCGGCGACAACATCGAGAGTTTTCAGCATGGTCATCAATAATTGAGGGAGAAAAACGACATATTATCGTCGCCTTTCAAAGAGTCCAGCTATCAGGAGAGTTCGGTGAAAGAAACTACCGCCTGGGTCCACCCCGTCAAATCAATTCCCGTCAGCCTAAAACCCATCGCTGCGATGCAGAAAAAGCATTTCGGCGCCGTGCTTAATCCCACCCGCTGGTGGGGACGAATGCCGCGTTTGTTCTGGCTGGTGGCGCTGTTTGTCGGCTTTCTTGAGCGCCGTCATGCGCGCCTCAGTCCAACGCTGCGCTCGCTGCTGATGACCCGCGTATCGCAGCTTTGTCACTGCGCATTTTGTATTGATGCCAACAGCTTGCGTCTGGCCGAGCGCTGCGGCGCGCTGGATAAAGTGCACGCCGTCAGCCACTGGCGCGATTCGACGCTGTTCAGCGCGGATGAGCGGGCTGCGCTGGCCTATGCGGAGGCGACAACCGCCACGCCGCCGCAGATCGGTGACGACGTAAAAACCGAGCTAAAGCGTTTTTATAGCGACGCCGGCATAACAGAAATGACCGCCCTGATTGCGTTTCAGAATCTTTCGGCACGTTTCAACGCTGCGCTGGATATTCCGGCGCAGGGGCTCTGCGACACGTTTAAAGGGAAACCGCATGCTTGACAGACATGTGCATCCGCGCATAAAAACGCGGCTTAACCGTCTGGTGGAGAGGCTTGATAAGCCGACTATCACCGCCGATGGCTTAACGCTGGTAGGGTTTGCCATCGGCGTGCTGGCGTTGCCTTTTCTGGCGCTGGGCTGGTATCTGGCGGCGCTGGTAGCCATCGTGTTGAACCGTTTGCTCGACGGACTCGACGGTGCGCTGGCGCGGCGGCGCGGCATAACCGATGCCGGTGGCTTTCTCGATATTGCGCTCGATTTCCTGTTTTACGCCCTGGTGCCGTTTGGTTTTGCGCTGGCCGCTCCGGCGGAAAATGCCCTGGCGGCAGCCTGGCTGCTGTTTGCGTTTATCGGTACGGGGAGCAGTTTTCTGGCGTTTGCGGCGCTGGCTGCAAAGCATGATATTGATAATCCAGGCTACGCGCACAAGTCGTTTTATTATCTGGGGGGATTAACGGAAGGGACGGAGACAATTCTGCTGTTCGCGCTGTGCTGTTTGTTCCCGATGCACTTTGCGCTTTTCGCCTGGATCTTTGGCGCGTTGTGCTGGCTAACCACCACAACGCGCGTCTGGAGCGGGTATCAAACGCTGAAAGCGCTCGCCCGTTAAAGCGTGCTTTCAGGCGTCAGTGGGCCGGTCGTGACTGGGTTTTGCGGATGACCGCTCCATTCGTACCAGCCGCCGTCGTACACGGCGACGTTTTGCCAGCCCATCGCCCGCGCGTACATAAAGGTTTCTGATGCGCGCCAGCCCGTGCCGCAATAAAACGCCACATGCTGATCGGGCAGAATATTCCACTGCTTCCACATCGCCGCGATATCATCTGCGCTGCGCATGGTTCCATCGGGGTTGTGGAAGTCCTCCATATGGGTGGCATCGCTGCCCGCATGACCCCAGCGGGCCCCGGCGATTTCGCCTTTGGGTTTGATGTAGCTATAGCCGCTGGTTTCACCGATAAATTCCGGCCACGAGCGAATGCTAACCAGCGAGGCATCCTTGCGATGCAGCATACCGCGCGCCTGTTCCATATCCACCATCAACTGCGGCTGCCCAGGAATGGGCGCGCCAAAATCGTTCGCCGGTTTAACCCTGGCAGGTGTCCCGCGCTCGACCGGCAGATTCGCGTCGGACCACGCTTTCCAGCCACCGTCCAGAATGCGTACGTCCTTCACACCGGCGTACAGCATGATTTGCGCCACGCGTGCCGCAGCATAGACGTCGCGGCCATACAGAATGACGGTCGTGTCGTGACGGATGCCGTGCTTCGCCAGCATGGCTTTCAGTTTGTCATCTGACACTTTATTCCACAGCGGTTCGCTTTCGACTTCATTGGTATCAATGTAATCCGCGCCAGGAATATGATTCAGAAGATAGAATTTGGGCGCGCCCCAGGCGGCTTCGATGATTTTAAAATCACCTGTCGGCGCGGCAGCCACTTTTTTACCCTGCTGTAACTGATGGATCCACTGCGGATAAACCAGTTGCTCAAAATGAGGCAGGCGTTGCAGGCGGGCAGGGGTTTGCAGCGCGTCGCCCAGCGTTGAAACCGTCGAATATCCGGCATTGTTTAAGCGCGCTTTGACGGCCTGATTGTCTGCGTCACTGCCGTACAGGGCAATCACAGACGCTGGCGTCAGGTTGTGCTGTTTTGCCCAGCCTGCGAGCTGTTCGTCACTCATCACGTTAAGCCAGCTGGCGGAGAGATTCAGCGCGGCAGGTTCATGCCCGGACGGGCCAGACAGCGTCTGCGGCCAGCCGTTATAAAACGCGCTGGCGCGGGTGTCGATAACCGTACCCTGATGCTGTTGCAGCTGCGCAAACGTCAGTGATTGCGCCATATCAGCGGCAGCGGTGGAGAAAGTGGCGAGCCCCAGGATCATGGTGAGCGTGGACAGGTGAGAAACACGTTTCATCGAAAAATCTGATATCAGGTAAAAGGTGTGTCATTTTCGTCCCCCGCTCGCCAGAGTTCTTTGCGTTAGCACATAAATTATTGCCACATGGACAGCTGAAGCACGCGTCCCTCCGCCGGAATATCGTCTTCATCGTGCGTGACCAGCACCACGGGAATATTGAGCGCGCGAACCTGTGCGAACACCCATTCCCGAAATGTGACGCGCAGCGCTTTGTCCAGACGACTAAACGGTTCATCCAGCAGCAGCGCGTGCGGCTGCGCCAGAAGCGCGCGCAACAGGCTGACTCTGGCGCGCTCCCCACCCGAGAGCGTGGCCGGATCGCTTGCGTAAAACCCATCAAGACCTGCACTTTTCAGCGCGTGCTCAACCTGCTCACGCCGAGCACGGCCTTTGATATGCGCAGGTAGCGCCAGCAGCAGATTTTGCCCCACGCTAAAGTGGTCGAACAGCAGTGCATCCTGGAACAAAATACCGATCTTACGGTTCTCGATGGGCAGCGCGTCGCATTGTCTGTCGTTCAGCCACAGCTCGCCGCTGACCGTAAAATCAGGTGAGAGTGCACCCACCATCCAGGCGAACAGCGTGGATTTTCCACTGCCCGACGGACCCATCAACGTGACGATCTCGCCCTTATTCACGCTAAAGTTCACGCGGCGTAACAGCGGTTCAAGCGTCAGATTTTTTACTATCAGCATTAACGTAGACCTCGTCTGAAACGACCCGCCAGGCGGGATAAACCTGCCGCGAGGCCAAAAGCGGCTGCCGTCAGCGCCAGTAACCACAGCGCGCGCGCCGCGAGAATGGCCGTGCTACCGCCGCTGCTCAGCGCGACCGCCTCGGTGGTCAGCGTCGGGAATCGTCCCGCGCCCAGCCACAGCGTGGGCAAATATTGCGCCATGCTGACGGAGAAGCCCGTGGCAAAAGCGGTAAGCAGAGGGCGGGTCAGCAACGGGCATTTGATCGTCCAAAATATTTTACTGCGCCGCATGCCAAGCGTTCTCGCGATTACTATCGCGCGCGGATCCAGCCTGCGCCAGGCGGGTTGCAGCACCAGCAGCATCCACGGCAACACCCACAGCAGATGCCCCCACAGCACCGCGAAATAGGTTCCGTCGATGCCCATGAAGAGTGCGATACGGTACTGTCCCGCGACCAGCGGCAGGGCGGGAAGTGCCAGCGGAAGCCAGATCCAGAGCGATCCGCGAGACGGTCCCCACTCGAGCCAGAGTAGAATAATCGTCAGGGCGATCAGGCCAGAAAATAGGGCCAACGAGAGACTGGTGCTAAACGGCACAAAATCAAAACTGTCTCCGTCCGCCAGCAACACCAGCGCCGCTGCGCATAAAACACCGCAAAGCGGCAGTAGCCCTCCCAGCGTTGTGCCGACAACGGGCGCGCCCAACGGCTGCCGAACGCCCGACGCGGCGGGAACCGGGCGATGCCAGCGTCTCCAGATTATAAAACCGAGGGCGGCAAACAGCGCCAGCAGCAGAAGGAGCAGCAGGCACAGCAATGTCCCTTTGATCTGCTGCTGGGCATCACCCTGACTCAACCACTGCCAGGCCAGCACCGCCAGCGTCGGCGGATTACCCGGCCCAAGGATAATCGCGACATCCACCACCGACAGCGACCAGGCGACCACCGCCAGCATTACCGCGCCGAGCGCTGGCGTGATGGCGGGCAGCACCAGCCAGAAAAGCCCTTGAATGCGCGAATAACCGAGCGTTCGCAGTACCACCCACTGTTGCGCCAGCGTCTTTTCGGGCAGCACTGCATACATCGCCCACAGCACAAATGCGCTCTCTTTCACCGCGAGCGTCAGCCCCAGGCCAATACCGTAGCGATCAAGCAGGGGAGAACAGGCGCTGCACCATTGATAAAACGCACCGCCTTCCGCAAACATCAGCAGCACGCTGGTGGCAAAGGCGACATGCGGAACGGCCAGCAGCCACGGCAGTCGGGTATGCAAACGCCGCCAGCGCTCGCCGGGCCAAAGCGCCGTGACCACGCACAGGGCAATCAAAAGCGATCCTGCGGTGGCGATAAGCGTAGAAACCAACGTGGCGATAAACGCCTGCGGCAGCTGCGGATCGCTAAACAGCGCCTGCCATCCGGCAAGCGAAAAAGCCGGTGTCACCAGCATTACTGCGGCAGGGATCAGCGGCGCATAAATGACGGCGATCGCTATCCCGACCAGCCAGCCTAGCGGGTGCCGTAACGACGCAACCATTCTTGCTCCAGCGCGCTAACCCACGCCGCGTGCGGTTCCGGCAAGGTTTTCGGCAACCCGGTGGGGATAAATTGTTGCAGTTGCGCGGCCTGCTCGGAGGCGAGTTTTTGCGGACTTAACACGCTCGGGTCGCCCCAGATTTTAGGATCGGCTTTGCGAATTTGCGCCTCGGGCGACAGCAGGAAATTGGCGACAACTTTGGCACTCGCGCTGGCGCTGCTGTTTGCCGGGATCGCCACGAAATGCACATTGCCTATCATGCCGTCGCGAAAGCCAAAACTGTAGCTGTCGGCAGGCAGTTCGCCGCTGGCCACTTTTTGCTGCGCGTGGGCCGGATTAAAGGTGACAGACATATTCAGATTACCGCTGGCGAGTAGGGCATCCATTCGTGCAGGACTCGGTGGAAAATCTTTGCCGTCGCGCCACAGCAGTGGGTGCAGTCTATCCAGATAATTCCACAGCGGAGCCGTCACGGCCTCAAACGTATGTGAATCCGGCGCGACGTTCAGCGCATCAGGATGTGCCGTAAGCGTCAGCAGGAGTTGTTCCAGCCACGCCGTGCCGGTGAAATCGGGCGGACGCGGATAAGTGATTTTGCCGGGATTGCTTTGCGCATAGTTGAGTAAGGCTTCGGGATCGGCGAGCGGAACCGGCAGACTCTGTTTGCGGGCAATAAACGTCAGCTGCGCGCCGCCCCACGGGGATTCTGCGCCGTCGGTGGGGATGGCAAAATCTTCGGTAACCGGTTTATCGGTATCGACATAGCGCCAGTTCGGCAGCGTTTGCGCCCAGCCCGTTTGCAGCAAGTCTGCCTCTTTCAGCGTGCGGAAATTCTCCCCGTTCACCCACAGTAAATCGACAGAACCGTTGGTTTTTCGCCCAGCGGCGGATTCCGTCTGGATGCGTTTGACCGCATCGGCGGCATCGGCAAGATGCACGATTTTGAGGGTGATCGCGTAATGGGTTTTCATCTCGCCGCTCACCCAATCGAGATAACGGTTGACGGCCTGATCGCCGCCCCAGGCGTTAAACCAGACGGTCTGGCCTTTGGCTTCGTTCTGCACGGTTTGCCAGCGGGCATCAGCCATAGCGGGGGCTGCCAGCAGCAGTCCGATCAGAAATACGCAGCAACGCACACGGCGCATAATGCCTCCCTGTTAATGAGAAGAATGGAAATAGCGAGAAAACAGCCAGCGTGAAACGAGCGGCAATAACCCTAAAAGTGTAAAGGCGAAAAGTATGCCCGGCGACAGAATATCGCGCAGCGACGTCAACTTGCCCAGTTCGCGTCCGGCATTCAGGAATATCACCGTGGCGGGTAGCATCGCCAGTTGGCTAATCCACCAGTAACGACGCACGCTAAGGCTTGTTAAACCGGCGAGCAAATTGACCAGGAAGAACGGAAAAAGGGGCATCAGACGCAGGGCGAAAAGATAAAATGCGCCGTTGCGATCCATCCCCTCATTAACCGTTTTTAGTTGATGGCTGAACCGGCGCTGAACCCCATCGCGCAGAATATAACGGCTGGTCAGCATCGCCAGCGTCGCGCCCAGCGTCGAGGCAAACGACACCAGCAGAATGCCCTGCCAAAACGGGAACAGCGTGCCCCCGAGCAGGGTGAGCAGCGCCGCACCCGGAATCGACAGGGCAGAGACCACCACGTAGGCGGCGAAATAGAGCACGGCACTGCGTGCGGGAGCCTGTTCAACATAGTCCTGTAGCGCGAGCTGATGCGTTTTGATCGATTCGAGCGAAAGAAAACCGGGGGGCAGCAGCGTCTGAATCATGAAAAATGCGCCCAACAGGGCGCATATCAACAGGGTTTTTTGCAGTTTCACCGGCGATTACAGTTTGAACTTCGCCCAGACTGGCGCGTGATCGGACGGCTTTTCCATGCCGCGAATGTCGTAATCGATGCCGGTTTCGATGCAACGTTCTGCCAGCGGCGCGCTGGCCAGCAGCAGGTCGATGCGCAGGCCGCGGTTGTCATCAAAACCTTTTGAGCGGTAGTCAAACCACGAGAAGCGGTCCTGCGTATCCGGGTTTGCGGCACGGAACGTATCCACCAGGCCCCAGCTTTGCAGACGCTGCATCCACTCGCGCTCTTCCGGCAGGAACGAGCATTTACCGGTACGCAGCCAGCGCTTGCGGCTGTCTTCGCCGATGCCGATATCCAGGTCCGTTGGGCTGATATTCACGTCACCCATGATCAGCACCGGATTCTCTTTGTTCAGTTCCGTCGTCAGATAATCCTGCAGATCCTGGTAGAACTTGGCCTTAGCCGGGAATTTTGTCGGGTGGTCGCGGCTTTCGCCCTGCGGGAAATAACCATTGATGACGGTGATGTTCCCAAGCGGAGAGGGAATTTCCGCCATGATAATGCGCCGCTGCGCTTCACCGTCGTCACCGGGGAAGCCGCGACGCACGGAAACCGGCGTCTGTTTGGTCAGCAGCGCCACGCCATAGTGGCCTTTCTGCCCGTGATAAAAGACGTTGTAGCCCAGTTTGGCGACGTCTTCGAGGGGGAACATGTCGTCGTGAACTTTTGTCTCCTGCAGGCCGATCACGTCTGGCTGATGTTGCTCAACGATGGCTTCCAGTTGGTGAGGGCGGGCGCGCAGGCCGTTGATATTAAAAGAGACAAATTTCATAGTCGCTGCCAGTGCAAGGTGAATAGTGCATGGATGTTAGCAGAATTTGCGTCGTCTGTTATCGGGTTCAACCAATAACTGCAACAGAAAATCCCGACGGTGCAATATTTGCACCATTTCGACGCACCTTGCCCTCAAACAGGGCGCAAACGGCCGGTAAATTTCGCGAGCGATCACAAATCCAGAATAATATTTGGCTCGTGAATAATATTTCTGTTTTTCCTGCGGCAAACCGCCGCTTGCTGTAAAAATATTCACTTTTTATGCATTAAAAGTGAATGGCGGTAATGCTTAACTTATTGATATTCCGTCCTCCCAACCCATTTATGCAATTTTATCGCTGGCTGGCACGAACTCTGCAATCTACATTCACAGTGCAAACACTCAATTATTTAACATTTGAATAACTTTTAATTTACCGGATGAGGTCGCTATGTCTCTGTCAATTACGCGTGAAAATTTCGATGAATGGATGATGCCGGTTTACGCTCCGGCGGCTTTTATTCCGGTACGGGGTGAAGGCTCACGCCTGTGGGACCAGCAGGGTAAAGAGTATATCGACTTTGCCGGTGGGATTGCGGTGAATGCCCTCGGGCACGCGCATCCGGCGCTGCGTCAGGCGTTGAACGATCAGGCCGCGAAGTTCTGGCATACCGGCAACGGCTATACCAACGAACCTGCGCTGCGCCTGGCTAAAAAACTGATCGACGCGACTTTTGCCGAAAAAATCTTTTTCTGTAACTCCGGTGCCGAGGCCAACGAAGCGGCGCTCAAGCTGGCACGTAAATACGCTCACGATCATTTTGGCGCGCAAAAAAGCGGAATAGTGGCGTTCAAAAACGCCTTCCACGGGCGCACCCTGTTTACCGTGAGCGCGGGCGGTCAGCCGGCCTATTCACAGGATTTTGCTCCGCTGCCGCCGGACATTCGTCACGCCATTTATAACGATCTGGCCTCTGCAGCTGAGCTGATTAATGACAATACCTGCGCGGTTATTGTCGAGCCGATGCAGGGTGAGGGCGGCGTGGTGCCTGCCGATAAAGCGTTCCTGCAAGGGTTGCGCGACCTGTGCGATCGCCACAATGCGCTGCTGATTTTTGATGAAGTCCAGACCGGTGTCGGTCGTACCGGCGAGCTGTATGCGTATATGCACTACGGCGTGACGCCGGATGTGCTGTCGACAGCCAAAGCACTCGGTGGTGGATTCCCGATTGGGGCAATGTTGACGACCAACAAATGTGCCAGCGTGATGGTCGTGGGCACGCACGGCACGACGTACGGCGGTAACCCGCTGGCCTCGGCGGTGGCTGGACAGGTGCTGGATATCATCAATACGCCAGAGGTGTTAAAAGGCGTGAAGCAGCGCCACGACTGGTTTGTGGAGCGTCTAAACGCCATTAACAGTAAAACCGGTATGTTCAAAGAAATTCGTGGTCTGGGGCTGCTGATCGGCTGCGAACTGACGGCTGAATTTGCCGGAAAAGCTAAACTTATTTCACAGGAAGCTGCAAAAGCGGGCGTGATGGTGCTCATCGCGGGAGCTAACGTGGTGCGTTTTGCACCGGCGTTAATCGTCAGCGAAGAAGAGGTCGCCACCGGTTTAGACCGTTTTGCCCTGGCCTGTGAACAGGTGAAATCCGGGGTGTCATCATGATGGTTATCCGTCCCGTTGAGCGCGGCGATCTCGCCGGACTCATGCAGCTTGCCGGTAAGACGGGAGGCGGGCTGACCTCGCTTCCTGCCGATGAGAAAACGCTGTCGTCTCGTATCGACCGCGCCCTGCAAACCTGGCAAGGGACGCTGCCAAAAAGTGAACAAGGCTACGTCTTTGTTCTGGAAGAGTCTGATACCGGGACCGTGGTCGGGATCTGCGCTATCGAGGTGGCGGTAGGTCTTAATGACCCGTGGTACAACTACCGCGTCGGCACGCTGGTTCACGCATCGAAAGAGCTGAATGTTTATAACGCGCTGCCGACGCTTTTCCTCAGCAACGATCACACCGGCAGCAGCGAACTCTGCACTTTATTTCTTGACCCCGACTGGCGCAAAGAGGGCAACGGCTATCTGCTCTCGAAATCCCGCTTTATGTTCATGGCCGCGTTTCGCGATCGCTTTAACGAAAAAGTGGTGGCGGAAATGCGCGGCGTTATTGATGAAACGGGCTACTCCCCGTTCTGGGAAAGCCTGGGCGAACGCTTCTTCTCGATGGAATTTAGCCGTGCCGACTATTTGTGCGGAACAGGGCAGAAAGCGTTTATCGCCGAATTAATGCCGAAACATCCGATCTACACCGACTTTTTAAGTCCAGAAGCGCAGGCGGTAATTGGCCAGGTTCATCCGCAGACCGCGCCCGCTCGCGCGGTGCTGGAGAAAGAAGGTTTCCGCTACCATAACTATGTCGATATTTTTGACGGTGGCCCGACGCTGGAATGCGACGTCGACCGCGTGCGTGCCATCCGTAAAAGCCGTCTGGTGACAGTGGCAGAAGGCCAGCCCGCCCCCGGTGAATGGCCCGCTTGTCTGGTGGCGAACGAGCAGTACGATCAGTTTCGCGCGATGCTGATTCATACCAACCCAAAATGTGAACGTCTGGTGCTGACCGCAGCCCAGTTGGACGCCCTGAAATGTAACGCAGGCGATACCGTTCGTCTGGTGCGACTTTGCCCCGAGGAGAAAACAGCATGAGTTTATGGATCAATGGCGACTGGGTCACGGGCGAAGGTGAACGACGCGTGAAGACCAACCCGGTAGGCAACGAAGCGCTCTGGCAGGGGTTTGATGCGAGTCCGGCTCAGGTAGCACAGGCGTCTCAGGCGGCCAGAAAAGCTTTTCCGGCGTGGGCAAAACTGCCGTTTACGGCGCGTCAGGCGATCGTCGAAAAATTCGCGACGCTGCTGGAATCGAATAAGGCAGAACTGACCAGCATTATTGCCCGCGAAACCGGCAAGCCGCGCTGGGAGGCGACGACCGAAATCACGGCGATGATCAATAAAATCGCTATTTCGGTTAAGGCCTATCACACCCGCACCGGCGAACAGCACACCGATATGGCCGACGGCGCCGCAACGCTGCGTCATCGTCCGCACGGCGTGCTGGCGGTCTTCGGCCCGTACAATTTCCCGGGGCATCTGCCCAACGGCCATATTGTGCCCGCGCTGCTGGCAGGGAATACCGTTATTTTTAAGCCGAGCGAACTGACGCCGTGGAGCGGTGAAGCGGTTGTGAAACTCTGGGAACAGGCGGGCCTTCCGCCGGGCGTGCTCAATCTGGTTCAGGGTGGACGTGAAACCGGCCAGGCGCTGAGCGCGTTAAGCGATCTCGACGGCCTTCTCTTTACCGGCAGTGCAGGAACGGGATATCAGCTGCATCGCCAGCTGGCAGGCCAGCCGGAGAAAATTCTGGCGCTGGAAATGGGTGGCAATAATCCCCTGATTGTTGAAGATCCTGATGATATTGACGCCGCTGTGCATCTGGCTATTCAGTCGGCGTTTGTCACCGCCGGACAGCGCTGCACGTGCGCCCGTCGTCTGCTGGTGAAAAACGGTGCGCAGGGCGATGCTTTCCTGGCGCGTCTCATTGAGGTGACCGCGCGTCTGGTGCCTGGCGCATGGGATGCCGAGCCGCAGCCGTTTATCGGTGGGCTGATTTCCGAACAGGCTGCGAATAACGTCATTCAGGCCTGGCGCGAACACGTGGCGCGTGGCGCGAAAACGCTGCTGGAACCCACGCTGATGCAACTAGGAACATCCCTGTTAACGCCGGGCATCATTGATATGTCGGATGCACGGGATGTACCGGATGAAGAGGTTTTTGGCCCGCTGCTGTGTGTCTGGCGTTACGATGATTTCGACAGCGCAATCGCGATGGCAAACAATACGCGCTATGGTCTGTCGAGCGGCCTGATTTCACCCGATCGCGATAAGTTTGATCAACTGCTGATTGAAGCACGTGCGGGGATTGTGAACTGGAACAAACCGCTGACCGGAGCGGCGAGCACCGCGCCATTTGGTGGTGTGGGCGCATCCGGTAATCATCGCGCCAGCGCGTGGTATGCCGCCGATTACTGTGCGTGGCCGATGGCCAGCCTGGAAACACCCGCTCTGACGCTGCCGGAAACGCTCAACCCAGGACTCGATTTTACCCAGGGGAATCGTCATGAAAGCGCGTGAAGTCAACTTTGACGGGCTGGTGGGGCTGACCCACCATTACGCCGGATTGTCGTTTGGCAACGAAGCTTCGACGAAACACCGATTCCAGGTCTCGAATCCAAAGCTGGCGGCCAAGCAGGGGCTGCAAAAAATGAAAGCGCTGGCGGACGCGGGTTTTGTGCAGGCGGTGATCCCGCCGCAGGAGCGCCCAAACGTCGAGGTGCTGCGCCAGCTCGGTTTTAGCGGCAGCGATGAGCATGTCGTCGAAAAAGCCGGAACGCAAGCGCCGCACCTGCTCTCGGCGGCCAGTTCAGCATCGTCAATGTGGGTGGCTAATGCAGCCACCGTTGCGCCATCGGCAGATACGCTGGACGGAAAAGTGCATCTGACCGTGGCGAATCTCAACAATAAATTCCATCGCGCGACTGAAGCGGTCACCACCGAGCGGGTGCTGCGCGCCATCTTCAAGGATGATGCGCGGTTTAGCGTGCACGAAGCGCTCCCACAGGTGGCGATGTTTGGTGATGAAGGGGCAGCCAACCATAACCGTCTGGGCGGGGACTACGGCGAACCCTCCACGCAGCTTTTTATTTATGGCCGCGATGATAGTGGACACGTCGCGCCGTCCCGTTATCCGGCGCGCCAGACCCTGGCCGCGAGCCATGCCGTTGCGCGTCTGAATCAGGTCAACCCGGGGCAGGTGGTGTTTGCGCAGCAAAATCCACAGGTTATCGATCGGGGCGTGTTTCATAACGACGTGATTGCGGTTTCGAATCGTCAGGTGTTGTTTTGCCACGAGCAGGCGTTTGCCCAGCAGGAGAAATTAATGGCTACCCTGGCCGAGCGCGTGCCGGGCTTTACGCCAATTCAGGTGCCGACAAGTGCCGTCAGCGTGCAGGACGCGGTGGAAACCTATCTGTTTAACAGCCAGCTGCTGAGCCGCGAGGATGGCAGCATGCTGCTGGTTCTCCCGCAGGAGTCGCAAAATCATCAGGGCGTATGGCGATATCTCAGCGAACTGGTCAAGGGCGATAATCCCATCAGCGAGCTTAACGTGTTCGATCTGCGCGAAAGTATGGCGAACGGTGGAGGCCCCGCATGTTTACGCCTGCGGGTGGTGCTGACGCCGGACGAAATCCGCGCCGTCAATCCGGCGGTACTGATGAACGATACCTTATTCAATACGCTCAACGACTGGGTTGATCGTTATTATCGCGATCGCTTAACGCAGGCGGATTTGGTCGATCCGCATCTGCTGCGCGAAGGGCGTGAGGCGCTGGATGCCTTAACGACGATCCTGCATCTTGGATCGGTTTACCCGTTCCAGCGCTGAGGAGAGATTATGCAGAATTTACTGGCGCTGACGCTGGCGGATGAAACGCCTGCTGCGCGGCAAGGCGAGGGGCCGACGTTTCACTGGACATGGTCCGGGCGCGGGTTACTTGAACTGATCCCTTTTGACGCCTGTGAGCGGTCTTTAGTGCTTTCAGCCGGGATTCACGGCAATGAAACCGCACCGGTTGAGATTGTCGATTTACTGCTGCGAGCACTTTTTAACGGTGACATTTCTTTGCGCTGCCGCGTGCTGGTGGTGCTGGGGAATCCCCCGGCGCTGGCGCAAAACAAGCGCTATCTGGAAAGTGATATCAACCGGATGTTTGGTGGACGCGGGGGGCAGTTTCCGCCTGGTGATGAGCCTGCGCGGGCACTTCAGCTTGAAAACAGCGTGCGCGAGTTTTTTGCCACGGCGGGTCCTGATCGCTGGCATCTCGATCTGCATACCGCCATTCGTGCGTCTTATCACGTGCGTTTCGGCGTTATGCCGCAGCGCAACCAGCCCTGGGATGAGTCTTTCCTTGGCTGGCTGGGGGATGCGGGTCTTGAGGCGCTGGTCTTCCATCAGTCACCTGGCGGGACATTTACCCATTTTACCTGCGAGAATTTTGGTACGCTGGCCTGTACGCTGGAGCTAGGAAAAGCGCTGCCGTTCGGGCAGAACGATCTTTCGCGCTTTGCGCCAACGCATCTGGCGCTGCGTGCCCTGCTTTCCGGAAACGAGCCTGAACATCATTCAGGAACCGTCGAGCGCTATCGTGTCGTGCAGCAGATCACCCGCCGCAGCGAGGCATTCCGGCTACACATGGCGGCGCATACGTTGAACTTCACTCCTTTTCGGCATGGTGTCGTGTTAGCGCAAGACGGTGACGAGCGCTACGAAGTGCAGAAAACGACGGAATACGTGTTATTCCCTAATCCCTCGGTAGCCTTCGGCCTGCGGGCTGGGTTGATGCTCGAGAAATTAACCTGACGCTATTTCCTCTCTCTGGGGAGAGAGGAGTATCAATTTAATTTCTTATCGATAACGGCGATTGCCGTTATTTGCAGATTTATCCTGGTGTACTGCTTTATTATTAATCCGCAGGACGGTATACTTCTTCATAATCTCTTTAAAGTCAGCTATTTGCCTATTTTTGTTTCAACTCTCCACGCTTTATCCTTAATTCCTCCACATTTGGCTATAATTTGTTTTTTACACTTTCATTGTTTTACCGTTGCTCTGATTTATTGACGATAAACCCCGTAAAGTTAATCTCGTCAACACGGCATAGCGCCGAAGAATAACTGAAAGTAAGGACAAAAAATTATGCGTAAATTAACTGCACTGTTTGTTGCTTCTACCCTGGCTTTGGGCGCTACCAGCATGGCGTTCGCCGCAGACACCGCGACGACAACCGCCGCACCCGCTGATAGCAAGATGATGCACCATAAAGGCAAGCCGGGTATGCATCACGACATGATGTTTAAAGATCTGAACCTGACGGATGCGCAGAAACAGCAGGTCCGCGAGATCATGAAAAGCCAGCGCGATCAGATGAAACGTCCTCCGCTGGAAGAGCGCCGCGCAATGCACGATATCATTGCGAGCAATACGTTTGACAAAGCAAAAGCGGAAGCGCAAATCGACAAGATGGCTGAGCAGCACAAAGCCGGCATGTTGGCCCGTATGGAAACGCAGAATAAGATTTACAACATTCTGACCCCGGAACAGAAAAAACAATTCAATGCCAATTTTGAGAAGCGTCTGACAGAACGTCCTGCGCCAGAAGGTAAAATGGCTCCGCCAGCTGAATAATCAGCTCAACACATATAAGACCGCCGGAATCCTGTTCACAAAAGCGTAATCGCGGTGGACAGGTCCGGCGGTTTTTTCTTTCTCACCCTCTTGTCACGCGCCACCAGCACGGTATGCTCCTGTAAGCGGTTTGGATAATGTTTAAGAGAGTCATGGCGTTAGTGTTTTTTTTAGCGCCGCACTAAGGCCTCCTTGCATTGCTGCCGATAATGCATCTGTAATAACCCAACGATAACAATCAAGATAGCGACATTGACGCAGTGTTGCCCTGGTGCGAGTTGCGCCTTTCAGGAGTGGTGATGGATTTTTTTGATATCCGTAAAATGCCGGTTAATCTCTGGCGAAACGGGGCTGGCGAGACGCGCGAGATTTGCTGTTTTCCGTCTGCGACGCGTGATTTTCACTGGCGTGCCAGTATTGCCTCTATCGCCAGCAACGGCGAGTTCTCTCTTTTTCCAGGTGTTGATCGGGTTATCACACTTCTTGAAGGTGGCGAAGTGACGCTGGATGCGGGGCATGCGTTCTGCCATACCCTGAAACGACACCAGCCGTTTAGTTTTGCGGGTGACCATCCGGTGAAGGCGAATCTCACCGAAGGGCGGATGTCGATGGATTTCAATATCATGACGAAGCGCGACTGTTGCCGGGCAAAAGTGCGCGTCGCCGATCGCACCTTTACGACGTTTGCCTCACGCGGGGGCGTGGCGTTTGTGCTGAGTGGCGCGTGGCAGTTAGGGGACAAACTCCTGACAGCCGATCAGGGCGCAAGCTGGCAGGACGGAACGCACACGATACGTTTACTGGAATCTGAAGGGACGCTGTTGTTCAGCGAAATTACCTGGCTTCCGGGACACTGAGTTCAATGATTTCATACCCACCGGCAAACAGCGGTTTGCACAGGATTTTATAACCATCGTGATCAAACCCGGCTGGGGCGCGCAGGAGTGCCGTCGCATCATCTAATGTATCGACGGCACCCAGCCAGAACCAGTTATGAATGATGTGATAATGCGTCATATCATCGCGGGTTTCTTTCAGCGCAATGGCGCCTTGCCATGGCCAGCAGGTGACGCTCAGCGCCGCCAGACCTTCCCTTAATCTCGCATCGTGTTCTTCAATACTTTCTTTACCGCAGCATGCACCTGCACATCGCTTTAGCGCAAAGCGGAAACAGGCGCGCCCGCGAGTGAGTGATTCCAGCCCCAGCACGCCATAGCAAAGCTGCTGCGCATCGGCGAGCGTTTGCAGCGCTTGCAATGCTGCACGGCGATTGGCAAACAGGCCATGCAGACCCGGTGCGTGGGAGAAATCCACGTCTCGGGCATAAACAACCTGCGGTTTCCCAGCCGTGATTTGCAGTGAGCACAGCTGGCGATTGCGACGCAGGCGTTTATTGAACAGCGGCTGCTGCTCTTTGATCAGACGCGCTTCAAGCAGTAATGCACCCAACTCGCCCGCGGTTTGCATCCAGGTAATTCGCCGCGACTGGCGCAGCATCGCGGCCTCGTCAGGCGTACGCAGATGCGATAACACCCGACTGCGGATATTAATACTTTTGCCGATATAGAGCGGCATGGCGTCGCTCTCGCCATGAAAGAAATAGACGCCGGGCTGTTTTGGAAGCGCCTCAAGCCAGGGGCGAAGATGTTCTGGGTATTCGTAGATGGCCGCCGCTTCAAACTCAAGACGCGGGGCAGATTGACGCCTGCTCACAAAAAACTCCGTATACTGTTCAGCTATACAGTGTAGCAGGTTGCGAGTGGTTAAAAAAGAGGCGGCAATGGCCGCCTCTTAATGACGTTTAGCGTTTCCAGAAGTCGTCGAATACCGTAATCGGTGGGCGACGCTTATGCTCGGTTTTCAGATACCAGCCCTCGATCGTACGGGCGATGGGCTCATCCAACGTTTTCCCTTCCAGATAATCATCGATATTTTCATACGTGACGCCAAGCGCGGCTTCATCCGGTAGAGAAGGGCGGTCGTCCTCCAGATCGGCGGTAGGAGCTTTCAGATAAAGGTGTTCCGGGCAGCCAAGTGCGGCCAGTAACTGTTTTCCCTGGCGCTTGTTGAGGCGGAAAAGCGGGTTAATGTCGGTACCGCCGTCACCATATTTGGTGAAAAAGCCCGTTACGGCCTCCGCGGCGTGATCGGTGCCCACCACTACGCCTTTTGTCATTCCGGCGATGCTGTATTGCGCTTTCATTCGCTCACGCGCTTTTTCATTGCCGCGCACGAAATCGCTGAGTTCAAGGCCCGCTTCGCGTAGCGCTTGCTCGCTGGCAAGCACGGAACCTTTGATGTTCACAGTTAGCACGCGATCCGGCTGAATAAAAGCGATGGCGTCCTGACAATCCTGCTCGTCGGCCTGGACACCGTAAGGCAGTCGCACCGCGATAAACTGCAGCGACGCATCACCTGTTTCCTGGCGCAATTCCGAAATAGCCTGCTGGCAAAGTTTACCGGCAAGCGTAGAGTCCTGACCGCCGCTGATGCCTAACACCAGCGTTTTCAGAAACGAGTTTGTTTTCAAATAGGCTTTCAAAAAATCGATGCTGCGACGAATTTCCGCATCGGCATCAATGGCAGGCTTGACGCCAAGCGCCTGAATAATTTCTTGTTGCAGAGCCATTACGCCCTCCATTAGCAAAAAAAGCACACTGTGTGATGTGTCAAAATTAACCCTTTGGGCGGAAAACGACAAGGATCACAGTTTCGAGAGGGGCAAATTAAGACGATTTTGTCGCTTATCGTTGTTTTATTAGAATTTTCCGAAAAACACTCTGCTTCGCTCGTAAAGTTGATGAATAGACATTTTTATCCCATGCTTAGATAACACGCTGATTAACAAGCGCTGATAAACAAGAGGACGGAAGAATATGAACAAGAACGTAGCGGGAATTTTAGGTGCAGCGGCGGTATTGACTATGCTGGCAGGTTGTACAGCTTATGATCGTACATCCGATCAATTTACACAGCCGGTCGTTAAAGATGTGAAAAAAGGCATGAGCCGCGCGCAGGTGATGCAGGTAGCGGGTAAACCTTCTTCAGAAGTGACCATGATTCATGCGCGTGGGACTTGCCAGACTTACATTCTGGGTCAACGTGACGGTAAAGCAGAAACCTATTTTGTCGCGTTGGATGATACAGGACACGTGATCAACTCGGGTTATCAGACCTGTGCTGAGTATGATACCGATCCACAGGCACCGAAAGCAAAATAACGTTTTAGCCTGAGCATCTGAACAAACCGGCCAACTGGCCGGTTTTTTTATGCATTGACGAATCTTATTTATTTGCGCGAATTATTTACATAAACTGTGAGGGCAGTCAAAACGACAGGTCAAGGAGAGACAATTTTGATTAACCGCGAATTATCACCTCATCCCGCCTTGCCGTATACTCGATTTCAATGACAAACAAGTGTAACGCCCGCAGGTGTCAATCTGGTGATAGTGGGTGGTCATACAAGAGGGAAGTGGCTATGGAAAAGAAACATATCTATCTGTTTTGCTCTGCGGGCATGTCAACGTCGTTACTGGTGTCAAAAATGCGCGCGCAAGCTGAAAAGTACGATGTTCCTGTGGTGATTGAAGCGTTTCCTGAAACGCTGGCAGGTGAAAAAGGCCCGGCTGCGGATGTCATCCTACTGGGACCACAAATTGCCTATATGCTGCCAGAAATTCAGCGTTTATTGCCGAATAAACCTGTTGAAGTGATCGATTCTGCGCTGTACGGCAAAATCGATGGTTTGGGTGTTCTTAAAGCTGCAGTTGCATCCATTAAAAAAGCTGCCGCTAATTAAAATATTTTATTTTCCCGTCAAAGAGTTATTTCACACACTTACGCCGCAATAATTTATTGCGGCTTTTAAGGGCAATTCTATGAGTAATTTTATTGGCTCTCTTGAAAAGGTACTTCTTCCTTTTGCTGTAAGAATAGGGAAGCAGCCTCATATTAATGCGATTAAAAATGGTTTTATTAAATTAATGCCGCTGACCCTGGCTGGGGCCATGTTCGTTTTAATCAATAACGTCTTTTTAAGTTTTGGTGAAGGTTCGTTTTTCTATTCTATGGGCATTCGTCTGGATGCCTCTACCATTGAAACGCTGAACGGTTTTAAAGCTATTGGTGGTAACGTATATAACGGTACGTTAGGCATTATGTCGCTGATGGCACCATTTTTCATTGGTTCAGCATTAGCTGAGGAACGCAAAGTTGACCCGATGGCGGCGGGTCTGTTAGCCGTGGCGGCTTTTATGACCGTGACGCCATACAGTGTCGGTGAAGCTTATGCTGTCGGTGCAAACTGGCTGGGTGGTCAGAATATTATTTCCGGGATGATCATTGGCCTGATCGTTGCGGAGATGTTTACCTTTGTTATTCGTCGCAATTGGGTCATTACTTTGCCGGATAGCGTGCCTGCGTCAGTATCACGCTCTTTCTCAGCCTTAATTCCCGGTTTTTTGATCTTATCCGTATTCGGTATTATCTCCTGGCTGTTAGCCAACCACGGAAATAACTTCCACCAGATCATCATGGATTCTGTCTCCAGACCGCTGGCGTCGATGGGCAGTGTGGTGGGATGGGCCTACGTCATCTTTAACTCTCTGTTGTGGTTCTTCGGCGTACACGGCTCGCTGGCACTCACCGCGCTGGATAATGGCATCATGACCCCGTGGGCGCTGGAGAATATCGCCCTCTATAACCAGTATGGTTCTGTTGAAGCTGCAATTGCCGCAGGGAAAGAGTTCCACTTCTGGGCTAAACCGATGCTGGATTCCTATATTCTGCTGGGTGGCTCCGGAGCAACGCTGGGACTGATTATCGCCATCTTTATCGGTTCACGCCGCGCTGATCATCGTCAGGTTGCGAAGCTGGCGCTCCCATCAGGCATCTTCCAGATTAACGAGCCGATTCTGTTTGGTTTACCGATTATTATGAACCCGGTGATGTTTATTCCTTTCGTGCTGGTTCAGCCGATTTTGGCCGCCATTACCCTGGCTGCCTACTCGATGGGGATTATCCCACCCGTGACCAACCTCGCGCCGTGGACAATGCCAACCGGTCTTGGCGCCTTCTTCAATAGTAACGGCAGTGTTGCCGCACTCTGTGTGGCCTTGTTCAACCTGGGTGTTTCAACGCTGGTCTACCTGCCGTTCGTGGCGGTGTCTAATAAGGCACAGGCGGTGATTGATGAGCAGGAAAGTGAAGAAGATATTGCTAACGCACTGAAATTCTAAGATTGTCAGGCCGCGGGGCAACCCGCGGCGGTAAAAGGAGATGAAGATGTTTGATTTGGATACTATCGTGGCAGAAGAAGCCGCCGAAAACGACCTCGAAGAAGTGGTGATGGGTCTCATCATCAATTCTGGACAAGCACGTAGCCTGGCATACGCTGCGCTTAAGCGGGCGAAACAGGGCGATTTCGAGGCCGCGAAAACCATGATGGCGCAGTCGCGTACCGCGCTTAACGAAGCGCATCTGGTGCAAACAAAGCTGATTGAAAGCGACCAGGGCGAAGGTAAAATGAAAGTCAGTCTGGTGTTAGTTCACGCCCAGGATCATTTGATGACGTCAATGCTGGCACGCGAGCTCGTCGCAGAGTTGATCGAGCTTCACGAGAAGATGAAATAAGTCAGGCCGCAGGAGGTAAACACGATGGAAATTAAAACCGCACTTGAGCAGCAGTTGTTTAATGGCAAGAATTTTCACGTGGTTATCTACAATAAAACGGAAAGCGTCAGCGGCCTGCACCAGCATGATTACTACGAATTCACCATTGTTCTGACCGGTCGTTACTATCAGGAAATCAACGGCAAGCGGGTGCTGCTGGAGCGTGGTGACTTTGTTTTCCTGCCGATGGGATCGTATCACCAGAGTTTTTATGAATTTGGTGCCACGCGTATTCTCAATGTTGGCGTAAGCCGACGCTTCTTCGAAAAACATTATTTACCGCTGGTGCCATTCTGCTTTGTTGCCTCGCAGGGTTATCGCGTCAAAAATGAATTCCTGACGTGGATCGAAACGGTAATTGCATCATTGAATTTCCGTGACAATGAATTTGACGAATTTATCGAGACGGTCACCTTTTATGTGATGAACCGATTGCGCCATCATCGTGATGAACAGCAGATTGCCGATGACATTCCGCAATGGCTCCGTGGTACCGTTGAATTAATGCATGACAAAATGCAGTTTGGCGATAACGCGCTGGAAAATATGATCGCCCTGTCGGGTAAATCGCAAGAGTATCTTACCCGCGCCACGCAGCGTTATTATCAAAAAACACCGGTGCAAATTATTAACGGCATTCGTATTAATTTTGCCAAAAAACAGCTCGAAATTACCAACTACTCTATCACCGATATCGCATATGAGTCGGGATATAGCAGTCCGAGTCTGTTTATTAAAACCTTTAAAAAATTCACCTCTTTTACACCAAGTAGTTATCGTAAAAGTTTAACGGTCATCAATTAATTTGGGCGGTGTGAACCGCCATCAATATTGACGTAATTGCTTGCCCATATTATAGCGGGAATGCCGCGCTATACTTTGCAGGCAGTTATCCTGATTACGCTAAGGGAGATATTATGCAACAGAAATTAAAAGTCGTGACTATCGGCGGCGGCAGCAGTTATACCCCAGAATTGCTCGAAGGTTTTCTGAAACGTTATCACGAGTTGCCTGTGAGCGAATTATGGCTGGTGGATGTTGAAGAAGGGCAGGAGAAACTCGATATTATTTTCGACCTGTGCCAGCGCATGGTGAAAAAAGCCGGCGTTCCGTTAACCATTCATAAAACGCTCGATCGTCGTCTGGCGTTAAAAGACGCTGATTTTGTCACAACACAGCTGCGCGTTGGCCAACTTAAAGCGCGTGAACTCGACGAGCGTATCCCGTTGAGCCACGGTTACTTAGGTCAGGAAACGAACGGAGCAGGGGGGCTGTTTAAAGGCCTGCGCACCATTCCGGTGATTTTTGACATTATTAAAGATGTGGAAGAGATTTGCCCGCAGGCGTGGGTCATTAACTTCACCAACCCGGCCGGGATGGTGACGGAAGCGGTGTATCGCCATACCGGTTTTAAACGTTTTATCGGCGTGTGCAACATTCCAATCGGCATGAAAATGTTTATTCGTGACGTGCTGGTGCTGTCTGACAGTGACGATCTTTCCATTGAACTTTTTGGTCTCAACCACATGGTCTTTATCAAAGACGTGTTGGTCAACGGCGAATCGCGCTTCGCTGAGCTGCTGGACGGCGTTGCGTCGGGACGTCTGACGGCCGGTTCAGTGAAAAATATCTTCGATCTGCCGTTCAGTGAAGGGCTGATTCGTTCCCTGAATCTGCTGCCGTGCTCTTACTTGCTCTATTACTTTAAGCAGAAAGAGATGCTGGCGATTGAAATGGGCGAGTACTACAAAGGCGGCGCACGTGCGCAGGTTGTGCAGAAAGTCGAGAAACAGCTGTTTGATTTGTATAAAGATCCAGAGTTGAACGTCAAACCTAAAGAGCTTGAGCTGCGCGGTGGAGCGTACTATTCCGACGCCGCCTGTGAAGTGATCAACGCGATTTACAATGATAAGCAAGCTGAACATTACGTGAACGTGCCGCATCACGGGCATATTGATAATATCCCGGCAGACTGGGCGGTTGAAATGACCTGCATTCTGGGCCGCGATGGCGCGACACCACATGCGCGTATCACCCATTTTGATGAGAAAGTCATGGGCTTGATTCACACTATCAAAGGCTTCGAAGTGGCTGCCAGCCATGCGGCGCTGAGTGGCGAATTGAATGATGTGTTGTTGGCGCTGAATCTCAGCCCGCTGGTGCATTCCGATCGTGATGCGGAATTGCTGGCTCGCGAAATGATCCTGGCGCATGAAAAATGGTTGCCTAATTTTGCGGCGACGGTTGAGAAACTCAAACGCGAACAACGCTAAGAGGGACGAAAATGGACAAGTTGCTGATCGTAAACGCCGATGATTTTGGCCTCTCGAAGGGGCAAAACTACGGCATCGTTGAAGCCAGTCGCCACGGAGTGGTGACGTCCACCACTGCGCTGGTCAACGGCGAAGCGGTCGAACATGCCGCCGCGCTAGCGCGCGAATGGCCGGGCTTGGGCGTGGGGATGCATTTTGTGTTGACGCTCGGAATGCCGCTGTCGTCGATGCCAGGACTGACGCGCAGCGGGCAACTGGGAAAATGGATTTGGCAGATGGCGGAGCAGGGGACGTTGCCGCTCGACGAAATTGTGCGTGAACTGGACTGTCAGTTTAATCGTTTTGTCGATCTTTTCGGACGCGAACCGACCCATATTGACAGCCATCATCATGTGCATATGATCCCCGCAATTTTCCCGCTGGTCGCAGAGTTTGCAGCGCGAAAAGGGGTGGCAATGCGCGTGGACCGTCAGGTGCAAACTGCTCACGATTTGACGTTGAGCCGTGCGCCAACTAGCGAAGGATACAGCAGCGATTTTTATGGCGATGAAATCAGCGAAACGCTGTTCTTGCAGGTTCTGGATGCTTCTGCTGCACGTGGTGAACGGTCATTTGAGATGATGACGCATCCCGCGTTTGTCGATAACACGGTGCGTAGAAGTGCCTATTGCTGGCCGCGCCTTGTGGAACTTGACGTGCTGACGTCGCCCTCGCTGAAATATGCGATTGCAGAACGCGGCTATCGTCTGGGGTCGTTCCTGGATTTATAACGTGAAATATCGCCGGGTAGTGTCTACCCGGCGATATGTTTACGCCGGAATACTGGCGATTTTGCTGCTTCTGGACCACACACGGTGTGCGGCCATTTGGTCGAAAAGCTGATCCATAAACTGATCGTCAGCGCCGTCACCTTCAACGATGCCTTCCTCGCCCTTATCGGCCACTTTCAACAGCGATTTGAACTTGCGCGCATCGCCAGCCAGCGCGATCGGTTTCAGGTGCTTGTACGCCTCAAGCAGATAATAGGCGGCGTCTCCGTTGCCAAGAAGACTCTTAATATCACCGCAGGGTACGATAACGGCATCGACAGTCAGCGACGGCGCACCCGCAAACGTTCCGGCAATCGGCAGAACGGAGCCGTCATCGGTCGTCACCTCGCCCATTCGTGAGTAGAGCAGTTTAGTGTGTACGCCCTTAGTTTTGAGCGCTTGCAGGATTGCCAGTACGTCGCTGGAACGGGTTTTGTCGTTCAACAATACTGCGACGACACGACCTTTAATGGTTCCGCCCGGCACAGCGTAAAGGCTCAGCGATGCGTCTTTTTTCAGTCCGTTGACGTCTTTCGGTGGCGCAAGATGACGCTGCTCGTCGCTGAGCGTAATGCCCAGATTATCGGCAACGCTTTGCGCCAGTTTGACGTCGATATGTGCCAGCTGATCCACGACGCGCTCGCGAATATAGGTGCGCACCACTTTGCTTAATTCAAAGCTAAAAGCACCGATAATATGCTGTTGCTCAATCGGTGTCTGGCTTTGCCAGAACAGGCGAGGGTGGGCGTAATATTCGCCAAACGACGGGCTACGCTCGCGGATTTTTGTCCCTTCGACGCGTTCCTGATAAGACTCAAATCCTCCCCGTTTAGGGGCCGGCGGCGTTTCACGCGGCCAGTTGTCGTTGATAGAGTTGGGTTCATAATTCGCCGGATTGGTATCGATATCCTGCCTGTGCATCCCGTCGCGCTGGAAATTATGGTACGGACAGGTTGGGCGATTGATCGGGATTTCGTGGAAGTTTGGCCCGCCGAGACGGCTGATTTGCGTATCGGTATAAGAGAACAGACGGCCCTGCAGGAGCGGATCGTTGGTGAAGTCCAGTCCCGGAACAATATGACCCGGGTGGAACGCCACCTGTTCGTTTTCGGCAAAGAAATTGTCGGGGTTGCGGTTGAGCACCATTTTGCCGACCAGTTGTACCGGAACCAGCTCTTCAGGGATGAGTTTGGTGGGGTCCAGCAAGTCAAAATCAAATTTGAACTCATCCTCTTCCGGAATCAGCTGTAACCCAAGCTCGTATTCTGGATAATCGCCTGCCTCGATTGATTCCCATAGCTCACGACGGTGGAAATCGGGATCGCGTCCGGTCAGCTTTTGCGCCTCGTCCCACACCAGCGAGGCTTTACCCGCCACCGGTTTCCAGTGGAAGCGGACGAACGTTGCTTTCCCTTCAGCATTGATCATGCGGAACGTGTGAATACCAAACCCTTCCATCGTACGGTAGCTACGCGGAATGCCGCGATCGGACATGGCCCACATCACGTTATGCAGCGTCTCAGGCTGGAGCGAAATATAGTCCCAGAAAGTGTCGTGCGCGCTTTGTCCCTGCGGAATTGCCCAGTGAGGCTCCGGTTTGACTGCATGGACAAAGTCAGGGAATTTATGCGCATCCTGAATAAAGAACACCGGTGTGTTATTGCCAACGAGATCAAAAATCCCTTCTTCGGTGTAGAACTTGGTGGCAAAACCACGGATATCGCGCACGGTGTCAGCAGAGCCCGCGCCGCCCTGAACGGTAGAAAAACGCACGAACACGGGCGTGATTTTATCTGGGTCGGAAAGGAAGTCGGCTTTAGTGATGTCGCTGAGATTCTTATACGGCTGAAAATAACCGTGTGCAGCAGAACCGCGCGCATGAACGATACGTTCCGGAATGCGTTCGTGGTCAAAATGGGTGATCTTTTCTCGCAGAATAAAGTCTTCAAGCAGCGTCGGGCCACGATTCCCGGCGCGTAGCGAGTTTTGGTCGTCGGCGATGCGCACGCCCTGATTCGTCGTCAGCGCATAATTTTCGCCGCCCTTGCGGTGAGATTCCAGTGACTTAAGTTTATCGTTGCCGGTATCCGGCGATTTCACGCTGCCCGATGCAGTTGGCTGCTCGCCAGGGGCTGAGGGCTCAGGCGTCGCTTTATGAGAGCCGTCTTGAGGTGCCAGTGAATCCATACCCGGTTTTGATTCCTCTGTACCATGGATGGGCGATGGTTGAGCTTGATGTTTCTTATCTTTATGCGACATTGCACTCGTCTCCTTTTTCATTGCTGAAGTGGATCGTTGTTGCGAAAAACCCTGTTAACTATAGAACAATGTAGTTTGTTGACGGGCAAACTGAGATTTTTCAGACAGGACGTTTAACGAAAGGCGGCATGCGGTGCATGCCGGGCGCGACGCACGGGGTGGGAATCGGCTATGATAGGAATTTCCTGTTTCCAGAATTTGTTTTAGTGAACCAGCTGATTATGAAATCATTTCGTCAACAAAACCGTCCTGTTATTAGCTACGTGCCTCGCGTCGAACCTGCGCCGCCCGCTCACGCCCTGAAGGTGGATGGCTTTCGCGATGTCTGGCAGTTACGGGGAAAATATGTGGCGTTTGTCCTGATGAGTGAACATTTCCGTCGCTCCCCAGCCTTCAGTGAGCCGGAAGCAGCCCAACGCTGGGCGATGCAAATCCGTCAGGATCAAGATATTCAGGAATAACAGACAACAAAAAACCGCCCGAGGGCGGTTTTTTGTTGTCACCCCTAAACCACCTCCTAGGGAGGTGGTGATTGATCCTGTAAGGCTATAGCCTGAAGAATGCCCATGCCGGAATATCTCTGCTTACTCACCACAAGTAAAAGGAGACAAACCGACATGGGGCTTTACAGGAGTTCATCACATGTATATTGGCGTTGCAAATACCACATAGTGTGGACGCCAAAGTACCGTTTCAGGATCCTGAAAGATAAGCTTGGCAAGGAACTGTATAGGACGATCTATATTCTCTGCGGAATAAAAGATTGTGAGGTCCTTGAGCTAAATATTCAGCCAGATCATGTACATCTTGTCGTAATCGTTCCACCCAAAATCTCAATATCCACTCTGATGGGGCATCTGAAAGGGCGTAGTGCAATCAGGCTCTACAACCGTTTTCCACACATCAGGAAAAAATTATGGGGAAACCATTTTTGGTCCCGTGGGTATTTTGTCGATACGGTTGGGGTGAATGAAGAAATTATCAGACGATACGTGCGGCATCAGGAGAAAACGGAACAAACGCATGAACAGCAGATGGAAATGCTAGAGTAGGAACAGAAGGTGATAATCGCCCCCCTTACAGGGGGCATTCTCAAAAGCCACCTTCTAAGAAGGTGGCTTTTACTTTGGCGGGATTAACGGTGCGCCAGCTCGGCGTTTTCGTCACTATCCATAATTTCTTTGTCGGTCTGCTTGAGCCACTGGCTGCTTAGCGTCCCGGCGGTCATAGAACCGCTGACGTTCAGCGCGGTACGACCCATGTCGATCAGCGGCTCAACGGAAATCAGCAGTGCAACCAGCGTGACCGGAAGACCCATCGCAGGCAGTACGATCAGCGCGGCAAACGTCGCACCGCCACCCACACCTGCAACGCCGGCGGAGCTGACGGTCACGATGCCGACCAGCGTCGCGATCCATACCGGATCAAGCGGGTTGATGCCGACTGTTGGCGCAACCATAACGGCCAGCATGGCCGGATACAGACCCGCGCAACCGTTCTGGCCAATTGTCGCACCGAAAGAGGCTGAGAAGCTGGCGATCGACTCCGGCACACCCAGACGACGCGTTTGTGCTTCAACGTTCAACGGAATAGACGCAGCGCTGGAGCGGCTGGTGAATGCGAACGTCAGCACCGGCCAGACCTTACGGAAGTATTTCAGCGGGCTGACGCCGTTCACACCCAGCAGGATGCCGTGAACGACAAACATGATGCCCAGACCGAGATAAGAGGCAATAACGAAGCTACCCAGTTTGATGATGTCCTGCAGGTTAGAGCCCGCAACGACTTTGGTCATCAGCGCCAGAACACCGTATGGCGTTAACTGCATAACCAGACGCACCAGCTTCATTACCCAGCTTTGCAGCGTGTCGATGGCCGTCAGAACGCGTTGGCCTTTTGGCGCATCGTCTTTCAGCAGTTTCAGCGCTGCTACACCCAGGAAGGCTGCAAAAATCACCACGCTAATAATGGACGTTGGATTTGCGCCAGTCAGATCGGCAAACGGGTTTTTCGGCACGAAAGAGAGCAGCAATTGCGGGACGCTCAGGTCCGCTACTTTGCCTGCATAGTTGGTTTCGATAGCCGTCAGACGCGCGGTTTCCGCAGTGCCCTGCACCAGACCTTCAGCGGTCAGGCCAAAGACATTGGTCACCAGCACACCGACCAGCGCAGAGATAAGCGTAGTGAAGAGCAGAGTGCCAATCGTCAGGAAGCTGATTTTACCCAGCTGTGAGGCATTATGCAGACGCGCTACCGCACTCAGAATAGAGGCGAAGACCAGCGGCATGACGATCATTTGCAGCAGTTGGACGTAGCCGTTACCAACAACGTTAAACCACTGAATGGAATCTTTCAGAACCGGGTTATCGGAGCCGTAAATCGCCTGCAATGCCAGACCAAATACCACACCCATGACCAGACCTACGAGTACCTTTTTCGCCAGGCTCCACTGCTTGTGACGCGTCTGCGCCAGCAGCAATAGCAAGACAACGAACACCACGATGTTCGCGATTAGTGGAAAATTCATCCCCGTTCTCCTGATTTATTATCCGATCGGTATATTCCGATCATGTTGGCGCAAGGTTAGCAGAAGTGTGATGTAGCGCTTATATCCAAATGGAATGATTTATGACAGATGTGATTATTTTGTTGGTTTAATGTTCAATCTGGTGATTAATAAAACGATTGAACTGAAATTGCAGCGTATTGATCATCTGTGAGGACCAGCGCACTGCACCATTTTCGGGCAGCGTCTGGGGCATCCATACCGCGTAAGCGAAGAGCGCCATGCATAATACGCGTTCCAGCTGGTTGCCTTTTTGCGGAGCCAGAATAGGAAAGCGGAAGCGCCAGCGACATGGCCAGAGCAGCGGAACACCGGCGGGTGTGAGCATATCAGCGAGGATATGGCTCAAATAGCCGAGCACCATACCCTGAATGGCATCTGCGGGGACAATCCAGCTTTCGGGAATTTTGAGGTAAAAGCAGGTCAGCAGGATAAATACCGCCAGCAGGCTGTGCGTAAATCCGCGATGGCCAAAGGCCCGGGCGATAGGTTTGGCTATCCATTTTAACCGTTGCCCCAAAAATGACTTCGGATGATCAATATCTGGCAGCAAGCAGGTGAGGACCGCAGACGGAACGATATGCCACCAGTCGCCCTGCGCCAGCACAGGGGTCAGCTCAGCGTTTTTGGCAAACACTGCGCAGGCAATTGAAAAAAGGAGGTGGCCTTCCGCCGTCATGATAAAATCCACGAAACTGTCAATTCATACAGTATAGGGTTTTTATACAGTAGGCGGAAGAGGTTACGGTGTAACTCTTTGTCACAAAGCGGCGCTAACGCGCCAGCCAGCCTCCATCAACGGCGAGGGTATACCCGCTAATGTAATCCGACGCGGCTGACGCCAGGAAGACCACCGGGCCTTGCAGATCTTCAGGCGTTCCCCAGCGCGCGGCGGGGATGCGGTCGAGAATCTCTTTGCTGCGCTGCTCGTCATCGCGCAATTGCTGAGTGTTGTTGGTCGCCATGTAGCCGGGTGCAATGGCGTTGACGTTGATATTGTGCGTTGCCCACTCGTTGGCCAGCAGGCGCGTGATACCTAATACCCCGCTTTTGGACGCCGTATAAGAAGGTACGCGAATCCCGCCCTGGAATGAGAGCATTGAGGCGATGTTAATGATTTTCCCGCCTCCGCCTTGCGCGATGAACTGGCGTGCGACGGCCTGGGAAAGGAAGAACACCGATTTCAGATTCAGGTTGATCACGTCATCCCAGTTTTTTTCACTGAAGGTCAGTGCGTCTTCCCGGCGGATGGTGCCTGCATTATTGACCAGAATATCGACGCGCCCCATTTCAGCGACGGTTTTGCTGACGATGTCATCTATGGTGTCTTGCTTGCTGAGATCGGCCTGTATCGCCATAAAACGTCGGCCTAAGGCGATGACTTTGGCTGCCGTCTCTTCGGGAATTTTGCGGTTTACACCCACAATATCGCATCCCGCTTGCGCGAGCCCCAGCGTCATTCCCTGGCCTAAGCCCGTATCGCATCCTGTCACGATGGCGACTTTTCCCGAAAGATTAAAGGCATCCAGTATCATATGTACCTCAGAGTGTAGGGTTATTGTCGTTCTGAAGGTAAGAATAGAAGCCGTTACGGGGAAATACAAATTAAAATGAAATGATGTTTTAAAAATATTATGGCGGTCATGTTTTCGGGCAACCCCATGTTGCCCGAAACGCGATGCTATTGGCCGAAAAGGTGAGTGGGGGTTAAATCGACGAGTGACGTCAGCTTCGCATTTGCCAGTGCAAAGCGGGGATCGTGCTGGCCTTCTTCCGCCGGAACGACAATCGAGCGCATGCGTGCCGCTTTAGAGGCGATCATGCCGTTCACGGAATCTTCCAACGCCACGCAGGCCAACGGATCAACCTCAAGTTTTGCGGCACAATCCATATACACCTGCGGATGCGGTTTGCTGTACGGCAGTTTTTCTGCCGAGGCCAGAGCGTCAAAGCTGTCGCGCAGATCAAACATCTCCAGCACTTTTTCCAGCATATGCAGCGGGGAGGCGGAGGCCAGACCGACTTTTAGCCCCTGAGATTTGCACAGCGCAATGGCGTCGCGGGCGCCAGGCAACAGGGGACGTTTTTCTTCAACAAGGGAAATGGCTCTATCGATCACGCGGGCGGTAACCTCTTCACGGCTCGGACCGCTCCACGGTTGATGCGCGAACCAAAGCTCGACGACCATATCAATGCGCAGGCCCAGCGTATCGGGAAGTTCTGCGCGGCGGCTGATGTCCACCCCGATACTTGCCATCACATCAAGTTCAGCACGATCCCACAAAGGTTCAGAATCGATCAGTAATCCATCCATATCGAAAATGGCAGCAACAATTTGGTGCGGGGTCGACATGACAACATCTCCTTTCGTAGGGGTACAGCGGAAGGTTAAAACAGGAACTCAGAAGCAATTTACCATATCGCTTTTAAATATCAGGCGAAATTCGCCACCTGAAGGTAAACTTAGGCTCAAACAGAGCGTCTTTATCAAGGGGAACTGATGACGTATCAACAAGCTGGACGCATCGCAGTGCTAAAACGCGTGGCCGGATGGGTAATTTTCATCCCAGCGGTGATTTCCACGCTGATTTCAGTGCTGAAATTCATGTATGAGCGCAGTGAAAAACAGGCGGGTATTAATGCAGTTATGCTTGATTTTGCACATGTTATGATTGAGATGATGCGCTTTAATACGCCTTTTTTGAATTTCTTTTGGTACAACTCACCCACCCCTCATTTTCAGCAGCAATTGAACATTGTGTTTTGGATAATCTTTGCACTGATCTTTATCGCGCTAGCGCTGCAAGCGTCGGGGGCACGCATGAGTCGCCAGACCCGTTTTCTGCGTGAGGGCGTTGAAGATCAACTGATTCTTGAACAAGCGAAGGGGGTTGATGGCTTAACCCGAGAGCAGACTGAATCACGCATTGTAGTGCCGCATCACACCATTTTCCTGCAGATATTCCCGCTGTACGTTTTGCCGGTGATTGTTATCGTCTGTGGGTATTTCTTCTTCTCATTGCTGGGATTTCTGTAAAGCGAAACAGGGTGGTGTTGACCACCCCTTTTCATGGCTATTTCTGAGCCTATGCCGCTAAAACCCTGTCCAACGCGCGTTGGGCATTGACCAGATGCTCCCCTCCAAACAAAATTGCCCGGTTAAACAGCGTGTAGAGCTGATAGATCGGTTGTCGATCGAGAAAGTCGGGGGGCAGCGGTGAAACAGCCTGATAGCCGTCATAGATTTGCGGCGGTTGTTCAGGATGCAGCGGTAACATCGCTAGATCGCATTCCCGGTCGCCCCAGTAGCAGGCCGGGTCAAAAATATACGGGCCGTTTGGTCCTAGTGCACAGTTTTCAGACCATAAGTCACCGTGGAGCAACGACGGTTGCGGCTGGTGCGACGCGAGCCGCTGATGAACGTGGTCGACAATCGCATCAATGTTGCCAAAAGAGAGACCTTTTTCCGCAGCAAGTTCCAGCTGCCAGCCGATGCGTTGTTCCGCAAAAAAGGTGGACCAGCGGCGCTGCCAGGCATTGGGCTGCGGTGTGGTCGAGAGATCGTTATCAAAATCGAGACCAAACTGCGGTTGATCGCTCCACGCGTGCAGCCGCGCAATCTGCTGGCCCAACAAAAAGGCGTTGTGAGCATCCAGAGGGCGGGCAGGGAGATAATCCATCACCAGGAAGCTGTAGTCACGATCGCTGCCCAGCGCCCAAACTTTTGGCACCGAGACGGTTTTGCTGCGCGACAATAACTCGAGCTGATCGGCTTCGGCGGTGAAAATAGGAAGAAGTTCCCGCTCATCACATTTCACGAAGAGATCGCGCCCGGCAAACCGCAGATGCCATGCGGCGTGTATCTCTCCGCCCGGCAACTCGTTACGCAGTTCAATTTCCCCTTCGCCCAGCTGTTCATTTAACAGATGATTGATAGCCTGCCACATGATGATTCTCCCATGTTGTCCGCCAGATCATAAAGTTAGCGCAGAACCGCCGTTAAATAATACGAGCTAACGCACACCTGAGCCGTTTGGATGTATACAGGGCACTTATTGTTCGCTTTTTTGCCACGCTTCCCAGGTGTTAACCTGGATGTCGGCTTCTTTGCCTGTCGCGCTTTCGACAAGACCATTGGCCAGCGTTTTGACTTCATCGGCACTGAGGGTGCTGATCAGCCCAAAAGTGTTGATGCCCAGGTCATGAATGTTTCCTTCATCATCCGCCATCGTGAGCAAAAAACCGCCTCGCGAGAAATGATTGGTGATTTCGTTGAGCTCGGTCAGCGAATCTTCATGAATTTTTACGATTACCACGTAGCGGGTGATATCACCACTGCTCATATTTCACCTCGTTGTTATTATGAAAGTTTTTTTAGCATAGTTGATTGTGCCATTTTGGCGACTTTATGCACACTTCCCCCAGGGTTTAGGGGGAAGCAAGGGTTACTGTTGAGTGAGATAGTCGACGATTTTTTGCGTATCGGCGAGCGAACAGAGCCGCGTCCCTTTGTTGATGGTGGCGGCGCTGCCTGCCGCGACGCCATGACGCGTCATCTCCAGTAAGGATGCGCCTTGCGCAAGTTTTAACGTCATCGCGCCGACCATGCTGTCACCCGCGCCAACGGTGCTCTGGCTTTTCATCGGCGGGGGAACGACCTGTACGTAACCCGACTCGTCAACGGCGAGCGCACCCTGCGGCCCAAGTGATACCACCACGCGGCGTGATTTCCCGCTGCGTACCAGCTCCTGAGCTGCGGCACGTACATCGTCGGGCTGCGTTAATGCGCGATTCACCAGCGCGCTCAACTCTTTTTGGTTTGGCTTGATAAGTTCCAGATCGCCGGATTCCAACGCTGCCGTAAGTGCGTCGCCTGAACTATCAACAACGCAGCGCAGGCCCTGTTTTTGAGCAGCATGGATGAGTTGCGTGAGTTTTTCGGTTTTGACGCCGGGTGGCAGACTGCCGCTGATCACGAGTATCGATCCGCTTTCAATCGCCATGACTTTCTCTTCCAACTGACGGAATTCATCGTCAGTCAGCATGGCGCCGGGCATCACGAAACGATACTGCTCACCGCTGGATTCGACGTGAACGTGCAAATTTTGCCGCGTCCAGTCTTTGGCCTGAACAGTGTCAACGGCGACCTGTTCGTCTGCCAGTAATGCCACCAGATGTTCACCGGTGGCACCTCCGGCGGGAAATATGGCGGTAGCTTTACCGCCAAGATGAGTAATGGCGCGCGCAACGTTGATGCCTCCACCGCCGGGTTCAAAGACGGGAGCGCTACAGCGTAGTTTGCCCTCAGGGTAAATCTGTGGTGTCAGGGTGGCACTGTCGAGAGAAGGGGAGAGCGTCAGAGTGTAAATCTGTACCATTATGACCTCCTTTTAGAATGGCTTCTTTAAGCCTGGCACTCATTATGCAGAAAAGAAAGTAAATAACAGTATGATTTTTAATATAAATGTTTAAAGCGATAGCGTCTTTTTATTATGTAATAAAAGTCGGTTTAAGATCGTTCTTATTCAAAAAATGAAATAAGAAATCATTGCTATGTTATATGAGCCTTTTTATAATTTGTTACCTTTCTACGGATGCCTTCTCATTGATCCTCAAGAAAGTTTCCGAGACCGTGATGGTCTCTTTTTTTGTTGTACGGACTCCCTTAAAAATGAAGCTTTTGAAGACAGTACCCGCTGCAATGATGCTGGCGGGAGGCGTGTTTGCCTCAATGTATGCAGCCGCTGATGATACCGTTTTTACTGTCATGGATGACCCCTCCACTGCGCAGAAACCGTTTGAAGGCAACCTTAACGCTGGTTATCTGGCGCAATCGGGTAACACTAAAAGCTCTTCCCTGACGGCTGATACCACCATGACCTGGTACGGAAATAGCACAGCCTGGTCACTGTGGGGTAATGCGAGTAATACCTCCTCTAACGACGAGCGCTCTTCTGAGAAGTATGCGGTTGGCGGCCGTAGCCGTTACAACATGACCGATACGGATTATCTCTTCGGACAGGCAAGCTGGTTAACAGACCGCTACAACGGCTACCGTCAGCGTGATGTGTTCACTGCGGGTTATGGTCGTCAGTTCCTGAACGGGCCAGTACACAGTTTCCGTTTTGAATTCGGTCCTGGTGTGCGTTATGACGAATACACAGATGGCGATACCAAAACGCAACCGTTGGGTTACGCGTCTGGCACCTATGCCTGGCAGTTCACTGATAACGCCAAATTCACTCAGGGTGTCTCCGTATTTGGTGCTGATGATACGACACTGAACTCAGAGACTGCGCTGAATGTGGCGATTAACGAACACTTTGGTTTGAAAGTCGCTTATAACGTCACCTGGAACTCTGAACCACCGGCTTCTGCTCCGGAACATACAGATCGTAGAACCACGATTTCCTTAGGTTACAAAATGTAATTCTCTCGGGCCGAAATATTTTCGGCCCATTTTTATTTTAACAAAGCGTGCTATTAAAACGTAAACAGCGTTTTAAATAATCTATTTATTCGCTATCTCCATAATTTCTTCATAATTGTCTCTCTTGATAAGTCTTCAGTTTATTTGACACTTTTTGATAAATAAATTGACTATGCAAAAGTGTGATCCAGATCTACACTAACAACATAGGCATTTATTTGTCTCAAGTTATTCTGCATTAATTAAGAAAGAGAAAAACATTATGAATAAATTCAAAACCGCTGCAGCAGCAATGGTGCTTTCAACACTTTCATTTGGTGTATTTGCCGCTGATTCAGCTACACAGTCTGCCAGTGACGCCTCAACTCAAATCGGTATTACTCGCGCTTCTGATGTCGAAGCGGGCTCAAACATTGCGCCGGGCTCACAATCCACCGGACAGTCAATGAATGACGCATTTGATGTACATAAACTTGTGGCGGGTGAGTGGTCTTGATCTTAACGGGTCATTACTTTGCATGACATTATTGGCATCATCCCACCCTGTAAAAACCGGATTCTGACGTACCGGTTTTTAACATGGGATAAGGCGTAAATTTATTTAAAGATTTACGAATTAATGTTTTATCTTTGTAAGCGTATAATCACCCATTCGTATTAGGCGGGATACATTATGTATTAACATACGTAATGTTGAGTCGTTTCTTTAGCCCCACAACATTGCCGCCCAACGTAATAATAACATCGCTGCGCAGATAGCGATTAATACCACCACCATTTTCCAGTGTTTTTTCGCAAAGCGTTTTGATGGCATGGTCCTTCCTTGTGTTTAGCTTACATCTCTTTATCAATATACAGGATGTATAGCCTACCCGCAGAGTCAAAACCAGTTAAACTTGCTCGCAAGCAGCATGACCAGTCCCGCGGCAGAGAGAATATTCAATATGACAACCGTTCTGCTGGAAACATTCATAGTATGCCCTCCCTTCGTTGTAAGGCCTTGTAAAAGCGTAGCCCAGCAAATGTAGATCGCGAGCGCCGCAACGCAAAACTTACTCAACTCATACGCAAGTTGTAGATGCAGTAATCTCGGTGCAGGGAGTGCATTCCCCCTTTTGTTAGTGTTACCATCTGGGAACAGATCGTAAATCAGAGTTTGTCTGATTACGGTTATGTGTCGGATGGCGAGCCAATTTGACGATTGTTGGTCAGATGGTGTCGTAATCCATTGTCAAAACACGATTATTTTCTTTGTATATGCTCTTATGTGTGGGGCATCACTGCAAATAAGGATATAAAATGCCTGTAATTACTCTTCCTGATGGCAGTCAACGCCATTTTGACCGTGCCGTAAGCCCGATGGATGTTGCCCTGGACATTGGTCCTGGCCTGGCTAAAGCCACCATCGCTGGCCGTGTAAACGGTGAGTTGGTTGATGCTTCCGATCTGATTGAAAACGACGCACAGCTTTCCATCATTACCGCCAAGGATGCCGAAGGTCTTGAGATCATTCGTCACTCCTGCGCGCACCTGTTGGGCCATGCTATTAAGCAGCTGTGGCCGAATACCAAAATGGCGATTGGCCCGGTTATTGATAACGGCTTCTACTATGACGTTGATCTTGACCATACGCTGACTCAGGAAGACATCGACGCGCTAGAAAAACGTATGCACGAGCTCGCCGAAACTAACTACGAAGTCATCAAGAAGAATGTCAGCTGGCACGAAGCGCGTGAAACCTTCGTGAAGCGTGGCGAAAACTACAAAGTTTCTATTCTTGATGAGAACATTTCGCATGATGACAAGCCCGGCTTGTATCATCACGAAGAATATGTCGACATGTGTCGTGGACCGCACGTGCCGAACATGCGTTTCTGTCACCACTTCAAATTGATGAAGATTGCCGGTGCGTACTGGCGTGGCGACAGCAACAATAAGATGTTGCAGCGTATTTATGGTACCGCTTGGGCAGACAAAAAAGCCCTGAATGCTTATCTGGTTCGTCTGGAAGAAGCAGCGAAGCGTGACCACCGTAAAATCGGTAAACAACTCGACCTGTATCATATGCAGGAAGAGGCGCCGGGTATGGTCTTCTGGCATAACGATGGCTGGACTATCTTCCGTGAACTGGAAACTTTCGTACGCTCTAAGTTGAAAGAATATCAGTATCAGGAAGTGAAAGGCCCGTTCATGATGGACCGTGTGCTGTGGGAAAAAACCGGCCACTGGGACAACTATAAAGATGCGATGTTCACGACGTCTTCAGAGAACCGTGAATACTGCATCAAGCCGATGAACTGTCCTGGCCACGTTCAGATCTTTAATCAGGGTCTGAAATCTTATCGCGATCTGCCGCTGCGTATGGCGGAGTTCGGTAGCTGTCATCGTAATGAACCATCAGGTGCATTGCATGGTCTGATGCGTGTACGCGGCTTTACTCAGGATGACGCGCATATCTTCTGTACTGAAGGTCAGGTGCGAGAGGAAGTTAACGCCTGTATTCGTATGGTCTACGATATGTATAGCACTTTTGGCTTCGAGAAAATCGTTGTCAAACTCTCAACTCGTCCGGAAAAACGTATCGGCAGTGACGAGACCTGGGATCGTGCTGAGGCGGATCTGGCAGTTGCGCTTGAAGAAAATAACATTCCATTTGAGTATCAACTGGGTGAAGGCGCATTCTACGGTCCGAAAATCGAATTTACACTGTATGACTGTCTCGACCGCGCCTGGCAGTGCGGTACGGTGCAGCTGGACTTCTCTCTGCCGCAGCGTTTAAGCGCCTCTTATGTTGGCGAAGACAACGAGCGTCAGATTCCGGTTATGATTCACCGTGCGATTCTGGGTTCTATTGAACGCTTTATCGGTATTCTTACCGAAGAATTCGCGGGCTTCTTCCCAACCTGGCTTGCGCCAGTGCAGGTCGTGGTGATGAATATTACCGATTCTCAGGCTGATTACGTTAAAGAATTGACGCAGAAACTACAAAATGCGGGCATTCGCGTAAAAGCGGACTTGAGAAATGAGAAGATTGGCTTTAAAATCCGTGAGCACACATTACGTCGTGTCCCTTACATGTTGGTCTGCGGTGATAAAGAGGTGGAATCAGGCAAAGTTGCCGTTCGCACCCGCCGTGGTAAAGACTTGGGCAGCCTGGACGTAAATGAAGTGATTGAGAAGCTGCGACTAGAGATTCGCAGCCGCAGTCTTCAACAACTGGAGGTATAAGGTATTAAAGGCGGAAAACGAGTTCAAACGGCGCGCCCGAATCGTATTAATAGCGAAATTCGCGCGCAAGAAGTTCGCTTAACAGGTCTGGAAGGCGAGCAGCTTGGTATTGTGAGTCTGAGAGAAGCTCTGGAAAAAGCAGAAGAGTCCGGAGTAGACTTAGTCGAAATCAGCCCTAACGCCGAGCCGCCAGTTTGTCGTATCATGGATTACGGCAAGTTCCTCTATGAAAAGAGCAAGTCTTCTAAGGAACAGAAGAAAAAGCAAAAAGTTATTCAGGTTAAGGAAATTAAATTCCGACCTGGCACAGACGATGGCGATTACCAGGTAAAACTCCGCAGCCTGGTACGCTTTCTGGAAGAGGGTGATAAAGCTAAGATCACGCTGCGTTTCCGCGGTCGTGAGATGGCTCATCAGCAGATCGGTATGGAAGTGCTTAATCGCGTCCGTGACGATCTGAGTGAACTGGCAGTGGTCGAATCCTTCCCATCGAAGATCGAAGGCCGCCAGATGATCATGGTGCTCGCTCCTAAGAAGAAACAGTAAGGCCTTCAAGTAGCAAGATCTGTGGAGCCTACGGGCTTCGCAGATTTTGTTCGCCTATGTTTCGTTTATTAACAATGCGAAGTGGAAGTTATTAAAATGCCAAAAATTAAGACCGTACGCGGTGCTGCTAAGCGTTTTAAAAAAACCGGTAAAGGTGGATTTAAACACAAGCGTGCTAACCTGCGTCACATTCTGACTAAAAAAGCTACCAAGCGTAAACGTCACCTGCGTCCAAAAGCCATGGTTTCTAAAGGCGATTTGGGTCTGGTTATCGCGTGCCTGCCGTACGCATAAGTCGTTAACGTTTTTTTAACTTTTTAATTAGAATAGATACAGGAGAGCACATATGGCTCGCGTAAAACGTGGTGTAGTTGCCCGTGCACGTCACAAGAAAATTTTGAAACAAGCCAAAGGCTACTACGGTGCGCGTTCACGCGTATACCGCGTTGCCTTCCAGGCTGTTATCAAAGCTGGTCAGTATGCTTACCGTGACCGTCGTCAACGTAAGCGTCAGTTCCGTCAACTGTGGATTGCGCGTATCAACGCAGCAGCACGTCAGAACGGTATTTCTTACAGCAAATTCATCAACGGCCTGAAAAAAGCCTCTGTTGAAATCGACCGTAAGATTCTGGCTGACATCGCAGTATTCGACAAATTAGCGTTCACCGCTCTGGTCGAAAAAGCGAAAGCAGCACTGGCATAAGCCAGTTGAAAGAGGGGGCTTTGCTCCCTCTTTTGTTTCACAAGGCTATCAAATAATTGACAATTCTCCGTCTAGCCTTTTCAATAAGGCCTTACGGCATGTACCACACAAGGTAACGCAAGCATGAATGCTGCTATTTTCCGCTTCTTCTTTTACTTTAGCACCTGAGTTCAGGAGGCTTGCGCGTGAAAGATGAAACGAAAAACAGCGCCGGAAAGCCTCCTGATGGAGGCTTTTTTTGTTTCTATCGCTGATGAATATCGCCACATAACGAGGAAAAACATGTCACATCTCGCAGAGCTGGTTGCCAATGCAACGGCCGCCATTAATCAAGCCTCAGATGTTGCCGCACTAGACAATGTCCGCGTCGAATATCTGGGTAAAAAAGGGCATTTGACCCTTCAAATGACCACCCTGCGGGAGCTGCCGCCTGAAGAGCGCCCGGCTGCAGGTGCAGTCATCAACGAAGCGAAAGAACAGGTTCAGCAAGCGTTAAACGCGCGTAAATCTGACCTGGAAAGCGCCGCATTGAACGCGCGCCTGGCTGAAGAAACGATTGATGTTTCCTTGCCTGGACGTCGTATCGAGAACGGCGGTCTACATCCGGTGACTCGCACCATCGATCGCATTGAAAGTTTCTTCGGTGAGCTCGGCTTTACCGTGGCGACTGGCCCGGAAATCGAAGATGACTACCATAACTTCGATGCCCTCAATATTCCTGGCCATCATCCGGCACGCGCTGACCACGACACGTTCTGGTTTGATGCCACGCGTTTGCTGCGTACCCAGACCTCTGGCGTGCAGATCCGTACCATGAAGGAACAAGCGCCGCCGATCCGCATCATCGCGCCGGGTCGCGTGTACCGTAACGATTACGATCAGACCCACACGCCAATGTTCCATCAAATGGAAGGGCTGATCGTTGATAAAAACATCAGCTTTACCAATCTGAAAGGCACGCTTCATGACTTCCTGAACAACTTCTTTGAGGAAGATTTGCAGGTTCGTTTCCGTCCGTCCTATTTCCCGTTCACTGAACCGTCTGCGGAAGTTGACGTGATGGGTAAAAATGGCAAATGGCTCGAAGTTCTGGGCTGCGGCATGGTTCATCCGAACGTACTGCGCAACGTGGGTATTGATCCGGAAATTTATTCCGGCTTTGCCTTCGGTATGGGCATGGAGCGCCTGACGATGCTGCGTTATGGCGTAACCGATTTGCGCGCATTCTTCGAAAACGATCTGCGTTTCCTCAAACAGTTTAAATAAGGGCAGGACAGAACAATGAAATTCAGTGAACTGTGGTTACGCGAATGGGTAAACACGACGCTCGACAGTGAAGCACTTTCTAACCAGATCACTATGGCCGGTCTGGAAGTCGACGGCGTCGAACCCGTTTCCGGCGCATTTAACGGCGTGGTTGTGGGTGAAGTGGTCGAGTGCGGCCAGCACCCGAATGCTGACAAGCTGCGCGTCACAAAGGTTAACGTCGGTGGCGAACGCCTGTTGGATATCGTCTGCGGCGCGCCAAACTGCCGTCAAGGGCTGAAAGTGGCCGTAGCCACTGTGGGCGCGGTTCTGCCGGGCGATTTCAAAATCAAAGCCGCCAAACTGCGTGGCGAGCCATCAGAGGGGATGCTGTGCTCCTTCTCTGAACTCGGGATTTCCGACGACCATAACGGCATCATCGAACTTCCTGTCGATGCATCGATTGGCACCGATATTCGCGAGTACCTCAAGCTTGATGACAACACGATTGAAATCAGCGTCACCCCGAACCGTGCCGACTGCTTAGGTATTATCGGCGTGGCCCGCGATGTGGCCGTGATAAATCAAACCGAGCTGAACACGCCAGATATTGCGCCTGTAGCGGCAACCATTGCCGACACGCTGCCGATTCAGGTTGAGGCCGCTGATGCGTGTCCGCGTTACCTGGGCCGCGTAGTGAAAGGCATCAACGTTAAAGCGCCTACGCCGCTGTGGATGAAAGAGAAGCTGCGTCGCTGTGGCATCCGTTCAATCGACGCTGTTGTTGACGTCACCAACTTCGTGCTGCTCGAACTGGGCCAGCCGATGCATGCTTTCGATAAAGATCGTATCGAAGGTGGCATCGTGGTGCGTATGGCGAAAGAGGGTGAAACCCTGGTTCTGCTCGACGGTAGCGAAGCGAAGCTCAGTGCAGACACTCTGGTTATTGCCGATCACAACAAAGCGCTGGCAATGGGCGGCATCTTTGGTGGTGAACATTCGGGCGTGAATGACGAAACCCAGAACGTGCTGCTGGAATGCGCATTCTTCAGTCCGCTGTCTATCACCGGTCGCGCGCGTCGTCATGGTTTGCATACCGATGCCTCTCACCGTTATGAACGCGGTGTTGATCCGGCTCTGCAGTACAAAGCGATGGAACGTGCAACGCGTCTGCTGATCGACATCTGTGGCGGTGAAGCAGGTCCGGTCATCGATGTGACCAACGAAGCAATGCTGCCAAAATGCGCAACCATCACGCTGCGTCGCAGTAAGCTGGATCGCCTGATTGGTCATCATATTGCCGATGCGCAGGTCAGCGACATTCTGCGTCGCCTGGGCTGTGATGTCACAGAAGGTCAGGATCAGTGGCAGGCCATTGCGCCGAGCTGGCGTTTCGATATTTCAATCGAAGAAGATCTGGTAGAGGAAGTGGCGCGTGTATACGGCTACAACAATATTCCCGATGAGCCAGTGCAAGCAGGTTTGATCATGGGGACTCACCGAGAAGCCGATCTGTCGTTGAAGCGTGTGAAAACCATGCTTAACGACAAAGGCTATCAGGAAGTGATTACCTATAGCTTCGTTGATCCCAAACTGCAGCAGCTGGTGCATCCGGGTCATGAAGCCCTGATTCTGCCAAATCCGATCTCCAGCGAAATGTCTGCGATGCGACTTTCCCTGTTGACCGGTCTGCTCGGTACTATCGTTTATAATCAGAACCGTCAGCAGAGCCGTGTCCGTATCTTCGAAACCGGTCTGCGTTTTGTTCCTGATACGCAGGCTAATCTCGGGATTCGCCAGGATCTGATGCTGGCAGGTGCTATCTGCGGCAATCGCTACGAAGAGCATTGGGATCTGACGAAAAACAGCGTTGATTTTTACGATGTGAAAGGCGATCTGGAGTCCGTTCTCGATCTGACCGGTAAATTATCTGAAATTGAATTCCGTGCTGAAGCCTGCCAGGGCTTGCATCCGGGCCAAAGTGCTGCCATTTATTTACAAGGTGAACGCATTGGTTTCATTGGTGTTGTTCACCCTGAGCTGGAGCGCAAACTGGATCTGAACGGCCGCACTATGGTGTTCGAGTTAGAGTGGAACAAGGTCGCAGACCGCGTCATTCCTCAGGCTCAGGACGTTTCACGCTTCCCGGCGAACCGTCGTGATATCGCCGTTGTGGTGGCTGAAAACGTGCCCGCAGCAGATATTTTGGCCGAATGTAAGAAAGTTGGCGTAAATCAGGTAGTTGGCGTAAACTTATTTGACGTGTACCGCGGCAAGGGCGTAGCAGAAGGTTTTAAGAGCCTCGCTATTAGCCTTATCCTTCAGGATACCAGCCGTACACTCGAAGAAGAGGAGATTGCCGCTACCGTCGCCAAATGTGTAGAGGCATTAAAAGAGCGATTCCAGGCATCATTGAGGGATTGAACCTATGGCGCTTACAAAAGCTGAAATGTCAGAATATCTGTTTGATAAGCTTGGGCTTAGCAAACGGGATGCCAAAGAACTGGTAGAGCTGTTTTTCGAAGAGATCCGTCGTGCTCTGGAAAACGGTGAGCAGGTTAAACTGTCCGGTTTTGGCAATTTTGATTTGCGAGACAAAAACCAACGTCCGGGCCGTAACCCGAAGACGGGGGAAGATATTCCCATTACAGCCCGCCGCGTGGTGACCTTCAGACCCGGACAGAAGTTAAAAAGCCGTGTCGAAAACGCAACGCCTAAAGCAGAGTAATTGAACTACCTAAAAAGGCCGCTGATGCGGCCTTTTTTCTTTGCTCTCTCGCGTACCCGCCGTAAAATCAATGACATCTCCCACATGAAAACAATACCCATGCATGATTATGCCTCTCGTCAACATCGCTCCGATCTGCGCGGGTTACTCGTGCTCCTGGCATTACTCGTCGTGGCTATGACGGTCAGCCTTTGTGCGGGTGACCAGTGGATTGGGCCAGAAAACTGGATGAGCGAGCAGGGCCAACTTTTTGTCTGGCAAATTCGTTTGCCGCGCACAGTGGCGGTGATACTGGTAGGTGCCGCGCTGGCCTTGTGCGGGACGATGATGCAGGCTTTGTTTGAGAACCCACTGGCAGAGCCGGGATTGCTTGGCGTCTCGAATGGCGCAGGCGTCGGGCTTATCGCGGCAGTGATGTTCGGCGCAGGGGCGCTGTCAGGCTGGATCGTCAGCATCAGCGCTATCGCCGGGGCATTGCTGATCACGGTGATTTTGCTTCGTTTTGCCAGACGAAATCTGTCGACCAGCCGATTGTTACTGGCCGGCGTCGCGCTGGGGATTATTTGTAGCGCCCTGATGACATGGGCGGTGTATTTCTCAACATCGTTTGATCTGCGCCAACTGATGTACTGGATGATGGGAGGGTTTGGTGGCGTAGACTGGCGTCAGGGCTGGTTAATGCTGCTGCTGTTGCCCATTATTGTCTGGGCATCATGTCAGTCAGCGCCATTGAATATGCTGGCCTTAGGCGAAACCTCGGCCCGTCAACTGGGCCTGTCGATCGACTTATGGCGCAAAATACTGGTCATCGCGCTCGGCTGGATGGTCGGCGTAAGCGTTGCCCTGGCCGGGGCGATTGGATTTATCGGCCTTGTCATCCCGCATATGTTGCGCCTCGGCGGAATGACCGACCACCGTACATTATTACCCGCATCCGCTGTTGCCGGTGCCGCGACGCTGCTCATCGCCGACATTATTGCCCGTCTTGCACTGACCGCAGCAGAGTTGCCCATCGGCGTCGTGACGGCGACGCTGGGCGCACCTGTATTTATCTGGCTACTCTTAAAGGCCGGTCGCTAAACCATCGGTGCATTTTCATACCCTATCTTAAGGGTGGGAAGCCAGCAGTCGGCCGTGTACAGCTGTATAATTTAAAAGATTTTTTATCGGGAGGTGTGCTAATTTTGATTCCAGATAAAAACAATCAAGGTCATAAAATGCGTATGTCAGTCCCTGCTACCACGACACGTGCAGCAACCACCGCTTTCTGCGGCGGCGTGAGCGTATCTGTGACCGGCACCTGACAAAACAGCGCTACGCTCCCCGCCAAACCGGACGGGGACCTGTTCTCCGTTCATGATAATTTGAATGGAGAAATTTGATGTCATTACCTGAAAGCGCACTGTTAATCATTGATATGCAGGAAGGTCTTTTCCGCGGCCCGGCCTCTCCACATTCAGCAGAAGCCGTTCTGTCTAATGTTTGCGAGCTGATTGCTAAAGCGAGGCAGGCTCATGTGCCTGTATTTTTTGCCCGCCACACCGGACCTGATGATTCCCCATTCTCCGAGCAAAGTCCGTTAACACAACTCCTGTCTGAACTGAATGTGAACGCTCAGCGGGATATCGTGTTTATTAAAAAGTATCCCAATTGTTTTCGGGATACCGACCTGCGGCATCAACTTATCAAACGCGGTATAACGCAACTGGTTATTGCCGGGATGAAAACAGAGTTTTGTGTGGACTCCACCTGCCGCGCAGCACCGGAACTGGGATTCAGAACCGTACTGATTTCTGATGCGCATACAACGATGGATAACGAGCATTTGTCAGCAAAAGAGATCATAGGTCATCACAATATGACGCTGGCGGGTCCGTTTGTGACGCTGTCAACTGCCGCTGGCTGGCGCTTTGATTCTTAGAAATGAGTTCGAACTGAGCGGCGTACGCATGTCGGCTCATAAAGCCAATTTCCGCTTCTGGCACGGAGCAGACTGCGACAGAATACAGTCTGCTCTGAGTGAGGAGCGGAAGTTCGCAAGGGGTATCATAACGGGGTACGATTCATACCACGATGTATTAATTAACGGGCTCAGGCCGCTGCCCCTTAAGCGCGAGGGGCAGACGATACGGTAAAAAGGGGAGGGGTGAGTCGCGTTGAGATAAATCGTGTCTTAAAGGATTGTTAGACTGTTTTGTTGTGTTTAAGAAGACAGGTTGCCTTCATCTGTGCAACTATTCCTCGTAAATATTTATGAGGGTTCTGCGGTCATGTTTTCTGTTCCCTTTCCTGTTATTACTCTGTTTGCGCTATTGGTTTTAATCGTCATGGCGCTATTCCCCGAAAAAAATCGCCACAGTGGGACGCTGCGTTTTCTTATCGCCTGCACCGTCCTGCTAACGCTAGGTACGCTGCGCTGGGAATACGATTCAGCCATGCTCAGGAATATTCAATCCGTCTTAGCAATACTCCTGCCCCCGCTCGCATGGCACAGTTTTATCACGATGACAGATGCTAATAAGCAGCGTCGCGCATTATTGCTCACTTTCCCCCCCGCCATTGCATTAGTGATCCGGATGTTTTGGCCGGTTGCGACGGATTTCATCCTCTTCATCCTGTTTACAGGATACGGATGTGGCCTCATTCGTCTTGCATGGCAGGGAGAGGGTAACTTCACGCTGAGTCGACTGGCAGAGTCAACACACACTGTAAAAATGGCATTTTTCGCAGGCTGCTTTTTGTGTCTATCTGCACTGACAGATCTTGCGGTTACGCTTGACTTCAGCATCAGCGGTGGAAAACAAGCCCCGGATATGATTGTCATTTTCCAGATGATACTGCTTCCTCTCATCGCCGCGGCCATTGTCAGTGCGGGAAGGACAACGGTATCAGGAAATGATAACCGTGAAGAAACGCCTCCCGAGTGTGTTGTGGTGCCCGCGGGAGAGTTTGAGGGGATTTATCGCAGACTCGAGAATCACGTTCGTGAAACACAAATTTATCTTAATCCCGACCTCACACTGAGTATCCTGGCCCGAAAAACCGGCATTCCAGCTCGGCACCTTTCAGGTGCAGTCAATTCAGTGAGTCAGTGCAATGTATCGCAGTGGATCAATGGCTTCAGAATTGACCGGGCAAAGGAACTGCTGTCAAACACCCCGTTGCCCGTGACGGATATCATGCTGGAGTCTGGATTCACCACCAAATCCAATTTTAACCGTGAGTTTCTGCGAATTTCCGGCGTGTCACCTACCTTGTTCCGGCAGAAGATGCAGGGTAATCAAGCGAAGAATTCAGAAATGCACTGATTTTACGAATCAGGCGTTGATGAATAGCCACTCGCTTTGCTCGGGGGCCATCCTGGCAAACAATATCGTCGCCAGGTGAGTCTTCGTTTAGCAGAATTTCAGCGCCAGGTTTACAAAGCTGCATGAAACTGAAATGTGTCGCGCCTTCAACCCTCTCGTATTGTCTCCAGTCTGGATTCATTTCGGCAGCAATGTATCCAGACTCCTGATCCGCGGGTAATTCTCCCAGTCCGTCCGCCTGTGCCGCTAAAATCAGGACTGGAATATTAATAGCATTCAGACTCTGAGGGGTAAAACCAGGAGCTAATCCTGTATCAAGAGAGACGACAGCCCGGATTCGTGCATCACGGTGATTTGCGGATATTTTTTCCAGGGAAAGCGTGTCATTGATGCCAAGTTTTTCTATTAACCGGCAGTCGCCCCGTCTGGAATGGTTTTGACAATCACGAATGAACAAAGAAGGCTGAAATCGCGCACCCGCTAGCGACATGACTGTCCACCCGCCAAGAGAATGCCCTAAAGCGACAATACGTCCCCTGTCCGTTGCCCCGAACAGAGTAGGGGACGCTATGACGAAATCAATAACCCGAGAAATATCCTGCGGACGTCGCCACAACTTTTTAGCCTCTCTCGGATTCTGATCAAACGTCGTCGTGCCTGGATGATCCGGGGCGGCAACAATATACCCCTCTGCAGCCATCGCCGCAGCAATCCAGGAGAGATTCCGCCAGTTTCCGTGGTATCCGTGTGAAATAACCAGGAGAGGATGAACGCCAGGCAATGGCGGTGCATCGGGGTTCACCGTCACACCAACAAAAGCGGGATTACTGCCTATATCAACTGCTTTTCCCTCAGAAGCCGTTGGATACCACACAGCCACATTGAGATTGTCGCGCGTCGGGTCTGATAACGTTATCTGACGAAAGCCTGGCGATGCCTGCACGTGTATCCCGTAAAGGAACACAGACGATAAACAAAAAACGCGTATGCACATCATAAATAATCCTGAAGAGGTGAATGGTGCAACGTGTATATATCAGGTTTGGTATTCGAGCGTCCTCGAACACGATTGAGGTCGTGAATTTTGTTTTTTCGTCATTATTCGATGAGAACGCGCCGCGTAAAGACAGCGAGTCGCTGATGCATATTCTGGATGAGTAGAATACCGAAAGAGGAAAGGGATGCTGTACTTCGCGGGACAAGACATACAGCAACACTGACAGATGAAGCGTGAAATGCTCCCGCTCGCGGTACCACACTATACGCTGATCTTCTTAGGAGCGATGAGTGCTGCAGGATATCCTGGTCCTCGCTGTGCCAAAAGAGGACCCTGTTAACTGAACTCGGTTTGAAGTTATCAAGAGAGGACCGCTATATTTTTTCCTGATTAACACGGGATGAAAGTTCCTGATGGCTTTCCTTTCTTTCACTGTAGCGATCGGCCAGATAACCGCTTTGTCCCTTAAGCAGTAGCGTGATTTTAAACAGCTCCTCGGCGACATCGACGATACGATCATACCAGGATGAGGGTTTCATTCGTCCATTCTCATCGAATTCCTGCCAGGCTTTGGCCACTGAAGACTGATTAGGTATAGTGAACATCCGCATCCACCTACCCAGAATGCGCATCTGGTTCACGGCATTGAAGGACTGAGAGCCGCCACAGACCTGCATCACCGCAAGGGTTTTGCCCTGCGAAGGACGAACGGCACCTTCGCTTAAGGGTATCCAGTCTATCTGCGCCTTCATCACTGCGCTCATTGCCCCGTGCCGCTCAGGGGAGCTCCACACCATCCCGTCGCACCATCTGACCAGCTCGCGCAGCGCGATGACTTTTGGGTGCGTATCCGGAGCATCATCCGGCAGGGGTAAACCGGAAGGGTTAAAAAATTTCACCTCAGCTCCCATCGCCGTCAGCAGGCGACCTGCTTCTTCTGCTGCAAAACGACTGTAAGAACGCTCTCTTACCGAGCCATATAGAATCAGAATGCGCGGCGGTTCCTGTAAAGGAAGGCGTTCAGCAATTTGCCGATCAAAGCAATCTGTGTTCAGGGCAGGGAACTCTTCCATTTTTCTACTCCGGGCGGTTTTTATGATTTTTAAATTCAATACATATGATATAGCATATGTATATTCTAAAGGGAATGGAGTGATAAATGCTACAGCCTGTTCAGCTTTTTAAAATTCTGTCGGATGAAACCCGCCTCGCCATTATCATGCTTCTCCGTGAGTCCGGCGAACTGTGTGTGTGCGATATCTGCGCGGCCACCTCCGAATCGCAGCCCAAGATTTCTCGCCACATGGCTATCCTGCGCGGGGCTGAACTGGTGCTGGACCGTCGGGAAGGCAAATGGGTCTATTATCGTCTGTCACCCCACATGCCAGCGTGGGCAGCTGAGACGATTACGACGTCATGGCAGTGCCTGCGCGAAGATGTCCGTAAATGGATGGAAAAATCTGCCTGTAGTTCCTGCTGATAGATTTAATCACATACATATAAACATATATATTGGAGTCTGAAATGTTACTGGCAGGGAGTATCTTTTTACTGACGCTGGTTCTGGTCATTTGGCAGCCACGAGGCCTCAGTATTGGCTGGAGTGCAAGTATCGGGGCCTTACTGGCGCTGGGAACCGGGGTCATCCACATGGGTGATATCCCCGTGGTCTGGAATATCGTCTGGAATGCGACAGCGGCATTCATTGCGGTGATCATCATCAGCCTGCTGCTCGATGAGTCCGGTTTCTTTGAATGGGCCGCGCTGCATATCGCCCACTGGGGTAACGGACGTGGACGCCTGCTGTTTACCTGGATAATTCTGCTCGGTGCCGCTGTTGCTGCGCTCTTTGCTAACGACGGTGCAGCGCTGATCCTGACGCCAATTGTGATTGCGATGCTGCTGGCGCTGGGGTTCAGCCAGAGCACGACGCTGGCCTTTGTCATGGCTGCGGGATTCATCGCCGATACCGCCAGTCTGCCGCTCATCGTCTCTAACCTGGTGAATATTGTCTCGGCGGATTTCTTTGGCCTGAGCTTTACGCGGTACGCCTCTGTGATGGTCCCCGTGAATCTGGCAGCCATTGCCGCCACGCTGCTCATGCTGCATCTCTTCTTCCGTCGGGATATTCCGGCGACATATGATGTTTCATTGCTGAAAGTGCCTGCCAGTGCGATTAAAGATCCGGCGACGTTCAGAGCCGGCTGGATTGTTCTGCTGCTCCTGCTGCTCGGGTTCTTTGTTCTGGAGCCGCTGGGGATCCCCGTCAGTGCGATAGCGGCAGCTGGCGCAGCCGTGCTGTTCGTGGTGGCAAAGAGAGGCCATGCCATTAATACCGGGAAAGTGCTGCGCGGTGCACCCTGGCAGATCGTTATTTTCTCGCTGGGGATGTACCTGGTCGTCTACGGCCTGCGCAATGCCGGACTCACTGAGTCTCTTTCTGACGTGCTTAATAGGCTGGCAGAGAGAGGTCTATGGGCTGCCACGTTTGGCACCGGCTTCCTGACGGCGTTTATGTCGTCGGTGATGAACAACATGCCGACGGTGCTGATTGGCGCACTGTCGATTGACGGAAGTGCTGCGACCGGCATCGTCAAAGAGGGGATGATTTATGCCAATGTGATTGGTTGCGATTTAGGCCCAAAAATCACCCCGATTGGCAGTCTGGCCACTCTGCTGTGGCTTCACGTGCTGGCTCAGAAAAACATGACCATCACCTGGGGCTATTACTTCCGCACCGGCATTATCATGACGCTACCCGTGCTGTTTGTCACACTGGCCGCGCTGACGTGGCGGCTCTCTGTCACTTTGTAATGAGATACTGATATGAGCAATATTACTCTCTACCACAACCCGGCCTGCGGCACCTCGCGCAACACGCTGGAGATGATCCGTAACAGCGGTAACGAACCGACCATTATTTACTATCTCGATACGCCACCGACCCGCGACGAGCTGATTAAACTCATCTCAGATATGGGAATGACGGTGCGCGCGTTGTTGCGTAAGAACGTTGAACCTTATGAGCAGTTGGGTCTTGATGAAGATACATTTTCTGATGAACAGTTGATCGATTTTATGCTTAAGCATCCGATCCTGATTAATCGACCGATTGTAGTGACGCCGCTTGGTACGCGTCTTTGTCGCCCCTCAGAAATTGTGCTGAATATTCTACCTGAAGGTCAGAAAGGCACGTTCACCAAAGAGGACGGTGAAAAAGTGATTGATGAAGACGGGAACCGGGTTAAGTAATCTGTCCACTTCGTATCATTATCCGGACGTCTGCGTACCCCATGCAGACGTCCGCTTTTTGCTCACTGCGGACCTTGTCGCGAAAGTATCCACAGGTGCCAGAAACAGACATTTCAGAAGCCAGCTGCTTTTAACAGCTGACGTAGTATCGAACCCGATAGCCATTTTTTTAATAACCCATCTCCGGCTCGAAAGGCTGCAACCATTTTTGCGGGATTATTTCTGATGTAGCCAGCGCTGAACACCCCTTGACGCGGAGTCAATTGCGCCTGCCAGATAACCCGAGAACTGCGGCGACCATTCACTGGCGATGCCCGTCATCTCGCGAGACCATTCACCCCTGGCGAGAAGTTGCTCAGGCATTGCGTGCCCGACGTCCTGAAGGAGATCAGATTCCGTTGCAGTATACGGATCGGCCGCCCAGTCTTTTATATACTCAGCTTCTGGTTCTGCCGCATCCTGTCCAAATAAGCGTACGAGCTGCTCCCGGCAAAGGCCTTTGAGCACCGTTTCGCTGACCGTCCATCTCGATTGTGCCGGTACGCCAATAAAACCGAAAATTGCCGTTTTATCCGAATCTGGCTCGGATACGTCGTGGATCTCAACCATTGGCCCAACGCGGCTTCCTGCATTCCCTGAAAGTTGTCGTGCATGCAGTAAGTCCGTTTTATATACAGCGACATATTTCGCATGGGGGGCCATCCACGTCGGGGTTTTCCGCCAGTTTGAAAGCACCTGTTCCGGCATCGCCGGTCTGAAATCTATTTTAGCTGCCAGGGCAGGAGGCAAAGCGAGGAAGGCATGCTCCACGGAAAACACGGCTTTTTTACTGCCTTCGGACCGGGTATGGACCTGCACTTCCTTGCCGGCCCGGGATAAAGCTATCACCTGATGGCCTGTTTTAATCCTCTCAACCGGGATCTGACTTTTGAGCGCCGCCGTCAGCGCCTGCATTCCTCCCTTCAGCCTGAAAGACGCCGGAGAGCTCTCCCATGCTGGATAGCGTTCGGGGGGCGAATTCAGCTGGCGTTCGTAGAGCATGTCACCCGGGCGGCCATGCGCTATTACCGGAAGATTCAGCCGCTCGATCAGGTGCGCGAAGTCTGGTTGAATATCAGGCCAGAACCACGCGGCCCCCATATCTACATGAATGCCCGCGGAGGTGCCCGCCAATTCCAGGCCTGACAGCACGCGCCCGCCCGTGCTGTCGCGAGCCTCAAGAATCACATAGTCAACACCCGCTTTTTCAAGCAGCGTGGCGGCATAAAGGCCGCTTATGCCCGCACCAATGATAACAACGCGCTGCTTCATCATGTCGCTCCGGTCAGGGGTGTAGGGCTCAGATGTCCCGTTTTCAGATAAAAAAGTGCACCAGAGGCGGTGGCCATAAGAGCAGGCATATCACCCGGCGGAAACCGCAGCCAGCTTCCTGCCTCATAGCAATCTTCCGGCGCCACGAGTTGCCCTTTCAGAAGAAGGAGTTCTGCTCCGCCAACACGTGGCGCACAGAAGACCGGCTCGCCCGGGGCAAGCTTCTGAAGCAGAACGGTTTCTGAAGTACCGGAGAATAAGGGGCAGATTTGTCTGTGCGGCTGCCCGTGCCAGTTGGCTGCCTCCTGCGTGTTTATCCTGACCGGCTGGCGTTCATCGGCAGACATCTGGCGCAGCTTGACGAAAATGGTTGTGCCGTCGCGGCTGGAGGGTTGATGAGAAGAACCGTCCGGACTGCGCAGGTACCAGCCAGCAGGATGATCGACACCGTTTTCGGTAAAAGTCCCGTTGAGCACCAGAATTTCCTCTCCGCCGGGATGGCTGTGTTCGGGAAATTCGGACCCGGGCGCATATCTGACAAGGCTGGTTGCGCGAGCCTGCTCGTGACCAATGCGGTCAAGCATCACGCGCTCAACGCCGGGCTGGGGAGAAGATACCCACTGATAATCATCCGGGGTGACGATCGCACGCTGCGAAAAATCAGAATTCAGTAATGTCATAATCAGTGATTTGACGGCCCACAGGGGCCGTCTGCAGGCCTATTTGTTTGGCAAATTATCGTACACATCCAGAGCACGCGCGGTATACGTCAGCGCTGCGCCGGTGTTCAGGCTAATGGCAACGGCCAGCGCTTCGGCGATCTCTTCACGCGTGGCACCGTGCTTAACCGCAGCGTCTACATGCACGGCCAGGCAGCCGTCGCAGCGGGTGGTTACAGCCACTGCCAGTGCAATCAGCTCATGGGTTTTGGGATCGAGATGCTTGTTTTCTGACGCCCCTTTGTCCATCTGCTGCAAGCCTTTCATAAATTCAGGCTGCAGTTTGGCAAATTTGCCAACAGTGGCGAGCAGACCACTGCGATATTCATTCCAGTTTAAGAACATTGAAAACTCCGGTGAGTGTTTGTCTCAGAAAAGTCATTACATGACGTCAAAAATACGCACGCCAGGCGCGCTGTTTAAATAAGGTTTTAATCCGGCAACAACGTCCTGTGTGAATAGTTGGCTGTTGAGATATGCCTGTGCCTGGGCGACGGTATTAAAACCGTGAAGCACCTGGACGTCTTCGTCACGGATAAGCAGTTCTTTAGAGGTGGCACCCTCGATGGTGGTCAGAAACGGGGTTTTGTATTTCTGGTATACCCCTGCTGCTGCCGTACGGTTTTCATTACTGATATCCAGGGTGATTTGCAGATAAGCCATCTTGCTCTCCTTTTCTCAGGGTTGAGGCAATGCACCCGTTTAAAGATCCGGTGTGTATTACCTTTCGTTGAGGAAGATTATGAAAAAGCCAGAGGGCTTCAACAAATCAGATAATCTTGCGAAGCAGAGTAGAAATTCTATGTCGTGATTTGTCGTGGAATAAGCATTACGCTGCCCGGCGTGATTACCGGGCAGCGTAATGCCTGAGGGGGCAGTTTATGAACGGTCCGAGACGACGTCCTGAAGAAGCCAGTTGTGGAATACCTTTACTTCATCACGCATGACATTCTGCTGTGGAGTGACAAGATAATAGGACCATTTGAGTGGCCAGCGATGGTCGGGATGCAGTTGGACCAGCTGCCCGGTTTCGATAAGCTTCGTCACCAGAGCGTACCGGACAATAGCCACGCCTCTGCCGCTCAGGGCCGACAGGATCACTGCTGAGGTGGAGTTAATATGCAGCCCGCTTTCCAGCGCTTCGGGTGCACCAACCGCCATCAGTACATCATCCCATGACGGAAAATCCGCCCCAGGATGCGGCGTGTCATCGTGAATGAGTTTTTGCGTGGCGAGCCATTCGCTGCAGGCCATTTTCTCTGGTGGCACCAGGCGCGGACTGCAGACCAGCACCGCCTCTTCATCCATCAGCCAGGTTTTATTCACGCCAGGCCAGTCGCCCTGTCCGCAGCGAATACCGATATCCGCCTCGCCGTGCGACACGTCCATCAGCTTTTCCGTGACGTTAAGCCGCAGATCGATATTTTCGTGCGTTTCCGAAAACCGGTTCAGGCGATCCATTAGCCAGTTCATCATCAGTACCTGCGACGCCGTTACGACCACTACCGAGCGCGAACGGCGGCCACGAAGCTTGTTTAATCCGGTTTCAAGTTTGTCGAGCCCCTGCGTGATGTCCTGCAGCGCCTCCTGCGCTTCATCAACCAGCGTCAGCCGCTCTTTTCCTGAGCGGGTACGGTGAAGAAGCGGGTGTCCGACCCAGTCTTCCAGCGAGCGTACCAGCTGGCCTACTGCTGCGGGCGTAACGCCCAGCTCCTGTGCCGCGCCGGTAAAGCTGCCGTGCCTGGCGGTGGCTTCAAAAGCGTGTAGCCATTTAAGTCGGTTTAGCGATCGCATTGTCGTCGTCCTGATCCGTTATTTGTCTCAGTATACGCTAGCGAGAAAGATTTTCTTTCCTGTGTCGCAATTTCTTCTCAGTCGTCAACCAACCTTCAGGGTGGCATTCTGGCTTCACACGATGAGGAGCGCGGCTTTTCATCAATCTCACTCAGATGAATATAAAGAGGGTAGCGATGAACGCATCTTTTGCCGGTAAAAAACTGTTAGTGGTCGGCGGTACAAGCGGTATGGGCTTCGAAACGGCGAAGCTGGTCGTGAAAAACGGCGGCAGCGTTGTGCTTGTTGGTCATCGTCAGGACAAAGCTGAGCAGGCCCGCCAGGCACTGGCTGCAGACGGTCAGGTTTCCGTCATCGTTGCCGACCTGATGAAAGAAGAAGGTATGCAGCACGTGGTGGATATCATTAACGCCGAACACAAAGATATCAGCCTGCTGGTCAATGCGGCTGGCGTATTCTTCCCGAAACCCTTCACCGAACATGAAACGTCAGACTATGACATGTATATGAATATTAACCGCGCCACGTTCTTTATTACCCGTGACGTGGTGCGCAATATGGTCGAGGGCAGTATTAAAGGCTCTATCGTGAATATCGGCTCCATGTGGGCACAACAGGCCATCGGTGCCACACCGTCTTCAGCTTACTCAATGGCTAAAGCCGGTCTGCATGCGCTGACCAAAAACCTGGCCATTGAGCTTGGTGAGAAAGGGATCCGCGTGAATGCGGTTTCTCCGGCCGTCGTTCACACGCCAATTTACGAAGGTTTCATTCCGAAAGACGACGTGAAGGATGTGATGAACAGCTTTGACAGTTTCCATCCGATCGGACGCGTGGGTACCCCGGTCGATATCGCGGAAACCGTTGCTTTCCTGCTTTCTGATAAGACGGGCTGGGTCACCGGCGCTATCTGGGATATCGATGGCGGTGTGATGGCCGGCCGTAACGCCTGATGAGTATGCCGCACGTGCTGGCTCGCGTGCGGTACTGGAGTGATTATGCAAATCCAGACCGCGCATTACGACCTTGTCACTACGTGGCGGGGGAGCATGGCCAGCCGGACGCTCTGCCAGTCCTTTTCCGCAGACAACGCCACACCAGTCATGCAAAGTCATGTTATCGATTCCGATGAACCGGTTTCGCTGGATGGTGAAGGGCTGGCTCCTGACCCCCAGGAGCTGATGCTCGCTGCGTTTAATGCCTGCATGATGGCCGCCTTCATTCAGGAAGCCAGGGCTTGCGGTATCGCGCTCAAACATCTTGAAATACACACTGACGGGCATCTTCCGAAAGGTATACCGGCAACCGGCGACAGACCTGCAAAGGCGGCTTCCGGCAGGCTTCAGTATGTCATTCACGTCAGCGGTGACGGCACAATGCATCAGTTTGAAGGGGTCCATCAGCGGGTGATTAACATCTCCATGAACCGGTGGTTACTGGCCCAGAATATGCTGATCGAAGGTGACTTAACACTGAGCTGACGCGGCTGGACTATTCTGCTCAATAGGAAGAAATGATATTCCCAAACCGAGACGCTGCTGATTCATCTTACGGACCAGTCCACCCGCAACGTCGTGGTTGAGAAGAACGTTAGCGACGCGCTGAAAAATCTGTTAGATGGAAATGAGACCGTGGAAGCCGTTGCAACCGTCACCGCCTGTAACAGGGTATCTCGTTTTCTCGTCGCGCCTGCAATCTGATAATCCCCATTTTTACTGGTGCAATTTATGAATAAAAAATATCGTGCTATGCAGATCGTTGCCCCCGGTGTGCTGGAAATGACAGAGCGGCCGATACCTGCTCCCGGCCCTGATGATGTACTCATTAAAATTGAAGCATGCGGGGTATGCGGTGCCGATCTCCGGGACGCAGAAAAAGCGCCGCAGGAGGGCCAACCAGGCCGTATACCGGGACATGAGATTGTCGGATATATCGCCCGGAAAGGAGATCGGGTGCCGGGTATCTGGCAAACCGGTCAGCGTGTAGGCGTCGGGCGTCTGGGGGGGTACTGTCAATACTGTAACCCATGCCGCAACGGGCTTTTTCATCTCTGTGAAAATCAGCTGACGCCGGGTCTGAGCTGCGATGGCGGCTACGCAGAGTACGTTGTCATGCGACATACCGCGCTGATAGCCATTCCATCAGCGCTTTCTTCTGTGCATGCCGCACCGATCCTTTGCGCCGGCACTGCTACCTTCAACGCGCTGCGTAATTCTGGTGCCAGGGCAGGCGACCGAGTGGCGGTTCTCGGGATGGGGGGACTTGGCCATATGGCCGTTCAGTACGCCCGTAAAATGGGTTTTGAGGTTACGGTAGTTGCACGGGGGAGTGATAAAGAACGAGTGGCCTTTGAGCTGGGCGCGCATCACTACATCGATACATTTAAGGAAAACGGTTTAGAACGCCTGAAAAATGACGGTGGTGTCGATTTTATTGTGGCTACGGCGCCGGATTCAGAAACGGTCGCAGCCTTGCTGCCCGCCCTGGCACCGCGGGGAAAAGCGATCCTGCTGGGTGCCGGGCGAACACCACTGCAGGTCATGCCGGGTATGATGATCGGCGCTGAACGTACCCTGACAGGATCCTTCGTCAGCACACCGGCACAAACCGAGCGCGCGCTCAAGTTCAGCCATCTCTTTCAGACTTTGCCCGTCATAGAACAGATGCCCTTTGAGCGTGCAAACGAGGCCCTCGACAGACTGAAGAGGGGTGAAGCGCGCTTCCGGATAGTGCTTACCATGAATCAGGATAATTAATCACATGTCCACATAACGCTTCCTGCCCGTTGCAGACCAGAAAAATAATCTCTTCCTTCCGTCGTCCGCACAGGCTCTCGCCGGTGCTAACGCCGCAGTTTTTTATGCTACAGGCGCAATTGTGGGTAATGCAATTGCGCCTGACAATTCTCTCGCCACGCTGCCCATCACCATTTTGTTCTGGGGATGGGCAACGTGTATCTTGCCGTTATGTTCACTGGCGCAAAACAAGGTCGTAAAGCTGCCTTTATGGTCGGCATCGGGGCGGGCGTTTTTACCTGCACAATAATTATCCGCTTTGGAGCGATGCGTATTGCCGCTGCGGGTTTACTTATCACTGCATGTCCTGCCCTGGCCGCTCTTTGCCGTGAGTCATTTTTGTAATTCACTGATTTCATGATAAATTATTGTTTAGACTAATATTTGGTATTTAATTGCTTTATCTGTCTACTATTAAAGGCCGGACGTGAGATCCGATAGAGTAAACAAACTAAGGGGACGCTATGCAGTACGATATTCTGAATACCGAAGTCACGACCATTGATGGCGAGAAAACAACGCTCGAAAGCTACAAAGGTAAAGTGTTGTTGATCGTGAACGTCGCGTCGAAATGCGGTTTGACGCCGCAGTATGAACAGCTTGAAAACATTCAAAAAGCCTGGGAGAAGGATGGCCTGGTGGTTCTTGGTTTCCCGTGTAATCAGTTTCTGGGTCAGGAACAGGGCAGTGAAGAGGAGATCAAAACGTTTTGCAGTACCACCTATGGCGTCACATTCCCCATGTTCAGCAAAATTGATGTGAACGGTGAAAATCGCCATCCGCTTTACCAAAAGCTGATCGCTGCAGCCCCAACGGCCGTTGCGCCAGAACAAAGCGGATTCTATGAGCGCATGGCGAGCAAAGGACGTGCGCCTCTGTATCCGGATGATATTTTGTGGAATTTCGAGAAATTCCTGGTTGGCCGTGACGGACAGGTTGTACAACGTTTTTCTCCGGATATGGCACCCGAAGACCCTATTGTGATGGAATCGATCAAGCTGGCACTGGCGAAGTAATGACCATGCTGATGCAGCTGACGGGCGTGGCGCAGAAGGGAAGGCTGGAACCGGTCAACGCTGAGGTTCATCCGGGTGAGATCGTGCATCTTGTCGGCCCCAACGGAGCTGGGAAAAGTACGTTGCTGGCCCGTATGGCTGGGCTGACGATGGGTGAGGGGGAAATCACGTTACTGGGACATTCTCTTCGCGAGTGGTCTCCCGTCTCGCTGGCTCACCGGCGCAGCTACCTTATCCAGCAGCAGATGCCGCCCTTTGCCATGCCTGTCTGGCACTATCTGGCCCTGCATCAGCATGATAAAACCCATTCCGCGCTGCTTGAGGATGTCACTTGCGCGCTGGGGCTGGAAGATAAACTCGCGCGCAACGCCAACCAACTCTCCGGCGGTGAGTGGCAGCGTGTGCGCCTGGCCGCCGCGATCCTGCAAATCCATCCGGCGGGAAATCCTCACGGGAGCGTGTTGTTACTGGATGAGCCGATGAGCGGTCTGGATGTGGCTCAGCAGGCCGCGCTCGACAAGCTATTAAGCCTGCTTTCCGGCAAAGGCATCGCCGTTGTGATGAGCAGTCACGATTTAAACCACACGCTGCGCCACGCCCACCGGGTATGGCTTTTGGCGCGCGGGGCCATGATCGCCAGCGGCGCGCGCGACAGCGTACTGACGCCACCTAATCTTGCTCAGGCTTACGGTATGCCTTTTCGTCGTCTGGATATTGAAGGGCACCGAATGCTGATTTCGACCGTTCAGGAATAGCGTTTCTTGCAAGGTTGCGTAATCACAGGCTAAATTACGGAAAGGATAAAAAAGCAGAGGATTCGTCTGGAAATGCGATTCTGGTTAATCATTGTGGGCATGTTATTACTTGCAGGATGCAGCAGTCATCGTGCACCGCCCCCTAATCCGCGGTTATCGGATTCTATTACCGTGATCGCCAATCTTAACGACCAGTTGCAACACTGGCGCGGGGCACCTTATCGCTACGGTGGAATGAGTCGTGGTGGCGTTGATTGTTCAGGCTTCGTGCTGATGACCTTCCGCGATAAGTTCGATCTGCAACTCCCGCGCGAAACGCGGATGCAGGCTGAGATCGGTACGCAAATAGACAAAGGCGATTTATTGCCGGGCGATCTGGTGTTTTTTAAAACGGGCTCAGGTGAAAGTGGCCTGCATGTTGGCATTTATGATACCGACAATCAGTTTATTCATGCCTCAACCAGTCGCGGTGTGATGCGATCTTCTCTGGATAATGTCTACTGGCGGAAAAACTTCTGGCAGGCTCGACGTATATAGCGGGCGGTTTCCGTTTCTTCCTGGCGCGGTCATCTGAATCGCGCTCGTTTTTAAGTTATCCAGTTTGAGTTAAATCTAAATGTAATTAATTATGTCGATAAGTAGCTGTTTTCGCTAAAACTGGCTATTACACCATAACCAGGATAAAATTATTTTAGATTGATGGAAAAATCTTAAAAATAAAAAGGAAACAATGAAATTAATCTTTTTAAAATCAATAAAGTTGAATTATTTTAGCAATTGCTCCAGGATGCTCGTTATCTTCTTAAACGCGGGGCCGGCGCAATGATTGTCACCCTGAATAATCCTTATCACTCTGAACTATTATTACTTCCTGCTCGCAATTGCGCAGGGGAGCTAAAAGGTTTAGAAATTTTTGCTCACTTTGTTGGCGTGGGAACTGACGTCCGTATTCCAACGGAACTGGTCACCCCGCATCTCAGTGCGGCAGACGAGTTAGCGCTGTTTCACGAAAAGCTGGAATTGCTGGACGCGTGTAAACTGTTTTTTATTCAGCATCACCTTATTGCATGGATAAATATATCGCCTGCTATTGTTGAGTATCTTTTGGCAGACGGGAATGCCACATCAATATTAGAACGCTATCCATTTCTTGAGTTTACGGTTAATGAGAGTTTTCCCGGTTTAAATAATGGAAAAGACGATCCCGTGCTCGCAAGAATGGCAATCCATTTCCCAATGGTGTTGGCTGACTTTGGGGCGGGAACTGCATCCAACAAAGCCGTCTTTGATGGATTGTTTAAACGCATTGCACTGGATAAAGGATTTATCCATGCGCGGGTTGCCGAGTTTTCGTTTGAACCCTTTATGCGCGCGATTCTGGCGCAAATCACGCCCTATTGCCAGGGCGTAATTGTTGCAGGCGTCGACGATGAAGAGATCTTGCGACGTATGCTGCCATTCAATTTCAGCGCCATGCAAGGCAATTTGTGGTCAGCGGTGACTGCCGAGCAAGTGACGTCCCTCGTCCAACGATAACCCTTCATTTCGCCCGTGTTTAAGTGCGGGTAAACCCTCTACACTTAAGACAGGAGGACCTATGACCCTGTCTTTTACTGCTCACTGGCATGACGAATTACCCGGTTTCTACACCGCGCTCAATCCCACTCCGCTGAAAAATGCCCGTTTGATCTGGCACAACGCCAGTCTGGCGAATGATCTAGGCGTGCCTGCGTCGTTATTCCACGCCGATGCAGGCGCGGGCGTATGGGGAGGCGAAACGCTGCTTCCCGGCATGCGCCCGCTGGCACAGGTCTATAGCGGCCACCAGTTTGGTGTGTGGGCAGGACAGCTTGGGGATGGACGTGGCATCTTGCTGGGCGAACAACAGCTCGCGAACGGACAAACCGTCGACTGGCATCTGAAAGGCGCTGGCTTGACGCCGTATTCGCGTATGGGCGACGGGCGCGCAGTGCTTCGCTCAACAATCCGTGAGAGCCTGGCCTCAGAAGCGATGCATGCCCTGGGGATCCCCACTTCACGCGCGTTATCCATTGTCACCAGCGATACTCAGGTTGCCCGCGAATCGATGGAGCAGGGCGCAATGCTGATGCGTATTGCGCAAAGCCACGTGCGATTCGGCCATTTTGAACATTTTTACTATCGCCGTGAGCCAAAAAAGGTCCGCCAACTCGCTGATTTTGTCATTGCCCATCACTGGCCGCAGTGGCAGAACGACGCCGATAAATATGTTCTTTGGTTCCGGGATGTGGTGGCGCGTACGGCATCGCTGATGGCCTGCTGGCAAACGGTGGGCTTCGCGCATGGGGTGATGAACACCGACAACATGTCTATTCTCGGGCTGACGATTGACTACGGCCCGTACGGCTTCCTCGATGACTATCAGCCGGATTTCATCTGTAACCACTCTGATTATCAGGGACGCTACAGTTTTGAAAATCAGCCTGCGGTTGGACTATGGAACTTACAGCGTCTGGCGCAAGCTCTTTCACCATTTATTGACGTCGAGGCTCTGAATGATGCGCTGGATCGGTATCAGGAAGTGCTGATGCAGGAATACGGCAAACTCATGCGCCGCAAGCTGGGGTTGATGACCCAGGAGAAAGGGGATAACGATATCCTCAACGCGCTGTTTGCACTTATGGCGCGTGAAGGCAGCGATTATACGCGCACTTTCCGCATGCTTGGTCAGACCGAAAAGCACAGTGCCGCTTCGCCATTGCGCGATGAGTTTATCGATCGACAGGCCTTTGATAGCTGGTTTGCAACCTATCGTGAGCGCCTGCAGCGTGAGGAAACGCCTGATGACGTCCGCAACGCGCAAATGAACGCGGTCAATCCGGCCATGATCTTGCGTAACTGGCTGGCGCAGCGGGCGATAGAGCAGGCCGAGCAGGGCGATTATGCCGAGTTGCATCGATTGCACGACGCCTTACGCACGCCGTTTGACGACAGAGATGATGACTATGTCAGCCGCCCGCCGGACTGGGGCAAACGGCTGGAAGTGAGCTGTTCCAGCTAAGGGGCGAGAAATACCTGCGGAATAGCACTCGTCGGATGCAGGCCAACGTGAACTTGGGCGCCGTACCAGCGCGCCAGATCGTCGGCCTGTAAAACCGAGTCGGGCGCGCCCTGCGAAACGATTTTCCCTTCATGCAGCAGCACGATCCGATCGGCCCACAGCGCGGCCAGATTGAGATCGTGCAGCACCACGCAAACGTGCAGATTCCCTTTAGCGGTTAAGGATTTCAGCAGCCGCAGTACATGTTGCTGGTGGTAAAGATCTAACGCCGATGTGGGTTCGTCGAGAAACAGCCAGCCGCGCGGCGCTCCGTCGCACCACAGTTGGGCCAAAGCCCGGGCCAGCTGAACGCGCTGCTGTTCACCGCCCGACAATGCTGCATATTTTCGTCCTGCCAGCGGCGTACACCCCGTTATCTGCATTACCTGTGCGATCACGGTGGCTTCCGGCTGCGAGGTCCACGGCGATCTTCCCATTCCAATAACGGCCTCAACCGGCCAGTCAAATTCGAGCTGTGTCTGCTGGCGCATAACGGCGCGATGGCGCGACAGCCTCTGCATGCTCCACTTTCCCAGTGGTTTCCCGGCCAGTTTACAGCTGCCAGAGGTCGGTGGAAGATAGCCCGTCAGCAGACGTAGCAGCGTGGATTTTCCCGCACCGTTGGGGCCGATCAGCGCCACCATTTCACCCGGGTTCAGCGAAAGCGACACATCATGAAGTACGGTTTTATCTGCGATACGGTAGGTCAGCGCCTGCGCCAGAAATTGTTCAGCCAAAGTGCGCTCCCCGACGGAAAATGAGCCATAAAAACCACGGCGCGCCCAGCAGACTGGTCAGCAATCCGACGGGCATTTCTGCCGGTGTAACGACGGTGCGTGCGAGGGTATCGGCGATCAGCAGTAAAAAAGCGCCCGCCAGCACTGAGCCTGGGATAACGGCCCGGTGATCGGCGCCCAGCCACATCCGCACCACATGTGGAACCACTAAACCGATAAAGCCAATCACACCGCTCACTGCCACGGCGGACGCCACCAGCAAGGCGCTGCACAGCAGCAACATACGCTGCACGGCGCGGACGTCGATACCCAGATAATGCGCCTCTTCATCGCCCAACTGCAGTAAATTCAGTGCCCCGGCCAGGCGCCAGATAACCATCACGGCTGGGATCATCAGCGAGGTTGCAGCCAATAATGTTGACCACTGTGCAGACCCAAGACTGCCCATGCCCCACAGTGAAAGCTGACGCAGCTGAGCGTCATTGCTGACCCATGACATCACACCGACTACCGCGCCGCACAGCGCATTGATGGCAATCCCCACCAGCAGTAAGCGCGACAGGGAACTGGCCTGTTGTTGGCTGAGCAAGAAAATCACCAGCGTGGCCGCCAGCGCACCCAAAAAGGCCGCCAGCATGGGAGCATAAAGCATTAGCAACGCCGGGAGTGAAAAGGGCAACACCACCCACAGCGCGACGGCACAGGCCGCGCCGCTGCTGATCCCCAGTAATCCAGGATCGGCCAGCGGATTGCGAAACAGACCCTGCATCACGCAGCCTGCCAGCGCCAGCGAACCGCCGATCACCAGAGCCAGCAGCACGCGCGGGACACGGATGGTCAGCCAGATCTGGCGCAGGGTTTCATCGTGACCGCTCCACAGCAGCGTGACCGGCAGACGCAACGCGCCAAAACCGGTCGCCAGCAGCGTCGTCAACGCCAGCGAAAATGCCAGCATCCATAGCGATAGCGCGATGCGGCGAGTCATCAGGGCAATTGCTCGGCTTTATCACGCAGCTGTTGAATGGCGTGAGGCGTACGGACGCTAAATCCGAGCAGCGCCATATCATCAATCTGCAAAATCTGTTTGTTACGACCCGCAGGCGTTTGCGCCAGACCCGGCAGCTTCCACAGATTCGCTTCGCCGCCTACGGCCTGCACGCCAGCCTGCGAGATCACCACCAGATCGGGCTGGCTGGCAATCACGCCTTCCTGAGACAAGGGCTGATAGCGCGAAAATCCCTGCATGGCATTGTGCAAACCGGCGGCGCGAATCGCCGTATCCGCAGCGGTTTGTTGGCCGGCAGCCATCGCGTTCATCCCGCCGTGACTGAGAATAAACAGCACGCGTTTATTGAGTGGCGACGTCGGTAGCGCTGCCAGTTCCTGCTGCACCGTTTTGCGCAGAGCCTCTCCCTTCACGACGCGATGGGTTGCTTGCGCAATCACGCGGATCTTCTCATCGATTGCGCTCAGATCGTTACCGCCCGGTACCGTCACGACGTTCACGTTGCTTTGCTCGACCTGTTTAAGCGCTAACGAAGGCTGCGCCTGCGCGCTTGCCAGCACCAGCGTTGGGCGCATCGCCAGAATACCCTCGGCGTTTAACTGGCGCAGATAGCCCACGTCTGGAAGCGACGTGACCCGCTGCGGCCACAGGCTGGTGCTGTCGCGCGCCACGAGAGAAGACTCTGCGCCCAACGCAGAGATAATCTCCGTAACGTCCCCGCCGAGCGCGACGATCTTCTCCTGTGGCGCAGCGAACGCCGTCAGCGGTAGGGCAATAATCAGGGCAAGCCATTTTCTCATGCGGCTATCCCATTCGGTGTCAAAGCATCGATCTGCGCGCGCCACTGCGTTTGTTCTGGTTCGCCTTCGGTACGCTGGCCATAAAGTTGCGCAATCTGCGTCCCGTCTGCGGCGAACAGTTCGAGGCTAGTGACGTGGCCGTCGGCGGTAGGCTTACGCGTAACCCATGTTTCCGCGATCGTCTCTTCCAGCAAATGCAGGGTAAACGCTGGATTGAAAATGTTGAGCCAGCCCTTCATCGGCACCACTTTTTCCACTGCGCCGGTAAATATTTGCACGCAGCCGCGGTTGCCCACGAAGACCATAATTTCGTTTCCGGTCTGATGCGCGGCATCCAACAGGCGTGCTAAGGCGCGGTTGTCTACTTTACAGGCCAGGTCGTCACCCACCAGACGGAACGCCTGTTGACGGTTCAGACTGTGGCGCTTCAGGAGGCTGAAGAACTGATGCACGTCAGTCATGGCGCGCCATTCCGCATCGACTTTTTCAGCATCAGGCGACGCGCTGTTGAGCGCCACATCGGCCGCTTTCAGATCCAACGCAGGATTATCGGCAACGATAAAACGGGTCAAAATATCGCCCCACGCGGAAGCGTCCGTGTTATCGGTGGTATAGACCTTGAGCAGCGCATCACCCTGATGGTCAAAAAATTGAATACTCTGGCGTTCACCGCGTGCCGTGGCTTCGCAGATGTGGAACACGCTTGCCCATTGGCTCAGGAACAGGCGCAGATCCAGCGCGCGCGGATTCAGCACCAGCCCGGCATGGCCATTAAGGTGTTGATTGGTGAACGTGCCGATCTGTTCATGAACGGCGTATTCGTTGCGGCAAATGCATTTTGTTTCGCCGACAGTTTCCAGCGCGCCGAAGATCGCACGGATGTCCCCGTGCAAACGCCAGGCGTCGTGCCCCACGCGGGCGAACGTCAGTTCGGCTTCGCTGAGGTTCATCAGCCCGGCGATGTCGCGCGCGTATTTTCCTGGGTTTTCTTCTTTTAACTCAAGCCAGCGGGTGTAGTGATTCATTGTCTCTTCCTTTCGGATAAGGCCCCGGCGCACCGGGGCAAGGGGGATTACCACTGATAACTGACGAAAATCTTACCGTTGCGGCCATCCTGCGGAATGCCCTGCGGTGACCAGTACTCTTTGTCGAAGGCATTGCCCAGGACCAGCGTGGTAGTGACCCCTTTGAGAGCTTGCTGTCCCTGATAGCTCACGTAGAAGTCATTCACCGCGTAGCCCGGCTGTTTACTGTATTCGCTGCTGATATGCGTTGAACGATCGGTAAATGTGCCGATCCAACCAACCGAGAAGCCGCTTTGGGCCACCGGAACGTTCAGTTTACTGGTCACAGTGTCCGGGTTAATCGTCGAGATGTATTCGCCCGTATCGGTGTCTTTCCCGCGCGTGCGGTTATACGCCACGTCAAGGCTGAACAGATCCGCCGTGTATTTCGCCATCACGTCCCAGCCCCATATTTTGGCGTCAGGCACGTTATAGGATTGCGTGGTCGCGGCAGCAAAATCAACGGTCGTAGAGATGTAGTCTTTGGCTTTGGTATCGAAGTAGCTGGCTTTGAACTCCAGCTCATCGTTGGCCAGCATCAGGTCGTCAAAGCGCAGACCAAAACCGTACTCTTGTGTTTCGTTGGTTTCCGGACGCAGATTCGGGTTCGGCACCCAGTAGTTAGTGTAGAAACTGCCAATGGAGAAGTGTTTAGAATCGTTATACATCTCGCCCATTGTTGGCGCGCGAAACGCCTGCGCGTAGGACCCGAACAGCATCAGCCAGTCGGCCGGAGTAACCGTGATGCCCGCACGGGATGACCATTTATCCGCATCGACATCGTCATACCCCTCGCTGCTGCCACGGTAGTTATCATAGCGTGTGCCGCCTAACAGCGTGATCGGCAGGTCGCGCAGGGTGATTTCGTCCTGTAGCCAGCCGGAGCTGAAGTCGATTTTGGCCTCCGGGAAACCGGTGGTCGCGCCGCCTGGATTTTGCTCCTGACGATAATACTCCCCGCCGTAGGTGAGCAGGTGCGAGGCGAAGGTGTCAGTAAACAGATGCGTACGGTTCTCCACTTTTCCGCCTTTGGTGGTTTGCTTGCGGAATTCGGCGGTGCTGTCGACGTTTTGCGCGTTGATACGCGCTTCAGACCAGTACACCTTTGCATCCGCGTTCAGCCAGTCGTTGCCGTCTGGTGCAATGCTGTAGGTCAATTGCGCATCACGCTGGATGGTGGAGCGATCCGTCATCGGGTTACTGCTATCACTTGCATCGATGGTTTGTGGGTTTTTAGGCTCCTGCGCCGCGTTGTTGTAATAGCGCAGCGAGCCGCCCAGCGTCTGGGCGCTGTCGATTTTCCAGCTGCCTTTCGCCAGCATGTTATTGATGGATTCATCGTTTGGCGCGGTGGTGCCGTCGCTTTGACGTAAATCCCCGCGATCGCGGCTGGACCACGCAACAACGCCGTCCAGCACGTCGGTGCGACCAAACGCGCTGGCGCCCATGCCAATACTGTGATCGCCCGTAGCACCGGTCCCAAACACGCGGAAACCGCTGTTTTTCCCGGCCTCCAGCAGATCTTTCGCGTCTACCGTGTCATAGGAAATCACGCCGCCCATCGCGCCGCTGCCGTACAGCAGAGCAGACGGGCCTCGTACCACTTCGATACGTTTGATCAGCGCCGGATCGAGAAACGTGCTGTTGAGGTGTCCGGTATCCGTTCCCTGACGCACGCCATCGACTAAAATCAGCACGCCGCGTCTGTCGTAACCGCGCAAATTCACGTCCTGACCGTTGGTGCGGCCCGTGCCGTCCAGCGTGATGCCCGGCACGGTGCGCAGCAGATCGGCCGCGGAGCTGGCGGTTTGATTTTCTGGGGCGGTGGCGTCGATAACGCTCACCATCATTGGCGCTTCGAACGCGCTGCGGGCGTTGCCCGTTGCGGTGACGGTCATTTCATCAGAGGCCGCAAAAGCAATGCCCGGAAGGGCACTGACAACGGCCAGCGCCAGCAGCGATGGGCGCAACGACGCGGAATGCAGGTATGGCATAGCAACTCTCCATTAGGAAATCGAAAGCGCTGGCTGCCTGGGGATCACCTGGGTGGCTGGCGAATAGTATGGCTAGGTTTATTTCGTAAGAATCAGTTTTCCGGCATGGGTCTGGCGCAGCAGATACTGCTGGCCGTCATGCTCAATAATTACCCGTCCTTCATCGCCAAGCAGACTTTTGCTGTCTATCCGACGCTCCGGAGCAGTGGGTTTAGGCTGTGTGCAATCTTTTGCGAGCGTGGTCGCCGTGTTATCCGTACGTGACATAATGTTTAAAAATAATAATCAAAGTAACAATGATAATCATTATCAATAAAGTGAAATTTCACGGCAAGCCTTTTTGTGAAAAAAATGTGACTGGATCAAATTTGCTGCGAAGGGTTTGAAAAGTGACGGGTAGTGAAATAAAAACCCCGCCAGGGCAGCGGGGGAGGTAATTAAAAACGGCTATCGACGGCAGACGCTAATTTTTCAAGCAGCAGTTCGCTGTCTTCCCAGCTTAGACACGGATCGGTGATCGACTGACCATACGCAATAGGTTGTCCTGCCACGACTTTTTGTGTGCCTTCTTTCAGGAAACTTTCCGCCATGATTCCGGCGATAGCGGTCGAACCGCTGCGTATTTGCTGACAAATTTCATCGCACACGTCCAGTTGGCGACGATGTTGCTTCTGGCAGTTGCCGTGGCTGAAATCGACCACCAGATGTTCCGGGAGATCAAACTCGTGCAGCGTATCGCAGGCCGCGGCGATATCTTCGGCATGGTAGTTAGGTTTTTTACCCCCACGCATAATGATATGGCCATACGGGTTACCGCTGGTCTGATAAATGGTCATCTGACCGTTTTTGTCCGGCGAGAGGAACATATGGCTGGCACGCGAGGCGCGGATAGCATCGACCGCGATGTGCGTATTTCCATCCGTACCGTTTTTAAAGCCTACCGGGCAAGAAAGGGCAGAGGCCATCTCGCGATGGATCTGGCTTTCGGTGGTCCGCGCGCCAATCGCGCCCCAACTAATCAAGTCCGCGATAAACTGTCCGATCACCATATCGAGAAACTCGGTGGCTGTCGGCACGCCGAGTTCGTTCACCTGGAGCAGTAATTTACGCGCCAGTTCGATACCGTGATTAACGCGATAGCTGCCGTTCAAATCAGGATCGGAAATCAGCCCTTTCCAGCCCACCACGGTGCGCGGTTTCTCGAAATAGGTGCGCATAACGATTTCAAGGCGATCCTGGTGCTTATCGCGCAGCACCTTCAGGCGCTTGGCATAATCCATTGCAGCATCAAGATCGTGGATCGAGCACGGGCCAATAACCACCAGTAAACGGCGATCTTCGCCGTTCAGTATTTTTTCGATGCGTCGGCGCGACGCAATGACATGTTCCGCAACGCTTGCGGAAACGGGGTGGCGCTGTGCCAGTTCTGCGGGCGTCACCAGACTTTCAATACGCGCTGTGCGAAGTTCGTCGGTTTTATTCATGGAATGTCTCAGAAATATTTGCTTCATCGGCAGACTACCGGGAAGTGATGGGCATCACCTTAAACCAATCCCTGCTGATTTCAAGTTCGGGGCATGTCGGCCCCGAGAGTGAAAGCGATCATAACTGAAATGAAAATAATGTACTAGCATATTAGTACATGCGGCGATTCAGACCCATGATGTCGAGGATTTTTGTGGCGATCTCTTCTACCGAATAGTTGGTGCTGTTCAGCCACGGAATTTGGTTTTTACGGTACAGCGCTTCGACTTCCGACACCTCCATGCGGCACTGACGCATGGACGCATAACGACTGTTCTCACGACGTTCTTCGCGGATGGCAGCGAGGCGCTCTGGATTAATGGTCAGACCAAACAGTTTATGCTGCAACGGTTTCAGCGCGGGAGGGAGCACCAGGTTATCCATATCGTCGGCAATAAAAGGGTAATTCGCGGCACGAATGCCAAACTGCATCGCCAGATACAGGCTGGTGGGCGTTTTGCCGCAGCGCGATACGCCAAGCAAAATCACCTGGGCCTGATCGAGATTACGCATCGAAATCCCGTCGTCGTGCGCCAGGGTGTAATCAATCGCGGCGATACGCGCGTCATATTTGATCAGGTTGCCCGGATTGAGCCCGTGAGTGCGATGGGCAATGGGCGTCGGGTCGAGTTTTAACTCACCCTGCAAGGGCGCGACCAACGCCTGCACAATATCCTGACAGAAGCCTTCACTTTGCAAAATAATGTCGCGAATTTCGGGGATAACGATGGAATAGAACACTAACGGGCGCGCGCCGGTTTGCTGGTAAATCGCATCAATTTGCTCTTTCACCGCTTTGGCGCGACTTTCATTTTCGACAAACGGCAGCGTGATGCTGTTTATCGCCACCGGGAATTGTGACATCACCGCATGGCCCAACACCTCGGCGGTGATGGCCGTACCATCAGAAATATAAAAAACGTGGCGATCGACAGCATTATCCATTTTACTCACCCAGAATAGCGAACCTAATTGACTGAAAGCATAAATTAAAAAAGTAAAATACACAGCAAAGAACGTTTTTAAATTATAAATGAAATGGTGTTTTTAATTTTAATGAAAAGTGGATTTCATTTTCCATATAGGCGTCTAAGTTTCATGGTCTTTGTATGAATCCATACGAATCATGGCGTTAGGCGCTGATGGGAAAGTATCCGAAAAAGAGAAAAATAAAAGTGCTTACACGATTCACCGTTTTTTTGTCGGGGATAAATATGCAAGTATAAATACGAAGTCAGACGTTTCTTACTCCGCTTAAATATCACAAAAGGATTGTTTCGATGTCCAACAATGGCTCGTCACCGCTGGTGCTTTGGTATAACCAACTCGGCATGAATGATGTAGACAGAGTTGGAGGCAAAAATGCCTCCCTGGGTGAAATGATTACAAACCTGTCCGGTATGGGTGTTTCCGTACCGAATGGTTTTGCCACTACCGCCGATGCGTTTAACTATTTTCTCGATCAGAGCGGTGTAAACCAGCGCATTTACGACCTGCTGGACAAAACGGATATTGACGACGTGACCGAGCTTGCCAAAGCCGGTTCGCAAATCCGCCAGTGGATCATCGACACACCTTTCCAGCCTGAACTGGAACACGCCATTCATGAGGCTTATAACCAACTGTCTGCCGACGACGCGCAGGCTTCGTTTGCCGTGCGCTCTTCCGCCACCGCAGAAGATATGCCGGATGCCTCGTTTGCTGGTCAGCAGGAAACGTTCCTCAACGTGCAGGGGTATGACGCCGTGCTGGTCGCGGTGAAACACGTCTTTGCTTCGCTGTTCAATGACCGCGCCATCTCCTATCGCGTGCATCAGGGCTACGATCACCGTGGCGTCGCGCTCTCTGCGGGCGTGCAGCGCATGGTGCGCTCCGATGTTGGCGCTTCCGGCGTGATGTTCTCGATTGATACCGAATCCGGTTTCGATCAGGTGGTGTTTATCACTTCCGCCTGGGGGCTGGGTGAGATGGTGGTGCAGGGCGCGGTTAACCCTGACGAATTCTATGTACACAAACCGACGCTGGCGGCGAATCGCCCCTCTATCGTTCGTCGTACGATGGGTTCCAAAAAAATCCGCATGATTTATGCGCCGAATCTTGAACACGGTAAACAGGTTGAGATTGAAGATGTGCCGCAGGAGCAGCGCGACCGTTTCTCTCTCAGTGATGACGACGTGCAGGAGCTGGCGAAACAAGCGGTGCAAATTGAGAAGCACTATGGCCGTCCGATGGACATCGAATGGGCGAAAGACGGGCACACCGGTAAGCTGTTTATCGTGCAGGCCCGTCCAGAAACCGTGCGTTCTCGCGGCCAGGTGATGGAGCGTTACACGCTGCATGCGCAGGGCAAAATCGTGGCCGAAGGCCGTGCGATTGGCCACCGTATTGGCGCGGGTCCGGTCAAAGTGATCCACGATATCAGCGAAATGAATCTGGTTCAGCCGGGTGATGTGCTGGTGACTGACATGACCGACCCTGACTGGGAACCGATCATGAAAAAAGCCGCGGCAATCGTCACAAACCGTGGTGGCCGCACCTGTCACGCCGCCATCATCGCGCGTGAGCTGGGCATCCCGGCGGTGGTGGGCTGTGGTGACGCGACCGAACGCATGAAAGATGACGAGAAAGTGACCGTCTCCTGCGCCGAAGGCGATACCGGCTACGTGTATGCCGATATTCTGGATTTCAGCGTGAAAAGTTCCAGCGTCGATACCATGCCGGATCTGCCGCTTAAAATCATGATGAACGTCGGTAACCCTGACCGTGCCTTTGATTTTGCCTGTCTGCCTAACGAAGGCGTGGGCCTGGCGCGTCTGGAATTTATCATCAACCGCATGATTGGGGTGCATCCGCGTGCGCTGCTGGAGTTTGACGACCAGGACGTCGCGCTTCAAAAAGAAATTCGCGAGATGATGAAAGGCTACGACTCGCCGAAAGAGTTCTACGTAGGCCGTCTGACGGAAGGGATCGCGACGCTTGGGGCGGCGTTCTATCCAAAGCGGGTGATTGTGCGTCTGTCAGACTTTAAGTCTAACGAATACGCCAATCTGGTGGGCGGTGAGCGCTACGAGCCAGAAGAAGAGAACCCGATGCTGGGCTTCCGTGGTGCTGGCCGTTACGTTTCTGACAGTTTCCGCGACTGTTTCGCCCTGGAATGCGACGCGGTAAAACGCGTGCGTAACGAAATGGGTCTCACCAATGTCGAAATCATGGTGCCGTTTGTGCGAACCGTTGAGCAGGCGAAAGCCGTGGTAGAGGAGCTGGCACGTCAGGGACTCAAACGCGGCGAGAACGGGCTGAAGATCATCATGATGTGTGAAATCCCGTCAAATGCCCTGCTGGCAGAGCAGTTCCTGGAACATTTCGACGGCTTCTCAATCGGCTCCAATGATATGACGCAGCTGGCTCTGGGCCTGGACCGAGATTCTGGCGTGGTGTCAGAGCTGTTCGACGAACGTAATGAAGCGGTAAAAGCGTTGCTGTCGATGGCTATTCGCGCAGCCAAGAAACAGGGCAAATACGTCGGGATTTGTGGTCAGGGTCCTTCCGATCACGAAGATTTTGCGGCATGGCTGATGGAAGAAGGGATCGACAGCCTGTCCCTGAACCCAGATACGGTGGTGCAAACCTGGCTGAGTCTGGCCGAACTGAAGAAGTAATGTCTTCCTGAAAAAGCCCGGCGGCGTCATGCTTGCCGGGCTTTTTTATGTCTCAGGCTCGTACTCGCCAAAAAAAAGCATAAAAAAAAGCCCATCGTGGGAGATGGGCAAAGACTACACACAGCAATTCGTTGTTTCACTCAGGGGATTTCCATGCTTATAAATCAATGCGTTGATTTATAACCTTGAGCTAATAGTAGGCATGCTACGTTTTTGCGTCGATCAGATTCGTCTCAATAGTTTAAGGGGCGTGAACATTTTGCGAGGGGAATGACGTGGTTAGGTGAGGCGCAGCAGGCCAGACTCGTTTTACGTATCAAAATTGATTAGTTGGGCTTATGTATCAGGCGGGTTGCCCCGCCTGGAGAGAACTACTGCTTGTTTTTATCTTCCAGCGTTTCGAGTTCGTGTAACACCACATCCGGGTCGGTCGCAGGCGGCGGAATTTCATGCACCCATGCGGAGAACAGACGCCAGGTCACGGCCAACAGAACCGGACCAATAAACAGTCCAATCATGCCGAAAGCAATCAAACCGCCAATGACGCCAGACAGGATCAGAATCAGCGGCAGATCGGCGCCCATGCGTATCAGCATCGGGCGGATAACGTTGTCCATCGTGCCAACCACGCAACTCCACACCAGCAGCACTGTGCCCCAGGTGGTGTCGCCGCTCCAGTAAAGCCAGATAATGCACGGGACCAGCACCAGCAGAGGCCCAAGCTGCACCAGACAGGTCAGGATCATGATGACCGTGAAAATGGTCGCATACGGTACGCCTGAAATCGCCAGACCAATGCCGCCGAGAACCGCTTGCGCCAGCGCAGTCACCACCACACCGAGCGCCACGGCGCGTACCGCCTGTCCTGCCAGCAACACGGCCGCATCACCTCGCGGTCCTGCCAGGCGCGTGGCAAAATGACGCACGCCGAGGGCCACCTGTTCGCCACGCCAGTAAAGCAGGGCGCTGAAGACCAGCATCAGGGCGCAATGCATCACGAAACGCCCAACATGCGCCGCCTGACCCACAAACCAGGTGGTGGTGGTGCCGATGTATGGCCGGACCTTCGTCATGATCGCACTGCCGCCCATCTCCAGCAGGCTATGCCAGCCGCTGTAAAGCTTCGCGCCAATTATCGGCACACTGTTCAGCCACGCGAGATCCGGAATGGTCATTTCGCCGCTGGTAATCGAGCGAATCACCGGCCCGCTGGTATCGACCAGACTGTTCACCAGCAGCGCAATCGGAATAATGAAGACCAGAAAAAGAAACAGCGTCATCACCACCACCGCCAGTGAGCGACGACCAAACAGCAGTTTTTGCAGACGAATAAACAGTGGCCAGGTGGCGATAACCACCGTTCCGGCCCACGCAAAACCCAGAACAAAAGGGCGTACTATCCATAGACACGCAATGATGATGATGGCTAAAAACAGCACCGACAGCAGAATTTGCGCAACGTCCCTGGGCTGACGAAGATTGACCATAAATGAAATTTACCTTTAATGAACACCAGCCGCGCAGGTGGAAAGCTAAAACCGCGTCACTCTAATCATTAGTGATTTCAGCCGTTTTTGACAGTCGGATTCTGCCCGTAATTCTGCTGAGCGTATAAGAAAAAAATGTGATACAAACATTCAGACACAACGCAAACGATTATCTCCCGTCATATTTCATGCTGTAGCTGCGTTGGTTGGGTGCGTACCTCCCCGTTAAAGCGTTATCTCTGCGCCAGGGTCCACGCCGTTACCAGCCGCAATCAGCGCGAACTATCCAGGGAGTTCACCACTTAATAATTAGGGTCGACAGTAATGATCCCATTGATTTCTCAGGCACCCGGCGTCGTTCAGCTGGTACTGAATTATTTGCAAGCACTGGAGCAACAGGGTTTTACAGGTGATACCGCCACCAGCTATGCCGACAGGCTAACGATGGCGACCGACAACAGTATCTATCAGTTACTTCCCGATGCCGTCGTTTTCCCGCGTTCCACCGCAGACGTGGCGCTCATTTCGCGTCTGGCGGCCCAGGAACGTTTCGCGTCGCTGGTCTTTACCCCGCGCGGCGGCGGAACCGGCACCAATGGTCAGGCTCTGAATCAGGGCATCATCATTGATATGTCGCGTTATATGAACCGTATTATTGAGATCAACCCCGAAGAGGGCTGGGTGCGTGTTGAAGCGGGCGTGATAAAAGATCAGCTCAACCAGTTCCTGAAACCTTACGGCTATTTCTTCGCGCCGGAGCTCTCGACCAGTAACCGCGCTACCATTGGCGGCATGATTAACACCGATGCCTCCGGGCAGGGGTCGCTGGTCTACGGGAAAACATCCGATCATATTCTGGGCGTCCGCGCAGTGCTGTTGGGCGGCGATATTCTTGATACCCAGGCGATGCCGGTTGAACTGGCTGAAACGCTCGGGAAAGACAACACCGCGGTCGGGAGAATTTACCGTACCGTGCTGGATAGCTGTCGCGACAACCGTCAGCTGATTATCGATAAATTCCCGAAACTTAACCGCTTCCTGACCGGCTACGATCTGCGTCATGTTTTCAATGACGATCTCAGCGAATTCGACTTAACCCGTATTCTGACCGGCTCCGAAGGTACGCTGGCGTTTATCACTGAAGCGCGTCTGGACATCACCCGGCTGCCGAAGGTGCGCCGTCTGGTCAACGTTAAATATAACTCTTTCGATTCCGCGCTGCGCAATGCGCCGTTTATGGTCGATGCGCGGGCGCTGTCGGTGGAAACCGTCGACTCTAAAGTGCTCAATCTGGCGCGGGAAGATATTGTCTGGCATTCGGTCAGCGAGCTGATTACCGACGTGCCGGATAAAGAGATGCTCGGGCTGAACATCGTGGAATTTGCGGGCGATGACGCGGCGCTGATTGAGAGCCAGGTATCAATGCTATGCAACCGTCTCGATGAACTGATCGCCACGGGTGAAGGCGGCGTGATTGGCTGGCAACTGTGCAACGACCTCTCGGGCATCGAGCGGATCTATGCGATGCGTAAAAAAGCGGTCGGTCTGCTGGGTAACGCTAAAGGGGCGGCGAAGCCGATTCCGTTTGCGGAAGACACCTGCGTACCGCCGGAACATCTGGCGGATTATATCGTCGAGTTCCGTGCGCTGCTCGACGGCCACGGCCTGAGCTACGGCATGTTCGGCCATGTCGATGCCGGCGTATTGCACGTGCGTCCTGCGCTGGATATGTGTGATCCCCAGCAGGAGATGCTGATGAAGCGCATCTCTGATGAGGTGGTGGCACTCACGGCGAAATACGGCGGTCTGCTGTGGGGCGAGCACGGCAAAGGATTCCGCGCAGAGTACAGCCCGGCGTTTTTCGGCGAGCAACTGTATGGTGAACTGCGCAAAGTCAAAGCGGCGTTTGATCCGGATAACCGTCTCAATCCGGGCAAAATTTGCCCGCCAGCAGGCGTTGACGATCCGATGATGCAGGTCGGCGCCGTGAAGCGTGGCACCTTCGACCGGCAGATCCCGATTGCGGTGCGCTCATCCTGGCGCGGCGCGATGGAGTGTAACGGCAACGGTTTGTGCTTTAACTTCGACGTGAAAAGCCCGATGTGTCCGTCGATGAAAATCACCAGCAACCGCATCCATTCCCCAAAAGGGCGTGCGACGCTGGTACGTGAATGGCTGCGTCTGCTGGCGGATCGCGGTGTCGATCCGGTTAAGCTGGAAAACGACCTGCCGGAAAAACGCGCCAGCCTGCGCACGCTGATTGAACGCTCCCGAAACAGCTGGCATGCCAGTAAAGGTGAGTACGATTTCTCGCACGAAGTGAAAGAGGCGATGTCCGGCTGCCTGGCCTGTAAAGCCTGCTCGACGCAGTGCCCGATCAAAATTGACGTGCCGGAGTTCCGCTCGCGCTTCCTGCAGCTTTATCACTCCCGCTATCTGCGCCCGATGCGCGATCATCTGGTGGCGACGGTTGAAATCTATGCGCCGTTGATGGCGCGCGCGCCAAAAACCTTCAACTTTTTCATCAATCAGCCGCTGGTGCGCAAGCTGTCCGAAAAGCATATCGGCATGGTCGATCTGCCGCTGCTCTCAACGCCGTCTCTGCAACGCGAGCTGGTCGGACACCGTTCGGCCAATATGACGCTGGAACAGCTGGAAACCTTGAGCGACGAACAAAAAACGAAAACTGTGCTGGTGGTGCAGGATCCGTTCACCAGCTATTACGATGCACGGGTGGTCGCCGATTTTGTACGCTTAGTGGAACGTGTGGGCTATCAGCCGGTGGTCCTGCCGTTCTCACCGAATGGCAAAGCGCAGCATATTAAAGGCTTCCTGAGCCGGTTTGCCAAAACGGCGCAGAAAACGTCTGACTTCCTGAATCGCGTTGCGCAGCTTGGGATGCCGATGGTGGGCGTCGATCCGGCGCTGGTGCTGTGTTATCGCGATGAATACAAACAAACGCTCGGCGATAAGCGCGGTGACTTCAACGTCATGCTGGTACACGAATGGTTGCCCGCGGCGCTGCAAAATGTTGCGACGCAGGAGACAAGCGGGGAATCCTGGTATCTGTTTGGCCACTGTACCGAAGTGACCGCGCTGCCTGCTGCGCCTGCTCAGTGGGCGTCTATCTTCGCCCGTTTTGGGGCGAAACTGGAAAACGTCAGCGTCGGCTGCTGCGGTATGGCCGGGACGTATGGGCATGAAGTGAAAAACCACGCCAATTCCCTCGGGATTTACGAACTGTCGTGGCATCAGGCGATGCAGCGTTTGCCGCGTAACCGCTGTCTGGCGACGGGGTATTCCTGTCGCAGCCAGGTGAAACGCGTCGAAGGCAACGGCGTTCGCCATCCGTTACAGGCTTTACTGGAGATTATGGGATGATCTGGAAACGCGACGTCACGCTGCACGCGCTCAACGCCATGGGCGAGGGCAACATGGTCGGGCTGCTCGATATTCAATTTACGCGTATCGGGGCAGACGAGATTGAGGCCACCATGCCCGTGGATCACCGCACCCATCAGCCGTTCGGCTTGCTGCACGGCGGAGCCTCGGTGGTGCTCGCCGAAACGCTGGGTTCGGTTGCGGGTTATCTCTGTACCGAGGGCGAGCAAAAAGCCGTCGGGCTTGAGGTGAATGCCAATCACATCCGGTCTGTGCGCAGTGGGCGTGTGCGGGGTGTGTGCCGGGCATTGCATACGGGGGGCCGTCATCAGGTGTGGCAAATTGACATCTTTGATGAGCAGGACCGCCTGTGCTGCTCGTCGCGGCTGACGACCACCGTGGTTTAAACAACGGTAAGCATCTGCAACAAATTGTCTCTGGTCAAAAAATGGGCAGTGAAAGGTGTTATACTGGTCAGGATTTGTACACAAGAGAGGATGTTATGGATACCGAATTAAACCCAGCCATACTGGCAGTAGAGTTTTTGCGTCGCGATAAGAGCAACTTGTCTCCGGCACAGTACCTGAAAAAGCTTAAACAGCTTGAACTGGAATTTGCCGACTTGCTCGCGCTCTCTTCTAATGAATTAAAAGAAGAGATCTATTTTGCCTGGCGGTTGGGCGTTCACGTCCATTAATGTTCGATACCTGATAAAAGGTCGCTGAGGCGGCCTTTTTTGTTTTTTACTCCTCTGTGATCTCACCGCGTATAACCACAAATGGATAATGGTTTATCCAGCTTAATAACCCTATAATCTCCGTCCCTTTTCCCGTCTTAAGTTTAAGCTGGAGGATACATGGAGTTTAGCCGGAGGCAGTTCTTTAAGATCTGCGCGGGCGGTATGGCAGGAACCACTGTTGCATCTCTCGGATTTTTATCATCTTTTTCCGCGCTCGCGGAAACACGTCAATACAAACTCTTAAAAGCAAAAGAGACGCGTAATAACTGTACATACTGCTCGGTTGGCTGCGGCATGATTATGTATAGCCTCGGCGACGATGCCAAAAACGTCAAAGAAAGTATCTATCACGTCGAAGGCGACGCGGATCATCCGGTCAGCCGGGGTTCACTTTGCCCGAAAGGGGCAGGGGTACTGGATTACATCCACAGTGAGACCCGCCTGCTGTATCCCGAATACCGCGCGCCGGGGTCTGATAAATGGCAGCGTATTTCATGGGACGACGCCATCGAGCGTATCGCCCGTCTGATGAAAGCGGATCGTGACGCCAACTTTATCGAAAAGAACGCCCAAGGGCTGACGGTCAACCGCTGGACAACCACGGGCATGCTCTGTTCGTCGGCGGCCAGCAATGAAACCGGTATTCTCGACGGAAAATTTGCCCGCGCGCTGGGCATGGTGGCGATCGACTGTCAGGCACGTTTGTGCCACGGTCCAACCGTTGCCGCCCTGGCACCCACCTTTGGTCGCGGGGCGATGACCAATAACTGGGTTGATATTAAAAACGCCAACGTGGTGTTGATCATGGGCGGTAACGCCGCGGAAGCCCATCCGGTCGGCTTTAAATGGGTCGTTGAAGCGCAGACCAAAAACGACGCCACGGTGGTGGTGGTGGATCCACGCTTTAACCGCAGCGCAGCGGTTGCCGATCTTTATGCACCCATCCGTGCCGGTTCAGACACCGCTTTCCTGCTGGGGGCCATTCGCTATCTGATTGCGCATGACGCCATCCAGCACGAATACGTCCGTGCCTACACCAATGCCAGCCTGATTATTCGCGACGACTATGCGTTCGATGACGGTCTGTTCAGCGGCTATGACGCCGAAAAGCGTCAGTACGATAAATCGAGCTGGTTCTATCAACTGGACGCGCAGGGCCAGGTGCAGCGTGACGATACGCTCAGCCATCCGCGCTGCGTCTGGAATCTGCTTAAAGCGCACGTCGATCGCTATACGCCAGAGATGGTGAACCGTCTGTGCGGAACGTCGATTGATGATTTCAACCGCATTTGCGCGATCCTCGCCAGCACCAGCGTACCGGATCGCACGGCGACAATCTTGTACGCGCTCGGCTGGACGCACCACACGGCGGGCGCACAGATCATCCGTGCGGCGGGCATGTTGCAACTGTTGCTCGGCAATATCGGGATGGCAGGCGGCGGCGTCAACGCGCTGCGCGGTCACTCCAATATTCAGGGCTACACCGATCTGGGGTTGCTCTCAACCAATCTGCCGGGCTACATGCCGCTGCCGTCCGAAAAGCAGCCGGATTATCAGACCTATATCTCGCAGATCACCCCGCCGTCGCTGGGGCTTAACGAAGTGAACTACTGGCAAAACACGCCGAAGTTCTTTATCAGCATGATGAAAAGCTTCTGGGGTGAACATGCCACGGCAGACAACAACTGGGGCTACGACTGGCTGCCGAAATGGGATCGTCTGTATGACGTGATGACCCAGGCCAAGCTGATGCTCGACGGGAAAATCAACGGTTACATCGTTCAGGGCTTTAATCCGCTGGCGGCGTTCCCGGATAAGAACAAATCGTCCCGGGCGCTCTCGAAGCTCAAATACATGGTGGTTATCGATCCGCTGGTCACCGAGTCATCAACCTTCTGGCAGCATCACGGCGAAATGAACGACGTGAATCCAGCGGATATCCAGACCGAAGTCTTCCGTCTGCCATCATCCTGTTTTGCGGAAGAAGATGGTTCCATTGCCAACTCGGGCCGCTGGCTGCAATGGCACTGGGCGGCCGCTGAGCCACCGGGTGAAGCGATGCACGACGGCAAAATTCTGGGCCGCCTGTTTACGCGCCTGCGCGAACTCTATCAGGCCGAAGGCGGGGCGAACCCGGCGCCGGTGCTGAACATGTCGTGGGATTACAAAAATCCCCGCGATCCGCATCCGGAAGAGATTGCCCGCGAAGCCAACGGCGTGGCGCTGGTGGATCTGTTTGATGACAAAGGCCAGCTGGTGGCGAAAAAAGGCCAGCAGCTCAGCAGTTTTGCGCAGCTACGCGATGACGGCACCACCAGCAGCTTCTGCTGGGTGTACTGCGGAAGCTGGACCGAGCAGGGCAATCAGATGGCGAACCGCGATAACAGCGATCCGTACGGACTGGGCTGTACGCCAGGCTGGGCGTGGTCGTGGCCGGCGAACCGTCGCATTCTCTACAACCGCGCCTCTGCCGATGTGGCCGGGAAACCCTGGGACGCCAAACGTGCTTTGCTGCACTGGGATGGCAAAAAATGGACCGGTCAGGACGTGGCGGATTACAACGCGTCGGCACCGGGCAGCAACGTCGGGCCGTTTATCATGAATCCAGAAGGGGTGGCGCGTCTGTTCTCCATCGACAAGATGAACGACGGCCCGTTCCCGGAACATTATGAACCGATTGAATCGCCGATTGGCACCAACCCGCTGCATCCGAATGTCATATCCAGCCCCGTCGCGCGCATCTTCAAGGAAGACCTGCCGAATATGGGCAAAGCCGATGACTTCCCGTATGTCGCCACTACCTATTCAATCACCGAGCTGTTCCGTCACTGGACCAAACATGCGCGGCTCAACGCAATTGCCCAGCCGGATCAGTTTGTCGAAATTGGCGAAGCGCTGGCGCAAGAGAAGGGCATTGTCGCCGGGGATGAAGTGAAAGTGATGTCGAAACGTGGCTTTATCAAAGCGAAAGCGGTGGTCACCAAACGCCTGCAAACCCTGACCATTGACGGACGTAAGGTCAACACCGTGGGCATTCCGTGTCACTGGGGCTTTGAGGGGGCGACACGTAAAGGCTTCCTGGCGAATACGTTGACGCCCTCCGTGGGCGACGCCAACTCGCAGACGCCGGAGTACAAGGCGTTTTTAGTCGACATCGAGAAGGCGTAAGGGAGGCCACCTATGTCCATGCAATCACAAGATATTATCAAGCGTTCGGCCACCAACGGCTTCACGCCTCCGCCCCATGCGCGGGACTTCAAAACCGAAGTCGCGAAGCTTATCGATGTCTCAACCTGCATCGGCTGTAAAGGTTGTCAGGTCGCCTGTTCCGAATGGAATGATATTCGCGATGAAGTGGGGGTGTGCGAAGGCGTGTACGACAATCCGATGGATTTGACGGCCAAATCCTGGACGGTGATGCGCTTTAGCGAAACCACGCAAAACAACAAGCTGGAGTGGCTGATCCGCAAGGACGGCTGCATGCACTGCGCGGATCCGGGCTGCCTCAAAGCCTGCCCGTCTGCCGGGGCGATTATCCAGTATGCCAACGGGATTGTGGATTTTCAGTCCGAGCACTGCATCGGTTGCGGATACTGCATCGCCGGCTGTCCGTTCAACATTCCCCGTCTGAATCCTGACGATAACCGCGTCTACAAATGTACGTTGTGCGTGGATCGCGTGACCGTCGGCCAGGAACCGGCGTGCGTCAAAACGTGTCCGACCGGCGCGATTCATTTCGGCAGCAAAAAAGAGATGCTGGAGATGGGGGAGACGCGCGTGGCGCAGCTCAAAAAACGCGGCTATGCGCATGCCGGCGTTTACAACCCGCAGGGCGTGGGCGGCACGCATGTGATGTACGTGTTGCACCATGCCGACCAGCCGGAGCTGTATCACAATCTGCCAAACGATCCGAAAATCGACGTCCCGGTCAACCTGTGGAAAGGCATTCTGAAGCCGCTCTCTGCAGCCGGATTTATCGCCACGTTTGCCGGACTGATTTACCACTATATCGGTGTGGGGCCAAACAAAGAGACGGACGACGATGAAGAGGAGAACGATCATGAGTAAGAGCAAAATGATCCTGCGCACGAAGTTTATCGATCGCGCCTGTCACTGGACGGTAGTGATCTGCTTCTTCCTGGTCTCTCTCTCCGGGATTGCGCTCTTTTTCCCGACGCTTCAGTGGCTCACTCAGACCTTCGGCACACCGCAAATGGGGCGTATTCTGCATCCGTTTTTTGGCGTACTGATATTCTTTGCGCTGATGTTTATGTTTGTGCGTTTCGTGCATCACAACATTCCGGATAAACAGGATCTGCCCTGGATAAAAGGGATTGTTGAAGTGCTGAAAGGCAACGAACACAAAGTGGCGGACGTCGGCAAATATAACGCCGGACAGAAAATGATGTTCTGGAGCATTATGAGCATGATTTTTGTGCTGCTGGCGACGGGCGTGATTATCTGGCGTCCCTATTTTGCCCATTATTTCCCGATGACGGTGGTGCGCTGGAGTCTGTTAATTCATGCCACGGCGGCGATTATTTTGATTCACGCCATCCTGATCCATATGTATATGGCGTTCTGGGTGAAAGGGTCAGTGAAGGGGATGATTGAAGGGAAGGTGAGCCGTCGTTGGGCGAAGAAACACCATCCACGCTGGTATCGCGAGGTCGAAGCCAAAGAGCAAAACAAAGAGTAAGCGATAAAAAAGAGGCTCGCACCGGCGAGCCTCTTTGCTGTTCATTCCCGTTAATGCTCTGCTAAACGTTCACCGCACTGATTAACCGTGATTTCATCGACTGATAGGCCGTCGCGGCATAATCCTCCGCCCAACGCTGATCGTCGATAGCCTCAAGCTGCACCGCACAATATTTGGTTTCGGGCGTTTTGGAAATCGGATCGAGGTTATCCTGGGTCAGTTCATTGCACGCCCCAATCCACCACTGATAAGTCATGTAAACCGCACCGGCGTTAATGCGCTCACTGACGCTGGCACGGGTAATCACTTTCCCGCGACGCGAACGCACCCACACCAGTTGTCCATCCGCAATGCCCAACGCGTCGGCATCCGCCGGGTGAATCTGTACGCGCCCCGGTTCATCGGCCAGACTTTGCAACGCAGCGCAGTTACCGGTCATGGAGCGGCAGGAGTAATGTCCGACTTCACGCACGGTGCAGAGTACCAGCGGATAATCCGGGTCCGGCACTTCGGCAGGTGCGCGCCACGGAGCGGCGAACAGCTGACCTTTGCCGCTCGGCGTATCGAACTGATTATCTTTGTACAGGTACGGCGTGCCTGGGTGATCCAGCGTCGGACATGGCCACTGAATATGACCCATCTCGCCCATTTTTTCGTAGGTGACACCGTAAAACAGCGGGCACAGCTCGCGCATTTCGTCCCAGATTTGCTGGTTGGAATCGTAATGCATCGGATAACCCATCTCGCTGGCCAGCAGACTGATGATCTCCCAGTCGCGCTTCACGTTGCCGGTGGCCTCGATCGCCTTGCCAAAACGCTGGAATCCGCGATCGGCGCAGGTGAATACCCCGCCGTGCTCACCCCAGGACGTCGCGGGCAGCAGCACGTCCGCCACTTCCGCCGTTTTGGTCATGAAGATATCTTGCACCACAACGAAATCGAGAGCCTCAAAACCGCTGCGCACCAGGCCCAGATCGGCCTCGGTCTGAAGCGGATCTTCGCCCATGATGTAATAGGCTTTCACCTTGCCTTCCAGCGCCAGATGCGGGACTTCGGTGATGCGAACGCCTGGCTGATCGTCCATTTTGGTGGCGTCAATTCCCCACGCGTCGGCAAATTTCTGACGTATTTCAGGATCGGTGACATCCTGATAGCCGGGGAACATGTTGGGCAGAACGCCCATATCACACGCGCCCTGCACGTTGTTTTGACCGCGAACCGGGCCGACGCCAACGGCAGGACGACCAAGATTCCCGGTCAGCAGCGCCAGGCTGGAAAGCCCTTTTACCACATCCACCGCTTGTCCAAACTGCGTCACGCCCATGCCCCACATCACCGTGGCAGACGGCGCGGCCGCAAAGATGCGCATTGCCTGACGCACGTCCCGCGCGGGAATGCCGGTCAGATGCTCAACCTTTTCTGGGGCGTAATCTTTGACGGTCTCACGATAGGCATCGAGCCCCTCAGCAAAGCGTGCGACGTAGGTTTTGTCGTACAACTCCTCTTCCAGCAGGACGTAGCCGAACGCATTAACCAGCGCCATATTGCTGCCGTTTTTGAGCGGTAAATGTTGATCGGCGATGCGGGCGGTTTCGATACGACGCGGGTCGCAAACGATGATTTTCGCGCCGTTCTGACGCGCTTTCAGCACGCGTCGCGCCACGATAGGGTGAGAATCTGCACAGTTATAGCCAAACACCAGCAGGCATTTTGAGTTCTCGATATCGTTAATCGAGTTACTCATCGCCCCGTTCCCGAGCGTTTGCTGCAAACCGGCAACAGACGGGCCGTGACATACGCGCGCGCAGCAGTCGACATTGTTGGTGTTCAGGACGGCGCGAGCAAATTTCTGCATCACATAGTTGGTTTCGTTGCCCGTTCCGCGTGATGACCCGGTGGTCATAATGGATCGTGGGCCATAGTGTTCTTTGATCGTTTTCAGTTTATTCGCGGTGTAACGGATCGCCTCTTCCCAGGTGACGGGCGTAAAGGCGTCACCTTTGTTGTAGCGGATCATCGGTTGGGTCAGGCGAGGGGTGAGGAGTCGGGTATCGTTCAGAAAATCCCAACCGTAAAAACCTTTCAGGCACAGCGTACCCTGATTCGTGACGCCATCGGCGGCTTCGGCGCGGATAATACGATTGTTTTCGACAACGAGGTTTAATTTACAGCCTGCACCGCAGTAAGGGCAGACGCTTGCGACTTTTTTCATCAATAACAGACCTGTTAAGAAATGAAGAGAGGTTCAGCGGGAAACACTCTCGAAAGCAGGACATAAGCAGAATCCATGCCATATATTCATTTCATTGATATATCAGGTTTTATTGAAGGGATTGTTGCTTAGAAGAGCGTGTCATCGTCATGATGCTCGACACATTTGACGATGACACGTTACAGGGATTGAGGTGCGGGCGTTAAATATCATCCATGGTGTAACCCACAACGATTTCCAGCGTTTTGCGTATCACGTCGGCGCGAACGACATCGCTCGTCGACTCCAGCGCATGAATGAGCCAAAGAATGATCGCTTTGTTGGAGACATACCCATCGTTTACCAGCACATCACGCACCGCAGCGTTAAAGACAGCGGACTCATCCGCAAACCGATCGCCTGCGTTACGAAAATATTCTGATACTGCGCTATCAAAGTTTGCTGTATTAAATTCGGGTTGAACCTGAATATTCTGTCTCATTTATTCTCACCGTGATGGTTAAGTGGCGGTTGGCAGTCAATGTATTTTCTTTGGATCGGCAGGCTTTCCGTTGCTGAATAAAGGAACAACGTTGTTATTATTCATCCTTTGAGATCCCTCTCGATTCGCTGGGTTTTGCACGGCTCTGTAATGTTTAAACGCCACATCATTGCCGCTTATCTCTGCAATAACCGCTGCTATGGCTTCCCGCCTCTCAGGATCCTTTTCATGAGCTTTCATATTCCGTAATCTTTGCGTTAATGCATGCGTATTGATGGGGCCGTTCTCTTTCAAAAGCGAAAGAACGGCTTCACCAATAAGCTCGTCAACTATTTTGTCTACACCACGTCTATTCATAACAGCATCTCTAACAGCATTTCCGATCGCCTGGTCTTTGCTAGCCCTCAGCGCTCCTTCGTCCCGTTGACTGACAAACCAGGAAACCTGTTAATTGTTTTGCGAACTTCAGCGATCAAACAGTAATCCGATAAGCGTTTGATAATGTTTCTCTTCTTCCAAATCCGATGCATCTTCAAGACGGCACAGGAGCTTGGCACACAGCGTCTTGCGGTTCAGGCTGCGCCCGTCACGCAGGATTTCGACAACCACCTGTCCGAGCGTCTCCTGCTGGGTAGGTAAGGCGGCCTTGTCAAAGTATTGTGCAATGGCAGTGGCGGCATCGGGTTGGTATCCGTTCTGGCGCATGTTTCGATCCTGTAAAAATGAGTAATCAGTAACGTTACAAATAAGGTATACACTTTTCTTAAATCTGTACATTAAAAATGTACAGTATTTTCATATTTTTTCATTTTTTGTAACAGGTTTTATATAAATCAATGCGTTACGTTTGTCACGAATGCAGGATTATGCAAAGGATATATTGTACAACGTGTATGCAAAAGCAAAGTTGTACAAGGCGGAAAAACGGAGCAAAAAAACAGCTAAATCCTTGAGCTGTAAATTATTTGTTAAGCAACTAATATGGTATAACAAGCGATATTCACACCATTTGCATGTGTGACCCACTCAAAAACACCCTGGAAAATCATGCTCACAACCATTATTTACCGCAGCCATATCTGCGCGGACGTTCCAGTTAAATCTCTGGAAAAGATGGTAGAGGCTGCCGCCGATAAGAATCGGCACTCTGACGTCACAGGGATTTTATTATTTAACGGAATGCACTTTTTCCAGCTGCTGGAAGGGCCAGAAGAGAGCGTCAGGCGTATCTACGAGCATATTTGCCAGGACACCCGGCACTACAATCTGGTGGAGTTGCTCTATGACTACGGTCCATCAAGACGATTTGGCCATGTAGGAATGGAACTCTTTGATCTGAGGCGCTATGACAGGGAAGAAGTGCTTCAGCAGGTGTTGAATAAAGGGACAACGCGCTATCAGCTGACGTACAACGATCGTGCGCTACAGTTCTTCCGAACCTTTGTCGAAGCCACTGAAAAAGAAAACTATTTCGAGATTCCGCCGGGCGATTCGTGGGATTTCATCCCCGAAGAGGATGCGTTTTCACGCCAGCCTCAAGTGATCGCCAAAGGGGCAGACTGTAGCTTTGCGTTTCAGCCTATTGTTGACCCGTTGACTCAACAAGTTGTCTCCTGGGAAGCGCTGCTGCGAACGCCGTATGGCGAGTCCCCGGTCACTTATTTTGCGTCGCTGACCGGGAATGCGATTTACGAATCTGATCTGAAAAGCAAACAGGTGGCGCTATCTATGGCGAGTGCGCTGGGCCTTGAAGGCCAGACGTTATCCCTGAATCTGCTGCCGATGACGCTGGTCAATGTGCCTGATGCCGTCGATTTCCTGCTGAAAGAAATTGCCGCCAATGGTCTGGTGCCTGAGCAAATCATTATCGAATTCACCGAAAGTGAAGTGATTTCGCGGCTCACCGAATTCAAAGGGGCGGTCCGACAGCTCAAGAGCGCCGGCATCAGCGTGGCGATCGATCACTTTGGTGCCGGTTTTGCAGGCTTGCTGCTGCTGGCGCAATTCCAGCCAGATCGTATCAAGATCAACCGCGAACTGGTTGCGGATGTGCATAAAAGCGGCCCGCGCCAGGCGATTGTCCAGGCCATCATCAAATGCTGCGCCTCACTGGAAATCCAGTTTTGCGCCGTGGGCGTTGAAAAAGCGGAAGAGTGGATGTGGCTTGAATCGGCGGGCATTTCTGAGTTTCAGGGGCATCTTTTTGCCAGCCCAAAACTGGGGGGCATTCCGCCGATTGCCTGGCCTGAAAAGAAAGTCGATTTCTAACGTTGCCGTAAATCTCCCTCATGCTAAGCGATACATGCCGTAAAGTTTGTACAACAATGCATAAACCTAATCCGGGTTTGTAAGACTAATACTTGCTGTCATCCGGGTTCTTAGTTATACATTTCGTTTGTACAATCTGATAAGGTTAGTTAGTTTTAGTATGGAAGTATTGAGCGTGAGGGAGCTAATGGCCTATTACAGTATCGGCGAAGTCGCCGAACGATGCGGAATCAACCCAGTTACGCTGCGTGCATGGCAGCGTCGCTATGGTTTGTTGAAACCGCAGCGCAGCGAAGGCGGCCATCGCCAGTTCGATGAAGAAGACATTCTGCGCATCGAAGAAATTAAACGTCTTATGAAGAGCGGCGTTTCGGTGGGCAAGGTGAAAGCCCTTTTGGGCACGCAGGAACTGGTCACGGAGAGTAGCTGGACGGCATATCAGGAAGAGATGATGCTGGTCTTGCGCTACGCCAGCCCGGCAAAACTGCGCGCCAAACTTGCTGACTTCCGCCGTGAGCATTCCGTTGAAGCCCTCATCGATCATATTCTTGTCCCGGTCCGCCAACGCATGAGTCTCGATCAAAACACGGTTCGCCATATGGCAAGTCTGCTAGACGGCGTGCTCATTGAGGTTGCGGCGGCTTCTCTTGTAGAGTCGCGCAAAAAACCAGGCAAAGACGCGCTGTTAATGGGATGGGAGTGCGAAGACCGCACGCGCCTGTGGCTTGAAGCTGCCCGGCTTTCCCATAAAGGCTGGCATATTGACGTGTTAGCAGAGCCGATCGATTCCCCACGCCCGGAGCTTTTCCCGGGGCAAAAAATCTTTGTCTGGACGGGTAAAACCGCTACACCACGTCAGCAGGAACAGCTGGATCACTGGCGAGAGCAGGGGTTTTCGGTGTCGTTCCACGAAGCGGGATTGTAAAAAAGGCCCTTGCGGGCCAGAGTGAAAGTGTTATTTACGACCCATCAACAGGCCAATAATGAGGCCAATGGCACCTGCGGCCATCAATCCAGTAAGCGGATTATCACGCACTCTTTCAGACACATCATCTGCCACATCCGACGCTTTGGCGGCATATTTTCGTGCTGCGCCTTTAAGCTGATGTTTCGGAGAGTCAACCGCAGCGCCAAACTGGGATTGCGCTTCTCCAGCAAGTTCGTCAGCTTTGTTAAAGGCTTTATTCGCCAGGCGATCGGCTTCATTCTCAAAATCATGTGATGACATAGTAATCTCCTTTTGGTGTCTCCTAAAGTCTAGCGCCTGACGGCCAAATCGCCCGCTCGACGCGCCATTTTCACCCTGTTTCAGTATTTTCCTGGAAATTCTGCTCTGTCTATTTTAAAAATAGGCATTATCTATACATCTTTAACAGGGTAACCCGTTGCAGCGATTAGCTTTTTATAATCCATTATTTATCAATGTATTGCATTATTTTATCCAACGCTCCTGCCAGCCGTGGCAGGGTCTATGCTTAAGTAAAGTAGCCAAAAAGGGCGATTAAGCCGAAAGCCCCTGCTGTCAGGGGGTTGAAGTGATAATCGTTATCACTAACATGGTGTTATGCCCGTAGTGGCTCAATAGACGAGGTGGACCTATGGAACTGCATTCAGAAACCTTTAACCCTGCTGATTTCGCCTGGCGTGGATTGACTCTCACGCCGACTGCGGCGGCGCAGATTCACGAATTAATCGATAAAAAACCGGAAATAGTGGGTTTGCGTTTAGGCGTGAAACAGACCGGCTGTGCGGGCTTTGGCTACGTGCTGGATACGGTCACCGAGCCTGAGAAAGACGATCTGATCTTTGAAACGGACGGCGCGAAGCTGTTTGTCGCCCTCCAGGCCATGCCGTTTATCGATGGAACAGAAGTCGATTTCGTGCGCGAAGGTTTAAACCAGTTATTCAAATTTAATAACCCGAAAGCCCAGAACGAATGCGGCTGCGGCGAAAGCTTTGGGGTATAGGCGGTACTATGTCTCGTAATACTGAAGCAACTGACGATGTCAACACCTGGAGCGGCGGGCACCTCAATTACAAAGAGGGGTTCTTCACCCAGCTACAAACTGATGAGCTCGCAAAAGGCATTAACGAAGATGTCGTGCGGGCAATCTCGGCAAAGCGTAACGAGCCAGAATGGATGCTCGAATTTCGCCTGAGCGCATTTCGCGCATGGTTGGAGATGGAAGAGCCGCACTGGCTGAAGGCGCACTATAAACATCTGAACTATCAGGATTACAGCTATTACTCCGCGCCGTCCTGCGGTAGCTGTGACGATACCTGTGCCTCACAGCCTGGCGCTGTGCAGCAGACCGGGGAAAATAGTTATCTGAGTAAAGAGGTGGAAGAGGCGTTTGAACAGCTCGGCGTGCCGGTCCGTGAAGGACGCGAAGTGGCGGTCGATGCCATTTTTGACTCCGTTTCCGTCGCCACGACCTATCGCGGCAAGCTGGCGGAGCAGGGCATTATCTTCTGTTCATTCGGCGAAGCGATCCACGATCATCCGGATCTGGTGAAAAAGTACATCGGCACCGTTGTGCCGAGTAACGATAATTTCTTTGCTGCACTCAATGCCGCCGTGGCCTCTGACGGGACCTTTATTTACATCCCGAAAGGCGTGCGTTGCCCGATGGAACTGTCGACCTATTTCCGTATCAACGCTGAAAAAACCGGACAGTTCGAGCGCACCATTCTGGTGGCCGACGAAGGCAGCTACGTCAGTTATATCGAAGGGTGTTCTGCGCCCGTGCGCGACAGCTACCAGCTGCACGCAGCCGTGGTGGAAGTGATTATCCATAAAGATGCGGAAGTGAAATATTCCACCGTGCAGAACTGGTTCCCGGGCGATGGCAATACGGGCGGGATTTTGAATTTCGTCACCAAACGCGCGCTGTGCGAAGGTGAAAACAGCAAAATGTCCTGGACACAGTCAGAAACCGGCTCAGCCATCACCTGGAAATACCCGAGCTGCATTTTGCGCGGGGATAACTCCATCGGTGAGTTCTACTCCGTAGCGCTGACCAGCGGGCATCAGCAGGCCGATACCGGCACCAAAATGATTCACATCGGTAAAAACACCAAATCGACGATTATTTCGAAAGGGATCTCCGCCGGACACAGCCAGAACAGCTATCGCGGCCTGGTGAAAATCATGCCGACGGCCACCAACGCACGCAACTTTACCCAATGCGACTCGATGCTGATTGGCACCGACTGCGGCGCGCACACCTTCCCGTATGTGGAGTGCCGTAACAATACGGCTCAGCTTGAACATGAAGCCACCACTTCACGCATCGGTGAAGATCAGCTGTTTTACTGTCTGCAGCGCGGGATCAGCGAAGAAGATGCCATTTCGATGATCGTGAACGGCTTCTGCAAAGACGTGTTCTCTGAACTGCCGCTGGAATTCGCCGTTGAAGCACAAAAACTGTTGGCAATTAGCCTCGAACACAGCGTCGGTTAAGGATTAAGGAAAGCACATGTTAAGCATTAAAGATTTACAGGTCAGTGTGGAAGATAAAGCGATCCTGCGCGGGCTGAACATCGAGGTTCGTCCGGGCGAAGTGCACGCCATTATGGGCCCGAATGGTTCTGGTAAAAGCACGCTGTCGGCTACGCTTGCCGGACGTGAAGACTATGAAGTCGTCGGCGGAACGGTTGAATTCAAAGGCAAAGACTTGCTGGAACTGTCACCGGAAGACCGCGCGGGCGAAGGCATTTTCATGGCTTTTCAGTACCCGGTCGAAATCCCGGGCGTCAGCAACCAGTTCTTCCTGCAAACGTCTCTGAATGCGGTGCGGAAATACCGCGGTCAAGAAGAACTGGATCGTTTTGATTTTCAGGATCTGATGGAAGAGAAGATCAAACTGCTGAAAATGCCGGAAGATTTGCTGACCCGCTCGGTGAACGTGGGGTTCTCCGGCGGTGAGAAAAAGCGTAACGACATTCTGCAGATGGCGGTGCTTGAACCTGAGCTGTGCATTCTGGATGAAACCGACTCCGGGCTGGACATTGATGCGCTGAAAATTGTCGCTGATGGCGTGAACTCCCTGCGTGATGGAAAACGTTCGTTCATTATCGTCACCCACTACCAGCGCATTCTGGACTATATCAAACCGGATCACGTCCACGTGCTGTACCAGGGCCGTATTGTGAAATCGGGTGATTTTACGCTGGTCAAACAACTGGAGGAGCAGGGCTATGGCTGGCTTACCGAACAGCAGTAACGCGCTGCAGCAGTGGCATCGCCTGTTTGAAGCGCAGGGCAAAACGCGTTCGGAATACGCGCAGCAGCATCTGCAACACATGCTGCGGCTGGGCCTGCCGACGCGTAAGCATGAGAACTGGAAATACACCCCGCTGGACGGCTTGCTGAACAGCCAGTTTGTGACGCGGCTGGCGGACGTTAGCCCGGCTCAGCGCGATGCGCTGGCGCTGAATATTGACGCCGTGCGCCTGGTGTTTGTCGACGGGTGCTATAACCCGTCACTTAGCGATAGCACCGAAGGCAGCGGTTTTGACGTTGAGATTAACGACAATCGTCAGGCCTTGCCCGCGCCAGTGCAGCCGGACGTGTTTCTGCATCTGACCGAAAGCCTTTCTCCGAGCGTGACGCACATTCGCGTTAAGCGTAATCAGCGTCCGGCAAAACCGTTGCTGCTGCTGCATATCACGCAGGGTCTTGAGGGCGACGAGGTCAACACCGCGCATTATCGTCACCATGTTGAACTGGCCGAAGGGGCCGATGCGACCATTCTTGAGCATTACGTCAGCCTGAACGAGACTGCGCATTTCACCGGCGCGCGCGTGACGATGAACGTCGCGGCGAATGCGCAACTGCATCACATCAAGCTGGCGTTCGAAAACCCGACGTGTCACCATTTTGCCCATAACGATCTCTTTATGGCAGCCGATGCGGCGGCGTTTAGCCACAGCTTCCTGCTCGGCGGTTCGGTGCTGCGCCATAACACCAGTACCCAGCTCAACGGCGAAAATACCACACTGCGCATTAACAGCCTGGCGATGCCGGTGAAATCTGAAGTGTGCGATACGCGCACCTGGGTTGAGCATAATAAGGGCTACTGCAATAGCCGTCAGATGCACAAAATTATCGTCAACGATAAGGGGCGTGCGGTGTTTAACGGCATGATCAATGTTGCGCAACACGCTATCAAAACCGACGGGCAGATGACCAACAACAATTTGCTGCTGGGGCGTTTGTCTGAGGTGGATACCAAGCCGCAGCTGGAAATTTACGCCGATGACGTGAAATGCAGCCATGGCGCGACGGTCGGTCGTATCGACGACGAACAGATGTTCTATCTCCGTTCGCGTGGGATTGACAAACAGGCCGCGCAGAAAATGATCATCTACGCGTTTGCTGCGGAACTGACGGAAGCACTCGGCGACGAAGTACTCAAACAGCAGGTGCTGGCGCGCATTGGTCAGCGTTTGCCTGGAGGCAAAGCATGAGTTTCCCGGTAGAGAAAGTGCGGGCGGATTTCCCTGTCCTGACCCGTGAAGTCAACGGTTTGCCGCTTGCCTATCTTGACAGCGCAGCCAGTGCGCAAAAGCCGAATCAGGTGATTGACGCCGAGATGGAATTTTACCGCCACGGCTATGCGGCCGTGCATCGCGGGATCCATACCCTGAGCGCGGAAGCCACGCAGCGTATGGAAACTGTCCGCACGCAGGTGGCGACATTCCTCAATGCCCGTTCGCCGGAAGAGCTGGTGTTTGTGCGCGGCACGACCGAAGGGATTAACCTGGTCGCCAATAGCTGGGGCAATGCCCAAGTGCAGGCGGGCGATAATATTGTGATCACCCAGATGGAGCACCACGCCAATATCGTGCCGTGGCAGATGCTCTGCGAGCGTGTAGGTGCGCAGCTGCGCGTCATCCCACTCAATGTGGACGGCACGTTGCAGCTGGAGCAGCTCGACGCGCTGCTCGATGCGCGTACGCGACTGGTGGCGATGACGCAGATCTCTAACGTGCTGGGCACGGAGAATCCGGTCGCTGAAATCATTGCGAAAGCGCATCAGGCTGGCGCAAAAGTGCTGGTGGATGGTGCGCAGGCCGTTATGCATCACACCGTTGACGTGCAGGTGCTGGACTGTGATTTTTACGTGTTTTCCGGCCACAAACTCTATGGCCCTACCGGTATCGGTGTGCTGTATGTGAAAGACGCTATTTTGCAGGCGATGCCGCCGTGGGAAGGGGGCGGATCGATGATCGCGACCGTCAGCCTGACGCAGGGGACGACGTACGCCAAAGCCCCGTGGCGGTTTGAAGCGGGTACGCCGAATACCGGCGGGATCATTGGGCTGGGTGCGGCAATCGACTACGTTTCGACGATCGGGCTGGATGCTATCGCAGAGTACGAAGCGTCTCTGATGCGCTATGCGCTCGCGGAACTGGCCAGCGTGCCGGATTTGACCCTGTATGGTCCTGACTCGCGTAAAGGCGTTATTGCCTTTAATCTGGGCAAACATCACGCCTACGATGTGGGCAGTTTCCTGGATAACTATGGCGTGGCGGTCCGCACGGGTCACCACTGCGCAATGCCGCTGATGGCGTTTTACCAGGTGCCGGCAATGTGCCGCGCGTCGCTGGTGATGTATAACACGACGGAAGAGGTCGACAGGCTGGTGACGGGGCTGAAACGCATCCATCACCTCCTGGGATAAGAGAGAGGCAAGAGATGGCCGCGTTGCCGGACAGAGATAAACTGTTGCGTAACTTTACCCGTTGCGCCAACTGGGAAGAAAAGTACCTGTACATCATTGAGCTGGGGCAGCGACTGCCGGTTCTCAGCGAAGAGGCACATAGCCCGGAGAATATTATTCAGGGCTGCCAGAGTCAGGTGTGGATTGTGATGCGCCAGAACGATGATGGCGTGATTGAGTTACAGGGTGATAGTGATGCGGCGATTGTCAAAGGCCTGGTGGCCGTCGTTTTCATTCTGTATCACCAGATGTCCGCGCAGGATATTGTCGCCTTCGACATTCGCTCGTGGTTCGAAAAAATGGCGCTGGCACAGCATTTAACCCCCTCCCGATCTCAGGGGCTGGAAGCGATGATCCGCGCAATCCGCTCCAAAGCCGCCAACATTAGCTAAACTAACAAAACAGCATTCATTCATGTTTCGCGAGGTGGTTCCCATCTCGCGGGTTTTTCAGCTTTCTGGCGTCCTGTCAGTGAATAAGGAATCTCAGCATGAAGCGCGCGTCTCTTATTACTCTTTTACTGATTAGCTCTTTCGGTGGCCTGCATTCTGCCAGCGCGATGGATTACCCGTTGCCGCCTGCGGGAAGCCGTCTTATCGGTCAAAATCAAACCTATTCCATTCAGGAAGGGGATAAAAATTTGCAGGCTATTGCCCGACGATTTAATACGGCGGCGCAACTGATCCTCGAAACCAATAATACGATTGCACCGGTCTATCCTGCGCCCGGCACGGTGATTACGATCCCGTCGCAAATGCTGCTCCCTGATACGCCGCGAGAAGGCATTGTGGTGAACCTGGCCGAACTGCGGCTCTATTATTTCCCGCCGGGTGAAAATATCGTCCAGGTCTATCCGTTAGGGATAGGGCAATTAGGACTGGAGACGCCGGTCAGCACCACGCGGGTAAGCCAGAAGATCCCTAATCCAACCTGGACGCCTACAGCGGGCATCAGAGCGCGCTCACTGGCTCAGGGCATCAAACTGCCGCCGGTAGTACCAGCAGGGCCTAATAACCCGTTAGGGCGCTTTGCGTTGCGTCTGGGGATAGGTAATGGGGAATATCTTATCCACGGCACCAGCGCTCCCGATAGCGTCGGGCTGCGTGTCAGTTCCGGGTGCATGCGAATGAACGCCCCGGATATCAAAGCGCTGTTTGCGCAGGCCCGCGTGGGGACGCGCGTGCAGATCATCAATGAACCTGTGAAGTTCTCGGTAGAACCGGATGGCAGGCACTACATTGAGGTGCACCGTCCTCTGGCGCAAACAGAAGGCGAGAACCCGCAAACCACGCCAATCCTCCACAACGCAGACTTTGCGTCTTTTGTGTCTCAGGAAGGGAATGACAAGGCGCTGATCGACAAAGCGTTAACGCGTCGTGCCGGGATTCCGGTCGCCGTGTCGGCCGGTAATGGCCCTTCTGCGAACAGTGCGGTGTTGTCGGTGCAGAACACTCGTGTTTCAGCGGCAGTCTCTGAAGGCGAGCAGGACGTGGTGATGCAGTAGGGATTCGCGGAAAACAGGCAAAAAAATGGCGCACAATGTGCGCCATTTTATTAACAGGTACTATTACTTACGGTATTTAGTAGCCTGGTTGTCCAGACGCTGGTTAGCGCGTGCTGCGTCGTCTTTAGCAGCCTGAACGTCAGAACGCATTGCGTTCACGTCGTTGCTCAGCTGATCAACTTTAGCGTTCAGAGTCTGAACGTCAGAAGACAGTTGATCGATTTTAGCGTTAGAAGAACAACCTGCCAGCATAGTAGAAGCCAGGATTACCGCGCCCAGTACCAGTTTAGTACGATTCATTATTAATACCCTCTAGATTGAGTTAATCTCCATGTAGCGTTACAAGTATTACACAAAGTTTTTTAGGTTGAGAATATTTTTTTGATGGGAATACCCTTAATTTTGATCGTTCGCTCAAAGAAACAACGAATCCGGGCAATTCTTTAAAAAAGCTATGTTAAAAAAGGGATTTATCATCGGATTCATCTTAGATAATTCACTCTTAAATAGAAAAACTCGATTTGCTTTTAGAATAAACATGGCGTTGTCAAAAATAAAAAAGCGCCCCGAGGGCGCTTTTTGTAAAAAACAATTCGTTTGTTAATGATTACAGCACGTGAACAGATGCCGTATTTGTGGTGCCGCTTGGAACCAGTGCACCAGAAACCATCACAACAACGTCGCCTTTACGTGCCAGACCACGATCGACCAGCTGCAGGGCAACTTCTTTACCCAGACGATAGAAATCGTCGGTAGAGGCAATCTCTTTGACCAGGTGTGGGATCACGCCTTTGCTCAGAACCAACTGACGCGCAGTGGTTTCGTTGGTCGTCAGCGCCAGGATGGTCGCGCTTGGGAAGTATTTACGCACGGCTTTCGCAGATTTACCGCCCTGGGTCGCTACAACGATCAGCGGCGCATCCAGTTTTTCAGCCGTTTCAACCGCGCCACGACAAACGGCTTCGGTGATACGCATCTTACGGCTATCGTTGTTGCTGTCCAGACGGCTGGTCATCACGCGGTCAGTACGCTCGCAGATGGTTGCCATGATGGTTACAGCTTCCAGCGGGTATTTACCCTTCGCGGACTCACCGGACAGCATTACTGCGTCGGTACCATCAATGATGGCGTTCGCGACGTCGCCGGCTTCTGCACGGGTAGGGCGTGGGTTTTTGATCATAGAATCAAGCATCTGTGTTGCGGTGATAACCACTTTACGCGCACGCACACATTTCTCGATCATCATCTTCTGCGCGAAGATAACTTCTTCAACCGGGATCTCAACGCCCAGGTCGCCACGCGCAACCATGATGCCGTCTGACGCTTCGAGGATTTCGTCGAAGTTGTTCAGGCCTTCCTGGTTTTCGATCTTGGAGATGATCTGGATGTTCTCGCCACCGTGGGCTTTCAGGTGTTCACGGATTTCGACAACGTCAGAACGCTTACGGATGAAGGAAGCAGCAACAAAGTCAACGCCTTGTTCGCAACCAAAGATCAGGTCCTGTTTGTCTTTTTCAGCCAGCGCTGGCAGGGCGATAGAAACGCCTGGCAGGTTAACGCCTTTGTTTTCGCCCAGGTCGCCGTTGTTCAGTACTTTACAAACAACGTTTTTGCCTTCGATCGCGGTGACTTCCATACCGATCAGGCCATCGTCCACCAGTACGGTGTTGCCAACAGACAGATCGCTGGTGAAGCCTTCATAAGTTACAGCCACGATATCGCTGTTACCCACAACGGTTTTATCCGTGGTGAAGGTGAAGGTCTGACCGGCTTTCAGGGAGACGTCGTTGCCGCCTTCCAGTTTAATGGTGCGGATTTCTGGGCCTTTGGTATCCAGCAGAATGGCGGCTTTTTTACCCGACTTGCTCATCACGTTGCGCAAGTTCTGAATACGCTGACCGTGTTCAGCATAATCGCCGTGAGAGAAGTTCAGACGCATTACGTTCATGCCGGCGTCCAGCATTTTGCTCAGCATCTCTTCAGATTCGGTTTTCGGGCCGATGGTGCAAACAATTTTCGTCTTTTTCATGACAGTCTTAGTCTTTTAAGTTGGGAAGGATATGGGAATCTCGCTCCGGGGGCGCACTGCCGCGGAGTCAAACCTGTGTTGCGAAATTTTAAATGGCACGCACTAAGGATAGGTGACATCAAATGAGCGTGCAGAAGAAAGTGTGCCTGAGTATCAGCCCAACGAAGGAGAGGAGAAATTTTACGTTGTTTTTTGTATTCCAAGGGCTGAAACCATTCACCAGGGATTAGGCGCGCATTATACGCTGATTTTCAGACAAAAGGAAAATGGAAACGGCGTTTCAAAAATAATCTGTGCAGTTTCACATAAGATTGTTATCAACGCGTTAAGGTGCCAGAGCAGGTTGTTGCGGCAGATGACCTCTCTGCCGCAAAAGGGTTAAATTGTCAGCGCGTGTTCCAGGTCGGCAATCAGGTCGTTCACATCCTCTATTCCGACAGACAGGCGAATCAGCTGTGGAACTATGCCCTTTGCCAGCCGCTGATCGAGAGGAATAGACGCATGGGTCATGCTGTACGGCTGGCTAACAAGGCTTTCCACACCGCCCAGGCTTTCGGCCAACGTAAATAATTTCAGCTTACGGATGATGTCCGTTGCCCGTTGCGCATCCCCTTTGACCACCACCGAAATCATCCCACCGGGCAGCGCCATCTGGGTGCGGGCAAGCTGATAATGTGGATGAGATTCCAGCCACGGGAACCAGACTTTTTCAATTTGTGGATGCTGCTCCAGCCGTTGCGCAATCGCCAGCGCATTCGCGCTGTGTTTTTCCATGCGCAACGCAAGGGTACGAATTCCACGTAACGTCAGGAAACTGCTGAACGGATCGAGGACGCCACCAATCGCATTTTGCAAATACCCCAGCTTTTCTGCCAGCGCGCTATTACTGCCGACCACCGCCAGCCCGGCGACCACGTCCGAGTGGCCGTTGAGGTATTTCGTCGCAGAATGCACCACGATATCAAAACCAAACTCCAGCGGACGATGAATGACCGGCGACGCAAAGGTGTTATCCGCGACGCTAATAATGTTATGGCGACGGGCGATATCGGCGATCCCCGCGAGATCGGCCAGTTTCAGCAGGGGATTGGTCGGGGTTTCCACCCATATCATTTTGGTCTCGGGGCGGATGGCCGCGTCGATCCCGGCAAGGTCGCCGGGCTCAACCCAGCTCACCTGCAGGCCTGAACTGCGTTTGCGCACATTCTCTATCAGGCGATACGTTCCGCCGTAAACATCGTCAATCGCGACAATATGGCTGTCTTTATCCAGCAGCTCCAGCACGGTGGCGATAGCCGCCAGCCCTGATGCGAACGCAAACCCGCGCGTGCCGCTCTCCAGTTCAGCGATGGCGGTTTCCAGCGCATGGCGGGTCGGATTGCCGCTGCGGGAATACTCGTATCCGGTGTGATTGCCGGGTGACGGTTGCGCAAATGTTGATGTGGCATAAATCGGCGGCATCACCGCGCCATGCTGATCGTGAAACTCGCCGCTGTGGACGCTTAACGTGGCCAGTGTTTTCATGGTGTTCTCCTTATTGTTGTAGACGGTTGCGCCAGACGGTGAGGACATCGCTGCGCGTTATCAGACCGAGAAAACGGTCATGGTCATTAATGACGGCGACCAGGCCGCGATCGAAAATCGGCTTCAGCGCGCTCTCTGGCGAATGTTTATCCAGCACTTCAACGTGACGGGTCATGGCGTGCGTCACGGGCAGGGCGAAACGCGCTTCGTCTCCCGCGATATGGCTGACCAGATCCCATTCATCGACGATGCCGACAACCTGGCCGTTCTCCAGCACCGGAAGCTGGGAAATGTCATACAGGCGCATTCGTGCCAGAACGGTGGCGAGCGTGTCATCGGGCGCGGCGGTCACGGTGGCCCCTTCGTCATGGCGTAGCGCAATGTAGTCAGACAGATCGCCCGATCGAGGACGCGCGATCAGCCCTTGCTGGCGCATCCAGTCGTCATTAAACATTTTCGACAGATATTTGTTGCCGCTGTCGCAGGCAAACGTCACCACCCGTTTGGGGGTGGTTTGCGCCTGGCAGTATCGCAGCGCCGCCGCGAGCAACGTACCGCTCGAGGAGCCGGCCAGAATGCCTTCGGTTTTCAACAGGTCGCGCGCAGTGGCAAAGGCTTCACGATCGCTCACGCGAAACGCCTGGTGCACCCCTTCGATGTGAGCCAGCGGCGGGATAAAATCCTCGCCGATGCCTTCCACCAGCCACGAACCCGCTTCCTGATAACGACCGGACTCCACCTGATCGGCCAGTACCGATCCGGCCGGATCGGCGAGGACAAACTCGGTGTGTGGCGAGTGCTCGGCAAACCACGCCTGCAACCCGCCAAGCGTCCCGCCCGATCCTACGCCAACCACAATGGCGTCAATGCTGCCGCCAAGCTGTTCAAACAGCTCCGGCGCGGTGGAGGTGCGATGAGCCAGCGGATTCGCCTCGTTATTGAACTGGTCAATATAAAATGCGCCTGGCGTCTCCTCTGCCAGCCGCTGGGCGTAATCCTGGTAATACGCCGGATGACCTTTATTCACGTCGGACCGCGTCAGCACAACGTGCGCACCCAGCGCACGGAGATGGAAGATTTTTTCGCGGCTCATTTTGTCGGGGACGACCAGAATTAAGGCATAGCCTTTTTGCGCGGCAATCAGCGCCAGCCCCAGCCCGGTGTTTCCGGCGGTGGCTTCAATAATGGTCCCGCCCGGTGCGAGCAGACCTTTACGCTCGGCTTCATTAATCATCGACAGCGCCACGCGGTCTTTAATGGAGCCGCCGGGATTCTGGTTTTCGAGTTTTAAAAAGAGTGAGCACGGACCGGTATTCAGTTTATGAAGCTGAATCATCGGCGTGCGGCCGATCAGTTCGGTAACGGAGTGATAAATCGCCATGGTCTTTTCCAGAAAAGGAACATGGCTGGATGATAGGACTGTGAAATCTACTCAATAAAGAACGTTTCACTGCCTTATAGAACGGAAAGTAATATAAATAACGTTTTTAGCGGTAAGGACTGCAAGCCGTCAAGTGCTCCAGATGGGAGGATGGCTATCTAAGCGCAAAATGCTGCAAAAATGCGCGTTTTTACGTCAACTACACCGTCACATATGCATCTGACAGATAATGATTGCTGAAAATAAGCTAATCCTCCTGCGGCCAGTTGCCACGCTACATATTTCTGGAGGTTATAAGAAAGACTATTTTGTTCATTTAAATCATGATAACGTCTGTTTATTATCGTTTGGACATCCATACTGCTAAACCGCTATATGCGTAACGGATAAGTAAAATAATGATTGTTCTCAGGAATATTTCGAAGGTTTTTGACAACGGGAAAGTGTCGCTCACCGCTGTTGATAACGTCAATTTGACGGTTGAGCAGGGACAGATTTACGGAATTATTGGCTATAGCGGCGCCGGAAAAAGTACGCTGATTCGCCTGCTGAACGGTCTGGAAAAACCGACGTCCGGCAATGTGACGATTAACGGTCATGACATCTCATCGGCGAAGGGCGAAGCATTGCGCCAGGCGCGACTGAAAATCAGCATGGTTTTCCAGCACTTCAACCTGCTGTGGTCGCGTACGGTCAATGAGAATATTGCCTTTTCCATGCAAATCGCGGGCGTACCGAAAAACAAAATTACGGCGCGGGTGGCTGAACTGGTGGAGCTGGTGGGCCTGACAGGACGCGAAAATGCCTATCCGTCCCAGTTGAGCGGCGGGCAAAAGCAGCGCGTCGGCATTGCGCGTGCGCTGGCTAATAACCCGGATGTGTTGCTGTGCGATGAGGCGACCTCTGCGCTCGACCCGCAGACGACCGATCAGATCCTTGATTTGCTGCTCGACATTAACCGTCGTTTCAAGCTGACGATTGTGCTGATTACCCATGAGATGCACGTTGTGCGCAAAATCTGCGACCGCGTGGCGGTGATGGAAAATGGTCAGGTGGTGGAGGAGGGCGACGTCCTGAGCGTCTTCACGCATCCGCAAAAACCGATTACCCGGCAGTTCGTACGCCAGGTGAGTCAGTATCACGACGAGGAGGCATTCAACCCGGAGCTGGCAAATGAACTTGAAGGCACCGTCATTAAGCTGACGTTTACCGGGCACAGCACGCACAAGCCGATTGTCGGTGAGCTGACGCTGCGTTACGGCCTGCCGTTTAATATCCTGCACGGCAAAATGACACAAACCGCCCACGGTGTGTTTGGCCAGCTATGGCTGCACGTGGTGGCGACAGAAGAACAATTGAACAATATCCTCGCCGACCTGAAGCACAGCGATATTGACGGTGAGGTAATTAAGCATGGCTGAAACACTTTTCCCGCATCTGAAATGGGATCAACTCTGGGCGGCGACGCTTGAAACGTTGTACATGACCGCACTGTCCGGGATCGCGACTTTTGTGCTCGGCATTGCACTGGGCCTGGCGCTGTTTTTAACCGCGCGCGGCGGGTTATTTCAGAACCGAACGCTGTATAGCGTGATCTCGATTGTGGTGAACGTGTTCCGCTCTATCCCGTTCATCATCCTGATTGTTTTGTTGATTCCCTTCACCAAAACGATTGTCGGCACCATTCTCGGTGCGAATGCAGCACTTCCTGCACTGATTGTCGGTGCGGCCCCTTTCTATGCGCGCCTGGTCGAGATCGCCCTGCGAGAAGTGGATAAAGGGGTTATCGAAGCGACGCGTTCAATGGGTGCACGACTGAGTACCTTAATTTTTCGGGTTTTATTGCCAGAATCATCCCCTGCGCTGGTATCAGGCATCACGGTAACGCTGATTGCCCTGGTGAGCTACAGCGCAATGGCCGGGGTGATTGGGGCAGGCGGTTTGGGAAATCTGGCTTATCTGGAAGGATTCCAGCGCAACCACGGTGACGTCACGCTGGTGGCAACGGTGACCATTTTAATCATCGTTTTCATTATCCAGTATTGCGGCGATGTCATGACTTCATTGCTCGATAAACGCTGAAATTACACATACTAAAAAACACACAGGAACCGACATCATGAAAAAAACACTGACACTGATTGCCGCCGCAACGCTGAGCGCCCTGAGTTTTGCATCCTGGGCGGACACCCTGACCGTGGGAGCGTCCAACACGCCACATGCCGAAATTCTGGAGCAGGCTAAACCGATTCTGGCAAAACAGGGCATCGATCTGGAAATCAAACCGTTCCAGGACTACATCCTGCCGAACACCGCGTTGGCGGGCCGTGACATCGACGCGAACTATTTCCAGCACATTCCTTACCTGAACAGCGTGCTGAAAGATCATGCAGGCGATAAAGATTACGATTTCGTCAGTGCAGGCGCGATCCACATCGAGCCTATTGGCATTTACTCGAAAAAATACAAGTCGCTGAAAGACCTGCCGGAAGGCGGCAAAATTATCATGCGTGATGCGGTCTCTGAAGAAGGTCGTATTCTTTCCATCTTCGAGAAAGAAGGCGTTATCAAGCTGAAGCCGGGCATTGATAAAGTAACGGCACGCATCAGCGATATCGTTGAAAACCCGAAAAAACTGAAATTCACCCCGAACGTCGAAGCCGCGCTGCTGCCGCAGATGTATAACAATGACGAAGGTGATGCGGTAGTGATTAACGCCAACTATGCCATCGATGCGGGTCTGGACCCGGTTCACGATCCTATCGCCGTCGAGAGCGGTGAAAATAACCCGTATGCCAACATCATTACGGTGCATCGTGGCGATGAGAAGAAGAAAGATATCGTGGCGCTGGTGAGCGTACTGCATTCAAAAGAAATTCAGGACTGGATCCGCACCAAATATAAAGGCGCAGTTATTCCTGTAAACAATTAAACATTTATTTTTTATTAAAGCCCGGCACATTGTGCCGGGCTTTTTCTTTGTATAGAACCAGTGAATCCTTTAAGCTAGGCGAAAAGGCCAATGGAGTGAGCAATATGGGCAATATCACCAAAGACGAAGCGTTGTATCAGGAGATGTGCCGGGTCGTAGGCAAAGTGGTTCTTGAAATGCGCGATTTAGGCCAGGAACCAAAACACATTGTTATCGCAGGCGTTTTGCGCACTTCGCTGGCAAACCAGCGCATCAAGCGCAGCGAGTTAACCACTCAGGCGATGGAAACCGTCATCAAATCGCTGGCGGGATAATCCTGGCAGCGTTACTTGTTTGCAATAGTAATACCCCGCGTTATTTATTTTCAGATGCCACTTTTGAAAATCAGCGTTAAAAATGACGCGCACATCATGTTTACCTTTAAATAAAATGTGCGAATCATTATTCCTCAAATCAAAAATGTTTTAATCAACAGCGTTATGAAATCCAAAAATATCTACTTGGTTGTATTCACCGCGTAAGCATGAAGGCGCATCGCGCATTCTCATCACGTACATTCCTCAAAACGCTGGCCGGGTTGCCCGCCAGCGTTTTGCTATTTGCTCCAGGGCGCAGCAAAGCAGGTAATACACCAAGCCGGTGAAGATAAAGATCGCTGCCGGGTAAATTTGCACCCGGTTATTGACCTGTCCGGCCACGGTCGTTAGCTCCGGAACGTTCACAATAAAGGCCAGCGACGTGTCTTTCAGCAGACTGATAAAAATCCCCAAAAGCGATGGCAGAATGGTGCGGAATACCTGCGGGAGTAATATTAACCATAGCGTTTGCTGCGTGCCAAAACCCTGCGTCAGCGCGGCTTCGTATTGCCCGGTCGGCAGGGCGCGAAGGCCCGCTAACACCGAGTGCATCACCGCCGCCGCGGTAAACCATGCCAGCGCCAGGGTTACGGTAACGGCACCGGGCATATCCCCACCGGTTAACAGTGGCAGCAAATACCACAGCCAGAAAATTACAAAGATAAGCGGAATACCGCGGATCACTTCGGCCCACACATAAAGCACCTTGCGCACCATGCCAGGGAAACGCCAGGCCAGACTTGCCAGTGCTATACCCGTGGGCAGAGCCAGAACCGCCGCGCCCAACGCCATCAGCAGTGTCAGCAACACGCCCCCGGGCTGGCCTGCGGAAAGCCGCCCCCACAGCAGATAATCCAGGTTATCGGTTATCACAGCCAGTCCGGCGATCATGCGTTTTCACTCCCTGTGGCAATCGTGATTTTTGGTGCTCGCTGAATACGCTTTGTGCAAGTGGGACCGAGTTTGCCCAGCAGCAGCCCCATTAATACGCCGGTCAGCAGGTAAAGCACCGTGCCGACGGTAAAGGCTTCCAGCGCATGCGCGTTATAACTTTCAATTTGGCGCACCTGATAGGTCAGCTCGGCAAAGCCAATGCCGCTGGCCAGCGAGGAGAGTTTCATTAAGTTCAGATACTGGCCAACAACCGGCTGCCACGCATGCGCGAGGCCTTGCGGGAGCAGGATAAAGCGGAAGATCTGCCATGAGGAAAACCCTTGCGCAAGCGCAGCCTGCCGCTGCCCGCGCGAGACAGCCTGTAACCCGGATTCAATTTCTTCAACCAGAAACGCTGAGGTGAACACGCCAAGTCCCCAGGCGGAACATAAAAACTCAGGCGTGAACCACCAGACGTCGCCCGGTAAAACAGACCAGGTGTGTTCGCCATTGATGTAATCCCGGAGCGTAAACGGCAGCCAGTTCCACGCCGCAAAATACCAGAACAGGAGTTGCACCAGTAACGGCGTATTGCGAAACAGCGATACCCAGACGGAAACGATGATATTGCCCGTTTTACCGCCAGCCGTGCGTAACAACAGAAACAGAATCGCCAGGCTGGTGGCGATGATCATCCCCGCCAGCGTCACCCACAGCGTGGTCAGGAAGCCGGATAAAATCCATTGCACAGGTTGTCCGGTCAACACACCTTGCCAGTCGAGCGCGGGCATTACGGCTGCTCCTGATGAAGCGGGTTTAACACTTTTTGCTGGAAACGGCGGGTGCGAGGATGTTCCGGATGCTGGAAAAATTGCGCTGGCGGGGCGGTCTCAAGGATCTCGCCGCCGTCAATAAACACCACCCGGTCAGCAATCTCACGAGCGAACTGCATCTCATGCGTTACCACAATCATGGTGATCCCGCTGTGGGCGAGGGATTTCATGACCTGCAGTACCTCGCCGATCATCTCGGGATCGAGCGCGGATGTCGGCTCATCAAACAGGATAATTTGTGGTGAGGACGCCAGTGCGCGCGCAATCGCGACGCGCTGCTGCTGCCCGCCGGAAAGCTGTGCCGGATAATGCTGCGCTTTTTCCACCATGCCGACATGTTCGAGCAGGGCTAGCGCGCGAGCCTGAGCCAGCGGCGGCGTCCAGCCGTGCACTTTTTCAAGCGCCAGACTGATGTTCTCAGACGCGCTGAGATGGGCGTATAGGTTGAATTGCTGGAACACAAATCCGACACGGCTTCGCAGTTGACGAAGGGCTGTGCCGGTCAGCGCGCGCGTGGGTTTGTTATCAATCAGTATGTCACCACCGTTCAGGGATTCGAGCTGATTGATGAGCCGGATCATGGTGGATTTACCTGAACCCGAGGGGCCGAGGATGGCCACCACTTCGCCGGGGGCGACGGTGAAATTTATCCCGTTAAGCACCTGATGGTCGCCGTAGCGTTTCACCACATTTCGGAACTCAACGCTGGCATGTTCCAGATGTGAAAAATCCGCGGCACGAGCCGCGGAGCGTGAGAATAAACCTGAGAGCATCTTACTGGGCTTCTATTATTTTAAAGGCGCGGGGCTGCGGTGAAGGGGTTTGTGGCCCGAACCAAACGTCATAGATTTTGGCCGCTTCGCCGCTTTTCTCAAGGTTAACCAGCTCGGTGTTGACGACGTTGAGCAGGGCGGTTTCGCCTTTTTTCACGCCGACGCCGATCTCTTCTTTACTGAGCAGGTCCGGCAGAATTTTGAAGTTGGCTTTATCAGGGGCTTGCGCCAGCAAGCCCGCCAGAATGGTGCTGTCCTGCGTGATCGCCTGGACGTTACCGTTTCGCAGCGCGGTCAGCGCCAGCGGAATATCATCATAGGAAAGTACGCGGGATTGCGGGAAACGCTGATGCAACGCCTGTTCACCAGTGGTTCCTTTAACCGCGCCAATGCGCGCCTTGCTGTAATCGTCGAGTTTATCCGCCGATTTTACCGGAACCAGGAATTGCTGACCGGTTACGAAATAGGGCGTTGAGAAATCAATGACCTGTGCACGTTCCGGGGTGATGGTAATGTCCGCGACAATAAGATCGGCTTTTCCAGATTGCAGCAAAGGGATGCGGTTGGCGGGATTCGTCGCCACCAGTTCCAGCTTAACGCCCAGGGATTTTGCGAGCGCTTTCGCAAAGTCAACGTCATATCCGACGATGTCATGTGTTTTCGCATCGATGGAGCCGAACGGCGGATTCGCGTCAAAAGTGGCGACTTTCACCACGCCTGCGGCTTTGATATCCGCGAGCTGATCGGCCTGAGCCTGTGTCGATAAAATACCGCCTGCCGTCAGTAAACCGAGTGCCAGCACGACCTGCTGATAATGTTTTTTGTGCGTTGCCATAGATTCCTCTGCTTTCCCGTTGTTTTTGTTTTGTCCCGTTACGCTCCCATAAGCGTTCGCTATCGCCAAATAAGAAATCGTTCTTTGCTATATGCAAAAAGGCATTAGTGAACAATGTGTTATCGACAAGTAGCGGAAAAGAATGCTTTTGCAGATAACGCACATCGTCTGCCGAAATTGGTATTTCCTTTGTGGTGAAAACGGGTGTTTAACTGAGATCAGACAAAACGGTGAGGAGTCAGAATCATGCAAAACTGGGTGAATACGTTACGGCGGTTCTTTGCAACCCCATCCGAGCGCGCGGAGAACAGTGCGCAACGTGTTATCGAGTCGGTACTTCCGATTGCCAGTCTTTACGGCGTCGATGTCGCGAACATCGATCCGGAGTGGTTCCATGACAAAACATCACGCTGAGTTACGCCAGACGCGCGTCACTTACTGGAACGAACTGTGCTGCCGATACCTGAATGTATCTACACAACGCTGACTGCAGAGGTGTCGCCGCATTGGCTACCGATGAAAGAGGAAGAGGGCGAAAGGATGTTATGGGTATGGGCGCTGCGCCGAGCGATTATCGTGATGAGATCCGCGGGCAACCGGCGATTGACAGCCTGGATAAATGCATAAAAAAGCACCGGAACCAGTCCAGTGCTTTGATATTGAAAGATTAGATTTTACAGGCGTCGCCGCAATCATCGTCAGCCACAACCGCCTGCGCTTTTTTGTCCGCATCTTCCAGACGTTCAGCGTTGCGCTCTTCAGCTTCATCCAGTCCGTTAAACACCAGATTATCGAGATCAATTTCCATCATTTACCTACTTTGTTCGTTTTTGTTCCTGGAACATTATAAGCCAAAAATGGACGATGAAGTACATCACCGCACGTAAGGCCAATCCCTGCCATACTCTTTCCCTGATGACATAACGGGAGAGCCCATGATTATTCTCTGCAAAACCTGTGGGACGTCTTATGACGCGTCACGGGGCACGGTTGAACGCTGCAAAATTTGTGAGGACGAGCGCCAGTATGTTCCGGTGAGCGGGCAGTCTTGGGTCGATTTTGACACCGTAGTGACGTCGCACACGAATAAATGGCAGCAGCTTGAACCGCACCTTCTGAGCCTAAAAACGGTACCCAAATTCGCAATTAATCAACGCGCTTTTCTACTGAGAACTCCGCAAGGCAATGTGCTTTGGGACTGCATTGCGAACCTTGATGCCGCAACTCAAACTTTGATCACCGCACTCGGCGGGATCAGCGCGATTGCGATATCGCATCCTCATTACTACACGACCATGCAGGACTGGGCCGCGGCGTTCGACGCGCCGGTTTATCTGCACGCCAGCGACCGCGAATGGGTGATGCGAGACTGCCCGGCGCTGCATTTTTGGGACGGGGATGTTCTGGATATTCTGCCGACTGTGAGGCTACTGCGGCTGGGGGGGCACTTTGCGGGCGGGACGGTGCTGCACTGGCACGAGGGTGACGGCGTATTGCTCGCCGGTGATATTTTGCAGGTGACGCCCGGCGCTGATCGCGTCTCGTTTATGTGGAGCTATCCGAATATGCTGCCGCTGCCGGGTGCAGTAGTTGAGGAGATCGTCCGTCGCCTGAGCCCTGTTAAATTTGAACGCCTGTACGGCGCGTTTGAACGCCAGAACATCAATGCGAACGCGCATGAAATCGTGATGCATTCGGGTCAGAAATATATTTCTTGTCTCAAGTGAAGCGCGGTGGGTAAACTTCAGGAGCGTGATCCAGATCATGCCTAAACTAAAACAGATAAAAGAGACATTGCTATGCAACATATTATTGAAGGTTTTCTCAGCTTTCAAAAAGAGGTTTTCCCGCAACGTAAAGAACTCTTCCGCAGTTTAGCGTCCAGCCAGAATCCCAAAGCGCTTTTCATTTCCTGCTCGGATAGCCGTTTGGTCCCCGAACTGGTCACCCAGCAGGAACCCGGACAGCTCTTTGTCATTCGTAATGCGGGAAATATCGTACCGTCGTTCGGGCCAGAGCCGGGTGGTGTATCAGCCACTATTGAGTACGCCGTCGTGGCGCTGGGTGTAACCGACATCGTGATTTGCGGTCACTCCAACTGCGGCGCGATGAAAGCCATTGCTGACAACGCGAATCTTGATCCTATGCCGGCTGTCTCCCACTGGTTGCGCTATTCCGATGCCGCGAAAGCGGTTGTTGAGCAGAAAACCTGGGACAATCCGACAGACAAAGTGAACGCGATGGTTCAGGAAAATGTCATCGCTCAGCTGAATAACGTTAAAACGCACCCGTCGGTCGCCGTTGGCTTACGGAACAACGCCATCCGCCTGCACGGCTGGGTTTATGATATTGAAAGCGGTGATATTCGTGCGCTGGATAAAGACAGCAAAAGCTTCGTGTCGCTGTCTGATAATCCGCAGGTTTACTTCGAGTAAGCGTACGGCGTTTCAGGGTGGGGAATAATCCCACCCTGAATTTCATGCCTTTTCGCAACGTCATGTTTGTCGCTTCAACCCGCGTTAGACGCCGCAAAATAAAAAAGAGCTGTAGCAAAGCATGCTAACAGGCTCCTTTTAAATGATTGCATCGAAATCAGACCGCTTCACATCTCAATAAACGGCAGCCGTTTTCGCGTTTTTGATGTCTGGCGATTGACCGCCTGAGCAATGGCCTCCCCAATTTCAGCGCTGACCACCAGACCCTGCACGAAGGGTTGGTCATGCATAAGATAGGGTAATGCGGCAAACGCAATTTTCCCGCGAACATCTTCAGGCTCAAGCAACGTGTAATCATCGCCAACGTCCGGAATCGCATCGCCGGTTGCCTCAATCTGCTTGCGCAACCTCGGGAACGGAAGGTCTTTCGTCTTCAGCGGTTTTTGCCCACGGGCATCGATAAACACGTCGAATTCATACGTTTTATCCTGCGTTCGAATCACCGTCAGATTCTCTTTCACCTCCATGTCGTAATCCGCGCCCAGCGCCACGACGCTGATGATGCCTGCCTCGCGTAACGCCAGCAGCCTGCGAATCGACTCTGACGGGATGGCCGCATAATTATCGATGAAAACGCGTGCGAGACCCGCGTCAAAACGCTTTCTGTCCGTCTCATTTAGACGCGGAACAATGTCCTGCACGACTTCATGCAGCCTCAGAATCGTATAGCGCCAGGGCACCGTGCGTTTGTCGCGTTTATTGCGTTCGACTTCCTCAAGGTTGGACTCGGCCCAGCGGAAGGGATCGTGCTTGTGCCGCTCGGCAAACCAGGCATCGTGAAAACTGTCAGCATTCAGTGTGTTGAGTGCGACGGTTTGGCTCCAGTGCGGGTCGGCATGTTCAAGTTCTTGAACCATGAGGGCAAACACGCGATCCAGAAGGCCTTCTGCGCCCGCTGCGATTTCATTTTCAATGGTCTGTTCTGTCGCGAGGGTTAACGGTTCATAGGGAATAGGGCAGTAAAAATCGGCTTCTGGCAGGATTCCTGAACGAGAGGCCAGCACGATGCTAAGCGACTCGCTCCCTTCATCCAGGCGGAAGGTCACACAGTGATTATCTGTTTCAGTGAATGTGCCATGCTGAATGACGACGGCCATCGCGGCATCAAGGCCACTCAGCGAGGTCCCTAAAATACCGACATTACAGGCGCGGATATCCTCCGCCATGAGACCGGACCAGGGGCTGGGAAAGAAGGCGCGCGTAGAGGTGTCATCTTCAGGCCAGACGTGCCCGGTGGCGATAACCGCGAGGTCGAAAACCTCAGGACTGGACTGATTTTCTGCCCATACTGTGACGCCGTCTGGCAACGCCTCGAGGTCAGTCACCTGGCATGACTCGATCACGTTGACCTCAAACCCCGTTTTCCTGGCTTGCTGAACGAGTTTCAGAAACTGATCGCGGAAATACTCGCCGAGCAGAATACGCGGCAGGAATTGTCGGACATGAAGGGACGATTTATCGACGCCGTAGCGGGCGAGGTGCGCGGTATCCTGAGTCCGCAGCCAGTCGATGTAGGTAGAGAAAAGCGGCGGAATTTCTATGCTGGCGATATTGGCCAGCATCATCCTGGAATTATCTTCATCGCTGTACGGCATCCCAACACCGGCTTCTTCGGCTTGCTCATAGATTGTCACTGAAAGCGGCGTCTTGTGTCTGAGCAAAGAGAAAAACGTGTAGATGCCCGTAGGCCCGGCCCCAATTATCGCAATTTTTTTCATCGTGACTTACCTGTTTTATTGTACCGACTCCATGGGAAATAACGGCCATGCAGAATAATTGTGGTAGAAAACGGGTAATGAGCAAATGAAACGAAAGGAGGAATTTAGCAGAGGGATGAATCAGGATTCAAAAGAAGGAATGTGCACCATTTCAGAGCTGAAATGGTGCGTCCGAGTGGACTCGAACCACCGACCCCCACCATGTCAAGGTGGTGCTCTAACCAACTGAGCTACGGACGCAAAATGGTGCGTTCAATTGGACTCGAACCAACGACCCCCACCATGTCAAGGTGGTGCTCTAACCAACTGAGCTATGAACGCAACGTGTTGTCTGGGACAACGGGGACGAATATTAGCGGCACCGGGGAGATCAGGCAAGAGGGAAATCGCAATTTTCTTTCGTATTTCACGCGATTGCGGAATTACCGCGCAAAGTGAAGAGAAAGTAGCCGCCCGCAGGCGGCTATCTGAGGTTTAGCGTGCTGCGCGTTGCAAAATAACGCTGGACGGCTGACGTTGCAGGAAACGCATCCGCAGCATCATCAGGATAGCGGCGGACGTTAAACCGATGATAAAGCCCATCCAGAATCCGGCCGGTCCCATGCGATCAACGACCAGATCTGTAAGTGCCAGAATATAACCGGTTGGCAAACCCAGCACCCAGTAAGCGGTGAAGGTAATAAAGAAGATCGACCGCGTATCTTTATAGCCACGCAGGATGCCGCTGCCGATAACCTGAATGGAATCCGAGAGCTGATATATCGCGGCTAACAGCATAAGATGCGACGCAAGGGTAATCACTTCCGGATTGTCATTATACAGCAGGGCGATTTGCTCGCGCAGGGCGACGGTAAAAAGTGCCGTGCAGAGCGCCATACACACTCCCACACCCAATCCCGTGCGCGCGGCAGTTTGTGCATCGAGCGTTGATCCTTGTCCCAGGCGATAGCCAACGCGAATCGTCACCGCGGCCGCCAGCGACATAGGCAGAACAAACATCAGCGAGCTGAAATTCAGCGCGATCTGGTGCCCTGCAACATCCACAATGCCCAGCGGTGAAACCAGCAGAGCGACAACGGCAAACAAAGTCACCTCAAAAAATAGCGCCAGCGCGATAGGTAAACCCAACTGTGTCAGACGCTTGAGAACATCCATATCAGGTTTGCTGAAGCGTTTTTCATTGCGGATGTCACGCATGGAACGTGCGCGCTTCACATAGGAAATCATGCTAAAGAACATGACCCAATATACGGCTGCGGTTGCCACGCCGCAGCCGACGCCTCCCAGTTCAGGCATGCCGAAATGGCCATAAATGAAGATGTAGTTGACCGGGATGTTGACCAGCAGCCCGATAAAGCCCATGACCATACCGGGTTTGGTTTTGGCCAAACCTTCGCATTGATTTCGCGCGACCTGGAAGAGCAAATAGCCTGGCACACCCCATAGCAGTGCGCGTAAATAGCCGACGGATTTATCCGCCAGCGCGGGATCGATGTTATCCATGGAGCGAATGATGTAGCCCGCATTCCACAGTACAACCATAACCAGAATGGAGACAAAACCGGCGAGCCAGAAACCCTGACGCACCTGGTGGGCGATACGCTCGCGACGTCCTGAACCATTCAACTGCGCAATAACGGGCGTCAGCGCGAGCAGCAGGCCGTGGCCAAAAAGAATTGCCGGGAGCCAGATAGAGGTACCGATCGCCACGGCAGCCATATCGGTGGCGCTGTATCCGCCGGCCATCACCGTATCCACGAATCCCATTGAGGTTTGAGCGACTTGCGCGAGGATCACTGGTATTGCCAGTGCTAATAACTGCCGCGCTTCTAGCATGTACTTCTGCACGTGAACACCTTTTATATTGTTGTTATTTGAAAGACTACAAAACCCGCCATAACTGGCAGCAAGAAGAAAATGCAGGGGGGATGCCAGCTATTGTAGCGGGGTTTATTCTTTTATCTAGTGAAAAAATCGCCAGAAAATGCGCTTAACTGGCAACCTGTTTTTCCAGCTGTTATTGTGATGCGATTAAGCGGTGTCAACGCCGCGCGGATAAAAAAGGAGTGATAAGCATGTTTACTGGTATCGTGCAGGGCACAGCAAAACTGGTGTCTATTGATGAGAAACCCAATTTCCGTACCCATGTTGTAGAGCTGCCGGATCATATGCTCGACGGGCTGGAAACAGGTGCATCGGTTGCGCACAACGGTTGCTGTCTGACGGTAACGGAGATTAACGGTAATCGTATTAGCTTTGATCTGATGAAAGAGACGCTGCGTATTACCAATTTGGGCGAGTTGGTCGAAGGCGATACGGTAAACGTTGAACGCGCGGCGAAATTTAGCGATGAAATTGGCGGTCATTTAATGTCAGGCCATATTATGACCACTGCTGAGATTTCAAAAATCCTCACGTCTGAAAACAACCGTCAGATCTGGTTTAAGCTCCAGGATCCCACCCTGATGAAATACATTTTGTATAAGGGGTTTATTGGTGTTGATGGGATTAGCCTGACGGTTGGCGAAGTGACTCCAACGCGTTTCTGTGTGCATTTAATTCCAGAAACGCTGCAGCGCACCACGCTTGGCAACAAAAAGATCGGTCATCGCATCAATATCGAAATTGATCCGCAAACGCAGGCTGTAGTGGACACCGTTGAACGCGTACTGGCTGCGAAACAAGCGGCAACTCAATTCGGCTCGGAAGAGTGATTCAGTACGTTTAATCTCTGGCATCCGTGTGGACGGTTTATCAACGCCAACGTGAGTCATCCGGAAATGATCATCGTTTCCGGATTTTTTATGCGGAATGTTCAGCAATTCGCTCCATTTTACCTTAACACGTATTCGCGCAGACCGAGTGGTCTCCCCACTTTCTTAACGTAACCCATCTCAAGCTCATTAAGCCAGCGTTTAAAAATGCTTCAGCTAAAAGCACAATGCCACTCGACTAGAATGGCATTTACAAATTTATAACGCTAATTCCTGGTTTGGAAACCAATTCATAACAATTAAAATGAAACATTATTTTATTTTATGGGTAACTGCGTTTCTTTTGTGATTTAGTTATCACTTAACCCATTCTGAGTAGTGCTAGTATGCTGGTGATTTGAGTTTCTTATAAAACGCTCGCCATGGGCATACAATATCTGACTGGGATTCGATAATGGACATACTATTAGGGCTAGTGAAAACGCCCGCCGTAATAATAGCAATTGTGGCATTTCTTGGTTTGTTATTCCAAAAGGCATCGGTATCAAGACTGATAACCGGGACGGCGCTTTCTTTTATTGGCTTTACAATGATAAAAGTGGGCGGCAGCATTTTAATGAAAGTACTGACGGCTTTCAGTTCACTGTTCTCAAAAGCTTTTGATATCGTGGGTGTGGTCCCCAGCAATGAAGCGATCATGGCCGCGACAATTGATAAGTTAGGGGCGACAGCAGCGCTTATTCTTCTTTTTTCAATGATACTCAATATTATTTTGGCGCGATTTACGCGCTTTAAATTTATTTATCTTTCCTTGCATCTCGTCTTGTTTATGGCCTTCGCGCTCACTGCAGTATTAATGCAGTTTGGATTCAGTAATTACCAAATGGTGATGATATGTTCAGTGTTGATCGGGACTTACATGGCGGTATCACCTTTTATTCTTAATCGATTTAGTCGTGAAATTATCGGTTCAGATGAGTATGCCATTTCACATGCGGCCATCTCGTCTTATATTATTGGCTCATACATGGGGAAATGGTTTGGTAACAAGAGTACTGATACCGAACACCTGAAAATCAGTAATAAATTTGACTTTATTCGTGAGCCGAATATCGCCACGCTATTAACCATGCTGGTTTTACTGCTTATCTCTTGTCTATTTGCGACCCAGCCTCAAGTCAAAGATGCGATGACAATGGTTTACGGTCCAGGTGCAGGAGATAAAAACGTTGTTATCTTTATTCTTGAGCAATCCGCTATTTTTGCCTGTGGTCTCTATCTGGCTAAAGCAGGTGTGAATCTGTTTACTGCCGAAATTGTTCCCGCCTTTAAAGGCTTTGCTCGCGTGTTCGCCCCGGGTGCCGTACCTGCCGTTGATGTCATGGTGCTGTTCACCAAGGCACCAAACGCAACGTTAATCGGTTTCCTGATAAGCTTTATTGTTGAACTGGTTTGTATCTTAATTTTCCCGGTCATAGGCCTTCCTATTATCGTACCAGGCATCATGGCAAGCTTTATTACGGGGGGCGCGGCGGCTATCTTTGGTAACGCAACCGGTGGTTTCCGAGGGGCAGTGATTGCCAGTGGAATTAACGGCTTGTTGTTATGCGTATTGCCTGCTCTTACGCTGCCGATTTTCTCTCAGCTGGGCGCCCACGGTGTGACATTTGCTGACCCGGACTTCACCCTTCCATCCCTTATTCTGGATTATATTTTACGCATCTTCAGCTAATGCCTTGATGACGGGTCGGTCAACGTCTTGTCGGCAGGTATGAACGGTGAGGAACAAACCGCTCACCGTTCAAACGGCAAAAAATTCCGGAAATGATCGCCATTTCCGGATTTTTCAATTGTGCTTATACGCGTGATAACTATCTCGGCACGCGCAGGCCGTGCTCTACACCCCGGCTAAACACAATCTGCCACAGCTGGATATCACGGGCGCGAAAAGCTCCCGCGCAAGCGTTCAGATAATAGCTAAACATCCGCCTGAAACGATCTGAATAATTATCAGCAATGTCAGGCCACGAGGCCTGGAAGCGGGCGTGCCAGGCCATCAACGTGGTATCGTAATCCGCGCCAAAATTATGCCAGTCTTCCATCACATAATGAGGCTCGCTGGCCTTCGCAATCTGGCGGACTGAGGGGAGACAGCCATTCGGGAAAATGTATTTATTGATCCACGGATCGACAGTATGGTCCGTTTTTTTGGAACCGATTGTGTGGAGAAGGAACACGCCGTCTGGCTTGAGATTGCGATCGGTGACCGCGAAATAGGTATCGTAATTTTTGGGGCCGACGTGTTCAAACATCCCAACAGAGACAATGCGGTCAAACTGGTCGTTAAGATCACGGTAATCTTGCAATAAAATGGTGACATCGAGACCCTGGCAGCGGTCCTGAGCCATTTTTTGCTGTTCGGCAGAAATGGTCACGCCCACCACGCTGACACCGTAATTTTTGGCCATGTAATACGCCAGTCCTCCCCAGCCGCAGCCAATATCCAGCACGCGCATGCCGGGTTGTAGCTGTAATTTCTCGCAGATGAGGTGGAGTTTGGCTAACTGAGCCTCCTCAAGCGTGGAGGCGTCTTTCCAGTAAGCGCAAGAATACTGCATCAAGGGGTCGAGCATCCGCGTGAACAGGTCATTACCGAGATCGTAATGTTCCTTCCCGACAATCCACGCCCGCTTTTTACTTTGCAGATTAAACAGGCGGGCGGAGGCGATGCGTAACGTGTCTCTCAGATGGTGGGGGAGTTGGCTATCAAGGCCGGCGCGCAGCACGTTGTTGAAAAAAACATCCAGCCGCTCACATTCCCACCAGCCGTCCATAAAGCTTTCGCCCAATCCGAGCGATCCCTCCTGTAACACGCGCTTAAAAAAATCGGGATGTTTGACCTGAATATCAGAAGGGGCGGGCCCGTTGACGGTAATGCCCGCGCGACTCAATAACTCACTCACGATTCGGGACCAATTGTCGTCCCGAAGGCTGACTTCTTCTATGCACGATGAACTCATAGCTTCTCCATCACCTGATGTGATCAGAACCTTCAAACAGCGTAGCCGCTTTTTATGGTTTGTGAGAAGTCTCACGGAATTATCCGTGAGGCTAGTATCCGACGTAGAACAGAGGAAGGGGGATAACCCTTGCCGAAAAGCCTTCCATGGTAAAACGGGAGCACTCCGGCTCCCGTTAACAGATAATATTTATCGTATTTATATGAACCAAATTTAGTATAGGCTTCAAAAATCACGCATTCAACTGAAAGTTGTTAGCAGCCTAAGTACTTGTAAATCACAAAATTACGTCCACGACTATGCTTGTGACGATTCTACCGCCGTTCCATCTTGTATATTTTCAGTGGCTGAAACTTGCATGCGATAACCGAGTGCGGCGAGCGCGACCGTCACCAGCATCACGCTGGTGGTCGTCATCAATGGCGTTGCGATCAATGCCGAGACAATGAGGCTTGAGAGGAAACACAGACCCAATTGCAGCGTGTTTTGTAATGCCGCAGCACGACCCGTTGCATGAGGAAACGGACGCAACGCCTGGGCAACCACGATCGGATAAATAGCGCCGTTAGCCACGGCCATCACGCAGAACGGGATTAGGATTTCAGCCAGGCCGACGTTTGGAATAAACCCGACAGCCCAGGTGCCGATAACGCTCAGCGCGTACAGCACCAACAGCCAGGGCAGCATCTGTTGACCCTGCCATTTTTGCAGCGCTGCGCGACAGCCATAGCCGCCGACAAGGAACGCGATGGTCTGCGGTACGTAGCTCAGGCCAATCACTGCAGGAGTGTAACCCATGTCGTGCAGAATAAACGGTGAGCCAGTGAGCCAGGCAAAAAAGCTCGCGGAACAGGCCGCGTAAATCAGCACATTTCCACGATAAGCGCGGGAACGCAGCAGTGACATAAAGGTGACACGTACCGCATTGTTCTCGACAGGTTTGGCTTGAGCGGGCTTAAGCGCAAACGCGGGCAACATCAGAACCAGGGTGATGATAAACAGCGTGGCAAAGATCGCCTGCCAGTCAAAATGCACCAGAATCCAGCTCCCGAGCAGCGGCGCCAGCGCCGGTGAAAGCCCCACGAGCGGCATGATGGTCGCAAAAATACGGTTAACGCGGGATGCGGGATAGTAGTCGGTGACCAGCGCCTGCCAGGTCACTGCGGCAGCACACACGCCAAACGCCTGCACAAAGCGCAGTACCAGCAGCCAGGTTGCATCACGCACCCACAGCATGCCCAGACATCCCAGCGCAAAGATGGTTAAGCCGAGAAGAAGAATAGGTTTGCGGCCATAACGGTCAGAGAGCGGTCCCCACAGCAGCTGTGCGAAGGCAAAACCGGCCAGGAACAAGCTGAGGCTGGCGCTGATTGCGGCAGCCGGTGTCTGCAAGTCTTGCTGCATCGCGGCAAACGCCGGCAAATACATGTCGGTGGCTAAAAAGCCCAGCACGCTCAAACCGCCGAGCCAGACTAAGAATCCGTTGTTGGGTTGCATTGTCATTTCCTAATGAAGGCAGGTGTACTTTGGCGCAGAGTGTAGGGAGTGCAATCTGGCTTGTGAAACGCTAATATTTGGCGGTTGCGTTCAAAAATTTTGCAGGCAAAAAATGTGGTCTGAATATTCATTAGAAGTTGTGGATGCTGTCGCCCGAAATGGTAGCTTTAGCGGAGCCGCGCAAGAACTGCATCGCGTACCATCTGCCGTCAGCTATACGGTACGGCAGATGGAGGAGTGGCTGGCAGTACCCCTGTTCGAACGCCGTCATCGGGATGTCGTTCTGACCCCGGCTGGCGTGTGGTTTTTGAAAGAAGGCCGATCTGTTATCAAAAAAATGATGATCACGCGTGAACAGTGCCAGCAGATTGCCAATGGCTGGCGCGGTCATCTTTCGATTGCGGTGGATAACATCGTTAAACCTCAACGGACGCGGCAGATGGTAGTCGATTTCTATCGCCATTTCTCGGATGTGGAACTTCGCGTGTCCCAGGAAGTGTTTAATGGCGTATGGGATGCGTTATCCGACGGTAGGGTGGAGATGGCGATCGGCGCGACACAGGCCATTCCCGTCGGGGGCCGCTATGCCTTTCGGGATATGGGAACATTGAGCTGGCGCTGCGTGGTGGCAAGCGATCATCCTTTGGCCACGATGGAAGGCCCGCTGAGTGACGACGTGTTGCGCAACTGGCCGTCGCTGGTGATGGAGGACACGTCACGATCGCTGCCAAAGCGCATCACCTGGCTGCTTGATAACCAGCGGCGGGTCGTCGCGCCAGACTGGGAATCGTCGGCAACCTGTTTGTCGGCTGGATTGTGTGTGGGGATGGTGCCTGTGCATTTCGCGCGTCCACGGATTGATCGCGGAGAATGGGTGGCGCTCGAGCTTGAAAATCCGTTTCCGGTTGCGGCCTGTTGCCTGACATGGCAGCAAAACGATATGTCGCCTGCGCTGGCCTGGCTGCTGGACTATTTAGGTGATAGTGAAACGCTGAACAGAGAGTGGCTACGGGAGCCGGAATAACCGGCCCCGTAGAAACGATTAACGACGGTAATCGCGGAACGGTCCGTCAGCGACGGAGCGACGTTCAATCAGACGCGGATGGACTTCAATTGACTGAGACTCTTCACGCTTGCTGACGATACGATCCATCAGCATGTTGAACGCCGTTTCACCCAGGGAGTCTTTCGGCTGATGAATCGTCGTCAGCGCGGGAGTAAAGTAGCGAGCGTTGCGCACGTTATCATACCCGATCACGGAAATATCCTGCGGGACGCGTAAACCCAGCTCATCGGCTGCGCAAAGCGCACCCATCGCCATAATATCACCGCCGCAGAACACGGCTGTCGGACGATGTGAGTGCGAAACAATCTGCTGCATCGCGCGGTAGCCCGATTCTGGCTCAAAGTCGCCCTGTACAATCCAGTTTTCCGGGACGGTAATCAGCGCTTCTTCCATGGCTTTCATAAAGCCTGCCAGACGGCCAGCACCGGTGTTGCGCTCAAGCGGGCCGGGGATGACACCAATCTCGCGATGACCACGTTCGATCAGGTAACGGCCAGCCATGTAACCGCCTTCGAAGGCGTTATCGTTAACGGAATCGGTAAAGTCAGCGCGCGTGTCACCCCAATCCATTACCACCATTGGGATATGACGATACTCTTCGAGCATCGACAGCACGGATTCTGGATATTCGGAACACATGACCAACAGGCCATCGACGCGCTTTTGCGCCATCATCGACAGGTAAGCGCGCTGTTTTTCCTGACTGTTCCAGGCATTTCCCAGAATCAGGGTATAGCCTTTCTGGAAGCAGTTTTTCTCAACCGCTTCGATAATTTCGGCGAAATAGGCCGCTTCACTGCTGGTCGCCAGCAGACCAATTGACTTGGTGTGATTCACTTTCAAGCTGCGAGCAACAGCGCTCGGTGAGTAGTGCAATTCTTTGATTGCAGCCCAAACGGCGTTGCGCGTCTCTTCCGCCACGAAACGGGTTTTGTTAATTACATGTGATACGGTTGTAGTGGAAACGTTTGCGCGTTTCGCTACATCTTTAATTGTTGCCATTAGCTGTCACTCCAGACCATATCCTAAGCTCCTGATAAATTGAGAGGTAAACGTTTGCCTTCTCTCACCCTAATCTCGCAAATTGAATTGCGATACGCCGGGAAAACGACACAGGACGTCAGGAGGGGGTCAGTGGCCGGTACGCTTATAAATTTAGCGTGGAATTTTGTCTTATCTTGATGAAAAGGGGAAGCGCAAAAACGGTTATCAGCCTAAATCCAGGAAGATTTTTGAGGTAAACTGTGTAAAAATGAGCAAGCTCACTTTTCATGTGGGGATTAAAAGGAGAAAAATTGATGAATACCGATCTTAAGTTTTCGTTAACGACCACGATTATCGTGCTGGGTTTGATTGTTGCGGCAAGTTTTACAGCTATTCTGCACTGATTCAGGCGGGGGAGAGCCTTCTCCCTCGTTTTCTTCCTTTCATTGTTACTCTCCCGACAATAATCTTTTGCCAATTTGTTAACTTCTCATTTTTTGTGATTGCTGTCATGCTTTCGGCATGTTTTTCTGTGTCGCATAAAGGCACGGTATCCGGAGTTAATGAATGAAAATCAATTTTCCACTGCTGGCCCTTGCAATTGGCGCATTTGGGATCGGCACCACCGAGTTTTCCCCAATGGGGCTTTTACCGGTCATCGCTAAAGGGGTTGACGTTTCTATTCCTGCGGCGGGCATGCTGATCAGTGCTTATGCCATTGGCGTGATGATCGGCGCACCCCTGATGACGTTACTGCTTTCCCATCGCGCGCGTCGTAATGCGCTTATTTTTCTGATGGCCATCTTCACCCTGGGTAATGTGCTTTCGGCGCTCTCTCCGGACTACACCACCCTCCTGTTGTCGCGCATTCTGACCAGCCTCAATCACGGCGCATTCTTTGGCCTGGGGTCGGTAGTGGCCGCAAGCGTGGTACCCAAGCACAAACAGGCGAGCGCGGTCGCCACGATGTTTATGGGGCTAACGATTGCGAATATTGGCGGCGTGCCGGCGGCCACCTGGCTGGGTGAAGTCATCGGCTGGCGTATGTCTTTCCTTGCGACAGCGATGCTGGGTGTCGTGGCGATGATCGCGCTGTTCTTCTCATTGCCGAAAGGCGGAGCGGGCGAGCGTCCGGATGTGCGCAAAGAGCTGTCGGTTCTGCTCCGTCCGCAGGTGCTGTCTGCGCTGTTGACGACGGTACTGGGCGCTGGAGCGATGTTTACGCTCTATACCTATATTTCGCCCGTGCTGCACGACATTACGCATGCCACACCGTTCTTTGTAACGGCAATGCTGGTGTTGATTGGTGTGGGATTCACCCTCGGCAACTACCTGGGCGGCAAACTGGCGGACCGTTCAGTGAGCGGTACATTGAAAGGATTCTTGACGTTGCTCATCGTCATCATGGTCGCCATTCCTTGGCTGGCTCGTAACGAGTTCGGCGCTGCTATCGCCATGGTGGTATGGGGTGCTGCGACGTTTGCGGTGGTACCGCCGTTGCAGATGCGTGTCATGCGAGTGGCGCACGAAGCACCTGGGCTTTCATCTTCCGTGAATATCGGGGCGTTTAACCTGGGCAATGCGCTGGGTGCAGCGGCAGGGGGCGCGGTGATTTCCGCTGGGCTGGGATACAGTTTTGTTCCGGTTATGGGGGCGATTATTGCGGGGTTGGGTCTGCTGTTGGTGCTTTTGTCCGGGCGCCAACAACCGCAACCCGCTTGCGCAGCCGAGTGATAAAAACGCAGAAGGGTTAGCCCTTCTGCGAGTCGTTTTTACGCGGCGAAGTTCTTCGCAACAAATTCCCAGTTAACCAGCGCCCAGAAATGCTCCAGGTAGTTTGGGCGAGCGTTGCGGTAATCGATATAGTAAGCGTGTTCCCACACATCGACGGTCATTAGCGGTGTGGCAGCTGTAGTCAACGGCGTTCCCGCGTTGGACGTCGACACGATCGCCAGTTTGCCATCCGCCTCTTTCACCAGCCAGGTCCAGCCTGCGCCAAAGTTTTTAACCGCCGCATCCGTAAACTTCGCTTTAAATTCTGCAAAGCTGCCGAAAGCCTTGTTGACGGCAGTTGCCAGTTCGCCAGTGGGTTCTCCGCCTGCGTTAGGTGCCAGACAGTTCCAGTAGAAAGTATGATTCCAGACCTGTGCGGCGTTATTGAATACACCGCCCTCTGAGCTGCGTACGATCTCTTCCAGGGTTTTCCCTTCAAAGGCCGTATCTTTGATCAGATTGTTCAGGTTGGTGACATAGGTTTGATGATGTTTGCCGTAATGGTACTCCAGGGTTTCCACGGAAATATGGGGGACCAGGGCGTCTTTTGCATACGGTAATGCAGGTAATTCGAACGACATTGCTTCTCTCCTTATTATTTTATATACACCCAATAACCACACTGAATGCAAGGATAGAGTAGCAAATTGAAAGAGTCGGCAAAAGAGGAACTTACCCTGCCGACAGCGCGGCAGGGCAGGGATTAACGGATGGTTTTCGGGGTCATTACGCGGCGAGCGCCAACGTAGTGGCGGACCCAATAATCTTCGCTCAAGGAGGTTATCTGAATATCCTGGCCGCTACGTGGGGACTGAATGAATTTTCCATTGCCCACATAAACACCCACGTGGTCGGCGGTGCCGCGACCCTGCGTGCGGAAGAACACCAGATCGCCGCTTTCCAGCTCACCACGATTGACGGATGCCGCGTCACGCAGATGGTACATTTCGTTAGCGGTACGCGGGATACGGAATTTCACTAAATCTTTGTAGGCGTAATACACCAGACCGCTGCAATCAAAACCGGTACGCGGCGAGGTGCCTCCCCAGCGATAAGGCTTGCCAATTTGGCCCATCAGTTTATTCATGGCCGTTTTTTGTGCCTTCTGCACGCGGACTTTATGCACTTCTGAGAGTTTCGCCGTTTTCCCCACTTTCAGACAATTTGATTTATGCCCTTTACGCACGGTGCATTTTTCAGTGACGAGAGTCGAGGCGGTACGAGAAGTTTTGCGGGATTTCTTAGCGGCAGGTTTGCTGGTCTTGCTGGAAACGGTTTGCTGCTTGTGAGTCGCTGTCTTTTTCTTTTCGTTTTTACTGGTGGTTTTTTTCTTACGTTCTGTGCTTTTTGCCAGATGCGTTTTTTGTACGGCCGAATGCCGCGCCTGCTCAGAGGCGTTAGCCATCGGCGTGAATGAGAGTGTTGTAAACAGTAAAGCACAGAGCGTGATCGAGATTTTATTTATCCGCGCCACTGGGCATTCCCCTGGTTAAAGCAGGTCATCAATAATACCTGCGTGTGATTTACAAAGCCCGTCGATTCTAATCTATAAAAACCCAATTCGTTAAGTCTCTTTTTAGATCTAAAATCGCGTTTCGCTAGCAAGTGCAAAGATTTTCGCCAAACTGAAGCGCTTTTGCTCACACTATGAGCAAGGCCACAGACAACGCAGGGTTAAACTATATTGCGAATGCAACTTCAGCAGACACACGTTAAGATATATAAACGTGACAAAAATGTTATTTTCCGATATTGGTCTGAACCGCTACAATGTCAGACGATTGCCGTAACAGAAGTATAAGGAAGCAAGAAATGACCACGACTATTGAAAAAATTCAGCGCCAGGTCGCTGAAAACCCGATTCTGCTGTACATGAAAGGTTCTCCAAAGCTGCCAAGCTGCGGCTTTTCCGCACAAGCTGTGCAGGCGCTTTCAGCCTGCGGCGAGCGTTTTGCTTACGTTGATATTCTGCAGAACCCGGATATCCGCGCTGAAATGCCAAAATATGCGAACTGGCCAACGTTCCCGCAGCTGTGGGTTGATGGTGAGCTGGTTGGCGGTTGCGACATCCTGATCGAAATGTATCAGCGTGGCGAACTGCAGCAGTTGATCAAAGAAACCGCGGCGAAGTACAAAACCGAAGAACCTGACGCAGAATAATTTTTGCACCAGACATAAAAAAGCGACCATCCGGTCGCTTTTTTTATTCCTCGCTATCGCTTTCGGCCATCGGCAACGGCCAGCCGCCAAGGCGTTTCCAGCGGTTCACTATTTCGCAGAATAATTCCGCCGTGCGTTCCGTATCGTACAGCGCGGAGTGCGCCTGCGTACCGTCAAAATCAATGCCCGCAGTGATACAGGCTTTAGACAGCACCGTTTGCCCCAGCGCCAGGCCGCTCAGCGCGGCGGTGTCGAAGGTCACAAACGGGTGGAACGGGTTGCGTTTCAGTGATGCGCGTTCAGAGGCCGCCATCATAAAGCTGTGATCGAATGTAGCGTTGTGCGCCACCATGATCGCGCGATTGCAATTGCTGTCCTTCATCCCTTTGCGCACCATTTTGTAGATGGCGTGCAACGCGTCATATTCGCTTACCGCGCCGCGCAGTGGGTTATGCGGATCGATGCCGTTAAAAGCCAGCGCTTCGGGTTGAAGATTGGCACCTTCGAAAGGATCAACATGGAAATGTAGCGTGGTGTCCGGTGTAAGCCAGCCCTGTTCATCCATTTTCAGCGTGATGGCAGCAATCTCAAGCAGCGCATCGGTTTTAGCGTTAAATCCGGCTGTTTCAACATCAATAACAACAGGATAAAAACCACGAAAACGGTCGCACAGACCGGTAAGTTGAGCGTTATCGGACATCAGGGTCTCTTACAAGGGGAAAAAAAGCAGTGCGCATTATGGCAAATTTTGAGAGGGGATGCAGTAAAACAACGGGCGCAAAATGCGCCCGGAGGGATTAATCGCCCAGACCGCGACCAGCGTCTTTGGCTTCGATCAGTTCGATTTTATAACCGTCTGGATCTTCAACAAAGGCGATGACCGTGGTGCCGCCTTTTACCGGACCGGCTTCGCGAGTGACGTTACCGCCGTTGCTGCGGATGCGTTCGCAGGCTTCAGCGGCGTTATCCACTTCCAGTGCGATATGGCCGTACGCCGTGCCCAGCTCATAGCTGTCGACATCCCAGTTATAGGTTAGCTCGATAACGGCTTCATCGCTTTCCGGACCGTAGCCCACAAACGCCAGTGAATATTTATATTCCGGGTTTTCGCTGGTGCGCAGCAGTTGCATCCCCAAAACGTTTGTGTAGAAATCGATCGAACGTTGCAGGTTGCCAACGCGCAGCATGGTGTGAAGTAGGCGCATAATTTCCTCTTAACCAACTCAATGGCTTATCTTTTTGAACAGAAACGATGTTTTAGTATAGCGGCGAATCATCGCCGCTATCAATGGACAGCAGAGGGATTATAAAGAAGGGTAGTCGGTGTAGCCTTCAGCGCCTCCGCCGTAGAAGCTCTCAGGGCGCTGCGGGTTCAATTCCACTTTACGCTCAAGACGTGCCACCAGGTCAGGGTTCGCGATGTAATCGCGACCAAATGCCACCGCGTCGATCAAACCTTTGTTAATTAAATCTTCCGCTTTCTCAGGCGTGTAGGCGCCTGCACCGATAATCACACCGTGGAAACGCGCACGGACTTTTTCACGGAATGCATCAGAGTACGGCGCGCCGCCTGCCCAGTCTGGCTCGGACATATGCAGATACGCGATCCCGCGTTTTGCCAGCTCTTCGATCAGATAGAGTGCATCAGCTTCTTCGTTTGGACCGTTATCCACATTCTGGAAAGAACCGATTGGAGAAACACGAATACCGATACGATCCGGGTTCCACTCCTGACACACGGCGTCCACCACTTCAAGCACCAGGCGAGCACGGTTTTCAACGCTACCGCCGTACTGATCGGTACGCTGGTTGGATGACGGTGACAGGAACTGGTGCAACAGATAACCGTGCGCGGAGTGCAGTTCGACTAAATCAAAGCCGGCTTCACGCGCATTCGCCACAGCCTGGCGGAAATCGTTAACGATGCCTGGGATTTCGTCGAGTTCAAGTGCGCGCGGCGTAGAGGTGTCGACACGAATGGCCTGGCCGTTTTCATCACGCAAAGAAGTGCGCGTGCCAGCGTTTAACGCGGAGGCAGAAACAGGGGCTTCGCCGCCAGGTTGAATGCTGCTATGTGAGATACGACCGGTGTGCCACAGCTGAACGGCGATGCGGCCATCTTCAGCGTGAACACCCGCGGTGATTTTTTTCCATGCCGCGATTTGCTCTGGGCTGTGCAGCCCAGGTGCGCCAGCATAACCTTTAGCCTGTGCGGAAATCTGCGTTGCTTCGGAGATAATCAGGCCGGAGCTGGCGCGCTGGCGATAGTATTCACCCATCAGCGGGGTAGGAATATCACCCGGCTCAATACTACGCAGACGGGTGAGTGGGGCCATAAATACGCGATTCGGCGCAGTAACCGCGCCCACTTTTAGTGGGGTGAATAATTTTTCTGCTGACATCGTGACTCCTGAGTAGACCGGTCGTCTAGTGATTTAATAAATAAAAACGCCTGTTAAACGACAGGCGTCGTAATGCTGTTTTCCACATGCGCCAGCGCGCTTTCGAGCGGCACGGCGCTGCGGGAAATCTTAGCTTGCAGGTTTGCCCCTAACCACAGCGCATAAAGGACTTGAGCCTGGGTCAGGGCGTTACCGGTAAAGTTCAGCGTTTTTTCATCGCGACCTTTTTCCAGCGCCTGGGCTAGCAAAGCGATAACGCCGCTGGCACCCTTGTCCATCGCCGTGCGCATATCTTCAGAAAGATCGCACACTTCGGCAGACAGTTTGACGGTCAGACAACCACTGATAATGCCTTTCTCGCAAAATTGTCTCAGTGTTTCCTGATAATAGTTAAGAACACGATCCCTGTAGCTGCCTTCACCACACGAAAAGTGAGTGGCGAGTCGCTGATGGTAGCAAGCATAGTGCCGTTCCAGCATCGCGACGCCAAACGCCTCTTTCGAGCGAAAGTAGTGATAAAACGAACCTTTAGGCACCTCAGCGGTTTTAAGCAACTCGCTAAGACCCATGCCGGTAAACCCGCGATGCATACAAAGCTGCTCGCCGGTTGCCAGTAAATGTTCGCGCGTATCGTGTTCAGTATTTCTGCTCATGCCGTCACTCTAATAGACCGTTCGGTCTAATGCAAGCGTCATGATGCGCGACACGGTGTCAGAATGTCCATTTGTGGCTGATAAACCGATGATTTTATGTTCATCATACCCAGCGCGGTCGAGAATAAATTATCCTGCGATACGGTCTGTTTTGCCGCCTGCTCGCGCAAGCAAGTCTCATTTACGCGGAAGTTTTTGACGTAGTCCGGTGAGAGCCAGAACATAAAGGGAATATGCGTTTGCTGTTCTGGTGCTAACAGATACGGTGTGCCGTGCAGGTACACGCCATTCTCACCCAATGATTCACCGTGATCGGACAGATAAATCAGGGCGGTATTCATCGTCGCCTGGCGTGCTTTTAAGGTGTCGATCGCCTTGCCGAGCACGCTGTCCGTATAAAGAATGGTGTTGTCATAAGTATTTATCAGCGCCTGGTGATCGCAGTCCTGAATTTGGTTGGTGTCGCAGGTTGGGGTGAAGCGTCGGTATGCCTGCGGGTAGCGCTGAAAGTAGGCCGGGCCGTGGCTACCCATCAGGTGAATCACCAGTACGGTATCCTGCTTAAGGCCATCCAGCACGTTATCGAGCCGATTGAAATTCACATCGTCAATACAGGATTTATCTTTGCAAAACTGATCCAGCTTCCACTGCGTCATGTCGGTATGCGGTACGCGATTACATGCGCCTTTACAGCCGCCATCATTTTCACGCCAGAGGACGTTAACGCCAGCATGTGCCAGTACGTCCAGCAACCCTTCCTGATGATGCGCTAAATCGGCGTCATATTTTTTACGCGGCATACCCGAGAACATGCAAGGAACGGAAACCGCTGTTTCTGTGCCGCACGATGAGGCATGTGGGAAATTGATCACATTTTGTTGCTTCAACTGCGGATTGGTGTCGCGTTCATATCCGTTCAGAGAATAGTTCGCTGCGCGAGACGCTTCGCCCACCACCAGGATCAGTACGGTCTTTTTCTTCTGGGCAAGGATTGCCGGGCCTTTATGGGCATCTTGTCCGATACGCACCAGCGTTTGGTCGCCTGCAAACCAGCGTTCCTGACTGTATTTCATCATTGCGCTGACGTAATTGGCCGGGGTGACCATTTTGACAATGCTTTTGTTGTTGCGAAACAGCGAGGCGTAGTCCTTATAAAACACAGAGGCTACCAGGATAATGACCATTAACGCGCCGAGGAAGGCGGCTAAACGCATCAGCAGCGTGTACCACCATTTACCGGAACGAACACGAATGAACAGCAACGCGATGGAAGGGATCAGGCCAATGCCTGCAATCCACAGCAGCATCTGCGGTGTCACCAGCGCGGTGGCTTCCTGCAAGTTCGTTTCGAAAACATTTACCATCATGTTCTTATCGATAACCGCGCCGTAGGTATGCATAAAGTAAGTCGCACCGGCGCATCCCAACGCTAGCAAAATGAGCAAGGGCTTGCGGATAAAAGGGAGACCTATCACGCTAAAAACGATCACCCACCCGCAAAACAGCACCAGAGGCACCGATGCGGCGAATAACAGGTCATGCAAATGCGCTGGCGCGATAATGCTCCAGCTACGGCTAATGAACATCGCATTAACGAGGGTAAAAAACAGGGCACAGCCCAGGGTGAAGGTTAAATCGCTACACTGTAACTTTTTCACTGACCACATCATTGAGAAACCAACTGTTTTATTGATGAGGTGAGTATAGGGAGTGAAGATTAGTGAAACCTTAATGCCACATTTCTCCGTAAATCCCTTGCGGACGGGGCGTTTAGCGGCTTCACTGTAGATGAGAAGAGTCTAGGAGGTATGTGTGGCAGAGCAGCTGGAGTTTTTCCCCGTCCAGAGCCCATGCCGGGGCATTTGTCAGTCGGATGAACGCGGTTTTTGCCGGGGCTGCATGCGCAGTCGTGACGAACGTTTTAACTGGCAAAAGATGAGCGATGCGCAGAAGCAGGACGTGATCCGCCTGTGCCGTCAGCGTTTGTTGCGTAAATTACGCGCAAACAAACCTTCCGAAACCGAAGAACCCCAGCAACCTTCACTTTTTTAGCGGTGTTAATGCGTATACTCATGACATTACTTCCTTGAGGAAATTGTTATGGTTCAGCGCATTGCCCTTGCCCCGCAGGGCCCGGAGTTTTCACGTTTTGTCATGGGTTACTGGCGCTTAATGGACTGGAATATGTCCCCGCGCCAGCTGGTGAGTTTCATTGAGGAACATCTCGACCTGGGGATCACCACCGTCGATCATGCTGATATTTATGGCGGTTATCTCTGTGAGGCCGCGTTTGGCGAGGCGATGAAGTTAGCGCCTGCGCTGCGTGAACGTATGGAGATTGTCACTAAATGCGGCATCGCGACTACGGCGAATCCGGACAATGCGCTGGGGCATTACATCACTGACAGCGATCACATCATCAAAAGTGCCGAGCAGTCGCTGATGAATCTGGCGACCGACCGCCTTGATCTGCTGCTGATCCACCGTCCAGACCCGTTGATGGACGCCGATGAAGTCGCTGCCGCGTTCCTCAATTTGCACCAGAGCGGAAAAGTGCGTCACTTTGGCGTATCCAACTTTACCCCTGCGCAATTCTCGCTGCTTCAGTCCCGTTTACCGTTTACGCTCGCGACCAACCAGGTTGAAATCTCCCCGGTACACCAGCCACTGCTGCTTGATGGCACGCTCGATCAGCTGCAACAGCTGCGTATTCGGCCTATGGCGTGGTCTTGTCTCGGCGGTGGCCGTCTGTTCAATGACGACGCTTTCCAGCCGTTACGTGATGAGCTCCAGACCGTTGCCCGTGAACTCAACGCCGAAAGCATTGAGCAAGTCGTGTACGCCTGGATCATGCGCTTGCCTTCTCAACCGCTGCCGATTATCGGCTCGGGCAAAATTGAGCGCGTGCGTTCGGCTATCGGGGCTGAAGAGCTGCAGATGACGCGTCAGCAATGGTTCCGAATTCGTAAAGCAGCGCTGGGTTACGACGTACCTTAATAACGTTTATTGGCGACTTTCCGGTGAAAACGTTGCCCCTGGTATAAACTTAAGGGGCAAAAATAACCCGTGGAGGTCTCATGAAGCATTTTGCTCTGGCAGCAATCGCGCTGCTTGTGTGTGCAGGCGCACAGGCAGCCAGCGATGAAGTTGAAATAAATCTCGTCACCTCTCAGGGAATAGGCCAGTCTATCGGGACAGTAAACATTACTGAAACCGACAAAGGGCTGGAGTTTACGCCCAATCTCAAGGCTCTCCCTCCCGGTGAACATGGTTTTCATGTTCATGCCAAAGGCAGTTGTCAGCCTGCGCTTAAAGACGGAAAAGCGTCTGCGGCAGAAGCGGCTGGCGGTCATTTAGATCCTCACCAAACGGCCAAACATGAAGGGCCAGAAGGCATGGGGCATACCGGCGATCTTCCTGTATTAGTGGTTAATAATGACGGGAAAGCGACAGAGGCTGTTGTTGCGCCGCGGCTGAAAAAGCTCGATGACGTAAAAGGCAAAGCGCTGATGATCCACGTTGGCGGCGATAACATGTCCGATCAGCCTAAACCGTTGGGCGGCGGCGGGGCGCGTTATGCCTGTGGCGTGATTTGATCGGCAATCGTGCCGGGTGGCGGTGCTTGTTCCAGCTGTGAAAGCGAGCAGTGTAACCGCCAGATGATTGACGCCAGATCGCGCGCTGCTGGCTGATGGTGGCGCGCGAGGGTATCGCAAATTCGTTGCAATTCGTTAAGCGTTACCGCCAGCGGTCGTTGCTGAACACCGCGTTCACTCATGACATCCCGCAGCAATGTAATGCACACATCACGCACCTGCGAAAGCGGATCTGAACGCGTTTCCCACGCGCGCAACTGCCACACGACATGTGAGCAATTCAGCAGCACGACGCCCCAGCGCAGTAGCCAGCGACGGGATAATTCATCCTGACTGCTGTTTAACTGACTCACGTGATGGTAAACCAATGACTCATATTCATTTTCGCGAAGATGCGGCTTGCGGCTGAGCTGGTCAACGAAACCCCGTCGTAATTCACGGATATGTCGTCGACTTTTACGCGCATCAGAGCCTGGTCGCAGTACAGCAAACGCCAGCCATGCCAGGCCAACACCCAGAATTTTCGCCAGATTATCATTCAGAAAATCTGCAAAATCATAGACCGGCGGATTCGTCACTGCGATAAATGACCCCATAAAGACGATCAGCTGTCCCCATAATCCTGCAAATTTAGGCATTTGCAATTTCAGGAGTTGCATTGTGGTGAGCAGCGGGAACAGGAATAACAGAAATTCCCACAGGTCGGTTATCTGAACCATCAACCCAAATTTCACCACAAAGCTGAAGAGCGAAAGCAACACCAGCGTGCGCAGCAGCAGCGTGAGAGAGTTAAACGGGGAGGTGGCGACGGAATAAAGCACGCAACTGATTGCAGCCAGCGTCAAGGCCGCGCTACCCGATTCCCATTGAGTGGCGATGCTCCACGCGCCAACCAGCATCAGGGCGCAGAAGGTGCGAAATCCGCTCCACAGTGCCTCAAGATTGTCGGTATGTCGTGTCAGCGAAGGACTCGCGGGCACGGAGAATTCAGTCACAGGCGTCGCGTCTTCAAGGGTTTTGATCCAGCGACTGTTGCGCAGATAAATACGACAAAAATACTGTAGCCGGGACCAGAAGGCGCGGTGTCGATAATCATACTCATCGACTGGCGCGAGTGGGGCAATAATGCGCGCCACGGTGTACATATCGGCATTAGGATGAGCCAGCGCGGCCAAAACCTGTTCAATGATATGTCGCGTATTTTCCGGCGGGTTGGGCCAATTCAGCAGCATTCTGCGCAGGCTTGAAATGGCGCTGGTCATTCTGAGCTGCTGGTGGAGCAGGTAATTTAGCAACCTGTTCTGGCGACGAAAGCGGTAGTGGCTCCAGAACGCCTGAATGCGCAGCAAATTCATGGTGAGGATCTGCCCAATCACTTTTTCATGTGCAAGCCGGATGGTGTCGTTGGTGTCGGGTTGCCAGAGCAGACTCGCATGTTCGAGCAGTCGCGTATGCAGGGTTTTTAGCGCGGAGATCAGCGTCGTCCCATCTGAGGTGCTTGGCAGAATCATCATCATGACCCCGCCACACAGGATGCCGATAATGACTTCACACACGCGAGCCTGGGCGATGTCCCACAGCTCTGTCGTGTCCAGAATATTGACGACTGGGAAAGCAATAATTGCCGCCGTGTATCCCGCGAGCTGGAATGCGTAGGCAACATTATTGGTGAAATGCGCGCAGGCCCAGGTACACAGCCCCAGCCATGCAGCCATGCTCAAGAGAAATAGCCAGGGATCGTTCAGCGTGTGTCCGGCAATGATCAGCGCCGCTGTGGCACCCAATAAACTGCCCGCAACACGTCCCAGACTTTTGCTGATCACGCCGCCCACGGTCGGAAAGCTGACGACAGCCGCTGAGGTCATCGCCCAGTAGGGTTCATCGAGATTCAGATAATAGGCGACGGTAAGCGCGAGACACATGGCGATGCCATTGCGCAACGCATACCGCCACTGCGGGCGGGTGGCGTTGAGCCATGGCAACTTACGCCATGAGAACGCGGCCAGTTTCATCAATGATTCCCAATAGACACGGTACACGTCGTCCCGGACACCAGCGTAACGTCTTTGGGGAGGGCGGAGAACTCAACGCGTACCGGAACGCGCTGGGCAAGGCGTACCCATGGCACGTTAGGTTTGATATCGGGAACTAAACCCGAATCGGTCTCAACGCTCTGATCGTAGATCGCGCGGCCTATGCTGGCTACGTGACCCTGTAACGTTACGGCGCTGCTGTACAGGGTGATTTGTGCTGGAGCGCCTTCGCGGATGTGGCGAAGTTTCGTCTCCTCAAAATACCCGATAACGTAAAACGAGTAGCTGTCCACCAGCGCAAATACCGGTTTTCCCTGCGTTGCATAATCCCCCACGCGGGTCGAAAGATTCGTTATCCAGCCATCTACCGGCGCTTTGACTACGGTTTGCGTCAGCTGCCATTGCGCTTGCTTCAGCGTTGCCTCGGCTACTTTCACACTCGCCTGCATCGCCTTGACGTTAATATTCGCAGTATCGAGATCTTCGGCCGAGATGTAATTCTGCGAAAGATGACGGCGGCGAGTGGCTTCGTTATTCGCTTTAGCCAAATCGGACTGCGCTTTTGTAAGCTGTGCCTCGGCATTCAGCACCGCAATATGGAACGGTGTCTCATCAATTCGAAATAAAACGTCCCCTTTTCTAACGAACTGATTATCGTTAATGAGAAGAGTCGTGATGCTGCCGGAGACCTGAGGCGTAATGCTGACCTGCTCGGCACGAATTTTTCCATCGCGCGTCCAGGGCGACTGCATGTAAAAATTCCACAACCACCACCCCGCGACGAGCGCCAGTGCAAGAACAAGCAGAGTAGAAAAGTATTTTACGGTTTTCAGAGACATATTCACCACGCAATCAGTAAAGCCAGACCCAGAGAGACGGAGAGGGCAAACAGAGAAAGATCCATCAGCATCGGATGCCAGATCTCGCCGGAATACATCCAGTCACGAAGCACTCTGTGCGCGACAAGCCAGATAAGAAAACCCAGCATCACCGCTTTAAAAATGGGAGGGAAATAGACGGACGCACCGACAATCAGGTCCTGAAGGGGTAATCCTGCAGCGCTAAATGAGAACGTCACAAGCAGAGATCCTTTACAGTGGAAAGTGGCCTGAGGGGCTTAGCACGATAAGCAGCCATAATTGTAAATTATATGTCCAACGTGGAGGAATGCCGTATTGCATTTGTTTTGGCAATATAATTGCTGCACACTATTCTAAAATCAGTATAATAACTTAGCAAGCTAATTATAAGGAGATGAAATTGGAATCGCCATTAGGTTCTGATCTGGCCAGGTTGGTACGCATCTGGCGTGCTCTGATTGACCATCGCCTGAAACCTCTGGAATTGACGCAGACGCACTGGGTTACGCTGCATAACATCCATCAGTTGCCGCCTGAGCAGTCGCAAATTCAACTGGCAAAAGCGATAGGAATTGAACAGCCGTCTCTGGTACGAACGCTCGATCAACTGGAGGAGAAGGGGTTAATTTCCCGGCAAACCTGCGCCAGCGATCGTCGTGCCAAACGTATCAAACTGACTGACAAAGCGGCACCTATCATCACTGAGATGGAAGCCGTCATCAGTAAAACACGTGGGGAAATTCTGTCGGGTATTTCGCCTGCGGAACTGGAGCAACTCATCGGAATGATTGCGCGTCTTGAGCACAACATTAACGAGTTGCAAACCCGCGATTAACGTCATGAAAAGCCTTGTCTCGCAAGGCTTTATTTTCCTGATACACCACCACTCGATTTCGACCTGCCTCTTTTGCCTCATACATCGCCTTATCCGCACGCTCCACGGACTCCTCAGCGGTGACCGGCAACGTAGTGGCGGTGTAAATGCCCATACTAATGGTGATAGGTTCCGGGAGCATTCCTTCTGTAGTGAGCCGATCAAAGCTGCTTAAACTCAGGCGAATGCGTTCTGCCACGAGCCTCGCGGCTTCAGAATGTGTATTACTCAGCAACAACACAAACTCTTCTCCTCCAATGCGCGCGGTAATATCCTGCGGCCGCACTGAGTCCATCAGCACATTGGCGACGAACTGCAGCACTTTATCCCCTTGCAGATGGCCGTAGTTGTCGTTAATACGTTTGAAATAGTCGAGATCGCAAACAATAACGGAAACCGGGTGACTGTCCGTTATCTTGCCCAGTGCCTGATTCAGGCTTTCGTAAAAGTAGCTGCGATTGTAGAGTCGCGTCAGCGCATCGCGAATTGAATTCTGATAAGACTGCTGGTATTTGAGATGGGAATTTCGGTAAAGACTGAAGACATCATGCAATAGGGTTAAAATGATCAACAATGACGCTGCGGTTTCAAACAAACGCGCACTATACCAGACTGAACTGCCAATGAATTCGGCGGGCAATAATGTGACTAATATAACCACGTAGCAAACGCATAAGAACGTCCCGCTCGCCCAGAATAGATTGCGCAAGCGGGTAATGATTAACAATGTCATGAGCGCAACAAGCCATAATATAATCAACGCCACATTAATTGTTTGTTTCCATAATACCGTGAACTGTCGGGTTTTATTGTCGATAAGATCGAGAGGGAACAGCTCGCTATGACTTGAATAAAACCACGCCAGCACCACCATTGTCAGCGTAAAAAGCAATAATCCAGCAAAGATCATGTGACGCATCAGGCGCGTTAACGGGTTATGGCGAACAATGAACAGTACCGCGGCAAGCGTGAGCAAAACGGCCATCATGACGTTGCGCATCAAGAAGAAAATCATTGCGCCACTGTAATTGACGTGAGGCATGCCGGGCTGCATCAGCCAGACAGGAAAACATTTCAGTGTTCCGAATAACAGGACGGTTGAGCCCGAAAAGGCGAACGCGATAGCGAGATGATAAATTCGCTTTTTGTCACACCAGTATTTCATCACCATAAAACAGGCAATGAATAAATGAAAAACCGCAAGGAAACTGGTGAGTAGCGGAAAGAGTAATGGGGAAAAGGCGGGCGCGAAGTTTAGCAGTTTAACGGAAAGGAAATGTAACGCCACAAAGAACATCAGGCAGAAAAAAGTAAAGGCAACATATCTGTTTCCCAGTCGTCGATTTATCGTAATCATAGGCGTTTCTTAAGGATGAGAAATCAGCTTTAAAGCAGAGAGTAAAAAGGGAGACTATCGATTTTCGACGGAATTACTTTGCGCTGGGACAATATAAAAGGAGGTGCGTAAATTAAACATTGTACATGCTTAATATGATGTAACGAATGGATAGAAGACATTAGAGAATGTGGCCCGAAGGCCACATTCTGCCGATATTAGCGTGGAGAAACAGTTACCTGGCCGCCATTGCTTGCCAGTACGACACGTTGGCCGCTGGCAAACTGCGTTTTGCCTTGTTTCTGAACCACCATAATGGTGTTGCCATCATCTTTGCGAATTTCCAGCTCAACACCCTGCGTTTTGTTCATTGAACCCTGAACGCCCTGGCCTGCGACACCACCGGCAACAGCACCCGCAGCAGTTGCCAGTGAACGTCCGGTACCGCCACCCACGGTGTTACCCAGGAATCCGCCCAGCACAGCCCCACCAATTGCGCCAATTACGTTATTGTCATCGCCACCCTGAATCTGAACCGGGCGAACGTTTACAACAGTACCGTAAGTCACGTTTTGAACTTGTTTAGCTTCAGAAGCGGTGTAAACGTCCCCAGAAAGTGAGTCGTTGTTTACACAACCTGCAAGAGTTAATCCAATCAGCGAAACGCCCAGTACACGTAAAATCATTTGAATCTCCTGTTCACCCAAAACGCTCAAATTGAGCATCCGTTATGGCTAAATTATATGGCATTGGCAGCCATAGATCATATCTTTGCACTAACAATAGGAAAATTGTACTTGAATTTGACTTAACGAGACATAAACGAAGCGCGACCACTGCTCTGCCTCTGACATTGTTAAAAAATATTAACCCGTCGTAGAAATGCCCATCTGTTTATGGTGGAGTGAGGCAATCAGCCCACGCAATTTAAGGAAAGTGCATGAAATCGGGTCGCTATATAGGCGTTATGTCAGGCACAAGCCTGGACGGAGTCGATGTTGTCCTTGCCGCAATTGATGAAAATATGGTGGCGCAGCAGGCCAGCCTCACCTGGCCGATTCCCGTTGCGTTAAAAGAAGCGATTCTGGGCATTTGCCAGGGCCAACAACTCACGCTTTCCCAACTGGGACAGTTGGACGTCAAGCTCGGTGCACTATTTGGTGACGCGGTACTGGCGCTCATGCATCAGGAAAATCTCCACCCTAAGGATATCGTGGCGATCGGGTGCCATGGACAAACCGTCTGGCATGAGCCGACGGGCGAAGCACCGCATACGCTGCAAATCGGTGATAATAATCAGATCGTGGCGAAAACAGGCGTGACCGTGGTAGGCGATTTCCGTCGCCGTGATATCGCACTTGGCGGGCAGGGCGCGCCTTTGGTTCCGGCCTTTCACGAGGCGTTGCTGGCGCACCCGGTTGAACGCCGTATGGTGTTGAATATTGGTGGGATTGCTAATTTATCTATGCTCATTCCAGGGCAACCGGTGCGCGGTTACGATACGGGCCCTGGAAATATGCTAATGGACGCCTGGATTTGGCGTCAGCGCCGTAAGGCTTACGATAAAGATGCACAGTGGGCGTGTGAAGGGAAAGTGATTATCCCGTTGCTGCAAACGTTTTTAAGCGATCCTTATTTTTCCGCCCCTGCGCCAAAAAGCACGGGGCGTGAGTATTTCAATTACGGCTGGCTTGAGCGTCAACTTGGACAATTCCCCGGCCTTGCTCCGCAGGATGTTCAGGCAACGCTTGTTGAACTCACGGCGGTGACGATTTCTGAACAGGTGATGTTGAGCGGGGGCTGTGAGCGACTTCTGGTCTGCGGTGGCGGAAGTCGAAACCCGCTGGTCATGGCGCGACTTGCCGGATTGCTGCCAGGGACAGAAGTCAGCACCACAGATGAAGCCGGTATTAGCGGAGATGACATGGAAGCGCTGGCGTTTGCCTGGCTTGCGTGGCGCACGGTCGCCGGGCTGCCGGGTAATTTACCGTCCGTGACTGGCGCACGTGAAGCCAGCGTGTTAGGCGCTATTTTTCCAGCAAATCCCCGTCATAATCAGAGTTAGCTTAATTTCAGCGGGGACCGTTGGCGGTAAAATATAAAGGAATACAGGAGGGTGAATTCGCCCTCTACAGACCTGGATAGTCTTCGGAACTCGCCCATGAAAAAACTGCTCGTTGCTTTTGCCCCTCTTTTACTGGCCAGTTGTAGCTATTACAACCAGTTTGTCGAACGTATGCACACCGATTCCCTGGAATACCGCTGTGATGAAAAACCGTTGACCGTGAAGCTGAACAATACGCGTCAGGAAGCCAGTTTTGTTTACGACAATACGCTACTGAACTTAAAGCAAGGTATGTCAGCCTCTGGCACACGATATACGGATGGAATCTATGTGTTCTGGTCTAAAGGCGATAGCGCGACAGTCTATAAACGTGACCGCGTAGTGCTGAACAACTGTGAGCTTCAAAATCCGAAGCGTTGAGATTTTTCCAGGGGCGGCGCACAATAGCGCCACCTACTTCTCATTTCAGCTAACGCCATGTCCGATAACGATGAATTGCAGCAAATTGCGCATCTGCGCCGCGAGTACACCAAAGGCGGTCTCCGTCGTCAGGATCTTCCCGCTGAGCCTCTGGATCTGTTTGAGCGCTGGCTGAAACAAGCCTGCGAAGCCAAACTGGCCGATCCTACGGCCATGGTTGTGGCGACGGTAGATGAAAATGGTCAGCCTTATCAGCGGATCGTCTTACTCAAACATTACGACGAAAAAGGGCTGGTTTTTTACACCAATCTTGGCAGCCGTAAAGCGCATCATCTTGAGAATAATCCCCGTATCAGCCTGCTGTTCCCGTGGCACATGCTGGAGCGTCAGGTGATGGTAACGGGCAAAGCGGAACGACTCTCTACGCTGGAGGTACTGAAGTATTTCCACAGTCGCCCGCGCGATAGCCAAATCGGCGCCTGGGTGTCAAAACAGTCGAGCCGCATTTCTGCGCGTGGCGTGCTGGAGAGTAAATTCCTTGAGCTGAAGCAGAAGTTTCAGCAGGGTGAAGTCCCCTTGCCGAGCTTCTGGGGCGGATTCCGTGTTCCTATTGAACAGATGGAGTTCTGGCAGGGCGGTGAACATCGCCTTCATGACCGCTTTTTATACCAACGCGACAATGCCGCGTGGAAAATCGACCGTCTTGCCCCGTAATCCCCGAAATTTGTTGTGTTAAGCGCTGGCGCTACAGGTGTCAGCGCTTTATTCTATGTACCTTTCGCACCAGGCGAAAAGTCGTGTACCGACAGAGGTGCAGTCGTTTATACATGGAGAATTTGATGGCAAGCAGTAACTTGATTAAACAATTGCAAGAGCGGGGCCTCGTGGCTCAGGTGACGGACGAAGAAGCGTTAGCAGAGCGACTGGCGCAAGGCCCGATCGCGCTCTATTGCGGCTTCGATCCCACCGCTGACAGCTTGCATTTGGGGCATCTTGTTCCTTTGTTATGCCTGAAACGCTTCCAGGAGATGGGCCATAAGCCTGTTGCACTGGTAGGTGGCGCAACCGGTCTGATTGGTGACCCGAGCTTTAAAGCCGCCGAGCGTAAACTGAATACGGAAGACACCGTGCAGGAGTGGGTGGACAAGATTCGCAAGCAGGTTGCGCCGTTCCTCGACTTCGATTGCGGTGAAAACTCAGCGATTGCCGCGAATAACTATGACTGGTTTGGCAACATGAACGTGCTGACCTTTCTGCGCGACATCGGCAAGCACTTCTCCGTCAATCAGATGATCAACAAAGAAGCGGTCAAGCAGCGTCTGAACCGTGACGATCAGGGCATCTCCTTTACCGAATTCTCTTACAACCTGTTGCAGGGTTATGACTTTGCCTGTCTGAATGAACTGCACGGCGTGGCGCTGCAGATCGGCGGCTCCGATCAGTGGGGTAACATCACCTCCGGTATCGACCTGACCCGTCGTTTGCATCAAAACCAGGTATTCGGTCTGACCGTTCCGCTGATCACCAAAGCGGATGGCACGAAATTCGGTAAAACCGAAGGCGGCGCGGTATGGCTTGATCCTAAAAAGACCAGCCCGTACAAGTTCTACCAGTTCTGGATTAACACCGCTGACGCTGACGTGTATCGCTTCCTGAAGTTCTTCACCTTCATGGACATTGAAGAGATCAATGCCCTTGAAGAAGAAGATAAAAATAGCGGTAAAGCACCACGTGCGCAGTATGTGCTGGCCGATCTGGTCACCAGCCTGGTTCACGGTGAGGACGGCCTGGCGGCTGCAAAACGCATCACCGCAAGCCTGTTTAACGGTACCCTGAGCGATCTGAGCGAAGCTGATTTTGAACAGCTTGCGCAGGATGGCGTGCCGATGGTTGAGATGGAAAAGGGCGCGGACCTGATGCAGGCGCTGGTGGATTCTGAGCTGCAACCGTCTCGCGGACAGGCGCGTAAAACTATCGCCTCCAATGCCATCACCATTAATGGCGAGAAGCAGGCGGATCCGGAATACACCTTCGTCGAGAGTGATCGCCTGTATGGGCGTTATACGCTGCTGCGTCGTGGTAAGAAAAATTACTGTCTGATTTGCTGGAAGTAATTATCAGGACATAAGGGGCGTGGGAAACCACGCCCCTTTATTTTTTCAGGGTTGTGGTAAGAAAAATGAATAACATCCTCGCCATACAGTCCCACGTTGTTTTTGGACATGCTGGCAATAGCGCCGCGGAATTCCCGATGCGCCGTCTTGGGGCCAACGTCTGGCCGCTCAATACCGTACAGTTTTCTAACCATACGCAATATGGCAAATGGACGGGCTGCGTCATGCCGCCAGCGCATTTGACTGACATTGTGCAGGGGATTGCGGATATCGATCAGCTCAAGCGCTGCGATGCCGTGTTAAGCGGCTATCTGGGGTCTGCGGAGCAGGGTGAACATATTCTTGGCATCGTTCGTCAGGTTAAAGTTGCGAACCCTTCGGCAAAGTATTTTTGCGATCCGGTAATGGGGCATCCTGAAAAAGGTTGCATCGTTGCGCCGGGCGTGGCTGAGTTTCATGTTCGTTATGCGCTTCCCGCGAGCGATATTATTGCGCCTAATCTGTTAGAACTCGAAATCCTCTGTGAGCACCCCGTCAATACCGTTGAAGAAGCGGTCTCCGCATCACGCGAACTCATCGCTCAGGGACCCGAAGTTGTGCTGGTTAAACACCTTGCGCGCGCTGGCTTGAGCCTGGATCGGTTCGAAATGCTGCTGGTGACAAAAGATGAAGCCTGGCATATCAGCCGCCCGCTGGTGGATTTTGGTCTTCGTCAGCCCGTGGGGGTGGGAGATGTAACCAGCGGTTTGCTGTTGGTGAAACTGCTGCAAGGCGCAGCGCTGCGTGAGGCGCTGGAGCATGTTACCGCAGCGGTTTATGAAATTATGATCGCCACGAAAAATATGCAGGAGTACGAATTGCAGGTTGTGGCGGCACAGGATCGCATCGCGAAGCCGGAGCATTATTTTAGCGCCACTGAGTTGTAAATTTTTACTGGCCGGGTAAGGCGCCGCCATTACCCGGCACGGCAACAGACGTTAAATCAATTCAACCCTTCAGCTTTCAGCGCTGCGGCTACCGCAGGACGCTCTGCAACACGCGCCATATAGCTATCAATATGATTCAATCCTTCCATATTGAGCTTCACGGCACGCGCCCAACGCAAGACCGTAAACAGATACGCATCTGCGATGGTGAAGCGCTGGCCACAGATCCACTGCTCATCCTTCAACGATTCGTTAATGTAGTGCAGTTTTTTCTCAAGCAGAGCGCGCACGGTAGGTTTGTACTCTTCCGGCGTATCCGGACGGAACAGCGGCGTGAAGCCTTTGTGCAGTTCAGTGGCGATGTAATTCAGCCATTCCAGCGTTTTATAGCGTGATGCGCTGCCCGTTTGCGCCAGCAGTTGGCGATCGGGAACCGTGTCGGCCAGGAACTGCATGATAGCCACACCCTCAGTGAGCAACGTACCGTCGTCAAGAACAAGAGCCGGAACCTGTCCCTTTGGGTTGATAGCGAAAAAGTCTTCGCCATTCTCCAGACGCTTTTTCATCAGGTCTACGCTATCAAGCGTAAAATCTTTTCCGCTCTCGCGCAGAGTGATATGAGAGGCAAGAGAGCAGGCGCCAGGTTTATAGAACAGTTTCATCGGTAACTCCTTTTTGCTGAGGTTATAATGATGTTAACGCCAGGTAGAATAAAAAAAAAGCCGCTAACGCACAGTTAGCGGCTTCTCTTCCGTCGTTTCCCGATGGCAATTATGCAGTCGCGGTATCCGTCGCTTTTGCAGTCTTGTCGTCGTCCAGCGTCATACGATTCAGTTTCGGTGCAGTCAACAGCATCAGAACAGCAATAATCGCTGTCGCAATACCGATCTGCATGAATACACGACCGTACACTTCCAGTGAGACCAGCGGGTCAGTCACGTTTTCTGGAACGGCCATCAGGTTCGCAATTTTACCTGCAATCAGTGCGGCACCAGCGGTAGTCAGGAACCAGCTACCCATGATGAAGCCCATCAGGCGCTGCGGAACCAGCTGTGCAACCATCGCCAGGCCCAGACCAGAGATCATCAGCTCACCAATGGACTGCAGGGCGTAGCTCAGAATCAGCCAGTTAACCGAAACGATACCCGCGTCAGTAGCAAATTTCGTCCCCAGCGGCAGCACGAGGAACGCACCTGAACACAGCACCATGCCGATAGCAAATTTGTGTGGCATCGGCAGACGATCGCCCATTTTGTTGTAGATAGCGGCCAGAATCGGGCTACCAATCATGATCCAGAATGGGTTCAGTGCCTGGAACTGTTCCGGTTCGAACGCGATACTCAGAATTGAGTGTTCTACGTTACGAATCGCGAAGAAGTTCAAAGACGTTGGCATCTGGCTGTAAAGCACGAAGAATACAACCGCCTGCAGCATCAGGATGAAAGCCACAATCATCTTACGACGCGCAGCGCCATGCATGGCGAACGCTTCTTTCGCAAAGATGCAGATGATACCCAGTGCCACCACGCCCAGTACGGCACGCGCCACGCCCTGGTTATGCAGCAGCCATGTTGCGATTGTCGCCAGGATGACAACACCGACAATCGTAGCCAGCAGTTTGCCGATATGAACCGGTTCGAAATCGGGTTTTGACCCGTAGTTTTTCACCCACTTCTTACAGAACGCGAAGTTAACAACGGTGATCAGCATACCGACGACGGACAGCGAGAACGCAACGCTCCAGCCGAATTTCGCGGCCAACCACGGCGTTGCCAGCATTGAGAAGAAGGAACCGATGTTCACCGACATGTAATACATGGTGAATGCGCCATCAAGACGCGGGTCATCTTTGTTGTAGCAGGTAGAGAGCAGGGAAGACGGGTTTGCTTTAAACAATCCGTTACCTACGGCGATCGTCGCCATACCCATATAAACGACAGCTGCATCATGACCAGACCACGCGACCAGTGCATAACCGATGGCCAGAACGATTGCGCCCAGCATGATAACGCGTTTGGTGCCGAGGACTTTATCGCCCAACCAGCCGCCAACGGCGACCAGACCGTAGACTAAAGCACTAAAAGAAGAGAACAGTGTGATCGAATCCGCTTCGGACATACCCAGTTGTTTGACCAGGTAAACAGCCATAATCCCTTGCAGGCCGTAAAAGCCAAAACGTTCCCATAACTCGATTGAGAAAATGAGATAAAACGCTCTAGGCTGTTTGAAGGCGTTTAAGCTAACGCTTTCATCTGTTGGTTTATTGTTTGCAGTAGACACTTATACCTCTTTTTTTACATCCCATATTAACGGGGGTGTTCACGGCGTAATGACCAAAGTCCATTCGCCTTATAGTTATATTGGGAGGGGGAAACGGCGGGTAATGTTCACTATCTTGACTCGTCTGGCAATACATTTGCAATATTCTGTTACATATAACGATGGCGGTATAATCCAGGGGTCATATAAATGTTATTCAGCGTTAAATCTTTCAGCATGTGAAATGACGGTTTTTTTCACTACCCAATCCCCGGTCATGAGGCCTTATGGCGATATGTTCTGCTGACAAGCTATCAATCCAGTGATATAGCCCATAATCCTAAAAATGAATGGTTTAATCTTTGGCTAATGAAGGTATGCAACTTGTCTGGACAAAGGCTTGGGATGTCTTTTTAAACAAAAATCCAACATCGCGTTATCAGAGTGATCGCGATCACAAATGTATAGAAATTTTCGTTCACGAAAAAACAATTAACCTGGACGGGTGTTAAAGCGCCGGAGCATCGACAGGATAAAAAGGCAAGGTGGGGGATAATTGTTCGCAAAATGAGAGGAATGCGGTTAGGCGTAGTCTGCGTGAAGAAAGGCGGACAGCAAAAGAGGGCTGAGCCCTCTTCATCAGGAATAGACTTTCTCTTTGAACTCGCATAAATCTTCAATAATACAGCTGCCACAGCGCGGTTTACGCGCGATACAGGTGTAACGCCCGTGCAGGATCAGCCAGTGGTGACAGTCGACTTTAAACTCCGCGGGTACGACCTTCAGCAGCTTCTCTTCGACCTGTTCGACGTTTTTCCCTGGCGCAAAATGGGTGCGATTACAGACGCGGAAGATATGGGTGTCGACGGCGATCGTCGGCCAGCCAAAGGCGGTGTTAAGGACGACGTTCGCTGTTTTACGTCCCACCCCCGGCAGGGCTTCCAGTGCCTCACGGTCTTCGGGAACTTCGCCTCCGTGCTGTTCCAGCAGGATACGACACGTCTTAATAACGTTCTCCGCCTTGCTGTTAAACAGGCCGATGGTTTTGATATAGGATTTCACACCCTCGACGCCGAGCGCCAGAATGGCCTGTGGCGTGTTCGCGACAGGATAAAGCTTTGCCGTCGCTTTGTTCACGCTGACGTCGGTTGCCTGCGCGGAAAGAAGGACTGAGATCAGCAGCTCGAAAGGAGAGGTGAAGTTCAGCTCTGTCGTCGGATGAGGATTCTCATTGCGCAGACGCGTCAAAATCGTAAGGCGTTTTTCTTTATTCATGACGCTTTCTCTGGCATCCCTTCCTGCACGCGACGTTCCGCGGCGCGGCGTTTACGTTTTTCATCGATCAGGTATTTTAACGCCAGCATCATGCCAAGGCCAATAAATGCGCCGGGCGGTAGCATCGCTAACAGGAACGGTGTGTCGGTATGGAACACGTCGATACGCAGTGATTTTGCCCAGCCGCCCAACAGCGCGTCCGCACCATCAAACAGCGTTCCGTTCCCCAGAATCTCGCGCATCGACCCGAGGACGAACATGGCGCAGGTCGCGCCCATGCCAATCGCGAAACCATCGAGAGCGGAGATCAGCGGATCGTTTTTGACCGCAAAGGCTTCAGCACGGCCCACCACGATACAGTTGGTCACGATGAGCGGGATAAAAATCCCCAGCGATTGATACAGGCCAAATGCATAGGCGTTAATCAGCATCTGCACGATGCTCACGACAGACGCGATAATCATGACGTAAATCGGGATGCGAATTTCCGATGGCGTCCAGCGACGCAACGCGGATACTGCTAAGTTGGTGAGCGTCAGCACCAGCGTCGTCGCCAGGCCCAGCCCAAGGGCATTGGTGGCGGTGGACGTTACGGCCAGCAGGGGGCACAACCCCAGTAGCTGGACCAGCGCGGAGTTGTTCTTCCAGAGACCCTGAACGATAACGTCTTTAACCTGGCTCATTGTTATTCCTCACACGCTTGAAGCTGGTTGAGTTGCGACGGGAGCGTCTCGGCATACAGTCCGGCGCGCTTCACGGCATTGACGACTGCGCGTGGAGTGATAGTGGCACCGGTAAACTGATCAAACTCACCGCCGTCCTTTTTCACCGCAAAAGCAGCGTCATCTTCGCCGTGAATGATTTTCCCGGCAAAGTGCAAAATCCAGTCACTTAAACGCACTTCGATTTTATCACCCAAACCCGGCGTTTCGTGATGCTCTGTCACGCGCGTGCCCAGAACCGTACCGGAAAAATCAGTGCCGACCAGCAGTTGGATTGCGCCGGAATACCCGTCTGGGGCCGTCGCTTCCATCACTGCGCCTGTCGCTTTATCACCTTTTCGGGCGATAAACACGCGGTGGTTGCCTTTACCTAGCTCCGGAGCCTGAACGACAAAACAACTTTCCTGCAAATTATTGTCGTAGAAATCAGACGGAATGACCTGATCGAATAACGCCTTTTGCTGCTTCGCGGCCTGCTCGTCAATGGTCGTTTTAGTCAGTTGATTGACCAGGGCAGTCAATCCGGTCAGCACTGCCGCGAAAATGGCCAGCGTCATGCCGTGTTTTTGCATTGTCTTCAGCATGGCAAATCCTTAACGGTGACCGTACACGCGAGGACGCGTGTAGTAATCAATTAACGGCACGGTGATGTTGGCCAGTAAAACAGCAAACGCAACGCCATCCGGATATCCCCCGAAACTGCGAATCAGCCAGACCAGCAGACCAGCCAGCATGCCGAAGATGAGACGCCCACGGTTAGTGGTGGAGGCGGTGACAGGGTCGGTCAAAATAAAGAATGCGCCCAGCATCGTCGCACCGGAGAGCAGGTGGATCTGCGGGCTTGCCATCGATTCAGGCGAAAAGAGCCAACCCAGGGTTGAGCAGAACGCCAGCGTCACCAGGAAACTCACCGGAATATGCCAGCGGATCGCTTTGTTCCACAGGAGGAAAACCCCTCCGAGCAGATACGCCAGGTTGACCCACTGCCAGCCAGCCCCGGCCAGAACGCCGCTAAAGATAGGGTATTGCATGATCTGATCGACGCTGTGACCGGCATGCAGTGACGTTTTAAAGGTGTCGAGAGGCGTGGCCTGACTGATTCCATCAACGCCCATTCGCAGCGTGGTCATATCTCCCCCGGTAGCGGTATGCCCGGTAAAGATCACCTGTAGAGCATCCAGCAAGCCGGGAGCGGTCGCGGCAATCTCCTGCGGCGGCAGCCAACTGGTCATCTGCACCGGGAATGAGATAAGTAACACCACATACCCGATCATGGCCGGGTTGAACGGGTTATGCCCAAGACCACCGTACAGCTGTTTTGCAATGATGACGGCAAAGACTGTCCCCAGGATCACCATCCACCATGGCGCGAAGGGCGGAATGCTGATCGCCAGCAACAGGCCAGTCAGCAGTGCGGAGTTATCCGCTAGAATGCGCGAGACCGGCATTTTACGCAGCGTGAGGACCAGCGCTTCTGCAGCGAGTGCACTGACGCAACCGAGGATAATTTGAAACAGCGTCCCCCAGCCAAAAAACCAGAACTGGACGGCAATGCCTGGCAATGCGGCCAGGCAGACCAGCATCATGATGCGTGACGTCTGGCGCTGGTTATGGGTGTAGGGGGAGCTTGCGATTCTGAAAACCATTTAATCCTCGTTTACTGCCTGCTGTGCGGCTTTCTTAGCCTGAACGCGTGCAATCGCGGCGGCGACTGCGGCTTTGCGTGGGTCGTCATTCGCTGCGTGTTCCGCGTCTTGTGCCGCGGCTTTACGCGCTTTAGCACGCGCGATAGCGGCTTCAACCGCAGCTTTACGCGGATCGACCGGCGTGTTTTGTACGGTCGCCTCTTCCGGTGCGGCAGCTTTACGCGCTTTAGCACGCGCGATAGCGGCTTCAACCGCGGCTTTGCGCGGATCGACCGGCGTGTCTTGCGCGATTGTCTCTTCTGATGCGCCAGCTTTACGCGCTTTAGCACGCGTGATAGCGGCTTCAACCGCGGCTTTGCGCGGATCGGGATCGACCGGCGCGTCTTGCACGATAGTCTCTTCTGATGCGGCGGCTTTACGCGCTTTGGCACGCGCAATTGCGGCTTCAACCGCAGCTTTGCGCGGATCGACCGGCGTGTCTTGCGTGATAGTCTCTTCTGATGCGGCGGCTTTACGCGCTTTGGTACGTGCAATAGCCGCTTCAACCGCAGCTTTGCGCGGATCGACCGGCGCGTCTTGCACGATAGTCTCTTCTGATGCGGCGGCTTTACGCGCTTTAGCACGAGCGATAGCCGCTTCAACCGCAGCTTTGCGCGGATCGACCGGCGTGTTTTGCGCGGTTGTCTCTTCCGATGCGCCAGCTTTACGCGCTTTAGCACGCGCGAGAGCGGCTTCAACCGCAGCTTTGCGCGGATCGACACCGGCCTCCGACGCTAAAACTTGTGCCTTTTCTGCCTGATGGGCTCGCGCCTGTGCTTTACGTGCTTCACGCGCGGCAATCACTTCGCGGTTGTCAGGTTTCTCACCGGCAGGGATAACCACAACCTCTGCGGCGGTCGCTTTTTTCTCACGAACGCGGGCCAACGCGGCATTAATCGCTTCCTGATCTTTCTCGGCAGGCTGAACGGCCGCTTTCTTGTGACGTTCCTGACGGGCGATTTTGTCGCGTTCAAGACGTGCCTGGCGCGCTTCAAAGCGCGCTTTTGCTTCTGCTGCGCGTTTATCTTCAAGCGAAATGGCGTAAATCTCGGCCTTCTCCTGACGGAAGTATTGCACCAGCGGAATGCTGCTCGGACACACCCAGGCACAAGCACCGCACTCAATGCAGTCGGCCAGGTTGTGGGCCTTTGCTTTATCGTGAAGCTGACCTTTGCTGAACCAGTACAACTGCTGTGGCAGTAAATCTGCCGGGCAGGCATCAGCGCAGGCGCTGCAACGAATGCAGCCTTTTTCTTCCTGCTCTTCACCCATCTCGCTGGCCGATGGGGCCAGCAGACAGTTGGTAATTTTAACCACCGGCACGTCGAGCCACGGCAGGGTAAAGCCCATCAGCGGGCCCCCCATAATGACCATTTGCTCGCTACCCGGAGAGAATCCCGCGTGCTCCAGCAGATGGCGAACCGGTGTGCCCAGGCGCGCCCAGACGTTACCGGGCTGCGAAACTGCTTCACCGGTAAGCGTGACCACGCGTTCGGTCAGGGGTTCACCGTCAATAATCGCGCGTTTTACCGCATACGCCGTTCCGACGTTTTGCATCAGCACGCCAATATCGGAGGAGCGTCCGCCATGCGGAACCTGTTTTCCTGTCAGGATCTGCGTGAGCTGTTTTGCACCACCGGACGGGTATTTGGTGGGAATCACGCGCAGGCCAATATCATGACTGCCTGCCAGCACCGCACGGAGCATTGAAATCGCTTGCGGTTTGTTATCTTCAATACCGATCAGCACTTCGCGGGGTTGCAAAATATGCGCGAGAATGCGGATGCCTTCTACGACCTGTGCCGCGCAATCCTGCATCAGACGGTCGTCGGCGGTTATATAAGGTTCACATTCCGCGGCATTGATGATGAGCGTCTGGATCTTATCACCACCGCCGCGCAGTTTGGTCCCGGTCGGGAAGCCAGCGCCGCCCAGACCAGCAACACCAAACAGATGGATGCGTTCAATTAACGCCTCGCGGCTTTGCGCGCGAAAATCACTCCAGCCCTCACGATCGATCCAACGGTCTTCGCCGTCAGGCTCAATCATGATGCTCAATTCCGCCAGTGCCGAAGGGTGAGCCACCGTATGCGGGGCAATCGCCACCACGGTTCCGGACGTTGGGGCGTGGATCGGGAGCATACGTCCGCGACCGAAGGTCAGCTGTTGGCCGCGCAGCACGGTATCGCCCACGTTGACGCGCAGTTCGCCCTCAGCGCCGATGTGCTGTTTTAACGGCATGATAAAACGGTTCGCCAGCGGAATCTGGCGCAGCGGTACGCCGCTGGACTGGGATTTCATCTCTGGCGGATGAATGCCGCCATCAAAATCCCAAATCTTCTCTTTTCTGAAAGCAGAAAATAACTTAAGCATGGTGTTCCACTGGAATTATGCGAACTGGAATGGTTTGAAGATCCCACTTCCAGCTTTCGGGAGTCGTTTCGACCGGACGCAGTTCAATGCACTGCGTCGGGCAGGGGGCAACGCAGAGGTTGCAGCCCGTACACAAATCCGCCATGACGGTATGCATGGCGCGCGTTGCGCCGACGATCGCATCAACAGGACATGCCTGGATGCACTTCGTGCAGCCAATACAGTTGGCTTCGTCAATAACGGCCAACACGCGCGCTGGCTCTTGCGCGCTTTCATCGCCATCAACAGGCTGGGGATCAACGTTAAGCAGCGTGGCTATTTTCAGCATCACGGCTTCGCCACCCGGCGCACAACGGTTAATTTTTTCGCCCTGACTGCCCACCGCCTCAGCGTAGGGGCGACAGCCAGGGTAACCGCATTGCCCACACTGGCTTTGCGGTAACAGTTCATCGATTTTTTCGACGACGGGATCACCCTCGACCGCAAAGCGGCGCGAGGCATAACCCAGGATTATGCCAAAAAATAGCCCCAGAATGCTGATGGCTACAATAGCAATCCAGATAGTGCTCATTACAACTTCACCAAACCACTAAAGCCCATAAAGGCCAAAGACATCAAACCGGCCGTCACGAGCGCGATGGCGTTCCCGCGAAAAGGGGCCGGAATATCTGCGGCGGCCAAACGTTCGCGAATGGAGGCAAACAGCACCATCACCAGCGAAAACCCGACCGCGGCGGAAAAACCGTACAACGCGGATTGCAGGAAATTATGCCCGAGGTTGATGTTCAGCAGCGCAACGCCGAGAACGGCGCAGTTGGTCGTGATCAGCGGCAGGAAGATGCCGAGCAGACGGTACAGCGCGGGGCTGGTTTTACGTACCACCATTTCGGTAAATTGCACCACAAAAGCGATGACCAGAATAAACGCGAGCGTTCTCAAATAGATCAAGCCCAGCGGGATCAATATCCAGGTATCAATCCACCAGGCGCAAATTGAGGCCATCGTCATTACAAAAGTGGTCGCCAGGCCCATTCCCATAGCGGTTTCCAGCTTTTTGGAAACCCCCATAAACGGGCAAAGGCCAAGGAACTTCACCAGCACGAAGTTGTTAACCAGTACCGTTCCGACGAAGAGCAGTAAGTAATCTGTCATTATTACGCCTGAAATAAAAAAGCCGCCTATTATCGGATAAACCACACCGGGCGACAACAGGATAACTGTAAGGTTATTACGGATTCACAAAGGTCTTCTTCACGCGAGCAGAGCGCCTGAAGTAAGGGGCAAAGAGTGAGGCTGCCAGCAGCGGAAACAACAGCTGGCGCACCGCTAATCCGTCTGAAACAGGCGAAAAGGCAAAGGCTTTTAACGCCAACAGCACAGAAATAAGCAGCCAGATAATATAGTGTTTAGGCACTTTCTGACGTCGCTTAAAGAATGCAATGGTCAGCCAGAGGGTGTAGTACCACATCGCAATCGCAAAGCCGAAAGAAATAAACCACATGGCAATATTCATTGTGCTTTGTGAGGTCAAATTCTTAAGTGCGTAGGGTGTAACGAGCGCGGTGGAATAAAGCAGCAACGCCAGCGAGGCACTTAATAATGCAACCAGCAACCAGGCAAGCGGAGCGAATAACCAGCCTCCGATTTTCTCTCCAGGCAATGTGGCCATGTTATCTCCCAAAATTCTGCGCGAAATGAAACCCTGCAAATTTGCCGGGGCGTGAGTATATAACATTTCGCGCGGTTGGGTACCGTCTTAGAGCACGTAGCGCCAAACGGTTTTCGGAACCTCGCCGACATTGAACAGGCGTCCGCCAGAAACCAGCTCTGCTCGGCGGTGATCGGCTGCACGGTACATATTGATGATTTCCTGATTGTCGGTCAGCGTATAGTTCAGATGATCAAACAGTTTTTCCAGGCTCTCGAGAGAACTGATTTTGCGAAATTTTAATAAATAGTCCTGAACCGTCATATTAATAAGTTTCCATTTTAAAGTAAGTCGTACCGAGCACCTGTAGGGTAATTCGCACGAATAATAAACGGATAAAGAAAGGCGTAAATGGCCCATTCAAATGTTAAGGCTAAATTAGGAGTTTTCTAGGGAGAAAACAGGCGTCGGACGACACCTGGAAAAGAAGGTTAACCCTGATTAACATCCCAGGCAATATGCAACTGACAACATGTGTCACTCTTTAGGTGGGGAAGGTTACTTTGCCTGCGAGGCGGCAATCGGCTCAGGCGGCTGGTAGTTATCAATATGACTTGCCACGCCGAGAAGAACGACGGAAACACCCAGGACAATCCATCCTGCTAACTCAATGATTCGATTGATTATTGACGCCATGATTTGAGTTTGTAATTTATCCATAAATACAGGATGTGAATGTTACAGCGCGATATCCCGCATCGCAAGTCTTTTGAAGACGGTTTACCTTTAGCAATTCAGTGAGTTATCTGAATATCTCCGGGACATACGCGGGATCGTGCTATTTTTGTTTATGTAATCCATTACAAAATGATTGTGACGTCATTGTTGATAGTGTGAAAATGCGTGAACGACAAGATAAGAGGCAACGACATGAGTGACAAAATTCGCGTTGGATTAATTGGTTACGGCTACGCCAGTAAGACCTTTCACGCGCCGCTGATTGCGGGCACGCCCGGGATGGAGCTGGCCGCCGTCTCAAGCAGTGATGCGTCAAAAGTACATGCGGACTGGCCAACCGTGGCCGTCGTTTCTGAACCTAAAAAACTTTTTGACGATCCCAATATCGACTTGATTGTTATTCCTACGCCAAATGATACCCACTTCCCGTTGGCGAAAGCGGCGCTCGAAGCGGGGAAGCATGTGGTTGTCGATAAACCGTTCACCGTAACGTTGTCGCAGGCGCGGGAGCTGGATGCGCTGGCAAAAAGCCTGGGGCGCTTGCTCTCCGTTTTCCATAACCGTCGCTGGGACAGTGATTTTCTCACGGTCAAAGCGCTGATCGGCGAAGGAACGTTAGGCGAGGTGGCTTACTTCGAATCCCACTTTGACCGTTTCCGCCCTCAGGTGCGCAACCGCTGGCGCGAGCAGGCCGGTCCGGGCAGTGGAATTTGGTACGATTTGGCACCTCATCTACTCGATCAGGCCGTTAATCTGTTCGGTTTGCCGGTCAGTATGACGGTCGATCTGGCGCAACTGCGTCCAGGCGCACAGGCCACGGATTATTTCCACGCCGTTCTGAGCTATCCGCAGCGCCGTGTAGTGCTTCACGGCACCATGCTGGCCGCAGCAGAATCTGCTCGCTATATCGTCCACGGTACGCGCGGCAGTTACGTTAAGTTTGGCTTAGATCCGCAGGAAGACCGACTGAAAAACGGCGAGCGTTTGCCGCAGGAAGACTGGGGGTACGACATGCGTGATGGCGTATTGACGCGCGTGGAAGGTGAAGAGCAGGTACAGGAAACCTGGCTGACGCTTCCGGGAAACTATCCGGCTTATTACGCGGGAATCCGCGATGCGCTTAACGGCACGGGCGAAAACCCGGTGCCGGCCAGTCAGGCCATTCAGATTATGGAGCTGATTGAACTGGGTATCGAATCCGCTAAGCATCGCTCGACGCTCTGCCTCGCGTAAAAAAGAAGGCCGGCGAAATGCCGGCCTTTCAAATCATCCTGCGACTAATTCGCGCAGCGCTTGTTTCTCAGATGCCGTTAAGAACGCAATTTCCAGCCCGTTAATCTGCGCCTGACGAATCTGTTCACGGCTCAGACCCGCCTGCGGTGCCGCAACATTATATTCGTGAATAATATCAACACCCTGTACCGCCGGATCGTCGGTGTTCAACGTTGCCAGAACGCCATGTTCCAGGAATGTTTTTAGCGGATGCTGCGCCAGAGAAGCGACGGTGCTGGTCTGAATATTGGACGTCAGACAGGATTCAATGCCGATACGTTGTTCTGCGAGAAAATCCATCAGCGCGCGATCTTCAACGGCTTTCACACCGTGGCCGATACGCTCTGCGCCCAGCTCGCGAATAGCCTGCCAGATGCTTTCTGGGCCCGCCGCCTCCCCGGCATGAACCGTGATATGCCAGCCAGCGTCGCGTGCACGGTTGAAGTGAGAGAGGAACAGACTGCCCGGGAAGCCCAGCTCATCGCCAGCCAGATCGATAGCCGTGATATGGTCACGATGGGCCAGCAGACCCTCCAGCTCCTGCAGACAGGCTGACTCGCCGAAAGTGCGGCTCATAATCCCGATTAAACGCGCCTGGACGTTAAAGGCTTTGCAACCTTCGCGAACGCCTTCGATAACCGCCTCTACCACGCCTTCAACCGGCAGACCGTGGGTCATGGCCATATAACCAGGGGAAAAACGTAATTCGACATAATGCAGGCCGTTACGCGCTGCGTCTTCGATGTTCTCAAACGCCACGCGGCGACAGGCATCCAGAGACGCCAGCACTTTGACACCCCAGTCGAGTTTACTCAGGAAACTCACAAGGTCCGGTTCGTTAGCGGTGACCTGTACATGAGGAATTAATGACTCAAGCGTTGCTGCGGGAAGTGACAAATTAAACTGGCGGCCAAGGTCGAGAATGGTCTGGGCGCGAATGTTGCCGTCAAGATGGCGGTGAATGTCCGTTAAAGGAAGGCGTGTATCGATCATGGTCGCACTCTTTTTCTGGTTAAAGTGCGACACATTATAAAAACAAAACGGGGAAAAAAGCTATTTGCGCAACGGAATATTCTATTGCGCAATGTGATTAGAGCAGGGTGGTGATCCCGGCAATGAGCCGTTGGACACCTTGCTCCAGCTTGCTGCGCGGGCAACCCGCATTCAGGCGCACAAATCCATTGCCTTCCGCGCCGTAGGTAAATCCCGGCATGATGGCGACTTTTTGTTGCTCAATCAGCACTTTTTGCAGCGCGTTGTCGTCAATGTTTAAAGGGCGAAGATCGATCCACGCCAGATAGGTGGCTTCTGGCGGCTGCCAGTGAAGATTCGGAAAAGTGCTGTTTAATTTTTCAGCGATATAGCGAAGGTTGTCGGCCAGATATTCTCGCAGCGCATCCAGCCACGGCTCACCTTGCTGATACGCCGCGATATGTGCCGTCAGGGCCAGAACAGAAGGGGAAGAGAGTCCATCGCGCCCTTTCAACGCACTCAGATAGGCGTTACGGCCTTCGTCATCATCGATCAAACCATACGCGCCGGTCAGGGCCGGAATATTAAAACTTTTCGACCCCGAGGTCAGGAGCGCCCATTTGCTGTTCGCCACTTCATTCCACGGCGTATGGCGATGATCTCCCCAGACCATATCCATATGAATTTCATCGCTGATTACTGCAACGTCGTAGCGCTTGCACAGTTCAGCCATCGTCTGTAACTCATCGCGGGTCCAGACTTTGCCGGTCGGATTTTGCGGGCTGCAAAGCAGTAAAACCGTGTTTGAAGGCTGAGAGAGCGCCGCTTCGAGTTTGGCCATATCGCATTGCCAGCCCGAAGCCTGCTTTTCCATCGCTACGGGCACAACGTGGCGCTGATTGCCTTCAATGGCTTTATAGAAAGCATCATACGCAGGCGTTTGAACCACGATGCCATCACCAGGTTTTGACCAGAGGCGGATCAGTTCGGAAACCATGTAGATCACCGACGGCCCATACACAATTGAGTTCACATCGATATCACTGTTAAAACGTTGCTTAAACCAGTGCGCGACAGCGGCAAGAAATTCGTCATTTTTCCAGCGGCTGTAACCGAATACGCCGTGGCTAATGCGCTGGTACAACGCCGCGGTGATGCAGGGCGCGGTCGCGAAATCCATATCCGAGATGGTAAACGGCAGCAGGTCGGCAGCGCCAAAACGGTCGGCCACATAATCCCACTGCGTACACCAGGTTCCGTGCCGATCGACCACCGTTGAAAAATCAAACATTTTTGTTCGTCCTTTAAGTGAAAACCCCCTTCAGCGAAGGGGGCGAGACGTCAGGCTTCTACCGTTCTCATCAGGGTTGAAAGCTCATCCTTGACCGATTGCACCTGCGGGCCAATGACCACCTGCAGATTATGCTGGTTGAGCTGTACCACGCCGATAGCGCGATTCGCTTTCAGCGCGTTGGTGTCGACTTTGGACATATCGCTGACCGACAGACGTAAACGAGTGATGCAGTTATCCAGCGAGGTAATATTATCCGCGCCACCGAGTGCCGCCAGAATTGCCGGGGTGTTATAGCCTGATTTCCCGACCGTGCCTGCGACAGCCGTTTCAACGCTGCTGGCGGTGTCCGTATCGCGACCCGGCGTTTTCAGGTTAAAGCGAGTGATTGCGAAGCGGAAGATCGCGTAATACACCGCGAACCAGATGGCCGCGACAACCGGCACCAGATACCACTTGGTTGACAGGCCATGCAGAATGCCGAACACCACGAAGTCGATCACGTTGCCGTCGGTATTGCCGATAGTGACGCCCAGAACCGCCATGGTGGTAAAGCCCAGACCCGTCAGCACCGCGTGAATGAGATACAGCACCGGGGCGACGAACAGGAACAGGAACTCGATCGGCTCGGTCGTACCGCCGACCACGCAGGCGATTACGCCAGAGATCAGCAACCCTTTAATTTTATGACGATTCTCAGGGCGCGCACAGTGGTACATCGCCAGCGCCGCCCCCGGTAAACCACCCAGGAAGGCCGGCATTTTACCCTGTGACAGGAAGCGTGTGGCGCTCTCAGAGAAGCCATGCGTGGTTGGACAGCTCAGCTGCGCCTGGAAGATGGTCAGCGCGCCACTCACATCGTGGCCGCAGACGTCCATCGTGCCGCCTGCTTCGGTAAAGCGGATCAACGCCACCAGAATATGCTGCAAACCAAACGGCAGCAGCAGGCGCTCACCGGTACCAAAAATCATCGGGCCAAAGTCACCCGCGCTGTTAATAATATGACCAATACCGGTAATGCCCAGGGCAAAGACCGGCCATACCAGCGGGATCACCAGGCCAAACAGGCCCATCACCACAGTGGTAATGATCGGCACAAAACGGGTACCGCCGAAAAAGGCCAGCGCATCCGGCAGACGAATATTATGGAAACGCTCGTGCAGCATCCAGATAATCACCCCGGCGATAACCGCGCCGAGAATACCGGTATCGATCGACTGAATGCCGATCACGTTCTGGATGTTATTGGCTTTGAGAACGGCTGCGTCGGTGGTCGGCAGAATCCCCTTCGCCGTCAACCAGAAATTCACCGCCAGATTCATGACGGCGTAACCGACGAAACCGGCAAAAGCCGCGACGCCTTTGTTCTCACGCGCCAGACCCAGCGGGATAGCAATACAGAACATTACGGGCAGGAAGCTAAACGCGAAGGAGCCGACTTTGCTCATCCAGACAAAGATCGCCTGCAGCACCGGATTGCCCAGGAACGGAATCAGCGTCACGACATCGTGGCTGCTTAATGAACTGCCGATCCCCAGCATGATCCCGCAAAAAGAGAGGAGCGCCACGGGTAACATAAAGGTTTTACCCAGTTGCTGGAAAAACTCCCACAACGATATTTTTTGTGCTGCTTTCGCCGTCATAAAACGACTCCTTTATTGTTAAAATAAATGTTACGTCTTCATTGCAGCGAAAGATAAAACGTTTTACCAAAGTTTAGTGCGCTCTGAATCACATTCTCATGCTTTAATTCGCAGTATAAAGATAACGTGTTGATAAAACGTTTTACCGGTCTGAACATCAGGGAGTTACGCGTTCACATGTCTGTTGCGAAAAAAATCACCATTAATGACGTTGCGCTGGCGGCGGGCGTCTCGGTTAGCACCGTGTCGCTGGTCTTGAGTGGGAAAGGACGAATTTCTGCCGCCACGGGCCAGCGCGTCAATGATGCGGTTGAGCAACTGGGGTTTGTGCGCAATCGACAGGCGGCATCACTGCGAGGCGGGCAAAGTGGCGTCATCGGCCTGATTGTTCGCGATCTGACATCCCCGTTTTATGCTGAACTGACCGCGGGGCTTACCGAAGCACTGGAAGCACAGGGGCGGATGGTTTTTCTGATGCACGGTGGCCGCGAGCCGGAACAGCTGCTGTCTCGTCTGGATATGTTACTTACTCAGGGGGTGGACGGCGTAATTATCGCGGGCGCTTCTGGCGCGGGGAGCGAACTTTGCGAACGCGCGGCCGACAAAGGCATTCCGCTGGTGTTTGCTTCACGTGCCAGCTATCTCGATGAAGCCGACACGCTGCGACCCGACAACATGCAGGCCGCGCAAATGCTGACCGAACATCTTATTCGTCGCGGGCATCAGCGTATTGCATGGCTAGGCGGTAAAAGTTCTTCATTGACGCGCGCCGAGCGAGTGGGCGGCTACTGCGCCACGCTGATTAAATACGGTTTACCTTTCCACAGCGAATGGGTTGTCGAGTGCGAGTCCAGTCAAAAGAAAGCGGCGGAAGCGATGGGCGCATTGCTTAGCAGCAACCCAACTATCAGCGCGGTCATTTGCTATAACGACATTATTGCGATGGGGGCATGGTTCGGGTTGATTCGTGCGGGTCGCCAGACGGGAGAAGGCGGCGTTGAGGCGTTTTTCGACCATCAGGTGGCGCTGGGGGCATTTGCGGACGTTGGTGAAAATGCGCTCGATGATTTACCCATCGTCTGGGCGACGACCCCTGCACGTGAGATGGGTTATACGCTCGCGGATCGCATCATGCAGCGCATTGATAAATCGGAAGTGCAGGCCGGTCATCAGATTGTGTCGGCGCGACTGGTGACGGTGAAATAGCGGGATGTTTCTGAGAGACGCGCGTTTCGGGCAAATGAAAAGCCCCTCAACCGAGGGGCTTTAAAAATTACTGCTGCGGTACAGCAGGCATTGCGGGGGCTACGGATTCGGCAGGTGCTGCCTGTCCCGGCAGACCGAGGGTAGGCATACCAAACATGCCGACAAACTCTTCCAGCGGCATTTTCTGACCGTTAAGTGTGACCTGGCCATTGGCATATTGCAGGCTGGTCCCAATCACGTTGTCTTCAAGCGTGGTGATACGGAACATCTGGCCCATGGCCGCCATCCCTTTCACCTGCTGGCTCGCCAGTTTTGCGGCGTCCGCTTCGTTATACCCTTCCAGCTTCGCAATCTGAGTCATAAACTCGGTTGCCATATCCACGGGAATGGTCAGCTTGCTTTCAAGCGATTTCACGCTGCGATCCACTTCCTGCGCCAGCGTTTGTGCCTCGCCAGTTGCAGTCGCGGGATCTTTCAGGAACAACGACAGGTTAAAGTTGGTTTCGCCTTTGCTGTTTTTCCAGCTCAGCGGCGCAATCGTAATAACCGGTTCGCCTTTTAACAGAATGGGCAGATTACTGAGCAGTGCATCCATCGCTTTTTGCTGATACAGCTCAGGATTCTTTGTCATCAGCTCTTTATCCGCGAGCAACGCCTGGCTCTGCGCACGATACTGCTGGCTAAACTGGTGCCACGCCTGGCCATCGATATTGCCCACTTTCGCGGTCAGTTTGCCGGAACCCAAATCCTGACCCTGTACTTTCAGGCTTTTCAGGGTGTAATCCAGTTGGCTGTCGATATTCTTGCCGTCTTTAGAAATCTCAGATTTACCATTGAGATCCATGTCTTCCAGTACGGCCATCTCTTTCCCTTCAACGCCGATGGACAGCTTACCGAGGGAAATTTTTTGATCGCCAATACGCTCGTCAAAGCTGGTGAGGCGGCTACTACCGTCAGCTTTCAGATTATTAAAGGTCAACTGAACCTTCTGATCGTATTCATTCACTGCGTTAACCAGTCCGCTTTCTGCGCTACCCGACAGTGAGAATTCGTTACCTTCACGATCGGCATCAAGCTGGAAATTGCCGCCGCTGAAGGCCACTTTCTCGTCGCCTTTTTCGTAGTTCAGGGCTTTAAGGGCGATATCAGAGCGCGTATCACCGGCATAGCTAATGCGGGTATCAATAACAAACGGTGGCTCGTTCTTCGCCAGATCAAACAGCGGCTTGGACGCTTCGTTGTTGACCAGCGTGGTTTTTACCGACGCCATGGAAGGGATCAGGTTGAAATGCTTCAGCTGCGCAAACGGGAACGGACCGTGATCGATAACTTCATCCAGCACAACGCTTTGCCCGGCTTTCAGCCAGGTGTTTTCAGTCCCGGCAGCGGGCTTAACGACCAGCTGCATATGGCTGGTAAACACGCCGCGCTGATAATCCTGATAGCTTAGCTCCAGCCCGGCTTCCGGGGTGGTGCGTTTCATTTCGCTGTTGGCCTGTGCGACCATCTCTGCCAGACGGCTTTCCAGCTGCTTTCCGGTGAACCAGGACGCGCCCGTCCAGACCACGCCCAGCGCGACTACAACTCCAACCGCTATAACCGATTTTTTCATCGTCATTATCCCTAAAATGAAACCAGGCGGAGTTAACCGCCTGGCAATGTAAGAAGTCTCTGTCTAGCTTAGCAAGAGTTGTTAAAAACGTCAGTAAGTTGCTAGAACTTATTGAAAACTCTGGCCAGACGGCCTGTGCCACTTATCGTAATCGGTGATTCTTTCGCCGCAATAAACGCTGACTCGCCCGGTTTGAGCACCAGCCGTTGTTCACCTTTACTGAGCACCGCTTCGCCTTCGACGCAGAACAGGATCGCAGCACTCTCCTGTGCAACGGTCGTTTCTGTGTGGCTGAGATCGTGCAAGGAGAATGCAAAATCCTCGACCGGGATCGGGAAATCCAGTTCCGCGCCGTTTTTCACCGGCTGGGTCAGCAGATCTGCCGCCGGTTTTGCGACAAATTTGACGTTAGCGACCAGTTCAGGGATATCAATGTATTTGGGCGTCAGGCCAGCACGCAGCACGTTGTCGGAGTTCGCCATCACTTCCAGCGCCACGCCCTGTAAATAGGCATGTGGCGTTTCGGCGAACAGGAACATGGCGTCGCCAGGGTTGAGCTTCACCACGTTCAACAGCAGTGGGGAGAACAGACCGCTGTCGTCCGGGTAAAATTCAGAAATCACGCGGATGGTCTGCCAGGGTTCGCCTTGCTGGCTGTCGAGGGCGGTTTTTAAAATCGCCAGCGCGTGGGACTTTTCGTCACCCTGCATATTCAACAGGCTGGCAAAAAGCTGGCTCAGGCTTGCGGCGTCAGGGTTTTCAAGGAAATGCGCAATCGCTGTATGCGCACCGGCAACCGGCTGCAATAAAGAGACAATCTCAGAAAACTCGCGGAAGGCGTTCATCGCCAGGAATGGCGTCAGCGCGAAAACCAGCTCCGGCTTATGATTCGGATCTTTGTAGTTGCGCTCGGCCGCATCAAGTGGAATACCGGCTGCATTCTCTTTTGCAAAGCCCAGTTCAGACGCTTTCTTGTTCGGGTGAACCTGAATCGACAGCGGTTGATCGGCGCACAGCACTTTAAAGAGGAAGGGCAGTTCGCCGAAACGGTCAGCAACCGCATTACCCAGCAGTGCAGTTTTATCCGCCTCAATCACATCGCGCAGCGCGCGCACGTTGCCGCTGGCATCTTCAATTTTTGAGCTGCTCCTCGGATGCGCGCCCATCCACAGTTCTGCCATTGGCAGATTATCTGGATTGGGGATGCCGTAGAGATCCGTTAACGCAGTTTGACTTCCCCAGGCATAGTTCTGCACTGAGTTGATGAGTTTTTGCATTATCAAGCCCTGTTTCTCATGTGGAATTATCTGCCTGTATTAAAGCAATAAACCGCATAGAAGTAACCTGCGCGCACAAAAAGTCGTACTAGTCTCAGTTTTTGTTAAAAATTTGTGTAGGATAAGCCAACGCGTTTTTAAGCAGGGTAGACGAAGATCTGCCTGGATCAGAATGTGCAATGTCGTCAGTGAGAGCCAAATGTCGAACAAACCCTTTCATTACCAAAATCCTTTCCCTTTAGGTCAGGATCAGACCGAATACTATCTGTTAACCCGCGACCACGTTTCTGTCTCTGAATTTGAAGGTCAGGAGATCCTCAAAGTTGAGCCACAGGCGCTGACGCTTATGGCGCAGCAGGCATTTCATGATGCCTCATTTATGCTCCGCCCCGCGCACCAGCAGCAGGTCGCCGATATCCTGACCGATCCGCAGGCCAGCGAAAACGACAAATATGTGGCGCTGCAATTCCTGCGTAACTCCGATATCGCCGCGAAAGGCATTTTGCCGACCTGTCAGGATACCGGCACGGCCATCATCACCGGTAAAAAAGGCCAGCGCGTCTGGACAGGCGGCGGTGATGAGGCGGCTCTGGCGCATGGCGTGTACAACACCTATATCGAAGATAACCTGCGCTATTCACAAAACGCTGCGCTGGATATGTACAAAGAGGTCAATACCGGCACCAACCTGCCTGCACAAATCGACCTCTACAGCGTGGACGGCGACGAGTACAAATTCCTCTGTATCGCCAAAGGCGGCGGCTCAGCGAACAAAACCTATCTGTATCAGGAGACCAAAGCGCTACTTTCACCGGGCAAACTCAAAAATTATCTGGTCGACAAGATGCGTTCGCTTGGCACGGCAGCCTGTCCGCCGTATCACATTGCCTTTGTGATCGGGGGAACGTCTGCGGAAAGCACCCTGAAAACGGTCAAACTGGCGTCGACCAAATATTACGATGGGCTGCCGACAGAAGGGAACGAACACGGTCAGGCGTTCCGCGATATTCAGCTTGAGCAGGAACTGCTGGTCGAAGCGCAAAATCTTGGGCTGGGCGCGCAGTTTGGCGGCAAATATTTTGCCCACGATGTCCGCGTGATTCGCCTGCCGCGTCATGGTGCCTCGTGCCCGGTAGGGATGGGCGTGTCCTGCTCCGCCGACCGCAATATCAAAGCCAAAATCAACCGCGACGGTATCTGGATCGAGAAGCTGGAAAACAACCCGGGGAAATACATCCCTGAAGCGCTGCGCAAGGCCGGCGAGGGTGAAGCGGTTCATGTCGATCTCAACCGTCCAATGAATGAAATTCTGGCTCAGCTGTCGCAATATCCGGTTTCTACGCGTCTTTCGCTGAATGGCACGATTATCGTCGGACGTGATATTGCCCATGCGAAATTGCAGGAGCGTCTGGATAACGGCGAAGGGCTGCCGCAGTACGTGAAAGATCACCCGATTTACTACGCAGGACCGGCCAAAACGCCGGAGGGATACGCGTCGGGTTCGCTTGGACCCACTACTGCAGGGCGCATGGACTCCTACGTCGATCAGCTGCAGGCCAACGGCGGCAGCATGATCATGCTGGCGAAGGGCAACCGCAGCCAGCAGGTGACGGATGCCTGCCATAAGCACGGCGGATTCTATCTCGGCAGCATTGGCGGCCCGGCCGCAGTACTGGCGCAAGGCAGCATTAAGAGCCTGGAGTGCGTCGAGTATCCCGAGCTGGGAATGGAAGCTATCTGGAAAATCGAAGTAGAAGACTTCCCGGCGTTCATCCTGGTGGATGATAAAGGCAACGACTTCTTCAAACAGATCCAGTCCTCTCAGTGCTCAGCCTGTGTAAAGTAAGTTAATCGCGATGCCCGGTTACGCCGGGCATCGATAAGAGCGCACAAAGCGCCATGCAGCAAATTTATAGCCAACAATACTTATCCTGACTGACATGTGAGCAATGTCGCCAACTTCATTGTTATCAAGGAGAAAGTAATGACAACGCATCGCAGTGAGAAAGATTCCATGGGCGCTATCGACGTCCCCGCTGACAAACTCTGGGGCGCGCAAACCCAACGTTCGTTAGAGCACTTCCGCATCTCGACCGAGAAAATGCCCGTCTCGCTGATCCACGCGCTGGCGCTCACCAAACGCGCCGCGGCGAAAGTTAACCAGGATTTAGGTCTGCTGCCCGCTGAAAAAGCGACGGCGATTATTCGTGCCGCCGATGAAGTGCTGGCCGATAAACACGTCGACGAATTTCCGCTCGCTATCTGGCAAACCGGCTCCGGCACCCAAAGCAACATGAACATGAATGAAGTGCTGGCAAATCGCGCGAGCGAACTGCTGGGCGGCGTGCGTGGCATGGAACGTAAAATTCACCCGAACGACGACGTGAACAAAAGTCAAAGTTCCAACGACGTGTTCCCGACGGCGATGCATGTGGCGGCGATCGTGGCCCTTCGCGAACATCTTATTCCACAGCTCAACGTGTTAAGAAACACGCTCGCCGATAAATCACAGGCATTCAGCAATATCGTCAAAATTGGCCGTACACATTTGCAGGACGCCACGCCGCTGACGCTCGGGCAGGAGATTTCTGGCTGGGTAGTGATGCTGGAACATAATCTCAGACACATCGAAAACAGTCTTCCGCATCTGGCCGAGCTGGCACTAGGCGGGACAGCGGTGGGCACAGGGCTAAACACCCATCCGGAGTATGCCGTGCGCGTCGCCAAAGCGCTGGCGGAGATGACCCATCAGCCGTTTGTCACGGCGCCGAATAAATTTGAAGCGCTCGGCACGTGCGATGCGCTGGTTCACGCCCATGGCGCACTGAAAGGGCTGGCGGCATCCTTGATGAAAATCGCCAATGACGTGCGCTGGCTGGCATCTGGGCCGCGCTGCGGCATCGGTGAAATCAGCATTCCTGAAAACGAACCTGGTAGCTCTATCATGCCGGGGAAAGTCAACCCGACCCAATGCGAAGCGCTGACCATGCTGTGTTGTCAGGTGATGGGCAACGACGTGGCGGTGAATATGGGCGGTGCGTCGGGCAACTTCGAGCTGAACGTTTATCGTCCGATGGTTATCCATAACTTCCTGCAATCGGTGCGCCTGCTGGCAGATGGCATGGAGAGTTTTAATGCGCATTGCGCCGTCGGCATTGAGCCAAATCGTGAACGTATCAGTCAGCTACTGAATGAATCGCTGATGCTGGTGACGGCGCTTAATACGCATATTGGCTACGATAAAGCAGCGGAAATTGCCAAAAAAGCGCACAAAGAAGGGTTGACCCTGAAAGCGTCTGCGCTGGCGTTGGGCTATCTTACCGACGCAGAATTCGATGCCTGGGTGCGTCCTGAAGAGATGGTTGGCAGCCTGAAATAATCACTCGGCCACATACAGGTGCAGCCGCGGAATGATCAACCGCAGCGGCTGTGCCTGAGGCTTATAACGATGCTGAATATTATCAGCATCGTAATTCAACAGCTCTCCAATATCGGGCACCATCGCCCCTTGCTCCGCATCAAACAGTGCAATCATCGGCGTTGGGCAGGCATACTGCACCTGCTTTTGCTGACCGGCATACCAGACGCGGGCGATCGGCTGGACCTTTACCGGTCGTTTGATTTTGAGACGAGTGTCTGGCGGAAGGGCGGCGATAGTGTCGTACTCCTCCTCGAGCCGTTCAATCCACTGTTCGCGAGACCAGGGCGCAACGGTGCGAGGCGATTTCAGGCTTTTTTCCAGCAGCGAAAGCACGTCGTTGCGGGTGAAATTTTTAATAATATGCTTGTTCGCCCAGCCAAATCGCAGGGTTGCCGGTTGGCGCAACACCGTTAACGATCGATACGCGTTCAGCGTAATTAGCCCCGGCAACTGGCGGTGCACCCATTCGAAACGCGCAGCAGGAGGCAACCCGGACTCCTCAGTGATGATTTTTTCAAACGCCACCTTGAGCGTATTAATATGCGCTATCTGCGTTTCAATCTCCTCGCGCAGCGCGCCATCGCATTGCAGGCAAATCACCCCCGGCAAACGCACGGCGGCTTTGCTGCTGCGTTTCTCCGACTGCTGCTGGATAAACAGATGACGGTAGTGGGCGAGCGTCAGCTCCACGGCCTCTTGACCAATATGCTGTTCCACTTCTATGGTGTTCAGCTCCTCGTGCTCCGCGCCTTTGGCTACATCCGGCAATGTAAAAACGCGCGCGGCCAGCAGCCGACAGCCCTTTAATCGTTCAGTAAGATTAACCAGTTCCAGCTCAATCTGGCGGAAAGTGGAATTCAACCGTTCGATAAGATCGTAAGTCGCCATAAAACACTCTCATTAGTTACAACATACTTTTTTATAGCACAGCACACCGGGTCAGGCCAGGGTGCGGTGTGTGTCCAGCAGGATAATGAAAAGCTTATTGATTGCTGATGAATCATACGGGTTTTGTATATTAAGCGACACGTGCGGCCCCTCAGTTGATCCAGAGCAGGTTAAAAGTATGATGAATTATTAGAATCGTCACACGTTTTTCCTACTCCTTAATGATGAGAGGCAACTATTTTGTCCAGACCTGGCCGAATCGTCTGTGCGCTGCTGGCTGGTGCGTCATTCTTGTTGCACGCAGCGGCACCTGATGAAATCACCACGGCATGGCCCGTTAACGTTGGACCACTCAATCCGCATCTTTATACGCCCAATCAAATGTTTGCCCAAAGCATGGTGTATGAGCCGCTGGTGAAATATCAGGCTGACGGAACCGTTAAGCCATGGCTGGCGACAAGCTGGAAGCCCTCGGCGGATGGGAAAGTGTGGGTATTCACTTTACGTGACGGTGTCACATTTTCGAACGGTGAAGCGTTCACTGCGCAGGCAGTCGTCGAGAACTTTCGTGCCGTCCTGGACAACCGTAAGCGTCACGCCTGGCTTGAGTTGACCAATCAAATCACCGATGTCAAAGCCCTGAGCCCGAACGAGCTGCAAATCACGCTAAAAAGTGCCTATTATCCTTTCCTGCAAGAACTCTCGCTGCCGCGTCCTTTCCGGTTTATTGCCCCGTCGCAGTTTAAAAATCATGAAACCCTGAACGGAATTAAAGCGCCGATTGGAACGGGGCCGTGGGTGCTTAAAGCGTCGAAACTGAATCAATATGACGTGCTGGTGCGTAACGATCGTTACTGGGGTGAAAAGCCACAGATTCGTCAGGTAACGGTTAACGTAATCCCCGATCCCACTACGCGCGCCGTGGCGTTTGAAACGGGCGATATTGATCTGCTGTATGGCAACGAAGGGCTGTTACCGCTCGATACCTTTGCACGCTTTAGCCAAAATCCGGCCATTCGCACCCAACTTTCGCAGCCCATTGAAACGGTGATGCTGGCGCTCAACTCGACACACGCGCCAACCGATGAACTCGCGGTGCGTGAAGCCCTTAATCATGCGGTGAACAAAAAATCATTGATTGAAAATGCCCTGTACGGCACGCAAGAGGTTGCGGACACGCTCTTCGCCCCGACGGTTCCGTACGCCAACATCGGCCTCAAACCGCGTCAGTACGATCCGCAGCAGGCGAAATCACTGCTGGATAAATCGGGATGGCTTGTGCCGTCGGGCAAAGTCATTCGGGAGAAAAACGGTAAGCCACTGCGAATTGAGCTGGCCTTTATTGGCACCGATGCGCTCAGCAAATCGATGGCGGAAATTATTCAGGCCGATATGCGTCAGGTCGGCGTAGCGGTGGCGTTGGTTGGGGAAGAAGAGAGCAGTATTTATGCGCGCCAGCGTGACGGGCGTTTCGGCATGATTTTCAACCGTACCTGGGGCGCGCCTTACGATCCCCACGCCTTCATGAGCTCCATGCGCGTACCGTCGCACGCCGATTATCAGGCACAGCGCGGGCTGGCGGACAAACCCTTAATAGATAAAGCGATCGGCGAGGTGCTTTCCACGACTGACGAAACGAAGCGCCAGTCGCTGTACCGCGATATCCTCACACGCCTGCACAATGACGCCGTCTATTTGCCGATCAGCTATGTGTCGATGATGGTGGTGGCAAAACCGGAGCTGGGCGTGATTCCGTTCGCCCCCATTGCCTCCGAGATTCCCTTTGAGCACATTCAGCCGGTGAAACGCTGATGATCCGTTACATTTTGCGGCGTATCGTGCTGCTGATCCCGATGGTATTGGCTGCCTCGGTGATTATCTTTCTGATGCTGCGCCTGGGAACGGGCGACCCGGCGCTGGACTATCTGCGGCTATCAAACTTACCGCCGACGCCGGACATGGTCGCGTCTACCCGCGTGATGCTGGGGTTGAATCAACCGCTCGTCGTTCAGTACGGCACCTGGCTTTGGAAAGCACTGCATCTGGATTTCGGCATCTCATATGCCACTCAGCGTCCGGTGCTGGATGATGTTCTGCATTTTCTGCCCGCGACGCTGCTGCTGGCGGGGGCGGCGCTGGTATTGATTCTGCTGACGTCGGTGCCGCTGGGCATTTGGGCCGCGCGTCACCGCGATCGTTTACCGGATTTTATCGTGCGCGCTGTGTCGTTTCTCGGCGTGTCGATGCCCAATTTCTGGCTCGCTTTTTTGCTGGTGATGTTTTTCTCCGTCTACCTCAAGTGGTTGCCCGCGATGGGCTACGGCGACTGGCAGCATCTGATTTTGCCTGCCGTATCGATTGCGTTTATGTCGCTGGCAATTAATGCCCGGTTGCTGCGCGCCAGCATGCTGGATGTTGCCGGACAGCGGCATGTTACCTGGGCCCGACTGCGCGGATTGAGCGACAAACAGACCGAGCGCCGCCACATTTTACGCAATGCCTCGCTGCCGATGATTACCGCTGTCGGGATGCATATCGGCGAGCTGATCGGCGGAACGATGATTATCGAGAATATTTTTGCCTGGCCGGGCGTGGGGCGCTACGCCGTGTCAGCCATTTTTAACCGTGACTATCCGGTGATTCAATGCTTTACGCTGATCATGGTGGTGGTATTTGTTATCTGTAATCTGACGGTGGACGTGCTGAATGCCGCGCTTGACCCGCGTATTCGCCGCCATGAGGGCGCGCACGCATGAGTTTTTTACGCACGACGCGCTGGCCGGTTCGTCTGGCAATGATCATCATCGTGTTGCTCGCGGCTGTCGCACTCACCAGCCAGTGGTGGTTGCCCTACGATCCGCAAGCCATTAATTTGCCCGCGCGTTTGCTGTCGCCTGACAGCCAGCACTGGCTGGGGACCGATCATCTCGGGCGTGATATTTTCTCTCGTCTGCTCGCGGCAACACGCGTATCGCTGGGATCGGTAATCGCCTGTCTGTTGCTGGTGCTGGTGCTGGGCCTGACGATAGGGGGCGCGGCAGGGCTGTTGGGCGGGCGAGTCGATCAGTTGACCATGCGTGTGGCCGATATGTTTATGACCTTTCCGACCTCCATTCTGTCGTTCTTCCTGGTGGGCGTTCTGGGAACGGGGCTGACCAACGTCATCATCGCTATCGCCCTGTCGCACTGGGCCTGGTATGCGCGCATGGTGCGCAGTCTGGTTATTTCACTGCGCCAGCGGGAGTTTGTACTGGCGTCGCGTCTTTCTGGCGCGGGGCACGCGCGCGTCTTTATCGATCATCTGACGGGGGCTGCGCTGCCATCGCTGCTGGTGCTGGCGACGCTGGATATCGGACACATGATGCTGCACGTCGCCGGGATGTCGTTTTTAGGGCTGGGCGTGACGGCACCCACCGCAGAATGGGGCGTGATGATCAACGACGCGCGCCAGTATATCTGGACTCAGCCGCTGCAAATGTTCTGGCCTGGCCTGGCGCTGTTCATCAGCGTGATGGCCTTTAATCTGGTGGGTGACGCGCTGCGCGATCACCTTGATCCTCATCTTGAGACGGAGCATGCCCACTGATGCCCCAGCAGATAGAATTACGCAATATGGTGATTGATGCGGACAAACCGCTGGTGAAGGGCGTATCGCTCACGCTTACGCGGGGGCGCGTGCTGGCTCTGGTGGGCGGTAGCGGCAGCGGTAAATCACTGACCTGCGCCGCCGCGCTCGGCGTTTTGCCAGCGGGCGTTCGTCAGACCGCAGGCCAGGTGCTGGCTGACGGAACGCTGATGTCACCCCGAACGCTGCGCGGAAAAACGGTCGCCACGATTATGCAAAACCCACGAAGCGCGTTTAATCCGCTGCATTCCATGGCAACCCACGCGCGCGAGACCTGTCTGGCGGTCGGCAAGCCCGCTGATAACGCCGCGCTTATCGCCGCTTTACGCGCCGTCGGGCTGGAAGATGCGCATCGCGTCTTAACGCTTTATCCTTTTGAGATGAGCGGTGGAATGTTGCAGCGAATGATGATCGCGATGGCTGTGCTGTGCGATGCCCCGTTTATTGTCGCCGATGAACCGACCACCGATCTGGATGCCGTCGCCCAGGCAAGAATTCTGGATTTGCTGGATTCCATCATGCAAACCCGCTCCCCCGGAATGCTGCTGGTTACGCATGATATGGGCGTCGTGGCGCGTCTGGCGGATGAAGTCGCGGTGATGGACGATGGCGTGATAGTGGAGCAGGGCAACGTTGAGGCCGTGTTTCATACGCCACAGCATCGGGTTACGCGCAATCTGGTGGCTGCCCATCTGGCGCTTTATGGCAAGGAGCTGGCATCATGACGTTACTTTCGGTTTCTGCGCTTTCGCACAAATATACGCCGTCACAGACGGTATTACGCGACGTGTCGATGAGCCTGACAGCCGGTGAAACCGTGGCTCTGCTTGGACGCAGTGGATGTGGGAAAAGCACGCTGGCACGTTTACTGGTGGGGCTGGAATCTCCCCATGAGGGCGAGGTGTACTGGCAAGGCCAGTCTCTGACGAGCCTCAACCGGGTACAACACAAAGCCTTTCGCCGCGATGTTCAGATGGTTTTTCAGGATTCAATCAGCGCCGTGAACCCGCGTAAAACGGTGTGCGACATTCTGCGTGAACCGATGCGGCATCTGTTGACGTTATCTAAAGCCGAACAAATGACGCGCGCCAGTTCGCTGTTACAGGCGGTGGATCTGGACGACAGTATTTTGCATAAACGCCCGCCGCAGCTCAGCGGGGGACAGTTGCAACGCGTTTGTCTGGCGCGTGCCCTGGCCGTTGAACCTAAACTATTGATCCTCGATGAAGCCCTGTCGAATCTTGATCTGGTGCTTCAGGCGGGTGTGATTCGCCTGCTCAAAAAACTCCAGCAGCAGTTCGGCACCGCTTGTCTGTTTATTACCCATGATTTACGGCTGGTGGAGCGTTTTTGTCACCGTGTGATGGTGATGGATCAGGGGCAAATCGTAGAAACTCAATCTGTGGGTGAGGTACTCACGTTTTCATCCGTTGCCGGAAGAATGCTGCAGAACGCGGTGCTTCCCGCTTACCCCGTGCGCCGTCGCGCTACACCAGAGACTAAAACCCTATGCAACGTGTCACCATAACGCTTGATGATGATTTACTGGAAACGCTGGATAGCCTGAGTCAACGTCGCGGATACAACAACCGCTCAGAAGCGATTCGCGATATTTTGCGCGCAACGCTGGCGCAGGAAACCACGCAGCAACACGGCACGCAAGGGTTTGCGGTGCTCTCTTACGTCTACGAACATGAGAAGCGCGATTTGGCCCGGCGCCTGGTGTCGACCCAACATCACCACCACGATTTGTCCGTCGCGACGCTGCACGTTCACGTCAGCCATGAAGATTGTCTTGAGATCGCGGTGTTAAAAGGCGATATGGGCGATATCCAGCATTTTGCTGATGATGTTATCGCCCAGCGCGGTGTGCGACATGGTCACCTGCAGTGTCTTCCTGATGAGGAATAACCCGCATCAGACCGCGGCAGGCAGAGCAATGTGGTGATAAACCGGCCAGCTAAAGCAGAATTTTGCGCCGCCCAGATCGCTGGCTTCGCAGCTGACGTGTCCGCCCATGGCCTGAGAGATTGAATGGACAATCGCCAGCCCCAGCCCGCAGCCGCCGGTGGCACGGTCGCGGCTCGGGTCCAGGCGCACGAACGGTTCAAATACCCGATGGCGCTCTTCGGCCGCAATACCGGGTCCATCGTCCTCAATGGATAAACTCGCCTCGCTGCCGTTCCGCTCTAAACGAATTCGCAGTCGGTTCTCACTGTAGCGCAGGGCGTTATTCACCAGATTATCCAGCACGCGTTCCATCAGGCGCATATCCAGCGCGCCGTAATCGCCGGGATGATTGTCCAGTAACAGCTCGCGCTGCGGGTTGACGCTTTGGACGTCTTCAACATAGCTGCTTATCCATGCTGAAAAATCCGGGGTGCTGAGTTTCAGTTCATTTTGGGGACGATCCAGACGGGCGTAGGTGAGCAGTTCTTCTATCAGCGCTTCGAGCTGACCGATATCGCGATTCAGCGCCACAGACTCCGCAGCGGTCAGGTTTTCGCTCATCTCCAGACGATAGCGCAGGCGCACCAGCGGCGTACGTAACTCATGCGCGATGCCGTCAATCAGCGCCTTTTTACTGGCAATCAGGGCGTTGATATTGTCGGCCATCTGGTTAAAGGCGACGCCCAGCCGTTCAAAGCTGGAGGTGCTGTCAAAATGTATACGCTCCGTCAGATGACCGTCGCCAAAGCGCTGCGCGGCAGCCTCCAGGCGCAACATATCCTGCCAGTGGGGACGCATCCAGATAAACACCGGAAAGGCCAGCGAAATGGCGATAAAGGCCATCAGCGCCATATCCAGCAGCCGCATCTGGTGTAAAAAATAGAGATATGGAACCGGGCCGACGGCCAGCACGTAATGGCTGCGCGGGATCCGCTGGATAAAGGTGTACTGGTCGTCCAGCGCCACGATGTCGCCTTCGCGCAGGCGCTGAGCGGTGGGGGCATCCAGACTGTAATTTTTAAGCGGCTCGATGCGCATATTAAACGACAGATTCAGATCCAGCTCTTTCAGCGTGCGCGCCCAGTCGTGCGGCGGGATTTCACGTAATTCGCTGCGCATCAAATAGAGCGAACTTTTCATCAGGTCATCCAGAGACTGTCTGCCTGCGCGCTCGGCGGTGAATTTATAGACCAGCCCGACCAGCATGGTCATCACCAGAAAACAGACAAACAGCAAAAGATAAAACTGCACAAACAGCTTTTTCATGAAATCACACCATTATTACAATGAGTTAACTAAACTGATTTTACCTTTAGCGGCGCTATGGGGGCAGGGTTATATTCATCTACGCGCTGATTGAGGAGCGCAATCCGATCGCCGTCCAAAGCATGTATCCAGGCAGAATAAACGCAATAAACCCTCTGTGCATTTTTATGTCCTATTTGAGTTGCTATGAAAGCAGGGTTTGCTCCGGCTGACAACATCCAACATGCAGACGTATGACCCTTGCCTGTGCCACGCTGATTAACACACCGCGATGCCAGTAATGCCTTCTTCGCCACTGTAGACATCCTCTTTAGGAAGCGTTTTCCGAAGAACAGATCGTCAGTATCCTTCGCGAGGCCGAAACTGGGGGGCTGCCTGAGAGCATGCTATCTCAGTTGCGACCTTTACACTCGGCGCAAGACGTTTGGCGGCATGAAGATTCCTAAGTGAAGCGGCTTGCTGAAATGTGTATCTAATGCTGTGAGCAGGTCCCAGCCACTAAATCTGAGAAAGAATGAATGCCATCAGCAATCAAACGTTGAGCCCCTGAAAATATACCTGTCACTAATCTTTATTAATAATACATTAAGCTAGCAATTATACTGATTAATATGCTCTTGCGAGCCATTATTAAATGTCCATGATATCTATTATCATTTCTCATTAAAACAGTAAAGTTCAAGGGTGAATGCAGATTGAGGGTTATACTTGCGCAATCTCAATAACTTGTTAAGAATGATAAAATGAAATAGGTTATGATGAGTTTATTCTCATCAGGCATGGTTTTATTAAATCGTTTTTTAACCGGGGGCTTAATAATGCATCTCGAACGACATAGTATCGAAAGAGTGGGATGGCTTAGGGCTGCTGTTCTAGGGGCTAATGATGGCATTGTTTCGACAGCCAGTCTTGTACTTGGCGTTGCTTCAGCGAATACTTCTTCATCGGGTATTCTACTTGCCGGGGTTGCAGGCCTTGTGGCAGGTGCAATGTCGATGGCAACAGGCGAGTATGTTTCTGTTTCTTCACAGGTTGATACTGAGAACGCAGCTCTTGCTCAGGAGAAAGGTGAGCTGGAAAATGATTTTCAAGGAGAGACACAGGAACTTACTTCTCTGTATATAAAACGTGGTCTCAACCCAACCCTGGCGCGTGAGGTTGCTGAGCAACTCATGGAGAAGGACGCTTTGGGGGCTCACGCTCGTGAAGAACTAGGATTAACGGATACTAATTCTGCGCAGCCACTGCAAGCCGCTCTCTTCTCGGCAGTCAGTTTTTCTGCTGGGGCCATTTTACCCTTAATCGTTGCGTGGTTAGCGCCGCACGCTTATATTTCTACATTCATCATTCTTACCACGCTTTTTTCACTCGCTATTCTTGGTTATATTTCTTCGGTAGTTGGCAATGCGTCTCCGGTAAAAGCCATAATAAGAATTACTTTCTGGAGTGCCATGGCAATGGGCTTATCGATTGGTGTTGGGCATTTCGCGGGTCAGAATTTGATTTAACAGCATGGAGCGAGAAGGAGAGTAAACGGCCAGAGTGAAGTGTTCTATTATTTAACCTTTGGTGAAGTTGAACTGATATTTAATTTGAATATTTTGAACGGTTCATATATTTAGTCTGGACTCTGATAACAAATGGTGAACGACAATTAATTTATGTTTTTAGCCCTATCGCACTTCTTTGACTCGCCGTAGGCAGAGATGCCGTTCTCATGTTACTCATCAAACGGCATCCTGAGTTCTGTTACGAAGGATGTTTTTACTGGATGCTCTCCAGGTCTCTCGCAATATCACGGCGGCGACCACTGTCAGCGATTTCACGCCCGGGACGATCTGGGGCTTTAAGTGCTTTGGTTAGGTAGCGCCTGGCTTCATCTGTTTTTTTCTCTTTAAGAAGATAGTCACCGTAGAAGTAGTTAGGGTCTATACCATCCGGGTTAATGGCCAGCGCTTTTTTCAACATCTCGTCTGCTTTTTCTTTATCACCAAAGCCAATTGGCCAGCCGGGAACCTGATAATACAGAGCGCCCAGACTGGTCCAGGCTGATCCCTGGAGGGCGGATGGGTCAATTTCAATCGCTTTTTCGAGGTTGCTGCGGGCTTCTTTAACAAGGCTTAGCGCACCCAGACCGCCTTTCGCGCCAGCCCAGCTACTGTCGATAATGGCTGACCAAATCAAAAGTGGCGCGTTACTGTTTTTTTGTGCCTGACTGGCATTATGGGCTTTCTGGCTAACGGTACTGAAGCAGTTCTCTTTTTTGGCCTCCAGCGTTTGATACTGACAGACAGACCAGTCGTGTTGTAAATCCCCAAGTGTCGTATCCGCCAGTGCTGACGCGGGTGCTGCTGTAACAAGCAAGATTGCGTACAGGGTTTTCATTTGTTGTCTCCTCTGACCGATTTTCTGGCGAATTCCTGAATTACAGGCAATTTTTTGCCTAATGCTCCGTCGACGACGGTGGGAAACCAGGCATTAATCTTGACGAAAAGACGTTCCATCATGCCAAAGCGATAACATTTCTGTTCTTTTTCAAGAAGGCGTGCAAGTCGGGCAGCCACATACACTGGTGAATCGGTGTTATTACCGAGTTTCCGGTTCAGGGCATACACGTGGTCGTTGTTCAGTAAGGTTTCTGTTGCACGTGGCGCGGCATACAGAACGGTAATACCACTGCCCTGTAATTCCCTGCTAAGGGCTTCGGAAAAACGGTGGGTCGCAGCCTTGGTCGCACTATAGACACTCCATGCCGGATGGCCTATTTCTCCAAAAATTGAACCAATATTAAGCACGATGCCAGGCGTATTCATTTTATCGAGTAAGGCCCGGGTCAGTAGGGCTGGAATCTCGATATTGGTGCGGATCTGTTCACGAATATCATCAAATGATTGTTCTTCAAACAACGCAAAGCAACTGCTCCCAGCGTTGTTGATCAGGATATCCAGCCCACCGTCCTTTAAAAACCTGGCGGCAAGCGCCGATATCTCTTCGTCGGAATAGCTACGCATCAGCGCGATATTGTGGCGCTCCGGGTGAGGGAGGGTATTCTGTAGAAGAGTCATTGCTTTTTCATTGCGACCAACCAGATAGAGTCTCGCCCCTTTTTGCGCCAGTTCTCTGGCCAGCGCCTGACCGATCCCGCCGCTGGCGCCGGTGAGCAGAACGGTTTTGTTAAGCAGATTCATATGCACTCTCTCCCAACTGATCAAGCATCTGCCCATAAAGATGATAAATACGGCGCGCGGTGTGGATAATGGCGTCCTGGTCACTCTTATCAGTGACTGAATCCATGAGGGATGCAAAGAATTGCAGATGCCCCTGATCGAGTTCTCCGTGAGAGCGCAGGTAGGTTGTTGCCTGTTGAGGTAGGGCCAGCGTATTCTCCAGTTGAGCCGCGACAGCTGTTGCAATTGCCACGCTGGTGCCTTCCAGCACGAGCACCATGCCAAATATGCTCATTGGATTTACCCGCTCAATACGGTAGTAAAGATAGGCAATCATCATTTCGATGGGCAGGCCCGGCATACCCTCTCTAACAGCCTCAGGATTACCACCACATGCGCGAATATCATTGAGGATCCATTCCTGGTGCCCATATTCTTCATCAATATATTCGGCTAGTGCGCCGCGCACTGCTTCGTGCGTTGAAGGAAGCCGACCACCAGCACACATCAGCAGTGGAACGGTATGGCTGACGTGATAATAAGCTTGCGTCAAAAATGCGATATACATCTCCGGCGAGATATCGCCTGTTTTACACCGGGCGATAGCAGGGGACGAAAGTAAACGTTGACGTTCAACAGCGGTCTGATTCTGTAATTCTTGATAAAAGCTCATGCGTCTTCCTCCTCACTGCAGGTGAGAATATTTTCTTTTAGGGACTGCCAGATGGCGCTCCGTTTAGGGCGACCATTAGCGGTAATCATTTCGGGAGAAGATATTTCGGACGTGAACAGCAGTCGATGAAATTGGGCGTAGTCAGGCAAGTGCGCGCAAACTCCCATAAGCTGCTCACGCGCCAGATCCTGCTGTCCTTCAAAAGCATCTACGAGAGCAACGTTACGTCTCAAACCGTCACCGAAAATCACAACACGGCGCACAGCGGGACATGCCATCGCTTCTGCTTCAGGCCATTCTGGTGAAAAATTACGACCATATGCGTTGATCTGAACATTTTTCAATCGACCGAGAATATGAATAAATCCTTCTTCATCAACCGTCGCAAGGTCGCCTGTGATCACGTCTGCTTTCTGGGGTTCCTCCCCAAGATACCCCAGGGCATTGGCCGGACTCATCACGCTGAGTTGCTGTAAGTGATCAACACTCACCCTTATGCCGGGCAATGGTCTGCCGACACTGTTCTTTTTTGTCGCCCCCGGAAGATTCAGAGCGACAACAGAACCACATTCTGATAACCCATAACCTTCAAAAACGGGTAAACCTGTATGTGTTGCCATTTCCATTAATGGCGCAGGGACCTTTCCTCCACCAACAGCGACAAAGCTCAGGGAACGGGTGCTGTCTGGAACCGTCTGGTGCAGATGGAGTAACACCCGCAATATTTCTGGTACCAGAACGAGACTTTGTGGACGCCATCTCATCAAAGCCTGTAAAAAATTTCCGGGGTTAAACTGGCTGGAACCTTCAAAACCTGTACTGGCGGAGGACAATATCACCGTCTGTGCACCCAGCAGTAACGGGATATAGATACCGCACAAATTTTCCAGCAGGATGCTGAGTGGAAGGCTGACAAGATGCCTTTCCGGTCTGATCGCATTCAGAGCATCAGCCAGCGTTTGTGCTGTCCAGAACATACCGCTCTGGCTCAGGCATACCCCTTTTGGTTCACCGGTCGTGCCAGAGGTAAAGGTAATCTTGGCCGTGCCCGGCGGTAAGGCGGTCTGGGCAGTTAGCTTTCTGATTTGCAGCCTGCCAAACGGGAATTCATGGCTAAGCCATCCCTTCAGGGATTTGCCACCAATTTGTGCGTCAATGGATGCTGAAGATCGTACCCACTCTTTTTGTGTTTCAGAGAAAAAAGAAGGTAGGGGTACAATCACAATCCCAGCGGACAGGCAGGCAAGATCGATAATGGCTCACTCAGGCCCATTGTCGAGTTCAAGCGCCAGTCGCTTAATATTGAGAGACCGAAGTCGTGTAGCTGTCGTTATTACATCCTCATGGTATCTCTGCCAGCTCCATATGCCGGACTCACCCTGCAGGGCCGTTAGCTCGGGACGATCATTAGCCTGCTGCTCAAGTACGTTCAGAAACATTTTTCTCTCCCGACGCATGAGTCCATGGGGCTTCCGGCAGATCGGTCAACAGCCTCAGCAGCAGGCTGCCATGGTTAAGCGCCGAGTGTCCGCCAGAAAGCTCACCGGCCATAATTTGAGGATCATATTGATAATATTTTCCCCATTCTGATGCTGCGCTACCCAGTCGCGCTGGGTCAGCAGGCATCAGGAGGAGGGGGTGCAGGTTCAGGCGATGAAAGGTGTTACGGATTTTTTTCGTACCGGTAAAGACAATCCATGAAAAATGGTAGTGCGTGAGCACCTGGCAAAGTGCGGCAAACATAATGCGTGCGCTGGCTCCGTCTCGGGCTGCGAAATTACCAATTTCGACGATCGTATTGCGAGAGACAGGCTGCATCAGGCGTGCAGTGAGTAACGTCTCAATAGGATTATCGAGATAATTTTCAAGATAGAGTGCTCCATGAGAGGCAATCTGTACGCCACTGGCCGCCTGGAGTTCACCGTTTGCATCATAAAGACCCAAGAGCCATGGCAAACAACGTGAAATTGACGCACGATAAACCTGATGATAATTTTCGCGAATCAGTGCTGAAATTTCATTCTGTTCGTATTCGCCATGAAGCCATTTAAGTGTGTAAGGGGGCATTATTCGCATCATCAAACCTCTCATATCAATATTATCAATATGAGTGATTATTATTATGACAACCTTAAGAGAGGTTATTTATTTGATGAGGCCGAGGCTTTGTTGAATTAAGGTATTCTTAATAATAAACCGCTAAAACTCACGCATACATCAAAAAAAGGGTTCCAAGAATGAAAAGAAATTACGCCAACAGTCAGATAGCTTTTCACTGGCTGGTATTAATAGCTATTGTCATAGCCTATGCCGCGATGGAATTAAAAGGTTTCGCGCCGAAGGGCAGTTCGACTCGTGCGACAATGGCGATAGTTCACTATACAGCTGGCTTCAGCGTGCTGGCGCTGATGGTTGTCAGAGTTGTACTGAAGGTCACACGTCGTGACCCCGAAATTATACCCGCGCCGCCGCGCTGGCAAATTGTGGCTTCAAAAGCAGTTCATGGATGCTTGTATTTGATGTTTCTCATTTTGCCGTTTCTTGGGGTCGCGTCACTTTACTTTGGTCAGGTAGAGTGATCATTCTTTGGAATAACGATGCCCATAGCCAGCAGCCTGAATACAGCTACACAGTATAATCTTAAAGAGTTGCATGAACTTATCGCCAATGCCGGATATTTTCTTATCGGGTTTCATGCTCTTGCAGCGTTGTTCCATCATTACATTGTGCGCGACAACACGCTTGAGAGAATGTTACCGCTGTTAAATCGACAGAAATGAAAATTAAGAACTCTTTACTGTGAACGTGTTTTTACTTGAAAAATGAACGCCATGCCGAACACTTGCGTTATTATCAATAACACCCTCAATTAACAAATAAAAATAGTACGTTGCTGCAAGCTTTGCGGTGTGGTGGAGAAGAAAAAGACCCGATTTCATCATATCGATTGCAGCAATGAACAGACAGACACTGACCAGACAGGCGATGGATTCAGGAATTAAGGCGCAGGTCATTTTTCATTTAGCTACCCCATGAGCGATGACAAAAAAAGTAGCCTGCGACATGCAGGCTACTTAATTTTATCTAACGACCAGTACAGGACATTTGGCATGTCGTACAACTGCGGCAGCATTTGAACCTAACAGATACGTTGATATATCAGGTTTATGGGATGCAATTATAATTAAATCAGCACTTACCATTTCAGCGAGTTTAAGAATTTGATCCTTCGGTGAACCCGTTACGGCATGAGTCTGTATTTTGTCTGCAGGGATTTTGAATTGCTTCACAATTTCATCCAGTTTTGATAAGGCCGCATGCTGGAATTCTTTCATCTTCGGCATTTCTACTGAGTAGGCTAAACCTAAAGATGAATAATAAGGTTGCGAAGGAATAACAGTAAGAAAATGGACTTTTGCCGTGTTAAGAGCTGTATGCGCCTGAACATAAGGAATGACCATGTGTGTCAGGTCATCCTCGGAAATGTCAATTGGAACCAAAATTGTGTTGTACATTTGATCCTCCTACGTGTTTTGCCCCATTAAGGTTAGGCTCATAATTCCTGGAAAACAGAGAGCTGGATGCCATAATGGGGAAAAGTTTATTCTGCCAATATTTGTATTGTCAAACCTGGATTTACACAGGTGTTATCGTCAGGGGTTAAAATCTCTCAACTATGAAATAGTTAATTGAATTAAGAGCGTTTTGAATGAATATATCATCATGTGTTAACGATAATTATTATCAAATAATTAAATTTTAAAATGCGGAAAATATTCACATTTTTGGCAGAGATATTTCTGAGGTGTTTTTATTAAGTATTGAATACGTTACCAAAATATCTATTGAGTAGAATAATCGAACGACACGCAATGAAGAGGTATTTAAAATTCTCGCTTTGGATCGTCACAATACGCTCTTTTTTCTACCCCACATCCGCAGCCTGGTGCGGTGAGAGCCTGTCACGCATCGACAAACTATCCACGGGTATTGCTTATGGGACATCAGCCGGGCAGGCCTGATTCTGGACGTTAACGATGCCCGATAAGATCAGTCCATCCCAATCGGCTGCAATCGACGTACCTGGCAGTATTCAATGCGCTGGGACCCGTCATATACTCGCGTAACCTCCCGGTTATGTTTTTTGCCTTTCATCTCTGCGCATCAGGGGAGTCTGAGATGCTCAACCAAATAATCAATTAATACACGCTGGGCCTGAGGCATTTTTTTATGTGAAAGATAAACCGCGCTTACAGACAACCTGTCGAGCTCATACTCCGGCAGCAGCGCAACCAGTCTCCCCGCCGCGAGCTCCTGCTCTACGGCATACAGAGGCAGCATGGCTACACCCGCCCCCAACTTCGTCGCCTTAAAAAGGATCGCAGCCTCGTTGGTACTGATGCTGCCCGTTACCGGCAGGTTGACAATGTCGCTCTCTTTATGGAACCGCCACGCGCTCTGGCCAAAGTAGGTATAGGTAAGACAGTTGTGATGTTTCAGGTCGCTCAGGCTGGCTGGTGTGCCGTGTTTGTCCAGGTACGCGTGGCTGGCGCATAAAACGGAAGAGCAGTACCCGAGGTTGCGGGCATAAAGGTTGGGAGCAAGTGTGCTTGACGTGCGGATAGCCAGATCGATACCTTCCTCGGCCAGGTCAACGGTTCTGTCCATGATTTGCAGATCAACCTGTATTTCCGGATAGGCAATAAGGAAGTCAACCAGCAGCTCCGTAAGGCAAAATTCCGCAAAGATGGAATTGGAGGTGATCTTAAGTTTGCCCTTGGGCACAGGAACACTGCCGGGTCCCATGGCTGCAAGCCCATCCGTCAGAGTCCGAATGTCCTGACACAGCAAAAGGGCCTGTTCACCGGCTACTGTCAGGCTGAGTCTGCGCGTTGTCCGGTGAAGCAGGCGCGATCCTGTCCACTCTTCCATCAGGGCTATGTAGCGTGAGGCCATAGCCCGCGATAAGCCCAGATGTTCCGCCGCCGCTGAGATGCTGCCGCGTTTGACCGTTTCCGAAAACACTTCCATCGCCGTAACTCTGTCCATTCGTTCACCTCATGCAACAATGTGTCTACTGTATGCCTGTTTTTCATATTGCGTAATCTAATTATGATCAACACAACTGATTAAAGGAGGGTGCACTATGCACATCGAAAAGCTGCAGTACATTTTTGACCCGCTTTGCGGCTGGTGCTATGCCAGCGCGCCAGCCCTGCATTATCTGGCCCGACACCACGGCGACCGGCTTGAGCTGATGCCCAGTGGCCTGTTCAGTGATGAGGGGGCTCGGCAGATTACGGCCCAGTGGGCTGAACACGCATGGGCCAACGATCAGCGCATTACATCGCTGACCGGACAGCCGTTCAGCGAGAGCTATCACCAACTTCTGCTGTCCGGTACCCGTTTTGATTCGACCTACATGAACCGCGCGCTGACCGCTTTTCAGCACGCCGGTGCAGCCGCAGAGGCGGGCCTGCTCCACGTTCTTCAGCACGCCCGCTACGTTGAGGGTCGCGACACCTCTCGATGCGATGTGGTGGCGGATATCAGCGCCACCTGGGCGCAGGAACACGGTGCTGAGGGTGATGCGGATGATCTGACCAGCCAGTTTGAAGATGATGCCGCGCTGCGCAACCAGACTGAACAGCGCATCGCCCGCGTAAAGCGACTCATGCACGAAAAAGGCGTGGGAGGCGTGCCCCTGTTGATTGCGACGGCGTATGGGAAAGAACATATCATCAGCGGTTACGATCTTTACAGAGGGGAAGAAAGCATCAGCGCAGCGCTGGCCGCACTGGCATAACGCAAAACGCAAAACGAATTTTCACACGGTGGTGACTGAAATGGCAAACGTCGCAATCGTATTGTTCACGGGTTAAGGACATACTGCCGTAGCAGGCAGAGGCCATTAAGCAGGACGCGTAAAGGGTAGTAGGGGCCTACATCACCGCTCTGCGTATCGATGATAACGCCGGACTATCTGGTGGCAGATTTGACCTGTAGGCCAGGCAGGAGCCGGAATTGCACGGGGCAAATTTCAGAAGGAATACGAATGAAATATTTACTGGGCAGTGCATTGATTGTCGCGAGTTCATTATCTTTTGCTGGTGCGCCTGCTCCTGTTGTCGACACCGAGGCGGGTAAGGTTCAGGGATACCGTACGGAAGAGGGCATCTTCATTTATAAAGGGATCCCCTATGCGGCCAACCCCTTTACCCCGGAACGACGGTTTCAGAACCCTCAGTCCGTGCAGCCCTGGCAGGGTATAAAAGCAACCCTCTCTGACTCGCCCGTGCCGCAACCGGGAAGAAGCTCAGCGCAACGGCTGGTCGGTCATGCCGGCGACCTGACCCTCAACATATGGCGGCCTGACAATATTGAAGGGAAATTGCCCGTCATGGTGTGGATCCCCGGAGGAGCCTGGATCAGGGAAGATGCCACAGAGTCTGTTTATGACGGAAGCGTGTTTGCTAAAAAAGGCGTCATGGTTGTCACGGTAAACTATAGGGTGGGCGTGGATGGCTTTATGCATTTTGCTCAACGTCCAGACAACCGCGGCATTGCAGACCAGATTGCTGCGCTTAAATGGGTTCAACGGAATATTGCAAACTTCGGAGGCGATCCGGGCAGAGTGACACTCTTCGGGCAATCCGCAGGAGCGGGAAGCGTCGCCATCCATTTAGGCAATCCAGAGACCAAAGGGCTTTACCAGCAGGCTATTTTGCAAAGCCCTCCGATGCAATGGATTAGCCCGGCCGATGCAAGCCGAATCACCCGGCAATTTACCGACAATCTGGGGATTCCTGCCGACCCCGAAGCCGTCGCCAGGGTGCCTTTTGAGGATCTGGTTCAGAACGTCCTGAAAGTCGGAGAGCAAATCAAAGATACAGCCCAATGGGGAAGGCTTTCTCTTGGCGGCACGGCATTTTTGCCGGTTGCGGACGGTAAAATCATCATCAAAAGCCCCATGGAAGATCTGGCGATGACGGACAGCAATCGCGTTCCTGTGATTGTGGGCAGCACCGACAGCGAGTTCAGACTCTATTTGCTCCCCGGTGACGGCATACAAAAAATCACTATTAAGGATGTGAACACGGTGATTGATGAGCTGGGTCTCCCTGCTAGTGCTCTGCAGGCTTATACAAAAAACAGTATCAGTGCGGAAAGTCCGGGCGACATTTACGCCCAGATCATGTCGGACTATACGTTCAGGATGCCGGCGCTGAACATAGCCCGTCTGTTGAGCCGTAATCAAAACACGTGGTTTTATGACTTTTCCTGGCGGTCAACAGCCTACAATGGCCGTCTGGGCGCCGCCCATTTTGTGGATGTGCCCTTTACGTTCGGAACGATTCACACAAAAGAAGCGGAAAACTTTGTCGGCGTGAACCCGCCCCAGTCTTTGTCTGACAGTATTAATAATGCCTGGGCCGCCTTTGCTAAATATGGCAATCCGGGGTGGCCGCATTATTCAAACAACGACAATAAGACGATGGTGTTTGATACCACAAGCCGGATAGAAACTCTCAAGGATCCTCAAATTTCGGCACTGTGGGATAAATTCCAATACTGACTATCCATTTACTGTGGCCTTAATGGCTGTAAGGCGTGTTCGGCAAGAAAGGGTTTTCGTTCTGGTTTCACTGTCCGGCTTGTAACCATGATGGTAAACCCTTTCTGCCTGCCGTGTCGTTTAATTACAACGTACTGAAATAATGATTATTTTTTAGTTATGGCTTTGTTATGAGAGTTCCCATGAGCTGTGCCTTTAAAAGCCACCAGGCAAACATTTCAATCATATCGGACGCTGCGTTACGCCTTGGGTGTTGGTCTGCAACCACGGCGTTCGGCTTCTGGAGTCCGTTCTTACTCTCGTCCACGTCAGCCATGTTACAAAAGCAGACGTCTCATAAGGATAAGGCATAAGCCAACGATCAAAGTATCAGGGCTTATTTTTATCGCATTTCGTTATCGGGTCTCGATTAATATAATCTAACGAAACCAGAAATCGGGATGCGACCATGAGCGATATTGCCAGGCCTGACCACAATCCTTGGGCTCTTTTTCTGATCTTTCTTCGACTGGGTCTGACCTCCTTTGGCGGCCCGATTGCCCATTTGGGCTACTTTCACGATGAGTTTGTGACGCGGCGGAAGTGGCTGACCGAGCGCAGCTATGCGGACCTGGTCGCTCTCTGCCAGTTCCTGCCAGGGCCTGCAAGCAGCCAGGTCGGCATGGCGATCGGGTTGTTCCGATGTGGTTATACCGGGGCGTTAGCTGCATGGGCTGGCTTCACGTTGCCATCAGCAGTGGCGCTGATCCTCTTTGCGCTGGGGATGGCCAGCGACGGGAATGTGATGCCGTTGGGGGTGCTGCAAGGGTTAAAGGTGGTGGCCGTAGCGGTGGTTGCACAAGCTGTATGGGGTATGGCTCGTAATCTCTGCCCGGATACACCGCGTATCGCCATCATGGCGGCAGTGACCTGCTTTGTGCTTCTTGTGCCGTCTGCATGGGGGCAGGTGGGGGCTATCGTCATTGCTGCTGTCATTGGTCTATTGCTGTTTAAACCCCAGAAGAGGTCAATACATGACCCGCTGCCGATCGCCATACGGCGTCGTGTCGGATTGTTGTGGCTCACATTGTTCTTTGTGCTACTGACAGGGTTGCCATTGCTGACGGCGATGTTTCCAAATCAGACTTTATCACTGGTGAGTGTCTTCTACCGGGCCGGTTCACTGGTATTTGGGGGTGGGCATGTCGTACTACCGTTGCTGCAAGCTGAAGTGGTGCCTACCGGCTGGGTAAGCAAAGATACATTTCTGGCCGGCTACGGTGCTACCCAGGCCGTTCCTGGCCCCTTGTTCACCTTTGCGGCGTTTCTCGGCGCTTCACTAAATCATGGACCCTCCGGCTGGTTCGGCGGCCTGATCTGTCTGCTGGCGATCTTCGCGCCATCATTCCTGTTGATCGTGGGTGCCTTACCTTTCTGGGAGCATTTTCGCCGCAACACCCGTGCTCAAGCGGCATTATTAGGTGTTAATGCGGCCGTGGTTGGCCTGTTGGTAGCAGCCCTCTATCAACCAGTGTGGACGAGCGCGATTCACACACCGCAAGACTTCATCCTGGCGCTTTTGGCACTGGTTGCTCTATTGTTCTGGAAGTTACCGCCGTGGCTGGTTGTGGTGAGCAGTGCTATTGCGGGCTGGTTGTTCAGTGTAGCCCTGTGAGTTTAGGGACGTATTGGGGCAAAGGGTGCATGTTGAAGTCTGCTTTTGGCCCTATATTTTTGTTGCGGGAAACATTCAACCTACTGAAATTAAATAATATTTAAGTAATCACAGTAGGTTGAAAGATTTGGCACTAATAAAATGGAACAATCAGCGTTTTCATAAACGCATCCGGATGACAACGTAATCAGGTTTCCCAGGCGTGCGGAGCGAACAGATAGCCTTTGTTACGCACGGTTTTGATGCGGTAGGGTTCGGTCGCGTTATCCAGCAATTTTTTTCTCAGGCGCGAAATCGCGACGTCAACGCTGCGATCCATCCCATCGTAACTCACCCCGCGCAAGTTTTTCAGCAGCGCGTCGCGATCCATAATCTGACCGGCATGCGTGGCAAGCTCCCACAGCAGGTCGAAATCGGCAGTCGAAAGGGCGACATCCGTGCCCGACAGCAGAACCTGACGATTCACAGGGTCAATAGATAGCGTGCCGAAGCGCATGGCTTTGTACGGTGTAAGCGCCGGAGACGGCATTTGATTTTCTGCGGCGACACGCTGGCGTAAATGAAGACGCAGGCGCGCGAGCAGAACAGCAGGCGGCGTGGTTTTAAGAATGTAATCGTTCGCCCCCATTTCCAGTGACAGAATGTGGTTCATGTCGCTATCAAGCGAGGTGAGCAAAACGATAGGGCCATCCCATTGCGCGCGCAAATCGCGACACACGGTCATACCGTCTTTTCCGGGCAGCATGATATCCAGCAGGACCAGATCGGGTTTTTCACGCAGCACAACCTCTTCTGCGCGGTCACCGCGTGGCTCAACGATGACATCCATATCGTGTTTTCCGAGGTAGGCGGCGATAAGCTGGCCAACTTCGGGTTCATCCTCAACAAAAACGATCTTATTCATAAAACGTCTGTATCGCGAAAAATGTCAACATACACCGCGTCACCTCAACCTTCCATTAATCTTTCATAATTATCCTCAGTTCCGCTATTGTGGCCGTTATTGTTATTTGATTGTTAAGGGAAAAAGATGGCGCTTTTGTTTAAGGCGGCGCTGGGTGCGCTGGTGGTGGTATTGATAGGTCTATTGGCGAAAACGAAAAATTATTATATTGCTGGCCTGATTCCGTTATTTCCGACGTTTGCGCTGATCGCCCACTATATTGTGGCGTCGGAGCGTGGGATTGACGCGTTGCGCACGACCATCGTGTTTGGCATGTGGTCCATTATTCCCTATTTTATTTATCTGCTGTCGCTGTGGTATTTCACGGCGATGATGCGTTTACCCCTGGCGCTGGGCGGGGCCGTGGTGTGCTGGAGCCTCAGCGCCTGGGTGTTAATTTTCTTCTGGAGCCGTTTTCACTAATTCAACGGACGACCGCCGTCGACACCAAACGAACGCCCAGTGACATAGCAGCTGGTCAGCAGATAATCGATCAGGTCGATCACTTCTTTTTCGCCCGGCACAATTTTCATCAGCGATTTATTCAGCGCTTTCTGACGGTATTCCGCGTCGTCTTCTTCGTTAAACAGAATTAACGAAGGTGCGATAGCGTTGACCTTTACCTCCGGCGCCAGTTTGCGGGCGAACGAGCGGGTCATGTTATCCAGCGCGGCTTTGCTTGCCGCATAGGCAATATGCTTATCGCTGCCGCGCTCGACAACATAATCGGTGAAATGAATAATGTCGCTGGCGGCGTGGCCCTGACCGCGTAGTAATTCTTCGAGCGCATGATTCAACAGATAAGGCGCGTGAACGTGGATCTGCAGCATGCAAGCGAGCGTTTCGCTGAGCGGTGTGCTGGGGGTTTCAGCCTGCCATGCGCTGGCATTATGAATAATGGCGCGCAATCCGCGGGTGGTGGACTTCACCGTTTCGGCAAATCTCAGAATCCCTTCGTCTGTAGAAAAATCGGCCTGAATGCAGGTGGCTCCTGCCTGGCGTAATCCTTCTATCGAGGGATATTCGTTGCGATAGCTCACGATAACCGGCTGGTGAAGCGTGAGAAAGTGGTGGGCAAGGGCGAGGCCGATACGTCGGCCTCCACCGGTAATCAGAATGGGGCGTTGTGGCGCTTTTCCCATCGTGTTCTCCTTTTCAGTTCGACAATGGGAAAGAGTGCGCTTATCCCATTAACATCCACGTTGCCGGTACGGATGCAACCAGTAACAGACCAATCAATGCCAGTTCGCGTCGTTTCAGCGCGTGGCTGAGCTGATGCGTGCGGCGGGCATAAATAAATACCAGCAAACCTGGCGCGTAAAGCACCACTGAAAGCAGCAGATGCATTGGCCCGGAAGCATACAGTAACCATAACCCATAGAGACAAGCACCGACACCCACCACGTAATGCACGGGACGGGTGGCTATTTTTAGCAAATAGGCGCCAACAAGGAAATAGGGTACCAGAATCATCTCGGAGGCAATGGTCAGCAGGGTGTTATAGTCCGAACCTGTGAGCCAGATCAGCACCAGACAGACCTGGACGCTGATGTTGGTCAGCCACAGAGACGCTGAAGGCGCGCTGTTCTGGTTCTGACGCGCAAACAAGCGCGGGAAAGCTTTGTGCGTGGCGGCAAGAAAAGGCACTTCTGCTGCCATAATCGTCCAACTCAGGTACGCGCCGCACACCGAAACAATCAGCCCTGCAGCTATCACCACATCGCCCCAGGACCCCATCATTTTGACCATCAGGCCTGCCATGGAAGGATTACGCATTTGCGCCAGTTCGGGACGGGCAACAACACCAATAGACAGCAACGTGACCAGCAGATAGACGCTTAACGCAGCCAAAACCGCCAGCAGCGTGGCGCGCCCGACATCGCGTTTATTGCGCGCCCTTGCCGAAACCACCACCGCGCCTTCTACCCCAATAAACACCCACAGCGTGATGAGCATGGTGTTTTTGACTTGTTCCCAGACCGGGACGCCCAGCGCCACTCCGCTGAAATCAAGGGTGAAAACGTCGAGACGGAACGCGACAAACGCCAGGACGATAAACAGGCCCAGCGGAACCAGTTTCGCCAGCGTCGCGACAAGATTAATGCTCGCCGCCGTCTGCACGCCACGCAGGACCAGAAAATGGACAAGCCACAGCAGAACTGACGCACCGACAATAGATTGCCAGGTGTTGCCATCGCCAAAGAAACGCAGTTCAGGGGTATCGGTAAAGAAACTCAGGGCAGAGAAAACAATCACCAGATAGGAGACGTTGGCGATGACGGCGCACAACCAGTAGCCCCAGGCGGAACAAAAGCCGATTAACTCGCCAAATCCAGCCCGCGCGTAAGTGAATATTCCGCCATCTAAATCCGGGCGGATACGCGTCAGCAATAACATGGCAAACGCCAGCAGTAGGATCCCCACGCCGGTGATGGCCCAACCGATGAGCAACGCCGCAGGGCTTGCGACTTCGGCCATATTCTGCGGCAAACTGAAGACGCCTGCGCCCAGCATGGAGCTTAAAACAAGCGCAGTTAATGCGCTCAGGCCAAGTTTCTTTTCCATTGGCTTCCTGTTATGAAAGGTCCAAATCCAGAATAATTATTTCGCACAGGCGCATAAAAATGGTGGATCACACTAAGGCGCGGGATTTTACGGAGTGTCTTGCTGGCATGCAATGATGTGAGGCAGAATTTCGATCAAATTAAGAAAAAAGGCGGCATTGCGCCGCCTTTTCAGATCCGTGGTGCTGTTACTTGTACAGGTCGGCGCTGATGGTGATGTTATTACCACGTTCCTGCCACTGGCGGGTGATGTGATAATACTTAGCCCCTTTCTTCTGCGCGCGTTTGGCAACCTGGTACGAAATTTCCGTCATGTTGCCGTAGTTGCCGGTGAACTTCACGCTGTCGAACGGAACCATCTGCGCTGCGGCAGCTTTGTTCAGCTCTTCAATTTTCGTGCCGTCCGGCAGGGTCACGGTATAGCGACCCCCTTTAGAGGATTGCGTTTCGAAGAAACGGCCCACATCAGAACTTGGTGCAGCAGAGGTTGCCACGCCTGGAATCTCAACGGCCTTAGCCGCTACACCGCCGGTCGCCAGCGCCGCACGTCCAGCTTCTGAATCCGCTGGAATCGCATCCGGGCTCTGCAGAACACGTTTTTTCGCATCAGCTTTATAGATATAAGCAGTGATACGCTGATTGCCGCCCTGGTTAGCATCCACCTGGCGCACGATATAGAAAGAGGCAGCCCCTTTCGCTTTCGCGGCTTTGGTGATGGCGTCGTTAACTTCTGGCTGGCTGCGATAGAAACCCTGAACAGTCACGGTGTCGAAAGGCTCAAGTGCAATAGCCTGGTCTTTTGGCAGTTCCGTTACGCCGTTAATTACGCGATTTTTTGGCGCGTCAGCTTTCGGGGCATCTTGTTTATAAAGCGCAACCGTAACGCGTTGGTTACCGCTGTTACCATGGTCGGAGCTATCAACCACGTAGAATGAGGCTGCGCCGACTTTATCGGCCAGTTTTGATGCGGCTGCTACGGCTTCGCTGATGGTGTTATAGCGACCCACGATAACGGTCTGATCGAAAGGTTTTAACGCGGCCGCTTGCTCCGGCGTTAACTCTGTTGCAGCGTTAGCAGACAAGGCGGTCACAGAAAGAAGTACGGACGCCAGGAGAGTGTTCTTAAGCTTCATAAAAATAATCCTTCGCCATGCGCAAACCAGGTGCTGGTGTTGTTGTTAATTTGAAATCGTCGCCGATTATGGCATTTAAAACCCGTCGCTGTCTGCGCCATTTTTTGCAGCCTGTGCTGAGGTCAGGATTAAGTTCGATAACATTTAGTGATATGTTGAATAAACAGGCGTTTGAACAGTAAAACTGATTAGGCATATGACTTTCACGAGTTAATTTAATGTTAATGGGTTGTTCTAATGTGGCGCTATATCATGTTTTTGCCGCTTCGCTTGACCTATTTATCGGGCCTGGCGCTGAAAATAAGGTAAATATGTCGGTCAGAGACCGCGATCACTTATTTTTCACAGATAAAGTCAGAAATAGTGTTTTCTTGCGGTGGATCACAAGCGTTATTTTCAGTAGGTTATAGAAAGTTTGTTACTGTTTTATTTTCCGTGGTTATACATTCGTCGGGTCGCGATCGGGCGACGGCAAATGCGAACCGCGGTCATTTATCGACAAACCATCATCAAGAACCGATGGAAGGGAAAACTATGCGTATTGGGGTACCAAAAGAACGGTTTGCCAATGAAACCCGCGTAGCCGCAACGCCGAAAACGGTCGAGCAGCTGCTTAAACTGGGTTTTACCGTCGCGGTCGAAAGCGGCGCGGGCAAACTGGCGAGCTTCGATGACGAGGCATTTATTCAGGCTGGCGCCGAAATCGTCGACGGCGCTGAGATTTGGCAATCACCTGTGATTCTGAAGGTGAACGCACCAGAAGAGACCGAAATTGCGTTACTGAATCCAGGCACGACGCTGGTGAGCTTCATTTGGCCGGCTCAAAATCCAGAACTGATTGAGAAGCTGGCTGCACGCGGTGTCACCGTAATGGCAATGGATTCTGTGCCACGTATTTCTCGCGCGCAGTCGCTGGATGCGTTGAGCTCAATGGCCAACATTGCGGGCTATCGTGCCATCGTTGAAGCAGCGCATGAATTTGGACGTTTCTTTACCGGGCAGATTACTGCTGCAGGTAAAGTGCCCCCGGCGAAGGTGATGGTGATCGGCGCGGGTGTTGCGGGTCTGGCAGCGATCGGCGCGGCGAACAGCCTCGGCGCGATTGTTCGCGCGTTTGATACCCGTCCGGAAGTGAAAGAACAGGTGCAGAGTATGGGCGCCGAGTTCCTTGAGCTGGATTTCGAAGAAGAAGCCGGTAGTGGCGACGGCTACGCAAAAGTGATGTCTGAGGCGTTTATTAAGGCCGAGATGGCGCTCTTTGCCGCGCAGGCAAAAGACGTGGATATCATCGTGACCACCGCGCTGATTCCAGGCAAACCAGCACCGAAACTAATTACGCGCGAGATGGTTGATTCCATGAAAGCGGGTAGCGTGATTGTCGATCTGGCTTCACAAAACGGCGGTAACTGCGAGTACACCGTTCCGAATGAAGTCTTTACCACGGCGAACGGTGTGAAGATCATTGGTTATACCGACCTGCCGGGACGTCTGCCGACGCAGTCCTCCCAGCTGTACGGCACAAACCTCGTCAACTTGCTTAAGCTGCTGTGCAAGGAAAAAGACGGCAACGTAACCGTAGATTTTGACGATGTCGTCGTGCGCGGTGTGACCGTGGTTCGCGATGGTGAAGTCACCTGGCCCGCTCCGCCAATTCAGGTTTCTGCCCAGCCTAAGGCCGCGCCAAAAGCGGCTCCTGCGCCGAAAGAACCGGCTGAACCGGTTTCCCCTTGGCGTAAATATGCGCTGATGGCGCTGGTGATTATTCTGTTCGGTTGGCTGGCAGACGTCGCGCCGAAAGAGTTCCTCGGTCACTTCACCGTCTTTGCGCTCTCCTGCGTCGTCGGTTATTACGTGGTGTGGAACGTTTCTCACGCACTGCATACGCCGCTGATGTCGGTGACAAACGCTATTTCCGGGATCATCGTGGTCGGGGCGTTGCTGCAAATTGGTCATGGCGGCTGGATCAGCTTCCTGAGCTTTATCGCGGTGCTTATTGCCAGTATCAATATTTTCGGTGGTTTCACCGTGACTCAGCGCATGCTGAAAATGTTTCGTAAAGGCTAAGGGGTAGCATATGTCTGGAGGATTAGTTACAGCTGCATACATTGTTGCTGCGATCCTGTTTATTTGCAGTCTGGCGGGACTTTCCAAACACGAAACGTCGCAACGGGGTAACAACTTTGGTATCGCCGGGATGGCGATCGCGCTGATCGCAACGATTTTCGGGCCGGATACGGGCAACGTGGCGTGGATTCTGGTGGCGATGATCATCGGCGGCGCGATTGGTATTCGTCTGGCAAAACGCGTCGAAATGACCGAAATGCCAGAGCTGGTGGCGATTCTGCACAGCTTTGTGGGTCTGGCGGCGGTGCTGGTTGGCTTTAACAGCTACCTGTATCACGAACCGGGTATGGAGCCGATTTTGGTCAATATTCATCTGACCGAAGTCTTCCTTGGTATCTTCATTGGTGCGGTGACATTCACCGGTTCTATCGTTGCGTTTGGCAAACTGCGCGGCAAGATCTCCTCGAAGCCGCTGATGTTGCCAAACCGTCACAAGATGAACCTTGCGGCGCTGGTGGTCTCTTTCCTGCTGCTGGTCGTGTTTGTGCGTACCGAAAGCGTGGGCATGCAGGTGCTGGCGCTGCTGGTGATGACCATTATCGCGCTGGCCTTCGGCTGGCATCTGGTGGCGTCTATCGGCGGTGCGGATATGCCGGTGGTGGTGTCGATGCTGAACTCGTATTCAGGCTGGGCGGCGGCGGCGGCGGGCTTTATGCTCAGCAACGACCTGCTGATCGTCACCGGTGCGCTGGTGGGTTCTTCAGGTGCGATCCTGTCTTACATTATGTGTAAGGCGATGAACCGCTCCTTCTTCAGCGTGATTGCAGGTGGATTTGGTACCGATGGTGCTACGTCCACGGGCGATGAAGAAGTCGGTGAGCACCGTGAAATTACGGCCGAAGATACCGCTGATATGCTGAAAAACTCGCATACGGTGATCATCACCCCAGGCTATGGCATGGCGGTAGCGCAGGCGCAGTATCCGGTGGCGGAAATTACCGAGAGACTGCGTGCGCGCGGCATCAAGGTACGCTTTGGTATTCACCCTGTTGCGGGCCGTCTGCCGGGTCATATGAACGTTCTGCTGGCAGAAGCGAAAGTGCCATACGATATCGTGCTGGAGATGGATGAGATCAACGATGATTTCACTGACACCGACACGGTTCTGGTCATCGGCGCGAACGACACGGTTAACCCTGCCGCGCAGGACGATCCGGGGAGCCCAATTGCCGGTATGCCTGTTCTGGAAGTGTGGAAGGCGCAGAACGTTATCGTCTTCAAACGTTCAATGAACACCGGCTATGCCGGCGTACAGAACCCGCTGTTCTTCAAAGAGAACACCCACATGCTGTTTGGCGATGCGAAAGCCAGCGTGGATGCGATTCTGAAAGCGCTTTAAAACGTCATATATGAAAAAGCCGCCTGAGAGGGCGGCTTTTTTTATGGCGCTGAAGCCGGTTTTTAATCGTCGTCTTCGTCGTCCAGTTCAACAGGCGTTTGATACTGATCCGGTTTAATTACCAGCAGGTCGCAGCGTAAATGGTCAATGACCTGTTCAGCCGTATTCCCCAGGAAGGCAGCGGAAATACCGGTTCGCCCGACGGTGCCCAGCACCACAATACCGGCCTGCAAATGCTCCGATAGATCGGGAATCACCTCTTCAGGCAGACCTTTTTCGACGTGCGTCATTTTCTCGTCGATGCCAAATTTCTGGCGGAGGGCTTTCATCGCCAGCAGATGCTGACCGCGAATCGCATCGTTATACACGCTTGGATCAAATTCAGGCAGTTCGATAGCGATATTAATCGGCGTGACCGGATAGGCCCCGATTAAATGCACTTCGGTATGATTGACCTGCTCGGCGAGATGAATCGTCTCTTTGACCAGTTTTTCATTCAGAGAATTATGATAATCCTCTTCACTGGCGAGGTTCACGGCGACCAGCGCTTTACCGCCTTCTGGCCATGGCTGGTCTTTGACCATCCACACCGGGCACGGACATTTGCGCAGCAAGTGCCAGTCGGTAGGGGTGAAAATCACCGACTCCAGTTTGTCGTGCTGATGGGCCATTTTGAGTAGCAGGTCGTGTTTCTCGGCAACCACCTCCTGGATGATGGCCTCAAAAGGACGGTTATGCCACACCACTTTGATATCAATGGGGATACCCGCATCGATGTAATATTTTGCCTGCTCGCGGATCCACGCGGTACGCTGGCTGATCACTCCCTGACGCATCGCCGTGCGTTCGTCAGGCGACAGAAGGGTGGTCATTTCGTATGAGAAGTCATAGATCGGCAAAAACGCTTTGATTTTGCCACCAATCCGTTGATGTAAATAGACAGCTCGACGTAATGCGGGTTGATCGTCCTGATTAGGATCGATGGCCACCAGCATGTTTTGATACTTTGCCATACAGGTCTCCTTACTACTGTCACCACAGTCTGTAATTAAAAGAGTAACCTATATATGTTGAATGAAACAGGGGAGAAGTTTTTGCCAGATCAATAAATCGTGAGAATTTATTGATGAACGCTTATGTTTGCTGATGCTAAGCGCCCCTTTCAGGGGGCACAGCCCTTTTGACCATCACGGGACGCTACCTTTCAGCATTTGGCGGTGAAGCGTGGCGACGTGATCCCAGCCCATTTTATCCCTGCCGAGGGGAACATCTTGAGTGTTTGCCTGGCGGTGCTACTCTTTCTGAGGGTTTAATGGAGCGAAGCGATGAAGAATAAAGATGAACAGACGGGATTAGTGGGGCTGGCGATCGGCGCGGCAGTGATTAGCCTGGTCTCCGCGCAGAAACCCATTAATCGGGACAGCGTTGTCGGTGAGCTGGTCAGACTCGGAAGGCAGAAGGGTGATGGTGTGGAGGACGAGGTTTTTCAACAGGCCGCAGCGCTTGTGCGCAAAGGCGTATGAAAATCGATACGGTGACCAGGCCAACGGCATATATCACGCAGTCAGTTCTAAAACGTTAATGGTTTATTTGATATTGGCCATCGACGGCAGACATGCGCACGACCCTATCATTTTGACAGGTGTAATTCATAGGCATTCGGCCGACATTTGATAATGCTAACTTTATTGTTCACTGGCAGCCATGGATAATTAAAGAATAAAAGGAGAACGACGGTGTTAAAAAAATTAGTGACAGGGCAATTGAGTTTGCCGATGACGTTTTGGGGATGGGGTTTTTGCGGTGGACTATTCATTGGTCTGATGGGGCTAGCGGGCATACATACTGGTTATGCGATGCTGGTGCCGCTGAGTTACATCGTTAAAACAATTCTCTTTAGCGCTGTACTGTCCGGTATAACGTTCATTCTTCGTAGAAAAATCACCGTACTTGGTGTGCTTGCTTTTTTTGTTGCTTTGATTCAGGTGATCATGGGCATCGTTATGTTTGTAGGTCTTTCCTCATTACTTTTTAAATAATACTTTTTAAATAATTAACAGGCTGGCGTCACACACAAGCCGACCTAAGCGTAGGATTCGTATTTACCGAGCTAAAGACGCGGGAGTTTGAAAACCGGGCCAATAAATCGTTGACCCGGCAAAGAGGAATGCGTGTTACGCGACGTTGCGTGAGTGACCCGCAAGCACCGCCAGCGCTTCACCATTCTCGATAGTGATGTATTTGCCTTTTACCGCCAGCATGCCGCTTTTCTGGAAACGACCCAGCAGACGGCTGATGGTTTCAACGGTCAGACCCAGGTAATTACCGATATCACCGCGCGTCATGGTCAGACGGAATTCGCGAGGAGAGAAGCCCCGTTCAGCAAAACGACGTGACAGATTGTAGATAAAGGCTGCCAGACGCTCTTCAGCATTCTTTTTGGAAAGCAGCAGGATCATGTCCTGATCGCCTTTGATCTCACCGCTCATCAGACGCATCATCTGCTGACGCAGATTTGGCATTTTGCCTGACAGATCGTCCAGGGTTTCGAATGGGATTTCGCACACCATTGAGGTTTCAAGCGCCTGAGCAAAGCTCGGGTGATGAGCTGTCCCGATGGCGTCAAAACCGACCAAATCGCCTGCAAGGTGGAAGCCAGTAATCTGCTCGTCGCCTTGCTCGGTGATGGTGTAACTCTTGATGGTGCCAGAACGGATTGCATAGAGCGATTTCAGTTCGTCTCCCGCTTTGAACAGCGTCTGCCCTTTCTGAATAGGCTTCTTGCGCTCGATGATGTTATCAAGCTGATCAAGTTCATGCTCGTTCAGGGTAAACGGGATACAGAGCTGGCTAATGCTGCAATCCTGACAATGGATAGCACAACCGCCAGACTGAATGCGTCGTATAATTCGCTTTTCCGGGATCATAGGTCTGCTCAAGCTTTAATTGATATTGGTCAATTTTAACATCTTTTTAGGAGAGACGTAAGCCTGGTAAACCACCAATAAGGACAAGAGGCGACAATGTGTCGCCATCTTCTTGAAATTCCACAGCTTGGCTGTGGGATTTGGCGTTAACTGGCAGAAAATTAAGCACTAAAAGCCTGGTTTCTACAGCAACAAATAGCCTTCATGACGCAGGAGCCACTCTTTTCGCTGTACGCCGCCCGCGTAACCCGTCATCGTTCCGTTGCGACCAATCACGCGATGGCAGGGCACCACAATACTCACCGGATTGGAGCCGTTCGCCGCACCGACTGCGCGAGCCGCGCCGGCGCGTCCAAGCTGTTCGGCAAGCTGCCCGTAATGCATCACCTGCCCGCAGGGAATGGCGCGTAAGGCCTGCCACACTTCGCGCTGGAAGGGCGTGCCCGCTGTTGCGGTGGGCAGGGTATCAATAATGCTGAGATCGCCTTCAAAGTAGTTTGCCAGCTTCTCGCTCAGACCGCCCGGATTGGTGGCACCGATGCGTTCATAACCGGTGCGGTAATGAATGTTCAGCAATTCAACCATGCGATTGCTGTATTCTTCCCACTCTACCGCACGCAGGTTGAATTGCTCGTCGGCGATCACCCAGAGGGGCCCCAGCGGTGTGGCAATCTTATCTTCGAGTAATCTCAGCATCCTTTTTCCCTTAATTCAGCCGTGGGTAAATCCCCGGTCCAATTGGCAGTCCGACAAGATACCACGCCACTAACATCACCAGCCATACCCCTAAAAAGATAAGCGGATACGGTAAGACCAGCGAATAGTAGGTACCCAGTTTGGCCTCCGGTTTATAGCGCTGGAGGAAGCCCAAAAACAGGGGAACGAACGGTGAAACGGGGGCGAGTGGGATAACTGACGAATCGGCGACGCGGAATAAGATCTGCGCAAACGCCGGATGGAACCCCAGCAGCATAAACATCGGCACAAAAATCGGTGCCAGAATCGACCAGATGGCCGAGCCGCTGGCGATAAACATACACAGCAGTGATGAGAGCAGTGCGAGGCCGACAAAGGCTGGAATACCGCTTAATCCGGCGCTTTCAAGGGCATCTGTCAGGCCAACGGCCATAAATTTGCCCATATTGCTCCAGTTAAACATCGCCACAAACTGCGCCAGCGGGAACACCATGACGATAAACCCGGCCATCTCCTTCATAGGTTCGATCATCAATTGCGGCAGATCGGCCTGGCGGCGGATTTTTCCCGTCGCCATTCCATAGGCCAGCGAGACGATAAAGAAGAACAGGATAATCAGCGGCACGATGCCCTGGATAAACGGCGAGGGCAGCACAGTGTGTTTTACCGGATCGCGCAAAATCCCGTTTTCCGGTACCACCATCAGCGCGATGACCGCGATAAACAGCAGGGAGACGACGCCCGCGACGCGCAGGCCAAACTTTTGCTCCTGGCTGATTGTGTCCAGCTTCTCATCGCTCTTGCCTTCCCATTTCCCGAGGCGCGGCTCGATAAGCTTATCGGTAATCAAACCGCCGACAATCGTCAGGACCACCACTGAGCTGGCCATAAAATACCAGTTGTCGATCACGCTTACGTGCATGGCCGCATCAATGGTTTTTGCCGCTTCGGTGCTGATGCCGGAGAGCAGTACATCGGTCGTTACGATCAGCAGATTGGCGGTAAAGCCGCAGCCTACACCTGCAATCGCGGCCAGCAAACCGGCGACCGGATGACGACCCACGGCCAGGAAAATCAGCGCCCCCATTGGCGGCATAATGACTAATGCTGCGTCAGAAGAGATGTGGCTGAAAAAAGCGATAAACAGCACCATATAGCTGGCATAACGCGCGCTCACGATCGATGCCATTTTGACCATTAGCGCGGGTAACAATCCGACGCGTTCGGCAAGACCGGCCCCTAACACCAGCGCCAGGATCGCGCCGAGCGGCGCAAAACCGCTGAAGTTTTTAATCACGTTCGGTAAAAACCAGTGCAATCCTTCGATGCTTAACAGGTTTTTCACCGCCACCATGCTGCCGTCCGCCGGACTTCGCACGCTGACGTCAAAAGCCGATAGCGCGGCGGTGGCAATCATTAAAATCACAATCAAATAGATAAAGAGCAGGAAAGGGTGTGGCACTTTATTACCGATCCTTTCGACCCAGCCATAGAGCTTACCGGATGGGGAATGCGACGGTATGGACGACATACTCATGGGCGTTCCTCGCGACTAGTGTGTTGTTGTGTTTGTGTGTTTTATTATTTTAAAGGTGACGGTGTCACGTTATGTGGGATCGGACACGCGTACGGTCGTTCTGTTATCTGTTGTTCAAACTCGTTCCGGCAAGCCTGTAATAGCGACGCATCCTGGAACACATTCGCTGCCGTGGCACCCATCACTTTTCCAGCCAGCAGCATGCCTTTGTGTGCAATAGAGGTTCGGCCTTGTGCCACGAGCTGCCAGGTATGCAGCGGTGTACCCACGGTAAAACACGGGCTAAAACATTGCGCGACCGGCATTTTCCAGCTCACATCCCCCACGTCAGTGGATCCTGCGAGCACGTTGTCGGTGATGGCGTAAGGTGCCACTTCATTTACCAGAAGCGTTTCCTGATGGTGACGGGCAAAGGTTTTTCCTTCTTCCGCGCCCGTTGCGGCGATGTTTTTCAGGCTATTTTGCAGGTCGTTGGCAGTGAGCGTGGCGCGGATTTCCCGGGCGAAATCGTACTCGTCTTCCGTCCAGGCAGGTATCCCGAAATGCTTCAGCGCGCTGTACATCGCCGCTTCAAGCGTGCGGTTCGGCAGGTAGCTTGAACAGGCTTTGTCAAACCGACGTTCAACCGTCGTTTCCGTCATCAGCGCCGCGCCCTGGGCGATCTTTTCGATACGATCGTAAATCTGCTGCGCATCCGCCATTTCCGGGGCGCGAATCAAATACAACACCTCAGCCTGCGCCTGCACCACGTTAGGTGAAATACCGCCCGTGTCGGTGATGGCGTAATGCACGCGTGCTTTTTCAATAATGTGCTCATTGAGAAAATTGGTGCCGGTGGTCATCAGCGTCACCGCGTCGAGTGCACTACGTCCCAGATGAGGTGAATTGGCGGCATGCGCTGCGGTGCCGCGAAAGCGCCATGCGGCCTGAATATTCGCGAGCGTACTGACGTTAAACATCCCGGCAAACGCTTCCGGATGCCAGGTCACAGCGGCGTCAACGTCGTCGAACAATCCCTCGCGCACCATAAAGGTTTTACCGGAACCGCCTTCTTCGCCGGGGCAGCCGTAAAAACGCACGGTTCCGCTCCCGCCGTTTTGCTCCAGCCAGCCTTTGACCGCGACGGCACCTGCCAGCGCGGCGGTGCCGAGGAGATTATGCCCGCAGCCGTGGCCATTGGCGCCGGGGCTTTCCGATTGCTGCGTGGCGCAATGCGCTTTCTGACTCAACCCTGCCAGCGCATCGAATTCGCCCAACAGCGCGACGACGGGTTTACCGCTGCCAAAGCTTGCGATAAATGCATTCGGAATGCCGCCTGCTTCCCGTGTGAGTGTAAATCCTTCGGCTTCCAGTTCGCGAGCCAGACGCGCGGAAGACCAAAACTCTTCAAAACGCGTTTCAGGATGATCCCAGATTTCATCGGCAATATCGGCATACGTCTGGGATCGTGTTTCGATCGCGTCCTCAATAAAACGGTAGATGTCCTGCATTACACACCTCTCGCCCACGGAAAATTGAGTGCCGTACGCGCCAGGGTTTCAATCGCCACGCTCATTATTTTCTCGTCAAAATCGAATTTTTCGTTGTGATGTCCGGCGCTCAAATCGGTGCCGAATACCATATAGGACGCAAGCCCGCCGTTTTGTTGAACGCGGGCCATCATCAGCGTTGCGTCTTCGGAGCCCGCCGGCGCTTTGACTTTATCAATTGCGTGTTCAATGCCTGGAACCTGGCTTGCCTGCTCGCGCAGGTAGTTGACCCACGCGGGTGACGGTGCGCTGGAGGTCGCAGCACCCATCAGTCGTAGGTCAGCGTTGACACCATACAGTGCCGCAGCACCTTCAATGACGGATTGCGCGCGTTCAAATACGTACTGATTTATCGCTTCGCTTTCGCCGCGCGTTTCGACTTTTAACAGCGCGCTGGCGGGCACGACGTTACGTCCACTCCCGGCCTGCATCACGCCGACGTTCACGCGGGAAGCGCCTTCGCTGTGGGGCGCGATACTGTGCAGAGCAAGACAGGCTTGCGCCGCGGCCAGCAGGGCGTTACGTCCGTCTTCTGGTTTACCGCCTGCGTGGGCGGCCACGCCGGTAAAACGCACGTCAAACTTGGTCGTGGCCATAAAGTTATCACTGCCGCAAATGACCGTACCGGTCTGAACGCCTGTACCGATATGGATCGCGGTGAAGTAGTCAATGCCCTCCAGCGCACCTGCCGCCACCATGGCGCGAGCGCCGCGCGTGCCTTCTTCGGCGGGCTGAAAGATGAGTTTAATCGTGCCGTTGAGCTGTGATGCATTCTGTTTGAGAATGTGCGCCAGCCCGAGACCAATAGTGGTATGACCGTCATGCCCGCAGGCGTGCATCATACCTGGGTTACACGAGGCAAAACCGTCGCGGAAAGGACGATGGCTCTCATCGAGGGCTTCACTGAGATCCAGGGCGTCCATATCTACGCGAAACGCAAGTGTTGGCCCTGGCCGTCCGGTATTGAGCGTGGCGATGATTCCCGTAAAGCCGCCTTCAAACGCGCTTAGCCATTTTTCCGGCGCCCCTTGCTGACGCGCGCGCGCAAATTCCCGCGCCAGCGTTTGTTCGTCGGGAAGCCCCATCCGGCTCTCGGCATCGACGACGTCGCGGCCCATCGCCAGCTCAAAACCGAGCGCATCAAGAATTTCTGCCACCTTTGCCGCCGTGCGAAATTCCACCCAGCCGGATTCGGCATACTGATGAAAATCACGGCGCCAGGCGGCCAGTTGCGGCGCTAATGTTTGAAGGGTGTGTGTCACTGAATCCATATCTCTTCCTGTCATTATTAAAATGTGTGAACTGCTTCACGCTGTGATAGTTTTTACTTATCACTAACCTGTTTTTCACCGTTTTAACCGTTCAGGAATTACCCTCGCACATCCATTTCCATTAAAGTAGATGACAGTTTCTTTACTCTGATAAACAACGGTTATCGGTTGGGTTATGACATTTCAGATAAAATTTCACCAAATTCGGGCGTTTGTCGAAGTCGCGCGTCAGGGGAGTATTCGCGGGGCCAGTCGGGTAATGAATCTCTCGCAGCCTGCGCTGACGAAGTCGATAAAAGAGCTGGAGGAGGGCATGGCGGCGCAACTGTTTGTGCGGCGCAGCAAAGGCGTTGCGCTCACCGAGTGCGGCGAGAGCTTTTATCAACATGCTAATCTGATCCTTGAAGAACTGCGCGCGGCGCAGGACGATATCCGCCAGCGTCAAGGGCTGCAGGGCGGTCAAATTAATATTGGCATGGGGGCCAGTATCGCCCGTACGTTAATGCCGGCGGTGATTACACGCTTTCATGAGCAGCACCCGCTGGTGAAAGTGCGAATTATGGAGGGGCAACTGGTATCGATGATTAATGAATTACGTCAGGGCGAACTTGATTTTACGATAAATACCTATTACCAGGGTCCCTTCGACCACGAATTTACCTTTGAAAAGCTCTTCGAAAAACCTTTTGCGATATTTTGTCGGGAAGGGCATCCGGCGGTAGGGGCTAAATCCATCAGTCAGCTTCTGCATTATAACTGGACCATGCCGACGCCTCGTGGGAGTTATTATAAGCAGCTGGAAGACGTGTTTAAATATCGCTCACAAATACCGCGTATTGACGTCGTATGCGAAACATTCTCATCCTGTATCAGCCTTGTTGCGCAGAGTGATTTCTTAAGTATTTTACCGCAAGAATTGGGCTGCGATCCGCTCCTGGCGCACCGTCTGGTGATGTTGCCGATCGAAGAACCATTGCCTAAAGCCGCCTATTATTTAATACAAAGACGTGATTCTCGACAAACGCCGTTGACCTCGTCGTTAATAACGCAATTCAGAAGACATGCCCGCGGCATATTAAGCAGCAACGAACATTAAAAAAATAGAGTCTGCCGACATCGGACAGACCCTACAGTACACACAGCAGTTCATCCTATTGCAAACCCCGCTTCATTATTCCATTCTGCAGGTTTATTTAGTTATAACAGGTTTCACTTAAAAATAAAGTGATGGCAACTCAAATTCACATATTTTTAACTTAAGTTATTAATTTAATTAACAGTGAAATTGTGGTTAAGGTTGATTTAATCATTCATATTAGCCGCGTTAATTCTTTTCATAAGGTTATTACTTTTGATTGTGTCGCGACGCCTGCTCATCTGACTGGCTTTGAGCATTGAGGCCCCCGTCCGGCGCGGATATAATACCCCTTCAGATGTAGCCGGAGAATTTCCATGAAGCCTGACGACAAATCACTTTTTCTTGACGCCATGGAAGATGTCCAGCCCCTGAAACGTGCCGCGGATGTTAACTGGCAGCCGAATCGTAACGCGCGCGTACGCCAGATTGTCGACACCACTCAGCTTGATAACATTTTGACGCTGGGGTTTCTTGACGTGTTGCCCCTCACTGAACCGTTGGCGTTCCAACGCGACGGTGTGCAGCAGGGCGTGATTGAAAAATTACGTCACGGCAAATATCCCCGCCAGGCCAGTCTGAATGTACTGCGTCAGCCAATTGAACAGTGTCGCCAGATGCTGTTTAGCTTTATTAAACAGGCGCATCACGATGGTTTGCGCAATCTCATCATCATTCACGGCAAAGGGCGGGAAGATAAGTCGCACCCGAATATTGTGCGCAGTTATCTGGCTCGCTGGTTACCGGAGCTTGATGAAGTGCAGGCCTTCTGCGTCGCGCTGCCACATCATGGCGGTGATGGCGCGTGCTATGTTGCGCTGCAAAAATCGGAAGCAGCCAAACGGGAAAACTGGGAGCGACACGCAAAACGGAGTCGTTAAACAGGTTTTGCTTTCGGTCCAGGACAACACTGCGGGCGATAATTCGCCCGCATGTAAAAAGACAACTGTCAGAATGTTTCCCAGTTTCCGTCTGAGGCCGACGCCGCAGCCGGGCGCAATACCTGCGGTGTTTTGAGATTCGTCGGTCGCGGCGCACTGTTTTGCGTTTGTGCATTCAAACGGAATGCAGCAACCGCCTGGCGCAACTGCTCGGCCTGATCTTCCAGCGCCGCCGCCGCCGTGGCGGATTCCTGTACCAGCGCGGCGTTCTGCTGCGTCACGCTGTCCATCTGCGAAACGGCCAGACTGACCTGCTCAATACCGCGGCTCTGTTCATCGGATGCCGACGCGATTTCGCCCATGATATCGGTCACGCGCGTCACGGCTGCAACAATCTCTTTCATGGTTTTGCCTGCTTCGCTGACCTGTCCGGAGCCGGTATTCACGCGGCTGACGGAGTTTTCAATCAACGCTTTGATCTCTTTCGCGGCCTGGGCACTGCGGCTTGCCAGCGTGCGGACTTCACCGGCAACGACGGCAAATCCACGGCCTTGTTCACCTGCGCGCGCTGCTTCCACTGCGGCGTTTAGCGCCAGAATATTGGTCTGGAAAGCGATGCTGTCGATAACGCTGGTGATGTGGGCAATTTGCTGCGAACTGTCGGCAATTTCGGTCATGGTATGAATGACGTTATCGACCACCCGTCCACCCCGATCGGCGGTTTCGGAGGCATTTTTTGCCAGCAAGGTGGCCTGACGAGCGTTGTCGGAGTTCTGTTTAACTGTGGCGGTCAACTCTTCCATGCTTGCGGCTGTCTCTTCCAGAGAAGAGGCCTGCTGCTCAGTACGCGCGGACAAATCGTTACTGCCCGTCGCGATTTCGCCCGCGCCGGTGTAGATCGAGTCGGTGCTACCACGTACCGCGCTGACGGTTGTCACCAGCGATTGCTGCATCTCATGCAGACCCGCAGCCAGTTGACCCATTTCATTACGACTGTCGATAGAAATGGTGTGGGTCAGATCGCCGCTGGCGATCGTGCGAATATGGTTCATCACGCTACGCAGTGGCTTCAGCAGGAGATGCTGTAAACCCATCCAGAACACAATCAGTACGCCGATGACCACCAGGAAAATGGTGCCGAGCGTCCACTGCATGCTGGTAAAGCTGTTCTGGTTTTCCAGAGCTGCAGCTTTGAGCAAGGTATTATTTTCTGCACGCCAGCGCGTGTAGACGGCTTCCATGTTGTCCTGGGCCTCTTGTGCATCTAAATCGCCGTACGCCTGATAGTTATCAGCGCTCAGATATTCGATCGACAGTCGCATGACTTCGTGCATCTGGGTGTATGCTTTCTGCATCTCGGCGTTTAATTCCTGGCTCTGCCCGTTCACCGGTGGCATCTCATGCCATGCGCTGTAATAGGACTCAGCTTTGCCAAGCGACGTGCTGGCGTTACCGAGCAGCTTGTTGATCGCCGCCAGAGAAGCGGGGTCGCGCTGATTTTTAAGGTAACGGATCGCAACGCGAGTGACGGTAACGCGCGTCTTAACCAGCGTATTCACGCTGTCGCTCAGGCTTTCCTGTTGCGCATTGAGATTTCCTGAATTTTGGAAGTTTTGACGATCGTTGCTGACTGCGGAGTAGAACAAGCCCCCCGTGACGACCTGCAGCAGGCAGAACAGCATAAGTGCAAAAATGATCCCAGTAATTACGTGCAGATTTTTCAGCATAAAAAGACGCCCGATTGTTGTGCAGAAGTTGCATCATTACTATCGACGTAGTATCCCTAAACTTTAACTTAACAGTTGCTAAACTAATTTTTGCCTCGCGTAACTTATTGTTCCCGTGAATACTATTCATCAAATTAAATTTTCTTTCAGTTCGCCGAACAGGAATCAAAATATGATCAATATCGAAAAAAGCGGCACGTTTACCTTAGGCACACGTAGCGTGAAAAGAGTGGGTTATGGTGCGATGCAGCTCGCCGGGCCAGGCGTGTTTGGTCCACCTAAAAACCGTGACGCGGCGCTGGATGTGTTGCGAGAGGCGGTGGCGGCTGGGGTTAATCATATTGATACCAGTGATTTCTATGGCCCACACGTCACCAACCAACTGATACGTGAGGCGTTGCATCCGTATCTGGACGACCTGACGATTGTGACCAAAATCGGTGCACGACGTGGAGATGATGCGTCGTGGCTCCCTGCATTTTCTGCGCAGGAACTGACGCAGGCGGTGCATGATAATTTACGAAATCTGCAACTGGATGCGCTGGATGTCGTGAATTTACGCATTATGTTTAGCGCTCACGGACCCGCTGAGGGTTCCATTGCAGAGCCGTTAACCACGCTTGTCGAATTGCAGCGTCAGGGACTGGTGCGACATATTGGTTTGAGCAATGTAACCGCCGCGCAAGTCGCCGAAGCGCAGAGCATCGCCTCGATAGTTTGCGTGCAAAACCTTTACAACATTGTTAACCGTGGTGACGATGCGCTGATCGATTCTCTGGCGGAGCAGGGCATTGCGTATGTGCCGTTTTTCCCGCTCGGCGGGTTTACGCCCTTGCAGTCGTCCGGGCTCCAGGCCGTAGCGGATGAAGTTAAGGCAACGCCGATGCAGGTAGCTCTGGCATGGCTGTTGAAACGCTCGCCTAATATTCTGCTGATTCCCGGCACCTCGTCGGTTGTACATCTGCATGAAAATCTTGCCGCCGCAGAGCTTGTGCTGTCCGATGAGGTGATGGAGACGCTCAATGCTCTGGCGTCTTCTGAAGAGAGTAATACGGCACAGCATTAAGCGATTAAATGCAAAACAAGGAGCGTGCGAGGGGAAAGAGATGGCCTGTAAGGCAAAGAACATGCTGGAACTTAAAATCTTCTGCATGACTCAGGCTCAGGCCATACGCGCCCTCAGACCTGGTGGGGCAAAATTTTGCGCGACGTTGCGGCGTTTTCAATTTTGCTTGCCATTAGCGAGACGGGTTAATTACCTGAAACGCCGGAGTCGGTCAAAGACCTCAAGCGCGCTGACCAATACTTCCGATCAAAGAATAAATTCCTCAGGGGGCCTGATTGTTATGAGAACTCTGATAGGGGGCAGAGGCGCTGAGTTATTCTGCAAGTCGAATACCGCCCCATAATACGAATCGGGGCGGATCGAATGTGTATGCACTGCTACTCATTGCTACAATCTGTCGGGAAGCAAACGTCAACAACAATCAGAAACTGTATATCACGTTCAAGCTCCCTGTGGGGGATGCTTTTCGTTGAACAATCGGGCTGTTGCCTGCATCCCCCACCAACTGCGTAAAACCGGTTGCGGCAACCACGCTCCAGTCCTGGTTGAATTTGTGCGTCCAGCCCAAATTCATTGACCAGGCATAAATCCCCGCTCCGACATCATAGGGAGCAAACCCCGATGCGGCAGACTGTGATGAATTTACTCCGTAGTAAGTCTGCATATAGTCACTCGTCCCCCAACTGCTTGTCAGCGTCATTGTTAAGGTATCTTTCGATGCGCTATAAAGTGGGCTAATAATGCCGAAATGCAGGGCTGCGCCATTGTCTCTCTCAGTAAACGGCACCTCAGCCTGTAATTGCAAATGGAGCCAGTCGGTCACCTTATACTCCAGACCCACTATACCGAGAGCCGACCCTTTGATATTGCCCATACCGCGCAGATCGTCACTGCCGTCGTTCAATGAATCGCTGTCAACATCGTGATCCTTACGGCCTGCGCGATAGCTCAGCGCAGTACTGTAATTCAGGTCACCGATGCTATTGCCGTAACCGATACCCTGCGTGGTACTCACGAAGAACCCATTACGCATCGAGTAATCAAGCACAAGCGCCGTCATGACACGGTTTTCATCCGAACCAGAATAGCGTGGCGTAACATTTACGCCTCCTCCCAACGATAAGCCTGTAACTTGCTGGGGTTCTGCGGCAAGTATTGGGGAAACCAGTAATGCCAGCAGCGCGCCCGGCAATATTTGTTTCAGGGTGCGTCCCGAAAGTGAAGGGAGGAACTGATGACGCAGTTCGAAGTGTCTCATTAAAGAAGTCCTTAGGGATTCAACTGATTACGATACAAGCGGTTTAAAACGCCAGAACGCTCAGTTTGAATACACACCCTAAAGTTCTCATGAGCCCAAAATGAAGAAATACTGAAGTACATACCGGGGATGCAAACCTGATAGATTTCCTGATACCGTTTTTTTCTTCAGACTTTCTTCATTCACTGTTGATACCGTAACTATCGTGAAAATTCTCCTAATCGAAGACGACCTGGATCTTGGCAACGGCGTACGTATTGCCCTTGCAGATCAAGGATTAGACGTCATATGGGTTCGCCGCAAAGAGGATGCGCTGCATCAACTTGATGCTTGCGTGCCAGAACTGGTGTTGCTCGACCTGGGACTGCCTGACGGCGATGGCATGAGCGTGATGGCATACCTGCGCCAACAGCTGAAGGGGATCCCCGTCATCATTCTGACCGCACGCGGCACTCTGCAGGATCGCCTTTGCGGGCTCGATGCCGGCGCTGATGACTATCTCGTCAAGCCTTTTGTGCTAGCCGAGTTGTTGGCCAGAGTGAGAGCCCTTGCGCGGCGCAGTTACGGTTTCGAAAATGAGATGATAGAAATTCGCGGATTATCTCTCCACGTTCCGACTCGTCGCGTAACAGTGAGCGCGCGGAATGTTGAGTTGACGGCGAGTGAATACGCGCTGCTTGAGACTTTACTGTTGCGTACCGATCGCGTGATTACCCGACGTTTTCTGGAAGAAAGGATATTTGGGGCAAAAGAGAATATGAGCAATTCTCTGGATGTGCATATGGGTAATTTGCGTCGCAAAATTGGTGACGGCTATGTGCGAACGGTGAGGGGCGTCGGGTATGTGATCGATACCGTCCCCATTCAGAAGGGAACGGGTTAATGCGAAATTTTTGGTTCCACCTGAGAACCCCTTCGCTCGTACGGCGAATTATCATCGCCCAAATGCTCTTGCTTACGCTGCTTTGGTGTTTTTTTCTGACCTACATTTTGTGGGAGGATTTGCGAAGTCCTTCTATGCTAACGGGCAGTAAAACTTACGAAACCATTCAAAAATTGGTTGATCGTTTGGACGATCGTCCGCAGGCACGAACGGAGGTGCTTGAAGCATTCAGCCAGGCGTTGCGGGAAGGTTATGGCGGAGGTGAGGATCCCGCGCTGTCAATCAGCCTAATCGTTCGGAAAAATAAAGAAATAATTTATTCATCTGATGGCGCGCCGACTGGGGTGACAAACGCACGATACGGGAACCTCCAGACTATCGAAAGCGGAGGTCGCTCCTGGACTAGCCGTACTCTAAAATCAGGGAACTCCGACGTGGAGGTAACATTGATTACCCCTGCCGCAGGCTGGAACTTCTTTATCTACCTGAACTCGCGTGGCTACTACATATTGCCGTTACTGGTATGTATTCCTTTTCTTTTGATTCCCGCGTGGCTGTCAATCCGCATTGCAATGCGGCCCTGGAATAAAGTGGTAAATGAGATTGCCTCACGCACGCCAGAAGATCGGTCTCCCTTAAAATTAGTGCTAAAACATAGGGAGCTTCACCAAATGGTGGACGCGATTAACGTATTCCTTACGAGGTTGCGAGAAAGCACTGAAAGGGAAAGGATTTTCATTGCCGATGCCGCTCACGAGCTGCGCACTCCACTGGCCGCAATGCGCATCAATGTGGAGGCGTTGCAGTCCTATATAAGCAGCGAGAGCCAACAGGAGTTGCTGGCAGGGATCATTCGTAGCAACAGCCGCGCAGCTCGCCTCGTCAATCAGTTACTGCTGCTAATGCACAGCGAGGCGCGCACTGACACTGTCATGGAGCCTGTGCCTCTGACGACGCTCATCCAGGAGCGAATGGCGGAGTTAGCTCCGCTGGCGAGTGAGCGCAGAATTGAACTGGAGTTTTACTCTGATAATGAAATATGGATTACCGGGGTCAGGGAGCGCCTGATGTCACTCATTGATAACGTAATTGAAAATGCCGTGAAGTATAGCCCTGAGGGCGGGCGGGTTGAGGTCGTTGTTCGATCGCTCAAGAAATTCACGCAGCTTCGTGTCTCAGATGCAGGGCCCGGCATTCTGCCTGAGTTGAGGGAACGTGTGTTCGATAGATTTTTTCGTGATCCCAATCAGATACAAACCGGAAGTGGGCTGGGGCTGGCCATAGTCAAAGCGGTTGCGCAGCAACACAACAGCAGCGTAAGCCTGAGCACGTCTGAAGACGGTGGTTTAATGGTAACTGTTGATTTCCCGACACATAGGTCCAACTAAAACAACACGACTGTCATCCATACCCATCGGAGGGCATCTACCAGCACAATGGAGTTGAAAGTGAAATACTTGCCCCTGGCTACCCTGTTGTTTTCTGTATCACTCAGCGGGTGTGCGATAACTGTCAGCGAATTAAAAAGCAGCCGATCCTCTTATGACGGTAGTTTTACAAGCATGACAGGACCCTCCGACACCTATCGAACCTTAAGGTATATGGCACGGCAGTGCCTGGAATATGAAGCTCTCCTGGGAAATCCGGTCATCGTATTAAGCGAGTTTGACGGTGAGCGCAAGGAAGGTGAGATCAATCAAAAGCTGCTGGCGGAGGGGCTGTTGATTAACAACACGCTAATTGAAATTGAAAGCCATGATGATGACAAAGCGAAGGTCAGCCTATACACAACCAAGAACATCTTGAGTACGGGTATCAGGTCGCCAAATATTAGTGATATTAAGCGCTGGGTTGACGGTGAAAGAACGTGCTAGCACGGCACGCTTGTCGACCGTGGAAAGCATCTAAGGATAAATGAATTTCTCCCTGTTGAATAACCACGCCATCGAAGTATCACCCGACGCGTCAGGTAGGAAAGGGCGATAAAAAGACGGTGCAACTTAATCACAGTTGGAATGAAACCGCCTTTACGCCGAAGGACGGACAGCGGTATTTGTGCCGTATCTGGAGCCTGATGCGTACAGCTTTTAAAGATAACGATCTTCAGCTCTTCGGGGTGCGTGTTGTTGAGCCGCATCATGACGGAACGCCGCACTGGCACATGATGCTTTTTTGCAAACCAGAGCAGCGCAAACAGATCACTGAAATCATGCGCCGTTATGCCTTAAAGGAAGATGGTGATGAAAGGGGAGCTGCAGCACAGCGCTTTGAAGCGAAGCACCTTAATCAAGGTGGCGCAGCCGGTTATATCGCAAAATGCGTTGCGAAGAATATCGATGGTTACGCGCTTGATGGTCAGGTCGATCACGACACCGGAAAGCCTCTCACTGATACTGCCGCAGCTGTAACCGCATGGGCGTCGACGTGGCGCATTCCGCAATTCAAATCTATTGGTCTGCCAACGATGGGCGCATATCGCGAGCTGCGCAAATTACCACGTGGGGTGAGCATTGCTGATGAATTTGATGAGCGCGTCGAAGCGGCCAGAGCTGCAGCTGATGAGGGTGAATTTGACCTTTATATCGCAGCGCAGGGCGAATGTTCCACGTGATAGTCAGACCGTCCGGGTGGCTCGTAACGTGACTGACGAGGTCAACGCCTACGAAGAGGATATTGAGAGAGTCGTAGGCATCTACGCCCCGCACCTGGGCTCTGAGCTGGTACATGTTACCCGCACAGCCGAATGGCGCATCGTTCCAAAGCTTTTAGCCGTTGAGCCTTTGACTTTAAAAAGCGGCATTGCCGCGCCTCGGAGTCCTGTCAATAACTATGGAAAGCTCACCACCGGTGGCGATCCAGTTATGGCACCTACACCGTCTGGGCATGCTGTAGCGGTGTTAAATCTGATTGATAAAGGCGTGGTTGGTTGGGATGACCCCGAAGTGATGAGGGTGCTCAGAGCTGCGTCAAAAGCGGGTGCGCCTCGAAAAAATCGGCAGCAAAGAAATGCGGCTCCGCTCAAAACGAGCGAGCAAGCGCCACCAGCCAGGATGACCCGAGCCGAAAAGGATCGCGTTGCAAAAATTCGTTTCGATTTAGTACAGGAAGGTATTACGCCTGAGCGGTGGGAGCTCGATGCGCTGGCGCGTGGAGCGACGGTGATTTATGGCGATAAAAAATTTAAATATGCGGGTGATGATGAGTGGCCGGGATTTGCAATCTATGGTCAGTAACCAATTAAAAACTAATTAGATTGCTGCGACTCACGCACTGTCTATCCCAACATGATTTGTCCCGAGTAAATAGCTCACTTACTCACTTGGTAGATCGCCTAAACTTTGCGTTCAAAAACTTAGATCACTGATATGTGCAATATGTTATCGGCGATTCATAATCATTTATTGTGTTTATGAGTTTTCCTGAATCACTGTATACATAACCATGTGGCTGTGTTAGGGTTGTATCAGTGAAATCGCATCACACATTCAACCCAGATGGAGTGGCAATGGAAGAGTTACAGCCGGTCATCAAAGAGCTTTTAGAGAAGTCCAAGGACATAGAAAAGCTTAGGCAGGAAGAAGATCTTCATCTTTTGAAGAAAGTTTTGGAGATTTATGATCAGAAAGTTGTGGCTGAAGTGCTGCGGGCAGTTAGTGGTAGCGACTGGTCAAGAGAGGCTATTAATCGTTGGGTAAATGGTAAGCTAATCGGCAAAAGATTAGTTGAAGTTGAACTGCAGATGTTACGAAGCATGCTGCCTAATGCACCCGCCCATTATGAGCAAAGTAAATTTCGTTTTATTGATCTCTTTGCCGGTATTGGGGGGATCCGCAGTGGCTTCGAAGCCATTGGTGGGAAATGTGTATTAACCAGCGAGTGGAATGACTTTGCAGTTAAAACATACAAAGCCAACTGGTATTGCGACGAGAATGAGCATGTTTTCAATTCAGATATACGTGATATTACATTAAGTAATCATGATGATATTACTGAGGAAGAAGCCTACTCCAGCATTGATAAACATATCCCGGACCATGATGTTCTGCTTGCTGGTTTTCCCTGCCAGCCTTTTAGCCTCGCGGGTGTGAGCAAAAAAAACTCACTTGGGCGTAAGCATGGTTTTGAGTGTGACACTCAAGGAACCCTATTCTTCGACGTTGCACGTATTATCATGGCAAAAAAACCATCCATTTTCGTTCTGGAAAATGTGAAGAATCTAAAAAGCCACGATAAAGGAAAGACTTTTCGCATCATCATGCAGACGCTAGACGAATTGGGTTATGACGTAGCTGATGCTGATACAACGGGTTCTGATGACCCTAAGATAATAGATGGCAAGAATTTCCTTCCTCAACACCGTGAACGTATTGTATTAGTCGGATTCAGACGAGACTTGAACCTTGCAGAAGGATTTACTTTAAGAGATATAGTTAAGGAGTATCCGCCACGTTTGCCAGCAATTAAAGACTTGCTGGATAAGAATGTGGATGAAAAATATATACTTACTCCAAAACTTTGGGATTATCTCTATAAGTATGCAAAAAAACACAAGGAAAAAGGTAACGGTTTTGGGTATGGCCTTGTAAATCCTGACAATAAATCGGTGGTTTGCCGCACTCTAAGTGCTAGATACCACAAGGATGGTTCTGAAATTTTGATTGACCGTGGTTGGGATCATAATAAAGGCGAAGGTGATTTTTTTGATGCTGAGAACATGGTCCGGCGACCGCGTCGCCTAACGCCAAGAGAATGTGCTCGTATCATGGGATTTGAACAGCCCGGTAAAGTCACTTTTCGTATACCCGTCTCAGACACCCAAGCTTATCGCCAGTTCGGGAATTCAGTTGTAGTACCAGTTTTTGCTGCTGTGGCCAGACTACTTAAATCCAGAATAGAAAAAGCTGTATTGCAACGTGAAGCTGACTCATTCAATCAAGCGGTGTGAAAACTAACAATGAAGCGCCGGATGGCGCTTTTTTTTATTCCACATTACGACCTATCTATGTAAATTACTGTTGTCACACTTCAACAGGACTAAGATATGGATATCAGGCTCAAAGAACATTTTGAATTTGCTGCAGCCAAGACCTTACGGGCGGTAGATGCTCTGCCTGCACGGTCTAACCAGCACGAGATAGGCGGATTAGTTGAAGCAGGTTTGGGTAGGGCTTTAGGTCCCATAGCTGAAGAGAAAAAGACAGAACTACAATGCAAAATGTTTCGACTCACAGATAGTGAGGAACCCCCTACCTGTGTTGATACCCAAGTTACTTGGTACAATACCCGTGCCGGAAATGAGAAACGGGGACCTGAGTATCGTCTTTACTATCGCGATAATGCAGTTACTGAATGCTTAAATGAAGGTGACTTCATGCTTGTTGCGCTCAGACCAAATAAAGATTTAGTGATATGTTTTTGCCCCCAGGGAAGCCCGGTTGAATGGCAACTACGTGATTTGTTTGGCCTGAATAAAACCGGAGATTCAAAATTTCACTCGTCGGAGCTTAATTCTCGCACGCTGTTGGTAACTGTACAGATGTGTCTTGAGGAAATGGGCATCATTTTTGCGCAGGAAGGTGATGAGGATCAGTTGATACTTGAGCAACTCCTCGAAATATCACCAAATGGATTCCCTGCTTCCCGTGTATTTTCTAATTTGGCGAGGGAGAGAGTTGCAAGATCTTCATTAGATAATTCTGACCAAGTATTGATGGAATGGTTAGCACAAGAGGAAATGCTCTTCCGCGTGCTTGAGCGTCATATTGTAAAGAAGCGGCTCAAGGAGGGGTTTGGGCTGAATTTCGATGATGTTGATGAATTTATCAGTTACTCGCTCAGTGTTCATAATCGACGCAAGAGTCGGGTCGGACATGCTTTTGAAAATCATCTTGAGGTTGTATTTGTTGAAAATGGACTTCGTTATGAGAAAGGTGGAAAGTTTAACGTAACCGAAAATAATTCCAAACCCGATTTTTTATTTCCCCACTTTCGGGCCTACCATGACACATCATACCCTGTAAATTCGCTGTTTATGCTTGCAGCAAAAACCACCTGTAAGGATCGCTGGAGGCAGGTTTTGGCAGAAGCTGAACGTCTGAAAGAAAAATACCTTGTCACGCTCCAGCCGGGTGTCAGTGTTAATCAGATACAAGAAATGAAGTACCACAATCTACAATTAGTTGTACCCGAGCCGCTAATCAATGTTTATCCCCCGGAAGTGCGGGGAGATTTGATAACTCTTCAATCATTTATTAATTATGTGAGGCGCACACAAGTTTAAAACTGACTTTACCCGCTTTTCACTCAAAGCTCTTTATCAGTGTGCCACATATTCTGAGCGGGTAAGTCGAATTTTAAATGAAGGCTCCAGAACTGTGATTATGGCGAAAAGGTAAAAAATTGGTGCTATTTTCCCTTTTTTGGTAATGCATGCATTCAGTGCGTGAGCTTGCATCTAATCCTAAACGCCTTTTCTTGCGACCGTGCCACTGCAAGCATGCCTCGGGACTGCAGATGCACCTGCATTAAAAGCGACCCATCAAGCGGGCAGGCGTGGCGGGGAAAGCATTGCGCGCCAGATGATGTGTCAGCATTTAATTGTGTACGCCTGCGAGCCTCCTGACGGCGCTGCCGCGTCGCTGGCCTGCGGACGGGGTTGACTGATAAATGCGTTGCGTGTGGCGCGTCTGAGGCGGTCTGTGATGATGCCGCCCGGAGGCGGCATTTTTGGCGGGGGTTATTCTGCGAGGCTGTAATCTTTAAAGCGGATCACCTCCATTCCGAGCCAGTCGTTAATCTCTTTAAAACGCTCCTGCAGTGGCGACAGCTCGTTACGCACAAACACCTTTGCCACCTTTTCAACATCCCCCATTGAACCGATATTCTCGGGCTTGCCGCCCATCAGCTGGAACGGAACGCGGTGCGCATCGAGCAGGTCAGCTGCACTCACCTTTTTGATATTGAAAAAATCATCCTTCGTGGCGACTTCACTCAGTGGCACTATCTTAATGCCGTCCGGTTTTCCGTTGGGTGCATAGAAAAACAGGTTTTTAAAATTCCCGAGCCCTTTCGAATCGCGCATTGCGGAGCGCAGCGACTCAACGTCGGTACTGCTTTGCGCTGCGTCGGTCACGTACATGATGTAACCCGCGTGCGCGCCGTTCTGGTAATACTTGCGACGAAACAGCGTAGCCGACTCATTCAGCCAGGCGGAATTGAGTGCGCTCAGGTATTCCGGCATCCCGTAAAGCTCCTGATTAATATCGGGCTCTAGCAGGTGGAACACCGAGCCGGGCGCAAATTCGTGCGGGTGCGTAAAGCTCGATACGTACCAGTAAACACCCTCCTCGACGCCACGGCGGGTGTATTTGGCCGGGGAGGTTTCCAGCTTCATTAGCTGGCCGGTGACGCTCATGCGCTTTTCAAGGTAGCCGTTGGCAAAGACCAGATAATCAAGCACAAGGCGGCTGAAATCCTGACGCGACAATAACGGGTGTGGGATGTAGGTGCTCGCCAGAATATATGGCCGGTGAGGCTGACAACGTGCTGGAGCTTACAACCATCTACGCGACAAAAACGCAGGCGATGCGCGCCGCTCAGGCGAAGTGGGACAAAATACAGCGCGGCGTGGCGGAGTTTTCAATTTCTCTTGCCATTGGCCGTGCAGATTTATTTCCTGAAACGCCGGTTACGGTGAAAGGCTTTAAGCGCGTTATAGACGAACAGGCGTGGATAATCAGCCGGGTGGTGCATTCCCTCAATGGGAACGGCTACACGACAGGCGTAGAGCTTGAGGTGAAGGTGTCAGATGTGGAGTATGAGAGTGAAGAAACTGAATGGAGAGTTGAGTGTATCTATTTGTTTTAAATGTATAAAGTGGGTAAAATTAACGCATCGGAATCGTTAATAGGTGCTCACCATGTTTCACTGTCCAAAATGCCATCACGCTGCCCACGCGCGCGCAAGTCGATATTTCTCTGATACCACGAAGGAGCGTTATCATCAGTGTACAAATATCAACTGCAGTTGCACCTTTGTCACGACCGAGACCCTTTCACGTTTTATCGTTTCGCCGGGTGAGGTAGTGCCCGCGCCGCCGCATCCGACAACGTCAGGCCAGCAGCAGATTCACTGGATGTAATAGAGCGATAAGGTCCCGCAATATATTGCGGGGCTTTTTTTTATCTGATAATTTGTAAAGTCACAATGATCCTAACATGGCACTATAAATGTATACACAAAAAAACCTTTAATCATATCTATACAGGTAAAAATGGCTTTCAAACGTATTCATTGCTACACATTAACAATGTGTACTTTAAAATAGCAAAACTTTCAAATGCCAAAGATATACAATGTGGAAATGGATAAGGTTTTAAAGTAGTCAATATTTGGTCGAAAACAGTTTCATTGTATAGATAATTATAATACTTCAGGAGATAAAATGGCTCGTACATATGTTCAGCAGAAACCTCAAACTAATGAACAGCTCTTTGATTCTTTAGTGCTGAATGCCGTCGATTTTTTAGATGCTTCCATTGATAATTTAGATAAGCGACCTAAAAATTCCATCGTTGATTTTTATACTGCCATAGAGCTTTTTTTAAAAGCTCGTCTTATGTTGGAGCATTGGTCTCTTATACTTGAAGAACCTGGCAATGCACATATACAAAATTTTAGTGTTGGAGATTTTAAGTCTGTATATCTTGATGGTGCTGTTAAAAGGCTTAGAACTATTCTCGATATTAAACTAGGTGATAAGGTCATATCAAATTTTAAGGCATTGGGTGAACACAGGAACCAGATTGTACATTTTGCACATACGGAATATTCAAGTTTACAGGCAAACAAAGCTGGCGTAGTAGCTCAGCAGTGGTCCTCATGGCACCATCTGAACAATTTGTTATCAGTAGAATGGAAGAGTGATTTTGTAAAATACCAGAAAGACTTTGAGCGTATTCATAAAAAAATGCTTGCTCAAAAGAATTTTCTTGATGCACGCTTTGCTGAATTGTCCGAACGAATTGAGATTTTGAAAAAAAGAGGTGTTACAGTTGTTGCTTGTAATCAGTGTGGTTTTGACGCTGGTGAAGTAAAAGAGACGAAAAAATGGGGTGATGAGTATGAGTGCCTTGTATGTGAGTCTCATGATGTTGCATTAAGGAAAGTTAATGATATGCTAGATTGTCCTTTTTGTGATAAACCATTTGAATTCTTTAATTCAGAATTGAAATCATGCCCCTCATGTAATCATGAAATAAACACCAACATTTTAATTAAACTTTGCAAGAAAAAATACAAAAGTGGAGATGAGTGGTGGGAAAAAGGAGGTGATTACATTGCAGGTTGCCACGAATGCAAACACACTCCAAATTCAGTTTTTTATATTGATGGTCAATGGAGTTGTGTTTCATGTTTTGACCGAGGATGGTCTGCAATAAATTGCCCGCATTGTGATGAGTATGTGACAGGAGACATGGAAGAAATTAAATACTTCGCCTGTTACAAATGTGAGGATGCGCAGAGGGAATCAATTATATCTGAATTCGGTATGGCAAGATGAAAATGATTTCCTACTGGAAAAATACTGTAGATATATATGATGATGATGGTTTTGTTTTAATTATTGGATATTATGATCACAAAAATCAATATAATGGTGGAGACAAAGAGCTTGGTGTTCATTGGGGTACATATCCTCAATCGAGAGGGATTTTGAGTCCTTGCGTCATACCTGCATCAACACGCAGTGCAATTCTATCTGGGTTGCTACACAAAGCAGTAACTGCAGGTGATTTAAAGACAATATACTCATTAACAAAGGCCATTGAGTTCTTCAATACCTAACTTAGTAACATCCAATCCCATTATCTGTACATCAATTTAAAAAAGCCCTGCATTCGCAGGGCTTCTTGTATCGATGTGGTCAACATGTGGACATGACCTGAAATAAATCCTTTTATTTCATTGTGTTGAAACTTTTTCAAAAGCTCCTGCGGGAGCCTTTGTTACTGACGCGTCAAATATCCTTGACCCTTGGGGCTGTGCCATTCGCCTTTGCCATCTGGTTTGAGAGCGATGCTGCGCGTTCTGAATACGAGGTATAATTCGCCCTTATCGGTGATGAACGGCACGTTAGCGGTTTCAATCGGTTTACCATCAAACAAGTAACCCTTTTCGCGTACCACCAGTTTCAGTAAGCGCTGCCCGTTAGCGTCGAACATTTGCCACGTCCCAATGTAGGGCGTCACATCCATCTGGCTCTGCGGGTGTGCGGCCTGGTTCTGGGCTTTGGTTTTATGGATGTCACAGGTGCCATCGGCTTCGGTTAACTGGGTACAACCTGAGCGTTCCAGTTTTGCGCGGTATTTGGCGTCAATGGCATGTGCTGGAGCGGCGATAATGGCTGCCAGGCTCATGAGTGCGATGAGTCTTTTTTTCATGTGTAGCCTCTTTTATTTTGCTCGTTGCGATCGCGACGAGCATTGTTTTGCGGGTTTACGCACATGATTTTGCATGGCCTAAACCTTCTTTAATGAAGGATACAGCGGAAAGGTAAGCCAGTATTACCACTCGTAAGCGGCACCCATGCCGGCCACGAAATCATTTTCCGTGGTCGCAGAGACGGTCAATTTGGTGACGACCTGCTGCCCAATACGGGCTGATGCGCCGACGGCCAGACCTTGTTCGCTGTCATACGTCCCGGCGCCCGCGCCCATTGAGAACGTTGCGCCCTGAGAGACCTGCGGAATATTCGCCATTGCGGCGACACCTGCTATGCCTGCGGAAGCATGTTTACGGTTGTTATCGACAGTATTTTTCAGCTCGTTGAATTTGCTACCGTAACCGCGGTCAGCTTCCAGATCCTGAATTCGGCTTTCATGGTTTTGCAGTTTTGTGGTGTTAGCCGCAACACGCGTGTTTGTTGCGTCCAGTGCTTTACGGTTTTTTTCAGTATTCGCATAAGCTGCATCAGCGCGTGATTGAGCATATGTGCCAGTGTCTTCAGCGTGCGCGATCCCGGCCTGAAGCCCCTGAAAGTCCTTTCGTTCCTGGGCGGCGTTTTTCTGGATAGCGGTTCTGTTGCTCGTGATTTGTTGCTCATCTGCGTGCAAATCAATCGCGTTGGCTTTACCTGCCATTTCATTATCCTGGCGCGTCTGGTCAGCAGAATAAAAGGTCTGATCCACTTTGGTCGCCAGCGCGGCCGTGTTGGTTTTGATATCTGTCGAGTTCTGGACGATCGCGGTTTTGTTGGATGTCATTGATGCATTTTGCAGATCGTTGGTCTGTGTCAGATTGGCCAGTTTGGCCTCTGTGTTCTGTTTATTCTGGTCGTAGTCGGTCCTATCCACTTTGGTATTCAGCGCAGTGGTCTGTGCGACGATCGCAGTATGATTGGTCTGAATATCCTGGTGGTTAATACTCACGACAGTGCCGACGTCAGAAATGTGTTGATCAACTGCTGCACGATCGCGGGTGTAGTCGAGAATATCGACCTTGCGGGTAAGTGCTTTGTCCTGACGAGCTTGACCCTGCTGGTAAGCGGTCTGATCCACTTTGGTTGCCATGTCAGCCTGATTTGTCTCCACGTTAGAGACAATAGCGTTGAGATCGTAGAGATAATTTTGCGTAAAGCCCATGCGGAAATGGGAATCATCCGTTCCATCATAAAAATTGAACGTGCCCGTCACACCCTGAGGGCTTTGGATTGATGGCACAAAACTTCCCGCTGGCTCTGGATTCATCATCGGCATAAAGGGCGTTGCGAGGGCGGAGGTTCCGGCGAAGGTTGCAAGAATGACCCCAGAAAGTATCGTTTTTTTCATATGAAAACCTGTATCATTAACGTGTAAAGGTGCTAACCCGGTTCGTTTGGTCGCGGATGGGTTAACGTTTTTATTCAGCCGCTGGCTCTGTCTGGCGGCTTTTTTTATGAAGCGTTAAGGCTTCTGCAATAATTTCCTGCTTGCTTTGCCGCGTCTCAAAAGCGGTCTCTCTCACGTATTCGACGAGGCTGGATTCAATCCTTGCGCTTAACATTTTCAGGTCTGCATCTTTTGCAGTTCCCCGCGGGAATCTTTTGTCTGGATAATCACGAGATGGCATAAAAACATTCTCCAAAAGATGTCTTGTTAATTCGTGCTGTGAAATATGCGAGTGCAAAGAAAACAAGTCAACGTTGGCTAAAACGTGGTGAATTTGTATCTAATTAGTTAAAAAAGCGCACTTTTCTGGGGCGATACTTCGTGTGAAAGGAGAAGGGCTTGAATACGGAAAAGTACAAAAATGAACAGCAATAATCATTTTGTTTTGCATAGCGTGTAACCGATTTCACAGCTGTTTTGAACCGACGTTTCACTCTCCTCTACGAATCTTTCGTCTCTACAATGAATTACGATTTTTAAAACAGTGCGGAAATAAGTGTGAAACAAAATAAATTATGCAAATAATTGATTGTTTATGCACTTTATTGCAAATTTAACGCGTAATTGAGTCGCGACCGTCCTGTTCATTTTCTGTTTTATCCGTAACATTTATGCAAAATAGAGTGATAAAACTAACGTCAAAATAATCATGAAATGTTCATTTAGTTTGATTTTTGTCAGTTTTTAAGTGACCGTTAAATAGGTTTGCAGTGTTTTTAATGTATGCGTTTATGTTTTTAAAAATGATTTATAAGTAACTAGTTAGTGTTTATTTAGTGATTGGTTTTCTGTCATCTGTAGCCATGAAACAAGCCAGAGTTCAAGCAGGTTGTCTGTTGTAGATGGCGTGGTGAGTAAACCTTAGTGCGGGTCTTGCCGGGGCAGCAGAAGGACTGGTGGAGATGAGGGCGCTAATCACACTTATGAAGTGTTCTGCTACGTGGAAAGAGTGAGTGGAAAATGGCAGTTCTTATAAAAATCCAGAATATGTTAATAGTTTTTCTTTTTGGAGTAAAAGCCACTATGACAGATGTGCGTTATTTATTTCAGAAGTGAATAAGTTCGTTTTCGAGTAGTGATGCTAAAGTGTATGCGGTCATTATCCATGTAGTTTCTTGTGTTATCATTACCCGGTTGCAGCTTGCGGGAAGTGAATTACATGCATCACATTTTCTTAGAATTTACCGATCTTGAACCTGGCGTGAAGTCAGTAGAAGACCTGAAGTATGTTATCCGTGATGAAAAACAGACGGCCTTCGTCATGAGCGCTGTTGTCGCGCGCTTTATCAAAGATGCGCTTATCATGAACCAGACGATTACCAGCCTCAAAAACTGTCGTTTCGCCTTTGATGGCGGCGCTGAGTTTGTTGAGTTTGACAGTAAAGGAAAGTCTAAGACCTACACAGAACAGCCAGACTGGTTTATCACGCCGGGAGCGTTCGCACGATCGCAGTGGTTGGTTAATCATGAACTCCACGACCTGGCCACACCGCAATTTATCTCCACCTTTATCGAGATGTTCCCGGATGTGAAGAAGCGTCGCGAGCATTGTAATATCCTGTTTAACCTGCAGCTGACTGACGTTAATTCGCGGAGTAAAACGCTTTTAACGACCGGCAAACAGGGCAATAAAACCCGCAATAGCACTAAACCGAAGATCGTGGATTTGGGATCGTATGAGCTGTTCAGCCAGTTTTTTGCACGTCTTAAAAATGCCGTTGAAGCCGATATCTTCCCGACCGTGCAGGTTTTAACCGGCATTGATGATGTTGCTAAAGTGCCTGCCACGCTTAAGAACGCTGCACGCACCTGGTTTAAAGCTATCTCGTCTGAACTGCCGCCAAACAGTAAAAGAGTCGGGGCAGGGAATTCGGCACTTTTCTGTGCGCCTGTTCGCCAGCGGGTCCAGCAAATTGAGTCCTACGGTGTTGAGCGCTATTACCAGTTTCTGTCGAAAGCGATCGCTGAGGCCGGTGAACAATTCATCACTGATTTTAACGTGAAATTCCCCGCCTGATTCAGCAAAGGCACGCAGCCAAAATGCTGCGTGCCGTTGCTGTAATATCAGGATTGATTATGCTCGCGCCAGACGACGTTCAACGGTTTACTCAACGCTGTTCATGAAAATAAAAGTCGCTTTCTTGCGCTCGTACTGATTTATCTGAGGGACAAGGCGTTGGAAGTGTTCACTCGCACAATGTGCATCCAGCGCCGCGCGGTCAGGCCACTCTTCAATGAAAATGAAATGCCCGGCATCGTTCTCATCCACATACAAGTCATACGCGATGCACAGCGGTTCTCGCCTTGTCGCCTCGACCAGTTCGCGATAAAGCGGAAGGACGATCTCAACGGCCTCCGGCTGCATAAAATCTTCGGCAATCACTTTTAGCATGTTATTTCCTTAACAGCCCCGGCAGATTGGGCGGGACGTTGCTCATTTAAAATCATTGTGACTTCAACGAATTGATTCTATCGAATCGCCATCGGCACGATCTGTTCGGTAAAATCACATAACTGTATTTATATACAGTTATTGGCGGGTAAGCAATGATGAGTCATCTTTTTGGCGCGCCCTCAACACCATTAAGAAGAGACTTGTCGTGCGGCTCTCTAAGCCTGCAGGGAGTGTGCCACAACCCGGCGAAAACACCCATTTCCCAGGTTGCGTTCAGATCGGTTTCATCGTGATTGCCGTAACGACTATAATCCGGTCCGACGCCACAACCCGGCAGTTAACTGTGAGAGTGGGTAGGAGTAACATTGATATCCTTTAAGTTAACTTTTAAAATGTGACTTAATTACAAAATGGTCACTCGTTGTCAATCGTGGCTCATTGAGCTAAGCTGAAAAAATGACTAAACAGACAAATGATCTTCTTACGCGGGGACCTTCTGACCACAGTGTCCGTGACCAGGTCGTGGAGGCTGCCACCGCTCATTTCGGGCATTTTGGCTACGAAAAAACGACCGTTTCAGATTTGGCAAAAGCGATAGGCTTTTCCAAAGCGTATATTTATAAATTTTTCGATTCCAAGCAGGCTATTGGCGAAGTGATCTGCGCCAACAGGTTGTCACAAATTGCTGAAATCGTTAACAACGCGCTCACCGATGCGCCGACCGCATCTGAAAAGCTGCGGCGTTTGTTGAGGACGCTGACAGAAGCCGGAACGGATCTGTTTTTTCACGACCGCATGCTGTATGACATTGCCGCCGTCGCTTCCCGGGATAACTGGCCTTCTGCCGTGGCGCATCAGGCACGTCTTCGCCAGCTGATACAGGACATCATCCAGGAGGGCCGACAGGCCGGGGAGTTTGAACGCAAAACCCCGCTTGATGAGGCTGCTGAGGCCATTTATCTGGTCATGCGTCCCTACATTTGCCCGTTACAGCTGCAATACAATCTTGATTCTGCACCTGCAGCCGCCGTCCTGCTGTCGTCACTGATACTGAGAAGTTTATCACCGTAGTTGTGACTATTGACTTAATTGGTCACTTGAAAGAGTATGCGGGTATTGTCCTGTTAAATGATTAAGGAACCCCATGCTCCGGCTCAAACCCGCCACTTTTGCTGTCTGGCTGTTGCCGCTTGCCCTCGCGGCCTGCGGCGACGCCTCCAGCACCGACGATCCCCGTACGCAGCCTCCACTGGTGAGGTCTGCAACCGTTGTGAGCGCTGTCGATTCCTCCCGCGCCTTCACCGGCGTTGTGGTCGCCCGGATCCAAAGCGATCTCGGTTTTAGGGTGCAGGGCAAAATCATTGAACGTATGGTTGATACCGGCCAGAGCGTTAAACGCGGTCAACCATTGATGCGTCTGGATTCCGCCGATCTCGGCCTGCAGGCGCAGGCGCAGCAGCAGGCTGTGGCTGCCGCACGGGCGCGTGCAAAACAAGCGATTGCTGACGAGGGGCGTTACCGTGGACTGATCTCAACTGGTGCTGTGTCGGCATCGGCTTACGATCAGATTAAGGCTGCGGCCAATACGGCCAAAGCTGAGCTGAGTGCGGCTCAGGCACAGGCGAATGTGGCGCAAAATGCGACGGGCTACGCCGTGCTGCTGGCCGATGCCGATGGCGTGGTTGTGGAGACGCTGGCGGAACCGGGGCAGGTTGTCAGCGCGGGTCAGCCCGTGGTTCGTCTGGCCAGAGCAGGGCAGCGCGAGGCCATCGTACAGCTACCCGAGACGTTACGTCCGGCCCCCGGAAGCGCGGCCGAGGCAACCCTGTACGGTACCGGAAAACAATCATCTACTGCAAAACTGCGCCTGCTTTCCGAAGCCGCTGACCCTGTGACGCGCACCTTTGAAGCGAGATATGTGCTTGAAGGGACGCTGGCAAGTGCGCCGCTGGGATCGACCGTTACGCTCCATATTGCAGACCATCAAGCCGCCAACCAGGTGATGCAAGTTCCTTTAGCCGCACTCTATGATCCTGGAAAAGGCCCGGGTGTCTGGCGTATTTCAGGCACGCCCGCCAAAGTGTCATGGCGGCCCGTGCAGGTGCTGGGATTAGGGGATGATGCGGCCAGGATAACCGGTAGCCTTAAACCTGGTGAGCAGGTGGTCGCTCTCGGGGCGCATCTGCTGCATGACGGAGAGGCCGTACGCATGGCTGCACTGAGCGGTACCAGCACTGCCGGGAGTCAGCCATGAGCGGGGGGCGATTCAATCTTTCCGCGCTGGCCGTTCGTGAGCGCTCAATCACACTGTTTCTTATTATCCTGATCACCGTGGCCGGTATTCTCTCGTTTTTCGAATTGGGGCGGGCTGAAGATCCTCCTTTTACCGTCAAGCAGATGACGATTATTTCTGCGTGGCCTGGCGCCACCGCCCAGGAAATGCAGGATCAGGTGGCCGAACCGCTTGAAAAGCGTATGCAGGAACTCAAGTGGTACGATCGCAGCGAGACCTACACGCGCCCCGGCCTGGCTTTCACCATGCTGTCACTGAAGGACAGCACACCGCCTTCGCAGGTGCGGGAAGAGTTCTATCAGGCGCGCAAGAAGCTCGGTGATGAAACCAAAAACCTTCCTGCTGGGGTTATCGGGCCGATGGTCAATGATGAATTCTCCGACGTGACGTTTGCGCTCTTTGCGCTGAAGGCGAAAGGGGAGCCGCAGCGGCTGCTGGTACGCGATGCGGAATCATTACGCCAGCGAATTTTGCATGTGCCGGGGGTTAAGAAGGTCAATATCATCGGTGAACAGGCTGAACGCATTTTTGTCTCGTTCTCACATGACCGTCTGGCCACGCTCGGTATTTCGCCTCAGGATATTTTCTCCGCTCTTAACAGCCAGAACGTACTCACGCCCGCTGGGTCGATTGACACTTCAGGGCCGCAGGTCTTTATCCGCCTTGATGGTGCCTTCGACAAACTGGAGAAAATCCGTGAAACGCCCCTCGTCGTACAGGGCAGAACCCTGCAGCTTTCTGACGTGGCGACCGTTGAACGAGGCTACGAAGATCCGGCGACCTTCCTGATCCGCAATCAGGGTGAACCGGCGCTGCTGCTGGGCATTGTTATGCGGGACGGCTGGAACGGTCTCGATTTGGGTAAGGCACTGGATGCGGAAACGGCCAACATCAATGAGAGCATGCCGCTGGGTATGACGTTTACGAAGGTCACCGATCAGTCCGTCAACATTAGCGGCTCCGTTGATGAGTTCATGATCAAATTCTTTGTCGCGCTGCTGGTGGTGATGGTTGTCTGCTTCGTCAGTATGGGATGGCGAGTGGGTATCGTGGTTGCGGCCGCCGTGCCGCTAACGCTGGCAATTGTCTTCGTGGTGATGGAGGCCTCCGGTAAAAACTTTGACCGTATAACCCTGGGCTCTTTGATTCTGGCGCTGGGTTTGCTGGTTGATGACGCTATCATCGCTATCGAAATGATGGTGGTGAAGATGGAAGAGGGCTATGACCGGATCAAAGCCTCGGCCTATGCCTGGAGCCACACGGCGGCGCCGATGCTGGCCGGCACGCTGGTCACAGCCGTCGGTTTTATGCCCAACGGGTTTGCCCAATCCACCGCTGGTGAATACACCAGCAACATGTTCTGGATTGTGGGGATCGCCCTAATTGCCTCCTGGGTCGTGGCGGTGGTATTTACACCTTATCTTGGCGTGAAAATGCTGCCCGATATCAAAAAGGTTGAGGGCGGACACGCGGCTATCTACAACACCCGTCACTACAATCGTTTTCGCCAGGTGCTCACGCGCGTTATCGCCCGTAAGTGGCTGGTGGCGGGTACGGTGATTGCCGTTTTTACGGTCGCGATACTCGGCATGGGGCTGGTGAAAAAACAATTTTTCCCGACTTCCGATCGTCCTGAAGTGCTTGTCGAAGTGCAGATGCCCTATGGAACGTCCATTGAGCAAACCAGTGCGGCAACCGCGAAGGTTGAAGCCTGGCTGAAAAAGCAGAAAGAGACAAAAATCGTGACGTCTTATATTGGGCAAGGTTCACCCCGTTTCTTTCTGGCTATGGCGCCGGAACTGCCCGACCCTTCTTTTGCGAAAATCGTGGTGCTGACGGATAACCCGGAAGCACGTGAGGCGCTGAAGTTCCGTCTCCGTGAAGCCGTTGCCGCGGGCCTGGCGTCTGAGGCGCGCGTGCGTGTGACTCAGCTGGTGTTTGGTCCGTATTCGCCTTACCCGGTGGCCTACCGTGTCGCGGGGCCGGATGCGGCTCAACTGCGCGGAATTGCAGACCAGGTAGAAAAAGTGATGCAGTCCAGCCCGATGATGAGAACCGTCAATACTGACTGGGGGACGCGAGTACCGGCGCTGCATTTCACGCTGAATCAGGACCGTCTTCAGGCGGTGGGGTTGACATCGAATGCGGTGGCGCAGCAGCTCCAGTTCCTGCTGTCAGGCGTTCCGATCACCTCAGTGCGTGAAGATATCCGTTCGGTGCAGGTGATGGGGCGCGCGGCCGGGAATATTCGACTCGACCCAGAAAAAATCGCCGGTTTTACTCTTGTCGGTTCTTCCGGCCAGCGCATTCCGCTGTCGCAGATAGGGGAGGTTGAAGTGCGTATGGAAGATCCTGTTCTGCGTCGTCGCGATCGTACCCCGACGATGACCGTGCGGGGAGACATTGCCGAAAATCTGCAGCCGCCGGATGTCTCTACAGCCATCATGAAGGCGTTGCAGCCCATCATTGATACGCTTCCTGCCGGATACCGCATCGAGCAGGCGGGGTCTATTGAGGAATCCGGGAAAGCTACCCAGGCGATGGCACCGCTGTTCCCGATTATGATTGCCATGACGCTGTTGATCATTATCCTGCAGGTGCGGTCGATGTCGGCGATGGTGATGGTATTCCTCACAGCGCCACTGGGGCTGATTGGGGTGGTGCCCACGCTGCTGCTCTTCAACCAGCCGTTTGGTATCAATGCGCTGGTGGGACTGATTGCGCTGTCGGGGATCCTGATGCGTAACACTCTGATTTTAACCGGACAGATTCATCATAACGAGCGAGAAGGGATGGCGCCATCCCACGCGGTCGTGGAGGCGACGGTGCAGCGCGCACGACCGGTATTACTCACGGCGATGGCGGCTATTCTGGCGTTTATCCCGCTGACGCACTCGGTGTTTTGGGGAACGCTGGCTTACACCCTGATTGGCGGGACGTTAGGCGGCACTATCATTACGCTGGTGTTCCTGCCTGCGATGTACGCCATCTGGTTCAACATTCGCCCCGAGCAACCAACGCCTGAAGACGTGAAATCCACGGCATAGCAGTAACGTCAGTGCGGGCGTGATGACCCAGGAGGGAATTCACGCCCTTTAAGATCGGTTTGTTAAGTCATTCCAGATTGGATTATTTCGCTGAACAGGACGTTCGCAGAGGCACCCGTCTGGATACCTGTTACTTTGCCTGCTGAGTTCACCGATACAGTCGTATCTGGCTGGCAGCTTTGAGCGAAGAGCCGACCTTTCATTCATGGTGGCTATATGTTTTCATTGTGTTCAATACAACATTCTCGAAGCGCCTTGACTGGCAATACATTAGAGCATCAATGACTATCAAAAATCTATGGATCTAAACCTTCTTGGGTTTATGCCAGTACTACTCCCTGTTGCACTGTCCCCCGGAGCAAGCTTCACTCTTGTTATGAGCGGTGCTCTGGCAGGCGGTCACAAAGGACTGTTCAGGACTCTTGCCGGAACAGCTTTGGGCATTTATACCCACGCAGTTCTCATAGGGTTTGGTATTACCGCTGTGCTCATATCGTCTCCAGCAACTTTTGCTGTGTTGAAATTTTTCGGAACTGCCTATCTGCTCTGGTTAGGAGCGATGCTTATACGCAACGGCATAAGGGCAAACCCAGAAGGGTTTGCTGATACGAAGCATTCGGTGACTTTAAGAGAGGCCTGGATAGCGAATGTATTGAATCCTAAAGCCATCATTTTCTATCTGACAGTCGTTTCGCAGTTCGCAGGGGGGCAGGGAGGTGTTTGGAACTATCTGACACTGGCATCAGTACATGTAGTCGTTATGAGCGTTTGGCTTTACGCTGTTAGCCAAACATTGATCTTTTCAGTAAAAAAAAACAACCCATTAATGCTCAAAAAATACGTCAACATTGCGGGCGGGATGTTGCTAATGGCTTTTTCTCTGCACAGCCTGATCCCGTAATTCATCACCTATAGCGACAACGTCTGCTCTTGGCGCGCTGCGGACGTTCTTGTACAAGAGTCGCAATGCTTCCACCCCCTTTAAGCGGTGCTCCGAACGAATGTTATGGTAAATGGAGTGGGAAATGAGTCACTTATTAGGATGCGTTAAGTCTTTATGGTTACTTGCGGTTATTATGTTGACCGGATGCGTCAACTCACCTGAACTGCCGACAACCGACACCATCGTATCTGTTAAATTTATTGAGAATGGATTTATCGTTAACTCTGCTAGATATAGCTATAAATTTTCCAGAACTCCTGAGGAAAATAAAGAGTATCTCGCGTTTTATGAACAGTTTAAACCGGTTGTGACTGGCATGAAGATTAACTTCGATATTGAAAGAGATAATGTGAAAGCAACGTATTTAGTCATTTTTGATAAGCATAGACTAAGTTCACAACAGTATTCTGAGTTGGTTAATGAGTATCGTGCGAATCAAGTTGATAGTGATCATATGGGAGTCAGGTTCCACGCTAAAGGAAAATGGTCTCTGTCTCATAACGATTATCTGGAAGATAGTGAACCATTGGACAGACCAGTTAATGTATCAATCAATGAAACTCTTTATCTATCCACTATTGAGGAAATAGCTCTTATACCATTGATTCCCATTCTCATTTTTGGGTTGAAACCATGATAACTACCGGGAGTTCGGGCAGGAATGTCAAAGCGATAGCTTAAAACGTATACGTATTATTTTCTCTCCATCACTTTTCAAGGTTGTCCTGTCACATTACGTGATATACCTGATTCGAAGGTGATAATGGATAAAATTCTTCGTCGATTCAAAAAAAACCTACCTATTTTTGAGAGGGGACACATTTTTAATAAAAACTAAATAGTTTATTAAAGTATCTGCTCTTATGTACTAAAGTATTTATGCTTTTAGCCGATACTTGCTAAAAGTGGCGCACGATGAGCATTCTACGGATGGGATAAATGTATATTAAACATGTAGTATCGGCGGCATTCAGACAAAGATAATAACAAGGTGATACTGTCAGAATGAAATTAAGAATTCTGCATTTAGCAATTAACCGCCCCGGGGTGTATCTTGTATCGGTGATGTTAACTATTGTCCTGTGTTACGGACTAGGCTCGGGCATATATTACTATTATCTTCATGAAAAAATTGAAAATTATGCTGATTCAATCCTTTCAAGAAGTGACAGTTTGATTAAGCAGGTTCAGCTGATTGATGGTTTACGTGATGAATTCTCAGTCTATCCCCCTTGCAGTGAACAGTATCTCCATCAACTAAGAAAACGTCTCTGGCCATATCCCCTCATCAAAGATATTGCCTATGTCAGCGATCAGCACGTTGTCTGCTCTGCGCTCTGGGGGACGCTTAGCACTCCACTTTCCTTGAATTTATACAGAAATAAAGTGAACCGCGGAAGTTATGTCTGGGTTTTTGATGCGCAGATTGAAGAAAATATTATCGCAGATGTACTTTATACAAATAACTTTGCCATTACCGTTTCCCCTTTTGCTTTTCAGCGATTCTGGCAAGAAGCAGAACAAATGAATTTTAGCGCTATTGTAGGTGATTTTAATCATAAAAATCATTTTTTTAAAATCGGGAACAAGACAGATTTATTGGAGGCGATTGAACATCACAAAACATATCTATTTAATTACATGACCACTCGCTCTTGTAGCATGTTTGAAGATGTTTGCGTTATTACTGGCACAGAGTTCCCCATTCTCTTCAATAACAACCCTTATATCTTAGCCTTTCTTATTTCCATATCGATTATTATAGGTTTTTTAAATTCTGCACTCTATATAAGTATCACAGGGAAAAATCAGTCTTTACTTTCTCGATTTGAAAGTGCCATTCTCAACAAGGATTTCAATTTCGTTTATCAACCTATTTATAATATTGAAACACATCGTGTTACAGGGGTAGAAGCTCTGATACGCTGGAATGATAGTCACATGGGAAGTATAGGGCCTGATATTTTTATTCCGCTCGCCGAAAAAAATGGGTTGATCAATAAAATAAGTCTTTATGTTGTAGAACATGCTCTCGCTGAGTTTGCACCCATATTGCATCGATACAATATTATTCTGAGTATCAATGTTAACTGTTCGGATATCTGTGATGACACCTTTCGGGCCAAACTTTTCACCACCCTTGAGCGGGAAAAGATCCCGGGCAACCTAATTATGCTTGAGATTACTGAAAGACAAAATGCCAGTATCGAGGAGATAAAAAAGGCAATGCTCTCTTACAAAGACTCTGGTATCCGGTTCGCCCTAGACGACTTCGGAACCGGCTACTCAAATCTTAACTGGCTTTCATTACTTGATGTGGAAGAAATTAAAATTGATAAATCCTTGATTGATTGTATTGGTACTGAACCTTCAGTTAACCCCGTCCTGTCAGGCCTAATCGGAATGTTAAATAAAATGCCGAAATTAGTTGTTTTTGAAGGAGTTGAAACGGAAACACAGTATCGTTTTCTTCTGGACAATATCCCTGACTGCTATGCGCAAGGCTGGTATTTTTCAAAACCCTTGAAATCTGAAGAGATTAGCTCTCTGCTCATGTCGTAAAAAGGGAGTGATTATCATGGTGAAGTGGTCGATACAATCTCTCTCTACAATGAGAATATTTTAGAACCATTAGACGTCTGCTCCGTGAACAGGATGGGAAACTGAGTTGAACTCACAGTGACAAGCGGACGTAATGCCTCATTGATACCAGCAGCAAACTTTAGCTGTTGCGAAGCAGCACTGATAGCACGATTTTACATCAAGTGATAAGGTCAGGTTTCCCATAACCTGATGAGCAGGTAAGTCTGTGAGCATTTCAGAGAAGCATGAGTGGTATAAGGATAACTACCTGGTGAGTACAGACAGGGAAAAACTGGATGTACAGGCTATCCATCGCTATCTGACGAGGTCGACTTGGGCTAAAGGGATTGATCTGTCCACTGTAGGTGCATCAATAGAAAACAGTCTTAATTTCGGCGTTTACCATGATGAAACCCAGATAGGTTTCGCGCGTTTGATAACAGATTACGCTACATTCGCTTATCTTTGTGATGTTTATATTCTTGAGGAATATCAGGGGGAGGGACTGGGGAGATGGGTGATGCAATGCATACATCATCATCCCGTCTTTGAGCAGCTTCGCAGAATCATGTTGTTTACAACAACTGCGCCCTGGCTCTATCAAAAATTTGGGTACGAACCCGTTAATCGGGAAAACTATGCATGGAGTATCACGCGGCCTGATATTTATACCAATGGAAAAAATTCCCGCTGACCTACGCTCATATTCATCTCCAGGCGGGCCAGTTTACTCCTGAGTTTACAGTGTCCGTTCCTGCCACCAATCCGCCCGTTGGATAGAACTCGGGTAGCTATGCTCTCTTGCATTTCTACAGCGACATCAGGATTGATAAACATCTCGTTGGTAAATTCAAGTGCGAGGACAATATCCGCGATCGCTTTTACGCGTTGTGTAAGTTGTCATGCCATTTTGAATCTCTTGGTTGTTTGGGACTGACGTCTACATCGCCACAGTTTTTGCCTATCGCCTTAACCCCCGATTTGATGAATACAACCACCTATCACCAACCTCCGCTCCAGGCACAATGCTCCCTCCTTACCGGAAAATCGCCAGCTCGCTCACCCGCTATACATCGAAAGCGCAGCATTTTAAGATACCACTCAAAACAGTAATGATAATTATTTACATTGATGTGGTATGTTGAATGCGCTTATCGCAGGAGATATTTCTCAGGGCGGAAGATAAGAGTTAGCGCGTGGAAATATCCTGTGGCTGCGTTGAGATGCAGAATCAATACAATTTATGGAGATAAGATGAGAAGAATTTCAGTCCGTTCAGTGCTGTTGGCCTCCACCATTGTGATGTCAACCGCTACAACGGCATACGCCGATAGCCAATGGGAAGCTGCTACCACGACGTTCCCTGGCAGTATCCGTGCCGGGTCACGGGACATTCCTGTTAAGCCTGGCGATAAAACGGTTATAACCATTAAGAGCCTGCAGACGGGCGCAACCGTCACTATGCTGAATGGTGCTGAAGTCCTGACACCGAAACCACTGACCGCCGACGAGAAGGGAAACCTCACTATTCCGCTAACCGTTCCGGCCGATGCCGCTACAGGCCTTCATCCCCTCACCGTTATTACGCAAAATCCCGCGAGCGTTTCGCAGGTCATGTTGAAATTGTCCCAAATTATTCCCCCGAAAAACACTGAGGCTTTCAGGCTGCAAACCCTTCCCGTCGGTGAGCGGGCTTACCAGTCGGCAGTTTCGGCGGACGGGAAGCTGTTCGTGACCTCTGCACGCGGCCCGAAGGATGGTAGCCGTCTGATGAGACTCAACGCCGGAACGCTGGCTGTCGAAGCGGAGGCTATGCTGCCTAAAGACAAAAAGGGTGAGCAGATTGGCGTCTTCGGCATCGGTGTTGATAATGTCCATCATCAAGTCTGGACGACCAACACGCTTGCTGAAACAGTGACTGTTTATGATGCAAAAAACCTTTCCGTTGTAAAAGTTTTCCCGGAGGGGTCGGTCGTACATCCGCGCGATGTGATTATTGATGAAGCCCACAATCGGGCTTATGTCAGCGCAGCGCTGACCGGTTTTATCGAGGTATATGATACCAAAACGCTGGAACATATCGGTCAGATGGAATTCGTGACGAACCGTGGCCGCGACCCGTTTTACAGCACAGATCTTGCCCTGGATAGCGCCGGTGGGAAACTCTACGGCGTCAGCCGCGATACGCCTTGGGTGGGCTGGATTGATCTCAAAACGGGCAAGAGTACAACGGTGAAAATACCTCAGGCGCAAGGCGCAACCGACATCGCACGCGATCCGAAGACCGGCCGTCTTTACGTCGTTTCCCAGGAGACAAACAATGTTGTGGTTCTTGATGCGGACGGCAAGGTTCTCGCGGATACTTACATTGGTGCCGGGGGGGTATCTGTCGTTTGGGATCCTGTGACGTCGCAGGTTTTCGCCGCCACGCGTGCAGGCGGAACTGTTGCTGTTCTGAACAAGGACGGTAAACTGGTCGCGAATATCCCGATGGATGATACGCCAAACCACCTGACCGCTGCGCCTGATGGTGCCGTTTATCTCGTGTCTATGTATGGAACTACCGGGGATAAAACGCAAACAGGTTCAGTGACGAAAATCACCCCGAAAAAATAACGGATTGAGTCCGCTACGTTATTCGCGGGCAGGTCTGCCCGGCATTCTTAACCCCCAGCCGCCTATGGGATGGGGGTATATTCTCGGCATATCTGACCGGTATTCACATCCTCCTACTCGAAACAGCCTGACGTCCATAGCGATCAATCAGCACCCATTTTCAATAAATACGCCGCGTTGCTAGGTCTGCTGCACGATGCCGCCTGTACGCCAGTTTCCAGGCGCTGCTGTGAGCGAGGAGCGGAAGTTCAAAATGGTTCTCTCAGTTGGTAGAGGAATTGCGAACATTGCCGTGTTTTAATCGGCGGGGAATAGGGCACCATTTCCCAGTGAATATCGTCAAGCAGCGAGAATTGCAGAATGCTGACGAAGATGATGTTGGAAAAGTTCTGCATAATCTGATGATACAGCGGCTTTCACGCTTTCCCTTTTTTCCAGTGCAGCTTTCCATAAGGAAGTACGCGGAAGTCCATCAAAAATCGCCTCAGAGACTGATGCATCGATAATGGAGAAGTAACGGAAAATAGGGGCGTAGACCGCATCAACCATACTGAATTCGGCACCAGAGAAATAAGGTCCCACACTCAATTCAGCTTCGATACGTTCAAGCTGCACACGGAACAACGCGCGTTTGCTGTCTGCAATGGCCCGATCGGTCGCGTTTAAAAATTGCCATGCATTTCCTAGCATTGAGGTAGAAAACGCGATCCATGCGCGCTGTCTGGCTCTTACTAATGCATCGTCAGCATACATCGAATCACCGTCTTGCGTTTCATTCAGGTACTCGCAGATCACCATGCTCTCGAAAATAAGCGCATCTTCGCCATTCGCCTGATGCACTTTAAGCAGCGGCACCTTGCCAGTGGGTGACAGAGCAAGAAACCAGTCCGGTTTCGCCGATAAGTCTACATTTACGCGTTCAAATGGCACATTTTTCTCAAGCAGAACTATCGCTGAGCGCTGCACAAAGGGACATAGTGGGTGGCTAATCAGCGTCAGACCATGGGTAGACATCTCAAACTCCAGATAAAATGATAGCCCGCCGTTATAAAAAGGTGGCGGGCTTGATGAAGGGTAAATCTTATTTTGGTAGCTTAGATTGAAACGCCGCCGTCGATGATGATTTCTGAACCCACGGTCCAGGCAGATGCATCAGATGCAAAGTAAAGTACCGCTTGTGCGACTTCCTGAGGCTTACCAAAACGACCTGCTGGAATGGTTGCAACGATATCTTTCATCACTTGATCGTGATATTCCACGGGGATCCCCGCCTTATCGTAAAGCGGTGTATCAACAGGGCCAGGACTTACTGCGTTGATACGGATCCCACGAGAAAGTAACTCGTTAGAAAGTGTTTTCGACATGTTCAGTAACGCTGCTTTGGTTGAGCCATAAACTGAAGAGTTCACGGGTCCCGTGTGAGCATTTATAGAGGTATTAAAGACCACTGATGCAGAGCTTGCGAACACTGGCAGAAGCGCCTGCATGAGGAAGTAAGGACCTTTAACGTTGATATCATAAATGCGATCGAACTGCTCTTCTGTCCATGCCTCAATTGGCATATACAGTGATATACCCGCATTCAGGAAAGCGATATCCAGTTGTCCAAAGTGTTCCTGAACTGTCTGAGCCAGAGCTTTTTGTGCGCTCACATCAGCGGAATCAGCACGCACGACTAACACATCATTACCCAGTTCTACTTTAGCTTTTGCGACAGAATCAGGGTTAACACCCGTAACAATTACGCGTGCACCTTCCGCAACAAACAGCTTCGCCGTTTCAAGACCAATACCACTTGTACCTCCCGTGATCAGTGCGCGTTTACCTTGTAATCTAGCCATATAAAAATCTCCTGTTAGTTTTTACTCCTGACCGGTGAATGACCGATTTGATAGCCACTCTATGCTCATGCTCAGATAGTGATAAGATGGTATTTTTAAATATCTTTCATGCATTAAAAGCATAAATGGGTCTTAGGATGGATAGATTACTTTTGATGACATGCTTTGTCCGTACCGCTGAAACTGGCAGCTTTTCGGCTGCCGGCAGGGGTTTGGGCTTAGGGCAACCGAACGTGAGCCGTCATGTTGCAGCCCTCGAAGAGCATTTGCAGACTCGGTTACTTCACAGAACAACCCGCAAGCTTTCACTGACGCCTGAAGGAGAACGTTATTATCTGGAAGCAAGACGTATTCTGGAAGCCGTCGAAGAGTCCGAGTCTTCTTTCAGGGAAAATGTAACACCCACAGGGCTATTACGCGTTGCTTGCCCCACAGCATTGGCACACACATTCTTAGTCCCGCACATCCCCGATTTTTTAGAACGCTACCCTGAGCTAACACTCGATCTTCAGATTAATGACCGCTATATCAATCTCATTGATGAAGGGGCTGAGCTGGCAATCCGCATTGGACACCTGGAGGACAGTGCTATGCGTGCCCGCAGACTTGGCATGTATGAGCGAGTTTGTGTTGCCAGTAACAAGTACTTAGCTAAACACGGAATCCCTAATACACCAGAGGATTTAAAAAAACATGATTGTTTGATCTATACCTTGCTAACAACGGGCGCGACCTGGAGATTTCAGGATATCAATGTTCCTGTTTCTGGTCGGCTCAGGGTCAATTCACCCGAAGCAGTACAGAAATTTGTCAATGCAGGGATTGGGATCGCACAAGGCCCAGAATGGCTGTTCGAAGAGGGGCTGGAAAATGGCAACTTACAATTATTACTGACTGACTACACGGCATCACCTGTTCCCATTCAAGCCGTTTATGTTGCTAATCGCCTTTTACCAAAACGGGCGATTGTATTCATGGATTTTGTTGCCGATATTTTTGAAAAAAATCCCGGCTTCAAAGTTTACAACGCAATGAAATGAGCCTGAAATAACGAACCGACATGCTTCCCAATAATTAATACAGTGAATAGGATATAGCCATGATCACCATAGAGAAATCAGATCCATTTTCTTCAGATTCCCATCGCTTAATCGAAATGCTGTCAGCGGAGCTTGCCGCTATTACGGGTGATAACGGCAAAAGCAATTTCAACGTTGATGCAATGAATGATGACAACGCATTGTGGGTATTGGCAAAAAATACGTATGGCGAAGTGATAGGATGTGGTGCTGTAAGGCCATTAACGCAAAATATAGCTGAGCTAAAAAGAATGTTTTCAGACCGTAGCGTGCCAGGCATTGGCAAAACATTACTTGCTTATCTGGAAACATCGGCAATAGAGATGGGATATAACGAACTTAGGTTGGAAACACGACATATCAATATTAGGGCCGTCAATTTTTACGAACAAAATGGGTATGTCCGTATTGAGAATTATGGCCCATACATAGGTCGGACAGAGGCCGTCTGTTTATCAAAAGCATTGTGCTAATTGTTGTATCCATCGGTTGAACTCACAGCACGGAGCAGACAGAAGCAAGACGGCCAGGTCCAGTGTGAGCGAAGAGCGGAAGTTGGCAAAACAATACTACCATCACGGTATACCGATCGGCAGGGAGCAGGGCAATCGCCAAACTAATATTTATCGTTTAGCTGCCTTTGATATATCAGCAAGTCCAGTTCGGGTGCCTCCCCAGATACCCGGGTCAGCATTGCATGGACCTGCCCTCTGTGATGGGTTTGATGATTAAACCAGTGAGCCAGAGCAGACCAGATGACCTGCTGCTTAAGTTCTGGTGTTGAAGCCCGCCGGTAGGAGACTATGCCAGCTAAATCGGTTTCTGATAATCCCATGATAAAATCTACGATCTTTTTATCTTCTTCTCTTCGCGCCATTTCCAGACCGGGAAAATCATTGTCGAACAGTATCTGGTCCAGTCGATGCCCTGTTTCAGGTAATGCGTTTAAACGATGTCTCCATATCCTGTCCGTCACTAGCAGGTGATTCAACGTCGCCTCGATAGACCCAAAAAAAGCGCCGCAGTTTTTACGGTAAGCATCTTCTCCAATCTTTCCAACGCTGGAATATAACCGTTCATTCGCCCAGGCGTTGTAGCCGGCTAGAATGTTGAAATGCATGTTGAGTGAACTCATAACTTCATCCATTTAAATGAACAACCGTTTTAATTATAGTTGCGCATTTAGCAGCACAATAAAGATACGTTGACCCGTTCCCTTTTAGTCAACGCTGTGCGGACTCAGTAATGTCCGTTCCTGGCATGAGGACGACCGGAGAGTGGGTGTGCAGGTCCACTTTGAGCTGTGAGTTCAATGGGTCGATGCAACGCTATCCTTAATCAAGGGGGGCATTACCCTGGTCACTCGTCCCACTCTGCAAACTAAATTCCCACAAACTTCAACGCGTTTGGGCGACCGTCACAAAAGTGCCTTGATCCCTACCTAAAACTCATAACACTGTATTTATATACAGTTATCTGCAGGTGAGCAATTATGAGTCATCTTTTTTCGTGCGATCTCAACACCCTCATTGAGTTACCTCTCTTCCTGGAGCGCGTGTCGTGTGGCTTTCCCAGTCCCGCTCAGGACTACGTAGAAGATCGTATCGATCTTAATAAACTGGTGATTAAGCATCCCAGCGCCACGTATTTTATCCGGGTTAGCGGGGAGTCCATGATTGGGGCAGGAATTACTGACGGTGATTTGCTGGTGGTGGATCGCTCTTTAACGCCTGAACACGGCGATATCGTTGTGGCCGCCGTCGCCGGGGAATTTACGGTGAAAGAGCTGCGCGTTCGTCCGATTTTGCAGCTTGTTCCGCGTAACCCGCGCTTTTCTCCCATCATTTTTGACGCCGACGAAGAGCTGCAAATCTTCGGCGTGGTGACTCACACGCTAAAATCGCACAAATATGTTCGCGCTAGTTGATGTCAACAGCTTCTACACCAGCTGTGAAACGGTATTTCGACCGCATCTTCAGGGCAAACCGGTGGACGTGGTTTCGAATAACGATGGCTGCATTATCTCTCGTTCAGAAGATTATGTGGAATTAAAAGTCAAACTAGCAAAGGGGATACTCATCGTTGGCAGGGATTGCTTATACGAATTGCATATCAGTTTTTAGAGCATCAATTGGGAGTTAAGCGGGCTATCCACCTCATTTCTCATTACTGGCTTTGCCATGTAGCCCCGGAGGCGATTGAAGCACAGTGAATAGACCCTGTTCGCGATAGAGTTGGTACATTTACTTAAGCTTCATGTCATTATTATCGCCTGATCATCAAGTATACAAAGTGATCAAGTGTAGTCTAAAAGCGAGCTGGAATATGTTTAATATCAATTAGGTGTCCATCCTCGATGGTGATGTAACCACCTTTCCTTAACTCGGAGAGAGCGTTCATAATGCCTGAGCGCGAGAGACGGGTTTTACTACGAATATAATTTTCCGCTGTAACCGATTTTCTTATCGATTGAGGTTTACTCATCAGTTCATAGAGTTGATAACGAACACGTTCGAAGACAGAAGGGGTAACGAGCTTCATTAATACTTCAGATCCCAGACTAGCGACTAATTGAAGGTGCATGGCATAGGGTCTCCACAGATTATGCTCGGTGAGAAGCGAATACAGCTGCTCTTTGTCTATAATGGCTATCTCAGCAGTTTCAAGTATCCGCATCGTAAACCCGGACTGAGAGGTTTTGTGGACAGGAACAATCCCTCTTAACGATGGAGCTAAAAAAATTTCAATAAGGATATCATAAGGTTGTCGGTTTATCTCTATGCTGCCCTAGAGAATGAAATAACAGTCTGCCTGATTGTTCGCACTGAAACTGATGCGTTTCCCTACCGGGTAAGTATTGTAGTTTAGAAAGGGAGCCAGTGTCTCCATCAGCTCAGTAAGATAGGTCGAATCAAGGCGTTCGGCCTCATGTATATGAGCTCTCTGAATGTCTACATTGTTGCTCATGATTTTTCCCAGATAGTATTAATCAGATTGAATGTACCGCTTCGATGGTTTCAAAGCGGGACAATTTTTATTGTGTATAGCTTACTAAGCCAGAGTTGAACAAGATCTTCTCCCAGAAAAACCACTCCATTTCCACCCTTCAGTATCAGAGGGATGCAGGGATAGTATTCGGGCCGCTCTTCATCCATCACCTCCTCTGCACCTTTTTTTGGAAAGATACTGAAATCAAACTGTTCCTGATATCACTTTTCAAAATCCCTATCCGAGCGCAGAACGATAGCATTTTTGTTAGCCCCATGGGCTGTAATGTTAACTCTCTGAAAAGTATACATTTTTAAACTTTCCGATGTGGATACAAGAAGAGTATAGATCAAAAATGAAACAGCTATGATCATCACTCCGTACATATTTGGACTGAATAAAAAGAGACGAAACTATCGACTCGATTGATAATGACTCCACCAAAATTGGTAATGAAACCGTTTAATTATTTACGCAGGTAACAATATCGCTATCTGAGAAAGTAAATAGTAAATATCTGCAACCATCAGAAAGTTAATGGAGATTTGAATGAAAGTAATCACAGTGTTTTCCGCTGGACTGTTTTTGACCTTAAACTTGGCCACCATGCCCTATGCGGCGGCAACAAACACTATTACCTTTAACGGTAAAATTACAGACGCGACATGCGACGTATCACTTGAATATAAAGGTGCTGAAGTTGGTACAGCGGGTACCGGGGCAATCACGCTTGATGAAGTGTCAAAAACAACGCTGACCGCTGCTAATTCATCAGCCGGGCAAGAACCATTCTATATTGTTGCAAAAAATTGTACCCTGGGGACACCTGCTAAAACAAAAATAGCCGCCAACTTTAAGAGTACTAACGGTGATAATCAGGGATATCTGAATAACACAGCGTCTACAGGCGCTGCAAGTAATGTGCAATTTAGACTGCTTGATTCAGGCCGTGAGGTTATTAAGGTTAATGACCCAAACCAGTCTAGTACGACCGCATTTACAGATATCAGCACTGATGAAGCGGGTGACACAAAAATGCTCTATTTTGTAGAGTATTTTTCATCCTTGGGTGGTGCCACTGGCGGAGCCGTCACCAGTACTGTGGACTATGAGTTGATGTATCAATAATAAATCGTCAATTATTTCCCTGATCAAATATTAGGTATCCTACATATGAGTTTTTTCAGTAAAAAGAGTGGGGGCATATTCCTCGTGCTCAGTATTGGCATGGTAACAAGCCAATCAATCTATGCAAGTATTGTCATGGATGGAACCAGAGTCATTTATCAGGGAGATAAGAAAGAAGTCACTATTAGTCTGACGAATAAGAATCAAAGGCCAGTATTAATCCAGAGCTGGATTGATACTGGCAATGAAAATACAACACCTGAGAAAATCTCGGTCCCGTTCGTTTTGACGCCGCCGATTAACCGTGTTGACCCAAATCAGGGACAAACGATTCGTATCAGTTATACGGGTACCCCAGCCTTACCAGCGGACAAGGAATCTGTGTACTGGCTTAACGTTCTTGAAGTTCCTGCGAAAGATAAAAGCAGTGCTGACGCACAGCAAAAGTTGAATGTTGTTTTTCGTACAAGAATTAAATTGTTTTATCGTCCTGAGGGACTACCGGGTAACAGTAATGATGCTCCTGACGAATTGCACTGGCGACTGAATGGTCAAAACGTCTCGGTGCAAAACAGTTCTAAATACAACGTTACGATTTTTGATGTTAAGTATAAATTCAACGGCGTGTCTTCTGAATCAAAGGGCTCAATGATAGCACCCGGTGGGTCGAAACAGTTCACATTAAAGAACTCTGGGAATATAGACGGTTTATCGTTTAATACCATTAATGACTATGGAGCACTCATTAGTCATAAAGCGAAAAATTAATGTTATGGGGCGACAATGTTTAAAAATAGCGGTTTCTTTTCTTTTTTCTGTTTTTCTTGCTTTATAACTTTTATTGTTTCTGCTCCGTTCGGAGTCAGTGCAAATGAGCCAAATAAATCTACAGAGAAAGAAACCAATTCCTCATCTACAGGTAGTGCTGCAGAATTTGATACTGGCCTGTTACGGCAGGAAGGGAAGAATCAAATCGATGTCAGCCGTTTTACCTATGGTTCGAATGCAACGCCGGGGAAATATCGTATTGACATCCTTGTTAACGACAATCTGGTGTCACACGAAGAGGTAACATTTAAAGAAGATGAGGAACACAAAGTCGCCCCCTGTTTGACTCCTGATATGATTAAGTTGATTAATTTAAATATTGAAAAAATACCTTTTTCCGCGCGAAAAGGGTTGACTGAGTTGGCTGTATGCACCGATCTCGCTAGTCTGCTTCCGGACGCTACAGTTAATTTTGATGCAGATAAACAGCAGCTCAGTATTGAGGTTCCTCAGATTTATTTGCAGCATATCGCACGAGGTAATATAGACCCGGCGCTTTGGGACAGCGGCATCCCTGCGCTCATGCTCGGTTATTACATGAACGGATATGAGTCGCGTTACAGTGATGCTGAAACGTCTCGTACTTTCTATTCATCCCTCAATGCGGGATTAAATATTGGGAAATGGTATTTTCGTCACAGTGGCTCTTTTAACTGGGATCAATCTACGGGTGGCGACTACCAAAGCACAAATACCTATGTGCAAAGAGATACTGAGTTTGTTCGAGGTCATCTTTATCTGGGGCAATATTACACCTCAGGTCAAATGTTTAATTCCGTGTCCTATACCGGTGCACAACTGGCGAGCGACGACCGTATGTTACCCGCCTCTCAGCGAGGTTATGCTCCTGAAATTAGAGGAATCGCCAAAACAAACGCTAAGGTCACTGTACGCCAGTCGGGGAATATTCTCTATCAGACTACTGTTTCGCCAGGTGCTTTCCTGATCGATGATCTTGGGCCTACCGGTTACGGTGGTGACCTGGAGGTCACAATCGAAGAAGCGGATGGCAGCTCTCAGCAATACACCATCCCATATTCTTCCCTGGCGCAATCACTGCGTCCGGGAGCACAGCAGTTCACTGCCACAGCGGGAAAGCTGCGGGATTACAGCTCGTCCGAAAAACCGATGTTTTACGAGACAACCTTCATGCGTGGGTTAACCAATATCCTGACCGCTTATACGGGTGCGCAATACAGCCAGAATTATCAGGCCGGGCTGATTGGTTTAGCTGTTGGAACGCCGGCTGGGGCCGTGAGCGCAGACGTGACGCAATCAAGAAGTCATCTGGGAGGAGAGATCGGGGAATTAAGCGGACAAAGCTATCGTTTAAGTTACAGCAAACTGATCAACGAAACGAATAGTAACATAACGATTGCAGCCTATCGCTACTCCAGCTCCGGCTATATGGATTTACAAACCGCCACTCAGACTCGCGATGCGATCAGTCATGATGACGATCCGAATACCGTATGGCGTTCAAAAAATCAGTTTTCAATAAGCCTTAATCAGGGATTACCCCTTAATCTTGGCAATCTTTATGTCAGTGCTTCCATGCAGGACTATTGGAATAACGGTACGGGCTATAACACCCAGTATCAGGTGGGGTACTCCAACAGCTACAAATGGCTTAATTACAGTATCAATGCCAGTCGGAACAAAGCGGGCAATGGCCAGGACCAAACAACCTGGTATCTGACCCTGTCAATGCCGTTGTGGCCAGGTCATGGTGGTGCGACGCCGTATGTCAGCATGCGTTATAACCAGGACAGCGATGGCGGCCGTGGCGAGCAGGCGAACCTGTCCGGCTCATTTGGCGGTGATAATCAGTACAACTATAACGTGAGCGGTTCACACGATAACTATTCTGGTAGCTCCGGCAGTGTCAGTGGTTCCTGGGAAGGGAGTAAGGCGACGGTCAATGGGAGTTACAGCACCGGAAACGGCTATAGCAGCACTGCCGTTGGGATGTCTGGTGGGGTTGTTGCACACTCAGGCGGGGTGACGTTCTCGCCGTACAACAGCGATAACTATGCCCTGATTGAAGCCAAAGGCGCCGAAGGGGCCAAAGTGTCGGGCTATGCGGGCGCCACTGTAGATTCATCAGGCTATGCGTTGTCTCCCTCCCTCGTGCCTTATCAGCAAAACCGGGTGGCCGTTAACCCGGAAGGTTCAGACTTAGGCGTAGAGTTTGAAAAAACGGCTCAGGAAGTGGTTCCACGTGCTGGCTCCGTCGTAAAAGTGGAATTTAAAACCCATACCGGTACACCGCTGCTCATTACGTCAACCTGGAAAGGTGAGCCCTTACCGTTCGGGGCGGATATTTTTGACGATGAGAATACCCATATTGGTGCGGTGTCGCAGGGTGGGGTTATTTATACCAAAGTGAGCAAAGATAAAGGGACGTTGACCATCAAATGGGGTGAGGCCGAACAGAGCCAATGTCAGGTGGCTTATCAGTTAAACCCGACTGCATCCGCTGGAAAGGATAAAAACACTATCCAGCACTTTATCAGTGTTTGCCAATAGGTATGATCATGTCTTTTTTAAAGTTAATTATTTTCCTTTTTTGTTTCTCTCTTTTTTCTGAATGTGCGAATGCAACTAACTGCGAACCGGCTACGTCAGCGGAAAATCATTTTGACCAATGGTCTGCAATTCATAGTGATTTTGAACTGCAGGCATCTAACATAACAATGACACTGGGTGGAAACATTCCTGACTGGACCATCCTTTATACTGCCGAGGCAAACATTGGTATGTCTGCAAGCACTTGCGATGGCGACCATAACTTGTACTATACCCTTCTTAGTTCAGCTCAAGCAGTGGGCCAACAAGGAAGCGATGTTATTTATAGTACTGATGTTCCTGGTGTCGGTATATCAATCGAAGCTACCGCTGTTAGTAATGGTGCTGTGAAGGTATACCCATCGGTTGTTTACTATACTCGGGGGGATGTAGGCTATGGCTTTTGGGCGAGAATAAAGTTTTGGAAAATTCCCGGAGAGATACCCATGAACAAAGGGCCTATTACTGTTACCGGCCCCGATGCTGCCATTGTATATATGAATAACGGTGCTAACTTCACGAGTTCTGCACCGGATAGAATAACGAATGACGGAAAGGCTTATATCAGCAGTTCCAGAATATTAAAGTTGACAATGATGTTTCAACCAGGAACCTGTAATGTTGAAGGTGATAATGTCAAAGTAAATATGGGTGACTATGGTGGCGCGGGTAGTCATTCTGACTGGAAAGATGCAAGTTTTAAATTAGTGTGTCCTGACGGCATGGGATATAATGGGAGCGCATCATCAAGCGATCCCTATGACAACCCTTATTCTCTTTCTCCTAACGCGAGTACCACTGCTAATAATAAAAAAAATGGGCGCGTCGTAATTAGTATTGCTCCTTACACCGAAGTCATTGACGCCAATAAAGGCATCATTGCCCTCGATGGCACGGGTGCGCAAGGCTACGGCATTCAGTTAGCATGGGGCGACTTCAGTAGCCAAAACGACGTCGAACCTGTAAACCCTGTCGTGTTAAACAGCTATGTCGATGCCAACTCGCTTAACTCGAGCTTCGGCGCAGGCGATACGCCCATCGGCGGGAACGCCTTTAGCGGGACAGATAATACGATCAAAATGGCGGCTCGTTATATTCGCACCACCGGAGAAACGGCTCCAGGCCCTGCTAACGCCGTGGTACAGGTGATAGCGAACTATGAATGATCTCTTTATACGAAAATGTAGCCTCATTTTCCTGGCATTATGCTTGCGGGTGCCAGATGCATTTTCTAAAGACATATCCTGTACCTAATCAAATGATCCATGGGCAAGTATTAACTGCACGCTTGAATTAACCCCTTCCGGAGTGAATATCACCCTGGGTTCGGCTATACCTGATTATACGGTTATCTATATGCAGGATAACGTCACGCTGGGGCAAGACCTCGCTACCTGCGACAGGAGCATTTATCTCTATGAAACCATCCTGGATCAGGGGCTGCTGCCAGTAAATACCATCGCTGGCGATCGCATCTATCCGACAGATATTCCAGGTATTGGGATGTCTGTCTTTAGTACTGATATAGCCACCTCGCTCCCCGTGTTTCCCAGCTTAGCCATGAGTGGCTGGGTTAGTGCCCATACGGGTGAATATATAATGGGAAAAATTAAATTCCGGAAAATCCCGGGTGATATTCCTATGCAGTCCGGGGTATTGTCGGTAAACGGTCCTGTTGTTGGGCAGGTATTGAACAATCCCCATATACTTTTATTAGCGCCGATGGCAGCACCGACAGGATCTATGCAAATGGACAATATTACATTGCGAGTTCCCGAAAATTACATGCCACGTTAATTTTTAAACCAGGAACTTGTGAAATACAGGGCAGTGATGTCGTTGTTAACATGGGTGAGCATCTGGGTGTCAATGACCAAAGTTCATCATGGAAAGATGCCAGTTTCAGATTAATTTGTCCGGATGCCCATGGCTACGGGGGCGTCACGGCGATGAATAACGCCGGACAGTCGCCATTTGGCCCTGGCCCAGAGACGTCACCAAACAACCCGCAAAATGGGCGAGTGAAACTGGCTATTTTACCCTACACCGCCATTGTTGATACAAGAAGAGGCATTATCGCTCTCGGCGGAACCGGTGCGACGGGCTATGGGATCCAACTTGCCTGGGGTGATTATCTGTCACAAGCAGAGACTGAACCTGATAAACCGGTACATTGTGGCACTTCACAATCCGTTTATGTCAGTGAATTGAACGCTCACACCCATTGATGGCAATGCCTTTACCGGCAATGACAATACCATCCAGATGGCAGCCCGATATGTTCGGACAGACGGTGACGTCAACCCTGGGCCTGCATGCGCATCGGTTGAGGTTATCGCTAACTATGAATGAGTTATTTAGCGACAGGGAGATCTGAATAACGCGTTGTGTAGCAGGGAGAAAGCATTTCTCGCTTCATTACCCAGCTTTTTTGCGCACCCTGACCGGCAAACCAGACTGAACCGCGACCCGTACGATTAAGCCGATCCACGACCTGCATGAGGGCGCTGCTGTTCGCTTGCGGCTGGTGTTCATCAAACAGGTTTAATTGCGCCACTCCCTGACTGAAAAAATCACTCAACATCACACCCGCCTTCATATAGCGATGTCCATTGTCCCAAATCTGGTTCAGTGCTTCTGTCGCCACGCGGATAATGTCCCTCGTGTCGTTAGACGGCGTCATCAGCCTACCGTATGCCTGATTTCCATAGGAAACTTCATCCTGTGCATGAGGACTGGTGCGGATAAACACACTGATAAAGCGACAAAATTGTTTCTCCTGCCTCAGCTTTTCGGCAGCCCGTTCGGCGTAGGTGCAGATGGCCTGGTGCATATCATTGTATTCAGTGATGCGCTTACCGAAGGAACGGCTGCAGATGATTTGCTGTTTGGTTGGAGAGAACTGCTCCAGCCCCAGACATTTCTCTCCGCGCAGTTCCCGCGAGGTTCTTTCCAGTACAACGTTGAAATGTTTTCGTAGAACCCAACTGGAACACTCCGCCAGGTGCAGGGCAGTTTCAATCCCCATCAGATTCAGTTTTTTGCTGATCCGACGCCCGACGCCCCAGACCTCGCTAACGGGAACCAGCGCCAGCAGCTTGCGCTGGCGATCAACGTTCGACAAATCCACCACGCCACCCGTTTGCTTCCAGGTCTTTGCCGCATGGTTAGCTAGCTTGGCCAACGTCTTTGTGGGGGCAATCCCCACGCCAACCGTCAGGCCGGTTTCCTTAAGCAGGCGCTGGCGAATTTCTTGCCCGAACTGCTCCAGGCCAACGCAGTTGCTGATGCCAGTCAGATCAAGAAAGGCCTCATCAATCGAGTAAATTTCCGCTCGGGGTGCCATCTCTTCAAGAATGGTCATCACCCGACGGCTCATATCGGCATACAGCGCATAATTAGAGCTAAAAACCTGTACCTTTTGGCGCTTCAGCTCCTCTTTCAACTGGAAATAAGGAACCGCCATGCTGATACCCAATGCTTTTGCCTCTGCTGAACGTGAAATGATACAGCCATCGTTATTTGAAACGACGACGACGGGTTTGCCCTGGAGGTCGGGGCGAAAAACGGTCTCGCAGGAGGTGTAAAAGCTGTTGACATCAACGAGCGCGAACATGTCTGTGGTCTTTCAGGGTAAACGTGACGACGCCGAAAATTTCCAGTTCCTCTTCTGCCCCAAAAACGACAGGAGCATAGCCTGCATTACGAGGCATGAGCTGAAGACGTGGATAAGTCTGGAGCTCTTTCACGGTGAATTCGCCTCCTACCGCGGCGATAACGATATCACCATGAACAGCAGATAATGATCGGTCTACAACCAGCAAGTCTCCGTGACTGATGCCAGCGCCTGTCATCGAATCACCACTGACTCGAACAAAATAAGTTGCACTAGGGTGTTTAACAACCAGTTTGTTCAGATCAAGGTTATCCTCGACATAGTCCTGGGCTGGGCTTGGGAACCCACAAGGGACACGTTCCATAAACAACGGAAGCAATAGCGTGGAATCGGGTTGATGAGAGGAAATGAACTGCATAATAGAGGACTCATTTAACTGTGTTTATATACAGTATCAGTGATCAATCAGAACGATCAAGAGACCCTAAGCGCGTTTTCTGGAAATGGTTGAAAGTCGGTGAGTTTTAATTCAAGACTGCAAACGATACGCGCGATATTATTCGCGTCGCCAGCCAGGCGCTGGACAGGATCTGGAAAGACGGTTTCCGCTACATGAAAGCGGGCATCATGCTGAGTAATTTTTTCAGTCAGGGCGTCGCGCAACTCAATTTGTTTGATGAACACACGCCGCGACCCGACAGCCAGGCATTGATGCAGACCATTGATAAGCTGAATGTCTCCGAGCGTGGGACGATATGGTTTGCCGGGCAGGGCATTCAAAAAAGCTGGGCGATGAAACGGGAAATGCTCTCTCCGGCCTATACGACGCGATACGCCGATTTGCCCGTGGCGAAATAATCATTTCCGCTCAGGAAACAAGACAGTAAGCTTTGCTGATGAAACATGTCAGGCATCCGTTAATGAATCATTCTGCTTTAGGGTATCGCGCCTTTGGCGAACCTGAGTCTGTCCTGCACGTCGAGTCGAGACCACCGGCACCGCTGCCTGCCGGGCAGATCCGGGTGAAAATGCTCTTTTCTCCGGTGAATGCCTCGGATCTGATTCCGATGACGGGCGCCTATCGTCATCGGACGCCGCTGCCGGCGGTGGCAGGTTACGAAGGGGTCGGCGTGGTAATGGAAGGGCCACCACATTGGCTCGGGAAACGCGTGCTGCCGTTACGCGGGCAGGGCACCTGGCAAAACAGTGTGGATTGCCCCATGGCACTGGCGGTTCCCGTACCGGACGACATCGAATCAACGCTCGCGGCTCGCGCGTACATCAACCCGCTGGCTGCCCAAATGATGCTCAATCTTTACCCCCCGAAGGGAAAGCGGATCGTGCTGACGGCGGCCGGGTCCGACTGCGCCGCGCTGCTCGGCCAGTGGGCGATCAAGGCGGGTGCTGACGCGGTGTATGGGATCCACCGATCGCCTGCGCATGCCGAAAGGTTGCGGGCGATGGGCATCATTCCGGTTTCGCAGCAGGATACGGCGACCATTAGCGCCATTGCTGCGCAGGCAGAGAGGGTGTACGACGCCACGGGGGGAAGGCTGGCGGACGGGATTCTGGACGCAATGCCGAAGACAGGGATTTTTGTCTGCTATGGGTTGCTTTCGGGTACGCCGTTCAGGCAGCAGCCGCAGGTGCGGTGGTTCCATATTCGAAACTATCTGGATGCATTAAGCAGTGATCAATGGCAGGCAGAATTTTGTGAAATTTGGCCGAAGCTGCTGGCGAGTCACTATGGCGACGTGACGCTGTTTCCGCTGGCAGAGTGGCGAGCGGCGCTGGCGTATTATCGCCAGGCTGGACGGCTCGGTAAGCCGATGTTCGCGATGCACGACTCACGCGTTCCAGTCCTCTGGTGAGAAGAGGACTGGCGCGAAAACTTATCGGTGACTCATATCGCTCAGCAACACGGCGATCGTCTGTCCGCCTGCGGTCTGTTCCAGACCAATTTTGACAATAATCGTCAGCGGAACGGAGAGCAACATGCCCACCGGACCGAGCAACCATCCCCAGAAAATCAGTGATAAAAAGACCACCAGCGTGGAAAGCCCAAGCCCACGTCCCATCATTCTCGGCTCCAGAATGTTACCGAAGACCAGATTAATAATCAGATAGCCCGCCAGGACGACCAACGCATCGTAAAATCCGCTAAAGACCAGTACCTGAGTAATCGGGGGGATGGCGGCCAGCACAGAGCCGATATTCGGAATATAGTTGAGTGCGAAGGCCAGCAAGCCCCACACAAATGCAAAACGCACATCCAGCACGGCAAGCATGGCCCATGCCACCAGCCCCGTCACAATGCTGATCGCGGTTTTAAGTACCAGATAGCGCGACACGCTATCCAGTGCGCGTTGGATTGCGCCCATGCCCTCAACCGGTCGCACCATCATCTGCTGCAGTTTGACCGGCAGTTGCGGCACCTCGACCAGCATAAACACAACGGTCAGCAGCAGCAGGAAAATGGAGGTCATGGCGCTGGAAAGCTGCGCCAGAAGCGCCGTCACCAGCGTCATCGCCGCATTCGGGTCGATATACTTCAGCAGCTCCTCAACGGACACCTCAATACCCGCACGCTGCAGCCAGGGTTCCATCTGCTGCAACGGAATCACCAGTTTTGAACGGTACTGCGGAAGCGTTCGGGCCAGCTCGTTCAGCGATGTTCCGAGATAGGTTACCAGCAGCGCCATCGCCATAATGATAATGGTGATGAGCAGCAAGATCGCCAGTACCCGCGGGATGCGCCAGCGGACCATTCGTTGCACCAATGGGTTAAGGATCACCGCGATAAACAGCGCCAAAATGAAAGGCACGATGATATCGGCGGCGAAACGGATTCCGGTGAGAATGATCACCAGCATTCCAAGCATAATGACGATTTTTAATCCGTTCAGGGTAATGATGGGCTTAGCCATGTGAGTTCCTGCTCTAATCCTTTTTTTTATAATAATAGCGATGCGCCTTTAATATGCGAATGTAAGTTAAACAAGCAGAGTAAAGAAATGAAAAAGTTTTGAGTTAATTCCTAGCTTATGGTACAAATCAGGCGTGTTTAACTACCGAGGACAATTTTCATCCGCAATGACGAGAAGCAATACCGCGGATAATTGTAATATTATGGACAATCTGTTCAGGACGTACTTTTCAAATAACACCGCTATTTTCTCAACCTCTCTCTTCCTGCTGTCCGGTGAGCAACACTGGCGCAACGCACTATAGTCCTGCCTTCTGCCTGAGCTGACGCGACGCGTTTAGCTATCTGACGTATTTCATTTTTTTGGGTTTGTCGTTTTCGACAAGCTGCAATGGATTATATTCTCAAGCAGGAGAAGACCATGTTTTACTGGATACTATTAGCCCTGGCCATCGTGGCTGAAATTACGGGGACCTTGTCGATGAAATGGGCAAGTATTAGTGATGATAATACTGGCTTTATTTTAATGCTGGTGATGATTTCCCTTTCGTATATTTTCCTGTCGTTCGCGGTAAAAAAAATCGCGCTCGGCGTGGCGTATGCGTTGTGGGAGGGGATCGGTATTCTGTTGATTACGCTGTTTAGCGTAATGTTATTTGATGAAGCCCTGTCAGCGATGAAAATTGCCGGTCTGGCTACGCTTGTTATCGGAATTGTGCTGATTAAATCAGGGACACGCAAACCGACGAAACAGCAAAAGGAGCAGGCCCATGCAACAGTTTGAATGGATTCATGCGGCCTGGCTGGCGTTGGCCATCGTACTGGAAATTATGGCAAACGTGTTCCTGAAATTCTCTGATGGTTTTCGCCGAAAGGGGTTCGGTTTACTGTCCATCGGCGCGGTCTTAGGCGCATTTAGCGCACTTTCTCAGGCGGTAAAAGGGATCGATCTGTCGGTCGCCTACGCGCTGTGGGGCGGTTTCGGTATCGCCGCCACGTTGGCAGCTGGCTGGATCTTGTTCGGCCAACGCCTTAATCGTAAAGGCTGGATTGGCCTGATTCTGCTGCTGGCAGGAATGGTGATGATAAAACTGGCCTGATGTGATCGCTGCCTGCATTTACGGGCAGCGAAATTCGCGCGCTGTATTACGCTTAGAATTATGTCATTCCAAGAGAGCAGCGAATGTATAACCCCTTAAGCTGGCGCAATATTCCTTCCGCAAAAACGCTGTTTGTCATGATTTTTATGGCGGGGATCGGTTTGGTCGTTTCCGTGGTCGCGCTGCTTTACCTTTCGCTGCACCTGATCAGCAGTAAAACCAATGAGATAGATGAACATCGCTCTGCGCTGTCTGTTCAGGGGGCAATCCAGACGTCGACGAATCGCGTCTGGTCGTTGGTGATTGATAATGCCGTCTGGGATGACGCCGTGCGGGAAGTTTATCCGCCGGTGTTAAATACCGACTGGCTGTATAACACCTGGGGTGCAGGCTTTAAAATCAATAATCTGTACGACGGCACATTCGTGCTCGACGAGCATTTCCATGTCATGTGGGGCTCACTTCAAAGCCAGCCGTTTAAAGAAACCAACCTCGACTTTTTTGGATACGGCCTGAAAGCGTTGATCCGTGAAAATGCGCAGGCATTGCAGGCAGAAACGAAAATTTTTGCCGGGATCACCCGTACGCGTCAAGGTGTCGCCTTTGTCGGGATTGGGCTGATTCGTCCCATGGTGGGGCGCTTGCAGGTGAAAAATAACGTCCGCCGTTATCTGGTGATCACGCGCCATATCAGCCCTCAGATCCTGAGCGATCTGGGAAATACCTTCCAGATAGAAAACCTGCATTTCACCCGGGATCACATCAGCGAATACAGTACTCCGCTAAAAAGTTCGGCAGGTGAAATCCTGGGTTACCTCAACTGGCAGCCTCAGCAGCCGGGAGCGCAGGCGGCAAGGGCAGCCTCAAACCAAATCACACAAATCGTTATCCTGGCCTCGGCGCTGATTTTGCTGTTTATTCTGGTGAGCAGCGTGGGGTTATACAAACTCGCTCGTGGCGAAAATCAGGCCAGACGCGTAGCGCGTACCGACTGGCTGAGTCATCTGCCGAATCGACGCGCCTTGATCGAAGAGCTGGAACGGGTGAGTTTGCGCGGTGATATTGACGTGAAAACCGTGGTCTTTATCGATCTGGACGGCTTTAAGGATGTGAATGATATTTACGGCCATGACGTGGGCGATGAACTCATTATTCTGCTGGCAAAGGCGCTCAGCGAAAGGGTGCCGCAGGGCGGTATGCTGGCCCGAATGGGCGGCGACGAATTCGCGATGACCATTGGCGGGGACGACTCACAGGCGCAGGCCTTGACCTTTGCAAACGACGTTCTGGCGTTCCTGGATGCGCCCGTACGCATTGGTGAACGCACCATTCATATCAGCGCCAGCATTGGGCTCGCCAGCGGAACGCTGATCGAATGCACCAGCTCGGAATTATTCCGCCGGGCAGACATTGCGATGTACCACTCCAAAATCACCGGAAAAGGGCGCATCACACAGTATGATGCCGAGCTGAACAGCGCTCGCGAGCGGCAGCTGGCGATTGAAAACGAAATTCGCGACGGCATGGAACGCGATGAATTCGATGTCTGGTATCAACCGATTATTGATGCGCGCAGCCAGAAAATGACCAGCGTTGAAGCGTTAGTGCGTTGGCCGCGTCGTCCGGCGGGAGAGCTGAAACCGGATGAATTTATCAGCATTGCGGAAACCAGTGGGCTAATTTATAGCCTCGGTCAGTTCGTGCTGCGCCGCGCCTGTCAGGATCTGGAGCCCTTCAGCGATCTGAAACTGTCAGTCAATATTTCTCCCGCGCAATTTCGCGATCCCGAGTTTGAAGAAAAGGTCGCGAAAGTCATTGAGATGACCCGTTTCCCGGCAAATCGGCTGCAACTGGAAGTGACCGAAACCTACGTTCTGGAAAATCCTGAACGTGCGCGCGCCGCCATCGCCAATTTAAAAGCGTTGGGAACTGCCGTCGCGCTGGATGATTTTGGAACGGGTTATTCCAGCATTGGCTATTTGCGCCGCTTTAATTTCGATACCATCAAAATCGACAAATCCCTGGCCGGGCTGGTGGATAACGACGAGCAGGCGATCGCGCTGGTCAGCGGAACGGTGCGTATAGCGAGCGCATTGGGCATGGCGGTGGTTGCTGAAGGGGTGGAAAACGAAAAGCAAATGAAGCTACTGCGCCTCGCGGGCTGTGACCAACTGCAGGGATTCTGGTTCAGTCAGCCGATGCCCATCGAGGCGATTATTGAATTGCGTAAAGTCAGATACTGTTGAGTTATTCCTGCGACAACGCTTCCAGTTTGTCGCGAAAACCGGTCACCGATAACGCACGGTTATCCGCGCGCCAGCGATCTTTGGCTGCCGGAGCAGAACTTTGCACGCCAATCAATTGCCAGCCTTTATCCGTTTTCAGCATCAACGGTGAACCGCTGTCGCCCGGCAGCGTGTCGCATTGATGCGATAACACGCTGGTTTGCGCCCAACCGGTGACGATGCAATCGGTGTGCGTATAGAGTGAATCCAGATGATCGACCGGATAACCGGACTGGGTGACTTTGCGATCGGCGGCTTTGAGCGCCTCGGTCAATGCGGCTTTATCGCCGTCAAATAACGGCAGCGGCGTGATACCTGACGGCGGATAGCGCAGCACCACTAAACCAAAATCCCACTCCGCGGCTGACGGGGGAACAATCCAGCCATCGCCGTCGGGCTTTAAGCGTTTACCCAGCGACGGTTCGACGCGACCTTCCACGCCATGAATGTCATAACGCCAGACGCCTTTTTTGGAGACAAAACGCAGCGCAACGACGTTATCCGGTTTGCCTTTCGGCGGAATGAGCAGACAGTGTCCGGCGGTCAGCGCCAGATGAGGGGAGATCAAGGTCGCGGTGCATAAGTTACCGCTCGCGGTTTCCAGTTGCCCAATGGCATCCCAGGGTGATTCAGTCGGATCGGCGACACGCGTACGGTCATCATGACCAAAAAAAAGCGTTTTGATCTCTTTCGCGTTCACAGCGTCATCGTCGCCGTCATCCGCATGGCTAAAACCAGAAAAGAGGCAGAACGTTCCCAGTAAGCACACAACTATTTTCCGCATATCACACTCTGGTGGGGTAATTATGATTATTAAACGTGAACCCTATTAAAATACTATAGACGGGACGGCGAGAAAGTGGGAGTAAAATCAGCGTGCTACATTCAGGAAAGATAAAACCGACAGGCGATGAGCGCGCATAAAATAAGCGTGATAAGAATGAACTCAAACCGATAGCGTCGCAGCATACGGCCTCCGGAAATAAAAACGGCGCTGATCCGACTCCGGTTCAGCACCGGTCTGCAACGCGCCCCGAGGGGCGCGATTAAGCTCGAACGCTTACGCAGCTGGCTGAGCAGCAGGTTTAGCCGCTTCGTGTTTCACTGCTTTTTTATGATGTTTTTTAGCGGCTTGCGCTTTCTGCGCTACGGCAGGTTTCGCAGCAGCTTTGTGGTGTTTTTTCGCAGCCTGGGCTTTCTGCTCAACGGGAGCAGTGGTCGTTGCAGGAGCGGCTTCTTGTTTTTTCACTGCTTTTTTGTGGTGTTTCTTAGCAGCCTGAGCTTTCTGCTCAACCGCTTTTTTGTGTTTTTTGTGGTGCACAGTTTTCGCTGGCGCCGCTTTCATGGTGGTCGCTGTTGCGGTAGCAGGTGCAGCGGACGCTGTAGTTTCAGCAGCAAACGCAGCAGAAGACAGACCCATAGCAGCGGCAACAACCAGAGCTAATACTTTTTTCATTCTCATACCCTCGAATTTGGTTTTTCATTTAACCCCACTGCGGGGCCGTTGAAATAACTATATCCATTTGGGGTTGAGCCTTCCGTGAGTCATTGGTTTCGGCGTGTAACGGAATGTACAGCGCCGGGGACAGGCCCCGGCGCGGGCTATTACAGATAGCGGGAGGTGAGATGTTCACGGAAATAACGACTGTTCAGATCTTCACCGGTTGCCTGCTCAATGAGCTGCGACGTGGCAAAGCGGCTGCCGTGCTGCCAGATATTCTGGCGTAGCCAGTCAAACAGCGCGGAGAAGTCGCCACTCGCAATCGATGACTCCAGTCCGGGTAACGCGTTTTTGGCCGCGCTGAACAGCTGCGCAGCATACATCGCGCCCAGCGTGTACGACGGGAAGTAACCAAAGCCGCCGTCGGTCCAGTGGATGTCCTGCATACAGCCGTTACGGTAGTTGTCCTTGGTCGACAGGCCGAGCCAGGACTGCATTTTTTCATCCCACAGCGCCGGGATATCTTCCACTTCGATTTCACCGTTAATCAGTGAGCGTTCGATTTCGTAGCGCAGCACGACGTGTGCCGGATAGCTCACCTCGTCCGCATCGACGCGGATGTAACCCGGCTTCACGCGCTGGTTCCAGGCGATAAAGTTCTCTTCGCTGAAGGCGGCCTGGCTGCCAAAACGCGCATGAACAGCCGGGAGCAGGTGTTTCAGGAAGGCGTTGCTGCGCCCGAGCTGCATCTCAAAGAACAGACTTTGTGATTCGTGAATGGCCGTCGAACGCGCCAGAGCGACAGGCTGTCCGAGCCAGTTGCGCGGCAGATTTTGCTCATAACGCGCATGGCCGGTTTCATGTACCACGCCAAACAGCGCGCTCAACAGTTCGTTTTCGTCGTAACGGGTAGTGATGCGGACATCTTCAGGGACGCCGCCGCAGAACGGATGCGCACTCACATCCAGACGACCCGCATTAAAATCGAAGCCCAGCATTTGCATGGCTTCCAGGCCGAGCTCGCGCTGCACGGCAGTCGGGAAAGGCCCTTGCGGCGGAACAAAGGATTGTTGCGCCTGCTTTTCCACCACGCGGGCGAGCAAATCCGGGAGCCAGGATTTCAAATCACCAAACACGTTGTCCAGACGGGCGCTGGTCATATCCGGTTCAAAGATATCGAGCAGTGCATCATAAGGGGTGCAGCCTTTCGCTTCGGCACGCAGGCGCGCCTCCTCACGGCTGAGTTTGACGACCTCTTTGAGATTGGCGGAAAAACCTTGCCAGTCGTTGGCCGGGCGCTGCGTACGCCAGGCGTGTTCACATTTGCTCCCCGCCAGTGATTTGGCTTCAACCAGCGATTCCGGCAGTAAAGACGCTTGCTGGAAGAGTCGTGTCATCTCACGCAGGTTGGCCTGTTCGACGTCGTTTAAATCTTCGCTTTCGGCGGACGCCAGCCATTCACCGACTTTCTTATCGGTGAGGATCTGATGCTGCAATACGCTCATTTCGGCCAGGGCTTCACCTCGGGCCTGGCTGCCGCCTGGTGGCATCATGGCGAACATATCCCAACTGGCGATGGAGGAAAGATGCGAGAAACGGGAGAGACGCTGGAACGTGCGGGTGAGTTGTTGATAGTTATTGTTGTTCATGAAGTCCTCGTGTCTGAATCGGGCAATGACAAAAAGTAGCATTCGTCCGACTGAAACACGAGGTTATTCAACGTTAATGCAGACGTTTATGCAGGCTCATCCCCACCAGCAGCGCTGCGCACAGCATCAACGCGATAAATCCACCGACGCCATTCCAGCCGTAGCGGTGCCAGAAAACGCCGCCGAGCGTCCCGGCGATGCTGGAACCCAGATAATAACTAAAGAGATACAGCGAGGAGGCCTGGCCTTTAGCGCGACGGGCGCGTGGGCCAATCCAGCTGCTGGCGACCGAATGGGCTGCAAAAAAACCGGCGGAGAACAGCAGCATTCCGGCGAAAATTAGCCATAAAGATGAGAACAACGTCATCAGCAATCCCGCCAGCATCACGCCGATGGACGTCAGCATGACCGGACCGCGCCCGAAACGCGCGGTCATTGCGCCAGCTTTGGGCGAACTCCAGGTGCCAGTGAGATACGCCACCGACAGCAAGCCAACAAACGCCTGGCTCAAATGCCACGGCGAGAGCATCAGGCGATAGCCAATATAGTTAAACAGCGTGACGAAAGATCCCATTAACAGGAAGCCGGTCAGGAACAGGCGCGGCAAACCCTTATCGCGCCAGTGCAGGCGGAAATTGATCAATAGCGTTTTGGGCCGCAGCGACGTGGGACGAAAATGACGCGATTCCGGCAAAATTCGCCAGAACATCAGTGCGGCGGCAAGGGCGAAGCAGCCAATCACCGCCAGGGCGATGCGCCAGTTAAAGAGATCGGTGAAAACACCGCTGAGCAGGCGACCGCTCATACCACCGATTGAATTCCCGCTAATATACAAGCCCATCGAAAAGGCGACAAAACTGGGATGAATTTCTTCGCTCAAATAGGTCATGCCAACTGCCGCGACGCCGCTTAACGACAGCCCAATCAGCGCGCGCATCACCAGAATCCCGTGCCAGCTGGTCATCATTGTCGACAGCAGGGTGCACACAGAGGCCAGCAGTAACGCCGTGACCATCACCGGTTTGCGTCCGATAGCATCTGAAAGCGGGCCGGTAAACAGTAAACCGACCGCCAGCATACCAGTTGAAATTGAGAGCGAAATACTGCTACTGGCAGGCGACACGCCAAATTCATGAGACAACACGGGAAGAATAGGTTGAACGCAATACAGCAGGGCAAATGTCGCCAGTCCTGCTGAGAAGAGCGCCAGCGTGACGCGCATGAAAGGGGTTGTACCACGTTTAATAAATTGGGTTGGCTGAGGTGTTGCAGGTAAATCATCAATGTCGCTTGCCGGGGCGATATCAACGGTTGTTGTACGACTCACGTAAGATCCTTGCGAAAACGTCCCCGTGATGACGGGGATGGGAATGACCACAGGATCAGGGTAGGAAATTGTCAATATTCTGTCTAATATATTAATAATCTCAAATGATACGTTAAACATATGAATATTGAGCTGCGCCATTTACGCTATTTCATTGCCGTGGCCGAGGAGCTGCATTTTGGCCGTGCGGCGGCGCGGCTAAATATCTCCCAGCCCCCGCTGAGTCAGCAGATTCAGATCCTTGAGCAGCAGGTGGGTGCGCGGTTACTGGCCCGCACCAACCGAAGCGTCAGCCTGACGGCAGCGGGCAAACAGTTTCTTGCGGATAGCCGTCAGGTGCTGAGTCTGGTGAATGACGCGTCTGCCCGTGCGGAGCGGCTACATCTGGGCGAAACGGGCGAACTGCGTATCGGATTTACCTCGTCAGCGCCGTTTATCAGCGCGGTTTCGCATACGCTTTCTACCTTTCGTCGCCATTATCCGGATGTGCATATCCAGACCCGCGAGATTAACACCCGTGAACAGATTGTTCCGCTGAATGAGGGATCGCTGGATTTGGGGCTCATGCGCAATACGCAGTTGCCCGACACGCTGGCGTGGGAGGTAATTTTACGGGAACCGTTAATGGCGATGATCCCGCGGGATCATCCGCTGGCGGCGCAGCCGTCGGTGACGCTGACCGAGCTGGCGCAGGAGCCGTTTGTCTTTTTCGATCCTCATGTTGGGACCGGTTTGTACGATGATATTCTAGGGTTGATGCGTCGTTACGGGTTATCGCCAGTGATTACGCAAGAAGTGGGTGAAGCCATGACCATCATCGGCCTGGTTGCAGCCGGGCTAGGGGTGTCCATTTTGCCCGCCTCGTTTAAACGCGTGCAGCTAAATGAAATGCGCTGGGTGGCGATAGCTGAAGAGGATGCCGTATCGGAAATGTGGCTGGTTTGGCCAAAACATCATGAGCTCAGCAATGCGGCACAGCGTTTCAAAAAACAGCTGATTGACGGGGCCCGGTAAGCAATCTTTGCTATAATGCCCGTAAAAAATGTGCAGTAAATCACAAGGCTAAGTAAATATTTGACGACCACGTGTCAAGTGCTTCACCATAGCCCAAAGTTTATTTCGAAGCGCGAAAATAAGGATGTAAGAGGTGGTTGCTGCTGATAGTCAGCCAGGACATATTGATCAGATTAAGCAGACCAATGCGGGCGCAGTGTACCGTCTGATTGATCAGCTTGGTCCGGTTTCGCGTATCGATCTTTCTCGCCTGGCGCAACTGGCACCTGCCAGTATTACCAAAATTGTACGAGAAATGCTGGAAGCCCACCTGGTTCAGGAAACTGAAATTCAGGAACCCGGCAGCCGTGGCCGTCCGGCGGTAGGCCTGGTGGTGGAGACAGAAGCCTGGCATTACCTGTCGATCAGGATCAGTCGTGGCGAAGTGTTTCTCGCGCTGCGCGACCTGAGCAGCAAAATGGTGGTGGAAGACCGCCTTGAGCTGCCGCTCCAGTCTGAGCAAACGCTGCTCGAGCGTATTGTCATTCATATCGATCAATTCTTTATCCGTCATCAGCAAAGGCTCGAGCGCTTAACGGCGATTGCGATCACCATGCCCGGAATCATTGATACGGAAAATGGGATTGTCCATCGAATGCCGTTTTATGACGATGTGAAAGACATGCCGCTGGGCGAAGTGCTCAAAGCGCATACCGGCGTGCCGGTCTATATTCAGCACGATATCAGCGCCTGGACGATGGCGGAGGCGCTGTTTGGCGCGTCCCGCGGTGCGCGAGATGTGATTCAGGTGGTTATCGATCACAACGTGGGCGCGGGGGTCATTACCGACGGGCGTTTACTGCATGCGGGCAGCAGCAGCCTGGTGGAGATTGGCCATACGCAGGTCGACCCCTACGGCAAGCGCTGCTATTGCGGTAATCATGGCTGTCTGGAAACTATCGCCAGCGTCGAAAGCGTGATGGAGCTGGCGCAATTGCGTCTGAGCCAGTCCATGAGCTCGTCTTTGCATGGTCAACCCTTAACCATGGATTCACTGTGCGGCGCGGCGCGGCAGGGCGATCTGCTGGCAAAAGATATTATTACCGGCGTGGGCAACAACGTCGGGCGCATTTTGGCTATTATGGTCAATCTTTTTAATCCGCAAAAAATCCTGATTGGCTCACCCCTGAGCCAGGCCGCCGATATTCTGTTCCCGGCGATTTCCGACTGTATTCGTCAGCAATCCCTTCCGGCGTACAGCAAAAATATCGTGGTAGAAAGCACCCAGTTTTCTAACCAAGGCACCATGGCAGGCGCGGCGCTGGTGAAAGATGCGATGTATAACGGCTCGCTATTAATCCGGTTGTTGCAGGGTTAACTGTTTTTTCACTGATGCCATAAAATTTGCGCTATCTCAATCTGGACTCTGCGCGCATACCTTAGACTCACTCCACTGAATTATTTACCTGGTTTATATTTTCAAAGCATAACGGTGGAGTAAGTCATGCTTAAGCGTTTCTTTGTAACGGGTACCGATACCTCTGTTGGTAAAACAGTGGTCTCCCGCGCTTTGCTGCAAGCCCTGGCGGCGGACGGTAAAAGTGTGGCGGGGTACAAACCGGTCGCGAAAGGCAGTAAAGAGACGCCAGAAGGCCTACGCAATAAAGATGCGCTGGTGCTGCAAAGCGTCTCAAGTTTTGAACTGCCTTATCATGCGATCAATCCCATTGCGCTGAGTGAAAACGAAAGTAGCGTCGCGCACAGTGGTCTTATTAATTATTCCTTACTGTCGAACGGTCTGGCTGAGCTGAGTGCGATGGCCGATCATGTGGTGGTAGAAGGGACGGGCGGCTGGCGTAGCCTGATGAACGATCTGCGTCCCTTATCCGAATGGGTTGTACAGGAACAACTGCCGGTGCTGATGGTGGTGGGTATTCAGGAAGGGTGCATTAACCACGCGTTGCTGACGGCTCAGGCCATCGCGAACGACGGTCTGCCGTTGGTCGGCTGGGTGGCTAATCGCATCAATCCAGGCCTTGCGCATTATGCAGAAATCATCGAGGTGCTCAGCAAGAAACTGCCGGGACCGCTGGTGGGCGAGCTGCCATATCTGCCACGCGCCGAACAGCGCGATCTGGCTCATTACATCGATCTTACGATGTTTGATGATGCCCTAACGGTAGACCGGGTTGTGGCGTAACGCCTCCTCAGAAAACAAAAAACCGGGCAGCTAAGCGCCCGGTTTTTTATTGCCTATAGAACGTGGGATTTAACTGTCGCTATGAATATTCAGCGCCCGACGCGTGCGACCAGAACTTAAATACTCTGCAATATAATCCTGCGAAATCTCGCCGTTATAGCGGCCGTCTTCGTCAACGATAGGCATCCAACTGGTGTTGCTCTCATACAGACGCGACAGCACCACGCGCAGGTTGTCTTCCGCTTTGCCCGTCATTCTGAAGGGATGCAGCACGTCGGCACAAAAACCGGTGGCCTGACGCGCTTCGCGGCGTTTAACAAAGCCCAGCGGCTTACCCATGCCATCCACAACGGTAATCGCACGGATATCATTGTCATCCATAGTCGCAAAAGCCTCCGGTAATGAGGTCGATTCGCGCACCGTAATGGTCGGCTGCTGATCCGTGACGTCACCCGCCGACACCAGAAGCAGGCGCTTCAGCGTACGGTCCTGACCAACAAACGAGCCGACAAATTCATTGGCCGGTTTCGCCAGCAGTTCGTCCGGGCTGGCGCATTGCACAATCCGTCCCTGACGGAACACGGCGATACGGTCACCCAGCTTGAGCGCTTCGTCAATATCGTGGCTGACGAGCATGACCGTCTTTTTCAGCTTGCGCTGCATCTCCAGGAACTGGTTCTGGATCACTTCACGGTTGATCGGGTCAACCGCGCCGAACGGTTCATCCATCAGCAGAACCGGAGGATCCGCCGCCAGGGCACGGATCACGCCAATACGCTGCTGCTGACCGCCGGACATTTCGCGTGGGTAGCGGTGAAGGAATTTATGCGGGTCCATCGCCACCATATCCATCAGCTCTTCGGCACGCGCTTTACTGCGCGCTTTATCCCAGCCGAGCATGCGCGGGACGACGGTAATGTTCTCTTCGATGGTCATGTTAGGGAACAAACCAATCTGCTGGATCACGTAGCCGATGTTACGGCGTAGCGTAACCGTGTCCATTTCGTTGGTGTTTTCGCCGTTAATCAGGATGTTGCCGCTGCTCGGCGCAATCAGGCGATTAATCATCTTCAACGTCGTGGTTTTCCCGCAGCCGGACGGGCCAAGCAGAACGCACATTTCACCTTCAGGCACGTTGAGATTGACGTTGTCGACGGCCTTAAACGTCTGGCCATTTTTCTGCGAAAATTGTTTAGTGAGATTTTCCAGTTTTATCATTATCGAATCCCCTTCGGAGTCAGCACGACCTGCAGGCGATGAAGCAGCCAGTCGAGCACAATAGCTAAAAGACAAATCATCAATGCACCCGCGATCAACATGCGAATGTCACTGCCGCCAATACCGTTGAGCAACAGCAGACCCAGACCACCCGCGCCGATCACGGCAGCAATGGCCATCACACCAATATTCATCACCACGGCGGTACGGATCCCGCCAAAAATCACCGGTAAGGCCATCGGAATTTCTACCCAACGCAGACGCTGCCAGAACGTCATGCCAATCCCGCGCCCGGCTTCACGCAGGCCCGGCGGCAGGCTATCCAGCGCGGTGTGGGTGTTACGCACAATGGGTAACAGTGAATAGAGGAACACGGCGGTGATGGCGGGCAGGGCACCAATCCCCTGACCGATCAGCGAAAAGAGCGGAATCATCAAACCAAACAGCGCAATCGACGGAATGGTGAGCACAATCGTCGCAATCCCCAGTACGGGCGTCGCCAGCCATTTATGGCGCACAATCATGATCCCCAGCGGTACGCCGATAATAATCGCCAGACCAACCGCTAACCCCACCAGCCACAGATGCTGAAACGTCAGCGTGAGCAGAAAACTCCAGTTATCAAGCATGTAGTGAATCGTATCCATAGCGCCTCCTATAGCCCTTTGCTACGCAGGAAATCACGGGCGACCTGCTGCGGTGACTGATGGTCGATATCTACCTTCTTATTTAGCTCGGTGATAACGTCGTTATTCAGCTGGCTGGATAGGGTGTTCAACGCCTCTTCCAGACCCGGGTTCGCCTCCAGCGTGTCTTTACGCACCACGGGTGTCACGGCATAGCTCGGGAAAAAGCCTTTATCGTCTTCCAGTACTTTGAGGTCGAATCCTTTCACGCGGCCATCGGTGGCATAAACCAGCCCGGCATCCACAAATCCATCTCGCACGGCGTTATAGACTAACCCTGGATCCATCTGGCGAATCTGCGGGCGATCCAGTTCCATCTGATACGCTTCCTGCAAGGGTTTCATGCCGTCGCTACGTCCGGCGAATTCGAGGTCTAACCCGAGCATCCAGTTGTTATCCGGATCGGTTTTACGCACCTGTTCGATTTTCGCTACCATTTCCGACATGGTATTGATGTGTTCTGCTTCAGCGCGTTTACGCTGCATCGCAAACGCATAGGTGTTGTTCATATTCGCGGGTTTCAGCCACACCAGACCGAGCTTGCCGTCCAGACGTTTAACGGTGTCGTAAGATTCCTGCGGCGACATGCGTTTATTAATGTGGTTAAAGATAATCAGCGAGGTGCCGGTATATTCCCACGTCATATCAACCTGTTTGTTGATCATGGCGTTACGCGAAATCACCGTCGCGATATTGGTTTTAGGCTGCACCTCAAAACCTTTTTTTTGCAGATACTGCACGGTCATGGCCGAAAGAATATGTTGTTCGGTAAAGCTCTTGGTGGCCAAAACTAACGGTGCGGCCTGCGCCTGTGTCGCGATGAATGCGGCTGCAGCCAGCGCGGCGAGGCTTGAAGACAGTCTCATAAAGGCTCCTTGTTATTGTTATCGCGCAATGTGCGGGCTCATGACGCGGCCCAGCGCCGCGAGCAACGTGTCCAGAATCAGTGCAAAAAGGGCTGTCGCTGCCGCGCCCAAAATCAGCGTCGGGAAATCGTTCAGATAGATGCCCGGGAAAATCAGTTCGCCATAGCTGCTGGCGCCAATCAGGAACGCCAGCGGCGCGGTACCCACGTTAATCGCGGTCGCAATACGGATACCGGACAGCATTACCGGTAACGCGTTCGGGATTTCCACCTGGTATAAACGCTGCCATTTCGTCATCCCGATACCGTTCGCAGCTTCGAGCAAAGACGCTGGCACTGAGCACAGACCGGCATAGGTGTTACGCACAATCGGCAGCAGTGAGGCGAGGAATAGGGCGACGATCGCGGGCTTATCGCCAATGCCCAGCACCACCATCGCCAGCGCCAGAACGGCCAGCGGCGGAAGCGTGTTACCGACGTTAAAGAGTTGCATCACGTATTCGGCAACGCCTCGCGCCGCCGGGCGACTGAGTAATATTCCGCTCGGGATCCCGACCAGGAGGGCAAAAAACATCGAAGAGAAGACCAAAATCATGTGCTGCTGACCCAAATAAAGCAGGTCCACCTGACGTGCTTTTATCGTATCCAGTCCAATTCCCCACGTCAGCAGAGCGAGGACCACAACTATCGCGCCGGCGAAAAGCAGCGTGCGTTTCAGTAAAGATGATTGCATTGCGATGTGTCTCCCTGTGCGCATGCGTTATTGCAACCCATTGATTGCCTGTTGTTATGCCATGTATCGGCAGGGGTACATGACCTATAGCAAGCGAATGGGAAGGGTTCCAGCGAAGCGGCAAAATTACTGAAGCGGCGTTTGCAACATAAACAGGGGGTTACGCCTTACGGGAGAAGGGCTGAAGGCGTGTCGCCAGAATTCTCCTAAACGTAATGCGCCAAAAGTGACACCGTAACAAGCGAGGCGGCGCACGGCAGAGTATTCAGCCGTGCGGACGGGGGAAGGGTTAACGATAAAGCGTTTTTTCAATGACCGGGATCGGTAGCCGCGATTGCCAGTCAACCAGCGTCATCTGCGCAAGTTCAGCGATACCGACGTAAAAAGGATGGCGAGCATTTTCACGTAACACCGTCAGGAAACGCTGACTCCATGGCAGCAAGTGCCATGCCAGCAGCTGATCGCACGCGTCTTCGTGACCCTTTTCACTTAGCCACGCAGCCAGCATCAGCATTGTCCCGAAATGATCTTCCGGCTCGTTTTGCGGCATGTCGAAGGTAATGCCGTTATCGCGCATCCACTGACGCAGCGCGAGAGTGGACTCCCCAAACAGAACGGACTCACGATCCAGCCAGACGGAGCCCCACGGCGGAGCAGGCAACGCCCATGGACCGATGAACAAACGCTGCCAGGCCTCGGGCAGGGTTTCATCCGTGGTTGCGCGCAGTTTATCCGCGACGGGCAGTAAAGACTCTTCCGCCAGCGGCCAGTCACGATACCAGTCGGTCGTCGTTAACGCGGTAACCAGTGGCACTGCCTGCTCACTGTCAGGGGGAAAATAAAATACTGCACCGAGGGCTCGGGCGATGATGGCAAACGACTCGCGGTGGGAAACCTCTTTCATCACAACATTCCTTGCTCGCGTGACTGTTTTCACGCTTCAAAATAGGGAGGGAGAATGATGAGAGAGTGTGGCGTAATCAGGGGGATTAAACATTAATCCCCATCAATGGCGGGCGCATTATGCGGATATTTATTGCGGCTCGGTTGGCGCATTTTCTTGTGCGCCTGCGCTACTGGCAGGAGAGTTACCGCTGCTGGTGCGCGTATAGAGGATCTTGAACGTATCATTGGCGCAATGACCCACAACTTGCGCATCCGGCTGATCGGCCTGATCGTTAGGGACAATATTCAACGTGAAACCCGATTCAGGTACGCCGTTATTGATGATGCGCTGCTGAATATCGCTCTTTACACGCTCGCAAGAATCCGGGGCGGCCAGTGCCGCGGGTGAAGCACCGATCAACAATAGGGTGGTAATCCAGGTTAACCGTTTCATAAAGCACTCCTTTTGTCTGTGTATGACATTCATTTTAGCAGGCAGGGCTTCACTCTTGGTCATGTAAGGCAACTTTCTGAAAAATCTTAGAAATTATTCTTCAGTAACGGAAGTGTTTTTATCAAAAGAAATTCAAATAAATTATTGGCCATTATTTCTTACATTAAATAAAAAAGCGTAGAGACTTCTTTCCATTGCACTCTTTAATTATGGTTTTTGATATTTGCGCATTTAATTGTTGGTGCTTAGGCTTGCTAATGGATGTTTCATCTTAGGTATTTTATAAAAACATATCGAATAAGGAGATATAATGTTAACTCAAATAAGTTTGTCGGAAGTGGAACGTAAAGATGCGATGTATTTGTTAGAGCAGAGCATGGGATTTGTCTGGCAAGCCTCATTGCGGGCGGTAGCTGAACTGGGTGTGGCTGACCGACTCCTTGAAGGGGACAAAACAGCCGATCAGCTTGGGAGTGAGTTAAACGTCGATGGCGCGTTTTTACTGCGTGTTATGCGAATGCTTGCTTCCCGAAATGTGTTTCATGAATCGTCGGACGGCTTGTTTTCACTCACCCCGACTGCCCGGTTCTTATGCGCCGAGCATCAACACTCCTTGCGCGCAGCGGTGCTGATGCTGACGGATAAAACCTTTTGGCAACCGGCGGCGGAAATCAGTGATATTGTTGCCGGGAAACACGTGTTTAACAGTATGTTTGGCATGTCGTTTTATGAGTATTGGGGGCAAGATAACCCGGCAACCGAGGAGAATGTTTTTCATGCAGGCATGTCTTCGATGTCGAGCGTAGAAAACGAAGTGCTTGTCGACTGTTATGATTTTCCAGAAGGGGCCTCGGTAATTGATATTGCTGGTGGTTTTGGGAATTTATTGTTAACCGTTTTACGCAGGAATCCATCACTACATGGCATATTATTCGATCAAGAAAAAGTGCTTGCGGGAAATCGGCTGCATTTATTAGATGACGATACGCGTTGGGACACCGTCGCAGGCAGTTTCTTTGAACAATGTCCGCAAGCCGATATTTATTTACTTAAATATATTCTGATGGACTGGTCAGATGCTCAGGCCAGTCAAATATTGCAAACATGCCGGAAATCGATGAAAGCAGAATCCCGACTATTAATTCTGGAACCTGTTATTAAAGATATTAATAATGAACCAGGGAGATATGAGATCGACCTTTTACTGTTGACCAGCTTTGAGGGAGGGCGTGCACGGACTGAGCGAGAATATGCCGATATGCTGGCTGGCTCAGGGTTAAAAATCAATCGTGTGATACATACCCCGTCTTATTTATCGATTGTGGAAGCTGTTTTAGCCTAAATTTCTAAGTGGCTTGACGCTCTTTCTGAACTGGCAGGATATAATTATTCTGAATTGAGGTTTTACCCGGAAGTAAACCGCTGTATATTGCTAATATTAATGGAGTTAATGTCCACGTATTGGTGAAAATGTGAAGAAATTAGCAGTGATGATGGCGCTGACAAGCATGCTGGCAGGATGTGATAACGCCTCCGCGCCGCTGTCTTTCACGCCAGAGATGGCCAGTTTTTCGAATGAATTTGATTTTGATCCGCTACGTGGACCCGTAAAAGATTTCACCCAGACGCTGTTTGACGAAAAAGGTGAAGTGACCAAACGTGTTACTGGCACGATGTCTGCTGAAGGGTGTTTCGACAAACTCGAGCTGCACGATCTGGACGCGAACACGGGCGTTGCGCTGGTACTGGATGCCAATTTTTATCTCGATGCAGAGACGCAGCAGCAAAAGATCAAGCTGCAGGGCAAATGTCAGCTGGCTGAATTGCCATCCGCTGGCGTCACCTGGGATACGGACGACAAAGGTTTCGTGGTTAGCGCGCATGGAAAAGAGATGGAAGTGAACTATCGCTACGATGCTGATGGGTATCCGCTGGGAAAAACCACAAAGTCTGGCGGGCAACAGCTTTCCGTGGCGGCAACGCCATCAAAAGATAAGCGCAAGAAACTGGATTATTCCGCGGTGAGTTTGCTTAATGATAAGCAGCTTGGCACGGTGCAACAACGCTGTGAATACGACCGCCATAACAACCCGGTAAGCTGCGAGCTGAGTATTAAGGATGAGAGCGTTAAGCCAGCGGTTGAGCACAAATTTACGATTAAAAACAGCATTGATTATTATTGATCTAATATGAAAAACCGCGCATCTACTGCGCGGTCGGTTTCAAAATCGTGCTGCCGTGTGCTTTATGGTCCACTAAATACTGATGCTGGAAAATGCACATACGGATGGTGTTGCGGTACTCACCGTTGATAAAGAACTCGTGGATCAGCTCACCTTCCACCATAAAGCCAAGCTTGCGATAGATGTGTATCGCCTTTTCATTTTCTTTATCAACAATCAAATAGAGCTTATACAGGTTTAATACCGTAAACCCGTAATCCATCGCCAGTTTCGCCGCACGGGTGGCGAGGCCTTTTCCCTGGAAATCCGGCGAAATGATGATTTGAAACTCTGCCCGGCGGTGAATGTGGTTGATCTCAACCAGCTCAACTAAACCGGCTTTATCGCCATTACACTCCACGACGAAACGGCGTTCGCTCTGATCGTGAATGTGTTTGTCGTAGAGGTCAGACAGCTCGACAAACGCCTCGTAAGGCTCTTCGAACCAGTAACGCATGACGCTGGCGTTATTGTCGAGTTGATGCACAAAACGTAAATCTTCACGCTCGAGCGGTCTGAGTTTTACTGCTAACGGGCTGGCCATGTTCATCCTTTCTGGCAGTCGTTTTTATGGCGCAACGGTACGGCCGGTTCGGCGATCCAGGCAGCGCAAAGTATTCGGTTCCCAGTAGGCATTGACGTTCACGCTTTGCTGGCATTTATCGCGTGAATCAAACGCGACATCTTCTTTATCCCACTCTTTTTCAGCGCGTTTGTTCACCTTCTGGCGAAGATTACGCGTGTCATTCCATTGTTCCTTGTCCATGGCGGCATTCTGACGACTTTGGGCGCTATCACCTGATTCAATAATGAGCTTGCTGGTTTCAGCAGAAACCGGCGCGGTGAAGGCGAGTGCAGTCAGGGAGAGCATGGCCGCCAGACAGAGGCGTTTGCTTAATGTAGTCATTGCGTGTTCCTTTTGTTGGGCGCAGAGAAGTGGTTTACCCGTAGTCAATTCTACACCAAACCAAAATCGCGGCATACCCGCGCATCGGGTATGGAAAAGTAAATCTTATTATCGCGTATGATGTCTAAACCCTGACTCACTCGACCGCAAAAAATGATTAAAACTACGCTGCTTTTCTTTGCAACCGCACTGTGCGAAATCATCGGCTGCTTCTTACCCTGGCTCTGGCTAAAACGCGGCGCGTCGGTATTCCTGTTGCTGCCCGCAGGCATCGCGCTGGCCTTATTCGTGTGGTTGTTAACGCTGCATCCGGCAGCAAGTGGGCGCGTTTACGCGGCATACGGCGGAGTTTATGTCTGCACGGCACTCATTTGGTTGCGCGTCGTTGATGGGGTGAAATTAAGCGCTTATGACTGGGCGGGCGCGCTGATTGCGATGTGTGGCATGTTGATTATCGTCGCGGGATGGGGGCGGACATAAGGCCTGCATTTTGTGATCAAGCGATGATTTTTCGATCATAATACTTGTATGGTAGTAGCTCAGTTGAGTAAATTTCCTTCATCACAACGAACGATGCAAGGAAACGGATTATGAAGATTGTCGGGGCTGAAGTATTTGTCACTTGCCCAGGGCGCAATTTTGTCACCCTCAAAATCACCACTGATGATGGGCTCGTCGGTTTGGGTGATGCCACCTTAAACGGACGCGAACTTTCTGTGGCGTCTTACCTGAAAGATCACCTCTGCCCGCAGCTGATTGGGCGCGATGCACATCGCATCGAAGATATCTGGCAGTTCTTCTACAAAGGCGCGTACTGGCGTCGCGGGCCGGTCACGATGTCTGCGATCTCTGCGGTGGATATGGCGCTGTGGGATATCAAAGCCAAAGCGGCGGGGATGCCGCTTTACCAGCTGCTGGGTGGCGCATCGCGCGAAGGGGTGATGGTGTATTGCCATACCACCGGGCATACCATTGATGATGTGCTGGAAGATTATGCGCGCCACAAAGAGATGGGCTTCAAGGCGATCCGCGTCCAGTGCGGCGTGCCGGGAATGAAAACCACCTACGGGATGTCCAAAGGAAAAGGGCTGGCGTACGAGCCTGCGACCAAAGGCGACTGGCCGGAAGAGCAGCTGTGGTCCACCGAAAAATACCTCGATTTCACGCCAAAATTGTTCGACGCCGTGCGCAGCAAGTTTGGCTACGACGAACATCTTTTGCACGACATGCATCATCGCCTGACGCCTATCGAAGCCGCGCGTTTTGGCAAGAGCATCGAAGAGTTCCGCCTGTTCTGGATGGAAGATCCAACGCCTGCCGAGAACCAGGAGTGCTTCCGTTTAATTCGTCAGCACACGGTCACGCCGATTGCCGTAGGTGAGGTATTCAACAGCATCTGGGATTGCAAACAGCTGATCGAAGAGCAGCTCATCGACTATATCCGCACCACAATGACCCACGCAGGGGGAATCACCGGGATGCGCCGCATCGCCGATTTTGCTTCGCTCTATCAGGTGCGGACTGGCTCACACGGCCCGTCAGATCTGTCACCGATTTGCCACGCTGCCGCGCTGCATTTCGACCTGTGGGTGCCAAACTTTGGTGTACAGGAATATATGGGGTATTCCGAGCAAATGCTGGAAGTTTTCCCGCACAGCTGGAGCTTCGATAACGGCTATATGCATCCGGGAGAAAAGCCGGGCCTGGGCATTGAGTTTGACGAAAAACTGGCCGCGAAATATCCGTACGACCCTGCATATTTACCGGTCGCGCGTCTCGAAGATGGCACCTTGTGGAACTGGTAAGACAGGAGCAAAAAATGAAAAGCATCGTCATTCAAAAACCGAATGAGCTGGTGATTGAAGAACGTCCGTTACCGGCTCCTGCAGCAGGCGACGTGCGCGTCAAAATCAAACTCGCCGGTATCTGCGGCTCCGATAGCCATATTTATCGCGGCCATAATCCATTTGCAAAATATCCACGCGTGATCGGCCATGAATTTTTCGGCGTGATCGACGCGGTGGGCGAGGGTGTCGATGCGTCGCGCCTCGGTCAGCGTGTATCCGTTGATCCAGTCATTAGCTGCGGGCATTGCTATCCGTGTTCAGTCGGCAAGCCAAACGTCTGTACTTCGCTGGTAGTGTTGGGTGTGCATCGCGATGGGGGATTCAGCGAGTACGCTGTTGTGCCTGCGAAAAATGCATGGCACATTCCCGATGCGATTGAAGATAAACACGCGGTGATGGTAGAGCCTTTTACTATCGCGGCCAATGTCACCGGGCATGCACAGCCTACAGAGCAAGATGTGGCTCTAATTTACGGTGCAGGCCCGATGGGGCTGGTCACCGTACAGGCGTTGAAAGGGGTCTATCGCGTGAAGCAGGTGATTGTCGTTGATCGTATTGAAGAACGACTGACGATGGCGCAGCGCAGCGGGGCTGACTGGGTCATTAATAATGCTGAACAGTCGCTTCAGGCGGTGCTCGACGAGAAAGGCATTAAACCGACCTTAATTATCGATGCCGCGTGCCATCCTTCGATTCTGCAGGAGGCGATTACCCTGGCTTCACCGGCTGCGCGAATTGTCCTGATGGGCTTCTCCAGCGAACCGAGCCAAATTGTGCAGCAGGGCATTACCGGCAAAGAGCTGTCGATCTTTTCTACACGCCTGAACGCCAACAAATTCCCGGTCGTTATCGACTGGCTGGAAAAAGGACTGATCGATCCAGAAAAACTGGTTACCCATACCTTTGACTATCACCACGTAACAGACGCAATCGAACTGTTTGAGAAAGACCAGCGGCAGTGCTGCAAAGTCTTTCTCACGTTCGGTCAATAACAACAAACGCGGATAAGTGGTACGCATCTTACCTTTTTAGAGATAGCCATGATGACTCAAACACAACCTCAACCTCAAAGAACGACATCCGATCTGGTGAAAGCAGCCGTGTCCGGCTGGCTCGGAACTGCACTGGAGTTTATGGATTTCCAGCTCTATTCACTGGGAGCCGCACTGGTCTTCCATGAAATCTTTTTCCCTGAACAATCCGCCGCCATGGCGTTAATTCTGGCGATGGGCACCTACGGCGCGGGCTATATTGCGCGTATCGTTGGCGCGTTCATTTTCGGCAAAATGGGCGACAGCATTGGCCGTAAAAGGGTGCTGTTTATCACGATCACGATGATGGGGATCTGCACCACGCTTATCGGCGTGTTACCGACCTACGCGCAAATTGGCATTTTTGCGCCGATCCTGCTGGTGACGTTACGTATTATTCAGGGGCTTGGGGCAGGCGCAGAAATCTCTGGCGCAGGCACTATGCTGGCTGAATATGCTCCGAAAGGGAAACGAGGCATTATCTCGTCGCTGGTGGCAATGGGGACCAACTGCGGCACCTTGAGCGCAACGGCAATCTGGGCGGTGATGTTCTTCGCGTTAGATCGTGAAGAGCTGGTCGCATGGGGATGGCGTATTCCGTTCCTCGCAAGCGTGGTGGTGATGATCTTCGCTATCTGGCTGCGAATGAATCTGAAAGAGAGTCCGGTGTTTGAGAAAGTGAACGACGCGCAAACGGGACCGGCCGTAACAGCTGAAGATATCTCACTCGGGGCGATGTTCAAAAGTAAATCATTCTGGCTTGCCACCGGCTTGCGTTTTGGTCAGGCGGGCAACTCCGGTCTGATCCAGACCTTCCTGGCGGGCTATCTGGTTCAAACGCTGCTGTTTAATAAAAGCATCCCAACCGATGCATTAATGATCAGCTCCATTCTTGGGTTTATCTCCATTCCGCTGCTGGGCTGGCTGTCAGATAAGGTAGGCCGCCGGTTGCCTTATATTCTCCTCAACATCTCAGCCATTATTCTGGCGTATCCGATGTTGTCGATTATTGTGGATAAGAGTTACAGCCCGAGCGTGATTATGATGTCCATTATCGTGATTCATAACTTCGCGGTACTGGGGTTGTTCGCCCTCGAAAATATCACCATGGCCGAAATGTTTGGCTCACGTAATCGCTTCACTCGGATGGCGATTTCAAAAGAAGCGGGCGGATTGGTTGCTGTAGGTTTCGGTCCAGTGCTGGCGGGCATCTTCTGTAACATGACGGGTTCATGGTGGCCTATCGTGGCGATGATGATTGCCTATTCAATTGTCGGGTTGATTTCCGCCATTCTGATGCCCGAAGTACGTGACCGGGATTTGAGTCTTGCCGAGGATGCTGCTGAATTACCACGCAAAACGTCGGTAGGGTATGGAGCGGTGTCATCTCGTCGTTAAGCTTTGTTGGTTTATAACTTGGGTGACTTGTCACACAACCTGGAATTGATGTCACACCACCTGACAAAAAGTTAATATAAATCAATAACTGAAATAGAAGTATCAGTATGGTTAATGGCAGTTCTTTTTTACCTCAACTGCCATTCTAGTTGGTGTAGTCAGCAGGCGCTGTCGTTCCTCCGGAGCGACAGCGAATCTCAGCTTCATTTATTAAACGAGTCACAATCATGGAAAACCCGTTATTAAAGGCCAACGCCACGCTCCCACAGTACAATCGCGACAGTCTGAAGGCACGGATTGTACACCTTGGTTTCGGCGCATTTCATCGCGCACACCAGGCTGTTTACACCGATATTCTGGCAGCAGATCATGGCAGTGACTGGGGTTACTGCGAAGTCAACCTGATTGGCGGCGAGCAGCAGATTGCCGATCTTACTGCTCAGGATAATCTTTATACCGTGGCGGAAATGTCTGCTGATGCCTGGACCGCACGCGTGGTGGGTGTCGTGAAAAAGGCGCTTCACGCTCAGGTTGACGGCCTGGAAACCGTGCTAGACGCGATGTGTGAGCCGCAGGTGGCCATTGTTTCTCTCACCATTACGGAGAAAGGCTACTGTCATGCGCCTGCGACCGGGCAATTGATGCTCGATCACCCGTTAATCGCCGCAGACCTGCAAAACCCCCATCAGCCAAAATCAGCGCCGGGCGTGGTGGTTGAGGCACTGGCGCGTCGTAAAGCGCTGGGGTTACCGGCTTTCAGCGTGATGTCTTGCGATAACATGCCGGAAAACGGCCATGTGATGCGCAATGTGACCTGTGCGTATGCGCGCGCGGTGGACGCCAACCTGGCAGACTGGATTGACGCTAACGTGACGTTCCCGTCCACGATGGTTGACCGCATTGTTCCCGCGGTCACGGCTGAAACGCTCGAGAAAATTGAGCACATCACAGGCGTTTGTGACCCTGCCGGTGTGGCCTGCGAGCCGTTCCGCCAGTGGGTGGTTGAAGACAATTTCGTTGCCGGTCGTCCGCAATGGGAAAAAGCCGGCGCTGAACTGGTGGCTGATGTGGTGCCGTTCGAAGAGATGAAGCTGCGTATGCTGAATGGCAGCCACTCTTTCCTGGCCTATCTCGGTTATCTGGCGGGATACCAGCACATTAATGACTGCATGGAAGACGAAAATTATCGTCACGCCGCACACGCGCTGATGTTAAACGAGCAGGCTCCGACGCTGAAAGTGAAAGGTGTGGACTTACAGCGTTATGCAGATCTGCTGATTGCGCGCTACAGTAACCCGGCGCTGCGCCACCGTACTTGGCAAATCGCGATGGATGGCAGCCAAAAACTCCCGCAGCGTATGCTGGACTCTGTGCGCTGGCATCTTGTGAATCAGCGTAGCTTCCCGCTGTTGGCGTTGGGGATTGCGGGCTGGATGCGCTATGTAGGCGGTATTGATGAGCGTGGAAATGCAATTGAAGTCTGCGATCCTTTGCTGACCGTGATTCAGACCGCGGTTAACGGGAGTGCCGAAGGGGAAAACCGCGTACAGGCTTTGCTCAGCATTGAGGCGATTTTTGGTAACGAGTTACCGCTGGAGAAAACGTTTGTGGACGCGGTGATGAAAGCGTATCTGACGTTAGTGGAGAAGGGCGCTCAAGCGACTGTCGCACAGTACGCTGCGGCAATGTAAGGCTCTATTATGCCGCCGTTCGCGGCGGCATATCGTTGCAAAGATCAGTGCATCCCCAGGCGAATCAATTCGACCGGTTCAAACTTACCTTCACACCCTTCTACTTCCACCGTTTTGCCGCGGCGTACTTGCGCTGGGGTAAGGCCATCCGTATGGATCGCGGTAATTTTCCCCGTGCGGCCCGTGCCATTAATCATCACGCGACTGCCTGTCGTAATAGCATTACGGTTACGGTCATAGGTCATCATAATTATCACTCCTCAAATTCAACACATCGCGACGCTGTCATTTCCGCACCGCTGACGGCGAATATAAATACGCCTGTTCAGATCTTATTTTTTTGTTTTTGATCAAAATCATATTTATTTTCGTTAATTTTTATCTTACATCCTTCTGACGAATAACGACGTGCACTGACAAACTCGACGTTTATTTTCGTTTGACGATAGTTTCAGGAAGGGACTGTTTAACCTTTGTTTGACTTCTGCATGTCACTCTAACTTTAGTGAATAGAATTTATTTATATGAGAAGGAGAAGGCTTATGTACAAGAAAATACTGATGCCTGTTGATGTATTTGAAATGGATTTAAGTGATAAGGCGGTACGCCATGCAGAATTCCTGGCAAGAACCGATAATGCAACCATCACGTTGCTGAACATCCTGCCGAACAGCAGCCGCTCGTTACTGCGAGGATTCAACTCTGACATCAAAAAATTCGAGACATTTATGGTGTCTGAATCAGAGAAAAAGATGAATGCATTAAAACGTTTATTTGCTGTCGCGCCTGAGAATATTTATACCGAAGTGCGTTTTGGCAACGTGCGGGACGAAATTATCGCGATGAGTACAAAGGAGGAGTACGACGTTATTGTGATTGGGTCTAAAACGCCAGGGCTGTCAACGCATCTGCTGGGGTCGAATGCGGAATCGGTGATCCGCTATGCTAAAATTCCGGTATTAGTGGTGCGTTAAACAAGATGCCGCATCCGTCACTATTTGGCGAATGCGGTATAAATTAATCTTCGGTAAACCAGTCGCTATTTTCCATGCGAATTAACTGTACAGACTCTCCGATTTCCTGCAAATGCAGGGTCATCGCTTTTTCAACGCTATCGCCATCGCGTTTTTCCAGTGCAGTGAAAATATCGTGATGCTGACGCAACAGCATTTCCGGCGGTGAAACATGATCCAGGCTCATGTAACGCACGCGGTCAATGGTCGCTTTGATATTTTCGATGGTGTCCCACGCCAGCTGGCAATCCGCGATCTGCGCTAACTTCTGATGAAACTCATCGTCTAGCTGGAAGAAATCGTTGAGCTGTTTACGCTCAATGGCAATACGCTGCTGATGGAGATTTTGTTCCAGCAAATAGCATTGATGATCGTCCACCAGCGAGGCTGCACGACGCGCCACCGCGCACTCAATCGCTTGTCGAACGAAACAGCCGTTACGCACCTGCGAGAGCGAAATTTTATTCACATAGCTGCCACGCTGCGGGCGGATTTGGATCAGACCGTTTTCAGCGAGTTTAATAAACGCTTCACGCACCGGCTGGCGAGACACGTCAAAACGCACCGACACCTCTTTTTCAGAAAGTGGCGTACCTGGTGGGATCAGGCACTGGACGATGTCGCGACGTAAAATGCGATAAATTTGCTGATTAACAGGTTGGGTGGGATTCAGTTGTGATTCAGCGGCCATGGCGTGTGATTTCTCAGAGAGTTAACCCGTGAATACTACCATTCTTTTGACGGGCATCCCATACCCGACCCGAGGGCCGGGCAGGAATTTATCAACCGCGATGCACGTTTAGACCCGCAAAGCTCTGACTGACAGGCATCATTTCGACCGTATTGATATTGACGTGTTTTGGCAGTGTTGCCACCCACCAGACCGTTTCGGTGACGTCTTCGGCGCTCAGCGCTTCGGTGTTCTCATAGGTTTTGCCTGCTTTCGCATCATCACCTTTGAAACGCACGTTAGAGAACTCGGTACCGCCCACCAGGCCCGGCTCAATGTCCGTGACGCGAATAGCGGTGCCATGCAAATCGGTACGCAGATTCAGGCTGAACTGACGAACAAACGCTTTCGTCGCGCCATAGACGTTACCGCCCGCGTAAGGCCAGCTACCCGCGGTGGAGCCGATATTGATAATGTGACCACGGTTGCGCTCGACCATTCCCGGCAGAACGGCACGTGTCATATACACCAGCCCTTTGTTGTTGGTGTCGATCATATTTTCCCAGTCTTCAACGCTGGCTTTGTGCGCGGGCTCCATGCCTAGCGCCAGACCGGCGTTGTTGACCAGCACGTCGATAGCACGCCATTCGGCAGGCAGATTCGCCATCATCTCTTCGATTGCAGCGCGATTACGCACGTCGAGCTGAGCAGTCAAAACACTGTCGCCCAACTCGTCTTTCAGCTCCTGTAAACGCTCCTGACGACGGCCGGTTGCAATCACTTTGTGTCCGTTGGCGACGAAACGACGCGTGATGCTTTCACCAAAACCTGCCGTTGCCCCGGTAACTAAAATAATCATCTCACTGTTCCTCAACGCTTTTTGTGTTGTATTACCATAGCACGCCCGTTGGCACGGCGTTAAGGCAACTTTTGTTACCCGACGTGTGCCAGGGATTGCAGCCCGCAGCGGCCTGTCTTACTCTGGGAAAATGATACTGCGCAGGAGTTAAAAATGTCCGTTGCCAATCCGTTTTTTGAAGTCAGCTTGTTACCGTACCAGGCGCCTCGCTTTGATATTATTGAGGACAGCCACTATCGCCCGGCGTTTGATGAAGCGACGCGGCAGAAGCGTGCTGATATCGCCGCCATCATTGCAGAGTCTGCTGCGCCTGATTTCGCTAATACCGTGCTGGCGCTGGAGAAAAGCGGCGTCATGCTTTCCCGCATCAGCAGCGTATTTTTCGCGATGACGTCAGCCCATACCAACGATTATCTTCAGGAACTGGACGAGGCGTTTTCGACTGAACTGGCGGGGTTATCCAATGATATTTGGTTAAATGACGCGTTGTTTTCTCGCGTCGAGGCCGTCTGGCAAGAGCGGGAATCGCTGGACGGCGAATCGCGTCGCCTTGTCGAGCAGACCTATCAGCATTTTGTCCTGGCGGGCGCAAAGCTCAGTGAAGCGCAAAAATCAGCGCTCAAAGCGCTCAATACCGAGTCGGCGTCGTTGACCAGCCAGTTTAATCAACGTCTATTGGCTGCTGATAAAGCCGGGGGGCTGGTGGTGGATGATGTTCATCAGCTCGATGGATTATCGCCCGATGAAATCGCGTCTGCCGCACAGGCCGCCGCCGAAAAAGGGCTGGCCGATCGCTGGCTAATTCCCCTGCTGAATACGACTCAACAGCCCGCGCTGTCAGCACTGCGCGATCGACAAACGCGCGAAAATCTGTTTAAGGCTGGTTGGTTGCGCACCCAAAAAGGCGATGAAAACGATACGCAGCACATCGTTCGTCGGCTGGTGGCGTTACGCGCGCGGCAGGCGCAACTGCTGGGCTTTGACAATTACGCCAGCTGGAGCACCGCAGATCAAATGGCGAAAACCCCCGAGGCGGCGCTGGCATTTATGCGCGGTATCGTTCCGGCAGCACGCGCTCGCGCCGAGCGGGAGCAGGCGGATATCCAAAACGTTATCGATGACGAACAGGGCGGATTCAGCGTGCAGGCCTGGGACTGGGCCTATTACGCCGAACGCGTACGTCTGGAAAAATACGCGCTGGATGAATCCCAAATCAAACCTTATTTAGCGCTGAACAGAGCGCTGGAAGAGGGGGTGTTTTGGGCTGCCAGTCAGCTTTTTGGCATCCGTTTTGTCGAGCGCTTTGATATTCCCGTTTATCATCCGGACGTTCGCGTGTGGGAAATAGTCGATCATAACGGTGAAGGTATGGCGCTGTTTTACGGCGATTTCTTCGCGCGTGATTCCAAAGGCGGCGGTGCCTGGATGGGCAATTTCGTTGAGCAATCGCACGAATTTGCCGCCCGTCCTGTGATTTATAACGTCTGTAACTATCAAAAACCGGCTAACGGCCAGCTGGCGCTGCTTTCCTGGGACGATGTGATCACGCTGTTCCATGAATTTGGCCACACGCTGCACGGCCTGTTTGCCAATCAGCGTTTCGCTACGTTATCGGGGACCAATACGCCGCGTGATTTCGTGGAGTTCCCGTCACAAATCAATGAACATTGGGCCAGCCATCCGCAGGTTTTCGCCCGATTTGCCCGGCACTATCAGACGGGTGAGCCGATGCCGGATGATCTGCGCGAGAAAATGCTTAACGCGACGCAGTTCAACAAAGGCTACGATATGACTGAACTGCTCAGCGCGGCGCTGCTGGATATGAGCTGGCATGCGATCGATGCGCAGGAAAACATCGAAAGTCTCGACACCTTCGAATCTGCCGCGTTGAAAAAAGAGGGGCTGGATCTGTCGGCCGTGCCACCGCGTTATCGCAGCAGTTATTTTGCCCATATTTTCGGCGGCGGCTATGCGGCAGGATATTACGCCTATCTGTGGACGCAAATGCTGGCCGACGACGGCTATCAGTGGTTTGAAGAGCACGGTGGATTGACGCGTGAGAACGGACAGAAATTCCGGGAAGCGATTTTGTCGCGTGGGAACAGCAGTGATTTAGCTGAACTTTATCATGAGTGGCGTGGACACGATCCAAAACTTGAACCGATGCTGATCAATCGCGGGTTGAACGGTTAAGCGTTTTTTATGCTGGATAAAGAACCGGGCGAGATGCCCGGTTTTTGTCCATTTTTTTCTTCCCCAAAACTCCTCCAAAATTCCCCCCCAAATGAATCCTTCACTTCTTCTAAATTTCTGTGGGGATTTTCTCCTTTAAGGCGTACCTGGGGAGCTGGCAGGGCAGTTAACTGGCAAAGATATCTACCTGGACGGAACTGCACTTGAGAACGCAGGATGTTGTTCTCAGAACTTGTGCGGCGTAACGAGGGAAAATTTCGCTCTGATACTCAGGCGCAAAAATACATCAGGGCACTTCCGGCACTGAAAGCGAAACCCGCGTTTGAACCGAGGTAGCAAGCGTTACAGCCTTGACGCGTACGTTTAGCACTGTACGTTTCGAGTTAACATTATGTTATAGATTTAGATTTTCTGATCTTGCTAAGCAATAGTAAATCGAACAGAAATGCAAGGTTAGGCCCATTTTGCTACCCTGTAGGAGGTTACACCTCCCATAAGGGTCGATAAATGGAATGTAAAAAATATGAGTGAAACTGAAACTATCCCAAAGCAGCCAAAAAGCCAGATTAACAAAGCAGTCTTCTTCACCTCTGCTTTGTTAATATTCCTTCTTGTCGCATTTGCTGCGATTTTCCCGGACGTTGCCGATAAAAATTTCAAACTTTTACAGCAAAATATCTTTGCCAATGCCAGCTGGTTTTACATCCTGGCCGTTGCGCTAATTTTACTGAGTGTGACGTTTTTGGGATTGTCACGTTATGGTGACATTAAGCTAGGACCCGACCATGCCCAGCCTGACTTTAGCTACCATTCCTGGTTTGCCATGTTATTTTCTGCGGGCATGGGGATAGGCTTAATGTTCTTTGGCGTGGCAGAGCCTGTGATGCACTACTTGTCACCCCCGGTAGGCACTCCCGAAACCGTTGCCGCAGCCAAGGAAGCGATGCGGTTGACGTTCTTCCACTGGGGACTTCACGCCTGGGCTATTTATGCCATTGTTGCGCTGATTCTGGCTTTTTTCAGCTATCGTCACGGTCTCCCATTGACGCTTCGTTCGGCGCTTTATCCCATCATTGGGGAGAAAATATACGGTCCGATAGGCCATGCCGTGGATATTTTTGCCGTCATCGGTACGGTTTTTGGCGTCGCAACATCGTTGGGTTACGGTGTATTGCAGGTTAACGCTGGACTTAACCACCTGTTTGATGTGCCTATCAATGAAACCGTGCAGGTCATACTGATCGTCGTTATTACCGGGTTGGCGACCATTTCAGTGGTGTCAGGCCTTGATAAAGGCATACGTATTCTCTCTGAACTCAATCTTGGACTGGCGGTTATTCTCCTGGCTCTGGTTATGTTGTTGGGCCCCACGGTGTTGCTTCTTAAATCCTTTGTGGAAAATACCGGTGGATATCTTTCTGAACTCGTGAGTAAAACGTTCAATCTCTACGCTTATGAGCCTAAATCAAGCAACTGGCTTGGTGGCTGGACATTATTGTACTGGGGATGGTGGTTATCATGGTCACCGTTTGTCGGCATGTTTATCGCCCGTGTTTCGCGCGGAAGAACAATTCGTGAGTTTGTGACGGGGGTATTATTTGTTCCAGCAGGCTTCACGCTGCTGTGGATGACCGTTTTTGGTAATAGTGCCATTTATCTCATTATGAACCAGGGCGCAACTGACCTCGCAAATACCGTACAACAGGATGTGGCGCTGGCCCTGTTTAATTTCCTTGAGCACTTTCCGTTCTCTTCAATTCTGTCGTTTATTGCAATGGCGATGGTTATTGTCTTCTTTGTGACCTCCGCTGACTCCGGAGCAATGGTAGTTGACACCTTAGCCTCTGGTGGTGTGGCGAACACGCCTGTCTGGCAGCGTATATTCTGGGCATCATTGATGGGCATCGTCGCCATAGCCTTACTTCTGGCGGGAGGGCTGAGCGCGCTACAAACTGTCACTATCGCCAGCGCGCTACCGTTCTCCGCGATCCTGCTTATCTCTATATACGGACTTCTGAAGGCGCTTCGTCGCGATTTAACCAAGCGCGAAAGTCTGAGCATGGCCACGATTGCTCCCACAGCGGCGCGCAATCCCATTCCATGGCAGCGTCGGCTGCGTAATATCGCATACCTGCCAAAACGCTCGCTCGTAAAACGTTTCATGGATGATGTCATTAAACCGGCTATGTCCCTGGTTCAGGAAGAACTGAATAAGCAGGGTACGTTAAGCCACATTGGTGATGGAACAGATGATCGAATTCGTTTTGAGGTGGATTTAGGTAACGAGCTCAACTTCATCTATGAAGTGAGGCTCCGTGGCTATAACTCTCCCACGTTCGCCCTGGCGGCTATGGACGCTGATGAGCACCAGGCTGAGCAACACCGTTACTACCGAGCTGAAGTGTATCTCAAAGAGGGTGGACAAGATTATGATGTGATGGGCTGGAATCAGGAGCAGCTAATCAACGATATACTTGATCAGTATGAGAAACACCTTCACTTCCTGCATCTGGTTCGCTAGTCCAGCGATGTGCCGCCCTTGTGGCGGCATTTTTTGTAATTAATGAATAGGATAAGGAGTTAATTATGAATTCGCGCTGGAAGTGGATGCTGGCTCAGGTATTTAAAAAACTCTGGTTCAGGGCGACGTTATTCGCCATCGCAGCGGTCTTTACGGCTCTGTTGTCCATCCTGTTCAAGTCGATGATCCCTGAGACGTTATCAGGGAAAGTGGGGGCAGAAGCTGTAGACAACATACTTAATATTCTGGCTTCAAGTATGCTTGCCGTAACCACCTTTTCACTGAGTATTATGGTAGCGGCGTATGGATCAGCGACGACAAATGTTACTCCACGAGCAACCAGACTGGTTGTAGAGGACGTCACAACCCAAAACGTGCTGGCGACTTTTATTGGATCGTTCCTTTTTAGCCTGGTAGGGATCGTTGCTTTAAATATGGGAGCCTATGGGGAAAGGGGCAGGGTAATTTTATTTATAGTGACCTTAGTTGTCATTGCCCTGATTATTTTCACTCTACTTCGCTGGATACAGCATTTAACGTCACTTGGTAGAGTCGGGGAAACGACGGCGAAAGTTGAACGCGCAGCGATTGAAACTATTATTGAGCGCGCTAAAAATCCTTACCTTGGATGTTTTCCCTGGCTTGATAATTCAGAACAGCCAAAGGGAACGACGGCCCTGTATCCGGACAGTATTGGGTATGTTGAATATATTGATGTAAATAAATTGAACAATCTACTTTTTGATAGCGGTGAGCATGTTTATCTTGTCGCCAGACCTGGGAGTTTCATTCACCCTAGTCAGCCTGTGATGTATATTACGAAGAATGAATTGACCTCTCTTCATGCAAGTTTAATTGAGACGATCCACGTTTCGGATGTGCGTTCTTTTACCCAGGATCCGCGATTCTGTCTCTGTGTCATGGCAGAAATCGCCTGTCGCGCCCTTTCGCCAGCAGTCAATGATCCAGGAACAGCTATTGATGTGATTGGTCGCGGGGTAAGAGTGTTATCTGTATACGCTCAGAATAAGGTAGATACAACTGATGTGAAATACCCTTACGTCCATATTGCACCACTTTTTGTTTGTGACATGCTAGAGGATTTTTTTTCGCCTATAGCGCGTGACGGTGCCGCTATGCGAGAAATACCAATTAGACTGATTAAGGGACTTTCAATGTTGAGTCATGGCTGGCCTGAGGAATTTGCCACTGCTGCTCGAGTTCTGGCTTGTGAGGTAAGAGAGTATATAGAAAAGGAAAACTATACGGCTTCAGATAAGGAACGCGTGCTGGCGGTATATTTTAATTTATTCCCTGAGATTTATAATAAAGTTAACTGAATTGCAGGAAAACCTGCTCACTGTTTAAATATGAAAAACATCCGACACTTTAATCCGTTAAAAGGGGGATATTAATGAGCACAATTAATGTCATGATTTTAAACGTCCTCGAAGAAGTAAGCAACTGCGGGCTATTTACTTTTGTTGGCTAACACAAAATAGTCGGGAAATCAGATTATCCAACCATGAATTGTAATAGGGTTAGCGTATTTTACTGTTTGACCGCAGGCTTGGCGCGAGCTTTTATCGCTGGATGTTTATCCCGCCACCCCGTCGCATAATCGCGGAACATAGGATCGATGCGTAGAGGTTCATTGCGTTCGCTCTTTGGACGCAAATGCTGGCCGATGGCGGCTATCAGTGGTTTAAGCAGAACAGGGGATAAAGGCATGAAAATAGACAGAAATTCCGGCGATTTTATCACGCGGAAACAGTACTGATTTAGCTGAACTCTATCGGCAATGGCGCGGACACGATCCTATGAGTGAACTGATGCTAAAAAATCGTGGATTGAGCGCGTAGCAAAAGCAAAAAAAACCGGGTGTTAGCCCGGTTTTTAGTCAAATTATGCCAGCTCGTTCGGGCTGGTTTCGCCTTTTTCTAACTGCTGCAGGTTACCTAGCGTGGTTTCCGAAATGCTGATCAGCGCTTCGGCGGTTAAAAATGCCTGATGCCCGGTAAACAGCACGTTATGGCAGGCGGACAGACGGCGGAAAACGTCGTCCTGAATCACGTCGTTAGACTTGTCTTCAAAGAACAAATCGCGTTCGTTCTCATAAACGTCCATCCCCAGCGCGCCGATTTTTTGTGTTTTCAGCGCTTCGATGGCCGCCTGAGAATCAATCAGAGCACCACGGCTGGTGTTGATGATCATCACACCGTCTTTCATCTGTTCGAACGCGCTTTCGTTCAGCAGATGATAGTTTTCCGGCGTCAGCGGACAGTGCAGAGAAATCACGTCCGACTCGGAGAACAGCGTTTGCAGATCGACGTACTCTACGCCCAGCTCTAACGCAGCGGCGCTTGGGTACGGATCAAACGCCAGCAGGCGCATGCCGAAACCTTTCAGAATGCGCAGGGCGGCGATCCCAATTTTCCCTGTACCAATCACCCCGGCGGTTTTGCCGTACATCGTGAAGCCGGTCAGGCCTTCGAGAGAGAAGTTCGCATCGCGGGTACGCTGATAAGCGCGGTGAATACGACGGTTAAGCGACATCATCATCCCGATGGCATGTTCAGCTACCGCTTCTGGCGAATACGCCGGAACGCGTACCACCTTCAGACCCAGCTCTTTGGCGGCGTCCAAATCGACGTTATTGAAACCCGCACAGCGCAGAGCGATGTATTTCACGCCATGCTTTTTCAACTCTTCCAGAACCGGACGGCTACCGTCATCGTTCACAAAAATACAGACGGCTTCGCAGCCATGCGCAGTTTTGGCGGTTTTTTCGTTCAGCAGAAAGTCGAAAAATTCAAGTTCAAACCCGTAAGACTCGTTAACATGTTGCAGATACTTTTTATCGTACTGTTTCGTGCTATATACCGCGAGTTTCATAAGACTTTCTCCAGTGATTTTACATTCACGTTAGCATGATTAAAATGTACTTCCAATTTCTTAAATAGTATTAATTTCAATAAGTTCAATAGAAAATATCCCTTTTACTCACTGAGGTTATGGACCTGTTTGAGCCTCCGATTCAGAGAGAAAGCAGTAAACTCCTGAGAGCAAAACAGTTGGCCAACTTACAGTATGGTTATGGCTTAGTAATTGGAGATGATATTGATGTTAAAAAGGGTGTCTGGGATGGTTAAATTCGCTCCTGATTCGTACAGAATCACCGCAGTGAAGAATTAAAATAAATCGCCATTGAAATCGCCAGGACATCTTATTTCTATAAGATATTGAAAATAGGGAAAGTGGGATGCGAATCACCGCGAAGCGCTTTAACCTGTCTATTGCATCCCACGGTTGAACTCACCGCGCTTAGCAGACATGACTGCGATCCTGGCTACCAACGTCATATAAAAGGCGATCGCCAGGGCTCCCGGCTTATCAACCGTTGATTTCCTCTGAATGGTGCAGCGAGCCATTACACATTTCTTGTAACTCATTGATCAGTCTTGCCACATGGAAACCATCGCACACGGAATGATGTACCAGAACAGCGAGAGGCAACACTATTTTTCCATCTTGTGGGAAGTATTTCCCAAGAGTGAACATAGGAGAAAAAAAGTTCTTCATATTAGCAATATTGGTGTTAAAACTGGTAAAACTTACCCAAGGAATAGCCGATACAAAAAAGATATTTTCTCGAGACTCCTCCTTTGGCCAATAAGAAAGGTTATTACGATAGCGCGCTACGTCTTCTGAATAAGCGTCCTGGAAGTGATCAATATTGCCATCATAGTGACTCCATAATGATGAAAAGGTCTCCGTTTCATTATGGAAAATTGTATAATTTGGATGAACTTCATCCCATATGACAAGCTCATTATTCTTTCTAGCCATACGGAACTCCGCATGACGGTTTACAACTTTAGCAAGGAGGAAAATAATAGTTGGGTAAAATTTCCAGCCGGCTTTCTTTATATTTTCTAGCAGCACGGTAATATCGAGCTGGACAGTTTGGTTAAAAGTACATTCAGCAAATGACTGAAATACCTCAAAATGCTCCTTCCTTGCCCAACGAGATAAGTCAACAGACGTATATTTTGGCGTTATTGTATTCATTTTTTAGCCTTTGATTCGCAATCATATAAAGATGTTAGCTTAAATTTTTTCATGAATGAAGCATACAGTGACCAAACGTTTTTGGTGTGGCAGATTGCTCAATCTACGGGTTTTCCTATTGAGAAAATGTCATAGCCTGTCCGCGCTCTACGCATAGCAGAAGGCAAATGCTTAGGATCTGCCCGCTTTGTGCCAAAAGAGGGTGATACCCCTGGGTGAGACGGGCCACTAGATAGTTCTGTTGCCCAGCCAGATTGTACCGGAAGGGTCGTCGTCGAAGGCTTTACTGTGAGCCAGTGAGTGGGGGGGTCAGAATGTCTGCTGTGCTACAGGCCGCCTATTTTATCCCCACCATGTGGATTAATAATTCAGCCAGCGGGCAAAAGTTCGGTTCATGCAAAAAACATCCATTTTCAAAACCACCACGCCCTGAGCCTGCACAAACCAATTAGTCTTAGCATTTATGTGGGTTTATTTGCACCGACTAAACAAATAACGTGCTTTTTGTACATATTATGATGAGAAAAGTGCGCCGCAAATACCAGTACAGACCATAAGTAATCAATGTTGAAGATGGTTTTGGTATAATGGTTTGATTTTTAAGAAAAAAATTATAAATCCTCTTAATGCATTGTTATTAGCCAAGCAGCATCTATAAATAACATAATAACTACATTATAATTCTTTTATATTCGAGAGATAGGCAGGTTAGAATGCGGTTAATTGTGATGTTGTTGAGCTTTGTGATCTCCCTGCAGGTTTTGGCGGGTGAGCTTCCCAAACCTGTCGGGAAAGTGCTCTTAACACTCTCCGGTCATATTGAAAATACAAACGAAGAGGGTAAAGCCGTTTTCGATCTCGCCAGTCTTGAGAAACTGGGCATGGTAAGTTTTCAGACCGCCTCTCCCTGGTATAATGGGCGCACAACCTTTACGGGTATTCCACTGCAAAAGCTGATGGATTACGTCGGGGCGGAAGGTACTGTCGTTAAGGTCACTGCACTCAATGACTACACCACCGTTGTCCCTCTCAGTGATTTCAAAAAATACAATGTCATCCTTGCGTTGAAAATCAATGGGGAATACATGCGTGTCCGCGACAAAGGTCCGCTATTCATCGTGTATCCCTATGACAGCAAACCTGAACTGAATAATCAGGTCTTTTATTCAAGGTCAGCCTGGCAGGTCAGCAAAATGAGCATTGAGTAGGATTCATAAGAACAATATGAACAGAATCCTGGCTGGCATAATATTTTTCCTTTTTATATCCACCGGATATATCTCTTTTCTTGTGCATGAAAGGCAGCAAGAGTTACAGAAACTGACGCACTACGCCAGTTCGTGGTCTGCTGTACAGCTGGTCTCGGAGTATTACCGTTTCGAATCATGGCTTGGTCTTTACACTATCGATGAGACGATGACGCTCGATGATGTGCGCTTACACCTCGACATTATGCTCAGCCAGAGCGATTTAATGAAAGAAGGGGATTTGGGGCATTATATAGATAGCAATAAATCGCTTCATGACGTGGCGATAAAACTCGAAAACACACTCAATTATCTGGATGTTCATCTTGAGAAAATGAATCGCTCAGAACTCCAGGCATATCTGAAAGAGATGTATGCGCTTGATGCACCACTGAGCCGTCTTTCATCCGGCGCGTTAAACAAAGATGTTAACCTGATTAACAACGCCAACAGCAAAATTCAAACGTTGTACACTATTTATTCCGCGACTTCTGTGCTGCTAATAATATTGAGTGCGATCCTGGGCGTGCTGATTTTTTATCAAAATAGAAATATTCTGAAGGCGCATCTTCAGGTTAAGAGCCTTGCTGAAGAGCTTCAGGAATCTAAAGAAAAACTGCAAATTCAGAATAAAAAGCTGGAATATGACGTTTACCATGATCCTCTTACAAAGATGAGTAACCGACTGTTTTTCTGGGAGAATTTAAATAAAACCATCCAGATGGCAGAAAGCAATAACAGCGCTGTGACCGTGATGTTGTTTGATTTAGATAGATTCAAAGAGGTCAATGATACCTATGGGCATGATGCCGGTGATATGTTATTGCTTCAGATAGCCCATCGCCTGAGTTCGATGAGTCTTCCTCCAGATACACTTTATCGCTTAGGTGGCGATGAGTTTGCGTTACTCACAACGGGGCTGACAGAAAGCCACGCTATTTCACTCGCCCAGAAAATATGTGATTGCATTAACCAGCCTTACACGATACATAGCACGATTGTAAACATAACCACCTGTGTCGGCATTGTTAATTCAGAAAAAGAACGCCGCTCCGACTATCTCTATAAATTTGCCGATCTGGCCCTTTATGAAGCCAAAAGTGAGGGCGCAGGCAAGATTAAAGTCTTCCGCCAACGAATGTTAGACAAGCTGCAGGAAAGCAGAACCCTTGAGCACGACATGGCACTGGCAATAGTGAATAAAGAGTTCGTGGTTTATTATCAGGCGATTGTCGATTCGTACAGTTGGGAAATTTACAGCTATGAGGCCCTTATTCGTTGGATGCATCCGCTAAAGGGCCTTTTGTCGCCAGATAGCTTTATTCCTGTTGCTGAAAAAACAGGAATGATTAACGAGATGGGGAAATCGGTGCTTGAAATGGCCTGTCGGGAGGCGGCTTCCTGGGCCGTTCCGGTTAAAATTTCCGTCAATGTCTCTCCAGTGCAACTCAGCAGCAAAGCCTTTGCCGGGGTTGTGCTTTCTATTCTGAAAGAGACTGGGCTTCCGGCCGACCGTCTGGAACTGGAAGTGACGGAATCCTCTCTCTTTATTGAGAGCACTACGCCGATGAATACCCTTAATAAGCTTAGAGCGCAGGGTGTGAAAATCTCCATCGACGATTTTGGTACGGGATACTCTTCTCTCTCCCGGCTGAGCCGACTTGCCTTCGATAAAATTAAAATAGACAAATCCTTTGTAAATTCGATATCTACACAGGAAGACGCCCTTAATATCATCAAGCTTATCACCAGCATGGCGAAATCCCTCAGTATGAAGACTGTCGCAGAAGGGGTTGAGACGAAGGAACAACTGGAAAGTCTTCAGGCACTGGGCTGCGATTTAGTACAAGGCTATCTGTTTAGCAAACCTCAGCCTTATATCGCCGGGGAAATCAAAAATGGTTTACTCTCGAACGATGCTCCTGCTCTGTTAATTGCGCCGCGAGGCTGAATTCGGCAATGTTAGTTCGTCGCTGATCATAGACGAGTTTTTGTTCTCGATTCATATCCTCGGACTGCCTCAATTCACTCTGACCCCTGATGTGGCTCATTACCCGCAGCGCGCGTAACGGCGCGCTGACGATCGCTGCTCTGAAGATGAGTTAGCCACCTGCACGGTAGATGAAACACGGCTGATTCTCCCGCCACTCTCGCACGTCACGCTAAATCACTGACACAGGTTGAAGCTGTGCATGGCGATGGCCTTCGTCGACCAGGTACTCTTCACGGGTTTGAACGTGTGTAAAAACGTCCACACAGAAAACCCTTGCGTCGGCTGATGCCCAAAAGTGGAGCCAAAGCCCAAATGGGCTAACGCAAAATACCTTCTTACAGCATTGGCTTCACTAACGCATTTCTGTGAAGTCCTTCTTCTAAAACACGCTGATAAATAGCATGCGGAACAATGACAGGGATTTTGGTGTTCGGGTAGATTTGCATTAAAGCCAACGTCCGATGCCTTCCATCCATGATGGTGAAAGGTGTGGTCATTTCGGGATACTCAACAACGCCATTGGCTATGTATGTTTTCACTTTATGCCAGCGGGTCGGGTGAATGTTAAACGCTTCGTCGCCCATCGACTCAAGGATCTTCAGCCCATCCGCGAATAAAATACAACCTCCCTCATTAGCGCACACCGCGGGAAGGGTGAACTTAATTTCATTGAATTTTGGATAGGAAAAACCTTCTTCATCTTTTGGGATGCTTTCAAAGGCTTTAAAGCGATATTTGCTCATGACGGCGTTCATCATTTCCACGGGGAATCGTGCGAATAAATGCTCCATAGCTCGACCTCAATAAATTGAACATGGCTACAATCATTACATACGTAAACGAAGGTATGTAGCTCCCAAAAGTAGTGCTTGCGGGTAATTTCCAACAACCGGAGCGCAACGAGTTTTCGTCGGAGTCGGGGTGTAAAACGGTGAGCTGTTAAGCTCAACAGATCCCCTCTACGCGATAATTTTTGGGGCAAACTCGGGGGCAGATAGGTATGCAAGGGCATAAAATGGGGCAGAAAAGATGCTGTTATTCTCCGCCAGCGGCGAGTAAGGAGATTATGTAATTGTATGAATATTATGTAACTTATTAAGAATGTGGATGATTAAAATTTTACTCCAGGGAGTTACAGCGTCTATCCTTACAAAAGCGTTGGCTACAATGGATTGGCTAAACATGACACAATACGGGGCAATGCAGATTTATTTTTTTCGCAAAATCAGGATATTAACTGCCCATGAAGGGTAAATACAAAGCTGCACTAGCGCTCCTGTTACTGATTATACTTTTGCCGCTGACGCTGCTGATGACGCTCGCCCAGTGGGTTCCTACGCTTGCCGGGATCTGGCTCCCCGTCGGGACGCGAATTGCGTTCGAGCAAAGCCCACGCCTGACCCGTAACTACATTGTGATTCCCGATCTCCGCTATCTGGTCGACGATTGCGAAATCGCCCGCGTCGAGAACGCCACGCTTTCGCACCCCAGTCGCTGGAAACTTGAGGTTGGCGCGCTGGATCTCAATACGGCCTGTCTCAATAAATTGCCGCAAGCCGAGCAATCTCAGGCCGCGCCCAAAACGCTCGCCGAATGGCAGTCCATGCTGCCGTATACCTGGCTCACCATCGATCGTCTAACGTTGTCGCCATGGCAACAGTGGCAGGGAAAGCTCAACGTATCATTGACGCCATCAATGCAGGAAATCACTTATCAGGGCGAACAGGTCAAAGTGCGCGGCAAATTACGCGGTCAAAGCCTGACCGTCAGTGAGTTCGAACTTCACCTTCCTCAGGCGGAACAGCCCATCAAGCTGGCCGGTGAATTTACCCTTCCATTGATACTGGATGGTGCTCCCATACAGGGACACGCGCAGGCAACGTTTAACGTGCCGCACGTTCCGTCGCTGGTGGATGCCGATCTCGACTGGGAAAACAACCGTGGGCAGTTGGTGGTGATGGCGCGGGGTAATCCCGATCCGCTGCTTGATTTGCCCTGGCAGCTCACCGCAGAGCAGTTAACGATCAGTGACGGGCGCTGGCACTGGGATCTCTCCGGTTTACCGCTGAGCGGGCGCGTTGGCGTCAAGGTTGAAAACTGGCGGCAGGGTCTCGAATCCGCAACGATCAGCGGTCGACTGAACATCCTGACGCAGGGTGATGCCGGTAAAGGGAATGCGGTGCTGACCCTGGGGCCGGGTAAACTCAGCATGGATAATAGCGACATGCCGCTCCAGTTGACGGGCGAGGCCAAACAAAACGATCTGATTCTGTACGCCATTCTTCCGGCCCGGTTCACGGGCAGCCTGGTTGACCCACAGCTGACGTTTGAACCGGGCGCTCTGCTGCGCTCGCGCGGTCGAATTATTGATTCACTGAATATCGACGAAATCCGCTGGCCGTTGGCCGGGGTTAGGCTCTCGCAAAAAGGCGTCGATGGGCGTTTGCAGGCAATCCTCAAAGCGCATGAAAACAAGATGGGTGATTTTGTGCTGCATCTCGACGGACAGGCGCACGATTTTTTGGCGGACAAAGGGCTGTGGCGTTGGCGCTACTGGGGCGACGGACATTTCACGCCGATGAATGCGCGCTGGGATGTCGCCGGGAAAGGTGAATGGCGCGACAGTGTTATCGAGTTGACCGCGTTGTCGACCGGATTCGATAAGCTCGAATACGGCACCATGCTGGTGAGCAACCCACGGCTGGTGCTGGAGCTCCCGGTACGCTGGCAGCGTGATGAAGCCGATCCGCATTTTAGCGGCGCGTTATCGCTGAATGCGCAGAAAACAACGTTTTCTGGCGGAAGCGTACTTCCGCCGTCGACCCTTAAATTTAGCGTCGACGGGCGTGATCCGACGTTTTTCCAGTTCAAAGGCGACTTGCACGCGGGCGAAATTGGCCCGGTCCAGGTGAACGGTCGTTGGGATGGTGAACGCCTGCGCGGTCAGGCGTGGTGGCCTAAACAATCGCTCACGGTGTTCCAGCCGTTGGTTCCACCCGACTGGAAAATGAACCTGCGCGAGGGTGAACTCTATGCGCAAGTGGCGTTTTCGGCGGCCGCAGGTCAGGGCTTTGAAGCGGGCGGGCACGGGGTTATGAAAAGCGGTAGCGTCTGGATGCCGGACAACCAGGTAAACGGTGTGGATTTTGTCCTGCCGTTCCGGTTTAGCGAAGGCACATGGTCTCTCGGAACACGCGGTCCCGTGACCTTACGCATCGCAGAAGTCATCAACCAGGTCACCGCCCGTAATATTACGGCCGATTTGCAGGGCGATTATCCGTGGAGCGAAGACAATCCGCTCCTGCTGACCAACGTCAGCACCGACGTACTGGGGGGAAAAATCACGATGCAACAGTTGCGGATGCCCCAGCACGATCCGGCGCTGCTTCGGGTGCAGAATATCTCTTCCAGTGAATTGATAAGCGCAATCAATCCGAAACAATTCACCATGTCCGGACCGGTCAGCGGGGCGCTGCCGTTCTGGCTGGAAAACGAAAAATGGATAATCAAAGACGGCTGGTTAACCAACCCTGGCCCCATGACGTTGCGCATTGATAAAGATACGGCAGATGCCATCGTCAAAGACAATATGGCGGCGGGCGTGGCGATTAACTGGCTTCGTTATATGGAAATTTCTCGCTCGTGGACGAAAATCAATGTAGATAATTTAGGTGTCTTGACCATGCAGGCCGCAATCAGTGGTATCAGCCGTGTCGATGGCAAAAGCAATGCGGTGAATCTCAACTACACCCATGAAGAAAACATTTTCACCCTGTGGCGCAGCCTGCGCTACGGCGATAATTTACAGGCATGGCTTGAGCAACATGCGGCGTTACCTGAAGCCCGCTGTCCGACAGGCAAGGAATGTGAGGAACAACGATGAAAACGCTGACAGGCGCGCTGGGTATGGTCATTGTCTCAATGCTGACAGGCTGTACGCCGCGTATCGAAGTGGCAGCCCCCAAAGAGCCGATCACCATCAATATGAACGTCAAAATCGAACACGAAATCCATATCAAAGTGGATAAAGACGTCGAAACGCTGCTGAAATCGCGTAGCGATCTGTTCTGAGGATGCCATGAAAAAACGACTCGCAACCGGCCTTCTGGTGTTGGCAATGAGCGCTCAGGCGCAGGCGATAACGCTGAATGAAGCGCGTGCGCAGGGGCGCGTTGGGGAAACGCTGAGTGGGTATATTGCGCCGGTCCGTCAGGATCAGGAAACCCTTGCGCTGGTGAGCGAAATCAACGCCGCGCGCAGTGAAAGCTACCAAAAGTTGGCGGACAGCAACAATCTGCCGGTGGATGAAGTCGCCAAAATGGCGGGGCAAAAGCTGGTTGCCCGGGCGCAGCCGGGTGAATACGTAAAAGGCATTAACGGGAAATGGTTGAAAAAGTGATCCCCGGTCGCGCCTGGAAACCGGCTCAACAAAGTACGGCCAAAACGCCGATGACAAGGAGTTAACAGCGTAAACGGCGCTGAACCTTAAACGCCGATGCGAAAGGGTAATCGCCGCTGATAAAGGGGGAACGTCGGCAAATCCTTCGCGAAAACCTCTTAACCGCTGTGTTGATTTTTTGCGCGTAGCGGGTCAAGAAATTGCCGATTAGCGCTCCGATGTTGCAGGATTCGTGTTTTCTCCCTCTCCCGTGGTGAGGGGGGAGTGAGGGCATCAGACGACGCGCTCAGACGGCCCAGCGGTCACGTCCAGCCTCTTTGGCGCGATACAGTGCGGCATCAGCCTGAGCGATTAACTGACTGGCGCTCAAACCTGGCGTCATCCCGGCGATACCCATGCTCACCGTCACGCAATTGCTCACTTTTGAAGCGCTGTGCGCAATCGCGAAAACGCGCAACGTATCCTGAATACGCGCTGCCACCTGTTCCGCCATTTTTGCCGAACATTCGAACAGGATCACGACAAACTCCTCACCGCCATAGCGCGACACCACATCATCGGGTGTGCGTACCGACTGTTTCAGCGCCTGCGCAACGCGAGCCAGGCATTCGTCTCCCGCCTGGTGTCCGTAGGTATCGTTGTAGAGCTTGAAATAATCGACGTCGAGCATGATCAGCGAAAAGGGCTTCTGCAGGCTTACCGCGTTTTCCAGGAGGCTTTCCATCGCCCGACGATTGGCCGTTTCGGTCAGAGCATCCTGGTGCGCCAGGGCGTCCAGGCGCGCAATCAGCATCTGATTTTGCTGATTGCGCTGCCAGGCTTCGTCAAACCAGCGTAATAAAAGAATTCGCCCGAAGATAATAATCAGCGTAAACACCAGCCAGAGCGTTGCGAAGCGGATATTCACCCCGTGATTAAGCATGATGCTGGCCACGGGAAGCGCGAGCCACAGCGGCAGCACGTAGCAGAGCAGGCCACTCAAATGATAATACAGGGCAGCAATCGCGGTGAGGATCAGAATAACGTACAGCGGCCAGGCATGCGGAAGCTGCCAGTACACAATGAACCAGACACAACACACGGACCAAATCGCACTGATAACCAGCAGCGCCGCGCCGATCCCCTGATAATGGCGCAAGGCCATTACAATCAGCATCGCCGAGAGGCTAATGATGCCCAACATCGCGATGTTAATCAGCAGGCTGGCGTGCGGCGACACCTGGTAAAAGGCGTCGATATTGTCGAACAGACTGTTACGCAGCCAAATCACCAGCGCAAAGCTGATGTTCACAAACGCCAGCCACGGCATATTCATCGCCAGCCCGCGCGCCACCATGGCCTCGCGAGTCGGCCAGGACGTCAGTTCAGGTTGCGGGTGATGTCGTTTTTCCATTGATTTATCGCTGCTGGAAAGAGTCTGGGTTGTCGTAAACGGATACATGTTTATGCATACGCGTTACAGTGTCACTTACTGGGTCACATATGATCATGGGATACTGATATCAGTCTGGCAGCATTATTACTGGGGTCAATGTGTTAGCGTAATTTTGCCAGTGTAAACAGGATAGCCGTTTTGAGTACGCGTGAATCGAAGGGGAGCAACAAGCAGGCGCGAGAAGGTGAACGTGAGTGCGGGAATGGAAAAACCCTCTCACCAGGCGGTGAGAGGGGGAAATCTTATGCAGCCACCAGGCTGTCGATTGCGGCTTTCGCGTCAGTCTGCGCTTTGGTTGCCACTTCTGGACCGTAGGCAATGCCTTCAGCAAACACAAAGTTCACGTCGGTGATGCCGATGAAGCCCAGGAACAGGCTCAGGTACGGTGAAACCAGGTCAGTTGGGGTGTCTTTATGAATACCGCCACGGCTGGTCAGCACGATAGCGCGCTTACCTTTCACCAGACCTTCCGGACCGTTCTCGGTGTAGCGGAAAGTCACGCCAGCACGCGCCACCAGGTCGAAGTAGTTTTTCAGCTGCGTTGGGATGTTGAAGTTGTACATTGGGGCGTTGATCACGATAACGTCGTGAGCCTGCAGCTCAGCGATCAGTTCGTCAGAGAGCGTCAGCGCGTCTTGCTGACGAGGCGTCAACGGTGCATCGCTTGGACGCAGCGCACCCACCAGTTCGCCATCCAGAACAGGAATTGGCTGAGCAGCCAGATCGCGGACGGTGATTTCGTCAGCGCTGTGCTGCTGACGCCACTGCTCAACGAAATAATCAGACAGCTGACCAGACTGAGAGTACCCTGCCAGAATACTGGATTTGAGAACTAATACTTTGCTCATGGGTGATTCCTTAATTGTATTTGATTGGGGGGATTGCCCCGTTGCTTGCAGACACTTTATTCACAATCCTGTCGCAGGGATAGCGCAATATATCGAACCCAGTGTTCAGTTTTTTTGAATAAGGCGGTAGATGCCCTGATGTGGTACTCTATAGCAATCATTAAAAAGAGATTTTACCCGGCAGAGCACTGCCCCTTAACGCTATGACAGAACAACAAAAAATCACCTTCCCAATGCTTATGCAACAGCTGGATACGCTGATGTTGCGCGATAAACAGCGCTTTGCGCGCCGCCTGCATGGGGTCAAGAAGGTTAAAAATCCTGATGCACAACAGGCCATTTATCAGGAGATGGCGAAAGAGATTGAACAGGCGGCAGGGAAAGTCGTGCTGCGCGACGCGGCGCGTCCGGATATCACCTATCCGGAAAACTTGCCCGTCAGTCAGAAAAAACAGGAAATTCTCGAAGCCGTTCGCGACCACCAGGTGGTGATCGTGGCAGGGGAAACCGGTTCAGGTAAAACCACGCAGTTGCCGAAAATCTGCATGGAGTTAGGGCGCGGTGTGAAGGGCTTGATCGGCCACACCCAGCCGCGTCGTCTTGCCGCGCGTACGGTAGCGAATCGTATTGCCGAAGAGTTGCAAACCGAGCCGGGCGGCTGCATCGGTTATAAAGTGCGTTTCAGCGATCATGTTAGCGATAACACCATGGTCAAGCTGATGACCGACGGTATTCTGCTGGCCGAAATCCAGCAGGATCGCCTGCTGATGCAATACGACACGATTATCATCGATGAAGCGCACGAGCGCAGTCTGAACATCGATTTTTTACTGGGCTATTTGCGTGAACTGTTACCGCGCCGCCCGGATCTGAAAATCATCATCACGTCAGCGACAATCGATCCGCAACGCTTCTCGCGCCACTTCAATAACGCGCCGATTATCGAAGTTTCCGGCCGTACTTATCCGGTTGAAGTGCGCTATCGCCCAATTGTTGAAGACGCAGACGACACCGAGCGCGATCAGCTGCAGGCAATTTTCGATGCAGTTGATGAACTGGGGCGCGAAAGCCCGGGTGATATTCTCATTTTCATGAGCGGTGAGCGTGAAATTCGTGATACCGCTGATGCGCTCAGCAAGCGCGAGCTGCGCCATACCGAGATTTTGCCTCTCTACGCGCGTCTGTCGAACAGCGAGCAAAACCGCGTGTTCCAGTCGCATCATGGTCGTCGTATTGTGCTCGCGACCAACGTGGCTGAAACCTCGCTAACCGTTCCCGGCATCAAATATGTGATCGATCCGGGTACAGCGCGTATCAGTCGCTACAGCTATCGCACCAAAGTGCAGCGCCTGCCGATTGAGCCGGTGTCGCAAGCCTCGGCTAACCAGCGTAAAGGCCGCTGCGGACGTGTCTCCGAAGGTATCTGTATTCGGTTGTATTCCGAAGACGATTTCTTGTCGCGTCCAGAATTTACCGATCCGGAAATTCTGCGCACCAACCTGGCCTCCGTTATTTTGCAGATGACCGCGCTGGGGCTGGGGGATATCGCCGCGTTTCCGTTTGTTGAAGCGCCGGATAAACGCAATATTCAGGACGGCGTGCGTCTGCTGGAAGAGTTAGGCGCTATCACCACAGACGAACAGGCCACCGCTTACAAGCTGACCCCGCAGGGCCGTCAGTTAAGCCAGTTGCCGGTCGATCCGCGTCTGGCACGTATGGTGCTGGAGGCGCAAAAACACGGCTGCGTGCGCGAGGCGATGATTATCACCTCCGCGCTCTCTATTCAGGATCCGCGCGAGCGTCCGATGGATAAAAAGCAGGCTTCCGATGAGATGCACCGTCGTTTCCAGGACAAAGAGTCGGATTTCCTCGCGTTTGTGAATCTGTGGAATTATCTCGGCGAACAGCAAAAAGCGCTGACGTCCAATGCGTTTCGTCGTCTGTGCCGGACCGAATATCTGAACTATCTGCGCGTGCGCGAGTGGCAGGATATCTATACCCAGCTGCGTCAGGTGGTCAAAGAGCTGGGGATCCCGGTCAACAGCGAACCGGCTGAATACCGTGAGATTCACGTCGCGTTGCTGACGGGGCTGTTGTCGCATATCGGTATGAAAGATGTCGATAAACAGGAGTTTACCGGCGCGCGCAATGCCCGTTTCGCGATCTTCCCCGGTTCCGGTTTATTCAAGAAACCGCCGAAATGGACCATCGTCGCGGAGCTGGTTGAAACCAGCCGCCTGTGGGGACGCATTGCCGCGCGGATCGATCCAGAATGGGTTGAACCGGTGGCACAGCATCTGCTGAAACGCTCATACAGTGAACCACACTGGGAGCGCGCACAGGGCGCGGTGATGGCGACCGAAAAGGTCACCGTTTACGGCCTGCCGGTCGTTGCTGCACGCAAGGTGAATTACAGCCAGATCGACCCGGCGCTGTCCCGTGAGCTGTTTATTCGCCACGCGCTGGTCGAAGGCGACTGGCAAACGCGTCACGCGTTTTTCCGCGAAAACCTGAAGCTGCGCGCCGAAGTCGAAGAGCTTGAGCACAAATCACGTCGCCGCGACATCCTGGTGGATGACGAAGCGTTATTCGAATTCTACGATCAGCGCATCAGCCATGATGTGGTGTCGGGCCGTCACTTCGACAGCTGGTGGAAAAACGCCAGTAAAGAGACGCCTGATTTGCTCAACTTTGAAAAGAGCATGCTGATTAAAGAGGGGGCAGAGAATGTCAGTAAACTTGACTATCCGAACTTCTGGCATCAGGGCAATCTCAAGCTGCGTCTGACCTATCAGTTTGAGCCCGGCGCGGATGCCGATGGCGTCACGGTCCATATTCCGCTGCCGCTGCTCAATCAGGTTGAAGAGAGCGGATTCGAGTGGCAAATTCCTGGCCTGCGGCGTGAGCTGGTGATTGCGCTAATCAAATCCCTGCCTAAACCGGTGCGCCGCAATTTTGTTCCCGCGCCGAACTACGCCGAGGCGTTTTTAGGCCGCGTCACGCCGCTGGAAATGCCGCTGCTGGATGCGCTTGAGCGCGAGTTACGCCGCATGACGGGGGTAACGATTGACCGCGAATCCTGGCACTGGGATCAGGTGCCCGACCATCTGAAAATCACCTTCCGCATTGTGGATGACAAAAACAAAAAGCTGAACGAAGGCCGTTCGCTGACCGAACTGAAAGATGCCCTGAAAGGCAAAGTGCAGGAGACGCTCTCTGCAGTGGCGGACGACGGTATCGAACAGAGTGGGCTTCACATCTGGAGCTTTGGCAATCTGCCGGATCATTACGAGCAAAAACGCGGCAACTATAAAGTGAAAGCGTGGCCTGCGCTGGTGGACGAACGCGACAGCGTGGCGATCAAGCTGTTTGATAATCCGATGGAACAGCAGCAGGCGATGTGGCGCGGTCTACGCCGTTTATTGCTGTTGAATATTCCGTCGCCGATCAAATATCTGCATGAGAAACTGCCGAACAAGGCCAAGCTCGGGCTGTACTTTAACCCTTACGGCAAAGTGCTGGATCTGATTGACGACTGCATTTCCTGCGGCGTGGATAAGCTGATCGACGAGGCGGGCGGTCCGGTCTGGACGGAAGAGGGCTTTGCGACGCTGCACGAAAAAGTGCGTGCGGAGCTGAATGATACCGTAGTGACCATTGCGAAACAGGTCGAGCAGATCCTGACGGCGGTATTCAATATAAACAAACGTCTGAAAGGGCGCGTCGATATGACCATGGCGCTGGGGTTATCGGATGTTAAAGCGCAGATGAGCGGCCTGGTGTATCGCGGCTTTGTGACCGGCAACGGCTTCAAACGCCTTGGCGATACGCTGCGTTATCTGAACGCGATTGAAAAACGCCTTGAGAAGCTGGTCGTTGATCCGCATCGCGATCGCGTACAAATGCTGAAGGTTGAAAGCGTGCAGCAGGCGTGGCAGCAGTGGTTTAATAAGCTGCCGCCCGGACGTCGCGACGATGAAGACGTGCAGGAGATCCGCTGGATGATCGAAGAGCTGCGCGTCAGCCTCTTTGCGCAGCAGCTCGGTACGCCGTATCCGATATCCGACAAACGTATTTTGCAGGCAATGGAGCAGATTACGGCGTAGTTTGCAGGCCGGGTTAGGCCTCGCCGCCACCCGGCGGGTCGTAAGACGTATGTGATTAACGCCCGGTGGCGCAATGCTTACCGGGCGACAAACACGGTTCAGCTATTCACCATTGCAAGGGTAAATCCATCCCAACCCTTTACCCCCACGGTTTGCAGCGCGGTGGCCGTGAGGCGAGGGTTTTCCCCGATCATATCGATAAAACGCCGTACGCCCTGTACGCGCTCGTCATCGCTTTGCTCATTGATCACCTCACCGTCACGCACCACGTTATCCCCGATGATCACGGTGCCAGGGCGGGAGTAGCGTAGCGCCCACTCCAGATAGCCCGGATTATTGGGCTTATCGGCATCGATGAAGATCAGGTCAAAAGGGGGGATGTCGCCGAAGCCTTTCAGCGATTGCAATCCTGGCCCCTCGATAAGCTCAATCTGCGCCTGCAATCCGGCAAGGCGGATATTCTGCCTGGCGGTTTTTGCATGAACAGGGTCGGCCTCAAGGGTGATAATTTTGCCGCCAGGCTGTAACGCGCGCGCCATCCAGATTGTACTGTAAGCACCCAGAGTGCCGATCTCCAGGATGCGCTTTGCCTGCGTCATCTGGACGAATAAAGCCAGCAATTGCCCCTGATTTGCCGCGACGTCATGCTCCGGCAGCCCGGCTCGTTTGTTATTTTCCAGAACGCTTTGCAGCACGGTATCCTGGGGAATAAGAGAAGAAATCATATAGTTATCTACTGCAGACCACGTTTGTTGCATAGACTGACCCCTTAGTTTTTCTCAGACCATCCGCCGCCCAGCGCCTTATACAAATCAATCTGCGCCAGCAGCAGGTTATTTTTCACCTGTACTACATTCGTTTGCACCGAGAACAGCGTGCGCTGGGCGTCGAGCTCGTCGAGATAAGAGGAGTAACCGTTGCGGTAACGGTTTTGCGCGATGCGGAGCGTTTCTTGCGCCACGTCCTGTTGCGCCTTGAGTTCGCTCAACTGCTCCTGATAACGCGTGATGGCGTCCAGGCTGTCATTGACTTCCCTGAACGCGTTACGCACGGTTTTTTCATAGCTGTAGAGCGCCTGATTGCGCTGCGACTGCGAAATATCCACCTGTGCATTCAGGGCCTGACGGTTTAGCAGCGGTGCCAGAATGCTGCCGCCAACACTCCAGAGCTGCAGCGGATTATCCAGCAGACCCGGCAGCGTACGATCCTGTATCGATCCGCTCGCCGTGAGATTGATCGACGGCAACAGGCTGGCACGAGAGGCGGCAAGCGTGGCATCCGTCGCGATAAGCTGGCGTTCGGCTTGCACGATGTCCGGACGGCGATTCAGTAGCGAAGAGGGCAGTTGCGACGGAATTTGCAGCGGCGTGAGCGTCTCAAAGCTATCGCTGCGAACGACGGTGCCGGGGTTATTTCCTGACAGGATGCTGAGCGCATTTTCCTGCTGTGCGATCTGGTGCTGCACCTGCGGGATCTGCGCGCGTGTGGCGCGCAGTTCGGAGTCTGACTGCATCAGCTCCAGGCGCGAGCTGTAGCCCGTTTCGAACTGACGTTTTGCCAGTTTCCAGGCTTCTTCGCGGGACTTCAGCGTCGATTGCGTGACCCGCAGCTGTTCATCCAGGGATAACAACGTGATGTAGCCGGACGCCACCGACGCGGCGACGGTCAAATCGGCGGCCGCGGCGGCCGCTTTCTGCGCCTCAAGCGACGCAAGTGCTGCCTGCGAGGTGTTGCGATTGACGCCCCAGATATCCACGTCATAGCTAGCGGTCAGACTGCCTTTATACAGCGAGCCGTAAACCGGTAATCCGCTGGCGGCCGACTGTGAACGCGCACGCGTCCCGCTGATACCCGCGTCTAGCGTTGGGAAAAGGCTCCCGTCAGCGGCATAAACCCGCGCCTGGTATTCGTTCACGCGCTCGCGGGCGATCAGCACATCGCTGTTATTTTGCAACGCCTGGCTGACGTAGCGATTCAGATGATTATCGTGAAAATTACGCCACCAGACTTGTTCCGCCGGGCTGGCAGGGCCGCTGGTTTCGCGCCACTGCGCCGGGATCTGCAATGTCGGTTTCGCCGGGGCGATGTCTGCGGACTGACACCCAGCCAGCAGCGCCGCGACGATCAAACCAGCAACGGGGCGAAAAGTCATTGCTTCTCCTCCCGCGTATCGATGCTGACCTGCACCGACATACCCGGGCGCAACAGCGCGGACGCCTCGGGCTTGCCGAGCACCTCAATGCGCACCGGAATGCGCTGAGCGATTTTGACAAAATTCCCCGTGGCGTTGTCTGGCGTAATGGCGCTGAACTCTACGCCGGTGGCAGGGGAAATACTTTCAACACGGCCTTGATAGGCTTTGCCGTTTAACGCATCGACGGTGAATTTCACAGGCTGTCCCACCCGCAGATCGGCAAGCTGTGTCTCTTTGATATTGGCGATCACCCAGTGCTGCGGCGGCACCAGCGTGGTGAGATGCGTTCCTGCGGTGACATAGGCGCCCAGACGCACGGCAATTTGCCCAAGCTGGCCGTCGCGCGGGGCGATGATGCGGGTGTTCTGCAAATCGATTTGCGCCAGTTCAAGCGCCGCTTTGGCGCTTTCGACATCGGCCTCCAGCGCGCCGCGATTCACAATCACGGTTTGCAAATCCTGACGGGACATCTCAAGCGTGGCTTTTGCCTGATCGATATCCGCACTGCCTTGCGCGGCACTTGCAAGGGCGGCATCACGTTCGCGAATGGACAGCGATCCATCCGCCGTCAGATCGTTCACCCGCCTGAGATCGGCCTGAGTTTTCAGGCTTTGTGCGCGGGCATTTTTCAACGCCGCATCGTTGCGGGCAATCACCGCTTCGGCGCTTTTACGCTGCTGGAGGTTATTGTTGAGCGCGGCAATTTTCATCGCCAACTGCGCCTCGGCCTGATGCACGCGCTGGCGATAGATCCGGTCGTCGATTTTCAGCAGCAGCTCGCCTTTCTTGACCTGCACAAAGTCCTGCACGTTGACGTCCGTGATATAGCCGTTGACCTGCGGACTTATAAATGTGGTCTGGCCGCGCACGTAGGCGTTATCGGTAAATTGCGTATGGCGGGTGAACGGCGGCAGTTGCCAGGCATACAGAATCACCAGAACACCGACAATGCCAATCGCCGCAGCGGTAAAAATAGACACCACACGCAAATTATTGCGGGTATTGGCCTGTACGTTAGCGGCATCCTGCTGACTCATAACGTCTCCTCTGGTAACGCGATAAACATGGTAATGGTTCTTTCCTTTATTGGGTGCCGGTCGATTTTTTTAGCGCCAACCGCGCAGTGAGTCGCAGGCGCAGCAAACGCCACAAAATCCACACCAGCGTGGCGGTGGCGATACCCGCCGTCAGCAGATAAGTATCATTGTAAGCGAGAATGTTGGCCTCAAGCGTGGTGACGGTTTGCAGCTGCGTCACGGCCTGCGTGTTGAGCAGCGCGCTGTCACCAATCAGGCTTTTGTACAGTTGGGTGTAAATTTGCAGACGCTCATTCACCAGCGGATTCAGCGTAGAGAGCTGATCGGCCAGCATGCTGGAATGGTATTTTTCGCGCCAGGTCTGAAAGGTGCCGAGAATAGCAGAACCCAACAGCCCGCCAATGTTCTGGCTCATACCAAAAAGCACCGAAAAACTGACCAGGTTGCGTGGATCGGCAATCACGCCACCGATGCCTGCCAGCATCGCGGGCGCGAGGAAAAACGCGCTACCAAAGCCGAGTAAAAACTGGCTCAGCATCAGCTGATCCGGACGGGTAAGATTGTTGGATTGGCTATCGAGCAGCGAGGCGACAACCATCAGCACCAACGATGTGACAATCGGCCAGGCGAGTTTTGTTGGCTTGATGGTCAGGCAACTGGCGACAATTCCGCAGGCAATGCCGGCAAAGATTGACCACGCCAGATAGGTCATCTGTTCGTTCTGCAAACCGACATATTGCAGCCAGCCGATGACCCCGGTGTTTTGCTCCGCCAGCACGATGCGGATCAGCAGCATGATCAGTCCCAGACGCAAAATACTGCCGCTGGAGAGCCAGCGAGTATTGAGCAGCGGGTTGCTGCGGTTATGTTCAAAGACGATGGCTGACACAATCAGCACCAGTGAAAGCGCCAGTGACCAGCCGATCCACGGCGCTTCAAACCACCAGTCCAGCCGCCCGAGCGATAGCACGGCGCACAGCAGCGCCATGCCCGGTGCCAGTAAAAAGAAGGTGATGAAATCCTTTTTCTCAAAGACTTTACGCCGATCGCCAGGCGGCAGTTTTAGCGCGATCACGCAGGCAAGCGACACCAGCGCCAGACCCAGTTCAAAGAAGTACAGCCCGCGCCATTCGTCGAGCTGCAACAGTTCAGTCGAAAACAGGCGCGCAATCGGGATCGCCAGTGACGAACCGGTGATCCCAATGGTTAATGCTTTCAGGCGATGCTTCGCTGGCCACGCCTGAATCTGATAGTAAATGCCGAGCGAGCTCAGCGCAGCCGCCACCATGCCGTGCGCGGCGCGGACCATCAGGGCTGAACTGAGATCGTTGACGAACAGGTGGAAAAACGTCACCAGCACATACAGCACCAGAAAGCCTTCGGTAAACGCCCGCAGCCCGTACTGCTGGCGGAATTTGACCAGCAGCAGGTTGATCGACACGTTGGTCATGACGTAGACGGCAGGGAGCCACGCGATTTCCGTCGACCAGACGGCAAACGTGCCCTGCAAATTTTGCAGATTGGCGGCCACCATGGCGTTACCCAGCGCGCCCGTCAGGCAGACCAGCAGACCCACGATGCCGTAGGCGAAACGTTTAGGTGTACTATGTAGCGGCGTTGAAGGCGAACCCAGCAGGGCGGGTTTTTCGTGAGGCTGCCACTCGCGAGGAGCATAAGGATCGCGTTGGGGCAGGCGCATAACCGGATTACCTTTGCAAAGTTCTAATAATTAGTGGGCTAATGATTCTACGTCTGACGCAAATCATAATTCAAGTGAATATGAATAATGTCTTTAAATCAAATATGTTTGCAGCGTTATGGCGCTATTAGGCAGGCGGCTTTCGGAGAGATCCCCTGTTTTGACATCATGCACGCGCTACCCTTATGGAAAGTAATGCAAGGAGGTAGAGATGACGATGACACTTTTTCCGTGCTTACCCGAGCCGACGCTGGCGGCGATTAATACGGTTGGTGAATGGCTCGCGCAGGATGATTATCAGCCGGGAGAACCCGTCGAGGGAGTCATTCTGGCGGGGAATGCGGTGATTCCGACGATTGATGCCGCCTGCCGGGTGGCTTCAGAGCAGGGCATTCCGCTGTTGATCAGCGGGGGCATTGGCCACTCGACAACCTTTCTCTATGCCGCAACGGCACGTCACCCGCGCTACAACACCGTGCCGACGACCGGACGCGCAGAAGCCGCGATTCTGGCGGATATCGCGCGTCAGTTCTGGAACATTCCGGATGAGCGTTTGCAGGTCGAGGATCAGTCAACCAACTGCGGTGAAAACGCCCGCTTTAGCCGGGACATTTTACACCAGCATCAACCCCTGCCTGAGCGGGTGCTGGTAGTGCAAGATCCCACGATGCAGCGGCGCACCATGGCGACGTTTGCCCGGGTTTTTCGCGACGACGCTGTTGTCCCACAGTGGATAAGCCATCCGGGGGTTATCCCGCGTCTGCAAAATAGTGAAAACGGCCTGGTATTTTGCGAGGGAGGTGACGGACTGTGGCCGGTTGAGCGCTATTTATCGCTGGTGCTCGGTGAGTTGCCGCGCCTGCGCGATGACGTGGACGGTTACGGACCGACGGGCCGCGATTTTATCGCTCATGTGGATATTCCTGTCGAGGTGGAGTCCGCATGGCAGATTCTACGCCACGATATGACGCTGACCGATGCGCTGATCAGTCGCTCGCTGCTGTGACATGTGCCCGTTTGCGTACCCTTTCACGCAAACGGGCACTTTATGTTGCCTGGTTGTAACTTAATTATTCTGCTGACCCGTTTCTTTTATGAGATATCTCACAAAAACAGCGCGATAGAGTAGGAATATCGCTTCTTGCTTGTAGTTTTTAACAATAAGTTTACTTGTTAAAAACAGTACAATTACAATTACAGGAGCAGGTCATGACGGTACCCGTACAACATCCTATGTATATCGATGGACAGTTTGTTGCCTGGCAAGGTGAAGCCTGGATTGATGTGATCAATCCGGCCACCGAAGAGGTCATTTCCCGAATTCCCGATGGTCACGCCGACGACGCCCTCAAAGCGATCGACGCGGCCGATCGTGCCCAACCTGCCTGGGAAGCGCTCCCGGCCATTGAACGCGCAAACTGGTTACGCAAAATCTCAGCGGGGATCCGCGAGCGGGCCAGCGAAATCAGCGCGCTGATCGTCGCCGAGGGCGGCAAAATTCAGCAACTGGCCGACGTGGAAGTGAATTTCACCGCGGACTACATCGATTATATGGCGGAATGGGCGCGTCGTTATGAGGGCGAAATCCTGCAAAGCGATCGCCCCGGCGAAAATATTCTGGTGTTTAAACGCGCGCTGGGCGTGACGACCGGCATTCTGCCGTGGAACTTCCCGTTCTTCCTGATTGCCCGTAAGCTCGCACCCGCGCTGCTGACCGGCAATACCATCGTTATCAAACCGAGCGAATTCACGCCCAATAACGCCATCGCTTTTGCCAAAATTGTGGATGACATAGGCCTTCCAAAGGGCGTGTTTAACCTGGTGCTGGGGCGGGGTGAAACTGTCGGCCAGGCGCTGGCGGGCAACCCGAAAGTCGCCATGGTCAGCATGACCGGCAGCGTGACGGCGGGTGAAAAAATCATGGCCGCGGCTGCGAAAAATATCACCAAAGTGTGTCTTGAGCTGGGGGGCAAAGCACCGGCTATCGTGATGGACGATGCCGATCTGGATTTGGCGGTCAAAGCGATTGTTGATTCGCGCGTCATCAATACCGGACAGGTGTGTAACTGCGCGGAACGCGTGTATGTGCAAAAAGGCATTTATGACCAGTTTGTAAATCGTTTGGGTGAGGCGATGAAAGCGGTGCAGTTTGGCAATCCGGCGGAACGCAATGATATCGCAATGGGGCCGCTGATCAACGCTGCTGCGCTTGAACGTGTTGAGCAGAAGGTGGCGCGCGCGGTACAGGAAGGGGCAAAAGTAGTGCTGGGGGGGCAGGCTGTTGAAGGCAAAGGTTATTACTATCCGCCGACGCTGCTGCTGGATGTACGTCAGGAGATGACCATTATGCACGAAGAAACCTTCGGTCCGGTGCTACCGGTGGTGGCATTTGATACGCTTGACGACGCGCTGACCATGGCTAACGACAGCGAATATGGTCTGACATCATCGATTTATACTCAGAATTTGAACGTGGCGATGAAAGCGATCAAAGGGCTGAAATTCGGTGAGACGTACATCAACCGTGAGAACTTCGAAGCGATGCAGGGATTCCATGCGGGCTGGCGGAAATCAGGGATCGGTGGTGCGGACGGTAAACACGGTTTGAATGAGTATTTGCAGACGCAGGTGGTCTATTTGCAGTCGTGATGGGATTGCATTGAACGGTATGTGGCGGTGTTGGGTATGCGTTCGCGTGAATATGCGGCCAGGTTAGCTGTTCCGTCCACTTTGCGAGTGTAGTTTCTCTGTAACTATTTAACCTGTGAACGTGCCAGGGCGGCTCAGTCGTCGCCGCCCTGGCGACCCGGACTCCCGGCAAGAAAATCAACGCTTCGCGATACTCTCCGCTTTATCCGCCAGCCTTTCGGGTCGTGTGCGATCCTGCATCCTTGCAGGTCGCACCCCCTCTGCGTTTCCTTGTCCGTCGCCCCGGCCTGACGTAAACGCGTCGACGATTTAAAGCCTGAACAGGGCATCGCTGTCGCAACGGGTTTTATGGATAGGGCTTCACTGCTTTTGATTGAGTGGCTGTAAATTGATATAGCCCTCATTTCACACTTTGGTGGTGATCCAGTTCATCATCAGTTCTGGCCATATGGTGACCGGCAGGCCCTGCGCATCGCGGATACCAAACCCGTGTTTCCCGCGCTCAAACAGGTGCATTTCAACGGGAACATCCAGACGTCGTAGGGCGGTGAACATCTCCAGGCTGTTTTCAACTTTAACCGCTGGATCGTCGATAGCATGGAGCAGGAAAGTCGGCGGGGTCTCTCTTTCCGCTCTGTCCTCCAGCGAATAGCGGTGTATTTGCACCGGTGTTGGGTTATCGCCAATCAGTTCATGACGCGAACCGGGATGATCGATATCGGCGTGCATGGTGATCACCGGATAGACCAGCGCCATAAACGCGGGACGTGCGCTCAGTTCATCGGCGGTATCTATGGGCTGATAAACCTGCTCGTTAAACCGCGTGCCGAGGCTGGCGGCGACGTGACCACCTGCGGAAAATCCCAGTACGCCGATACGCTCAGGATCGAGTTTCCACTCCTGCGCATTCGCACGGACAATACGCATCGCACGCTGGACGTCGGCGAGCGGGGCGTCAGCGCCTTCCTGATGCCCGTCGCCCGGCATGCGGTACGTCATCACAAACAAGGTGTAGCCGCGTGCATTGAAGAAGGGGGCCAGCGCGCTGCCTTCTTTATCAAGCACGACGCGACGATAAGACCCGCCGGGAGTCACCAGAATACCGACGCCGTTGGGCTTATCGGGGGCGTAGACGGTAATTTCGGGGGCGCGAATGCCGGTGGCGGAACGATCATAATCAGAGGTGCCGGTATAGCGGGGTTCTGGCGTGAAAACCGCGTCGCTGCCGATGGCACCAGGCGCTTCACCATGAGGCCAGACGGTAAACGTTGCTGAGTGGGCGACGGCGTGGGCCATCATCTTTTCTAACGCTGCACGGCTCAGAGTTTCCATCGAAACACTCCCTTAACTGGAAACCGAAGGTTATAGCACAGTTAACTCATTGAAAACCGGAAGGGATTCACAACCAGCGGACAGCCAGGCTGCCCGCTGTGCGAATTACAGCGCGGCAAACTTATCGAGCGTGCGCACCAGCTGTGTGACAAACCCGTATTCGTTGTCGTACCAGGCAACGGTTTTCACCAGCTGCACATCACCCGCCTCTGTCACTTCGGTCTGGGTGGCGTCGAATATCGAACCAAAATGCGATCCAATCACGTCTGACGACACAATTTCTTCGTCGGTATAGCCAAAGGATTCGTTATTCTCCGTCGCTTTTTTAAGGGCGTTGTGGATGTCATCCACACTGACTTTTTTCTCAAGAATTGTCACTAACTCGGTGACGGAACCGGTTTTGACGGGCACGCGCTGAGCATGGCCCTTCAGCTTGCCGACCAGTGCCGGGATGACCAGCCCAATGGCCTTTGCCGCACCTGTGGTGTGAGGAATGATATTTTCAGCCGCCGCTCGCGATGCGCGAAGATCTTTGCCCCGAGGACCATCCACCAGCGCCTGGGTGCCGGTATAGGCGTGAATGGTGGTCATAGTACCCACCTTAATACCAAAACTGTCCTGCAGGGCTTTTGCCAGCGGCGCCAGGCAATTGGTGGTGCAGGATGCGACAGAAATAATGGTATCGCTGGCGTCAATCGTGTCGTCATTCACGTTGAAGACGATCGTTTTCATGTCACCGGCTGGCGCTGAAATCAGCACTTTCTTCGCGCCGGCGTCCAGATGGGCTTTTGATTTTTCCTCTGAGGTGTAAAAACCGGTACATTCGACAACGAGGTCAACGCCTGCCGATGTCCACGGAATATGTTTGGCCTCTTTCTCGGCGTAAACCGCGATCGACTGGCCATCGACAATCAGTGAATCTTCGGTGAAATCGACGCTCCAGGGGAATGGGCCGTAGTTGGAATCGTGTTTTAACAGATAGGCCAGCACTTTGGGTGAGGTGAGGTCGTTAATTGCGACGACGGTATTGCTGTCCTGGGTTTCAAGCAAACGACGTAAAACCAGGCGTCCGATGCGACCGAATCCGTTAATGGCAATTTTACTCATGGGTGACTCCTGTATGAACTGAACGATGCGACAGTTTGAACTCATCCAGGCATAGTCCATGTCAGCGCGTGAGGCAATTGAATATGATTCATGCGCAGGGGAAGCTTTTGAAAAATCATAAAGAAAACTTAATGAATTTTTAAGGAAAGCTCGCTATGTTGACGCTTTGTTTGTACCGTTTCAGGAATTCATATGCGCAATAAATATACTGGCCTGCAAATTGGCATCCACTGGCTGGTGTTTCTTTTGGTGATCGTTGCCTACTCTGCCATGGAGTTTCGCGGCTTTTTCCCGCGCAGCGCTCGCCCGTTAATCAACATGATTCATGTCTCTTGCGGGATTTCTATTCTGGTATTGATGTGCGCCCGCCTGCTGGTGCGTCTGAAGTTCCCTGCGCCGCCGATTCAGCCAAAACCTAAAGCGATGATCACCGGCATGTCGCATTTGGGGCATCTGATGGTCTATCTGCTGTTTATTGCCCTACCGATTATCGGCCTGGTGATGATGTACAACCGAGGCAACGACTGGTTTGCTTTCGGAATGGTGATGCCTCACGCAGCGGAGGCCAATTTTGATCTGGTGGATACGATGAAATTCTGGCACGAGACGCTGGCGAACCTGGGCTATTTCTTGATTGGTTTGCATGCCTTTGCGGCCCTGCTGCATCACTATTACTGGAAAGACAACACGCTCCTGCGCATGATGCCGAAAAAACGCTCCTGATCGCCTCTTTTTCTCCTCGAACCCGCTGCCTGTCAGCGGGTTTTTTTGTGATCGTCGATTTCTTTTGGCAGCGTAAAACCGCGCGGCATCACATTTTTCTATCGTTTCCTGTGTGTTATTCATTCAATGGATATAAATACTATATCTATAATAGAAACACTCACGAGGTGGCGATGAAAATTGTACTCACAGGTTCCGCCGGACGAATTGGTCACACAATTGCTGTTCAGTTGCTGGTGGATGGGCACCAGATAACCGGAATTGACCTTGCGCCCGCAAGAATAGAGCATGCGCATTATCACCATGTGCAATGCCGGTTTGAGCAGGCAGAGACCCTGAACGATGCGGTGAAGGGCGCAGACGTTCTGCTACACATTGGTGCGATGATGTCGTGGCAGCCTAAAGACAATGCCGCGATGTTCCACGCCAATGTAACCGCTACGCAATGGCTGTTGGATGCTGCCAGAGCCGCAGGCGTGAAGCGCTTTGTTTTCGCCAGCAGTGGCGAAGTCTATCCAGAAGTGCGCGCGCAGTTTCAGCCCGTGACCGAAGATCATCCACGTAACCCGGTTTCGTTCTATGGCCTGACCAAAAAGCTGGCGGAGGATCTGGTGTTGTTCTATCAGCAGCAGGGATTGGAAACGGTGATTTTGCGTTTTCCACACACGCAATCTATTGATGAACTGCTTGATCCTGAGAGCTTCTTTTCGGGACCGCGCTTTTTCCTGGACGGTAAAATTCGCCAGATGCGTTCGTTTGGCAATGATCTCGTGGCCGACAAGCTGCAAACCGTGCGCGATCGACAGGGGGGACCGGCGATGATTGTCCAGTACGGCGAAGACGATAACCTGCCTTATCAGATGCATATTGCTGATGTACGCGATACGGCGGACGGCGTCATTCTTGCGATGTCGCATCCGCAGGCGGCGAACGGCATTTATAATCTTGGCACTGATGAGCCCGTCGCATTTGAAGATATGCTGCCGTTGATGGCGCAGGCAACCGGCTTGCCGCTGATTGATATCGCGATGCCAGGCAAGGCCGTGCGATATAAAACCAGTAACCAAAAAATTAAACGCGAACTGGGCTACCAGCCGCGTTTCACCTTTCCTGACATGATTGCGCAAGCCGCACGACTTACCGCTAACAGACATAATGCAAAGGAGAGTGTATGAACAATTCAGCGCAGCAATCACTCGAAACGGCGACGTCTGACCGCGAGATCCCGGTCGTGCGAAAATTACGTAAAGTCTTGCTGGCGACCGGAATCGGCCATTTTGTCGAATGGTTTGATTTTGGCCTTTACGGGACGCTGGCGGCGATTATCGGTGTGCAGTTCTTCCAGGCCGAAAGTCCGGCAGTTGCGTTACTGTCTTCCTTTGCCGTTTTTGGTGCCGGTTTCATTATGCGTCCGCTGGGCGGGCTCTATTTCGGATCGCTGGGCGATCGAATTGGGCGTCAAAAAGTGTTGGCGACGGTGATCCTGCTGACGTCAGGCGCGACGTTCGTGATGGGGCTGCTGCCGACGTTTTCACAAATCGGCATCGCCGCGACGGTGCTGCTGGTTATCACCCGTCTGATTCAGGGCTTTGCCGCCGGTGGCGAAAGCTCAGGCGCAACGACGTTCCTGGCCGAATATGCGCCAACCGCTCGGCGCGGGTATTTCACCTGCTGGATCGATAACTTCGGATTTATGGCCTTTGTCGCGGGCTCAGGTCTGGTGTTTCTGCTGACCGCTACGCTTGGCGAAGCGACGATGAGCGACTGGGGCTGGCGCATTCCCTTCCTGATTGCCGGACCGCTGGGTCTGGTTGGGTTGTATCTGCGAAAACATCTCGAAGACACGCCTGAGTTTCTGGAGATGGTTAAGAGCGGCAAAACGGAAGCGTCGCCGCTTCGAACGGCCGTCACCACGGCGTGGGGCGCGCTGCTGTTTTGTGTGGGGTTTGTGGTGATCAAGGCAGTAGGGCACTGGACATTGCAGACCTTTATGCCGAGCTATTTATCCACCGAACTCCATTATTCAAAACTCGACTCTTACGCTATCACCACCGTTGGCCTGTTCGCGATTGCGGTAATGGTGCCATTTATGGGGTATTTGTCGGATAAATTTGGTCGTAAACCGTTGATGCTTGCGGGCTGCGCGGGTTTTATCTTGTTCACTTATCCCGCCATGATGGTGATGGCGCGGGGCGATATGCTGTCTGCGGTACTGGCGATGTTGCTTCTGGGGGCGTTTATTGCCGCCTTTGACGGCGCATGCAGCGCGGCGATGGCTGAACTGTTCCCGACCAGCATTCGCTATGGCGGAATGGCCATTGCGTACAATGTCGCTGTGGCATTCTTTGGCGGGATCACGCCATGGTTTTCGGCGTATCTGATGACGGCAACGGGCAACCCGTTCTCTCCGGCTTACTATGTAATGGGCGCGGCGCTGATCACGTTCCTGACGGTGTTACGCGCGAAAGAAACAGCAGGACAGCCACTTCGTCGTTAAGTGGATAAACATTCGTTCTTAAGTGGAGCTTTAACGGTCTGATTTTGATTAAGTCTGTTGTATTTCAACGATGAATATATCCATGACAAACGCGAAGTAAACGAATATAAATGCGCAGTCTGCCAGGGAGAGGGCGAATATAAACCATTCTGCTGTGTGTTTACGGGGTCTGACCGATGTCGGCAGGCCCCGGATTTTCGTGAACAATGTGCCCATTCCCACCGTTTCAAACCCAATACTTAAACAGTGGAACATAGTCCCACTGTTTTAATCATTCATATAACCATTTTCCAGCAACAGCGGATTTCGCAAACATTCTCACCGTTAATGGTAATCGTGTAGCTTCAATATCTTCACGCTTGAACTTAAACCATCTCTGAAAGAGTGGGGTATACTCCCACGGGAAGTATTTAGACCAATCCAGACCAGAAAGATCAATGTTGAATATTTCCTGGTATTTCTTTATAGCATCCTCTAAATCATCTCGGGGGTAATCAAAGAGATCAGAGTCCAGTTCTATAGGAACTTCATTCCAGTGGATATCGAGATAACCAGGGATTTCTTCACGAAATAGAATCAAGACTTCATCTTTAATTGCCACCATCAGAAAGATGTCCACTGTATACGGTCATTAGGCTTTGCAATCAGAGTGTATTTCTGCTGTGTGTGGGTTGAAACTCTGTACAGGGTCATTGACAGCGAAGCCCAACCCAACCAGGGAATATAGCGAGCAATGACAGCAGCAAGTTTGTTTGTTTTCTGCATCCTCACACCCACTGGTGTCGGAATTTGAATCCCAAAGGGCACTCGTGCATCACGCATTATGATTCGCGCATACTTTGAGATAACACTGGTGCCCAATGTTGCCCCTTTAGGTTTAGCCTTCGTACCTAACCACGGTTGACCGGACAGTATCGCGGCACCGGAAACTGAATCTATTCCCAACTCTCTGCAAAACTCTTCCAAAAAGATGATATTTAACAAATCTACTTTTGAAAGGTTAGAATATCCCCTGTAAAAGTAGGTTCCATTTTGTTCTTCCGTTGTATCCATACGCTCACCTTATTAAGCGGTCTATCGAACGTTCTTTGAAAATAAATTACGGAACCAGTAATAAACGCCTGGATTTTCAATGCGGTTAGGCATTAAGTGTTATGCGGGAAATATATAAATCATATAGATCAAATAAATAATACGAATGTTGCATTTTCAAGCACTACAAATTGCGGTGTATAAAACGCTGCGCAAAAGCGTGTTTTGGGGGCAAATCTGGGGGCAAAAATGCGCCTGGGGCGTGTTTGGGGCATCAAAAAATCTGGTTATGTCCGACAGCGGCTTTTGCATTAATCCGCTAAGTGGTAAATACCACTGAAAACATAATGTTTACACGAATATATTAAAAAAGGTACCATACCCCCCTACAGTATCTGGAGGGCGTATGCCACATTCACCCGAAGACAAAAAACGTGTTCTGACGCGCGTGCGTCGCATCCGGGGGCAGGTTGATGCCCTGGAACGTGCGCTGGAGTCCGGCGAACCTTGCCTTGCTATCCTGCAACAAATTGCGGCCGTACGCGGTGCCGCGAACGGTTTGATGGGCGAGATGGTTGAAATTCACCTCAAAGATGAGCTGGTGACCGGTGAGACAACGGTCGATCAGCGTGCGGTTCGCATGGCAGAAGTCGGTCATTTGCTACGCTCTTATCTAAAATAAAACTCTGTCATCCCCGAAAGGAAAACATTATGAAATCACGTGCAGCCGTCGCATTTGGCCCAGGCCAGCCGCTGAAGATTGTCGAAATAGATGTCGCGCCGCCTAAGAAAGGCGAAGTTCTGGTTAAAATCACTCACACCGGCGTGTGCCATACCGATGCATTCACGCTGTCTGGCGACGATCCAGAAGGCGTTTTCCCGGCGGTTTTAGGGCATGAAGGCGGTGGTGTGGTTGTTGAAGTGGGCGAAGGCGTCACCAGCCTGCAGCCTGGCGATCACGTTATTCCGCTGTACACCGCAGAGTGTGGCGAGTGTAAATTCTGTAAATCCGGCAAAACGAATCTGTGTCAGGCCGTTCGCGCCACACAGGGTAAAGGTTTGATGCCAGATGGCACCACGCGCTTCTCTTATAACGGCGAGCCGATTTATCACTATATGGGTACCAGCACGTTCAGCGAATACACCGTATGTGCAGAAATCTCGCTGGCAAAAGTTAACCCACAAGCGCCACTGGATAAAGTCTGCCTGCTGGGCTGCGGCGTCACGACTGGTATTGGCGCGGTTCACAACACCGCGAAAGTAAAAGAAGGCGATACGGTGGCCGTGTTTGGTCTCGGGGGAATTGGTCTGGCGGTGATCCAGGGCGCGGTACAGGCGAAAGCCGGACGCATTCTGGCGGTGGACACGAATCCGGAGAAATTCAAATTAGCCGGTGAAATGGGCGCGACCGATTTCATCAACCCGAAAGATTACGACAAACCGGTTCAGGATGTGATTGTTGAACTGACCGATGGGGGTGTCGATTTCAGCTTCGAATGTATTGGTAACGTGAATGTCATGCGTTCAGCACTCGAGTGCTGCCACAAGGGATGGGGCGAAAGCATCATCATTGGCGTGGCCGGTGCAGGTCAGGAAATCAAAACCCGTCCATTCCAGCTGGTCACTGGCCGCGTATGGCGTGGCTCCGCATTTGGTGGCGTAAAAGGGCGTACCCAATTGCCGGGTATGGTTGAAGATGCCATGGTCGGTAAAATCGATCTCGACCCGTTCATCACGCACCGTTTGCCGCTTGATCAAATCAACGAAGCCTTCGATCTGATGCATGAAGGGAAATCCATCCGTACCGTCATACATTTCGGCAGCAACTAATTATTTTGCCAGCGGTTTCCGCCGCTGGCATTTCTTTAATAATCTTCTCTAAAGTGTGACCCACCTGGCGCTTTTAACCATAATCAAATTCTCTGATTTGCCGATGATTTATTCACAGGCGTAATTATACGCACTTCATCCATATAAGAGAGTCGACGGTCATGGACAACACAAAAAAGATGCGAAGCCCGCAAACGCTGAGCTTCCTGCATCACATCCGGCTGGTTCCGCTGTTTTCCTCAATTCTCGGTGGCATCATTTTGTTATTTGCGTTGAGCTCGGTGTTGGCGGGGTATTTCCTGCTGCAAGCCGATAACGATCAGCAAGATGTCACGCAAGAAATTCAGGTCCGAACGGGTTTGTCTAACAGTTCAAACCATTTACGCACTGCGCGAATCAACATGATTCATGCGGGCGCGGCAAGCCGTATTGCTGAAATGGATGCGATGAAACAAAACATCGCCGAAGCTGAGACGCGCATTAAGCAGTCCCAGGCAAGCTTTGCGATGTATATGAATCGTTCGGTTCGTACTCCTGCGGACGAAGCCCTGGATAACGATCTGAAAACGCGTTTTGACGCTTACATCACCGGGCTTCAGCCTATGCTGAAATACGCCAAAAACGGCATGTTTGAAGCCATTATTAACCACGAAAATGAATCCGCTCGTCCACTGGACGATGCGTATAACGAGGTGTTGCTGAAAGCGATTAAGATCCGTACCGATCGCGCGAACTTACTCACTTCTGCAGCGCACAAGCGCACACAACAGGGCCTGATGTTTATGGTTGGCGCGTTTGCGCTGGCCCTGGTCCTGACGGCGATGACTTTTGTGGTTCTCCGCCGTACCGTTATTAATCCGCTGCAACGCGCTGCCCGCCGCATTGAACTGATTGCGAAAGGGGATTTAACGATGGCGGACGATTTGACTGGTCGCAGTGAAATCGGACGTTTAACCCACGATCTGCAAACCATGCAGCACTCGCTGGTGAATACGGTTGGTACCGTTCGTCAGGGTGCGGAAGAGATTTATCGCGGAACCAGCGAAATCTCTGCCGGTAACACCGACCTTTCGTCTCGTACCGAAGAGCAGGCGGCCGCGATTGAACAAACAGCAGCCAGCATGGAAGAGTTGACGGCGACGGTGAAACAGAACGCCGATAACGCCCATCACGCGAGCAAACTGGCAGAAGATGCCTCCGGGAAAGCCAGCCGCGGCGGCCAGATGGTGTCCGGCGTGGTGAAAACCATGAGCAATATCTCCACCAGTTCGAAGAAAATTTCTGAAATCACCGCAGTCATTAACAGCATCGCTTTCCAGACCAACATTCTGGCGCTGAACGCGGCCGTTGAGGCCGCGCGTGCGGGCGAGCAGGGCCGTGGATTCGCGGTTGTGGCGAGTGAAGTGCGTACGCTGGCGAGCCGCAGTGCGAACGCCGCGAAAGAAATTGAAGGGCTGATTAATGAGTCGGTCACCCTTATCGATCAGGGGTCTGGCGAAGTGGTCGCGGCGGGTAATACCATGAATGATATCGTTGAAGCCGTTAAACGCGTCACCGATATTATGCTCGAAATCGCAGCGGCGTCCGACGAACAGAGTCGCGGCATTGTGCAGGTCAGCCAGGCGATTTCTGAGATGGACAAAGTGACCCAGCAGAACGCCTCGCTGGTGGAAGAAGCCTCCGCAGCAGCGGCATCACTGGAAGAGCAAGGTGCGCGTCTGACCGAGGCGGTAGGGGCATTCCGTCTGAACGGCGTTGCGCCGTCTCGCAGTGCAAAACCGTCGGCCGTTGCGCAGTCTACCCCGTTGCGTCATGCAGTGGCTGACGGCGGCGATAACTGGGAAACCTTCTAATCTCTCTGGATTGACTGCCTCACCAACCTGTGTAAAAAGGGTTCATGTTCTGGCATGAACCCTTTTTTTATGGTGATAACGAAATGAATCCAGCAAAACGTATGACCGCCCTGATCGCGCTTTCCAGCCTGTTGGCCGGTTGCTCGGTGGGCGTGGGTGGTTTCGGCATCGGCGGCGGAAGCAACGGCGTAGGAGTGGGCGCGGGATTGTCCTTTCCGATAGGGGGCTCCGCCTCGACCAAAGACAACGCCACGGATTCCCAACAGCCTGACTGCAACGGCGAGGTGTATCAGGTGCAGCCGATCTACCCAGCGCAGGCGGCAGCGCAGGAATTTGAAGGAAAAGTCGCGGTGAAATTTGATGTGAAACCGAACGGACGGGCAACGAATTACAGTGCAAAAGGCGATAAAGCCTTCTTTGCCGAAACGTGGAAAGCGGTCTCCCGCAGCTGCTGGTCACCGGGCGTGAGTCGGGATTTTGAGGTGGCATTTACCCTGCATAAACCCGTGACGTTAGCACCTGTCGCACCGTAAAAAAACGGCCCGTCACATTACGCGACGGGCCGTTGAACGTATTACGCGGTTACGGTTTATCAGGCAACGCGTAGGCAATGATGTAATCACCACGATCCGGCGACTGGCGTGCGCCACCCGCGTTAATGATGATGTACTGTTTGCCAGTTTTCGGTGAGACGTAGGTCATCGGTCCCGACTGGCTGCCCACTGGCAGACGGTCTTTCCAGATCTCTTTCCCGGTCGCCGTATCAAACGCGCGCAGGTAGAAATCCTGAGTCCCTGCAAAGAACAGCAGCCCTGACTGCGTGGACAGCGATGCACCCAGCGTTGGCATCCCGATTGGGATAGGCATGTGCATACGAATGCCCAGCGGACCGGTATCTTCAACGGTTCCTACCGGAACCTGCCACACCAGCTTGCCGCTTTTCAGATCCACGGCGGACATCGTCCCGAATGGCGGTTTCTGGCAGGGAATGCCCAGCGGCGACAAGAAACGCTCGCGCATTGCGCCAAACGGCGTGCCGTCCATCGGCACAATTCCCATCTCAATGCCGCTGGCATTTTTGGCGACGTTCGCACGCGGCACCATATAGTTTGCCAGCCCCAGACGCATATCATTGACAAACATCAGGCCGTTATTCGGGTCCACCGAAACGCTGCCCCAGTTCATGCCGCCGAGTGAGCCCGGGAACTGCAGGGAACGATCAAGGCCTGGCGGTGTAAAGACGCCCTGATGACGCATCTCTTTAAACTGAATACGGCACAGCAGCAGATCGACCGGCGTCGCCCCCCACATGTCGGATTCGGTCAGCGTCTGGTTGCCAATCATCGGCATACCGACAGAATACGGCTGCGTCGGAGAATAGCGTTCGCCCTGAATCGTGCCCGCAGGGACAGGACGCTCTTCGACTTTCGCTACCGGCTCACCGGTTTCGCGGTTGAGCATAAAAATCATGCCCTGTTTGCTGGTTTGCACCAGAACCGGCGTCGTGCCGCCTTTACCGTCCGGCAAGTCGTACAGCAGCGGTTGTGACGGCAGGTCAAAGTCCCACAGGTCGTGGTGAGTAGTTTGATAATGCCAGCGCACCTGACCGGTCGTTGCATCAACGGCCACAATGGATGAACTGTATTTATCGTCCAGAGCGGTACGTTCACCCGCGTAAAAATCAGGCGTCGCGTTGCCGGTCGGGAGATAAATCAGGTTCAGCTTTGCGTCATAAGACATGGCTGACCAGACGTTTGGCGTACCGCGCGTATAGGTCTGACCTTCTGGCGGCAGGCCGGTGATAGCAGGATTTCCCGGATCCCATGCCCATGCCAGTTTACCGGTACGAACGTCATACGCACGCACCACGCCCGGCGGTTCACCGGTGGAGAAGTTATCGGCGACACGGCCTCCGACGACGACGACATTCCCGGCCACCAGCGGCGTTGAGGTCTGCTGGTAATAACCGGGTTTGATTTCGCCCATACCAACGCTGAGATCGACGATGCCACGATCGCCAAAGTCTTCGCAGAGCTTGCCGGTATCGGCATTGATCGCAATCAGGCGGGCATCCGTCGTCGGCAGGAACAGGCGACGCGGGCAGGCCGCTGGCTGAACGTTTACTTGTGACGTTGTCACAGATTGGGTGTCTTCAAAATAACCCAAACCACGACAGCGCTGCCAGTTTGGCGCGGTGGCTTTGGAATCGTAACGCCATTTTTCTTTACCAGAATCCACATCCAGCGCCAGCACTTTGCTGTACGGTGTGCAGACAAACAGCGTGTCGCCTATCTGCAAGGGAGTGTTCTGATCTTCAGCGCCGGAGCCGTTGCTCTGCGGAATGTCACCCGTATGCGCGGTCCAGGCCACTTTCAAAGTGCTGATGTTTTGCTTGTTGATCTGATCCAGCGCGGCAAAGCGGTCACCGTGTGTGGTGTTCCCCCAATGTTCCCAGTTTTTTTGCTGCTCGCCAGGCGCAACTGGTTTTACCGGAACGGGCTCATTCGCGGCAACGAGCGTTTGCGGTTTGAACATCCAGCCAACGCTCACCAGCATCGCCAGCGCGAGAATAGCCGCTACCGTGAAAGCCGGTTTTTTATTCACGGGTACGTTGCGGTTCGCCGCACGCAGGAAGGGCCAAACCAGGGCACACAGAAAGGCGAGGACGGCGAGGGTAAACAGGCGCGAGAACAGCGGCCAGAAATCCCAGCCAGCATCATTCACCGCCCAAAAGATCGATGCAATAAAGGCGACAGCGTAAAGAATGATCCCGCTGATTCGACGGGTGAAAATTAAAAAGGCGGAGATCAACATCACTACGCCAACGATGAGGAAGTACCAGGTTCCCCCGACGGTAGCGAGCTTCAAGCCCAAGCCGCCAATTGCCAGGCCGATGATTGTCATCAGCCCCACCAGGAGCCACTGCAGGAATTTTGCTATCCCGCGCGGCGCGCTGCCAAATGCCATTTCTGTCTCCTTAAAGACCTCGTATTTTCCCCGTAACGCCACGCTGCGCATGTACCATATGGGTAATTGAGTTCGGATTTAATAATGATTTATTGAAAATATACCGTTTGTACGGCTTTCGAACGCACGTGAATAAAGTTCGAATGAACCATTTGGTGAATTCGCGGCTATGATAAAACTGTTAAATTGTTTTGCGCAATTGTTAATGAAAGATTTCGCATTATTTGAATAACAGAAACAAAAAACCCGTCAGCGTGACGGGTCGGAGAAACATAAGGGAGTGAATCAGATAGGCATGGATTTGCGGATGGCGCTGAGAAGCGACTGCGCACCGGAAGAAAGCGGGATATCCACGCGCGTCAGGATGCCGATAGGTTCACCGGCGCCTGGCGATGCCACCGGGAGCGCCGACAAACAGCCCTGACGTAAATCCTCTTTCACCGCGCCGGAGGGGACGAACCACACGTAGTCATAGTCCACCGTCAACTGGCGAGAAAGCGAAGCCGAAAGCGTTTCGATACAGCCTGACGGTAATGTGCAGCCCTGCATCTGGAGCATGACTTCGGCGTTGTGGCGCGGCGCGGTGCCTTTCGGGGAAACGACTACCGGCCATTCCATGACCCGGCTTAGTGTGACAGTGTCACGTAATAAAGGGTGTCCAGGGCGCACGACCAGTTTCAGTGATTCCAGGAACAAAAGTTCATAATTGAGACCGACCATCAGTTCCGGGTCAGACATGCGGCCAATACCCAGATCCAGTTCTCCCGATTTCAGCCCTGACAGCAGCATGGTGTTATTCATGGTAGCCACTTGTAGCGTGGTATTTTTTTGCTGCTTGTGAAACTGGCCGATAGCGGCAGGCAGAATGCCGAGCGCAGCCGTGGGCAACGCCCCTACGCGGACCACGTCGGTATCCTGGCTGTCTTTGCGATTCAGCGCCTGACCCGCAGTGTTCAGCGCGTCGAGTACTTTTACGGCATGCGTTAAAAACTGCTCACCGACCAGCGTCAGCTGTGCGCCAAGACGGCCACGATTGAACAAACGTGTGCCGGTCAGCTGTTCCAGTTCGTTCAGTGTTTTTGAGAGCGCAGGCTGGCTAAGATTAAGAGTTTCAGCCGCACGCCCCAGCGTTCCCTGTTGAGCGACGGCCACAAAAGTGTGCAAATGGCGCAAACGTATGCGCTGACTAAACAAACCATTTTTTTCCATAGCCGATGTTATGAATAGAGCGAGGTAAGAGACAAGGGAAGATGTTTAATTTTGATAACCTGATAGCAAAATATTATTAACATTTGATGTAATTGAGTTACAACAAGATTTTCTTACTGAGGCTAATAAGTCGCAGGCGCTGACACAAAGGTGGAGGTGCGCTGTCTAAGCGCAGGGAATAACCACTCGGCTATCAGGATCACAGATTGGAAATTCTTCCCCCCGAAGGCGGAAAGCCTTCTCTACACTCCAGGTATTATTCACTGGGAGCATGACATCATGGCGAACACCATCACGGCTGATGATATTCGGGAACACTTTTCGCAGGCTATGTCAGCGATGTACCAGCAGGAAGTTCCACAATACGGCACATTGCTGGAGCTGGTTGCAGATGTGAATCTGGCGGTACTGGAAAATAATCCGCACTTACATGAACAACTCGCGAATGCGGATGAACTCGCGCGTCTGAATGTCGAGCGTCATGGCGCAATCCGTGTAGGCAGTGCAAAAGAACTGTCCACGTTACGCCGGATGTTTGCGATTATGGGGATGCACCCCGTCAGCTATTACGATCTCTCACAGGCGGGCGTGCCGGTACACTCGACGGCGTTTCGGCCCATCGATGATGCTGCGCTGTCGAGAAATCCTTTCCGTGTCTTCACCTCACTGCTCCGGCTGGAGCTTATTGAAAACGTGGCGCTGCGTGAACGTGCTGCGGATATTTTGGCCCGACGCTCTATTTTTACCCCGCGCTGTCTGGAACTGATCGATCTGCATGAGTCTGAAGGCCACTTTACGGAATCTCAGGCGCGTGAGTTTGTTCAGGAAGCGCTGGAAACGTTCCGCTGGCACAGCCACGCGCTTGTCGACCAGGAAACGTATCTGGCTCTGCACAATGAGCATCGTCTTATCGCCGATGTGGTTTGTTTCCCCGGATGCCATATTAACCACCTGACGCCGCGCACGCTGGATATCGATCGGGTGCAGGAGTTGATGCCGAAATACGGTATTGAACCGAAAATTGTGATTGAAGGCCCGCCGCGACGCGACGTGCCGGTCCTATTGCGCCAGACCAGTTTCAAAGCGTTGGAAGAGCCGGTGCTCTTTGCCGGCGAACATAGCGGAACGCATACCGCCCGTTTTGGTGAGATCGAACAGCGGGGCGTTGCGTTAACACCGAAAGGCCGCGAGCTTTATGACCGTCTACTGGGTGAAGCAGGAACCGGTAAGGACAATCTGACGCATCAGCTCCATTTACGCGACGTGTTTCAGGCATTCCCGGACAGTGAAATGTTCCTGCGCCGACAGGAATTAGCCTATTTTCGCTACCGTCTGACGCCGGCGGGCGAGGCACACCGCCAGGCATTCCGCCCCGGTGACGATCCGCAACCGCTGATTGAGCGTGGGTGGGTCGTGGCGCAGCCAATCGTTTATGAAGATTTTCTTCCGGTAAGCGCTGCGGGTATTTTCCAGTCGAATCTTGGCAATGAAACCCAGGCGCGAAGTCATGGTAATTCCAGCCAGGCGGCGTTTGAAACCGCGCTGGGATGTGCAGTCAACGATGAATTTACGCTGTATCAGCAGGCGGAAGAGCGCAGTAAACGCCGTTGTGGTTTGCTCTGAAAACGTTACTCTGCTGGGCTGTGATGGAAAATAAAGGTTGGTATGGAAAATTCATCTTTCCCGGTGGTTGAGACATGTCAGGGCCGTTTAGTCGGTTTTACCGATGAAAATGTCCATGTGTGGTGCGGTATTCCCTATGCTGCGCCGCCCGTTGGTGAGTTGCGCTGGCGCTCACCGCAGCCTCCAAAGGCCTGGCAAGGCATTCGTCAGGCCAACGCATTTTCAGCGTCAAGCTGGCAAAACAGCGAGTACTGCCGGGAGCTTGGCGGCGGAGACCCCGGTGAATTCTCAGAGGACTGCCTGTACCTGAATATCTGGTCGCCGGTGAAACGCGAAGCGCCGCTGCCGGTGATGGTCTGGCTACACGGCGGCGGTTTCACGATTGGCGCTGGCGGGTTGCCTCCCTATAACGGAAAGGCACTGGCGCGTCGGGACGTGGTGGTTGTGACGCTGAACTATCGTCTGGGGCATTTGGGGTTCTTTGCCCATCCCGCGCTTTGCGACGACGAAAATCGCATTGTGCATAACTTTGCGTTGCTCGATCAAATGGCCGCCCTTGAGTGGGTGCGCGACAACATTGCAGCGTTTGGTGGCGATCCGAGCAATATTACGCTGTTTGGGGAATCCGCTGGGGCCCGCAGCGTGCTGTCATTGCTGACTTCGCCCCTGGCGAAAGGGCTGTTTCACAAAGCGATTGTGCAGAGTGGTTATACCTTGCCTGATACCCCGCGTGAGGATGCGCTGCAAAAAGGTGAAGCGTTGGCGGGGCATTTTGGCCTGCAAAACGCGACGGCGGAACAGCTGCGTGCCATTCCCGCGCACGCGTTCTGGTCGCTGGAGGCTCCGCTGAATGTGGCACCGACACCGATTGTGGGCGACTGCGTGTTACCCGAACCGATGCTGGATCTTTTTTTTGCTGCGCGCCAGCATCCTGTTCCGGTGATGATTGGCTCAAACAGTGATGAAGCGAGCGTGATGGCCGTTTTCGGGATAGACCTGGCCGGGCAAATCCAAAAGTTACGGCGTGAGCGCCGGTTTGGCCTCGGGTTAATCAAATTACTTTACCCTGGCGTGAAAGGGGATGCCGAGCTGGGCCGACAGGTGTGTCGCGACATGGCGTTCACGACCATGGGTTTTGTCGTGATGCAGGCGCAACAGCGGGTAGGCGAACCGTGCTGGCGCTACTGGTTTGATTACGTTGCCGAGGCGGAACACGCAACCTATTCAAACGGCGCGTGGCACGGCAATGAAATTCCGTATGTGTTTGACACGTTAAATCAGATTGAGCCGTCGCGGCAGTATGTGAACGAGCGCGATCTGGCGTTTTCTGGCCACGTGGCCGATTATTGGGTCAACTTCGCGCGTCACGCCAGCAGAACCTGTGATGCCCTTCATGGCCCAGTCCGATGGCCCGCTGCCCGAAAAGGACGCGATGTGCTCTTGCATCTCGGTGTGAATAAACATGCAGTTTTCAAGCTGGAATACCGATTTATGCGCGCCCGGATGAGCCTGTTTAAACGCGTTATGAAGCACCATGTGAGTCTGGATTGAGTAAGCAGGCGCGAAAAGCAGCCAGCCCAGCAGTCTTTCCATGCGAATCGCGTAACAGTAGCCGATAGCTTGCGCCGGTTTTAACGCTGGTGTTAAACGGGCGCGCCAGCCGTCCGGCGCGAATATCTTCTTCTACCAGCGTTTCGTCAGCAATCGCCACGCCAAGGCCTTGCATCGCGGCGGTGATTGCCAGGTCCATTGTGTCGAAGTGTTGGTTTTTGTGCATCACCAGCGCGACGTTTTCTTGTCTGGACAGCCAGAGTGACCAGTCTGTTTTGTCACGGGTCGGATGAAGAAACGTCAGCGTATCCAGAGCCGAATCCATTCGCTGCGGACTTATCACTGGCGTCAGGGCTTCTTCAAAAAGCAGATCGCCAGCGCTCAAATGTGTACCAAACACGATCGCGGCATCGTAGGATTCGGTTTTAAAATTCACCGTATGATCGGTCGTGGTGGTGAGGGCGATTTGTAGTTCTGGCTGCTCTCGTTCGACCTGAATCAGCCGAGGGATCAGCCAGCGCATTGCACATGTCGGCACTTTCAGGCGCACGACGGTTTGTTGCGCGCGCGCTTGTTCCGCCACGGTGAGTAAGTGCTCAAAGGCTGACTGTAAGTCAGGAAGCAGAGCGTTGCCCTGAGGGGAAAGCCGCAGTCCGCGAGCATGGCGCTCAAACAGCGGAAAGCCGAACCAGGATTCCAGCGTCGCGATTTTACGGCTGACAGCGCCCTGGGTCAGGCACAGTTCTTTGGCGGCGTGTGTGAGATTCAGGTGACGCGCGGTGATCAGAAATGCGTCTACAGCATTGTGCGGAAAGGTACGGCGCGACATAAACACTCCAGGCATGCGTTTTTATCATGTCGTCCATCACACAATAGCTTGCCGGATGTGTCAATAAATGAAAAAAGCCCGCCGGATGGCAGGCTTTTTTTGTCAGCAATTAGAACTGGTAAACCAGACCTAACGCGACGACGTCATCCGTTGCAATACCTGCATCTTTATAGAATTGATCGTCGCTATCCAGCAGGTTGATTTTATAATCAACGTAGGTGGACATGTTTTTGTTGAAATAGTAGGTTGCGCCTACGTCGGCATATTTAACCAGGTCTTTATCAGCGTTAAACCCGTTATAGGTCAGATCCTTGCCTTTTGCCTGCAAATAAGAGATGGCCGGGCGCAGGCCGAAATCGAACTGATATTGCGCGGTGATTTCAATGTTCTGGGTTTTATTTGCAACGCCGCCCACGTGGTTATCGTCAAATGTACCGTACGATGTCATGTTACGGGTTTCGGAATACATTGTTGCCAGATAAATATTATTGGCGTCGTATTTCAGACCCGCAGTCCAGGCATCGGCTTTTTCACCCTGAGCCATATAGGCGCTGCTGTCGTTTTGTTGCGCGTTGGTGCGATCAGAAGAAGCATAGGCTGCGCCTGCGCTGATCCCCATCCCTAAATCATACGTGGTGGAAATACCAAAGCCGTCGCCATTCTCATGACGGACGTCGCGGCCATTATTAGTGCCTTCGTTACCGTTGCCTGCGTCTTCGTTGTTACCCTGATACTGCAGGGCAAAGCTCAGGCCATCCACCAGTCCGTAGAAGTTGGTGTTGCGATAGGTGGCAACGCCGTTAGCGCGGCTGGTCATGTAGATGTCGGACTGGGAATACGTATCGCCGCCGAACTCAGGCAGCATATCGGTCCAGCCTTCCACGTCATACAGCACGCCATAGTTACGGCCATAATCAAATGAGCCGTAGTCGCCGAACTTCAGTCCCGCAAAACCAAGACGCGTCCATGATTGGTTTTCAGAACCTTCGGTGTTATTGGCCTGAACGTTGTATTCCCACTGGTCAAAGCCCGTCAGTTGGTCGCTAATTTGGGTTTCACCTTTGAACCCCAGACGGACATAGGATTGGTCACCGTCTGCGGACGTGTTGTCAGAGAAATAGTGCAGCCCATCGACTTTACCGTACAGATCGAGTTTGTTGCCGTCTTTATTATAAATCTCGGCGGCGTGAGCAGCGCCTGCAGCCATGAGCGCGGGGATGACAATTGCCAGAACTTTTCTTTTCATTTTTCGATCCTTAAACGATTTTTATTATGACGTGAGTGAACTTTCGTCCATATCATGAATCGAATGAATCCTAATATCCTTTTAATTATTTCGGCAAATACTATAGTTTTTTAAAATGTTAATGTTTGATGCGCGATTAACTGAATGAAATGTAAATCAGCCCCATGAATAAATGACGCAATAAAAATTCACGCTAAATATTAATTAATGAAGAACTGTTTGAGATAATGAATTAAATAATTAAAATCATGGCGGAGGTTTTTTTATTTTGTGACTGAACTCTGGGTTTGCAACACGATTATGTGATCCCATTTTAATCATCCCGCTCGGATGCAAAAAGCACGTTCACCCATCGAAAACCCTCTTAACGATACCTCCCGGCAGTTGCGTATTAGGCGAGCTATGCGTTTTGATCATGGCAACTATGACAACAATTCGGTTGTCGTCGTCATCACCTTCTTGTTGAATAGTTATGCAATATCCACGAGAAAGGATTGATGATGACATTACGTACCCCTGTGCATACCCGTTCTAAACTGCCTGATGTGGGCACGACGATTTTTACCGTGATTGGCCAGCTATCGGCCCAACACAATGCCATCAATCTTTCTCAAGGCGCGCCGAATTTTTCTTGTGACCCTAATCTGATCGCCGGCGTAACGCGTGCGATGGAAGCGGGTCATAATCAGTATGCGGCGATGACCGGCTTGCCACCCCTCAAAGAGCGTATCGTCGATAAAATCGCGACCCTTTACGGCACGCGCTATGACGCCAGCACTGAAGTGCTGATCACCGCCAGCGCCAGCGAAGGGCTGTACTCCGCGATCATCGGACTGGTGCATCCGGGCGATGAAGTTATCTATTTTGAACCGTCTTTCGATAGCTACGCGCCCATCGTGCGGTTGCAAGGTGCTACACCGGTCGCCATCAAGCTGACAGTTCCGGCGTTTGCCGTAGACTGGGATGAAGTTCGTGCGGCGGTCACCAGCCGCACCCGCATGATCATCATTAATACGCCGCACAACCCCAGCGGGCAGGTCTTCTCTGCTGAGGATTTACAGCAGTTGGCGGCCATTACCCAAAACACCGACATTATTATTTTGTCTGACGAAGTGTACGAACACGTCGTGTTTGACGAAAAGCCACATCATGGAATGGCAACGCACCCGCAGCTGGCGGAACGCAGCGTGATCATTTCATCATTCGGAAAAACCTATCATGTCACCGGCTGGCGCGTGGGGTATTGTGTTGCTCCGGCAGAACTGATGGATGAAATTTGCAAAGTGCATCAATTTTTGATGTTTTCGGCCGATACCCCTATGCAATACGCCTTTGCTGAACATATGGCCGATCCGCAAACCTGGCTTTCGCTCTCTGCGTTTTATCAGCGTAAGCGCGATCTGTTGCAAAATTTACTGTCGGACTCGCCGTTTAAATTACTGCCCAGCGCAGGTTCGTTCTTCCTGCTGGCCGATTACAGCCATTTCAGCGACGAGAGCGACAGCGAGATGGTCAAACGCCTGATTACTGAATGCGGCGTGGCGACGATTCCGCTGTCGGCGTTTTACGCTGATGGCACAGATAACAAATTGATCCGCCTCTCTTTTGCGAAAGATGAGGCGACATTACGGGCAGGTGCGCAGGCCCTGTGTCGGGTTAAACCACGCTAAGGAGTTTTGAGATGAAATTTAATGCGTTAGTTGTCGGCATGGGATTGCTGTGTTCGTTTTCGACGCTGGCAGCAACTGAACTTCGCTACGGCCTCGAAGCCGAATATCCTCCGTTTGAAAGCCGCAATGCCTCGGGCGAACTGGAAGGGTTCGACATCGATCTCGGCAAAGCGATTTGCAAAGCCGCTGAACTGAAATGCAGCTGGGTCGAAACCTCTTTTGATGCATTGATTCCAGGATTAATGGCAAAAAAATTCGACGCCATTAACTCCGCGATGAACATCACCGATCAGCGTCGGCAGAGCATCGACTTCACCCAGCCGATTTACCGCATCCCTTCGCAGTTGGTGGGCAAAGCAGGCACCGGTGTTGAAGCGACGCCTGAGGGCTTGAAAGGCAAAAGCATCGGCGTATTGCAGGGTTCTATTCAGGAAACCTATGCAAAAGAGCATTGGGAAAAGCACGGTGTCACCGTGGTGTCTTATAAAGATCAGAATATGGCCTGGGGCGATCTGCTGAATGGCCGTATTGATGCTTCGCTTGTGATGTCAGCGGCCGGTCAGGCAGGTTTCCTGAGCAAACCGCAGGGTAAAGGGTTTGGATTTATCGGCAAACCGGTGTCTGACGACACGATCCTCGGCAGCGGGATCGGCTTTGGGCTGCGCAAAGGTGATGAGGCCACCAAGAAACAGCTCGATGCGGCCATTGAAAAAGTCCGCGCTGACGGAACGATCGATAAACTGGCGCAGAAATATTTTCCAGGTATCGATGTCAGCGTAAAATAATAATAGTGCGCCTGATTAGCCCCTGATGACGATGTCCATCAGGGGCTTTTTTATTTCTCCCACGCCCAAATTTATACTTAACTTTACGCTCATTTCAGTTCATTCCCCTCGACAGAATATATTTCTCGCTTTGTTCAGATAATCACCGCTCAACAATTGGATTTTTAACCGTTTTTGTTTAGGCTGTGCGTTCTTTCTTGCCGTCGTTTCGCCGCGTGCGAAACTCATTCTCACGACCATAAGGACGTTTTCTCAGGCATGAATCGCAGACGTTTTTTACAGGGCTCGCTGGCAATGGCCGCGCTGAGCGGTACAACCGGACTCTCAACGCTCTTTTCCCGCGCGGCATTTGCCGCAGATTCCGATATTGCCGACGGCCAGAGTCGTCGCTTTGACTTCTCCGTACTGCAATCCATGGCGCACGATCTGGCGCAAACCCCGTGGGGTGGTGCGCCGCGTCCATTGCCAAACACGCTGGCGACCATGACGCCGCAGGCATATAACGCCATTCAATACGATGCGAAACAGTCGCTGTGGAACAATATTGAAGACCGTCAGCTGGACGTGCAATTCTTCCATATGGGGATGGGTTTCCGCCGCCGTGTACGGATGTTCTCGCTGGATTCCGCCTCGTCTCAGGCGCGTGAAATTCATTTCCGTCCTGAACTGTTTAACTACAACGATGCGGGTGTGGATACGAAACAACTCGAAGGGCAAAGCGACTTAGGGTTTGCCGGATTCCGCGCGTTCAAAGCGCCTGAACTGGCGCGTCGCGATATTGTCTCTTTCCTTGGCGCGAGCTATTTCCGCGCGGTAGATGACACGTATCAATACGGTCTTTCCGCGCGCGGCCTGGCGATTGATACCTTTACGGATACGCCAGAAGAGTTCCCTGATTTCACCTCGTTCTGGTTTGAAACCGTTAAACCGGGCGACACCACCTTTACCGTCTACACGCTGCTCGACAGCCCAAGTATCACTGGCGCTTATAAGTTCGTGATTCATTGCGAGAAGAGCCAGGTGATCATGGAGGTGGATAACCACCTGTATGCACGTAAAGATATCAAACAGCTTGGCATCTCCCCGATGACCAGCATGTTTAGCTGCGGAAATAACGAACGTCGCATGTGCGATACCATTCACCCACAAATCCACGACTCCGATCGTCTGGCGATGTGGCGCGGGAACGGCGAATGGATTTGCCGTCCACTGAATAATCCGCAGAAATTACAATTCAACGCCTACCAGGACAAAAACCCGAAAGGCTTTGGTCTTCTCCAGCTTGACCGCGATTTTTCGCACTATCAGGACATCATGGGGTGGTACAACAAGCGTCCAAGCCTGTGGGTTGAACCGCGCAACCAGTGGGGCAAAGGCAGTGTAGGCCTGATGGAGATCCCGACCACGGGTGAAACGCTGGATAACGTCGTGTGCTTCTGGCAGCCCGAAAAACCGGTTAAAGCGGGCGACGAGCTGGACTTCAAATATCGCCTGTACTGGAGCGCGCAGCCCCCGGTACGTTCTCCGCTGGCAAATGTGTATGCCACGCGCACGGGGATGGGCGGCTTCCCGGAAGGCTGGGCGCCGGGCGAAAACTACCCGAAAACCTGGGCACGTCGCTTTGCCATTGATTTCGTCGGCGGTGACTTGAAAGCCGCTGCGCCGAAAGGTATTGAGCCGGTCATTACGCTCTCAAACGGTGAAGCGCGACAGGTCGAAATCCTCTATGTTGAACCGTTCGATGGCTATCGCATTTTGTTCGACTGGTATCCAACAAACGATTCAACCGACCCGGTCGATATGCGTATGTTCCTGCGCTGCCAGGGCGATGCGATCAGCGAAACCTGGCTGTATCAGTATTTCCCACCCGCGCCTGACAAACGTGTCTATGTTGATGACCGCGTCATGCGCTAACGTTTCTCTTTTCCTCTCCCGTTTGGGAGAGGAATAAGGTGAGAGCAATGACCGACATTCCATCTGAAATCATCACCGTGACAGACCGCATCGAGCTGCGGGCGGTTGATGAACGCTACACCGCCGAACTGCACAAGCTGGTTATCAAGAATAAAACCTGGCTACAGACGGCATTTGACTGGGCGCAGCACGTGGGCAGCGAAGACGATACGCGCAGAAATGTGCAGAGTAATCAGATGCTGCACCAGCGCGGTTACGCGAAAATGTTCCTGATTTTTCAGGATGAATCTTTGAATGGCGTACTCTCGTTTAATGCTATCGAACCGACCAATAAGACGGGCTACATCGGCTATTGGCTGGATAAAGCCAGCCAGGGTCAGGGTATTCTTTCGCAGTCTTTACAGGCCTTTATGCGTTATTACGTTGAGCGGGGCGAAATCCGCCGCTTCGTCATTAAATGCCGGGTGGCGAACGCGCAGAGTAATCATGTCGCAATTCGCAACGGATTTGCGCTGGAAGGGTGCATGAAGGAAGCCGAATATTTGAACGGTAAGTTCGAGGATGTGAACAGTTACGCCAAAATTATCCAGTCACAGTGCGCCCAATAGGGGCGTGCGGGTGATGCGCTGGTTTCCGTTAATAACTTTTTCGCCGCGCAGGTGAATATTTTCCCCGCTTAGAGCTTCAATCACTGCGTCATCATTGATAGTGATTCGATGCTCGATCAGCACATCGCCACTGATGCGCGCGCGCCCCTGAATCACGACCCGGTCGTCAATCAGGATAGGGCCGCCGCGCAACCACGCCTGACCGCCGATTAGCACGTGATGTTTTATCACGCAGTTGCCTTCCACGACGGCGTTTTCTGCCACCTGCGAGCTGTAACGAAGGGTTGGAATGGCATCCTCTTCTGTACCCGCGATCAGCTTCGCGTTGCCATAGACTTTGGCGCAATCACAAACCCACACATTATTGAGATCGTTGCCTTCGATCAGCGCGTTATCGAACACCTCAGCGCGATGTTCAATAAAGGCAAAATTCACCATCGCATCGCCGTAAATCTGCGCCTGGTGTACCACCCGCGACTGGCTGACGGTGGCGTTATCGAAGATCTGTAAGATCTGCTCTCGATCCGGCGTGAGTCCAATCGCGGCAACGATCGTACTGTTGTGAAGAACGCAAGCATTACCGTACAGATGGCATTCGCCGCGCACTTCAGAACATTGCACCGTGACGGCATCACTAAGCCGTGCGCCGTGGCTTATGTTAGCGGCGTCTATCCAGCAGTTATCGCCGATCCGTGCGGAATGGCTAATTACACAGGCTTGCGTGATTCGGGCGTTGCCCTGAATTTGCGCTCCCGCGTATACGACGCTGTTTTCATCGTAGATCCAGCAGTTCCCGTCGTGAGAAAGGGCGCTTTCGTCGTCCAGCCATCCGCCCTGGCTTCCGGCCGTCACATCGTGAAAATCGCGCAGGGCAATGATTTGGCGCAACGTGACGGTCGATTTCGTTTCTCCGTCGTGCGAATGGTAAAGGCGAGTTTCGTCACTGAGTCGGTATTTTTTCATTGCGTTATCTCTGCTGGGCGTCTTACTAAACGTAGCAAACTTTACGACTTGCGAAGTGCTGGTAACGGCATCGCAAACCCCTTAAACTAGCATTTCAAATATAATTTATAGTTTAAAATTAATGGATAAACGTAACAAATCCCAACAGGTTCTTAACTTACCGTCCGGTTATTTTGGGATGGTTTTGGGAACAATTGGTATGGGCTTCGCGTGGCGCTATGCCAGCACAATCTGGGGGGTATCACGCTGGCCGGGCGAGATGTTAGTTGCGCTGGCGGTGCTGATCTGGTCTTTCCTCACCGTGGCGTTTATCACCCGCGCGGTGCGTTTTCCGTACAGCGTGCTGGCGGAAATGCGTCATCCGGTGATGAGCAGTTTTGTCAGTCTGTTTCCGGCCACTACGATGCTGGTGGCGATTGGATTTGTCCCGTGGTGTCGCCCCGTCTCGCTGGCGTTATTCGGGACAGGCGTGGTGATTCAACTTGGCTATTCCGCCTGGCAAAGCGCCGGGCTGTGGCGGGGGAAACACCCTGAAGAGGCGACCACGCCGGGACTGTATCTGCCGACGGTTGCCAACAATTTTATTAGCGCGATGGCCTGCGGTGCGCTGGGCTATCATGATGCCGGGCTGGTTTTTTTGGGCGCAGGCGTTTTTTCCTGGCTTAGCCTTGAGCCGGTTATTTTGCAGCGATTACGCAGTAGCGGAGAATTGCCGTCGCCATTGCGGACTTCGCTGGGCATCCAGCTGGCACCAGCGCTGGTGGCCTGTAGCGCGTGGCTGAGCGTGAACGGTGGCGAAGCCGACACCTTTGCCAAAATGCTCTTTGGCTACGGTTTGCTGCAGTTGCTGTTTATGCTGCGCCTGATGCCGTGGTATCTCTCGCAGCCGTTTAACGCGTCTTTCTGGAGCTTCTCGTTCGGCGTCTCCGCGCTGGCGACCACCGGGTTGCATCTGGGGCACAGCAGTCCGTCAGGTTTTTTTGCTGCCCTTGCAGTGCCGCTGTTTATTTTCACTAATTGCATCATTGCGCTGCTGCTCGTGCGCACCTTTATTTTGCTGATGCAGGGAAAACTATTGGTTCGTTCAGATAAAGCAACGCTTATGCAAGCTGAGGAAAAAGAATGACTCTTGTTGATGACAATTACTTTACCGAAAAATATGGCATGACCCGGACTCACTCCGAGGTGGTGTACAGTGCAGGGATCGTAAAACCGGGCAAAACGTTGGATCTGGGCTGCGGTAATGGCCGTAACAGCCTTTATCTGGCGGCGAACGGCTATGACGTCACCGCATGGGACAAAAACCCGATGAGCATAGAGAATCTCGAGCGCATCAAAGCGGAAGAGGGGATTACCAACCTGCATGCGTCGATCAAAGATCTGAACAGCCTGAGCTTTGAAGGCGAGTATGATTTTATTCTGTCGACCGTGGTGATGATGTTCCTGGAAGCGAAAACCATTCCGGGACTGATTGCCAATATGCAACGTTGCACTAAACCGGGCGGTTATAACCTGATTGTCGCGGCGATGGATACCGACGATTATCCGTGCAACGTCGGTTTCCCGTTCGCGTTCAAAAGCGGCGAATTGAGCCGCTATTATGAAGGCTGGGAAACACTGAAAAATAACGAAGACGTCGGTGAATTACATCGCACCGACGCCAACGGCAATCGCATCAAACTGCGTTTCGCCACGCTACTGGCGCGTAAACCGGCTTAACGCGCAGCCAGCAGACAAATCTGTAGGGCCGTTTTGTATGAGGCCTCGAACGACGACAGCGGTAAAAACTCAAATTTCGAGTGGAAGTTATGCGCACCGGTGAAGAAGTTCGGGGTCAGCAGGCCTTTTGCTGAAAGCGCCGCGCCGTCGGTTCCACCGCGCATCGGCGTCGGTTTTGGCGTGATACCCAGTGATTCCATCGCCTCAAACATCAGATCGATCGCACGGCGATCTTCGCCAATCGCATTGCTGATGTTGCTGTAGGTATCTTCGATACGGTAGTCCACTTTCGCAGTCGGGTGCTGAGCCGCAATCTTGTCAACAACATCGGCAATCTGCTGTTTACGTGCAGCAAAATTGTCGCGATCGAAATCACGGATATTGGCTTTCAATACGGCTTCGTTTTGCCCGGCCTGAATCCCGTTAAACCAGATATAACCTTCACGGCCTTCCGTGCATTCCGGCGTTTGCTGACGGTCAAAATGGCTGATGTAATCCATCGCCATCAGCAGTGGATTGACCAGGACTCCTTTTGCGGACATGGGATGCGCCGTCACGCCGGTAAAGCGAATTTCCGCCGCCGCCGCGTTGAAGTTTTCATAAACAATTTCACCCCGTTCGCAGCAGTCGATAGTCCAGGCAAAATCGACATCAAAGCGTTTCAGATCAAGCGCCTTTGCCCCGCATAAACCGATCTCTTCGTCAGGCACAAACGCCACCACGATATCGCCGTGCTGATGCTCAGCCGTCAGGTTTTCCAGCACCGTCATCACCACCGTGACGGCCGCTTTATTATCGGCGCCTAATACACTGGTCCCGTCGCTGAAAATAATCTCTTCATTGGCATATGCCTGAATTTCGGGATGTTCATTAATGCGTAACCAGATCTGCTTTTCCTTATTCAGGCAGAGGTCTTCTCCTGCAAATGTTAATATTTGCGGATGAATATCCGGTGATAATCCGACGTCTACCGTATCAATATGGGTAATAAAACCGATGCGCGGCGCACCCGCGACATTGCCTTTTTTCACGGCAGTGACGGTGGCGAATTCATCGATCACAATATCGGTTAAACCCAGTGATTTCAGTTCATTAGCTAATTCACGCGCCATCTCATGCTGACCTGGTGTGGAGGGCAGTGTTTTAACTTTTGGATCGCTTTGGCTGGTGATGGATAAATAGCGAAAAAACCGTTGGGTTAATTGACTGGAGAGTTGTGAAGCCACAGTGAATCCTTCTTAATTTGTATTATCAGGTGTTTGCATTGTTACTTTAATGGTATTTATGAATTGGCAAAAGAATTAATTAGCCGTCGAATTAAAAAGGCAGGAAAACACAATGAATAGCAAACTGACAACTTTAGCCCTGGCCTTAGCCGCACTGACGGTCAGTTCCACCGTGGCGGCGAAAACGCTGGTGTATTGTTCCGAAGGATCGCCGGAGAACTTTAATCCTCAGCTGTATACCTCTGGCACCAGCGTGGATGCCAGCGCCGTGCCGGTTTATAACCGCCTGGTGGATTTCAAACCGGGCACAACCGAGCTGGTGCCGAGCCTGGCAGAACGCTGGGACGTGAGCGACGACGGAAAGGTGTACACCTTCCATCTGCGTAAAGGCGTAAAATTCCAGAGTAATAAATTCTACAAACCGACGCGCGACTTTAACGCCGACGATGTGATTTTTTCGTTTATGCGTCAGAAAGACGTGAATCATCCGTATCATAACGTCTCGAACGGCAGCTATTCCAACTTTGAAAGTCTGGAGTTTGGCAGCCTGATCACCGCCATCGACAAGGTCGACGATCACACGGTGCGCTTCACGCTGGCTCACCCTGAAGCGCCGTTCGTCGCCGACCTGGCGTGGTATTTCGCCTCGATTCTTTCTTCCGAATACGCCGATGCGATGCTGAAAGCCGGTACGCCAGAAAAAGTGGACATGGACCCCATCGGCACCGGGCCATTCAAGCTGACGCAGTATCAGAAAGATTCACGTATTCTCTTCACCGCGTTCCCGGAATATTGGCAGGGCAAATCAAAGCTGGATCGCCTGGTGTTTAGCATCACCCCGGACGCGTCGGTGCGTTTCGCCAAAGTGGAGAAGAATGAGTGTCAGGTCATGCCGTTCCCGAATCCTGCCGACTTGCCGCGCATGAAGGCCAACAAAGACATTAACCTGATGAGTAAAGCCGGGTTAAACACAGGCTTTCTCGCCTTCAACACGCAAAAACCACCGCTGGATAATGTGAAGGTGCGCCAGGCGCTGGCGATGGCGATTAACAAACCGGCGATTATTGATGCGGTCTTCCACGGCACCGGAACGGCGGCGAAAAACCTGCTGCCGCCGGGCGTATGGAGCGCCGACAGCGAGCTGAAAGATTACGAATACGATCCTGAAAAAGCCAAAGCGTTGCTGAAAGAGGCCGGATTTGCCAACGGCGTAACCGTGGATTTGTGGGCAATGCCGGTGCAACGTCCGTATAACCCGAACGCAAAACGCATGGCCGAAATGATCCAGGCCGATTGGGCGAAGATCGGCGTGCAAACTAAAATCGTCACCTATGAGTGGGGTGAATATCTCAAGCGCGTGAAGGGCGGTGAACACCAGGCGGCTCTGATGGGCTGGACGACGGCAACGGGCGATCCGGATAACTTCTTCGGCCCGCTGTTTACCTGTACTTCTGCGAATGGCGGTTCAAATTCGGCGAAATGGTGCTATCAACCGTTTGATAAAATCATCGCTGAAGCTAAATCAATAACCGATCAGGATAAACGTGCGGCACTTTACAAAGAGGCGCAACAGATGATACACGACCAAATGCCTGCGGTAATGATTGCGCACTCCACTATTTTTGAACCGGTGAGAAAAGAAGTCACGGGTTATGAAATTGACCCGTTTGGCAAACATCTGTTCTGGCAAGTGGATATTAAATCACCATAAATTATTGCCCGGCGTTTCGCCGGGCTGCCTTTTCTCAATTTGTGCTGTATTCCCCATCTTTTGTCACTACACACCCGCTTTTATTTTGCTATAACTTCAACTGCATATCTGCACATAACAGGGATTCACCATCATGCGTACTCAAGCTTTTTTTAAAGTTGCAGTGCTCTCTGGCTTGCTGGCGTTAGCGGGCTGTGCGTCTAAAGTGGCGCAGCCCAACCAATATTCGGGTTTTTTAAAAGATTACTCCGGCTTAAAAGAGACAACATCCGCAACGGGTAAACCGACGTTGCGGTGGGTTGATCCTTCTTATAATCCATCAAAATACGACAGCATTGTTTATAACCCGATTACCTATTATCCGGTCCCTAAGCCAACGACTCAAATTGGTCAGAAATTACTTGATGACCTGCTGGCTTATATCAATACCAAAATGAAAACCGCCCTTGGGCAGCATAAGCCAATTGTGGCAACGCCTGGCCCTCGCAGCCTGATTTTCCGTGGCGCAGTGACCGGGGTGAGCTCGAAGAAAGAAGGCCTGCAATTCTATGAAGTGGTGCCTGTTGCACTGGTGATTGCCGGGACGCAAATGGCATCAGGCCACCGTACCATGGACACGCATCTCTATTTTGAAGGTGAGCTGATTGACGCGGCGACCGGCAAACCGGTTATCAAAGTGGTTCGTAAAGGCGAAGGCAGTGAGTTGAATAACGAAAACTCACCAATGACCCTGGCAACGCTGAAGAAAGTTGTGGATGACATGGCGACCGATGCCACCATGTTTGACGTTAAGAATACGAAGTAAATCCCGCGCCGGCCTGTAAAACAGGCCGGCTATCTCCAGGCGTTACGCCAAACGTAACCGTTTGAACCAGGTTTCTGGTTTCGTAAACATCACCATATTTCCGGTAAGTATCAGCACTATTCCGGCAATGCCGTTCATATGCCAGACGTATCCTTCGTAAATTGTCGAGATGGATAAGGCGACCAGCGGGAATAATAATGTGCTGTACGCTGCTTTACCGGCACCAATCCGCCCGACCAGCGTAAAGTAAGCCCCAAATGCGATCACCGAACCAAAAATGGCCAGATACAGCAGGGCCCCCATATAGCTTACCGTCCATTCGGGCGTAAAGTTGTCGCCACGAATCAGCGCGATGGCCCCCATCACCAGCGTACCGTAGGTCATGGCCCATGCATTGGTGGTCATCGTTTCCAACCCGTTGCGCTGATGGCGAAGACTGATCATGTTTCCCAATGAAAACCCGTACGTTCCCAATGCTGACAGACCGATACCGAGCAACAGTTCCTGGCTCCAACCGCTCGCGAGCAGATCGTCCCAGAACAGAGTGATGATGCCCAACATGCCCAGAACGGCGGCGATCCCGAAGCGCGCAGGCGGGCGCTGTCCAAAGAAAATAAAGCTGTTGACCGCGTTATACAGCACGGCCATGGAGAAAATCACGGACTCCAGCCCGGTGTTGATATAGGCCGCCGCAGTGTAAAAACACCAAAAGTTGAAGCAGAACACACAGCACCCCTGAACCATACAGAACAGGTGATCGCGCAAGACCATTTTACGCAGGCGACCCAGTGCCAGGAGAACTATCATGATGGTGGCGCTGGCTACGGCAAAGCGCCAGAAAATCGAAACCGGTGCAGCTACCGGCCCCTGCTGCAGGAAAATGGCAATCCAGGTGGTTCCCCAGATAAGTACGACCAGGCCATATAACAGTGCGTTCATTTTTATCTCTTCTCAAACGGCAAAGGCGAAGTGTGGCCTGGACTGGGCTGGCGCGCTGTCAGCATCTTGCGACTGACTTGCAAAATCTTGCGCTTTTTTTATTGCGCCAGCGCTGGCATCAAAGGGCAACACTTCATAGACTAACGATCTGTTTAATTGCCAGCTTATGACGGTTATGTCCCGCGCCTACGACACTTTCGAAACGCTTCGCCAACAAAATGCCGTGCTGCGGGAAACGGTCGCGCTTAACTCGGGTATCCAGCTGGCGGCGTGGTTTAACAAGCACGACACTGTCACGGTCAAAAGCAACCACCACACTCTGAGTCTGTACGTCGCGGACGGTTATGAGAGCTATCATAAAACCGCCAGCGGCTGGAAAAACGGCGGCGGGCCGGACCGTTTTTGTCTCATGCCGGAGCAGAGCGAATCGAGCTGGGATATCCGCGATGATTTATCGTTTGTGCATCTTTATTGTACCGATGAACATTTGCGCGGGATTGGCGAACAGATCTGGGACAAAAGTCCGGCGTCGATTGTGCTCGATGAAAAGACGTTCGCCAGCGATCCGAAAATCGCCATGCTGTATCGTCAGTTTTTGCTGGGCTGTGACTGGCAGCAGGCCGCCAATCAGCTGACCTTGAGCACCGCCAGCACGTTACTCCTGACCCATCTGATTCAGCACTATTCCAGCGTGCAGTGGAAGTTGCCGATAGTCACCGGCGGGCTCTCGCCCTTCGTGCTGCGAGCGGTGATTGAGTATATCGATAACCATTTGTCGCAGCCTTTGACGCTGGCAGACCTGGCGGCGGTGGCGTCGTTAAGTGAATACCATTTCGCGCGCATGTTCCGCCAGTCGATGAAGATGGCGCCGCATCAATACGTTATGCATCAGAGAATGGAAAAGGCAAAAGCGCTGGTCCAGTTCACCCAGCAGCCGTTGACGGATATCGCGATGGCCTGCGGCTTCAGCTCGGCGAGTCATTTCAGCAACCGTTTTAAAGCCACGACCGGGCGAACACCTTCGCAGCTACGCGCGGCGAAAGTGTGAAAATACGGCATAACAGATGCCACCCGCGATTAATCCCCAAAAAGCCGAACCAATCCCCAAGAGCGTTACACCGCTGGCGGTCACCAGAAACGTAACCAGCGCCGCGTCGCGCTCGCTTTCGTGCTGGAGCGCCTGAGACAAACTGCCACCCATCGTGCCCAGCAGGGCCAGCCCGGCCAGCGTCTGGATCCAGCTCAGGGGCAGAGCGGCCATCAGTGCGGTGATCGAGCCGCCAAAAATCCCGGCGAGCAGATAAAACACACCGGCGGCAGCGGCGGCTAACCAGCGCTTCTTGGCCTCCGGATGGGCGTCGGGGCTTTGGCAAATTGCAGCCGTAATCGCAGCGATGCAGATCGAATACACGCCGAACGGCGAGAACAGCAGGGCCAATCCGCCTGTGAAAATCATTAATGGTGAAACCGCGACCGGATAGCCAGAGGCTTTCATGGTGGCGAAACCGGGCGCATTTTGAGAGGCCATCGTCACCAGGAAGAAGGGCAGCCCGATACTCATCAGAGTGGTGAAAGTGAATGTGGGGGCAATAAACTCTGGCATCACCACCGAGAACATGAGTTTTTCTGTGACAATGTCACCTCCCAGCCAGGCCACCAACCCGCCCACCACCAGCGTGGCGACAATCGCATAGCGCGGCATGATGGCTTTCGCGATGAGCCACGCCAGCAGCATGCTGCCGCACAGCAGAAAGTGGTCTTGCAGATTACTGAATGCCTGCAACCCGAATCGTAACAGGACACCCGCGAGCATGGCCGCCGCGAGAGTGTGGGGAATAATCTTCATCAACCGGGCGAATAGCCCCGTTAGCCCGCACAGCAGAATGAGGGCATTGGCGAAAATAAACACACCTATGGTTTCACTGAGCGTCACGCCCTGCAGGCTGGTGGCGAGCAGCGCCGCGCCGGGTGTGGACCACGCGGTTAAAACCGGTGCGCGATACCAGAGTGAAAGTGCAAGCGTGCTCACGCCCATTCCCAGACCTAGTGCGGTCATCCAGCCTGCGATTTGCTGTGAACTTGCACCTGCCGATGCTGCCGCTTGCCAGACGATGGCTGCGGAACTGGCATAGCCGACCAGCACGGCGACGAAACCGGCCAACACGGCAGGAAACAGAGAGGAGGAATTACGCATCAGGGCTCCGTTGTGCGTTATAGCGTCCGAAATAATGTAGCACTGTGCGCTATAGCGTACAAGTGGTACACTTGGCCACAACGGGAGGCATTATGACTATCACTCAACATCTTGCGACAACCTTAAAGACAGAGCGTCAGGCGCGGGGCTGGAGTTTATCAAAACTGGCCGACGAGACGGGCGTATCCAAAGCGATGCTCGGACAGATCGAGCGTAATGAGTCCAGTCCGACGGTGTCGACGCTGTGGAAAATCGCCACGGGCCTGAACGTGCCTTTTTCAGCGTTTATCACTCCAGAGGAACAGCCGCAGCCGGTGTTTGATCCGCAGCAGCAGGCGATGGTGGTGAAACCGTTATTCCCGTGGGACGACACGCTGAAGTTTGACCATTTTTCGATCACGCTCGCGCCGGGCGCCCTCAGTGAGTCAACGCCGCATGAAGCGGGCGTTGTTGAACATGTGGTGGTGATAAGCGGTGAGCTGGAAATGTGTATCGACGGCCACTGGCGCACAATTGTAGCGGATTCCGGCGTGCGTTTTGCTGGCGATAAACCTCACGCGTACCGCAACAGCAGTAGCCAGACGGTGCATTTTCACTCTTTGATCCACTATCCCCGCTAACCCTACGCAAAACTGTTTCGCTGTCGCATACTTCTGACTACAATAGCCGCCATTTTGACCATAACGGATAACGACGACGTATGCGCCTGCAATCCCATCATCTTGAACTTTTAAGCCCGGCTCGAGACGCCTCCATCGCCCGTGAAGCGATTCTTCACGGTGCGGATGCGGTCTATATCGGCGGCCCTGGCTTTGGCGCTCGCCATAACGCCAGCAACAGCCTGCAGGATATTGCGGAGCTGGTGCCGTTTGCCCACCGTTTTGGTGCAAAAGTGTTCGTGACTCTGAACACCATTCTTCATGATGATGAACTGGAACCCGCCCAACGCCTGATTACCGATCTGTATCAGACGGGCGTCGACGCGCTGATCGTTCAGGATATGGGCGTGCTTGAGCTGGATATTCCGCCGATTGAACTGCACGCCAGTACCCAGTGCGATATTCGCACCGTTGAAAAAGCGAAGTTTCTTTCTGATGTAGGTTTTACCCAGATCGTGCTGGCGCGCGAGCTGAATCTGAATCAAATCCGCGATATCCACCAGGCGACTGACGCCAACATTGAATTCTTCATCCACGGTGCGCTGTGTGTGGCCTATTCCGGCCAGTGCAATATTTCCCACGCGCAGACCGGGCGCAGCGCCAACCGTGGTGACTGCTCGCAGGCGTGTCGTTTGCCGTATACCCTGAAAGACGATCAGGGCCGCGTCGTGGCGTTCGAAAAACATCTGCTGTCGATGAAAGACAACGATCAGACGGCAAACCTGGCGGCGCTCATCGACGCTGGCGTGCGCTCCTTCAAAATTGAAGGGCGCTACAAAGACATGAGCTACGTGAAGAATATCACTGCGCATTATCGTCAGATGCTTGACGCCATCATTGAAGATCGCGGCGACCTGGCGCGCTCTTCTGCCGGGCGCACCGAGCATTTCTTTATTCCGTCCACGGATAAAACGTTCCACCGTGGCAGCACCGACTATTTTGTGAATGCCCGTAAAGACGATATCGGTGCGTTTGATTCGCCTAAGTTTATCGGCCTGCCGGTGGGCGAAGTTTTAAAAGTATCGAAAGATCACCTCGACGTGAAAGTGACGGAAACTCTGGCCAATGGTGACGGGCTGAACGTGATGATCAAACGCGAAATCGTCGGCTTCCGCGCCAATACCGTTGAGAAAACGGGTGACAATCAGTATCGCGTCTGGCCGAACGAAATGCCGGCGGATCTGTACAAAGCCCGCCCGAATGCCGCGCTTAACCGTAACCTTGACCATAACTGGCAGCAGGCGTTGCTGAAAACCTCCAGTGAACGCCGTATTGCGGTGGATATTGAGCTTGGCGGTTGTGAAGAACAGCTGATCCTGACCATGACCAGCGAAGATGGCGTGAGCGTGACGCATACCCTCGAGGGTCAGTTTGAGGTGGCGAATAACGCAGAAAAGGCGATGAACAGTCTGAAAGACGGCGTGGCGAAGCTGGGGCAAACGATCTATTACGCGCGGGACATTACGCTTACGCTGCCGGATGCACTGTTCGTTCCGAACAGCCAGCTTAACCAGTTCCGCCGCGAAACCGCCGAAAAGCTTGATGAAGCGCGCCTGGCCAATTACCCGCGCGGGAGTCGCAAAGCGGTGTCTGTCCCTGCGCCGGTCTATCCGGATTCCCATTTGTCATTCCTGGCGAACGTGTATAACCACAAGGCGCGCGCGTTTTATCATCGTTACGGCGTGCAACTCATTGATGCGGCGTATGAGGCGCATGAAGAGAAGGGCGATGTGCCGGTGATGATCACCAAACACTGTCTGCGCTTCGCCTTCAACCTGTGTCCGAAACAGGCCAAGGGCAATATCAAAAGCTGGAAAGCTACGCCGATGCAGCTGGTGAACGGTGATGAAGTGTTAACGCTGAAATTTGACTGCCGTCCCTGCGAAATGCACGTCATTGGTAAAATGAAAAATCACATCGTTAAAATGCCACAACCGGGAAGCGTTGTGGCCTCTGTCAGTCCTGAAGAGTTGATGAAAACCCTGCCGAAGCGCAAGGGCGTTTAATCAAAGAAAGTGAGTATCGGGTTTGCGCGACTTCTGCCAGTGGTGATGTTCGCGCAAACCGTCCGCTGACTCCTCTGCAACACATCTGAGTTCATCGCTATCCGCTTCGTGACGGAGCTGATGATCAACGTTCTTTACCCATAAAAATTCATGCCCGTTATGTCCTGCCATCAACTGACCTGAAAATAGCGCACAGGTTAGCAGTATTATCGATAACATTTTTTTAACCATTGTCTCATCACCGCATCACATTTTGCGGTCATCATGCCAATAGTTACCTTGAGTTACTATTCGGAAGTGAAATTTATCGCAAATAATTTGTCAACATAGCCTTACGATTCAAATTCGGGAGGGAAACAGGTGGCGTAATTTATAAATTCAATAAATGAACGCTTCAAATAATAACAAAATAAACACTATTGATTATTTTAAATAGATGATGGCAACATCTATTTATAGGCATGTGTCATATATAAAAGTCTTGAAAAAAACAGATGCCAAATAAATATTTGCTTTTCCAGTTTAAGTGGTAATAATAGCCAAGCGATGTATTTTATTTGTATTAATTATGTATTGATTATGGATTACCCATTTAAATGAACAGACTATTTGCCACTGTTATCCCTGGGATTGCCGCCATTGCTGTCGCCACCACTGCCTTTAGTCTCTATAGCAACAAGCTAGACTACATGAAAGCCGCGGAGGAGAGAGTGAGCTCTTACCTGACCAGCAGTTATGGCCGGGTATTATGTCAAAGTCAAAAAATAAACGATAATGCGTGGGCAATGAACTGTCTCTCTTCGGCGAAGGGCACGAAATTTGAGTTTATGATTTACCCGGCGGAACGCGCGCCTTATAGCGTTGCACGTCCTTATTATATTGAGGCGATAAACGATCATGCTCAACAAAGCGCAGATCAGGGACTGATGCAATATCTGCAAATTAAGAGTAAAGGGCCTAACGCTGCCTCCTGAAAAGATTTCCTGAAACAACGTCAGACCGCAACGTTGTTTAACCGTTGTTGAAGATATAAGTGCTACGTTTATTACGATCTTCTACCTGGTAGGGAATACCGGGAAAGTAGATATCAAAATACAACTCTATCCATGCAAGCATTTACCGCCAGAAAATGGCGGTTTTTTTTGCCTTAAATTTGCCGTTATGCCATTAGCGCGTGACGTAAAATTGCTTCCGGTATTGTGCGGGCGAGAGGGCGAAATGTTGACGAAAATGGTGTCGCAGGGAGGCGGCATGGCCGAACCCTGTCTGCGCCGCGATGCTGTCGATACTCAGTCGACTCGTCTCGAGGAAATCTCTGGCCCGCAGCAGGCGTTCGTTGTGCATCCAGCGCGCTGGCGTCGTCCCCGTAGCGTCGGCAAAACGACGTAAAAAAGTGCGCTGACTCATACCGACGCGCGCGGCTAATGAACTGACGCTATGGCTGACGGTCAGATGCTGGTGCAGGAAATCAAAAAGCTGCCCGAGCCGCTCACTTTCCCTTAATTGGGCGACCGGGCGACTCATCAGCTGCGTTTGTGTGCCATCGCGATGCGGAGGAATCACCAGGCGGCGCGCCACATGATTGGCGGCTTCCATCCCATAATCGCGACGTACCACATGTAAACAGAGGTCGATCCCCGCCGCACTGCCCGCTGACGTCAAAATATCTCCCTCATCCTGATACAGCACATCTTCGACCACGGTAATGTCAGGGAATCGCGCCTTGAGCGTCTCGGTATAACGCCAGTGCGTGGTGGCGTGGCGCCCGTTCAGCAATCCCGTCGCCGCAAGCACAAAAACGCCCGAGCAAATCGACAGGAGCTGGCAGCCTCGCGCGTGGGCGTGACGCAGGGCATCGCAAAGTTCTGCGGGAACGGTCTTGTCAACGCCGCGCCAGCCGGGGATCACCACCAGATCGGCGGCATTGAGCAACGTCAGATCGCCATCCGCGAGCACCCGAATGCCACCCGTCGCCCGCAGTTCGCCCTTATCGACCGCCGCGACGGAAAAACGATACCAGTCATCGCCCATTTCAGGGCGCGGCAGGCCGAAGATCTCCACCGCAACCCCAAATTCGAAGGTACAAAGGCCGTCATAGGCCAGGACTACCACGCGCGGTGAAGGGGGGTGTCGTAAATTTGTCATCTTCTTGCTGTTTTCTGGCATGACCGCTGGCATTCACTGGCTGAATTTCTGGATAAAGTACTGTTAACACAAACGCCCAACAGGAGAAAGCGCCATGAGTTACGTAACCGAATTTCCCGCCGCAGACCCGCAGGAGTCTGCCGCCCATTTTCTGCGCCGCCTGAGCGTCGAAACCGACTGTGCCGATGTGCATCACGCCCTGACGCAGCAGGATCAGGACTTTGTGTTACTGCACGTTGTGGGAACGCCTGAGCAGTTTGCGCGTCGCCATTTACCTGGGGCAATTCATTTGCCGCGTTCTGCAATGAATGCCGAGACGATGGCGCACTGGCCAGAGGGTACCCTGTTCGTGGTCTACTGTGCGGGGCCGCACTGCAACGGCGCGGACAGAGCGGCACTGAAGCTTTCCCGGCTCGGTCTGCCGGTCAAAATCATGATCGGAGGCATCACGGGTTGGGAGGATGAACAGTTTGCGTTTGCCTCCGCTGAGCATGCTCAAGATGAATAAAATTCATCTGCCATGAATTTTTCTCGTTTGCCGTCACGGCAGTGATATGACATCTTTTGGACATATAGCCATCCAGAAGTCTAAAACTTCAATTGATGAATTATCACTGTCTGCAATCAATTGCGGGCAGCTAAGGAGAAAACCATGCAACGACAACACGCCCCGTACCGCGCCGATGTAGTAGGCAGCTTTTTACGTCCTGATGCGATCAAACAGGCGCGACTCAAATTTGCCAGCGGTGAAATCGATGCCAGCGCGCTGCGAAATATTGAAAATGACGCGATTCGCCACGTTGTTGAGCAGCAGTGCGCCTGTGGCCTGCATGTGGTGACTGACGGTGAGTTCCGCCGTGCGTGGTGGCATTTCGACTTCTTCGATGGGTTGCAGGGCGTTGAGCGCTACGATTCGAATCAGGGCATCCAGTTTAACGGCGTGCAGACCAAAGCACACGGCGTACGCGTGACCGGTAAACTGGGCTTCGGCGACCATCCAATGCTTGAGGATTTCCGCTATCTGAAAAGCATCAGCGGTAACGCCCAGCCGAAAATGACCATTCCCAGCCCGAGCGTGCTGCATTTCCGCGGAGGCCGGAAAGATATTGATGCGACCGTTTATCCGGATCTGAACGTTTATTTTGATGATCTGGCTACCACCTGGCGCGATGCGATTCAGGCGTTCTACGACGCGGGTTGCCGCTATTTACAGCTGGATGACACCGTCTGGGCGTACCTGTGTTCCGACGACCAGCGTCGCCAGATCCGCGAGCGCGGGGACGATGCAGACCAGCTGGCGCTGACCTATGCCCGCGTGTTGAACAAAGCGCTGGAAGGCAAACCCGACGATCTGACCATTGGTTTGCATGTGTGTCGCGGTAATTTCCGCTCGACCTGGATTTCCGAAGGCGGATACGAGCCCGTGGCTGAAATTCTCTTTGGGACGGTGAATGTCGATGCCTTTTTCCTTGAGTACGACAACGATCGCAGCGGTGATTTTGCACCGTTACGTTTTGTCCGTCCGGGTAAACAGCAGGTCGTTCTGGGGCTGATCACCACTAAAAATGGCGAGCTGGAAAATCCGCAGGGCGTCAAAACACGTCTGGAAGAGGCCGCGCAGTATGTGGCAAAAGACCAGATTTGCCTGAGCCCGCAGTGCGGCTTTGCCTCCACGGAAGAGGGCAACAGCCTGAGCGAAACCCAGCAGTGGGACAAAGTGCGCCTGGTGACGCAAATCGCTGACGAAGTCTGGTAATCCATCCCGCACAGCGTTGCACTTTTATAATGCAACGCTGTGCCATTCTGAGTCGTTCCGCTGTTGTTCATCCCGCCCCGCAATCCGTTCTGCTGCTGATTGATTCACGCTAATACACTAAAAAACCGATTATTTTCTGTTCTGGCACTCTTTTTGCTGTGCCTGATCCTGTCAAAGACGTTTTGCTTTTTCTGCGTCCACGCCGTAACGGACGCATTCGCACAGCTTTCTTTTCAGGAGTGAAAATATGCATCGTCGTACCTTGTTAAAAGCTTTTGCGCTGTCGGCTTCCGTGGCGGCTATGGGAATGAGTTTTGGTGTGCAAGCCGCTGACACCATCAAAATTGGGATCATGCATTCGCTCTCGGGCACGATGGCGATCTCTGAAACGCCCCTCAAAGACGTCGCGCTGATGACGATCGATGAGATTAACGCCAAAGGCGGCGTGCTGGGTAAAAAGCTGGAGCCGGTGGTGGTTGATCCCGCGTCAAACTGGCCACTGTTTGCGGAAAAAGCCCGTCAGTTATTAAGCCAGGACAAAGTGGCGGCAGTCTTTGGCTGCTGGACGTCAGTTTCTCGAAAATCGGTGCTGCCGGTGTTTGAAGAGGTAAACGGACTGCTGTTCTACCCGGTGCAGTATGAGGGGGAAGAGATGTCGCCAAACGTCTTCTACACCGGTGCTGCGCCAAATCAGCAGGCCATTCCGGCGGTGGAATATCTGATGGGTGAAGACGGCGGGAGCGCAAAACGCTTCTTCCTGCTGGGTACTGATTATGTTTATCCGCGTACCACCAACAAAATTCTGCGTGCGTTCCTGCATTCGAAAGGCGTGCAGGACAAAGATATTGAAGAGGTTTACACCCCGTTTGGTCACAGCGATTATCAAACCATTGTCGCCAATATCAAGAAATTCTCGGCGGGCGGAAAAACGGCGGTGGTATCAACCATCAACGGTGATTCCAATGTTCCCTTTTACAAAGAGCTGGCAAACCAGGGCGTAAAAGCGACCGACGTGCCGGTGGTGGCGTTCTCGGTGGGTGAAGAAGAACTTCGCGGCATCGACACCAAACCGCTGGTGGGTAACCTCGCGGCATGGAACTACTTTGAGTCGGTTGATAATCCAACCAACCAGGCGTTTGTTGCAGCCTATAAAGCCTATGCCAAAGCCCATAACTTGCCGAACGCCGACACCGTGGTGACCAATGATCCGATGGAAGCGACCTACGTGGGGATCCATATGTGGGCGCAGGCCGTTGAGAAAGCAGGAACCACGGACGTGGATAAAGTGCGTGCCGCCATGGCCGGACAATCCTTCAAAGCGCCGTCAGGCTTTACGCTGACCATGGACGCAACCAATCACCATCTGCATAAGCCGGTGATGATTGGTGAAATCGAAGGTAACGGCCAGTTCAACGTCGTCTGGCAGACCGATGCAACGGTTCGTGCTCAGCCGTGGAGTCCGTACATTCCCGGTAACGATAAAAAGTCAGAACAACCGATGAAAACCGCCAGCAACTAAACCCGGTCACGGAGAAAAGCCATGAGCGTAATGCGTATGTTCGTCGCAATAGTATGGCTTGCCGGTCTGCTGCCAGGGATGGCGCAGGCGTCGGATGCGGACACCTTTGTCGCCGCGAGCCGCAGCCAGCAAACCACGCTACTTGAGCAATGGGCCGTCAGCCCGGATTCGTCGCGTTTGCCGCTGTTGCAGGCGCTGCAAAAAGAAAATCTCTTTGTTGATGCGCAAAAGCACGCGTTTACGCGCGTGAAGGGGCAACTGTCAGCCCTTGGGGAAAGCGCCCAGGCAGAGGGCGAACCCAGAGCGGTCCGTCTTACCAACCGCCTGCGCAATCTCTCCTCCACTGCACTGGCCACGCATCAGCTCGTCAGTGACAACGTCACGGAAAGGTTGAGCGCAGCGATACAACTGCAGCGCGATGCCACGCCGGCGATGCTGAATTTATTACAGCAGCGTCTGCAGGCGGAGCAAGATGACAAGGTTCGTGCCGCGCTGGAAGCGGCGCTGGCAAATCTGCTTCTCGCCAGTCCGCAGGCTGAGGTGCGTTTGCAGGCCGTTGCGCTGCTGGGGCATTCGACCGATCCCGAAACGCAGGCACGTTTAACGCCCTTTACGCAACCCCAAACGGAACCGGATGCCCGCGTGCGTGAGGCGGCGGCGGACAGTTTGCGTCAGATTCAGCACCGTTTACTGATTGGCGATCTTTTGGGGCAGGCCTTTATGGGGTTGTCACTCGGATCGGTGCTGCTGCTGGCGGCGCTCGGACTGGCGATCACCTACGGATTGCTGGGCGTCATCAATATGGCGCACGGCGAGATGCTGATGCTCGGCGCATATTGTACCTGGATGGTACAGCAGGCGATGGTGCAATTCGCGCCTCAGTGGCTGGCGCTGTACCCGATTGTCGCACTGCCGGTGGCATTTTTAGTGACTGCGGGCGTTGGCATGGCGCTGGAGCGCAGCGTGATCCGCCATCTGTATGGCCGTCCGCTGGAGACGTTGCTCGCCACCTGGGGGATCAGCCTGATGATTATCCAACTGGTGCGGATGACCTTTGGCGCGCAAAACCTGGAAGTGGCGAACCCGGCCTGGCTGTCCGGCGGCGTGCAGGTTTTTGCCAACCTGATCCTGCCGTGGAACCGAATTGCGGTGCTGGTTTTTGTCCTGCTGGTGCTGTTCTTTACCTGGTTGATTCTGAACAAAACCCGACTGGGGCTGAACGTGCGGGCGGTGACGCAAAACCGCAATATGGCGGCGTGCTGCGGCGTGCCGACAGGGCGTGTCGATATGCTGGCGTTCGGCCTTGGATCGGGCATTGCCGGTCTGGGTGGCGTGGCGCTCTCGCAGCTCGGCAACGTCGGGCCGGAACTGGGGCAAGGCTATATTATTGACTCCTTCCTGGTGGTGGTGCTCGGCGGCGTCGGGCAACTGGCAGGCAGCGTGGCCGCGGCGTTTGGTCTGGGCATTTTCAACAAAATTCTCGAACCGCAAATGGGTGCGGTACTGGGGAAAATCGTGATTCTGGTGGCGATTATTCTGTTCATTCAGAAACGTCCGCAGGGATTGTTTGCGCTTAAAGGGAGGGTGACAGACTGATGAGCCAGCCACTGACCTTAACGCTGGCGCGTAAAGCGCCGCGAATAACACAACTTGTTGGCAGCCTGATTCTCGCCATTCTGCTAGTGCTGCCGTTTCTGGCGCTGTTACCCAGCAGCCACCCGCTGGCCCTGTCCACCTGGATGCTGACGCTGGTCGGCAAAATCCTCTGCTATGCCATCGTCGCCGTGGCGCTCGATCTGGTCTGGGGCTACGCCGGAATGCTGTCGCTGGGACACGGGATTTTCTTTGCGCTGGGCGGCTACGCGATGGGCATGTATCTGATGCGTCAGGCGTCAGGCGAGGGATTACCGGCGTTTATGTCGTTCCTCTCCTGGAGTGAACTGCCGTGGTTCTGGTGGGGAACCCAGCATTTTGCCTGGGCACTGGTGCTCATTGTGATGATCCCCGGCCTGCTGGCGCTGATTTTTGGCTGGTTTGCGTTTCGCTCAAAAATCAAAGGGGTCTATTTCTCGATCATGACTCAGGCGCTGACCTACGCGGGGATGCTGCTGTTCTTTCGTAATGAAACCGGATTTGGCGGGAACAACGGTTTCACCGGTTTTACCACGCTGCTGGGATTCCCGGTGACGGCAACGACCACGCGGATTGCGCTTTTTCTGGCGACGGTCGCGCTGCTGGCAGCCTCGCTGGCTATCGGATTCTGGCTGGCGAAAAGTAAATTTGGCCGCATTCTTACCGCCGTGCGCGACGCGGAAAACCGTCTGACATTTTGTGGCTACGATCCCCGTGGTTTTAAGCTGCTGGTCTGGACGCTTTCGGCGGTGCTGTGCGGGTTGGCGGGGGCGCTGTACGTCCCGCAGGTCGGCATCATCAACCCGGGTGAAATGTCGCCTACCAACTCCATTGAGGCCGCAATTTGGGTGGCACTTGGTGGGCGCGGGACCTTAATTGGGCCGGTGATTGGCGCGGCGCTGGTTAACGGCGCAAAAAGCTATTTCACCGTTGCCATGCCGGAATACTGGCAGCTGTTTTTGGGCGGGATTTTTATCGCCGTCACGCTGTTCTTACCGCGCGGCGTCTACGGATTATTGCGTAAGGGAGAGAAATAATGCAGCCAACCGACGAACTTTTTACCCGTCAACTCCCGGGCGACCGCTTTCGTGAGCAAACCGATCCGGTGCTGCAGCTTGAGTCGATAAACGTCAATTTTGACGGTTTCCAGGCGTTGACCGATCTGTCGCTAAACATCGGCGTGGGGGAATTACGCTGCGTGATTGGCCCGAACGGGGCCGGTAAAACTACGTTAATGGACGTGATCACCGGTAAAACGCGCCCGCAGAGTGGGCGGGCGATTTACGATCAGTCGATTGATTTAACCGGACTCGATCCCGCCGCGATTGCGCGACAGGGCATTGGGCGTAAGTTCCAGAAACCGACGGTATTTGAAGCGCTGACGGTCTGGGAAAATCTTGAGCTGGCAATGAAAGGCGACAAATCCGTGTGGGCCAGCCTGCGCGCCAGGCTCACCTCAGAGCAGAGCGATCGCATCAACGACATGCTTACGCTGCTGCGCCTGAGCTCTGAGCGGGATCGCAGCGCGGGATTACTGTCTCACGGGCAAAAACAGTTCCTGGAAATCGGCATGCTGCTGGTGCAGGACCCCCATTTGTTATTGCTTGATGAACCCGCAGCCGGCATGACGGACGCTGAAACAGAGTATTCGGCAGAGCTTTTTCGCACCCTGGCGGGCAAACATTCGCTGATGGTGGTGGAACACGATATGGGATTTGTTGAAACCATCGCCGATCACGTCACCGTTCTGCATCAGGGGCGCGTGCTGGCGGAGGGATCTTTGCGTGAAGTGCAGGCCAATGAACAGGTTATCGAAGTCTATCTGGGACGGTAAGGAGCGGGAATGCTACAGGTTAACGAACTGAATCAGTATTACAGCGGCAGCCATATTTTGCGAGGTGTGAGCTTTGAGGCCCCAAACGGTGAGGTGACATGTCTGCTGGGGCGCAACGGCGTGGGAAAAACGACGCTGTTAAAATGCCTGATGGGGTTAGTGCCTGCGCGCAGCGGGGAGATTATCTGGCAGGGCAAAAAAATTACCCACGCTAAACCGCATCATCGCGTGCAGTCCGGTGTGGCGTATGTGCCGCAGGGGCGCGAGATTTTTCCGCGTCTGACGGTCGAAGAAAATCTGCTCTTGGGATTGTCGCGCTTTCCTGCTCGCGAGGCGAAAAGCGTGCCGGAGGATATCTGGCAACTGTTTCCTGTTTTAAAAGAGATGAAGCACCGCCGTGGCGGCGATCTTTCGGGTGGGCAGCAGCAACAGCTGGCGATTGGCCGCGCGCTGGCGAGTCGTCCGCAGCTGTTAATCCTGGATGAGCCGACGGAAGGGATCCAGCCCTCGGTGATAAAAGAGATTGGCGTGGTTATCCGTCAGCTCGCCAGTCGGGGTGATATGGCGATTTTGCTGGTGGAACAGTTTTATGATTTTGCTGCCGACCTGGCAGATAACTATTTGCTCATGTCGCGCGGGAGCATTATTCAACGTGGCCGCGGTGAAGATATGGAGGAAGAGGGCGTTCGCGGGCTGGTGGCAATCTGAGGGTGATTGTTTTCTGAAATGTTATACTATAACATTCTCGTTTTCTTGAACGGAACGAGGATGATATTTTGGCTGCACAGATTGGAAAATTTGCAATGACGCTGGGGGCGCTGCTGGTGAGCGGGCAACTGTTTGCCCATTCGCACGGGCATCAAATGACCGAAGCGGAAGAGAAAGCCGCGAACGGTGTTTTTGAGGATAAAGACGTTAAAGACCGTCAATTATCCGACTGGGACGGCGTCTGGCAGTCGGTTTATCCTTTCCTGCTTGATGGCTCACTGGATCCGGTTTTCAAAAAGAAAGCGGAAAACGATCCCAGCAAAACGTTTGCCGAGGTGAAAGCGTATTACCGCAAGGGATACGCCACGGATGTGGAAACCATTGGGATTGAAAATAATGTGATGGAATTCCATACCGGCAAAACGGTAGCGAGCTGCCGCTACGATTACAGCGGGTATAAAATTCTGACGTACGCGTCAGGCAAAAAAGGCGTGCGCTATCTGTTTGAATGTAAAGACGCCGGCTCTAAAGCACCAAAATTCGTGCAGTTCAGCGACCATACAATTGGCCCGCGTCAGTCTGCGCACTTCCATCTCTTTATGGGCAACACCTCGCACGAGGCGTTGCTGAAAGAGATGGATAACTGGCCGACGTATTACCCCAATGAGATGTATAAAAATCAGGTTGTGGACGAAATGCTGCACCACTAAATACAAAAAAGGCGAGAGATTCTCGCCTTTCTTTTTACGCTGTTTTCGGCTCTTCCTGCCACGCTTTCACGCGCATTCCACGCAAAATCATCAGCCACGCAATCACAATCGCCGCCATCATCACCGCAAATAATGACCAGTGCGGCAAATGGGTCAGAATAATACCGGTGATCATTGGGTTCGCTGCGGCACCGAGCCACCCCAGCGCTTGCGCGGAAAAATAGCTGGCTTTCATCCCCGGCGGGGCGATGTTATCGATCAGCATGTATTCGCCCGGTGCATAGATAATTTCCCCCACGGTAAAGACCGCTGCGGCTATTCCCCAGTAGATCAAATTGCTGCCGGAGAACATAAATCCGCCCAGTCCCAGCACAAAAAACAGCGTGCCGAGCGCCATCAAAGGGCGAATATTGCTGGCCGTGATTCTGCGTCCAATGAGGTATTGCAGTGACACCACCACGGCGGCATTCACCGGGAGCACAACGGCAACCACGTTTTGCGCAAAATCACTGTCGTAATCGGCTGCCAGGACGTACTGGGAAATACAGCTGGCGAAAGATCCCCCGACGTAAGAGGCCAGAAGCCCGGAGAGCGTATACCAGAACAACGCTTTGTCACGCAGGAGTACCGACGGTTGCCACGGTACGGGGGCGTGTTCGGCATCGGCAGCCACGCTCTTTTGCACATAGAACTGAATAAACACCAGCGGCAGCGCGGCACAGAACGCCGCCAGCCAGAACGGTAATTGCAAGCTGTACATCACCAGCAAGGTGCCTATCGGCGGACCAATCGTCCAGCCAATATTCAGAAAACTGTAGTTCAGCGAAAATACGCGCGCTTTCTCGGACGACGTGAGCACATCGGAGAACCAGGCTTTTAGCACCGTGGAGAACACGGAATAGGCACAGTTAATCAGGGCAAAGAACACGACGACCAGCGTGACGTTATGCACCAGCGGAATGGCTACAAACCCGGCGATAAACGCCAGAATCGATATCAGCATATAGCGTTTTTTATCAAACTTATCCGCGAGGATGCCAAACCCCATGCTGAAAACCACGCCAATAGTCAGCGCGATCGTCAGGGCATAACCGATATTCTCAACGCTCATGTTGTAGACACGGGTGAGGTAGATGGTCATAAACGGGAGCGTCGCACCACGACCGATTGTTAATAATAATGACGACGCCAGCAGCGCTGCGGTTGAGCGCCTGAGAGATGGTTTCATAGTTCTGCCCGACAAATGCTTACGATTTTTTTGTTGTGTTTTATCAGGAGTATCACGACATAAGGGGCTTGTATAGCACCTAATTTATCCCTAAGTGCTTCGCCTGACTGCCAGAATTAATGATCTTTTCCTGGCGGGCTTTTTTCGTTACCTTGAATCTGTTTACAAAAATTTAATAATCAGAGGCGATGTATGACGCGTAAAGACGGGCTGCTGGCGTTGCTGGTGGTCGTGGTGTGGGGCCTGAATTTTGTGGTCATTAAGTTAGGTTTGCATAACATGCCTCCGCTGATGCTGGCCGGTTTACGCTTTTTGCTGGTCGCAGTTCCCGCATTATTCTTCGTTGCGCGGCCTAAAATCCCGTTTCGCCTGCTGCTCGGTTACGGTCTGACCATCAGCTTTGGGCAGTTCGCCTTTCTGTTTTGCGCCATTAAATTTGGCATGCCTGCGGGGCTGGCATCACTGGTTCTCCAGGCTCAGGCGTTTTTCACCATCATTCTTGGCGCGTTTGTCTTTGGTGAGCGCCTGCAGGGCAAACAGCTGGCGGGGATCACCGTCGCGGTGTTTGGCGTGCTGATTTTGGCGGAGGCCAGTCTGAATGGGCAACACGTCGCGCTGCTGGGCTTTATGCTGACGCTGGCGGCGGGACTGAGCTGGGCATGTGGGAATATCTTCAACAAACTCATCATGCAGCATGACGCGCGTCCGGCGGTGATGTCGCTGGTGGTCTGGAGCGCGCTGATTCCGGTTGTCCCATTTATGATCGCCTCACTCATTTTTGACGGCGCTGCGGTCATGCTCAAAAGTCTGGTTGAGATCGATCTCACGACGATTTTGTCGCTGGTTTATCTGGCGTTCGTCGCCACGATTGTGGGGTACGGGATCTGGGGAACCTTGCTGGGACGCTACGAAACCTGGCGCGTCGCGCCGTTGTCTCTGCTGGTTCCGGTCGTCGGGCTGGCAAGCGCGGCTGTTCTGCTGGACGAGAAACTCACGGTGTTACAGCTGCTGGGTGCAGCGTTGATCATGGGAGGGTTGTATATCAACGTGTTTGGTTTGCGGTTGCGCCGTGCGACGCGAATCAAGGGATGAAAGAAAAAAGCCCTGCCGGAGCAGGGCCAAAACGAATTAACGTTAGCGTTGGTTGTAATACGGCACGCCTAATTCGTCGGATTTGTCGCTACCCGCACCCATATGATTAAAATCAAAAGGCGATTGTTCGTGTGCGGTTGGCAGAACTATCGCGGTACGACTGTTCTGCTGGTTAGCGTGAGTGGTTTGCTCCGCAAAAGTCTGGCCGGAGACCAGCACCAGTAAGGTGAGGGCGGCGGAGGCGATAGTTTTCATGATTTCCTCGGTTACGTCTTAGCGCCTGGCACATTAGGTTATTGTGTTTGCCATTCGGGACTCGGGTAGTGCGCATCAACCTCACGTACTCTGCGTACGCTTCGGTTATTGCGCGTTTTCCAGATCCATACTGTCGGCAACAGGCTATACCTAATGAAACAGGCTCTTAATCAGGCGATTAGCAATGACAGTTCGTTAGCGGTAGCAGGTATCGGGACTCACCAGGCATACTGGTGATGCGATACTTGTGCGGTGGCACGTCGAAATAGTTCTTGAACGTGCGGGTCAGGGTCTGTTGCGATTCAAAACCATAGCGTTCCGCCAGATACAGGATCGGTTCGTTGCTCTCTTTCAGTTTCTGAGCAATTTCCGTCAGCTTGCGGCTGCGAATGTATTGACCTAATGAATGACCGGTCTCTTTTTTGAACATCCGTTGCAGGTGCCATTTTGAGTAACCTGAACGCTCGGACACCTTTTCCAGTGAGAGCGGCGATTCCAGGTTATCTTCAATCCAGTCCAAAATGCTATGAATAGTGATGGCGTCATTATTGCGTCTGGACATCGTCATACCTCTTTCTGTTTACGGCAGGATTTTCTTGAGCAAATGTTCAAGCGTCAGCACTTCATCCGCCGTTAAGTTTTTTGTTAGTTCCTGATGCAGTGTTTGTCCTACTAGCTCATGACATTTTTCGCACACGGCCGCGCCTTCGCAGGTGAGTTGCACCAGCACGCCGCGCTTGTCATTCGGGTTCGGTCGCCTTTCAATCCATCCTTTGCAGACGAGACGATCGAGCATGCGCGTCAGCGCACCCAGATCGACCGAGAGCACTTTTTTCAGCTCAACAGGCGTGATACACACCTCGCAGCGAATGGAGCACAACACTTTGAATTGTGTCGCGGTGATATCCATCGGAGACAGATAATCGTTGAGCAGGCGATCTTTTTTCTGGTTAACCATATGAATAAGACGGCCCAGTGGAATAATTTCGTTGAAGAGATCACTGGTGCTTTTCACAATGGTTGCCCTGGCAAGTAGTTTAATCACGGCAGATATTATTGCTCAGGCAAGTATAAGTCAACCGAATGTATCCGCCGATGCCACGTTTTGCTAAAACGTTTCATGAACTTTTTTCGGGGCGTTTTAAATCATAAACATACCGACCGGCTGTCATTGCGCAGTGGAAAACACTGCTTACGTTGTGCTCGTGGCTCAACGGGGAATTTTCACCGTATAATGGGATGTTAATTATGGATAAGGATAACGACGCGAAATGGTGGAATTAATTCAGGCAATAGGTCTTGGGCTGGTGGTGTTGTTGCCGCTGGCGAACCCGTTAACGACCGTCGCGCTGTTTTTAGGTCTTGCGGGTAACATGAACAGTGCCGAACGTAATCATCAGGCGCTGATGGCCTCGGTGTACGTTTTTATCATCATGATGGTGGCTTATTACGCCGGACAGCTGGTGATGAATACGTTTGGCATTTCGATTCCTGGGCTGCGAATTGCGGGGGGGCTTATCGTTGCGTTTATCGGTTTCCGGATGCTTTTCCCGCCTCATAAACCGCATGAATCACCTGAAGCCAAAAGCAAGTCGGAACAGTTGGAAGATGAGCCTTCGGCCAATATCGCGTTTGTGCCTTTAGCGATGCCCAGCACGGCAGGGCCGGGAACGATAGCGATGATCATCAGCTCCGCCTCAACGGTGCGTGATGGCTCGACGTTCTCCGAGTGGGTAGTGATGGTTGCACCGCCGCTGATTTTTGCGCTGATTGGCGTCATTCTGTGGGGCAGTTTACGCAGTTCCGGGGCGATCATGCGCTGGGTTGGCAAAGGGGGCATCGAAGCGATTTCGCGTTTGATGGGCTTCCTGCTGGTCTGCATGGGTGTGCAGTTTATTATTAACGGCGTGCTGGAAATTATTAAAAACTACCATTAATAAAAAAGGTGGCCTCAGCCACCTCTTTTTTATCCGTGATGCGGCTGCTCTTCGAGCGCCACTGGCCATTTGCGGAATATCAGAATCGACCAGATAAACGCCGCCAGGGCGGGAATGGCACCCAGATATCCAATCGACGACATCGACAGGTGAAGGCTGATTTGATTTCCGACGAGCGCGCCTGCGCCGATACCAATATTGAATATCCCCGAAAAGAGTGACATCGCCACGTCCGTTGCATCAGGCGCCAGCGCCAGCACTTTAACCTGCATACCCAGGCCGATAATCATGATCGCCACGCCCCAGAAAATGCTCAGGATGGCCAGATGGCTTTCGCTTTGCGCGGCGGGCATCAACAGCAACAGGCACGCCAGCAGCAGGCCAATGGCGCTGCTGACCAGCAGAGAGGCGTGTTTATTCCCGAGTTTCCCGAACAGCACGCTGCCGATAATCCCCGCGCCGCCCAGAATCAACAGCAATACCGTGGCGACGTTAGCGCTAAAGCCTGCCACCACCTGCACAAAGGGTTCGATGTAGCTGTAGGCCGTGTAATGGGCGGTCACGACTACCACCGTCAGCAGATAAATGCTCATCAGCGCCGGGCGACGGAACAGCAGCGGCAGACTTTTCAACGAGCCAGAATGTTCACTCGGCAGTTTTGGCAGCAGCTTGATCAAACACAGCAGGGTAATCAGCGCGCCCAGGCCGATCGCGAAGAAAGTGGTGCGCCAGCCAAAATATTGCCCGACGATTCGACCCAACGGCAGACCCAACACCATCGCCAGCGCCGTACCGGTCGCCAGCAGACTGAGCGCCTGTGCACGTTTACCGGCAGGTGCCAGACGTATGGCGAGCGAGGCGGTAATCGACCAGAAAATCGCGTGCGCAAAGGCAATGCCAATGCGGCTTATCACCAGCACGGTAAAGTTCCACGCCAGGAAGGAAAGCACGTGGCTGGCGATAAACAACACAAACAGCCCGATCAGCAGTTTTCGGCGTTCCATCTGGCTGGTCAGCAGCATAAAGGGCAATGACATCAGCGCCACGACCCACGCGTAAATCGTCAGCATGATGCCAACCTGCGCCGTTTCCATCTGGAAACTGTGGGCAATGTCAGACAGCAGGCCAACCGGGACAAATTCAGTGGTATTAAAAATAAAGGCGGCAATGGCCAGCGTGACCACACGTAGCCACGCGACCTTGCGGGAAACCGTGTTTGTTGTCATAGGAATAAAACGCATTCGTTGCAGATAAGAAGAGAGGGCGATCTTAAAGCGTAAACTGGCTAAAAGACAACCATTATGTGACGCAGATCTCAAAATTTACCTTATCGAAAAGGTAGCGCAGATCGTTGTTTTCACAGAAGATGAGGACAACACAACAAGAACAGGCGGTAAGACAATGCAGGAAATTGAATTTTATCTGGTTGATGCATTCAGCGATAAATCCTTTGGCGGCAATGCGGCAGCGGTCTGTCCGCTTGAAGAGTGGCTGCCTGACGAGACGCTGCTGAAGATGGCGCAGCAGCACAACCAGTCAGAAACTGCCTTTTTTGTTCGCACCGACGAGGGCTTTGCGCTGCGCTGGTTCACCACGCAGTATGAAATTAACCTGTGCGGACATGCCACGCTGGCGGCGGCGCATGTGATTTTTGAGTATCTCGATTATCCGCAGACCGAAATCGTCTTTTCAACGCGTTTTGTTGGCAATCTCACCGTTAAGCGCAACGGCGACTGGCTGACGCTGAATTTCCCGGCGTGGGAAAGCGAGACGGTGGAGAATCCGCCCGCACTGCTCTTCAGCGCGCTCGGTATTTCCAGCGCAAAAGAGGTCCGCGCGGGTCGCGATTACATGGTGGTGCTGGAGAACCAACAGCAGGTAGAGTCTTTAACGCCCGATATCGCGGCGATGCTCCCGCTGGAGAAAATGGTCTGCGTGACAGCACCCGGCGATGAGTATGATTTTGTCAGCCGCTTTTTCTGTCCGGGAGAAGGGGTGCCGGAAGATCCCGTCACCGGGTCAACGCACAGCATGCTGATCCCCTACTGGAGCGCGAAACTGGGCAAAACGCAGATGCGCGCCCGCCAGGTCTCTGCTCGTGGCGGGGATCTGCGCTGTGAATTACAGGGTGACCGCGTGCTGATTGCCGGTCAGGCCACGCTGTATATGAAAGGCAAAATCTTCCTGCGTCAGGCGTCCGTTCTAGGGTAATCGGGCGATATTGGCCTTAATTACCTCGGCAGAGTGGCGGAATTTGACCTGTTCATCTTCCGCCAGTTGCAGCTCAATAATTTGCTGAACGCCGCTTTGCGCCAGCACGGCGGGCACCCCAATCGCTAGCCCCTCCATTCCATATTCCCCCTCCAGCACGCAGGAAATCGCCAGCGCGCGGTGACTGCCGGTGAAAATATTGCGGCAAATCTCAGCAATCGTTCCGGCAATGCCGTATTCGGTGCAGCCTTTGCGGTTATAGATATCGAAACCCTGACGGCGAACCTTCTCTGCGAGCTGCTGACGGTCAAGCGTTTCACCGGTGTGGCGCTGATAGACTTCGCCGATCGGCGAGCCGTAAACCGAGGAGTGCGACCAAACCGGGAACTGGGTGTCGCCGTGCTCGCCGAGAATAAAAGCGTCGATGCTTTGCGCACCAATATCCAGCGCCTGCGCGAGTGTACGACGTAATCGCGTTGTATCCAGCCAAACGCCGGTGCCGATCACCTGGCTGCGCGGCAGACCTGACAGTGTCCACACCTGCCAGGTGATGATATCGCAGGGATTGGTGGCGATCAGAAAGATGCCGTTAAAGCCGTTTTCCATCATCTGCGGGACCAGGCCTTTTACAATCCGCGCAGTGTTAGTCAGCTCATCAAGACGGGTTTGCCCGGGCTTGAGCGCGCCGCCCGACACGGTGATTACCGCGATATCCACATCCGCGCAGTCGCGCGCGTCGCGCGTCGAAATGCTCATCATGCCCGGCATATACGCGGCGGCATCCGCCAGATCCTGTGCGTGCCCTTCGGCGCGATCCCGGTTGAGGTCCACCAGAATGAGTTCTTCACAGATATTCTGATTGAGCAGGGCATAGGCGGCAGACGCGCCCACATTACCTGCTCCAATGATCATCACTTTACGGGCTTTGGTATTCATGTGTTGTCCATTCAGTTTCACGGCGGCTATAACAAAATTACTGCTGTCTCCCGCGTTCGTGCAACTGATGAACGTCATCATAAGTTAATACTATGAAGCGCTTACAAAGGCGGGGCGCTATCCTGGAATAAAAACAACAAAGGAGCCTGCCATGTATTCCATTACCTCTGAATCTGCCGCCCATCCGGACATTGTCTCGCTCATCGCCGCGCTTGATGCGTATCAGAGCGAACTCTATCCCGCTGAAAGTAACCATCTGCTCGATCTGACTCAACTCTCGACGGACAGCCTGATCATGATGGTGATCCGCGATCGCCAGCTTAAGGCGGTGGGATGCGGCGCTATCGTCCTGAACGGCGACGGCACCGGAGAGATGAAGCGCGTCTATATCGATCCCACCCATCGCGGACAACAGTTAGGTGAAAAACTGCTGGCCGCGCTGGAAGACGAAGCGTTATCTCGCGGATGCCATACGCTACGCCTGGAAACCGGCATCAAGCAGCACGCCGCAGTGCGACTGTATGAAAACCACGGGTACGGTTTGCGCGAGGCGTTTGCCCCTTACGTTGCTGACCCGCTCAGCCTATTTATGGAGAAGGCGCTGGTGGCTGACGTTCGTTTAGCAGTGCTATAAACGCCTCAAGCGGGCGCGTCATCGCCCCGCGTCGCCACACCAGCCAGGTCGTCAGCCAGCGCCAGTTTTCCGCCAGCGGCCAGGCTTCAACCTGATGATGCCCCGGCATGCTTTCCAGCATCGAGCGGGGCATCAGCGCAATACCCGCTCCGGCAATGACGCAGGCGAGCATCCCGTGATAAGACTCCATCTCATGAATACGGCCAGGCATTGACCGGTCGGCATGAAACCAGCTTTCCAGATGACGCCGATATGAGCAGTTGGCGCGAAAGGCATACACGTCACAGCCGCTCACCTGCGTGGCGCATGATACCTCTGCGTGTCCGGCAGCGGCCACCAGCATCATCTCTTCCTGATACACCGGCATTCCGTCAAGTTCCGGGTGGGACAGCGGGCCATCGACAAACGCGGCGCTTAATGTACCTTCCAGCACACCATCGATCATCGTGCCGGACGGGCCGGTTGACAGGGCAAACTGGATACGCGGATAGCGCTGATTGAACTGCGCCAGCGATTCAGGAATGCGCACAGCTGCGGTGCTCTCCAGCGAGCCCAGCGAAAACAAACCCTGCGGCTCATCACCGGAAACGACCATCCGTGCTTCATCCACCTGCGCCAGAATCTGTTTGCTGTAACGCAGAAAATTGTGTCCAGCCGGAGAAAGCCGCAGGCGTTGATTCTCGCGGATAAACAGCTCAACGCCCAGGTCGGCCTCGAGCTGACGAATACGCGTCGTCAGATTTGACGGCACGCGATGCACCTTTTGCGCGGCCTGGGTGATGCTCCCGGCTTGGGCCACGGCGTTAAACATTTCAAGCTGAGTTAAATCCATGCCATTCTCGATTCGTGAATAAGTGGGTTAATATTATTCAGTTTTAAGAAATAGCAGAGTCGACCACAATGAATCAACTTTTATTCCGTGGAGATCCTTATGACGTATTCATCTGCAACTCACGCTGTGTCTGTTAACCCGGCGAATGGTAAAACCCTGGCGGCATACCCGTGGGCGACGCAACACGACGTTGATCGGGCTATCGCACTCGCTGACGCAGGCTTTCGTCAGTGGCGCCAGGAAAGCGTTGCTCATCGCGCGCAAAAGCTGCGCGACCTGGGCGAAGCAATACGGGTGCGCGCTGAAGAGATGGCGCAAATTATGTCCCGCGAAATGGGCAAGCCGATTGTGCAGGCGCGGGCCGAAGTGACCAAAACCGCCGCGCTTTGCGACTGGTACGCCCAGCACGGTCCGGCGATGCTGAATGCTGAACCTACGCTTGTCGAAAATCAAAAAGCGGTCATTGCCTATCGACCGCTCGGCGCGATTCTGGCGGTGATGCCGTGGAATTTCCCGCTGTGGCAAGTGCTGCGCGGCGCGGTGCCTATTCTGCTGGCGGGTAACAGCTATCTGCTCAAGCATGCGCCCAATGTGCTTGGATCGGCCGACCTTATCGGTCAGATTTTTACTGATGCCGGTTTCCCAAAAGGCGTTTTTGGATGGGTCAATGCCACCAATGACGGCGTCAGCCAGGCGATTAACGACAAACGCATTGCCGCAGTTACCGTCACCGGCAGCGTGCGTGCAGGCGCGGCGATTGGAGCACAGGCTGCGGCGGCGTTGAAAAAATGCGTGCTGGAACTGGGCGGTTCCGATCCGTTTATCGTACTGGATGATGCCGATTTGGATCTGGCGGTGAAAGCCGCGGTAACGGGGCGCTACCAGAATACCGGACAGGTTTGCGCAGCGGCCAAACGGTTTATCATCGAAGAGGGCATTGCCGCGCAGTTTACGGAACGCTTTGTTGCGGCGGCAGCGGCGCTGAAAATGGGCGCACCGGACGTAGAAGAGCACTATTTAGGACCGATGGCGCGTGCCGATCTGCGTGATGAATTGCACCAGCAAGTTCTGGCTACGCTTGATGAAGGGGCAACCCTGCTACTGGGTGGCGAGAAAATCGCAGGTGCAGGCAACTACTATGCCACGACGGTGCTGGGAAATGTCACGCCGGACATGACCGCATTCCGCCAGGAGCTGTTTGGCCCGGTGGCGACTATCACCGTTGCAAAGGATGCTGAACATGCGCTGACGCTGGCAAATGACAGCGACTTTGGTCTGTCGGCGACGGTCTTCACCGCCGATGAGCAACGCGCTGAGTCATTTGCCCGTGATCTTGAGTGCGGCGGCGTGTTTATTAATGGCTTTAGCGCCAGCGATCCGCGCGTCGCGTTTGGCGGTGTGAAGAAAAGCGGTTTTGGCCGTGAACTGTCCCACTTCGGCCTGCATGAGTTCTGTAATATCCAGACAGTGTGGAAAGATCGCGTGTAACGCCTTTTCGTCGCTGTCATAAAGGCCTTCATCATGAAGGCCTTTGTCATTTTTGTGTCATGGTTCTGTCATTTACGTTTCGTAGACTCGCACGCGTCTAACGTATTGTTACAGAAGAATATTATGAACCTAACGCAAATTTTCCGCCGGCGTGCGAAGCGCAGGATACCGCGTCAGTTTGGTCTGCTGGCAGGCATCTTTTGTATTATCGGACTCTTTTCCGCACTGCAACTCTCCTCGTCGATACTGCTGACGGCCTCACTGCGCGACGCACAGCGTAATGAACAACAGAATCAGCTGACGCAACAGCAGCAGAGCAAACTGGATCTGGCGCGCGTTTCGCTATTAGCAGCAAGCGATCTGCTTAATCGCTCTGGCGTCTATTTCATGCAGGATAAAGAAACCGGATCCGAAGGAAGCTGGCACAGCCTGATGGATGAAGCCCAGAAAGCCCTTAGCGCCTCACAGCAGGCCTGGAATGCGTGGCGTGCGCTCAATCCGCCAAAAGACGAGGCGCTGGTTAACAGCTATCAGCTCTTCTTTGGGGCCATCAACGAGCAGGCGGAAGGGCTGGTGAAAACCAACTCGATTGACAGTTTTTTTGCCGTGCCGGCTCAGGCCTTCCAGACCGATTTTAACGATAACTTCGCCCGCTATCAGCTTGCCAGCGAGGCCCGCGCAGGTGTGGGCCGACAGTCGTTAATGGACCGGTTATCAAACCTCCAGTCACTGTTCCTGCTCGCCCCCGTGGTGTTGCTTATGATTGCGATCCTGGTGTGGTTTGGGATGTCGCGCTGGGTCATTATCCCGCTGCGTAAGCTTATTGCGCATATCGACAGGCTGGCCGCAGGCGATCTGTCGGGAATGCCTCCGGGCGTAAAATGCTTTAACCGTGAGATAGGGCAGCTTAACGCCAGTATCACCACCATGCAAAATGGCCTACAGCAGCTGGTGACGGAAGTCAGCGACGCGACGCTGTCGATGGTCGAGAATATTGGCTCGCTGGCCGACGGGAATCAGAAGCTGTATCAGCAGTCTGCGCGCCAGGCGCAAGAGCTTAATGACGTCACCGCGCACATTGCCGCGCTGGAAACGCACGTTGAGGGCAATTCCGGCTACGCGAAACTGGCAAGCAGCCGCGCGAACGAAGCGCGACAAACGGCAGCGGGTGGGGATGTGATGATGTCTACGGTGAATGCGTCAATGCAGGCGATTGTCGAACGCTCGTCGGAGATGCGTGGGATCGTCACCCTGATCGACAGCGTCGCGTTCCAGACCAACATTCTGGCACTTAATGCGGCGATCGAAGCCGCGCATGCGGGCAACGAAGGCCGCGGGTTTGCCGTGGTGGCGCGGGAAGTGGGACTGCTGGCAAGAAAGAGCAGCCACTCTACACAGACCATCCAGGCGCTGATTAATCACTCGTTGCACGGCATCGAAGAGGGATCAAAGGCGGTGGTTAGACTCGAAAACAATCTGCAGCAGGTCACCGGGCTGGTCGCCAATTTAAGCAGTTTGCTGGAGGATATTTCGGCGGCGACGCTGAGTCAGGGGGAGAGCATCCATCAGATGACGCGTCAGCTTCAGGCGCTCAACCAGGTTTCTCGCCAGACCGACGCGCTGGTGACGACTGCGTCAGAATCCTCGCGCCGATTGCACGATGAATCTTATCTGCTGATGCAGGCCGTTTCGCGCTTTCGTCTTCCAGCCTGACGCGCTATATCCGCCTCTGATATACTCACAGGCCGATTTTGGCCTGTGGGCAAGGAGCAGACTGTGGCTGCGGTCATTGATAATGAGATGCTGGACGATATTCTGGCGCAAGTTCGCCCGTTACTGGGGCAGGGAAAGGTCGCCGATTACATTCCTGCGCTCGCCTCGGTGAGCGGAAACAAACTGGCGATTGCCATTTGTACCGTGGAGGGGCAGCTTTATCAGGCCGGTGATGCTACCGAGCGCTTCTCCATTCAGTCCATTTCCAAAGTATTAAGCCTGGTCGCGGCGATGCGCCAGTACGAGGAAGATGAGATTTGGCAACGTGTCGGTAAAGATCCGTCTGGTCAGCCGTTTAACTCGTTATTGCAGCTGGAAATCGAACAGGGGAAACCCCGTAATCCGTTTATTAACGCCGGGGCGCTGGTGGTGTGCGATATGCTGCAAAGCCGTCTTAGCGCGCCTCGCCAGCGCATGCTGGAAATTGTGCGCCAGCTGAGTGGCGTTTCCGATCTGAGCTACGACGCAAACGTTGCACGCTCTGAATTTGAACATTCAGCGCGAAATGCTGCGATTGCCTGGCTGATGAAATCCTTCGGTAATTTTCATAACGATGTCGCGACGGTGCTGCAAAACTATTTCCACTATTGCGCGCTGAAAATGAGCTGTGTGGAGCTGGCGCGCACGTTTCTGTTCCTGGCCGATCGGGGCTATTCTTCGCATCATGCGCAGGCGGTAGTGACGCCAATGCAGGCGCGGCAGGTAAATGCGCTTATGGCGACCAGCGGGATGTATCAGAATGCCGGTGAATTTGCGTGGCGCGTCGGGCTGCCTGCAAAATCGGGCGTCGGCGGCGGGGTCGTCGCGATTGTGCCGCATGAGATGGCGATTGCCGTCTGGAGCCCGGAACTGGATGACACCGGGAATTCCCTCGCGGGCGTCGCGGTACTCGAAAAGCTGACCCAGCGCCTGGGACGCTCCGTTTACTGATGAATACGCTCGATCCGCTTTTCGCCCGTCTGGCGCGGTCGACGTTCCGCTCGCGCTTTCGGCTGGGCACCAAAGAGCGACAATATTGTTGGGACAAAGGCGCGGACATTATCGACCAGCATGCGGCGGATTTTATCGCCCGTCGGCTGGCTCCCGCACAGCCGGTTAACGATGGGAAACAGACCCCCATGCGCGGTCATCCGGTGTTTATTGCCCAGCACGCGACCGCAACGTGCTGTCGCGGCTGTCTGGCGAAGTGGCACCAGATTCCCCAGGGACAAGCGTTAGATGCCGATCAACAGGCTTATGTCGTGACCGTTATTCACCATTGGCTGGTCCTGCAAATGAACGCCAAACATTGAGGGCTTATCTTGCCGGGTTATGCATGTTACACATACATGCTAATCTTTGATTATTCATGCTGATGACCGCTAAATAATTGCGTTAAGCGATTATATGGATTGATATTTAATGCCCTCTTCCTTGCTCTCATTTAAGCCGTTCCAGCCCGACAACGTTCTGCGGAATTCACTCAGCATTTTCGCGCTCACCACGCTGTTTTATCTTATTGGTGCAGAACTGCGTCTCGTGGAAGCGCTCTCACTCTTCTGGCCGCTGAACGGCGTCATTGCAGGGGTGTTCGCCCGCTATGCGTATCTCAATCGCCTGCGTTACTACGCGGTGTCCTATGTCGCTATGCTGATGTATGACGCGGTGACGACCAACTGGGGCATTGCCTCCGTGGTGATTAATCTCTCCAATATGGTCTTCATCGTCACGGTGGCTCAGCTGGTCACGCGGGACAAACAAATGGGACGCCAAACGCCCGAGCCTATCAATGCGCTGCGGCTGTTTAACTATTGTCTGATTGCTGCGCTACTGTGCGCGCTGGTGGGGGCGATCGGCTCTGTTGGCATTGACAGTCAAACCTTCTGGCCGCTGTATGCCGACTGGTTTAGCGAGCAGTTTTCAACGGGTGTGCTCATTTTACCGTGCCTGTTGACGATCAAAGTGCCGGAGATGAATCGTTCGGTGCAGGTGGGGCATTTCTTGCCTGTGCTGGCGCTGGTGGTGTCGGTGATCGCCTCTGTAGTCATTGGCGGCGCGGGCAGTCTGGCATTCCCGTTGCCGGCGCTTATCTGGTGTGCCGTCCGGTATTCACTCCCGGCGACCTGTCTGCTGACGTTCCTGACCGGGGGAATCGAAATTATCCTGGTGGCCAACTCCATTATCGATATTGCCGTCGCCACGCCGCTGTCTACGCCGATGATGTTCTCTGCACGCCTTGGCATTGCCACCATGGCCATTTGTCCCATCATGGTTTCCGTGAGCGTGGCGGCGATCAATTCGCTTATTTATCAGGTTTCTCTGCGGGCAGATTATGATTTTCTCACGCGTGTGTACTCGCGTTCAGGCTTGTATGAGGCGCTAAAGCACGAAGAGTCTCATCGGCATCCCCGTTTTTTAACGGTCATGCTGCTGGATATTGATTACTTCAAAAGCATCAACGACAACTATGGTCATGAATGTGGCGATAGCGTGCTGGCCGCATTTGCTGCGAAAGTGCAGCAGGTCGTGGGCGAAGACGGGATCGTTGCGCGAATGGGAGGCGAAGAATTTGTGGTTGTGGTGAATTCGGGCGATGTACGTCAGGGCGTCGAGCTTGCTGAACGAATTAGAGAAACTATTGCGTCACACCCGTTTAGCTGGCGTCAGCAAACGCTCTTTTTGACAGTCAGTATTGGCCTCGGCAGTGCAAAAGCTGAATCCTGGCAGCTGACCGATGTGTTTAACATGCTTTTGGCTGAAGCCGACGATTATCTCTATCGTTCGAAAAAAGCAGGGCGAAATCGTACCAGTGCGCGTCAACCGAACGATCGGCCAGCGGTAGGCGAGGGAAAAAATCCCGAACGCGTGTAACCGTCACCATCCCAGGCAGAATGCGGCACAGATGTTATCAATATGCGGATATAATTGTTGCCAGGTATTTTTAAGCTCAATAAGATACCCGAGATTTCACATCGGAAAAAACGCAGCATGAACGGAATGGACAAACTGAGTAAACAGCATCGCTTACCAGGGAATCGGTTTGTCAAACGTATGTTTTTGATGCGTATCCTTGGCACATTTCTCTGTTTTATTCCTATTCTTACCGTTTTGATTGAACAGCAACGTTCAGAATGGCTAATGCTTTTACTCGCCTTGAATGCCTTTGTCTGGCCAACCGTGGCCTGGCAACACGCCAGCCGATCTTCAACGCCGCTGGTGACCGAGCATCACAATCTGGTTGTGGACGCCGCGGCGGGCGGCTTCTGGATAGCGATGATGGCGGTGAATCCGTTGCCCTCGGTGGTGATTGCCACCATTCTGTTAGCGGATCGGCTCTCCGCCGGCGGTTTTGTCCTGATGAGAAAAGCCGCTGTTGCGATGCTGGTGGTGTTTCTCGCGGCCTGGCTGACGCAAGGCATGCACATCGATATCTTCGTTTCTCAGCAAACCATGTTTGCGACACTGCCGTTAATTGCCATCTATATTATTGCCCTGAGCGTGCTGACCGACAGCATTGCTATCCGCTTGCGTGTCAAATCTCGTGAGCTTGAACGGATCGCGATGATGGATCCGTTGCTGGACATTGCTAACCGACGCCTGCTGGAAAAACGTATCGAAAAAGAGCTTAAAAAGCTCCAGCATGACAGTCGCGAATCGGCGCTGATGTTTATCGATATCGATAATTTTAAAGAGGTGAACGATCGTTTTGGCCATAAAGTTGGGGATACGATGCTGGCGACGGTGTCGGAGATTCTGCATCTGGCTACCCGACAGACGGATACCCCGGCGCGGCTGGGCGGGGATGAATTTGTCATCCTGCTGCCGAACACCTCAATTGAAGAGGCGCATGTGGTGGCGTCGCGAATTATGGAGGCCGCCGCGGTCATGGACGACGTGGCGGAAGAAGCGATAAATTGTACGTTAAGTATCGGTATTGCGGGGGCAACTCGTGATATGGAAAATGTCACCGACTGGCTACAGGCCGCTGATACCGCACTTTACCAGGCCAAACGCGGCGGTAAAAATCGAATTTACGCGCACTGACAAGTCGCTTGTTTAGGCTAAGCTATTAAAAAGCTGAGTGTCAGGAGACATTATGAAAGCGCCTGCAATTCCTGCCAATGAATCTGAACGTCTGCTCGCCCTGCGCGAATCCGGGCTTCTTGAATCGAATCATCTTCAGCCCTATGACCGGATCAGTCGTCTGGCGAAACGCCTGTTTAATGTGCCCGTGGCGACGGTTAATTTGATGGATGAGCGCGTGCAAGTTGCCATGTCGACAGAAGGTGCTAAGACATCCGGGCTGCCGCGAAACCTCTCTTTTTGCGGGCACACCATTCTGGATAACGCTCCGCTGGTGGTCCCTGATACGCATCACGACGCCCGTTTCCGCGATAATCCGCTGGTCACGGGGACGCCGGGAGTGCGTTTTTATGCAGGCGTACCGCTCTCTTTGCCGAACGGGGCAATAGTCGGAACGTTATGCCTGATGGATTATGTTCCCCGTGAAATGAGCCCTTCAGATCTGACGGCGCTTAACGATCTCGCCGCGCTGGTAGAAGATGAATTTGCCGCAGCCTGTGCGGCAACGACCGATGAATTGACGGGATTGTTTAACCGCCGTGGATTTAACCAGTTTGCGGCATTCGCGCTTTCCGGTGCCAGACGACGCGCGGAACCGTTAACGCTCGCCTGGATGGATTTGGACCGCTTCAGGCAGATTAACGAACGGTATGGGCACGCCGAAGGTGATGTTGCACTAAAAGCGATGACGGAACTGATGCGTGGCGCATTCCGTGAGGCTGACCTGCTGGTGCGTTATGGCGGCGATGAATTCGCGGTGCTGTTTGCGGACACCGATGAACAGGGGGCGTGGATAGCAATGCAATATTTAAACGAACAGGTGGCGAAGTACAATCAGCGCGGCCTGCATCCCTGGAGCCTGACATTCTCCTGGGGCGTGTGTGAGTTTGACCATCAGCAAAACGATCTCCAGCGCTGGCTACAAACTGCGGATGAAAAAATTTCCGCCATGAAGCAGCAGTACGCTGTCGGTCCTTAACATCACAAAGACCTATGGCGGGTCAACTTGCGATAAATCATTATTAATAGCAATGTGTTGGGGTCACTTTACAAGGAAATCCTATGACCCCGTCAATGTCCGTTCATTCGCTCTCTCGGGATGAAATCCTCTCCAATATTGATGCCCTGGCCGATATTCTCGCCAACTGCGTAAACGGCGGGGCATCGGTCAGTTTCATGGCGCCTTTTTCTCATCAAGATGCGTGCGCATTCTGGCGCGGCGTCGCTGAAAGCGTCGAACGCCAGGAGCGCACCGTGTTGGTGTGTCGCGACCAGCACGGCGAGCTTTTAGGCACCGTACAACTCCTGACCGATCAACCCGAAAATCAGCCGCATCGCGCCGATGTCGCCAAACTGTTGGTCCATGAAAAAGCGCGCCGCCGTGGTGTGGCCATGGCATTAATGGAAGCGCTTGAAGCTGCCGCCAGAGAGCAAGGCAAAACCGTTCTGGTGCTGGATACCGCAAGCGGTAGCGGGGCAGAAAGCTTCTATGTGCGTGGTGGATGGATTAGAGTGGGCGAAATCCCGGATTACGCGCTGATGCCAGACGGCGAAATGACGGCGACAACGCTGTTCTATAAGTTTTTATAATTTATTTCACAATTGCTGCATGAATTGATCAAAACAGGGTTTCATGGTCGAAAAGTTTGATAAGTTATTGGACCAATCTTATCGGGCTGTATGACTACTTAAAAAAGGAACCCTATTGTGAACACACTCAACCGTCGCGATTTCCCCGGTGCGCTCTATCCTGAACGCATCATTCAGTTTGGTGAAGGTAACTTTCTGCGTGCGTTCATCGACTGGCAGATCGATCTGTTAAACGAACATACGGATCTGAATTCGGGTGTGGTGATTGTCCGCCCAATCCAGAGCGATTTTCCGCCTTCACTGAGCACCCAGGACGGTTTGTACACCACAATCATTCGTGGTCTGAATGAGCAGGGCGAAGCGGTGAGCGATGCGCGTCTTATCCGCTCCGTTAACCGCGAAATCAGTGTTTACAGCCAGTACGACGAATTCCTGAAGCTCGCGCACAATCCTGACATGCGCTTTGTTTTCTCCAACACCACGGAAGCGGGCATCAGCTACCACGCCGAAGACAAATTTGACGATGCGCCTGCCGTCAGTTATCCCGCCAAACTCACCCGTTTGCTGTTCGAGCGCTTCAGCCATTTCAACGGTGCTGCTGATAAAGGTTGGGTCATCATTCCTTGCGAACTGATTGATTATAACGGCGATGCCCTGCGTGAACTGGTGCTTCGTTATGCGCAAGAGTGGGCGCTGCCCGCAGAATTTACGCAATGGTTGAATGATGCCAACGCCTTCTGCTCAACGCTGGTTGACCGTATTGTGACGGGGTATCCGCGTGACGAAGTTGCCGCGCTTGAAACAGAGCTGGGCTATCACGACAGCTTCCTGGATACCGCTGAGCACTTCTATCTTTTTGTCATCCAGGGACCTAAATCCCTCGCCAGCGAATTGCGTCTGGACAAACTTTCGCTGAATGTGCTGATTGTCGACGACATCAAGCCGTATAAAGAACGTAAAGTCGCGATCCTGAACGGGGCGCATACCGCGCTGGTTCCCGTTGCTTTCCAGGCTGGTCTGGACACCGTCGGCGAAGCCATGAACGACGCAGAGGTTTGTGCGTTTGTTGAAAAAGCCATTTATCAGGAAATTATTCCGGTACTCGATTTGCCGAAAGATGAGCTTGAATCCTTCGCCAGTGCGGTGACAGGGCGTTTCCGTAACCCGTACATTAAGCATCAGCTGTTGTCGATTGCATTGAACGGCATGACAAAATACCGTACCCGCATCTTGCCTCAACTGCTGGCAGGGCAGAAGGCAACCGGCAAATTACCGGCTCGTCTAACGTTTGCCCTTGCCGCGCTGATTGCGTTCTATCGCGGGGAGCGCAACGGGGAACGTTATCCGGTACAAGATGACCAGCACTGGCTTGATCGCTATCAGCAGCTGTGGACCCAGCATCACGACAAACAGATCAGCACCAGCGAACTGGTGAAAACCGTTCTGAGCGTGAGCGAGCATTGGGAACAAGACCTGACGAAAGTCAGCGGATTGGTAGAACAAGTTACGCTCGACCTTGATGCGATTTTGCTTCAGGGAATGCGCACTGCGGTGAAACAGCTCTGCTAATTATTGCCCGGCTGCGGCCGGGTTTTTTAAAACAGTACATTAGTTACAACATACTATTTACCAAGCTTTTAAAAAACTCACTTCAGCATCGTGCCGCTTTTTGTCTAATAGGGTAGAAATGCAATATCCTGGTAACAAGCTTGCAACGGTGACGGGGATCACGTTTAATAGTCGCGCTCTTTATTTTGCCTGAAGCTGACTATGATTGTTCGTCCTCAACAGCACTGGCTGCGCCTGATTTTTGTCTGGCACGGTTCCGTCCTGTCTAAAATTTTTACCCGGCTGTTTCTCAACTTTTTGTTATCAATTGCCGTCGTTTTGGCGCTGCCCTGGTACTCGTCGCTGGGTTTCAAGCTGACCGTTGCGCCATTCAGTATTCTTGGCGTGGCGATCGCTATTTTCCTCGGTTTTCGCAATAACGCCTGTTATTCGCGCTACGTCGAAGCTCGCCAGCTGTGGGGGCAGTTGATGATAGCGTCACGCTCGTTGTTTCGCGAGGTGAAAAACACATTACCGGACGATCCGCATCTGGGTGAGTTTGTGCGCCTGCAAATTGCTTTCGCCCATTGTTTACGCATGACGTTGCGCCGACAGCCGCAGGCCGAAAGGCTGGCACGCTATCTCAGTGCAGACCACCTGCGGGCGGCGATGGATTCTCAATCTCCGGCTAACCGTATCCTGCTGATTATGGGCGAGTGGCTGGCCATCCGCCGCAGAGAAGGGCAGCTGTCGGATATTCTTTTCCACAGTTTGAATAATCGCCTGAATGATATGTCGGTCGTGCTGGCGGGTTGCGAGCGTATCGCCAATACGCCCGTCCCGTTTGCGTACACGCTGATTTTGCATCGCACCGTCTATTTGTTCTGCATCATGCTGCCGTTTGCGCTGGTTGGCGATCTGCATTACATGACGCCGTTCATCTCCGTTCTGGTCTCTTATACCTTCATTGCACTCGATGCGCTGGCAGAAGAGTTGGAAGAACCGTTTGGTATTGAAAACAATGATTTGCCGCTCGATGCAATCTGTAATGCGATGGAAATCGATCTGCTGCAAATGAACGATGAGCCAGAAATCCCCGCACGACTGTTACCCGACAGACGCTATCAGCTGACGTGATGAACCCTCAGGAACGCTTCAGGGCGTTCCACTCTTCGCGTGTAATTTCCCAAAGCTCGGAATCCAGTTCGCCGCAGACGTAGGCTTTCTTTTCGGTTTTCACCAGACGCATGCCGCTGCTAACGGAAATCCGCTGTGAACGGTCATTGATAGCGGCTTTTGGCGCGCGAAGAAGAGGTCTGTTCAGCGTGTTAAACCAATAATCTGTGGCGGCAATGCTGGCTTCTCGCATCAATCCCTGACCCTGCCATTCCGGCGCAAGCCAGAATCCACGATTGTTATCTTCCTCGTCGTACAGGCAGATTAGCCCTATCAATTGGTCGGGATCGTCATGCCGGCGAATCGTCCAAAACCAGGCGATACCTTTTTCGATATCCGGCAGCGCAACGTTATTGACGTAATATTCTGCCCCATTTTCCGGGTAGGGCCAGGGCACGCTGGCGACCATATAACGAACAATCTCCCAGCGCGGATAACGCTTCTGAATTTGCTCCGCATCCGTTTTTTCTAACGGCTTCAGTAACAGACGTTCCGTGGTGAGCGTTGGCGTGGCCATATCAGGATCTCCCTTTTTAGTCGTTATGTTTTTGTTTGCCTTCTGCTATTTTCATGAGTATCACATTCTAAAAAGCCTGAACAGCAGAGGAATAAATGACCTTAAGACGTGCAGTACCTGAGGAAGCAGAAAAACTCTGGCAAATTCGCAATCTGGCGATTCGCGCAGGCTGCCAGAGCAATTATGACGCCGAGGTTATCGATCGCTGGACGCCCGATCTCATGCCGGAGAGCTATCGTCAGGTCGTTATCGACAATCCCTTTTTCGTCGCCGTTGATGAAAACGGCGAACCGGTCGCCACAGGCTATCTCGATCTGGCGATGAACAGCATGGAGGCCGTGTTTACTGCGCCGAACGCGACGGGTAAAGGGCTGGCCGGGGCGATTATCGCGGCCATAAAAGCGGAGGCGCGCCAACGGGGAATAACGCGGATCACGCTCTCATCCACGCCCAATGCGCACGCATTTTATCTGAAGCAAGGATTTAGCACGCTCGGCGAGAACCTGTATGTTTCAAAACTTGCAGGAGCCGAATTACGCAGTGTCGATATGGCAATCGACGTCTGAAAAGAGGTTATCAATGACCATAAAGGTAAGAGAGTTACGTCCGGAAGATTATGCGCAATGGCGATTGCTCTGGGATGGATATGTCAGTTTCTATAATCATCACCTGGATGAATCGGTCACGAAATTCACCTGGGAAAGGGCACTTAACCCTGATTCAGCTCTTTTATGCCGGGTAGCCGAAACAGAGGGGAAAGCGATCGGTTTTGCCCTCTGCGTGCTGCATGAAGGGACATGGACCACGGCACCCATTTGCTATCTGGAGGATCTGTATGTCGATGCCGAGGCCAGAGGCATGGGCGCGGGCAAAGCCCTGCTAGATGCGCTTCAGTCCGAAGGAAAACGCGAGGGATGGTCGATGCTTTACTGGATGACGCGGCAGGAAAACCCCGCGCGGCGGCTCTATGACCGTTATGCCGGGGTGGATGATTTTGTACGTTACCGTGTGCCGCTTTGAGCATTAACATCACACTGACGCCCATATTGCCGACAGTGTGATGAAAACTTTTTTGTCTAAGGCTCTCGTCTGGCAACGAAAAACAGTCGCGGAAAGGCCAGTAATATCTGTCCATTTTCCTGAATTGGATACTGCTGAACCAGCAGTTCATGATACCGCTCCAGAAACTTCAGCTGTTCATTTTCGCTTAACTCCTGCATCCACGGACGTAAACCCGTCGCACTGACCCAGTCAATAATGGCCTGGTGGGAGCTCATTTTGTGGTAGTACGTGGTTCGCCAGATGTCCACATCGCAACCGGCTTCGGTCAAAATATCATAATAAGCATGAATACCCGGTAGCGGCTCGCGGGCACGATTTGGATAGCCCTGTTCGTAAGCGACTTCACGCATCAGAACATGGCTCGGTTCGTCCGTGTTATCGGGCATTTGCACCGCCAGAACGCCATTGAGTTTGAGCAGGGAAATGAGGTGCGGGAGCAACGCGTAATGATCCGGAATCCACTGCAGGGAAGCGTTAGCGTAAATAAGGTCGACAGCGTGTTCTGGCTTAAACTGCCGGACGTCAGCCTCAATGAAGCGACATTCAGGCACCGCAACGCGCGCCTGTTCCAGCATCGCAGGCGAATTATCGACACCCATAATCCGGGCCAACGGCCAGCGTTGATGTAAAAGGGCGGTGCTGTTGCCGGGGCCGCAGCCTAAGTCGAGCACATCTGACACATCGTCTAGCGCAATGCGTGCGAGTAATTCCGCAGCCGGACGCGTTCGTTCCGCGCCATATTGCAGATATAAAGAGGGATTCCAGTCAGCCATGCGCACATCTCCTGGTTGCGTGTACAAAAAGTGTAGATGATCCGCTATTTTTGGTCTGTTTCGACGCTCAACTCAACCCTATCATTGGCGCAACAATTCTTCTTATGATTGTGGCAGCAAATGCTTTTCTGATTCTCATCATTTTCTCACCACTATTTCCCGTTTTCAGATGTTGTGCTTAAATAGCTAAACCGGTTTAACAAATTTAGCTAAAGGTGAGCATTATGAAGAAAATATGGGTCCTGGGCGATGCGGTTGTCGATTTGTTGCCCGCTGGCGAAGGACGATTGCTGCAATGTCCAGGCGGAGCGCCCGCCAACGTGGCGGTTGGCGTTGCGCGTTTAGGTGGAGAGAGCGGCTTTATTGGCCGAGTGGGCGACGACCCGTTTGGGCGCTTTATGCGACAAACGCTGATCGCCGAAAACGTGAACGTGGATTCTCTGTCTTTGGATGCGCAGCACCGTACTTCAACAGTCGTGGTTGAATTGCAACCCGACGGCGAGCGCTCGTTCACCTTTATGGTTCGCCCGAGTGCCGACCTGTTTTTGTCACCCCAGGATTTACCCGCTTTCCATCAGGGGGAGTGGCTGCACGCCTGTTCCATTGCACTCAGCGCCGAACCCAGTCGCACCACCACTTTTCAGGCGATGGATGCCGTTAAGGAGGCGGGAGGACTCGTCAGTTTCGATCCCAATATCCGAGCCGATCTCTGGCAGGACGCCCACGTTTTACGAGAGTGCCTTGATCAGGCGTTACGCAAAGCCGACATGGTTAAGCTGTCACGAGAGGAGTTGACGTTTCTCACCGGGCAGCTCGCGGTCGATGAGGGCCTGAGGTTATTAGTGGATCACTATGCGGTACCAATGGTACTGGTCACCTTGGGTAAAGAGGGCGTTGTCGCCTGGCACAACGGCCACCTCACGACTTACAACGCGCCAGTGGTCAACAGCGTGGATACCACCGGTGCGGGCGATGCCTTTGTCGCCGGGATGCTGTATGGCCTGGCGAGCGGAATATCCGATTTCCCGACCATCATTGCGCTGGCACAGCGCTGCGGTGCGCTTGCCACGACGGCCAAAGGCGCGATGACCGCGTTACCGTACCGACGCGATCTGGATTAAAAGCGTATTCCGCCTCTGCCTCTCGCACTGAATTGTCGCCCTGGTCACATTTACTAAAACGGTTTAGCAAAAAAAGTTGCCGAAGCAAAATTGAGCGGTTTAGTATCTCCAGACTAAACCGGTTTAGCAATTTAGCAACTTTTAATAACCTCTTTTAGGGATGCGACAAAATGTATAAAAAACGCAGACTTGCCGTGATGATTGGCATGCTGGCCGGAAGCGCCTCTGTCTATGCTCAGACGGACATGAACAGTATTGAACAGCGTCTTGCCGCGCTTGAACAACGGCTTCAGGAGGCCGAAGGACGCGCAACGGCGGCGGAAAAACGCGCTGCCGTTGCAGAACAAAAAACGCAACAACTCGTGGCCGTTCAACAGCAAACGCAAACCAGCACTCAGGACGTTGCGCAGCGCACCGCGGCGTTAGAGAAAAAATCAGACCTAACCAGTGGATTTGAATTTCACGGTTATGCTCGCTCAGGCTTGCTGATGAACGACGCGGCATCCAGCAGTAAAAGCGGTCCATATCTGACTCCCGCCGGTGAAACGGGCGGAGCAGTAGGACGTTTGGGTAACGAGGCGGACACCTACGTCGAGCTGAATGTCGAACACAAGCAGACGCTGGAAAGCGGGGCGACGACGCGCTTTAAGGCGATGCTCGCGGATGGTCAAAAAACCTATAACGACTGGTCAGCCGACTCCAGCGATTTGAATATCCGTCAGGCGTTTGCTGAGCTGGGTAGCTTGCCTGATTTCAGCGGGCCGCTGAAGAGCAGCACCTTCTGGGCTGGTAAGCGTTTTGACCGCGATAACTTCGATATCCACTGGCTCGATTCTGACGTGGTGTTCCTCGCCGGGACCGGCGGCGGGGTCTATGACGTCAAATGGGATGACAATTTCCGCAGCAATTTCGCCATTTACGGGCGTAACTTTGGCAGCGAAGAAGAGATCGACAACAACGTTCAAAACTACATTCTGAGTATGAATCACTTTGTGGGTCCGCTGCAGGTGATGGTGAGCGGGATGCGCGCCAAGGACAACGACGACCGTCAGGATGCCAACGGCGACCCGATCAAAACCGATGCCGCGAATAAAGGGGTTCATGCGTTGGTTGGGTTGCATAACGACAGCTTCTACGGCCTGCGTGAAGGGTCTGCCAAAACGGCAGTGCTGTACGGTCACGGCCTGGGCGCCGAAGTGAAAAGTATCGGTTCGGACGGGGCTTTGCTGTCTGACGCGGATACCTGGCGCTTTGCAAGTTACGGTGTCACGCCTCTCGGCGGCGGTTGGCATATCGCGCCAGCGCTGCTTGCGCAGAGCAGTAAAGATCGTTACGTCAAAGGCGACAGCTACGAATGGGTCACGCTCAACACGCGGCTTATCAAAGAAGTGACGCAGAACTTCGCACTCGCCTTTGAGGGCAGCTATCAATACATGGATTTGAATCCGGAAGGCTACAAGGACCGCAATGCGGTGAACGGGAGCTTCTACAAACTGACCTTCGCGCCGACGTTAAAAGCGGGCAAGATCGGCGATTTCTTCAGCCGTCCTGAATTACGGTTGTACGCAACATGGATGGACTGGAGCAGCAAACTGGATAACTACGCCAGCGATGACGCCTTTGGCAGCAGCGGTTTCAACGCAGGTGGGGAATGGAACTTTGGGGTACAGATGGAAACCTGGTTTTAACCCTTCACGCTCCCGCCTGGCGGGAGCGTCACTTACATCATAAAAATACGTTCAGTTAGAGGTGTCTATGGATTTCGATAATATTGCCCGCGCGCTGATTCCGCTGCTCGGCGGAAAAGAGAACATTGCCAGCGCGGCGCACTGTGCCACGCGTTTACGCCTGGTACTGGTTGATGATGCGCTGGCCGACCAGCAGGCGATCGGTAAGGTTGAAGGGGTCAAAGGGTGTTTTCGCAACGCGGGGCAAATGCAGATTATTTTTGGCACCGGCGTGGTCAATAAAGTCTACGCGGCTTTCATACAGGCCACGGGCATAGGCGAATCCACAAAATCTGAAGCCGCCGACATCGCGGCGCGTAAGCTGAATCCGTTCCAGCGTATCGCACGTCTGCTGTCGAATATTTTCGTGCCGATCATTCCTGCTATCGTCGCATCGGGTCTGTTGATGGGCTTGCTGGGGATGGTAAAAACCTACGGTTGGGTGAATGCCGATAATGCGATCTACATCATGCTGGACATGTGCAGTTCGGCGGCGTTTATCATTTTACCGATCCTGATTGGTTTTACCGCCGCGCGTGAATTTGGCGGTAACCCGTATTTGGGCGCAACGCTTGGCGGTATTCTGACGCATCCGGCGTTGACCAATGCCTGGGGTGTGGCGTCGGGTTTTCATACCATGGACTTTTTTGGCCTCGAGATTGCCATGATCGGTTATCAGGGCACGGTATTCCCGGTGCTATTAGCCGTGTGGTTTATGAGCCATGTCGAAAAACAGCTGCGCCGCGTGATCCCGGACGCACTGGATTTAATCCTCACGCCGTTTTTCACCGTCATTATTTCCGGCTTTATTGCATTGCTGATTATTGGTCCGGCGGGGCGCGCACTGGGTGACGGTATCTCGTTCGTACTGAGCACGCTGATTGAACATGCCGGTTGGCTGGCAGGGCTGTTATTTGGTGGTCTGTACTCGGTGATTGTCATCACCGGCATCCACCACAGTTTCCACGCTATCGAAGCGGGATTGCTTGGCAATCCGTCGATTGGCGTTAATTTCCTGCTGCCGATTTGGGCGATGGCGAACGTGGCGCAAGGCGGGGCGTGTCTGGCGGTGTGGTTTAAAACCAAGGACGCGAAGATTAAAGCGATTACCTTACCGTCCGCATTTTCTGCCATGCTGGGGATCACCGAGGCAGCCATCTTCGGGATTAACCTTCGCTTTGTGAAGCCGTTTATTGCCGCATTAATTGGTGGTGCAGCGGGCGGTGCGTGGGTGGTTTCGGTACATGTTTATATGACGGCCGTAGGCCTGACGGCTATTCCAGGCATGGCTATCGTGCAGGCGAACTCGCTGCTGAACTACATCATCGGTATGGTCATTGCCTTTGGCGTCGCCTTTGCGCTGTCTTTACTGCTGAAATACAAAACGGACTCTGAATAATGACGATTCCTTCTCGCTGGCCTGCGGTACTGCAGGCCGTCATGAAAGGCCAACCGCAGGCGTTAACTGACGATCATTATCCTCACTGGCATCTCGCGCCGGTAACGGGATTGATGAACGACCCCAACGGTTTTATCTGGTTTGCCGGACGTTACCATCTGTTCTATCAGTGGAACCCGCTGGGCTGCGATCATCGTTATAAATGCTGGGGTCACTGGAGTTCTGCTGATTTAGTGCAATGGCAGCATGAACCGATGGCGCTGATGCCGGATGAAGAATACGACCGTAACGGCTGCTACTCCGGTAGCGCCGTGGATAATCAGGGCGTTTTGACGTTGTGCTACACCGGCAACGTCAAATTTGATGACGGCAGTCGCACCGCATGGCAATGCCTGGCAGTGCAAAATGAAGCCGGTGGTTTCGATAAATTGGGTCCAGTATTGCCGCTGCCGGAAGGCTATACCGGCCATGTACGCGATCCAAAAGTATGGCAGCACGAGGGCAAATGGTACATGGTGCTGGGCGCGCAGGATGTACAAAAGCGCGGCAAAGTTCTGCTGTATCAGTCTGCTGATTTGCACAGCTGGCAGCCCTGCGGCGAAATCGCAGGCCACGGGGTGAACGGCCTGGCTGATGCCGGTTATATGTGGGAGTGCCCGGACTTATTCGAGTTGGACGGTACCCACGTATTGATCTGCTGCCCGCAGGGGCTAGCGCGCGAGCCGCATCGCTATCGCAATACCTATCCCTCCACCTGGATGAGCGGTGATTTTCACTATGACGATGCAAAGTTTGGCCATGGCGCGCTGCACGAACTGGATGCCGGGTTTGAATTTTATGCACCGCAAACGACATTAGCGGCAGATGGCCGTCGGATCCTGATTGGCTGGATGGGCGTCCCGGATGGTGAAGAAATGCTACAGCCAACCCTCGAACACGGCTGGGTCCATCAGATGACGTGTCCGCGCGAGCTGCATTTTCGCGATGGGACGCTGTGGCAAACACCGATTCGGGAACTGCAACAGCTTCGCGAGGAAGAACAAAACTGGCAGGGAAGCGCAGACACAGCCCCCGTGCTGGACGCCGGGCGTCTTGAGTTCGAGCTTAAAACGGACGCACCGGTAAAAGTGAATTTCGCCAACACGCTGTGGCTCACCCTGGACGAAAAGGGGATTAGGCTGGAACGAAAAAGCCTTCAACATGATGAAATATTGACACGTTACTGGGATGGAAAGGTCACCTCTCTGCGCGTTTTATGCGACAGCTCCAGCGTCGAAATTTTCATTAATGAAGGCGAGGGCGTCATGAGCAGCCGCTATTTCCCGGGAAATCCAGCGCAAGTACGCTTCGAAGGTGCGTCTGCCATCACATTACGCTACTGGTCGCTTCGCGCTAGCATGATAGAATAAGGGTTTTGGCAGCCGGGTCTAAGTCGTTGTGAGAAAAACAAAACGCATCACCATCAAAGACGTAGCGGAACTGGCGGGCGTATCGAAAGCGACCGCCAGTCTGGTTTTGAATGGTCGCAGCAAAGAATTACGTGTCGCGGAAGAAACCCGCGATCGCGTGCTTGCCATTGCAAAACAGCATCATTATCAGCCCAGTATTCATGCGCGATCGCTGCGGGATAATCGTAGCCATACCATTGGACTGGTGGTGCCGGAAATCACCAACTACGGCTTTGCTGATTTTTCTCATGAGCTTGAGACGCTGTGCCGCGAAGCCGGCGTCCAGTTGCTTATCTCCTGTACGGATGAAAACCCGGGGCAAGAAACCGTGGTGGTCAACAATATGGTTTCCCGCCAGGTCGATGGCCTGATTGTGGCCTCGAGCATGTTGAATGATACCGACTACCAAAAGCTCAGTGAACAGCTGCCAATCGTGCTGTTTGACCGGCATATGAATGACAGCTCATTACCGCAGGTGATTACCGACTCCATCACTCCGACCCGTGAACTCGTCGCCGACATCGCCCGGCAGCATCCCGATGAAATCTATTTTCTCGGTGGGCAGCCGCGGCTTTCGCCCACCCGAGATCGTTTAGAAGGATTTAAACAGGGCTTAGCTCAGGCTGGTGTCACATTGCGCCCGGAATGGATCATTCACGGAAACTATCATCCAAGTTCCGGCTATGAGATGTTTGCCGCGCTGTGCGCGCAGTTGGGTCGTCCACCGAAGGCTGTTTTCACGGCCGCCTGTGGATTACTCGAAGGGGTTTTGCGCTATATGGGCCAGCACAATCTGTTGCAAAGCGATATGCGACTGGCAAGTTTTGACGATCACTATCTTTACGATTCTCTGGCCATCTCGATTGACACAATACGTCAGGATAATCGCCAACTGGCGTGGCATTGCTTTGATTTAATAGGCAAGTTGATTGAAGGGGAAACGCCTGATCCGCTTCAACGCAAACTCGATGCAACGCTCCAGCGGCGGTATAAAACGGCAGGATGATCCTGCTGTTCATCGCACCGTAGTTTATAGCGGACATCAGTAGAGTAGGGAACAGCTACACCACCCATTTGACGCTCTTTCACTCATCCGAATAGCGACCAATCTCAATATTTTTCCGATAGCGTTACGAAAGAATTCATTTATACTGTATGTAAACACAGTGACTGGAGTACATAATGGCTGTTGAAACAAAATATGTTGTCGTAAGAAAAGGTGAAGAGAAAATGACATTTGCCAGTAAGAAAGAGGCTGACGCTCACGACAAACTGCTCGACATGGCAGAAGCATTTACAGACTGGCTGTTGCAAAGCGGAATGCAGATGGATGAAACGCAGGCAGAGAATCTTGGGCTCTATTTTGCTGAGCAGAAAGACGCTGTGCAGCATATTCTGCGTACCAGCAAGCTTCCTGAGATCGATGCCGCAACGTCAGAAGATAAAACTGAGTCAGACGTGGATGGCAGTAAAAAAATCAGAGCAGTTAAAGCGGCCTGATTGCCAGAACACAATGTCACCGATCCTTTCGCCGTAAGCGAGAAATCGCTCACGGCTTATCAGTTTTTTGAGCCAGTAAAAGTCATAACTCTCTATATCCGCGTGCCAGCGTGGCGCCAAAATCCATACAGCGTTCCAAAACCACTGGGGAATTTTTCCAATGAAGTCGTGGCGGGAAATCCAACAATGATATGGCCAGCGTGATGGTATCAGCAGTTAAGAAGGTGCTTTCAGAGGCCATCAACAACCAGGCCAAGGATGCCCATAAAACGCCGGATTCTGTCTAATACCACATTGGTGCGCATAATGTATATTATGTTAAATCACTCTTAAGTGTACAAATTCAGGCGGCACGACGCGTTGTTGCAAGGCTCTGACTTCTTGCCCACTTCTCAAACCGGATTATATTTCAGCTACAAATATCACATTAAGGCGAGCGCCCCTGCCCCTTTTCGCGTGCGTTTCGTTTGCTATGGGCATAAAAAACCCGGCGCGGTTGCCGGGTTGAGAACGTCTGTTGTACAACTCTATTGACTGCCGTTAGTGCACGCCATTTGCAGTCATGCTGAGATGGCCACACCATCACAATAAAACAGGTCGGCGTTTGTGAACGAATAAACTCGCCCGGTAATGTTGATAGTGATATGCGTGCCATAGCCTGTAGCTTGGGCATTACCCACATCAGCGACTAGAAACGCCGCGCGTTCTTTCAAGTGTGACAAGATGTCACCGTCTAACTTGCCATCAAGATAATATCGGTAGACATCTGACACAGTTGCGCCGCCGCCTTTGTACTTCGTGACGTAAAGATAAACACCATCCGTCACCTTCTGACTTGCGTAAAGGTCATCATCCGGCGTGCGCTGTGTGTAGTGTTGGTATGCGATGAAGGCAACCACCATCAGCAACAGCACGGTGGTAAGCATGCGATGCAGCCACTTAATAGCTATGCTGTTTGGCATAATCTATTCCTTGTTTAATCCAGAATTGGTCACGCGGGTCATCGCCATAAGGCGGCTTCCCGTGCCATGCGCCCCACTGCGGGTTAGACGTTCCCGCCCGAATCTGTGCAAACCCTGCGCCTTTAATGACATGCGTCATTTTGAGTGTTGATTTTGTCATCGGTGCTCAAAACACCATGACATCGAAAGCGGCCTTCACCCCCCGACAGCGTAATTTTGGCACCTAAAAAGACGCTTTGTCTTTACTGGTTTCAAAGGCGCAAGGAAAGTCCGCTCATGAACGGTGGAAATAAAGCACGACTGGCATTCTCGTTTTACGGGCCAGGTCAAGCATTGTCTGCTACAAAAAAATTGCCGTATTTGTTATATTGTTACTTACTGATTATTCACCTCTGCGGTGCCAAAAAGAACAAGATTCACCGCAACCCAGGACAATGAAATGTTAGATTACCGCTTCCCGACAGCTTTGCAGATGGTTCTCAGCGTAGCGATGGCGGAGCAATCGGGTGAACGTTCGACGAGTGCGATTCTGGCCTACGGACTGGAAGCAAACCCGAGCTTTATCCGCAAGTTAATGGTTCCGCTCACGCGTGACGGCATTATCGTCTCAACCCTTGGCCGCAACGGGTCTATTCATCTTGGTCGCCCGGCCGAAAATATCACCCTGCGCGATATCTATGTTTCTGTCATAGAAGATAAAAAGCTGTGGGCGTCGCGTCCTGACGTACCGGCTCGCTGCGTCGTCAGCGCCAACGCGTGCTGGTACTTCAAATCTATCGCCGATGAAGCAGAACAGGCGTCGCTAGCGGTTTTGGCTCAGCATACCGTGGCAAGCGCGCTGGAAAAGGTCAAAAAAGCGGATACCAGCGGATGCGATCCGGTGCCTGAAATGGATAATTTGCATAAAAAAGCGTAGTCATGACCTTTCAGACACGAAAAAAACCGCCTAAACGAGAAGGCGGTTTTTTTGTGCCCTGCAAAACTTACGCAGGTAAAACGTCTTTGACCGGTTTGTCGCGCGTAACGAATTTACGCAGCGCAACGTAAAACACCGGCGTCAGGAACAGACCAAACAGCGTCACGCCCAGCATCCCGGAGAAGACCGTGATCCCGGTGACGCCGCGCACTTCTGCACCCGCGCCGTGGCCGAGGATCAGCGGAATTGTCCCGGCAATAAAGGCGATGGAGGTCATCACAATCGGGCGTAAACGCAGGCGGCAAGCTTCCAGCGCCGCTTCCATGATCCCTTTGCCCTGGATCTCCAGCTCGCGAGCAAACTCAACAATCAGAATCGCGTTTTTACATGCCAGCCCCATGAGTACGACCAGCCCCACCTGCACGAAAACGTTGTTATCGCCACCGGTCAGCCAGACGCCAAACAGTGCGGACAGCATCGTCACCGGGACAATCAGGATCACCGCCAGCGGCAGCGTCCAGCTTTCATATAGCGCGGCCAGCACCAGGAAGGCCAGCAGCACCGCGACCGGGAAGACGATCAGCGCCGTATTGCCTTGTGTGGCCTGCTGGAAGCTCAGATCCGTCCATTCAATATTCATCCCGTTCGGCAGAATTTGCTTAGACATCCCGTCCAGTTGCGCCATCGCCTGCGCGGAAGAGAGAATGCGCGGATCGGCATCGCCAATCAGATCCGCCGCCGGATAACCGTTGTAGCGAATTACCGGGTCCGGCCCGTAGGTGGTGCTGATATTCACCATACTGCCGATCGGCACCATTTCGCCCTGATTATTGCGGGTGCGCAAATTAGCAATATCTTCCACGCTGTCGCGGAACGGCCCGTCGGCCTGTGCCATCACGCGCCAGGTACGCCCAAACTGGTTAAAATCGTTCACATAAGACGATCCCAGATAAGTTTGCAGCGTACCGAAAAGGTCGGTCAGCGACACGCCCTGCGCTTTCGCCTTATCACGATCGACCTGCACATCCAGCTGCGGAACGTTAGCCTGGTAGGTTGAGATAGGGAAATGCATCCCCGGCGTCTGCATAATCGCACCAGACATCGTGTTCACCGCATTCTGCAATGCGCCATAACCCAAACCACCGCGATCCTGGATGTACAGCGAATAGCCCGACCCCTGCCCCAGCCCTAAAATCGGCGGCGGCAAAATGGAGAAGCCAAAGCCCTGCTGGATTTGCGCGATTTTTGCATTGATCTCAGCGTTAATTTCCGCCGCAGAGTGTTTACGCTGGTCGAACGGTTTCAGGCCAAAGAAGACCGTCCCGGTATTCGGCGTATTGGTGAACTGCAGCGCATTCAGCCCAGGAAACGCGACCGCATAATCCACGCCTTCGGTACTCATCCCGATTTCGCTCATTTTGCGGATCACTGCATCGGTGCGGGCCAGCGAAGAGCCTTCCGGCATTTTCACGCCGCCAATTAAATACAGCTTATCCTGGGTTGGTATAAACCCGCCCGGTACCGCTTTAAACATGACGCCCGCCGCACAGAGCAGCAGCACATAAACGACAAACACCGCGCCGCGTCGTCCGAGCGTTTTGCCAACCAGCCCCTGATAACCGTTCGAGCTACGCTGGAAAAAGCGGTTAAACGGACGGAACAGCCAACCGAACAGACGATCGATAATCCGGGTCGGGAAGTCTTTAGGTGCGCCGTGCGGTTTTAACAGCAGAGCCGCCAGCGCCGGCGAGAGAGTCAGCGAGTTGATGGCGGAGATCACCGTCGAAATCGCGATCGTCACCGCAAACTGTTTGTAGAACTGGCCGGTTACCCCAGAGAGAAATGCCATCGGGACAAACACCGCACACAGCACCAGCGCAATCGCGATAATCGGTCCGGACACTTCACGCATCGCCTGATGCGCTGCCTGAAGCGGAGAAAGCCCCTCTTCGATATTTCGTTCAACGTTTTCCACCACCACGATGGCATCATCCACGACTATACCGATAGCCAGTACCAGCCCGAACAAACTCAGGGTATTGAGCGAAAAGCCAAGCAGATAGAGAATGCTGAACGTTCCCACGATCGATACCGGCACCGCGATCAGCGGAATAATTGACGCGCGCCAGGTCTGCAGGAACAGAATCACCACCAGTACAACCAGCGCTACCGCTTCCAGCAGGGTTTGCACGACCGCATGAATGGAGTCGCGTACGAAAACCGTCGGGTCGTACGGCGCCGCCCACTTCATATCATCCGGAAAACGCGTGGCCAGTTCGTCCATTTTTGCCCGAACGGCGTTAGACAAATCGATGGCGTTCGCGCCCGGGGACTGGAAGATACCAATCCCGACCGCGTCTTTATTGTTGAGCTGAGAACGCAGCGCATAACTGCCAGAACCCATTTCAATCCGCGCCACATCGCGCAGGCGTACCAGCGAGCCGTCTTGTGCCGTTTTCAGAATAATATTGCCAAACTCTTCTTCTGTGTGCAGACGCCCCTGGGCATTAATGGAGATCAGGAAATCGCTCTCTTTCGGCAGCGGCTCAGCGCCAAGCTGCCCGGCGGAAACCTGTACGTTTTGCTCCTGCATCGCCGTCACCACATCGGAGGCCGTCAGCCCGCGCGCCGCGACTTTAGCGGGATCAAGCCAGATGCGCATCGCGTATTCGCCGGAGCCAAAAATCTGAATCTGACCCACGCCAGGCAGACGCGCCAGCTCATCCTTCACTTTTAGCGTGGCGTAGTTACGCATATACAGTGAATCGTACTTACCGCCCGGCGAAAACAGATGCACTACCAGCGTCAGGGTTGGTGATTGTTTCTGGGTGGTAATGCCCAGACGCCGTACATCTTCCGGTAGACGCGCTTCGGCCTGTGAGACGCGGTTTTGCACCTGAACCTGCGCCTGATCCGGATCGGTCCCCGGGCGGAACGTCACGGTGGTCACCAGTACGCCGTCAGAGCCTGCAACGGATTTCATGTACATCATATTTTCAACGCCGTTGATGGCTTCTTCCAGCGGCGTGGCCACGGTTTCAGCAATCACTTTCGGGTTGGCACCCGGATACTCCGCGCGCACCTGCACGCTTGGCGGTACGACGTCAGGATATTCGCTGACCGGCAAAAGCGGGATAGCGATTAATCCTGTGATGAAAATCAGAATCGACAGCACTGCGGCAAAAATCGGCCTGTCGATAAAAAAGCGGGAAAAGTCCATGTGTCGGATTCTCGGGTAAGGGATCAGTTAAGCGTGGCGCTGGCGGTCATAGGAACGGTTTTTGCGTTAACCGGCATACCCGGCATAAACACTTTTTGTAACCCGTCGACGATGACTTTATCGCCCGGGTTCAGCCCCTGCTGCACGATACGTAAACCGGCGGCCAGACGTCCCTGTGTGATATCGCGGCGCTGCGCTTTACCTTCTTTATCAACGATATAAACGTATTTACGATCCTGATCGGTCAGCACCGCTTTGTCGTCGATAAGCGTGGCGTTGAATTCAGCGCTGCCCGGCAGGCGTACGCGGGCAAACAGCCCCGGCGTGAACTGACGCTGTGCGTTATCCAGCAGCGCGCGCATACGGATGGTGCCGGTACTCGGCGTTAACTGATTATCAAGAAAATCCACTTTGCCCTGATGGGGATAGCCTTCTTCGTCAACCAGGCCAATTTCTACCGGGAGCGCGAGATGATTGCTGGACGCGCCCTGCCCGCTGCGGGCGAGGTTTTGATAGTGCAAATACGTCGCTTCATCCACGTCAAAGTAGACGTAAACCGTCTTCAGGGAGACCAGCGTGGTGAGAACGCTGGCACTGTCACCCGCAGTGACCAGATTACCGCTGGTGATCAATGCCCGGCTGGCACGACCCTCTATAGGCGCGGTCACTTTAGTGAAATCCAGGTTAAGTTGCGCGGCGTCAACTGCCGCCTGCGCGGCGCGAATGTCGGCCTGCGCCTGGGTAGCGGCCGAACGGCGTTGCTCCCACTCTTCACGCGAAACGACGTTGGTATTGACGAGTTTATCGGTACGGTTAGCCTCACTTCGCGCCAGGCTGGCCTGCGTTTTGGCTCTCGCCAACGAGGCCTGCGCCTGCTCGAGCGCGGCGCGGTAGGTTCTGTCATCGATAGTGAACAGTACCTCGCCCTTTTTCACTTCCTGACCGTCGGTGTAATTCACTTTATCGATGTAGCCGGAGACGCGAGGTCGTAGCTGAACGCTTTCCACCGCTTCAATTCTGCCGTTAAAGCTATCCCACTGACTGATGGATTTCACTACCACGTCAGCGGCGCTCACCGCGGGCGCTTGTGGGACGGCGTTTTGTGCAACACCGTCATCGCATCCGACAAGCAGCACGGAGAGGAACATCGCTCCCAGTGCAGTCAGATGAACGTTAACCCAGGTTTTTTGCAGGCTCATTATTTTTATTCCGGTTATGGTAGCCGCCGAACAAGACGCAGCGGGAGACGCCGCGCCACTTCCTTTGTCCGAACTGGCTTGAGGCTATTTGTGTCGTTCATCGCCACAAAACTGTAACAGTTGCGAATACACTATCGCGGCGATTGTAGGAAGGCGCTAAATTAAGTGCAAGAATAATTGATACACTTTATGTGCTATTTGAGTCAGGGACAAAAGGCGCGTTTTCGGCAAGGAATTAAGTGCAACAATAAAACTTGCATTTAATGCAAGTGCGCGTCATCTTTAAATGCAACAGACAAAGATGCTTTTTAAGACGCGGCGTGGGAGAACACCATGAACACTGACGCATTTATTCACGATCTGCTCGACTGGATCGATAACAACCTTGAAAACCGCCTGGACATTAACACCGTTTCCCGGCGTGCCGGCTACTCGAAATGGCACCTCCAGCGGATGTTCAAGGAACATACGGGTTATCCACTCGGCGAGTATATTCGTGCGCAAAAGCTGCAAAAATCAGTTGAACGCTTAACCCAGAGCGATGAACCGATTCTGAACGTGGCGATCGCGTTGGGATTTGACTCCCAGCAGTCCTTCAACCGCAGCTTTAAGCGTCAGTATGGTCAGGCGCCCGGCGCATGGCGGCGCAGTACCCTCTCGTAACGCTGAGTAATGTGACTGCGCAAGGCGATTTGGCATGTCCGGAAATATAAAAGAGCCCATCGATGTATGGGCTCTTTCTCTTAAGTCTCGTTGATTGTGTCCCACTTTTGGCGTCAGAACAAAATGCGTGTCAGCGCTGAGGCGTATTTAGTTGAAGACCATCCCCCCATCAATCAGCAGCGACTGACCGGTCATATAGTCGGAATCGGGTCCTGCGAGGTAAGAGACGCAGGCGGCCACATCTTCCGGTTCGGACAATCTGCCAAGCGTAATGCGTTTGGCAAAGGTTTCGGTGCCGTAGCCGAGCGGTTTACCTGCCGCCTCGGACACCTGACGGTCGATTTCCGCCCACATCGGCGTTTTGACGATACCCGGGCAATACGCGTTAACGGTGATCCCCTGCGGGGCGAGATCGCGTGCAGCGGTCTGGGTTAATCCACGTACCGCGAACTTGCTGGAGCTGTACACCGCCAGTTCCGGGTTGCCGGTATGGCCCGCCTGGGAACAGGCGTTGATGATTTTGCCGCCGTGGCCCTCTTTACGAAACGCGTCAATCGCAGCCTGAATACCCCAGATCACCCCTTTCACGTTGATGTTGTAAACTTTATCGACAATTTCCGGCGTGATCGACTCAATGAGCGTTGAAGGCGCGATCCCGGCGTTGTTGACAATCACGTTGAAACCGCCCAGCGCGGTGCGGGCTTTTTCAACCGCCGCGAACACCTGCTCGCGGTTGGACACATCCACCTTCACGGCGACGGCTTTCCCCCCCTTACGGGTGATCTCATCGGCAACGGCTTTCGCCGTCTCTTCGTTGTAATCTGCAATGGCGACAGCAAAGCCATCTTTTACCAGGCGAAGCGCAATCGCTTTACCAATCCCCTGGCCTGAGCCAGTGACGAGAGCAACTTTTTGCATTTTTCTGTCCTTATAGTGATTCACAAAATTTGGCTGAGATGGAGCTGACCCATCAGCAGCGGGTTATCGCTATAGTCGACGGGAATGGCGACCACGGCCGGACCCTCGACGTCCATTGCCGCACGCAGCGTAGGCTCCAGCGCATCCGCGCTCTCGACGGCAAAGCCTTTCGCGCCAAAGGCATCGGCATAGGCTTTGAAATCGACCGGCCCGAATTCCACGCCGGAAAGACGCTGGTATTTTTTCTCCTCCTGGATCGCCACCATGTTGTAGGCGTTATCCACCCAGATGATGTGCAGCACGTTAGCCTTGAGACGCACGGCGGTTTCCAGCTCCATGCTGGACTGCAGAAAACCGCCATCGCCGGAGACCGAGACTACCTTGCGGCCCGGATTGACCAGCCACGCGCCAATCGCCCACGGCAGCGCAACGCCCATGGTCTGCTGACCGTTTGAAATCATCACCTGACGTGCGCGGAAGCTGTAGAGATAGCGGGCAATCCAGATGTGGAAGCTGCCCATATCAACGGTGAGCGTGACGTCGCTATTAACGATGTCCTGCATGGCGCGCACGATACGCAGCGGATGCAAGGCAAACTGGTTAAGCGAGGCCCCACGGCGGTCGAGCAGATCCCGCTGATGCTGACGATCGACCAGAATTTCTGACGCGCGGATGCTGAGCTCCAGCTTGTGTGCGATCCGGCTGGCGAGCAGATTCAGCGTTTCGGCAATATCCCCCACCAGTTCGAGGTCAGGCACATAGTTACGTTCTTCATAGGCAGGCAGCACGTCAATGTGTACCAGCGTGGCGTTGCCGCTGTTCCACATCGACGGTTCGTATTCCACCGGGCTGTAACCAATGCAGATAATCAGGTCAGCCAGATGCAGCAGCCGGTCACCCGCCTGGTTGTTAAACAGGCCAACGCGTCCGGCAAAGCGAGTGAAATGCGCCTGGTTGACGGCCCCTGCGGCCTGATAGGTGCTGGTGACCGGTATGCGGCTTTTTTCCAGCAGCTTGTGCAGCGCGTCACTGTTGGCAGGCTGGCTGGCCATCAGACCCAGAAGAATGACCGGATTTTTAGCGTTGTCGATAAGCGTCGCCAGGTCGTTGATAGCCGATTCCGGTGCGGGTCCCATCAGTGCTGCGGTGCTGGCGGGCAAAATCGCCCCGGTGACAGGCTGGTCGACAATATCCTGTGGCAGGCTGACAAACGCGCCACCCGGTCTGCCCTGCTCAGCGGCACGGAAAGCGTTCGATACCACTTCCGCAATCGCGTCCGGTGAGTTGACCTCCACAGCATATTTTGTCACCGGGCTGAACATGGCGACCGTGTCCATGCTCTGATGCACAAGCTTCGCTTTATCTGCCCGCTTCACGGCCCCCCCCAGCGCGACCACCGGGTCACCCTCGCTGTTGGCGGTAGCAATACCGGTGATCAAATTCGAACAGCCCGGCCCGGAGGTGACGAGGGCAACCCCCGCTTTGCCGGTCAGCCGCCCTACTGCCGCCGCCATAAACGCCGCGTTTGCTTCGTGACGCACGGGAATAATCTCGATAGAAGAGTCCAGAAGAGAGTCAAAAACCTTGTCGATTTTCGCGCCCGGGATACCGAAAACCTGCTTCACGCCCTGCGCTTCCAGCTGGCCGACGACCATATCCGCGCCATGCGCCCACTGACGTGCCTGTTTATCACTGTTCACGGTGGTTCTCCTGTTAGTTTTCGACGGAACGGATCGCTGCATCAAGATTGCTGGGGTGAAGGTTGGCCTGTAAAAACGCGCTGTCAGCAGGCAGGTCAATCATCAGCTTGTGAATTTCACCAAACGTTAGCACCCCGTTTTCCAGCTGATAGTCGAGCAGATGGCCGCCGCCGTGTCGGTCGTCGGTAATGAAATGTTCGTGATAGCCCGCCACGTTAATGCCTTGCATATGCTGAGGCGTGCGGAACCCGACCAGCACCCCTTTGCGCTGGTTAAAGCGAAACACGGGCTGGTCGTCCAGCACGTCGGTCATCGCGCGGTAAGGCGGAGTTTGACGGGGAACGGTCCGGGTGTGAGCGTGACGGAAATGACCGTCGATGCGTAACGCGCAGAACAGGTTATCGGAGGGGATTTGCTGGTCGATCGCGTCGTGTACCTGCTGACGGCTGACCGCACTGTCAAAGGTTTTGCGGTGTTGCGGTTGGAACCAGGTCATCACCGCGAATGGCGTTTTTTGCTCCGGCTTCGCGGCACGGGCGCTGCCGTCCGCACGCAGCTGATACACCTGGCTGCTGAACGCAATCATTTCGCCGTCCAGCTCGTTAAACGTCCCCAGACCAAAATCGCCATGCGCAAGCAGATCGGCGATGGTGGTCTCCCCTTCATACACGCCGCTTAGCAGCGCGCTCATTAGCGATGTTTGATAAATCACGCTGTCAGGATGCTGGGCAGAAAATCCACGCAGGGTCTCGCACAAACTGGCCTCACAGTCGCATGCAGATGAATGCACCATCATGCTCGTCCTCTTCAACTTTATTTATAAAGGTTAAATAAATGTTGACCCGATTCAGCGTAGAGTTCCAATATAGAATCCATGCTGGTTTGAGACGTTTTAGATATGGAACTTCGTTATCTGCGGTATTTTGTCGCGGTTGCACGCGAGCGGCACTTCACCAAAGCGGCTAAAGCGCTGGGTATTTCACAGCCTCCTCTGAGTCAGCAAATAAAACGGCTTGAGGAAGAAGTGGGCACGCCGCTGTTCAGACGCCTGACGCGGGGCGTGGAATTGACCGAAGCAGGAGAAGCCTTCTATGAGGATGCCTGCCAGATCCTGGCGATGAGCGATGCCGCGCTGGAGAAAGCCCGGGGCATTGCGCGCGGGCTGAATGGTAGCCTGTCGATAGGGATCACCAGTTCAGACGCTTTCCATCCCAAAATCTTTGCGCTTATTCGCCAGTTTCAGGTACAGAATATGGCGGTGAGAGTACATCAGGTGGAGGCCAATATGTCGTCGCTGATGACGATGCTGACGGAGGGTGAACTGGACATCGCCTTTGTGCGACTGCCCTGCGAGAGCAGCAAGACGTTTGACCTGAAAATTCTTGATCGCGAGCCGATGGTGGTAGCGTTGCATAGCAGCCATCCTCTTGCGCAAAGTGATGCTCTGAGATTAGAGCAGCTTCGGGATACACCAGTGATTCTGTTCCCGCAGGAGGTTGCGCCGGGGCTGTACGATCGCGTTTACGGCTGTTGCGAACGGGCGGGAATTGATATGCAGCACACGCAGCAATCCTCGCAGCTATCGTCTTCTCTGAGTATGGTGGCCGCAGGGGCTGGGTTCGCCCTGGTGCCGCAGTCAATGGCGGCTATATCTCCGCCGAGTGTCACTTATCATTCGTTGATCTCCCCGGCGCTCAGTACCGATATCGCACTCTGCTGGCGGCGTTTTGAACGTTCGCGGACGGTGAAACGGTTTTTGAAAATCTTCAGTGAGGAGTAAAACCAGAGCGATAATGCCCTGAGGCGCTGCGGGCTCTTTCGAGCCCAGGTGGCTTCATGCATAAGATACCCCTAGGGGCTGGCGCTTCTGGTACAAAAAGAATGGGGATCAAATAGCGGCACGTTAATGCACCAGGGCACATTTCGGATCGGCGACGCCCCTCACATCCTCACATGATCAATAAAAGCTCTCAGGCGCGGCGGCATATGCTTTCTGCTGGAAAAGTAGAGATAAAAGCCCGGGAACGTCGGCAGCCATTCATCTAATAACGTCACCAGCTCACCCCGCGCGATATACGGCGCGTAGGTCTCTTCCATACCAAAGCTGATCCCGCCCCCGGCGCACACGGTACGGATCATGACCCCCATATCGTTGGTGGTCAGTTGGGGTTTAACGTCCACGTCAAATTCGCGGCCCTGCTCGGCAAACTCCCAGCGATACGGCGACACGCCGGGGGATTTTCGCCAGCCGATACAGCGATGCTGAAGCAAATCCTGCGGATGCGTCGGAACGCCGTATTGCGCAAGATAGGCCGGTGATGCGACGGCGATTTGCCGCTGCAGGGTGGACACCGGCACCGCGATCATATCTTTCGCGATGACCTCTCCCAGCTGCACACCGGCATCAAACCCCTGCTCCACAATGTCGAACGCCTCGTCGGTGATGGTAATGTCCAGCTCAACATGCGGGTACGCCGCGATAAAGGACGCCAGCATTCTGCCGTCAATAATGCGTTCGGCAATGGATGAAATCGCCAGACGCAGCTGACCGCGCGGCTCCGCCAGTTGATCGGCAATATCGGTGACTGCACCGTTAAGCTGTTCCATCGCAGGGGCTATCTCGGCATACAGCCGTTTCCCCGCCTCGGTGAGGTTGATACTGCGCGTGGTGCGATGCATCAGGGTGGTGTTCAGACGGTCTTCCAGCCGCCGCAACGTCTGGCTGATCGCCGGACGCGTCACGCCCAGCCGCTCCGCCGCAAGGCGAAAATTACGTGTCTGCGCCACCATCACGAACACTTCAAGCGCGTTTTTATCTATTGTCATTGGTTAGCTACTGTTACCAGTTTGGTAAGAAATGAGCGGATTATCTTTATAGTACGTCGAGCGTAAGATCACCAGTGCAAACCGAACAGGAGAAGACCCATGACAAACAAAGTGATCTTAATTACCGGCGCATCCAGCGGCATTGGTGCAGGCATTGCGCGCGAGCTGGCAAAAACTGATGCAGTTTTACTGTTGGGGGCACGACGCGAAGATCGCCTTGCCGCACTGGCGGACGAGCTACGCTTCAACGGTGCTGAGGTGGCAGTTAAACAACTGGACGTGACCGACCGTCGATCCGTGGAGGCGTTTGCCGCCTTCGCACTGGAAAAATGGAATCGCATTGATGCGATCGTGAATAACGCAGGCATTATGCCGCTGTCGCCGATGGCCTCGCTGAAGGTGGATGAGTGGGAACAGATGGTGGATGTGAATATCAAGGGTGTGCTGTATGGCATCGCAGCGGTCCTGCCGTCGATGCTGGCGCGGAAATCGGGGCATGTCATTAATATCGCCTCGATTGGTGCGCTGGCGGTATCACCCACCGCGGCGGTCTACTGCGCAACCAAATTTGCGGTGCGGGCGATTTCCGATGGTCTGCGTCAGGAGAACAGCCAGCTGCGCGTGACCTGTATTCATCCCGGCGTGGTGGAAAGTGAACTGGCAGGCACGATAACGGACCCCACTGCCGCAGAAGCGATGAAAAGCTACCGGGCGATTGCCCTGCAACCCGACGCGATTGGCCGCGCGGTTCGTTACGCTATTGAGCAGCCCGATGATGTCGATGTGAATGAGATTGTGGTTAGACCGACGCGTACCACGGCGTAAATCAAGAAAACGGTCTGCCCGACAGGCCGTTTATTGATTCATACCGACGAACGAGACAGCCATGGGCTCTCTACCAGCACCCTCTCCTTACTGTTATCACCGTTAATGATGTGTAAGGTACTCAGACGACCAATTTCATAATGCGGCAATTGAACCGTAGAAAGAGGCGGTAAAAACAGATTACCAATCCCCACGAGATTGTCGTACCCAAGCACTGCAATATCCTGAGGAATACGTATACCGTTGGCTAACAGTGTCTGATACACCATAAAGGCAATACGGTCATTACCGCAAATCACCGAGTCAAACTGCGGTATTCCCTGATGGATATGCGCCAACAGAATGTCAGGAATGTCCCGGTAATGTTCATCGCCGAGCTGCATATGGCTATGTTCAAGCGTATCGGGATCGATGCCGGCCTCGCGGCATGCCCGCTCAAGCCCTTTGCGTCGGCGGGACGTCGCCAGGTGGTTAACCGGTAGATGCAGGCAGATAGGCCGACGGTAACCTGCTGCCAGTAAGGCTTGTACCGCCTGATACTGCCCCTGCTCGTCGTCAGGGATATAACAGGCTACGGGCTCGCCTTTATTCTCACAATTTGCCAGCACACAAGGGTGCGTCAACAACTTTGGCGGAACATGCACTTCGCGCAGGCCCATGGTGGTAAAGATAATTCCGCCGGGCCGGTGAGCAAGGAGCAAATCAACAATGTCGTCCGGATTATCATCAGAAAACATGTTCACCACGAAGCTATTCCAGCCGTGAGCCCGGGCGGTTTCTTCTATAGACAGCGTAATTTCAACGGAAAACGGCGTGGTAACCGTATCCAGCGCCAGTACACCAATCGTTTTATTTTTAGTGCCGACACTGCGAATCTGTTTTGCAGACAAATCAGGGACATAGTTAAGATGCAGAATCGCTTCCTGTACGCGTGCAAGCGTATCTGCCTTTACACGTTCAGGGCTGTTCAGCGCCCGCGAAACTGTCATTAACGATACATTGGCCATTCTGGCCACATCTTTTAAAGACGCCATAACCTTCCGTTCAGCAAAAAAATGACACGATCCTTGTTGCGTAGTGGTTCCCTGCAATCAAGATTATCCCGGAATACCAAGCCCTCATTGTATGTATTGCGCGGCTGATTGAGTGAGTTTGAAATCAAAATATGATGTAGATCTCAATCTACCAATGTTAACGTTAACTTTTGTGATTAACATCGTATATCACTCTAAAAACCCATGAGAGCGGACAATGTTAACGTTACCATAATTGCATATATCCTTCCATGAGATTACTCAGATGAAAATAAGGCCTTCAGGTAGCTACTTTCTGCTCAGCGCATTGTTGTTCTTTTTCTTTGTCACCTGGTCTTCGTCCAGTTCACTGCTTTCAATCTGGTTACATCAGGAATTAGGGTTAAAAGCGTCAGAAACAGGCATTATTTTTTCCGTTTTATCGGTCTCTGCCCTTTTCGCTCAGGTGTTCTACGGTTTTATTCAGGATCGGCTCGGTCTGCGTAAAAACCTGCTGTGGTTTATCACCGCCCTGCTGATCCTTTCTGGCCCAGCTTATCTATTTTTTAGTTATTTGCTCAGCCTGAATATTCTGCTGGGGAGTATTTTTGGTGGCCTGTTTATAGGGCTAACCTTTAACGGCGGTATAGGGGTGCTGGAATCTTATACCGAGCGCGTAGCGCGGCAAAGTACCTTTGAATTTGGCCGGGCGCGCATGTGGGGCTCATTAGGTTGGGCTGTCGCCACGTTCTTTGCTGGCCTGTTATTTAATATCAATCCTGATCTTAATTTTCTGGTGGCGTCATGCTCTGGACTGGTCTTTTTCTGCCTGCTGCTTCGCTTAAAAGTCGCGGCACCGGCAGGTATGGAGAAACTGGAGATTGGGGCTAAAAAGGTCTCCCTCGAAGATGCCTTGAGGCTGCTCACCTTACCGCATTTCTGGGCACTGATCTTCTTTGTGATTGGCACCTGTATTTACGGCGTTTACGACCAACAATTCCCGGTTTATTTCTCTTCACAGTTTCCTACCTTACGTGAAGGAAACGCGATGTTTGGCTATCTCAATTCTTTCCAGGTTTTCCTTGAGGCAGCAGGCATGTTCTGTGCGCCGTGGCTGGTAAACCGGATGGGCGCCAAAAATGGTCTTATTTTCGCGGGTATGGTGATGGCGCTGCGCATGATTGCCTCAGGCCTGGTTGAGGGGCCCCTGCTCATTTCAATCACTAAACTGCTGCATGCCCTCGAATTACCGGTGCTGCTGGTGGCAATTTTTAAATATAACAGCCTCAACTTCGATAAACGTTTGTCTTCCACAATTTATCTGGTGGGCTTTGCCTGCACGAGTTCAGTGATCGGCACCGTATTATCGCCACTGGCAGGCTTCAGCTATGAAAAATTTGGCTTTGCTCAGTCTTATCTGATTATGGGGATTATGGTGTTCTTCACCACGTTTATTTCCATTTTCCTTTTACGTTCGAATAAACCCACCACTGAAAAATCTTTTTTACAGCCTGGTGCTGTGTAATTAAACGGGAGAAAATTTAATGACAAACTTATTAAAACAGGCTGAAGAAAGACTTGAAAAAATGCAGGCCGAAATAAACCCTCGCTGGTATCCACGCTATCATCTTGCCGCACGTGCGGGCTGGATGAACGATCCAAATGGACTGGTGTGGTTTGACGGCTGGTATCATGCCTTTTATCAACATCATCCCTATTCCACAAAATGGGGGCCGATGCACTGGGGGCATGCGCGTAGCCAGGATTTAGTCCATTGGGAACATCTCCCCGTCGCCCTGGCCCCGGAAGGTCCCGAAGATAAAGAGGGATGTTTTTCCGGCTCTGCGGTTGTGGACGGCGATACGCTGGCACTCATTTATACCGGACATAAATTCCAAGGTCCTGCCGACACAGATGACAATCTTTATCAGGTGCAATGCCTGGCCACTAGCCGTGATGGTATTCACTTTGAGCGCCAGGGGATGGTGATTGATACGCCGCCCGGCTTGCATCATTTCCGCGATCCGAAAGTCTGGCGCGAAGGCAATGCGTGGTACATGGTGGTGGGCGCGCGCGTTGACAATACTGGTCAGGTACGCCTGTACCGTTCGAGCGACCTTCGCGACTGGCATGACGAGGGCATCCTTGCCGAAGCTGAACCAGGAATGGGCTATATGTGGGAGTGCCCTGATTTCTTTACCCTGGATGGAAAGCGTGTGCTGATGTTCTCTCCACAGGGTATGGCTGCAGAAGGTTATGAAAAACGTAATCTTTTCCAGAGTGGATATTTGCTCGGAGAATGGCAGCCCGGTGAGGTGTTTGTTCATAACGGCCAGTTTATTGAGATGGATAGCGGTCATGATTTTTATGCCCCACAAAGCTTCCTGAGCCCGGATGGTCGCCGCATCGTTATGGGCTGGTTAGATATGTGGGAATCACCGATGCCAGAGCAGCAGGATGGTTGGGCAGGCATGCTCTCACTGCCACGTGAATTGAGTTTGGATGACAACAATCGCCTGCTGATGAAGCCCGCAGCAGAAGTCACGGCCCTGCGAGGCAGCTATTTCCCCGTACCGGCTCACTGCCTGACCAATCAGCGTTTACTTGTCGCAGCGGATGCCGACGCGGTGGAGTTATGTCTGGAATGGGATCGTATCGCTTCACCGGCAGAACAATTTGGCATTGTGATGGGAAATGGGTTGCGTATTTATGTCGATAATCAGTCTCAACGCCTGGTGTTAGAACGCTCCGGTCCTGATTGCGCGTTAACAGGAACGCGCAGCATTGCCCTTGCAGAGGGCGATTCACTTTCATTGCGTATTTTCATCGACCGTTCATCCGTCGAAGTATTTGTCAATGACGGTGAAGCTTGCTTAAGCAGTCGGATTTATCCGCAGCCAGGACAGCGCGATATTATGTTATTTGCAAATAGTGGAACGGCGGCGTTAAAGGAAGCCGGATACTGGTCCCTGGATAGATAAACCAGTCCACTATCATCTTAATTTTTAAAGTGTGCGTTTTTATTACTGCCAGTCTCTGGCTGGCATTATATTGTCTAAAATCACGAGATAGAAAAAATGGATGAGAGATTAACGCATCATCATTATATACCTCTAAATAGAATAAAATTACCCGGCAGGAATAAAACAGTGGCACTGCTTTTGTCATGTGTTATTTGCCCTGCCTTCGCGGAAAAAGGAACAGCATTATCGGAGAATTATACAGGAAATTATCAAAGCTATTTTCATGACGAGGACGATGCTCAGCAACCTCGACCTTCATCCATTAAACGTGATAGCACGCGCTCAGCCGAACGCGTGCCTTCGTCTTCTGTCGCCAACAGTCCGGTAAGCAGTCAAACGTCTCCGTCCTCTTCTGCTGCGATCGGACAGGCTTTGACTGCGCAAGAGCAAAGCGTTGCAGCTGATGATCCTGACGTAAGCCTTTTACGCCTGAGGCAGGAAGCCCCGCCGGTGCACTGGGACAGTATCGGTCGCAACATGGAAGCCGGTGGTCTGCATGGAAACATCGGCAGCCAGATTGAAATTGATGATGTCCGCTGGAAAAACAAAAATGATAATAGTGGCAAATTCAAACTGGCCACGATTCAGGCTTTTTTAAGACATGATGAACTGCCTAACTGGTACTTTGGTTTCTGGAATGCCCGCGAGGACAGCTATAAAGGGCAATTCAGTAACCAGGACTATAAAGGCACCAATACAATCAATGAACTCTTTGTCGGCCATATTTTTGAAACATGGCGCGGGAATATCGGTACAGAAGTCATGGTCGGTTCTGAGACGGCGACCAAACGCTGGAAGAGTCGCTTTAAAATCTGGCAGGACTTACGGTTGTCGAGTAAATGGAGTATTGCCGGTTATACCTATGGCGAATACCAACCCCAGGGTAATCAACCCGGAAATGGCGATCTGGAACAGGTTATTTTTGAAACGGAACCGGCAATTCAGTATCGCGTTAATCCCGATCTAGGTCTGTATTTGCGTCCTTATTATTATTACAACAGACAGGTGCGGGAAAGCTGGGGCGATATTGTTGAGCAGGAATGGAAAGTGACCGCCGGACTCTGGCGAAACTGGTTCCCATTATTAACGTCAATGTATATCGGTATCGGGCAGGACAAAATTGAGAATGCCAGTAACGCCAATGAAGTCTTTTACGACGGACGTTATAAGTTTATTGGCGGCACTTTGAGCTATCCCGTTTTTGGCGAAGTCCGTCTTTATGGCGAATTTAAAGCGTCCTTTACGAAAGAATCAGGACTCTGGACCGTTACCGGCCATTCGTGGAACCCGTTCACCGTCGTTGGCGTGACGTATAACTTCTGATACCCAAGGGATAGCATGAAAAAAATAACTTCAGCGGCTCTTATCGCTCTGCTGGTGCTGGCTACAGGTAATGTACTCGCGTCATCACCTCTGTCGAAAGAAACACAGCAAAATAAAAGTATTACCCAGGTTGACGCCTTTTTCCCACGGGTGGAGGGTTCTTTTGTGGGTGATCCCATGCCAGTTTACGCAGATGGCCTTTTTAATATTTTTTACCTGAATGACGTGCGGGGTGGCAGTGATGTAGGCGTACATGCGATTCACCTGCTCTCCAGCGCAAACTTGTATCACTATCAGAACCAGTCGGAAGTCATTCCTTACGTTAATGATGTGAACGATCCTGAGCTGCTTTTGGGTACGGGCTCCATTATCAAAGTGGGTGATACCTGGCATGCCTGGTACACCGCCCATAATGAAAATGTCTTTCCGGTTGAGTCGGTCATGCATGCCACCAGCAAAGATCGTTTGCACTGGGTTAAACATCCTCAGGACACGCTTCTGCCCGGAGACAACTATCGCGGCAACGATTTCCGCGATCCTCACGTCGTCTGGGTTGAAGAGAAGAAAGAATACTGGATGTTAATTACTACCCGCAGCAACGGCCGGGGAATCATCGCGCGCTACAGCTCAACGGACTTAAAAAACTGGCAAGATCGGGGCGTCTTTTTTGATAATGACACCATCACCAGTAATGCAAATCTTGAATGTCCGACGCTTGTTTTCTTCAATGGACGCTGGTATCTGAGCTTCAGCGATCAATGGCCGCTGCGCCTGACGCAATACCGCGTTGCAGATAACCCAGAAGGGCCGTGGCGAAAGCTGGATAATTATGTTGTGGATGGTTCTGGCTTTTATGCCGGTAAACTGACCATTAAAGATGACCGCTTATTTGTCTTCGGCTGGATCCCGACTAAAGCAGGCAACAGCGACAACGCAAGCATAGACTGGGCCGGAAATCTGGTGGGTCATGAACTCGCCGCAGATGCTAACGGGGAACTCAGCAGCCTTATCCCGAAGGAGCTTCAGGCTGTCATTCATGATAACCCTGGCCCGGTTCACACCTTAACGCCAGTTAAGACCCTGCAAACAGCAACGCAATTTGCGCCTCTGCAGTCAGCCCTCTACCCTCCGCTGCCGTCAAAGGGAGAGCTGACCGCCACGGTGAATATACCCTCTTCCGGTATGGTCATGAGTTTTGGTCTTAATGACGATAACGTAAGTAAGGCAACGCTTAACGTTGTATTTAATAAAAGCAAAGGGAAAGTCTATTTCTTTAATTCCCCTCTGGAGACCATTAATCAGCACAATGCTGAGTCATGGATTGATGTCCCCTTAGGTGAACAAGTCGAATTACGTGTGCTGATACAGGATTCTATTGCTGTCTTTTACATTAATAACAAAGCGGCATTCAGTACCCGCATGTATTCCATGCCGGAAAAGCCATGGAGTATCAGCCTGCCTCAACACGATAGTTTTCACGCTACGTTGAAAATAAAAGAAATAATCTGACGGGATATTATGATGAACAAACAACACGCCCTGGCGCTTATTTTTACGCTGATGCTTCCGACATTTTCAAATGCAAGCATGAGTCTCATGAAGGATTTATCCGGAAAGGTCGTTGCCGTTGATCCGTGGTCGTATCTGGATGAGGAGGTTATGTGGACGTCAACCCGCTCCTCTAATCCAGCAGGCGGTCGCGTTCACGGTCAGCTTAAAATGAAATATGCCATTGAGGATAATAACTGGCGAAATAGCCATTTCCACAACGGCTCTGATTCTCTGACTTTCGTGCAGGGTGTTATGCGCCACGACAGTTTACCCGGGTGGTATCTGGCATTTTCTGAAGGCAGAACCACAAATTATAACGGTACATGGGATAACCAGACTTACCTCAACCAGAATCAATGGACGCAACTTATTGTTGGTCACGAGTACGTCTATAAACGTCTGCGCTACGGCTGGGACGTTATGGGTGGAAGTGCGTCAGTGGATGATCGCTGGCAGGCGCGCGTGAAATTCTTCTCCGATTTGCGTTTGACGGACAGTTTTTCCTTTTTCAATTATCTGTATCAGCAGATCGATCATCGCCGCAGCGGAGGGGCTCAAAACGACCGTGACGTACGTTCCTTTAAAATCGAACCTGGCGTCCAATATATTATCAACAACACCACCGGCGTCTGGCTTCGCCAGCAATTTGCCTCCGCCATTTTAGACAGGGAGCAATGGGGAGATATTGATGATAAAAGCTGGATGACCTCTATCGGGGTCTGGCGTAACTGGGGGAAATTATCAACCACACTCAGCGGCGGATATGGTCATTATACGAAGAAAAATGCCCAGAAAGAGGATGGCGAAGTCTTTCAGAATACGCGCAGCCGCTTCCTCAAAGTGTCAGCAAATTATCCCCTGACCTCTCGTTTTACGCTTTCCGGAGAAGTGACAGGTTCTCTGAATAATCAAAGCGGAAGCTGGGTCACGAATGGCGATGCGATCACCACCAACTATAAGTTGATGCTGGATTATAACTTTTAAAAATACGCTGTTGATTATTAGCGTCGGGAGGGAAGCGGATATCGTTTGACCGCGATAACCGCCTCCGCCGCTGGTGACTTCAGAGTATGAATTTCTGATTATTATGTGAGGCAATTTTATGAACATTTGGACGCTTGGCGATGCAGTGGTCGATCTCTTACCGTTATCCGATATGCAATATCAGGCCTGCGCGGGGGGCGCGCCCTTTAACGTTGCGGTGGGAACGGCGCGTTTGAATTGTCAGAGTGGTTTTATTGGTCGAGTGGGCGACGATGACTTTGGTCAATTTTTAAAGGAAACATTGCGCACGGAAGGTGTCATCGTTCAGAGTCTTCAAGAGGATAAGCAGCACAGAACCAGCACGGTCCTGGTGTCGCTCAGCAATTGCGGGGAACGTGGGTTTACGTTTTTGACCAACCCTTCTGCCGATCAGTTTTTAACAGCAGATACCCTTCCCGACTTTCGGGACGATATTCTCCACTTTTGCTCTCTGGCCCTGGTCGGTGAATCCTGTCGTAATACCTTAGCGACAGCCATTGCGACCATCAAACAGCGTGGTGGATTACTGAGTTTTGACGTGAATTTGCGTGAGCAGATGTGGCGCGATAAACAGAAGATGCGCGATTATGTGCACCATTTCGCGCAACAGGCCGATATTCTCAAGCTATCAGAAGAAGAATGGTACTGGATGTCAGAAACGCATGATTTTAACAAAGCGCTGGATTTTCTTAAGACGTTGCCAGGTCGCCTGAAGGTGGTGACCTATGGTGCGCAGGGATCCATGGTTACCTGGGAAGATAAGGTTATCCATTTCAATGGCTATACGGTTAACAGTGTCGATACCACCGGTGCTGGAGATGCTTTTCTGGCGGGCTTACTCGCTTATATTGCCCGCGATGGTCTCCCGCAGAGCGTTGAACATATAAGAAATGCCCTCACTCAGGCCAGCGCCTGCGGAGCATTGGCAACAACGCTTAAAGGTGCACTGACTGCCTTGCCGGATCGCCATACGCTCGATGCATTTATTCACCAGAATGCATTGCTGGAATACGAAACAAGACCCTTGCAGCTCTGATTCCGGTCAGCATGAGCAACCTGAACTTGCCAGAAACGGTAACTTTCCGCTAAAAACCGCCTTATGGCGGTTTTACTCATCTTTGGAAACGCTACACGACCTCTGACTTGCCAGTAGGTTCGCGTTTTCGACTTACCCGCAGCGCATCAACGACCAGTGAGAATGCCGGAGAAGGTTGTTTTCTGCTGGGATAATATAAGTAGTAGCCAGGAAAGGGTTTGCACCATTGCTCAAGGACCCGAACCAGCCTACCGTCTTCAATATGATTTTTAAATTCTTCTTCTGGCAAAAAAGCAATCCCGAGTCCCGCAAGCGCAGCATCGACAATATGTTCAGAGGTATTAAAAATGAGCTGTCCGCTGACGCGCACGTTAAGATCTCCCCCATCCTGATCAAAATCCCAGACATACAGCCCGCCTGAGCGGATCATTCGTTGATTTATACATTTATGTTGCGTCAGCTCATGGGGTGTATCAGGGACTGGATACCTCGAAAAATAATCCGGAGATGCGACTGCGGCCATACGCAATTTAGGACCAATGGGGACCGCTATCATGTCTTTATCAATGGTGTCACCCAGTCGAACGCCTGCATCAAAGCGGTCTGCCACAATGTCGCGAAAACCGTGGTTGGCATCGAACTCGATATTAATATCCGGATATTCATGTAACAGAGGTGTCAGTTTTGGCAGCAGCGTGCTGTGCAAAACATTTGGTCCACAGGTGATGCGCACTGTTCCTGCCGGTTTATCACGCAGTTCGGTCAGAATATCCAGCTCGGCTGCAATTTCATCAATACGACTCCCTATCGCCAACAGCAGTCGCTCTCCCGCAGATGTCGGCGATACGCTGCGGGTGGTTCGCGTCAGAAGGCGAATTTGCATACGCTCTTCAAGTGCGGAAATCGCCTGGCTAATAGCGGATTGAGTGACGCCCAACTGTGCAGCGGCGCGGGTAAAACTGCGTTCACGGGCGACGGTGACAAAATAAAGAAGGTCGTTCAGGTTGCGTTTCATCAAGTACAGCCCTCATTAATTAGCATCACTTATAAAGTCATTAAGTATTCATTAGCTAGTAATGATGCCCCCTGCGTGTAAAATTTCCAACAATAGATGAGTAAGTAATGGTTAATTAATGCCATTACCCTTTTTCATCGTAATTCACCTTTTATCTTCTGACGTTATTCCTGTGAATAGCGTCCGGCCCCGGCTTACCTGAAAACTGCCGGGGGATTCGGAGTCAGCAATTTATGTCCACATCGTTGAGAGACTCATCTCTTCACAAAGACCGCGCGTACTGGAGCGGCGTATTCGCAATGACATTATGCGTCTTTGCGCTAATCGCTTCGGAATTTATGCCTGTCAGCCTGCTGACGCCTATATCGAGAGAGTTAGGTGTCAGTGAAGGATGGGTTGGTCAGGGGATCGCCATTTCCGGCGTGTTTGCGGTGATGACGAGTCTCTCCATATCGACACTGGCCGGGGGGATCAATCGCAAGATATTGCTGTTGAGCATGATGGCATTGATGGCGATTTCCGGCGCTATCGTCGCGCTAGCGCCCAATTATCTGATTTACATGGTAGGTCGTGCCCTGATCGGTATTGTGATTGGTGGATTCTGGTCGCTGTCTGCCGCCACGGCTATTCGACTGGTTCCTCAGCATCAGGTTCCTCGCGCACTGGCTATTTTTAACGGGGGCAACGCGCTGGCAACGGTTATAGCCGCCCCACTGGGGAGTTATCTGGGGTCCGTCATCGGCTGGCGGGGGGCATTTTTTTGTATCGTTCCGGTCGCGGTAATTGCTTTTGTCTGGCAGTGGTTCAGCTTGCCAACAATGCCAGCGGATAAAGAAGAAAAACGTACCGGCACTGTTTTTCGCCTTTTTGCTAACCCTGTTGTGGCCGTTGGCCTTGCCGCCTGCGGATTGTTCTTTATGGGGCAGTTTTCTTTGTTCACGTACCTGCGCCCATTCCTTGAGACAGTAACACAGGTGGATATCGCCACGTTGTCGTTCACCTTATTAACCATTGGTGTCGCGGGCTTTATGGGTACCCTGGTAATTGGCATATTTTTGAAATACGACTTTTATTCCACGCTTATTGCTATCCCTTTCCTGATGGCGGTCATCGCCGTCGCCCTGATCGCTTTTGGTCACAGCATTTGGATTGTTGCACCCTTGCTTGGCTTATGGGGATTAATCGCTACTGCTGCGCCTACCGGGTGGTGGACATGGATCGCCAGAACCTTGCCGGAAGATGCGGAGGCTGGCGGTGGTCTGATGGTTGCCGTGGTGCAGTTGTCCATCGCACTTGGCTCCACAATCGGCGGATTTGCATTTGACCACAGCGGCTATCAAAGCACTTTTACCCTGAGCGGCCTCTTATTAGTGATAGCGGCTGTCTTAGCATTATTGACGTCACGTAAAGATTTCCACCACACCCGATGAGGTAATTCCCTGATGAGAATATTTACCATGTTGTTAGGACTGTTAATCAGTTCATTTGCTGCCACAGGAGCCGATATGTCTAACGGCGCTGATAATTTTTACAAAAGCGATAAGGTCACTCAGAAAAAGGTGACTTTTAAGAACCAATATCAGATGACTGTAGTCGGCAATCTGTTTATGCCTGAAGGGATGGATCAGAACGCTAAAACACCGGCAATTGTCATTGGCCACCCCATGGGAGCTGTAAAAGAGCAAAGCTCAAACCTGTATGCACAAAAACTGGCGGAACAAGGGTTTGTAACGCTGGCGATTGACCTGTCCTTCTGGGGAGAAAGTGAAGGAAAGCCCGGACATCTGATTTCGCCGGAGATTTATTCAGATGATTTCAGTGCCGCAGTCGATTATTTGAGTACTCAGCCTTATGTTGATCCAGAAAACATTGGCGTGCTGGGTATTTGTGGGAGCGGGAGTTTTGTTATCAGTGCTGCCAAAATTGACCCGAGAATGAAGGCCATTGCCACAGTCAGCATGTATGACATGGGGTCGGCTTTCCGGAACGGACTTCATCACTCAGTTACGCCTGAACAACGCAAAGCGTTTATTAAATCTGCAACAGAACAACGACTTGTTGAGTTCAAAGGTGGCGAAATTGCCTATATTCCAGGTACGGTTAACAAGCTTGATGACGCAACGCCAGCGATTCAGCGAGAATTCTTCGATTTCTACCGTACTCCCCGTGGAGGTTATACCCCACAGGGTGAGAAAGAGGAGCTGACTACAAAGCCGATGTTGAGCAGTATTGGAAAGTTTATGAACTTCTATCCGTTCAACGATATCGACACCATTTCACCACGTCCGATGTTGTTCATCACAGGCGATCAGGCGCATTCGAAAGAATTTAGCGAAGATGCTTACAAACGTGCCGGACAGCCGAAAGAGTTGTACATCGTGCCAGGCGCAGGCCATGTCGATCTGTATGACCGTACCGATCTCATTCCGTTTGCTAAGCTGACATCATTCTTTAAAGCTAACCTCAAATAATGGTCTGAAGTCGCATCCTGTAGGGTGCGACTCATTTTCGCGAGGGTCATCAATGAAATATCTGTATGCCTTAATCTATTTCCTGCTTATGGCAAGTACCGTTGCGGGCCATGCCGATACCTCGCCCCGGCCTTTAAAGGTAAACACAATGACAGTTAAAATGAACATTAACGGCCAGCAATTTTATGTCAGACTTAATGACAACCCTGCGGCTAAAGCATTTGTTGAAGCTTTACCTTTGCAACTTGGAATGGATGAGCTGAATGGTAATGAAAAGTTCGCTGACCTTCCGCATGCGTTGCCGTCCAGCCCGGTGCGCCCGGGTACCATTCAGTCGGGCGATCTCATGCTCTACGGTAAACAAACGTTGGTTTTGTTCTATACATCCTTTGAATCCTCATATCGCTATACACCGATTGGGAAAGTTATTAATCCAGAGAGCCTCTCCGCTGTAATGGATAAAAAGAAGTTATGGGTTGAGTTTGAGAACAATTAAATCAACGATCTTTAGTTTATAGGCTCATTCAGATATTGAGCCTGATGGCTGCAATGAATAATGACGGCTCTTATCAGTGCCGTGTACATTCATTACACCCAGAACAGTGAAATAGCCTATCTATACGGAAACTATCGAACCTGACACCGACTTCAACATCAACGCACCAGCCTAACTTTATGATTTAAATAATTAAACCCAATAATGCTTGCGCTACGTGAATTCTGCGATTTCTCCTGTACATAGATAAGCCAGAATTCACGCAGCCAAACCATAAATAGAGGGATAATTTGCTGATGAGCCTGCTTTCTTGTACCCTTCCTTTGCACTTCAATCACCACAATCAGCAACAACTGGATTCATATGGCCGATCATCTTTCTAAAGACCCGTTGCATGGCATCACGCTTGAAATGCAAATCAACGCACTCGTTGCGCATTACGGCTGGGATAAGCTCGGCAAACTGGTCAACATTAATTGTTTTAAAAGTGACCCTAGCGTCAAATCCAGTCTGAAGTTTCTGCGCCGTACGCCCTGGGCGCGCGCTGAAGTTGAAGCGCTGTATCTCGATTCCCGGGAAGATTTTTCATCGACTGACGATGACAATCACAACGATGACCCCTGGGCCAATAGTCGAATGAAAAAGAGCTAAGCCGAAAATGCCGAAAAACGTGAAACGTGCCGGCGCGCTCATCGCCGTTGCGCTGTTGCTTGCCAGCTGTTCGTCCAAACCGCCCGTCTCTTTAGTGACGCCTCTTCCGCCGGTGGCAAAACATCCGCTAACGGTGAAGTCATCCAAAGATTCAGGACCCATGCGCGGCGTTTGGCTTGCAACCGTTTCTCGTCTCGACTGGCCGCCCGTGTCATCCGTCAATATCAGCAATCCGACCACCCGCAACCTTGTGCAAAAAAAAGCGCTGACCGATAAGCTCGATAAATTGCAGAGCCTGGGAATTAACACTGTGTTTTTCCAGGTTAAACCGGACGGGTCTGCGTTGTGGCCATCGCAAATATTGCCGTGGTCAGACACATTGACCGGAAAAATGGGGCAAGATCCTGGCTACGATCCGCTGCAATTTATGTTGGACGAAGCGCACAAGCGCGGTATGAAAGTTCACGCCTGGTTTAATCCTTATCGCGTGACGGTTAATACCAAACCCGGAACGATTGCAGAACTGAACCGCTCTATTTCACTCAATCCAGCCAGCGTGTATGTCCTTCATCGCGACTGGATTCGTACGGCAAGCGATCGTTTCGTTCTTGATCCTGGCATTCCAGAAGCCAGAGACTGGATCACCAGTATTGTGGCCGAAGTAGTCTCGCGTTATCCCGTAGATGGCGTGCAGTTTGATGACTATTTCTACGCTGAGACCCCGGGCTCAACGCTTAACGACAGCCTCACCTACCAGAAATATGGCAGCGGATTCAGTACAAAAGCGGACTGGCGACGGAACAACACGCAACAGCTTATCGAACAGGTTTCGCGCACAATTAAGCAGTTAAACCCTAACGTTGAATTTGGTGTGAGCCCCGCTGGCGTCTGGCGGAATCGTTCACATGATCCGTTAGGATCGGAGACGTCCGGAGCGGCGGCCTACGATGAAGCCTTTGCTGATACCCGTCTCTGGGTACAAAAAGGGTTGCTGGATTATATCGCCCCTCAGGTCTACTGGCCCTTTTCTCGCAAAGCGGCCCGCTACGATGTGTTGGCAAAATGGTGGGCTGACGTTGTAAAACCGACCAACACACGCCTGTATATTGGTGTCGCACTTTATAAAGTGGGTGAATCGTCAAAAAATGAGCCAGACTGGACCGTCAATGGCGGCGTGCCTGAGCTGAAAAAACAGCTCGATTTGAATGAATCAGTACCGCACATTGATGGAACGATTCTGTTCAGAGAAGACTATCTGAATCAGCCCCAGGCGCAGGACGCGGTGAATTACCTGAGAACGCGCTGGGGCTCGTGAAGAATAAAACGGCTATTCCGGTTTTGGTCCGAACATATCCAGAAGCTGTTTCTGATCGGGCATGCCAACCACCTGCTGAAGCTCGTTTTTATCATTCATATAATATATAGCTGGCGTCGCACTGGCGCCCAAATCATCCATCAACGTCTGATGTTGCTGAAGCTGATTAAACGTCTCTCTCGACGTGCCGCCCTCATATTTCGGCAGTGTTTTGCCACCCGATAATTCGTATTCTTTCCAGGCGACAACGGGGTCGGCAGCATTCAATATTGCCGTCGCGTGGGGACCACTCTTAGGATTCAAAAAAGCCACCAGCAGCGTATTTAATTGTACCTTACCTGCTTTCACCCACGGCTGTGCTTCCGACCAAAATTTCTTACAGTAAGGACAAAATGGATCGGCAAAGACAAACACCTTTTTCGAGGCTATATCCGCGCCCTCTTTCAACGGCTGCGTCTTATTCAGTCTCTCCCACATCTGTTGCCCCAGCGGAATATAAATCTCTTTCTGAAAATATTCTTCGCTAATATTTTTCCCTTTATCATCATAGAGATAACCAGAGATTACATGTTTACCGTCTGGTGTGAGAAACAGCGTGACGCCCATATCCTGATATTGACCTATCCAGCTTTTGATACCACCGGGCGCATCTATTTCTTTAATATTTTTAATATCCTGCTGTTCGCCAAAATGCTTCACGACCGCAGGGATCTCCCCGGCAGCGAAGGACAATGTAGGTAAAAACAGTGCGGCGAGATAAAGACAACGTTTCATTTTTAATTCCGGGTAATGTGTGGGATAGGCATGGCAACAGAATTAATGTGCATCGGTTAATTGCGGCCAGTAAATATCGCCAACACCATTTAATTGCGGCCGGGCGAATAAAAATCCCTGGAAGCGTTTTATTCCGGCAGATTCCAGCCAGCACCACTCGTCAATTTGTTCAATTCCTTCCGCCACCAGCGTAATTTCCAGATCGGTACAACAGCTGATAATGGATTTCACAATTGCCTGCTTTGGACCGCTGCGATGGATATTTGTGATAATCTCGCGATCGATTTTAATCTTGTCCGGTTGGAATTTAGTCAGAAGCGATAATCCGGCATAACCCGAACCAAAGTCATCAATCGCCAGGCCTATCCCCGCAGCACGGAGCTGTTTGATAGCACTATTGAACTGATTGAATCCAGAAATCATCTCATTTTCAGTAACTTCGACCACAACCTGTTCCGGCAAGAGCTGGTATTTTGCGATGCTTTCAACTAAAAATTCTACCGCTCCGGGTACATTGACCAGCGACATCGGCAGTAAATTAATGGCGATTTTATGATCGCCTATACCGATTTTCTCTGCCAGCGCAAAGGCATAGGCTTTCGTTTGCAGGTCGATTTCGTAAATTCTGTCCGGGTCCAGGGCGTTAAAAAAATGCTCAGGACTACCGCCATCGTTGCCACGGATCAGGGCTTCGAGCGATGTGATTTTACCTTCAGAAGGATCGACAATCGGCTGGAAGGCAAACTGGCAAATTTGGCTGCTTATCAGACCATCAATGCCGTCACCAAAGGGCGCGTGTTCGCGTTCAAGCTTCCAGTTATTGGGGCAATAAACTTTTCTGCTTCCCGATTTTTTACCTTGAGTAATAAAGGTCCGAATGAATTTAAACACCCGATCGTCTGAAGTCAGATAACTGTCGAGTTTGCTAAAGCGCAACACCGACGCCAGTACAGACTGTTGGCTTTCGCCCTGGAGATCGAATAACACCATGCCGACGTTATCAAACCGTCTTCTTGGCCCATAATCGCGCAGAAGCTCAACGACGCACTGATGCCGTTTATCTCCGCGAATTTTATGAAAAAGTTTAACGACGCTCTCTTCAGTTCCTTCGAGGATCTGCAGAAAGTCCACGCCGTTAAACAGCAACATGCCGGTGATATTCAGTCCCGCATTGCGGAGCTTTGCCTCCTCGACAAGTGACGTCAGCGAGAATGGTTCACAGGATGAATTTAACTGGCTCCGATAAATGAGTGTAGTCAGCACAGTAATATGTCCCGTTTTGATAATTGCGCTTTTAAGCGATTGTTTATCATAATTTATAGTCCAGGACTAATAATATTACCGGAATGTGACTTTTTCAGATTTCCCGTGGTTATATAAGTTACGAAAATGTATACAGTATCTTATTCTAAACGTATTAACCTTTCAGCTTGCTTCGCCATCCCGTTAAAAATCGCTTCGCTGATATGTGTCGGGAAATCAATCGGTAACGACTGACGTACCCGCTCGATAACCTCATCTGTCGCATTTCCCATTTCGATCATCATCTTTTTCGCGCGTAGAGCTGAAAAACCCACGCGTTCAGCCGTGGCCGGGAAATGGCGTGGTTGAATCTGAGCCCAGTGGTATTGCCGGTTTTTGCCCTGCAACGCCATGGCCATTTTCGCTTTTTGCGCAGAAATGCCTTTTGGCCCGAAGACCGGATAGGCTGACAAAATATCGTAAAGCGGCGTCATAACGTATGCCGAATCGGGTTCGATAAACACACTGTAATTTTTTGCGTGGCCATCGATCGCGCCTGTCAGCCAGTAAAATATTTGAGTGCGGAAAAACGTTTCGCGATCCTGATTTGAACGGCGCGATCCCAACAGCAAGGTCATGATTTCGGCGATGCCGGGGCCGCCGTGAGATTCATATTTCAGCGCCGGAGAATACCCGAGAGCCTGACACATATCTTCTTGCGGGAGTCGCATCAGCCACTTTCCGTCTCGTGACCATTTACGATCAAAACGCTCAACAATCAGCACTTTTTTGTCGGCATAGGTTGCTAACGTTGCCTCGGCGACCGAAAAACCGAATTCACGCGCAAGGCGCAGACACAGCCATTCGTTCTCGCAGCTTTCACTCAGATCGATATTGTTCTGCTCAATTTTACCGATGGGCAGTTTGAAAATATGGCTGGTGGGCGTGCTGCCGTTGGGGCGTTGCCAGCGGTTCTGATGCCAGAGCAGTGCCGTTTTTTCCTGCGCACCTGCAATGGAAATCCTGAAATCCTGGTCGTCATTCATCCCCAATGGCGCATTACGATACCCTTCCAGCAGTGCCGCAATCTCGTTATCGGAAAGCGGCGTGGCCTGCATGTGCGTCACAGGGGGTATTTCACTGTTTTCCGGGTAGAGCTGGATTGCCCCCACACAGTCGCGGCCAACGCTTGCCAGCAAATCGAAGGGATGATCCGTGGGGATTTTAAAGCGCGTTTGCATACGCGAGATAATCGCCTGCGAGTCAGGCAGCAAATTACTAAAGAAGTTATACACCACCTCGCCTTCCTGACGACGCGGCGTTAACGGTAGCGACTGTGAAATCACGCGCGCGCCCGGCGTGTCGAGCCATGTCTGCGCATATTGCCAGGACATTGCCCCTTTTCCATTACGATACAGCGTGCCGACAACCGTACCGTTCATCGCAACGGTCAGCTTACTGGTTTTCATTTACCACTCCTGCGTCCAGCCGCTGTCCTTTTCTGACGTCTGGCCCCGGGGCATGACGTGCAGTTCTAAATCCAGTGCTGAAAGCAGACGAAACAGCGTCTCCAGCTTGCTGGTATCCGGGTTTTGTTCAAAGCCTGATACCGTAGTTTGCTTCATCCCCACGCGTTCGGCGGCTTCTGCTTGAGTCAGTTCCAGCGCTTTGCGCTGATCTCTCATGGCATTGGCCAGCATGGTTGATGTGGTAATTTTCATTCTCGCCCTCTTTTTATCCCCGATCGCGGATAAATTAAAAATATCCCCTTGCGGGGATAAAAGCAAATTATACCCGCAAGGGGATATTTACGATTTATCCTCGCCAGAGGATATCCCGCTGACGCGGTGAATCTGGTCGGGCGTCAGTACGTTGCCATTACGATCCGTAACGCGCAGTTTGGCGAGAGGTTGATGCGATGCGTCCACCAGGCGCGATACCGATTCACCCTCCTGGAACAGATGTTCTTCCCCCCACTGGCGCAGGGAGACAATCAGGGGAAGCAGCGATTTACCCTTCTCAGTCAGGTGATAGGCCTTATACGCCCCGCCTTCATTTGCCGGAGCCTGCGAGAAAATGCCCGCCTCAAGCAGGATTTTTAAGCGCGCCGCCAGAACATTTTTCGCAACGCCGGTGCTTTTTTGGAAATCACTAAAACGGCTCATGCCATCGAAAGCATCACGAATAATCATCAGCATCCAGCGATCGCCCAGTAAATCGACAGTGCGCGCCACCGGACAGGTTGTGGTGACAAACGTTTTGTCATGCGTCATAGCAAATACTCATAAAATCTAGTTGCAAATAAAAACCAGAATGGATAATGATCGACTGGTTTTTATTTAAAACCAGTTTTAAGGATAATGCAAATGACCTGTACGGCTTACCCTGATGCGACAGCACCGCTATCGTCTCGCCTGATTTTACTCTTTGCGACACTCTGCGCCTTTGCCGTGGCGAACGTTTACATGACACAGCCGCTGCTGGATCAAATCGCCCTCTCGCTCGGCGAGAAGGAATCCCGAATGGGCATGATCATCACCGCGACACAATCGGGTTACGCGCTGGGGCTGATGCTGCTGGTTCCCCTTGGCGACCTGATTAACCGCAAACGGCTGGTCACGCTCATGCTACTGGCAAGTAGCGGGTTGTTACTCGCCGCTTCCGTGGCGCCTTCTCTTTACTGGTTAAGCGGCATGCTCTGTCTGGTGGGCGCGATGGCGGTGGTCGTGCAGATCATCGTGGCGTTTGCCGCCAGTCTGTCGGCCCCGGAAAAGCGCGGCCAGGTTACGGGCATTGTCACCAGCGGTGTAGTGATTGGCATTCTGCTCGCGCGACTGGTCTCGGGCTTTCTGGCGCAGTGGGCGGGCTGGAGAGTCGCGATTATGGTCTTGGCCGGTGCGATGTTACTGATGGCGTTGCTGTTCATCCGTACTGCGCCGAATGAGCCTAAAAGGGAGCTTTCACCCTCGTACAGGCAGCTGATGCTGTCGGTGTTTTCTCTGTGGCGAGAAATCCCTGCGCTGCGGTCACGCGGCATTCTGGCATTGCTGATATTTATGAATTTTAGCGTGCTATGGACATCCCTGGTTTTCCCGCTCAGCCATGCGCCGTTTAGTCTGACCACTGCACAAATTGGCCTGTTCGGTCTGGCTGGCATTGCTGGAGCACTGGCGGCAAGACAAGCCGGAACGCTGGCCGATCGTGGCCACGGACAACGCGTCACCGGGTTCGCGCTGGTGTTGCTGTTGCTCTCCTGGCTTTTGATGGCATGGGGCGGATCATCGCTGCTCGCGCTGACGGCAGGCATCATTCTGCTGGATTTTGCGGTACAGGCGGTTCACGTCACCAGCCAGAGCATGATTTTTGCAACAAGACCGCACGCCACCAGCAGACTGGTGGCCGCCTATATGTTTTTCTACTCGGTCGGCAGCGCCCTCGGTGCCCCGCTCGCCACCCGCGTCTGGAGCCTGTTCGGCTGGACGGGCGTGTGTCTTCTGGGCGCGACGATTAGCGCGCTGGCGCTGCTTTACTGGCTGCTGATTGACAGGATTCGGCACAGCCAGAGAGCTGATTAATTCGCTCCACCATATAGTTATAAAACGGGTTCGAGGTAACACGCATCAGCGAGTCCATTCCGACGACCAGCGTCGAGGTTTCTCCGCGCAGGGACACGTTGCCCAGATTGATTCCGTAACGCTGCGGATCGATGGGCTGACTACCGTAGAGATCGTCGTCAGGCGGGAACGGAATCGCGACATGCGAAAGCGAATAGAGATCGCGTGGATAGGACATCGCCAGCGGCTGGACATTTTCATCCCGTTCTCCCGCCCGCGTAGTTTTGGCGACAATCGCTAAACTCTGGGCCGAGGCGTTAGTCACCACCGTGGTCGTGAAGCGGCGCGGCGCGGGGGGGAACAACGATTCCGCGGCCACATACGCACCCGGCCGGAACAGCGGCCGCAGCGTTGCGGCCTGGTTTATATCGAAAAGCACCAGCGCGCTACCGTTTGCCGGTAACAGGTTAAACAGAGAATCCACTACGCCGCGGGTACTGACGGTTGAATCCATAACAGACTGGAAAGCCAGAACCGGCGCAAGTGTCGCGAGCTTTCCACTTCTCGCATCATTATTGAGCTGTTTCTGTAATGCCTGCGTCAACAGCCAGGATTGACGCGCCGCGTTAACCGGAAACGAATTGTATTTAAAAGGATTATATTCCGGCAGTACGCTCAACCAGGCTGCTTTGGCGAACGGCGGTAACAATGCCGGCAATCCTGCCAGGCCGGCGAAACGGGCAAACGCATTCACGCGGATCATCGGCGACAGCAGAATCAGCTGCTGTGGTTGGCGCAGCTGCGGATCGTCGAGCGCATCAAGGGCGTATTTCATCGCCAGCGCCCCGCCGTTGGAATATCCCACCAGATGCAAAGGCACATCCTTGCCTGCCAGACGGGTTGCTTCACGCACGGCCAGACGAGTGACCGCCATCCAGTCTTGCCAGTCCACGTCGGTGAGTGCACCCGGCGCGGTGCCATGACCTGGCAGACGCGGCGCGATCGCGATAAAACCCTGCTGTTGATAGTCACTGGCAAGGCTTTTCACGCTGTAAGGCGAGTCCGTCAGACCGTGCAGCAACACCACCACGCCTTTCGGCTTTGCACCCGGCATTAATACAAACGAGCGATTCCCCTCATCAGGAAAACGGCCCGACCATACCGGGCTATTACGATAGTAACGATTGAGCGGCGTCTTTTCGTTACCCTGTAACGTGTCAGTCACGTCGGTCTGCAAATCATGGAAAATCGCCGTTTCACGCGCCAGATAATCAGTAAAGGTGGCCCGCTCAACCTCACGTGCCGACATCTCATTCGCCGTCCATGTATGCCACGGCTGCAATGCGGGACCGGTTTGCGACTTATAGATCCTGAAGGCTAAAAGCACAATGACCACAATGCCCAACGCCTTTGCGCCATTTTTCAGTACAGCCCACAAACGCGTTCGTATCCGCTGCGGCAGGTGAGTCATTGGATGCCCTTTCGTTAATTTTTTCTCTCCCCTCATCCTTCGCGTTGCAGGTGCGCTGGCTGTCCTGCGACGCAAAGTATTTGGGATACAACGTAAATGTTAACAGAATAGCGGATAGACGAGCGATACACTGCTGACGTAAAGTCACCGGATGCGCCTACTTATCGTTCTACTCTTTATTTCCGGTTCAGCTTGCGCGGCTCAGCTTGTGCCGCCGCCCGGTTTTGCCCGGCCACTCCCGCAGACGGCAAAAGGGAAATGCGCCCCTCTGCCCGCGCCGTATACCGACAATCTGGATTTCCGCAGTAAATACGAAGGGTCGGACAGCGCCCGTGCAACGTTAAATCCTGAAGCAGAAAAGGCCTTTCGCCAGCAGACAAAATCCATTACCGATTTCGAGCGGGGCATCTCGGAAATGGTCTGGGGCTATAAACGCAGTGGCGACCCGAAAACCCTCAGCTGCATTCTGGACGGGTACCGCCGCTGGGCTGACGCGAATGCGCTGATGTCTACCACCGCCAATCATACCGGGCGTTCAATGCGCAAATGGGCGCTGGCAACGCTTGCCACGAGCTGGCTGGAGCTGGATATCCCGCAAAAAAATACAGCAACCGAACGCTGGCTGTCGCAACTGGCCGATCGGGTGGTGAAAGACTGGGACGGACTGCCGCTGAAAAAAACCAATAATCACAGCTATTGGGCAGCGTGGTCGGTGATGGCCGCATCAGTGGCGCTGAATCGTCAGGATCTGTTTGACTGGTCGCTCAAAGAGTACCGCATTGCGGCTCATCAGGTTGATGAGAACGGACAGTTGCCCAACGAACAAAAACGCGGTGCGCGTGCGGTGGCGTATCACAATTACGCCCTTCAACCACTGGTGATGATCGCAAGCTTTGCAAAGGCGAATCAGGTCGATGTTACACAGGAAAATCACGGTGCGCTGGCGCGGCTGGCGAGCTATGTTTTGCGAGACGATAATACCCATCTGGAATGGCTGGAGCCGTATTGTGCGTTATCGCACTGTGACGATGCGACGTTAACGCTGCGGGACGCCAGCCGTCCCTTGAAAAACCGCCGTCTGGGGGGAGATTTGACGGCGTTGTATCAGCCTTAAATCTGCGCCATACCGCCGTCGACAAACAGTTCAACGGCATTGATAAAGCTGGCGGCGTCGGAGGCCAGAAACGCAACGGCTTTACCGACTTCCGCGGGCTCACCAATCCGACCCAGCGGAACCTGCGCCGCCAGGGCATCATAAAGACCCTGACGCTGCGCCTCAGGAACCAATCCGCCTAATCCAGGTGTTTTAACCGGACCCGGACTCACCACATTCACCCGAATGCCACGCCCCTGCAAATCCAGCGCCCATGAGCGCGCAAAGTTTCTTACTGCGGCCTTACTGGCGCTATACACGCTAAAGTTGGCCGTGCCTTTTACCGAAACGGTAGACGCGGTCAGGATGATGGACGACCCGACGCTCAGAAGCGGCAACGCCTTCTGGACAGTGAACAGTACGCCGCGAACGTTAGTCCCGAATATCCTGTCAAAATGCTCTTCGGTGATGGCACCCAGCGGCAGCATGTCTCCGCCCCCGGCATTTGCAAACAGAATATCCAGACGCCCCGACTCCGCTGCGATCTGTGCGTAGACCTTATCCAGGTCGTCAAGACGGGAGGCATCAGCCCGAATACCCGTTGCCGACGCGCCAACTCGCGCGACAGCCTCGTCCAGCTCCTGCTGGCGACGTCCGGTGAGGTAGACCTTGGCCCCTTGTGCCGCCAGTTCCTGGGCGGTGGCAAGACCGATGCCCGTGCTTCCGCCCGTGACCAGTGCAATCTTATCTGAAAGTGGTTGATTCATTTTAATCTCCTCGACGCTGTTTCGAATGGGCTGTCAGTCAGCCGGTGAACACACTGTAGTCGGAGAAGAATTAATGAAAAATTGGCAAAAATAGAAAATACTCTTTCCACAGGTGAATAATCAGCTCTCACGGAGAAAGACATCGTGGATCAATTAATGGCTATGCGCGCGTTTACGCGGGTGGTGGAAACCGGCAATTTTACGCGGGCTGCGGACTCGCTGAACCTGCCAAATGCCACGTTAAGCAAGCTGGTGAAATCTCTCGAAGCCCATCTGGGCGTGCGTCTTTTACATCGCACAACCCGCCGCGTCGTTACCACTCCTGAGGGACAGGACTATTACGAAAAAGCCTCGCGGGTGCTCATTGATATCGAGGAGATCGACACCGCGTTTAGCGCGTCACAGCGCAGGCCGAAAGGCTATCTGCGCATTGATATCGGCGGGTCTACCGCGCGCGAAGTGCTGATCCCGGCATTACCGGATTTTTTACAGCGCTATCCGGAAATCAAAATCGATTTAGGCGTGTCCGATCGGCCGGTGGATCTGATTAGCGGTAACGTGGATTGTGTGATCCGTGGTGGTCCACTCGATGACTCATCGCTGATTGCGCGTCATATCGGTGATGCGACGATGGTGACCTGCGCGACCCCGGGATATCTGAAGGCCGCGGGTGTGCCTGCCTATCCGGATGAATTACGAAACGGGCACAAGCTGGTGAGTTATTTATCGCCGCTGACGGGCAGAGCATTCCCCTTTCGCTTTATCATTGAGGGTGAAATGCGGGAATTGAAAATGCAGCATCTTATTGGTGTGAACGAAAGCAATGCGCATTTGGCGGCGGCCGTGGCCGGGATGGGGATTATTCAGACCTTTTGCTATGTGGCAAAAGAGGCGCTGAAAGACGGTACGTTGGTTGAGATCCTGCAGGCATGGCGGCCCGCGAGCTACCCTTTTCATGTTGTTTATCCGCAGAATCGGCACATGACGCATCGGCTACGGGTCTTTATCGACTGGCTTGCCGAGATATTCCCTTCGGCACTGCGCGGTTAGCGCCTCTGAATTAACGCGGCAGAAATGAGCCGGGCTGTCGCCCGGCTTCTTGCATGGTGCTTAGTTCAGTTTGTAATCCAGCGTGATTTCCGCTTTCAGTACCTGAGAAACCGGGCATCCCGCCTTGGCTTTCTGGATAATGCCGTCAAACTGTTTCGGATCAATACCTGGAACCGTCACTTTGCTTTGCAGCGCGATTTTGCTGATGGCAAATCCGCTGTCGGTTTTGTCGAGGGAAACATCCGCTGTGGTGTCGATGGAATCTGCGGTATACCCCGATTCACCGAGCATCAGCGAAAGCGCCATCGAGAAACAGGCCGCGTGTGCTGCGCCAATCAACTCTTCCGGGTTCGTCCCTTTTTCACCCTCAAAACGGGTATTAAAGCCGTAGGGCTGCTGATTCAAAACGCCGCTTTCCGTTGAGACCGTACCTTTGCCGCGCTTAATGTCGCCAGACCAGTGTGCTGAACCGTGCTTATGAATCGTCATTGATGCTCTCCTTTTGGCTTACAAAGGGTTAAGTATAGGACATTGATTCCGTTCCGAGAGGAAGCCAGACGAGTCTTAGGCCGGAGCGCATATTTGCAGCAGACAATCAGACAGCGCATCGAGAAAAGCGCGTAACGCGGCGGGCTGATAATCCCGCGACAGATAGATACCATAAATCGCAATCGGTTTTGGCGTGAACGCGGGTAACACAGGCACAAGCGCCCCGCTGTTCAGCGCCGCTTGCGCCTCCAGTTCGGGCAGCATAGCGATACCGCAATGGTTGATCGCCGCTTCCATCAGCAATGACGAGATACTGGCGCTCAAATTTCCGCTGACGGCGGCAGTCATCACGTCCCCTTCAGCGCTAACAAGGCTCCAGGATTGCCCGGCAAAAAAACTGTAATGAAGACAGTTATGCTCCGCAAGGTCGTCAATCGATTGTGGATGCCCCTTCTGCGCAAGATAGTCTGGAGAAGCGCAAAGCACGGACCGGCACTCCCCGAGACGACGGGCAATCATGCCTGGCTCCGGATTATCAGTAATGCGGATCGCCACATCAATGCGTTCGCCTACCAGACTTACCGGATGGTTATTAACATCCATCTCCACGCGCAGTTGCGGATAGCGAGAGAGGAAATCCGGCAGCATCGGTGCGACGATTTGCATCGCCGTAAAATGCGCGCAGGCCACACGTAGCGTACCGGCAGGGACATCCTTAGCCGATTGATCTTCGATGTCCTGCGCCAGTTGAATGATATTGCGCACTTTCAGCAATACCTTTTCACCGGCAGGTGTAAGCGTCAGCTTGCGCGTCGAGCGGTGAACGAGCCGCGTGCCCGCCCACTTTTCCATCTGCTCCAGATAACGGCTCACCATAGGCCGCGAAATACCCAGTGCGCGCGCAGCGGCACTCAGACTCCCGAGCTCACAAATTCGGTTATAGACCTGGGCGGCGATTACGCGATCCATTTTAATGACTCCATCTGCTCGATTTATGAAACTAAGCATGTCTTGTTTCAGGAATTCTGGCAAATGAAGATATCCGTACAATAGAGACTTCTGACCCTATTGAGACAACATCATGAAACTGAACCGCCTTGCCCTGCTCTGCACCCTGTTTACACCTGCCGTGTTTGCCGCGCCGTTGACGCTGGACACGTACAATCCGCAGGAGAAAGGTATTTTTGCTGTCTCCTCTACGCTGGTATCCGGGCCAAAAGAAGCGGTGCTGTTTGACGCCCAATTCAGCGTGAAAGATGGTGAAGCGCTGGTCGAGAAAATTCGTCGCAGCGGCAAAACGCTCAGCAAAATCGTGATCACGTCAGGCGATCCCGATTTCTACTTCGGTCTGCAGCCGCTGGTGAAAGCATTCCCGAATGCAAAAGTGGTCGCCACGCAAAAAGTGGTCGATCACATCAAGGAAACCAAAGATGCCAAGCTGGCCTTCTGGGGACCGCAAATGAAAGACGGCGCGCCGTCTGAGCTCATTGTTCCGAAGGTGATCGCGTCCACGACGTTTATGGTTGACGGCGAGAAGATTGATATCGAACAGCCGGACAGCTACGCCGCCTATGTGTGGATCCCTTCTGCTAAAGCAATTCTCGGCGGCACCGGCGTGTCCTGGGGCATTCACGTTTGGACAGCGGATACTCAAAGCAAAGCGAGCCGCCAGCAGTGGCAAGATACGCTTACCGAAATGGCCGCGCGTAAACCAACGCGTGTGATCCCGGGTCATTACCTCGGAACGCCGCCTGCGGGGTCAGAAGCCATCCATTTTACCCGCACTTATCTGCAGCAATTTGAGCAAGCGTTAACGGCGCATAAGGATTCTGCAGCCGTGATTGCCACCATGAAAAAACAGTGGCCAACGCTTGCAGAAGACAGCTCACTAGAACTGAGCGCGAAGGTGAATACCGGCGAAATGAAGTGGTAGCACGATAATATTCTCCTGCTATAGTGACTTTTTTATAGCAGGAGAAAAATATGCCATCTACCGTCAGAGGAATTGATCATATCGGTATTACGGTTCCGGATATTGAGCAGGCCACGCTATTTTTTGAAAAAGCGTTGGGTGCTCAGGTTCTTTATCGCTCCGTAGAGCCCGGGGACGATAATATCGATAACGCATCACAAGAGAAAACGCTGCGCTTATTTCCCGGCACGCGAATCCGCGCTATTCGTATGCTGGCGCTGCCCAACGGCCCCGGTATTGAACTGTTCGAAATGCACGGTCCGGAACAGCAACCAGCCGCGCGTCCGAGTGATTTTGGCCTTCAGCATTTTGCCGTGTATGTTGATGATTTTGCGCAAGCTATCGCCCGATTTACGGCAGCAGGCGGAGAAATGTTTACCGAACCCAAACCGCTGACGTTTCCCGATGAGCGCGGTGAGGGCAATGCATTTTGCTACGGAAAAACTCCCTGGGGCAGCGTGATAGAATTAATTTCCTGGCCCTCTCCGATGCCCTACGAAAAATATATCCCGTTACGTCGCTGGAAACCGTAATACACGTTAAAAATGTGTTGATTATGATATTTTTATTTCCAGGATGAATCTGAACCACAGCGGTAAAAATATTTGCCATTCTGAATGTGAATTACGAAGTGCGAGCCGAAGCATTAAACAGATAACGACATGGAGGCAGGCAGCATGTTTACTCATTACTCAGCAAATACGCAATCCGCACAACCGGACCTCGTTCACGCCATTGAACAAGGCCTGCGCGCCGAACACGGCGCGGTCACTGAAGATGACATTTTAATGGAACTGACCCGCTGGGTCGAAGCCGCGGACAATGACATCCTCAGTGATATTTATCAGCAGACCATTAACTACGTCGTGAGTGGTCAGCACGCAACCTTGTCATAACCCAAGGGGTGACATTTCGTTTGCGCAAGCAAGCGTATCCTTCAAAACTCGCAACAGAATTGAGGAGTACACATGAAATCGAACCGTCATGCACGTCATATTCTGGGACTGAACTACAAGCTCTCCAACAAACGTAAAGTGGTGATCGAGGGCAGCAACGAAACGGTAGTCACCCATGCGTCCGGCAGAAAACGTCACGCAGATAAATAAAATTCCCGTCAGACTGATAACACCATCGGCAAAACCGATGGTGTTTTTGTATGTGCGCAACGAGTAATTAACATTCAGCTCCTTTATACTACTATCCGACCGCAGCCCTGCCAGCAAGCCAGAAAGATGACAACCTACAGTGCCAGGGACGGATATCTAAAAATCGAGTGAGTGACATGGACAATAAAGCAAAAAAACATCGTTCCCTTTATATTCCCTATGCGGGACCGGTTCTGCTGGAGTTTCCCCTGCTGAACAAAGGGAGCGCGTTTAGCGCCGAAGAGCGCAGCAGCTTCAACCTGCTGGGCTTATTGCCGGAAGTGGTCGAAACCATCGAAGAGCAGGCCGAGCGCGCCTGGATCCAGTATCAGGGTTTCAAAACCGAAATCGATAAGCACATTTACCTGCGAAACATTCAGGATACTAATGAAACCCTCTTCTATCGGCTGGTGCAAAATCATCTCGAAGAGATGATGCCGGTGATCTACACCCCCACCGTCGGTGCGGCGTGCGAGCGTTTCTCCGAGATTTATCGTCGCTCGCGCGGCGTGTTTATCTCTTACGAGAATCGCCACAACATGGATGACATCCTGCAAAACGTGCCAAACCACAACATCAAAGTGATCGTGGTGACGGATGGCGAACGTATTTTGGGTCTCGGCGATCAGGGTATCGGCGGGATGGGTATTCCAATCGGTAAACTCTCTCTGTATACCGCCTGTGGTGGCATCAGCCCGGCGTACACGCTGCCGGTTGTACTGGATGTCGGTACGAACAACCAGCAACTGCTGAACGACCCGCTGTATATGGGCTGGCGTCACCCGCGCGTAACAGATGACGAGTATTACCAGTTCGTCGATGATTTCATCCAGGCGGTTAAACATCGCTGGCCGGATGTTCTGTTGCAGTTCGAAGATTTTGCGCAGAAAAACGCGATGCCGCTGCTCAACCGCTATCGCGATGAAATTTGCTCGTTCAACGACGATATTCAGGGTACCGCGGCGGTCACCGCCGGGACGCTGATCGCCGCCAGCCGCGCGGCGGGCAGCCAACTGAGCGATCAAAAAATTGTCTTCCTCGGTGCGGGTTCTGCGGGATGTGGTATTGCAGAGCAGATCATCGCCCAGACCCAGCGCGAAGGGTTGAGTGAAGAACTGGCGCGTTCACGCGTCTTTATGGTTGACCGCTTTGGCCTGCTGACGGATGCCATGCCGAACCTGTTGCCTTTCCAGACTAAACTGGTGCAAAAGCGCGAAAACCTGAAAAACTGGGACACCGATAACGAGGTGCTCTCTCTGCTGGACGTCGTGCGTAACGTCAAGCCCGATATTCTGATTGGCGTGTCCGGCCAGACCGGATTATTCACCGAAGAAATCATTCGCGAAATGCACAAGCACTGTGCACGTCCGATCGTGATGCCGCTGTCTAACCCGACGTCGCGTGTCGAAGCCACGCCGCAGGACATTATCGCCTGGACCGAAGGCAACGCGCTGGTCGCTACCGGCAGCCCGTTTGACCCGGTCATCTGGAAAGACAAACTCTACCCCATCGCTCAGTGCAACAACTCCTACATCTTCCCGGGTATTGGCCTGGGGGTGATTGCCTCCGGCGCGTCGCGCATTACCGATGAGATGCTGATGTCGGCAAGCGAAACGCTGGCGCAGCACTCACCGCTGGTGAAAAATGGCGAAGGACTGGTTCTGCCGGAACTCAAAGATATTCACATCGTGTCGCGAGCTATTGCCTTTGCCGTCGGCAAAATGGCGCAGCAGCAGGGCGTGGCGGTGAAAACCTCCGCCGATGCGCTGCAGCAAGCGATCGACGAAAACTTCTGGATGCCGGAATACCGCAGCTATCGTCGTACCTCGATTTAAATCCGATGACCAACTGGCCCTCTCTACGCAGGAGAGGGTCAGGCACGGATTCGCAACGTCTTCTTGCCCGACTAGCAAAATCCCGCCGACCCCGTTACACTCCTTTTATCCATTAACTTGATGAATATATAAGGAGGCCAATTATGCTGTACTGTGAAATTTTCAATTTTTCACATACTTTAGGTGATCGCACTAGCTCAAGCGTTATCGACTTCATGTTGCGATAACTTCTGCTTGAGCGAAGACACCCTCTACTGAATCCCTTCTCTCGGGCTTACTGAGTTATCGTCAGCGACGTTTGACGAGGCATTTTCATGCCTGTAACACTTGAGTAAGCAACAATGAGCACATTACTAACTGCACAATCTTTACGTGTTGATACCGCGTTCACGACGCTCTTCGACTCGCTCTCCTTTACCCTGAAAAAAGGCGACCGCATTGGTTTGCTGGGTGATAACGGCTGCGGCAAAAGTACCCTGCTGAAAATTCTCGACGGCACTGATTCTCCGGCTGTCGGCACAGTCGCACTCGCCGGACACTGCCTGATGTCGCGCGTCGAACAGCATCTGCCGGAGGCAATTTATTCCCTGACGATGATCGATGCCGTGCTGGCGCAACTCCCGGCGAATGAGCGCGATAGCCTGCGCTGGAAGGCAGAAACGCTGCTGGCGACAATGGGTTTCACTGCACCCGATATGGCGCTGCACTCCGCGACATTAAGCGGCGGACAACATACGCGTCTGCTGCTGGCTCGCGCGCTAATTAGCGATCCCGATCTGCTGTTATTGGATGAACCGAGCAACCACCTTGATCTCCCCACCATGCTGTGGCTGGAGCAGTTTTTGCAGAACTGGTCCGGTAGCTTCGTGCTGGTTTCCCACGACAGGCAACTGCTTGATGCTGTCACCAACGGAAGCTGGATTTTGCGCGATAAAACGCTGCACGCCTTCGCGCTGCCCTGCACTGCGGCACGTCAGGCGCTGGCGGAACGAGACGAAAGCGACGCCCTGCGGCATAAAGCGGAGCAAAAGGAGATTGATCGTGTTGCGGCGAGCGCAAAACGGCTGGCGACCTGGGGCAAGGTCTACGACAACGAAGATCTGGCCCGCAAAGCCAAACAGATGGAAAAACAGGTCGAGCGCTTAAAGGAGAGTCAGACCGATCTCACCGTGGGCAGCCCGTGGACGCTCACGCTCAGAGGTGATGCGCTGCGCGCGGATCGCTTGCTGGAGATGCAACATCTTGCCGTTCCACCTGCGCCTGGGTTAACGCCCCTGTTTAACGTTGACATCGCCCGGCTTAAAAGCGGCGATCGCATCGCGATTATGGGGCGCAATGGCTGCGGTAAATCTTCGCTGATGAAGCTTATCTGGCGACAATTTACCGCCGGGCAAGACACGGATGAGCTGAAAATCCACCCGCGTGTCACGCTGGGGTATTACGACCAGACGCTGCATCAGCTGCCGGATGACGCGCTGCTGCTGGACGCACTTGAACCGTTCGCGCCCGATCCGCAGGTCCGCAAAATGGCGCTGATTAGCGCAGGTTTTCCGTGGGCGCGACACGCGCAAAAAGTCTCAACGCTCAGCGGTGGCGAACGTTCACGTCTGCTGTTTGTCGGACTCACGCTTGCCCGCTACAGCCTGCTGATGCTTGACGAGCCGACCAACCACCTGGATATGGAAGGTAAAGAGGCGCTGGCCGACACGCTGCAACAGTTTGAGGGCGGCGTGCTGCTGGTGAGCCATGACAGGCAGTTAATCCGTCAAAGCTGTAATCGATTCTGGCTGGTCGAGGATGGAAAACTGAGCGAATGGCACGATGCTGACGCGGTCTTTGAACGGCTGCGCGAAAGCAGCGGCCTGAAACCGATCGCCACGTCGCGGTCTGTTGAAGAGGATCGCCTGCCGGAATGCGACGATCTGCTTGAACGGCTGGTGACGCTGGAATCGTTGCTGGCGGAGGATTTGGCGCGTAAGCCGAAGCATCAAAAACCTCAGCTTCAGGAACAGTGGCGAAAGGAGATTAAAATTCTGGAAGCCCAGCTGTAAATCTGCGCCCGGCGGTTAAACGCCGGGCCAGTTTTTATTGCGGTTTTTTCTCTTTCCAGGCATCCCATGCCTGCTTAATTTCCTGCTTCGCGGTAGCGGCATCATTAAAGCCGCTCAGCTCCACTTTCTTGCGCCCTTCTGGCAAGTCTTTATAGACGCGGAAAAAAGCTTCCAGGCGCTGCACTTCGATTTTCGGCAGGTCGCTGAGCTCTTTAATGTCGTCGTACGTTGGGTCGATTTTGCTTGCCGGAACGGCGACGATTTTATCGTCTTTCTCACCGCCATCGATCATTTTCAGCACGCCAATCGCGCGCAGTTTAATGAGCGTCCCCGGCGCCAAAGGCGCACGCGTATAGAAAATAACGTCCAGCGGATCGCCATCTCCCGCCAGAGACTGGGTCAGCGAGCCATAGTTAGCCGGATAGGCCACCGGCATCGACTGGAAACGGTCGGCAATAATAAAACCGGTTTTGGCGTCGGTTTCGTATTTGATAATGCCGCCCGCCGGGATCTCGGTAACGGCATAGAATTCTTCGGGATTATTTTCTGGCTGCGGGAATTCCAGAATATTTTGCGCCTGTACGGAGGCGGACAGGAGAACGCTGACGGCGATGATTTTTTTAACCAGATGCATTGTCTTTTAACTCTTCGGTTATTGAGAAGACAACACGTTACGTTTAGCAGATGACAGAACCATGACGCCTGCATGACAGAAAATCAGGCGCTCACGTAAGATATTATTCGGTAATGATCACGCTAGCGCGTTGTCGTTCGCCTGATTCCGTTTTCCTTTTTTATAACCGTACATCAGTAACGAAGACATGGCCGCGAACGACAGAATGGCTGCGGGTAGTGTGACGTAGCTCCAGCTGTAGCCAAGCGTAATCATCATCCCACCGAAATAGGCACCGATGGCGCTGCCGAGGTTAAATGCTACCTGCCCTCCTGCCGCACCCAGCAATTCTCCCCCTTTCGCATTCTGCAGTAACAGAATTTGCAGTGGCGCAGAGAGTGCAAAAAGGCCAGCACAGCAGATAAAGCCCATCAGCAGCGAGGCCGATTTGTGCTCACCAAAGGCAAAGAGCGCCACCAGCGACAGGACGATCACCAGATCGGTGGTAGCGGCAATGCGCAGCGGGCTGTAGCGTCCGGATAATTTGCCGCTCAGCATATTCCCTAACACCATCCCCAGGCCCATCAGCATCATGATGACGGTCATGAAGGCTTCCGAAAAACCGGAAACATTCACCATAAACGGCTTCACAAAGCTAAACCACGCGAATACGCCTGCATTGCCAAACATCGTCGCGGCAAAAATTAACCAGGGTTCCGGTTTTTTCAAAAAGTGGAATTGCTCGATCAGTCTGGAATCCGTTTTGTCATACAGCGTGGGAACCCAGAAAATAATCGACAGGATCACCAGCGCATCAAAAGCAGCGATCAGAGAAAAGGTGTAGCGCCAGTTGTATTCGTGCCCAAGCCAGGTGCCCAGCGGAACCCCTACCAGATTTGCGACCGTCATGCCGGCAATCATCCCGGCTACGGCTAAGGTCACCTTGCCCGGCGGTGCAATTTTAGACAGGATGATCGCCCCAACGCCGAAGAATGCACCGTGGGGAAATCCGGACACCAGTCGGCCTATTGCCAGCCAGAGATAGGAGGTGGAAAGCGTAAAGATCACATTTCCGACGACGCACAGAGTAATCAGAAAGAGCAGAATCGTTTTTAGTGAGAACTTGCCAGAAAACAGCGCAATGACAGGCGCGCCAATGACAACACCGAACGCGTAATACGAAATCATGCTCCCGGCGGAAGGGATCGTGATGCCGGTGTCGCGAGCCAGCTCAGTTAGCACGCCCATGATGCCAAATTCGGCCATTCCCAGACCAAAAGTGCCCAGTGCTAACGAGAAAACGGTTTTTTTCATACCACAGCCATTTGTTAAAATTTTGCAACAGTCATTATTCATTAAACGCGGGATGTGAGCCAGTTCCAATCGGCCTTCTGACCGATCTATCCATTATTTCGGATAGGCTGTGAATATTTTACGCTGACTTGTCGGGCCACGATTACACTTCACAGAGAGACCTCCCGATCCTCCTCACTGAATCCGTAACAGGACGGTAATCATGGCGAATAAGAAAGTGACAAAGGTCATTGCTGAAACCGTTAAACGTGCGCCCCTCAAAACCAAAGATTACGAAAAAGAACTGCGTCGTCTGCATGTGGAACTGGTGAAGCTCCAGCAATGGGTTGTCGCGAAGGGCCTTAAAGTATGCATCGTGTTTGAAGGGCGCGACGGCGCAGGAAAAGGAGGAACTATTAAGGCTATTACCGAGCGGGTCAGTCCCCGTGTTTTCCGGGTGATTGCCCTCCCCGCGCCGACCGACAAAGAAAAAAGTCAGCTCTATTTTCAGCGCTACGTGCCGCATCTGCCCTCTGCCGGTGAAATCGTGATTTTTGACCGCAGCTGGTACAACCGCGCAGGCGTTGAACGCGTCATGGGATTTTGCACGCCGGAACAGGTCGAAAAGTTTCTGGATGGTGCGCCGATTATTGAGCGCGCGATGGTGGATGCGGGCATTATCCTGATCAAATATTGGCTCGAAGTGACGCCAAAAGAGCAGGAACGCCGCCTGCGCGATCGTATTGACGACGGGCGCAAGACCTGGAAGCTGTCACCAATGGACATTAAGTCGTTCAATCGTTGGGATGAATACACCGAAGCGCGCGATGCCATGTTTGCCGCGACCGATACCGCCTGGGCACCGTGGTATGTTGCGCGATCTGAAGATAAAAAACGCGTCCGGCTGAATATTATCTCGCACCTGCTTTCGCAGATCCCTTACAAATCGCTGCCCGCTGAGACGGTCAAACTGCCAAAGCGTCGAAAAATTGGCAAGATTAAACCGACCGATTATCCGTTCCGGTATATTTCTGAGCGATTTTAAGCGTGATTTAATCTCGTTTAATTATCAGTCATCAACATAAAAAACCCGCACCGAACTGTTATCCGATGCGGGTTTAGCGATACAGAAAAGGGTTTACTTTATCCCTTCCGTACTCTCTTTTTTAGCTTCCAGCCTTTCGACGTCACGATACCAGCGCGGATGATGTTTTTGCGCCCAGCGGCGGCTGACCTTGCCTTCGATCATGCCTTTAATCGACCCTTTCACCCAGAATGCCATATACATATGAATCAGGATGGCGTGAATCAAAATAATGGCGGACGTCGCATGGATCAGTAGACTGTAGCGAATCACTTGGATCGGGAAATAGTGCGCAAAATACGGACGCCAGATGATTACCCCCGTCACCAGCAGCACAAAAATCATGCTCATGATGGTCCAGAACATCATCTTTTGACCGGCGTTGTATTTACCCACTTTCGCGACTTTATGCTCGTTGCCTTTCAGGACTTCGACAATCCCCTTCACCCACGGAATATCCTGCTTGTCCGGGATGTTGTGATGCACAAAGCGCACGAACATAAACATCAGCACCACGAAGATCAGCACGCCAAAGAACGGATGCAGAATGCGCCCCATCTGCGGCGTGCCGAAGGTTTCAGTGAGCCATTGCAGCGTCGGGAAGAAAAACGAAATTCCCGACACGGCCACCAGGAAGAAGCAGATCACCACCGTCCAGTGACAGGCGCGGTCAATAAACTTCGTGCGCACGATCATCTTTGACTTACTCATGACGATCTTCCTCCTCATCATCCACCTCTTTGTTTGGCCCGATACCGATGTAGTGATAAATCAGCCCGGCAAAGGTGGCAACAAAACCAGCCGCGGCCAGCGGTTTCAACGCGCCTTTCCACAAATTAATGGAGGTATCAATTGCGGGCTCTTTCGGCAGATTATGATAAAGCTCCGGCCGATCGTTGTGGTGCAACACATACATGACGTGTGTTCCACCGACACCCTGCGGATTGTAAATGCCCGCATTCGCATAGCCGCGTGCTTTCAGCTTATCGACCCGCTCCTGCGCCACATCCAGCATCTCTTTTTTGGTACCAAAATGGATCGCACCGGTTGGACAGGTTTTCACGCAGGCCGGCTCCTGACCCACGCTCACGCGATCCACGCACAGCGTGCATTTGTATACCCGGTTATCGTCTTTGTTCAGCCGCGGAACGTTGAACGGACAACCCGCGATACAGTAGCCGCAGCCAATGCAGTTATCCTGCTGGAAATCGACGATACCATTGGCGTACTGAATAATGGCCCCCGCCGACGGACACGCTTTCAGGCACCCCGGATCTTCACAGTGCATACAGCCGTCTTTGCGGATCAGCCACTCCAGCTTGCCGTTTTGGTCCGTTTCGCTAAAGCGCATCACCGTCCAGGATTTGGCGCTCAAATCCGCGGGATTATCGTAAACCCCCACGCAGTGCCCAACCTCATCGCGAATGTCATTCCACTCTGAACAGGCCACCTGGCAGGCTTTGCAGCCCACACAGGAGGAGACATCGATAAGCTTGGCCACTTCCGCCTTAAAATCCCGCGCACGAGGCGCGGGCGTCATCGGGTTGGTCGCGGAGCGTTTAATAATGTCTTGTGTTTCCATTGTCATTTAATCGCTCCTTACACTTTCTCGATGTTAACCAGAAACGCCTTATATTCCGGCGTTTGCGAGTTGGCATCGCCGACGTTTGGCGTCAGGGTATTGGCGATATAGCCCTTCTGCGCCACCCCTTCAAAGCCCCAGTGCAGCGGAATACCGACGGTTTCGACCTGCTGACCGTTAACCTGCAACGTTTGCAGACGGCGCGTTACGACCGCGACCGCGCGAATAAAACCGCGTTTGCTGCTCACCGTGACGCGATCGCCGTTGGCGATCCCCTTCGTTTTCGCCAGCGTTTTGCTGATTTCCACAAACTGTTCCGGCTGCGCGATCGCGTTAAGCCGCGCGTGTTTGGTCCAGGTGTGAAAATGCTCGGTCAGGCGATACGTGGTCCCGACGTACGGGAACTTATCTTTCTTGCCGAGGCGCAGCGCGTCGTCTTCATACAGGCGAACGACCGGGCTTGAAACCACGTTCGGGTGCAGCGGGTTGGTGCCGAGCGGCGTTTCCATCGGCTCGTAATGTTCCGGGAATGGCCCTTCGGCGAGCTTATCGAGCGCAAACAGCCGCCCAAGCCCTTCCGGCTGCATGATAAACGGCCCGGTTGCGCTGCCTGGCGCGGCAGTGTTGTAGTCAGGAATATCGTTACCTGCCCACTTCGTGCCGTTCCATTCAATCAGCATCCGTTTAGGATCCCACGGCTTACCGTTGATATCCGCCGAGGCACGGTTGTACAGCACGCGACGGTTGAGCGGCCACGCCCACGCCCAACCGAGCGTATTGCCGAGACCCGACGGATCGGCATTATCGCGGTTGGCCATCTGGTTGCCCTGTTCCGTCCAGCTTCCGGCATAGATCCAACACGACGATGCGGTAGAACCGTCATCGCGCAGCAGCGCAAAGCTGCTCAGCAACTGCCCTTTTTTCGCCAGCAGAGTACCGTTGGCGTCATAGAGATCCGCCAGCGCCACGCCGTTGTTCTCTTTCGCCACCTCTTCCGATTCAGGATGATCCGGCTGCTTATAGTTCCAGCTCATCTTCAGCAGCGGTTCGACGCCTTTACCGCCTTCTGTGCGATACATTTTGCGCAGACGGTGGTAAATCCCGGCCAGAATTTCGCCGTCGTTCCGCGCTTCACCCGGCGCATCCTGGCCTTTCCAGTGCCACTGTAACCAGCGCCCGGAGTTGGCAATCGAGCCGTCTTCTTCTGCAAAACAGGTCGACGGCAGACGGAACACTTCGGTCTGAATCGACGCCGTATCCACATCGTTCATCTCGCCGTGGTTCTGCCAGAAGTTCGACGTTTCAGTGACCAGCGGATCGATAACCACCATGTATTTCAGCTTGCTTAAGCTGCGCACCACTTTGTTTTTGTCCGGGAACGACGCGACGGGGTTAAAGCCCTGGCAGATATAGCCCGTCACGTTGCCTTTATCCATCATGTTGAAATACTTGATGACGTCGTAGGCCTGATCCCATTTTGGTAGCCAGTCAAAGCCCCAGTCGTTCTCTTTCTGCGCTGCATCGCCATAAAACGATTTCATCAGGCTCACGAAGAACTTCGGATAGTTACCCCAGTAATTCACCTGATCGGCAAGCGTCGCTTTCGGCGTATTCGCGGTGAGATAGGTTTGCAGATCGGCGTGCTTATCGGAGGGCAGGCTCAGATACCCGGACAGGCTGGTGGACAGCAAACCGAGATCGGTTAACCCCTGAATATTGGAGTGTCCGCGCAGGGCATTTACGCCGCCGCCGGCCATGCCCATATTCCCCAGCAGCAGCTGAATCATCGCCATGGTGCGGATGTTCTGTGCGCCAACCGTATGCTGCGTCCAGCCGAGCGCATACAGGAACGTCGTAGTTCTGTTAGCCGCGCTGGTGGAGGCGAGCACTTCACAGATTTTCAGGAAATCGGCTTTCGGCGTACCGCAGATATTTTCCACCACATCTGGCGTATAACGGGAAACGTGCTGTTTCAGCAAGTTCCATACGCAGCGCGGATCGGTCAGGGTTTCATCGCGTTTAGCAAAACCCTTTTCGTCGAACTGATAGTTCCAGGACGATTTGTCGTACTGCCGTTTTTCAGCGTCATAGCCGCTGAACAGGCCGTCATCAAAGGCAAAGTCTTCCCGCACCAGCAGATTGGCGTTGGTGTAGTGTTTGACATATTCGGCGTTGATTTTGTTGTTTTCGATCAGATACAGCAGCACGCCAGACAGGAACGTAATGTCCGTACCGGAACGAATAGGCGCATAAATATCGGCTACCGAGGCCGTACGCGTGAAGCGTGGATCGACGACGATCAGCGTCGCATCGTTATTGTTTTTCGCTTCCATCGCCCAGCGGAATCCCACTGGATGGGCTTCGGCAGCGTTACCGCCCATCACCATCACGACGTTTGCGTTTTTAATATCAACCCAGTGGTTGGTCATCGCACCGCGACCAAATGTTGGAGCAAGACTTGCTACCGTTGGTCCGTGTCAGACGCGCGCCTGGTTGTCTACCGCCAGCATGCCGAGTGAACGCACGAATTTTTGCGTCAGCATGCCCGTTTCATTACTTGCCGCAGAGGCGCACAGCATCCCGGTGGACAGCCAGCGGTTGACGGTTACGCCCTGCGCATTCTTCTCGATAAAGTTGGCGTCACGGTCGGCTTTCATTAATTTCGCGATCCGGGAAAACGCCTCGTTCCAGGAAATACGCTGCCATTTATCGGAACCTGGCGCACGGTATTCCGGGTAACGCAGTCGATTATCGCTGTGAACATAATCCAGCAAACCCGCGCCTTTCGGGCACAGCGCCCCACGACTGACCGGATGATCCGGATCCCCTTCGATATGATAAATCGCTTCTTTGGCGTTCTTCGCGCCATCGCCCAGGCTATACATCAATAGCCCACATCCCACGGAGCAGTATGTGCAGGTGTTGCGGATCTCTTTTGCGCGCAGCAATTTATAGTTGCGCGACTGAGCCAGCGCTATTTTGGGAGCAAATCCCAACGCAGCGGCTGTTGTTCCGGCCATACCGCCCGCGCAGATTTTAAAAAACTTTCTGCGGCTGACGTCCATTGCGGTCCTCGTGATAGGAATGAGTCTTCGCGCCGAAAACTATCAGTAATATCCCTGCATTTTTTGCGTCAAATCAATCTCAAGTATCTTCGCCCCCTAAATAGTCACCGCTGGCGACTTTAGATAATCCTTTAGGATGAGCTACTTGCTGAATCGTTCGCGAAAGCCTTTGAAAAAATGCTATAAATTTGCCCCTTAATGACAGGTTTTTGGGAAAGTAATGGACAGGAAAAGAGCAACACTGATTGGCCTCGCCGCGATTGTCTTATGGAGCACAATGGTGGGACTCATTCGCGGTGTCAGTGAAGGGCTCGGGCCCGTGGGCGGCGCGGCAATGATCTACACCCTCAGCGGATTACTGTGCCTGCTGACCGTTGGATTTCCCAATCTGAAACGATTTCCGCCGCGCTATCTTATTGCTGGCAGCGTGCTGTTTGTCAGCTATGAAATATGTCTGGCGTTGTCGTTGGGTTACGCCAGCAACCGACATCAGGCGATCGAAGTCGGGATGGTAAATTATCTGTGGCCGAGCCTGACGATTGTCTTTGCGATAGTGTTCAACGGGCAAAAAACGAATTTGTGGGTGATCCCCGGATTACTGATTTCGCTACTCGGCGTGGCATGGGTTTTAGGCGGCGAGCAAGGGCTACATCTCGATGAAATTATCAGCAATGTCGTGTCGAATCCTTTGAGCTACGGTCTGGCGTTTGCGGGTGCATTTATCTGGGCGGCGTACTGCACCGTCACCAGTAAATATGCCAAAGGGAACAACGGGATCACGCTGTTTGTGTTACTCACTGCGCTGGCGCTGTGGCTGAAATATCTCTTCAGCGTTCAGCCTGAAATGGTCTTTAGCGTGCCCGTGGTTACCAAACTATTAATGTGCGGCGTGGCGCTGGGGTTTGGTTATGCCTCATGGAATATCGGCATTCTTCACGGAAACGTGTCGGTACTGGCCACAGTTTCCTATTTTACGCCTGTGCTCTCCGCCGCCCTCGCTGCCGTATTGCTTAACGCCCCGCTTTCGTTCTCCTTCTGGCAAGGCGCACTGATGGTCTGCGCAGGATCGCTTCTGTGCTGGTACGCAACCCGAAATAAGCAACAATAAAAGATAAGCGCGAAGGAGAATTCTTTCGCGCTTATTGCGCGGTAACGTATTTGTGATCGCGCGTCAAAATATTCATTTCTCCGCTCGTGCATCCGTGAATCTTTTGGTTATATTTACTCGACCGAAACGTCTCCTTACATTATTGCTGACAGAAACTGACAACATGCAGTATTAATTACCGCCTATTATTCCCGGCTGACATAACGCGTCGTGCAATAATCCCTCGCTGAACATTTCGAAAATAGCTGCGCAATAACATCTAACTCTTTGCTTTATATCCTCGCGGAGAATATTTAAAGTATAAAAACTCTAAAATAACAGATAATATTCAAAGGTAACTAAACCACTCTGAAACTATGACTCAATTAATTGTCATAAGTTGAAAATAGCTGTAATTAGAATAACAAATAACCGATACCGGTAATTTGAGGCCATTTAATCCGATCTCGGTCACACTAATTGAAATTAAAAGCAATATCCTGAAACTTATTATTGAAAGAACACACGAAGATTTTTAAAAATAGCATTCCATTGACAAACCACTTCGTTGAGAAATTGTTTAGCAATGGCTCAGGACATGCTTAAAGAAAATTATAAGGACGATTAAAAATGAAACTTAAATTAGTTGCAGTGGCAGTGACTACCCTGTTGGCAGCAGGTGCGGTAAACGCAGCAGAAGTATTCAACAAAGACGGAAACAAGCTGGATCTGTACGGTAAAGTGACCGGTCTGCACTACTTCTCTGATGACACCGACAACGACGGCGACAAAACTTACGTGCGTCTGGGCTTCAAAGGTGAAACCCAGATCAACGATCAGCTGACCGGTTTTGGTCAGTGGGAATATGAGTTCAAAGGCAACAACGACGAATCCAACGGTGACAAAGGCAACAAAACCCGTCTGGCATTCGCGGGCCTGAAATTCAACGAATTTGGTTCTTTCGACTACGGTCGTAACTACGGCGTGGCTTACGACATCGGCGCATGGACCGACGTACTGCCAGAATACGGCGGAGATACCTGGACTCAGACCGACGTGTTCATGACCGGCCGTACCACCGGCGTGGCAACCTACCGTAACCAGGACTTCTTCGGTCTGGTTGACGGCCTGAACGTGGCTGCGCAGTACCAGGGCAAAAACGACCGTGATGACGTCACCAAAGCGAACGGCGACGGCTGGGGTCTTTCTTCTACTTATGAATTCGACGGCTTCGCCGTGGGTGCAACTTACGCAAAAGCTGACCGTACCGACGATCAGGTCCGTTACGCAGCGCAGAGCGTTCTGAATGCCTCCGGCGATAACGCTGAAGTGTGGGCGGCTGGCCTGAAATACGATGCGAACAACATCTATCTGGCAACCACCTATTCCGAAACCCGCAACATGACGGTCTTCGGTGACAAGCATATTGCCAACAAAGCGCAAAACTTTGAAGCTGTTGCTCAGTACCAGTTTGATTTCGGTCTGCGTCCGTCCATCGCTTACCTGAAGTCCAAAGGCAAAGATATCGAGACTTACGGTGACCAGGATCTGGTTGAGTACATCGAGCTGGGCGCGAGCTACTACTTCAACAAAAACATGTCCACCTACGTTGATTACAAAATCAACCTGCTGGACGACAACAAATTCACCAACGATGCGAAAATCGCTACCGATAACATCGTTGCACTGGGCCTGACCTACCAGTTCTAAGAATTTGTGAGTTAAAAAGGCCAGCCCTCGTGGCTGGCTTTTTTTATCGCGGTCATCTGGCGTGATAAAGGAGTACGCCATGCAAATCTATACAGGACACTGCTTATGTGGGATGAGCCATTTCAGCGTCAACATTGAAAATCTGGATGTGTATGCCTGCCACTGCACAACGTGCCAAAAATGGTCGGGCGGCATTGCCATGTATCTGGAAACCGCAGGCGTGCCAGCTGTGGAACACGATTCAATAGCCCCTTCGCACTTCTCGTCGTCGGCACGCGGCGAACGGTGGTTCTGTCCCGGTTGCGGCTGCCCGCTGTGGTACGAACTGACGTCAACTGAACGCTATTTTGTCCCGTGGACATTGCTGGAACTGAGTGAAGATGAGCGCCGTCGACTGGTGTTAGCCGCCGAAATCTATACCGAAACGCAGCCGGCTTTCTGGCGGTTAACCGGGCAATACGCGCGTTTTAGCGGAACCGAAATTGAAGCGCTGGACAAAAGCTGTTCGCTGACGGCGTAACCTCGCTGCTCGATTTAAAAGCATGAGGCACGCGCCGACAGAGATAGTGCGTGATACCCGGCATGCTACGCGCCGCCGGGTCAATGGCTACTGTTTCACTTTCGCCAGGCTAAACCAAATACCGATCGCAAGGATTAACAGCATCCCGCCTGCACTTCCCAACGCCACGCTGTGCGAGGTGATAAAAGCGGCTTTGGCGGATTCAATGACCGAGTCTGCCAGCGTCGGCGTCAGCTCCTGCGCCACTTTCACGGCTTCACCAATGGATGACGACGCTTTTTCAACCAGCGTGTCGTTCAACCCTTGCGGCAGAACAATCGACGCTGAGAAGCTGCGAGTTAGCAGCAGACCAAAAATCGCAATCCCTAGCCCCGCACCCAGCTCATAGGACATGGTTTCAATCGCACCGGCGGCGGCCGCTTTCTCTTTTGGCGCGGCGGCCATAATGGCGGACGTTGACGCCAATAGCGCACTGGCGGCGCTAAAGCCCAGCAGCACCATCAGGCTCCACGCTTGCCACTGCTGCGTACTGAAATCGAGCATCGATAATCCAAAGAAACTCACCGCACTCAACCCCATGCCGCCCGCCGCCACGATCCTCAGGCCCAGACGCCCTACCAGCACGCCGGCAATAGGCCCACTGAACCCGCTGGCGACCATCACTGGCAGCATAAACTTGCCCGCTTCAAACGGCGTGAAGCCGTGAACAAACTGCAACTCCTGCGCCATCAGCAGCTCAAAACCCACCAGCGCGATCATGGCCGTCATCGCCATCACGACGCCGCTTAAAATGATGCGATTGCAGAACAGGCGCATGTCGATCATCGGCGTGCTGGCGCGCAACTGAATACGCACAAAAATAAACAGCATCACGGCGCCGGTCAGTAACGTCATCGCAACAAGCCACGGCGAAAGCGCCCCTTTCAACGCCGTTTTGGCGCTGTAAACCAGCAGCAAAATCGCGACGATCAGCATCAGCGCATGGCTAATATTTAGCGGCTGCTCGGGGCGCCCCTGCTGTTTCGGGACGAGGCGTGCCGCAAGGGCGACAACCACAATCACAATCGGGACGTTGATCAAAAAGACCGATCCCCAGTAGAAGTGCTCCAGCAGAATACCGCCAACCAATGGACCAAACGCCGCACCGCCCGACCCCACCGCCGCCCACACGCCGAGGGCAATATTACGGTGCCGAGGATCGGTAAAGAGCGTGCGGATCCCCGCGAGCGTTGCCGGAATAATCATCGCGGCACCGATCGCCAGCGACGCACGCGCAGCGATCAGCCAGCCCGCTGAAGGCGAAAACGCCGCCGCCAGCGACGACAATCCAAATAACACGCTGCCGAGCATGAGCAATTTTTTAAAGCCGATACGATCGCCCAGCGCGCCCATGGGCAGCACCATCCCGGCCATCACCAGCGAATAAATATCAATAATCCACAGCAATTCGTTGCCGCTGGCGCCGAGCGTCATGCTCAATGTCGGTGCGGCGACGTGCAGCACCGTTGCGTCAATCGCCACCGGGATATACACCAGCACGATAATGACTAACGCTAACCACTGACGAAACATAAAGATCCTTTTTACCTTTTCTGGACACATGTCCAGGATGCGATCCTACGGAAAGTTGAACGTGTGTCCAGCTTTTTGTTACACTCGTTTCGTTACCATTAAGAGTGATGAGAAATGACCTATCTAAGCAAGGACGAACGCAGAGATGCTATCCTTCAGGCCGCCATGCGGGTGGCCCTGAATGAAGGATTTAGCGGGATGACCGTCAGGCGCATTGCCGCTGAGGCAAACGTCGCAGCCGGACAGGTTCACCATCACTTCACCAGCATCGGCGAGTTGAAATCACAGTCATTTATCCACCTGATTCGTGCCCTGCTCGATGCAGAAGTGGTGCCTGAAAGTGCCAGCTGGCGCGACCGACTTCACGGCATGCTCGGTAGCGATGAAGGGGGATTCGAACCTTATATTCGACTCTGGCGTGAAGCACAGTTCCTGGCCACTCGCGACCCGGAAATAAAAGGCGCTTATGTGCTCACAATGGAAATGTGGCACCAGGAAACGGTCGCTATTATTCGCGCAGGTGCTGCTGACAATGCCTTTATTTTGAAGGATCGCCCAGAAAATATTGCCTGGCGTTTAATCGGCCTGGTTTGTGGACTGGATGGTATTTATGTTCTGGGGATGCCCGAAATGGACGATGCCGCATTTAATCAGCATCTGAATAAATTAATAACGCTTGAGTTGGCATAATACTTCTTATGGAGTATAGGAAGTTGTTAAATTTTACAATTAGTAACACTTAAAGCGAACTCCTTTCTCCCTTCTAATCACAGGGGTTCGCTTTTTTATCTATCCTTCAGACGTATCCCAAAACATCCAAAAAATTCATAACGTCACACTTTAAAATAACTGTCTGTTTTCACTTTCCTTTTCTCCACGATATGGGTCAGTCCGAGGGCGATATGTCACAAAAAAGTGAGAAGAATAATCATTACCTTTTGAATAACTGGAAACCTGAAAACGCGGAATTTTGGGAGAACAAAGGCAAATATATTGCACGACGAAATCTGTGGATTTCCGTCGCCTGTCTGTTACTGGCTTTCTGCGTATGGATGTTATTTAGCGCCGTTGCGGTAAATCTTAATAAAGTGGGTTTTAATTTCACAACCGATCAGCTTTTTTTGTTAACCGCCCTCCCTTCTCTCTCCGGAGCGATATTACGCGTACCCTATTCTTTTATGGTGCCGATATTTGGTGGCCGTTACTGGACACTATTTAGCACGGTTATTTTGATTATTCCCTGCGTCTGGCTGGGCATCGCCGTTCAGAATAGCGCTACGCCGTATTGGGTGTTTATCACCATTGCGCTGCTGTGTGGATTCGCCGGTGCAAATTTTGCGTCCAGCATGGGCAATATCAGTTTTTTCTTCCCCAAATCAAAACAAGGTAGTGCTCTGGGAATCAACGGCGGGCTGGGTAATCTGGGTGTCAGCGTGATGCAAATGGTCGCGCCGGTCGTGATTTTCTTACCGATGTTTTCCTTCCTGGGCGTTCACGGCGTGCTCCAGGATGACGGCTCCACGCTCGCGCTGGCGAACGCCGCGTGGATATGGGCACCGCTGCTGTTTATCGCAACGCTCGCGGCATTTTTTGGTATGAATGATATCGCCAGTTCAAAAGCGTCCATTGCCAGCCAGTTGCCGGTACTTAAACAGCCGCATTTATGGTTGCTCAGTCTGCTTTATCTGGCCACATTCGGCTCGTTTATCGGCTTTTCAGCCGGGTTTGCAATGCTGTCAAAAACGCAGTTCCCGGCCGTGAATATTCTTCATCTCGCGTTCTTCGGTCCGCTAATTGGCGCGCTGGCGCGTTCGGCGGGCGGCGTGGTGTCGGACAAACTTGGCGGTGTGCGCGTGACGCTGGTGAATTTTGTCTTTATGGCCCTATTCAGCGCCCTGCTGTTCCTGACGCTTCCAGGAACGGGTTCCGGAAACTTTACCGCCTTTTATCTGGTCTTTATGGGCCTGTTCCTGACCGCGGGTTTAGGCAGCGGTTCCACCTTCCAGATGATCGCCGTTATCTTCCGCCAAATCACCATCTACAAGGTGAAACTGCGCGGCGGGACGGAAGAGCAAGCCCAGCAGGAAGCGGTTACCGATACTGCGGCGGCGCTCGGGTTTATCTCGGCCATCGGCGCGGTCGGGGGCTTCTTCATTCCCAAAGCGTTCGGCACGTCCCTCGCCATGACCGGCTCGCCGGTAGGTGCGATGAAAGTCTTCCTTGTGTTCTATATCGTCTGCGTGCTGGTGACCTGGCTGGTCTATGGCCGTCGGCAAAAGCACGTCAAATAATACCCGTCATATTTCAAGCTGCATGTGCGTTGGCTGCGCCCGTTCACCCGAATCACTTATCTGAGTCAGTGATTTGGAATTCACTCTCATGCCACATTGCTGCAACTCGAAATATGTAGGGCATTGACCTTTCGGCATTTTTTGTGAGCAGTCAGGAGGAACGTCATGAGTAAACTGTTGGATCGCTTTCGCTACTTCAAACAAAAAGGCGAGACTTTCGCCGACGGGCACGGGCAGGTGTATCACACCAACCGCGACTGGGAAGACAGTTATCGCCAGCGCTGGCAGTTCGACAAAATCGTGCGTTCGACCCACGGTGTCAACTGCACCGGCTCCTGTAGCTGGAAAATCTACGTTAAAAACGGGCTGGTGACGTGGGAAGTACAGCAAACCGATTACCCCCGTACCCGTCCTGACCTGCCAAACCACGAACCGCGCGGATGCCCGCGTGGCGCTAGCTACTCCTGGTATCTCTACAGCGCCAACCGCCTGAAATATCCCCTGGTCCGCCGCAAGCTGATCGAATTGTGGCGTGAGGCGCTGGGCCAACACAGCGATCCGGTACTGGCGTGGAATGCCATCATGAGCGACCCGCAAAAAACCAAAAGCTACAAACAGGCGCGCGGGCACGGCGGCTTTATCCGCTCCAACTGGAAAGAACTGAACCAGCTGATCGCGGCCGCAAACGTCTGGACCATCAAACACTACGGTCCGGATCGCGTGGCCGGTTTCTCACCGATTCCGGCGATGTCGATGGTTTCTTACGCTGCAGGCACGCGTTATCTCTCCCTGCTGGGCGGAACCTGCCTGAGCTTTTACGACTGGTATTGCGATCTTCCGCCTGCGTCACCGATGACCTGGGGTGAGCAGACCGACGTACCGGAATCCGCCGACTGGTATAACTCCAGCTACATCATTGCCTGGGGTTCTAACGTCCCGCAGACGCGCACGCCGGATGCCCACTTCTTTACCGAAGTGCGTTACAAAGGCACCAAAACTATCGCTATAACACCCGATTTTTCGGAAGTCGCGAAGCTCAGCGACCAGTGGCTGGCACCAAAACAAGGCACCGACAGCGCGCTGGCCATGGCGATGGGCCATGTAATTCTCAAAGAGTTCCACCTCGATAATCCCAGTGAATATTTCCTCAATTACTGCCGCCGTTACACCGATATGCCGATGCTGGTGATGCTCGACCAACGCGAAGACGGCAGTCTGGTACCCGGACGAATGCTGCGCGCATCGGATCTGGCCGACGGGCTGGGCGAGCAAAATAACCCTGAATGGAAAACCGTGGCCTTTGATATCGCCGGTGGGCTGGTTGCACCGAACGGTTCGATTGGGTTCCGCTGGGGCGAGAAAGGGAAATGGAATCTTGAACCGGTGGCGGCGGGACAGGAAATCGAGCTGACGCTGTCTCTGCTGATCACCCACGACACCGTGGCAAACGTGGCGTTCCCCTATTTCGGCGGCAACGAAAATCCGCATTTCCGCAGTGTGAAGCAAGATCCCGTGCTGATCCGCAAAGTCCCGTCCAAAACCCTTACGCTTGCGGACGGTCGCCAGCAACAGGTCGCCAGCGTTTACGATCTGGTGCTGGCGAATTACGGTCTCGACCGCGGTCTTGATGATGAAAATGCGGTTAACGATTACAGCGATGTCAAAGCCTATTCTCCCGCATGGGGCGAGCAAATTACGGGCGTTCCGCGTCGGCATATCGAACAAATTGCCCGCGAGTTTGCCGACACCGCGAATAAGACCCACGGACGCTCGATGATCATTCTGGGTGCCGGTGTGAACCACTGGTATCACATGGACATGAACTACCGCGGGATGATCAACATGCTGGTCTTCTGCGGCTGCGTCGGTAAAAGCGGAGGCGGCTGGTCACATTATGTCGGCCAGGAAAAGCTGCGCCCGCAAACCGGCTGGCTGCCGCTGGCGTTTGCCCTGGACTGGCACCGCCCGCCGCGCCAGATGAACAGCACATCGTATTTCTACAATCACGCCAGCCAGTGGCGCTACGAAAAGCTAACCGCCCAGGAGCTCCTCTCTCCGCTTGCCGACGCGTCAAAATTTACCGGGCATCTGATCGATTTCAACGTGCGGGCAGAACGTATGGGCTGGCTGCCCTCGGCCCCACAGCTTGGTGTTAATCCGCTGCATATCAAGGCGCGGGCCGACGCGGCGGGCATGTCGCCACAGGATTACACCGTGCAGGCGCTCAAAACGGGTGATATCCGCTTTGCCTGCGAGCAGCCGGATAACGGCAAAAACCATCCGCGCAATCTGTTCGTCTGGCGCTCGAATTTGCTGGGTTCATCCGGCAAAGGCCACGAGTACATGCTCAAGTATCTTCTTGGCACCGAGAGCGGTATTCAGGGCGACGATTTAGGCTCGACGGACGATGTCAAACCCGAAGAAGTGGAATGGCAAACCGCCGCCATCGAAGGCAAGTTAGACCTGCTGGTAACGCTCGATTTCCGCATGTCCAGCACCTGTTTGTTCTCCGATATCGTCTTACCGACCGCCACCTGGTATGAAAAAGACGACATGAATACCTCGGATATGCACCCGTTTATTCATCCGCTGTCGGCCGCCGTCGATCCTGCGTGGGAATCGCGCAGCGACTGGGAAATTTATAAAGGGTTGGCGAAAGTGTTCTCAGACGTGTGCGTCGGACACCTGGGGACCGAAACTGACGTGGTCCTGCAACCCCTGCAACACGACTCGCCGGCAGAACTATCCCAGCCGTTTGATATCCAGGACTGGCGCAAAGACGAATGCGATCTGATTCCCGGTAAAACTGCGCCAAATATTGCCGTTATTGAGCGTCATTATCCGGAAACTTACGAACGATTTACCGCGCTTGGCCCGTTAATGGACAAACTCGGCAATGGCGGGAAAGGCATCTCGTGGAACACACAAACTGAGATCGATTTCCTCGGCAAGCTGAACTACGTCAAGCTGAATGGGCCGGCAAAAGGCCGTCCGCTGATCGATACCGCGATAGATGCTTCTGAAGTCATCCTCGCGCTCGCCCCGGAAACCAACGGCCATGTGGCCGTAAAAGCCTGGGAAGCGCTCAGTGAATTCACGGGGCGAGAACATGCGCATCTGGCGCTAAACAAAGAAGACGAGAAAATTCGCTTCCGCGATATCCAGGCGCAGCCGCGCAAAATCATCTCCAGCCCAACGTGGTCAGGCATCGAGAGTGAACACGTTTCCTATAACGCCGGATACACGAACGTTCACGAACTCATTCCGTGGCGCACCCTCTCCGGACGTCAACAGCTGTATCAGGATCATCAGTGGATGCGCGCCTTCGGAGAAAGCCTGGTGGCCTATCGTCCGCCGATTGATACCCGCAGCGTGACGCACATGCGCGAGATCCCGCCGAACGGTTTCCCGGAAAAGGCGCTGAACTTCCTGACGCCGCACCAGAAATGGGGCATTCACTCTACCTACAGCGAAAACCTGCTGATGCAAACGCTGTCGCGCGGCGGGCCGATTGTGTGGATCAGCGAAACCGACGCCCGCGAGTTAGGCATTGAGGACAATGACTGGATCGAAGCCTTCAACGCCAACGGCGCTCTCACTGCTCGCGCCGTCGTCAGCCAGCGCGTACCGCCCGGTATGACCATGATGTACCACGCTCAGGAACGCATTCTGAACATTCCGGGATCGGAAGTGACCGGACGACGTGGCGGCATACATAACTCCGTCACCCGCGTGTGCCCGAAACCGACGCACATGATTGGCGGTTACGCCCAGTTGGCCTACAGCTTCAACTATTACGGCACCGTCGGATCCAACCGCGATGAATTCATCATGATCCGCAAAATGAAAAATATTAACTGGCTGGACGGCGAAGGTCGGGATCAGGTACAGGAGGCGAAAAAATGAAAATACGCTCACAGGTCGGCATGGTACTGAATCTCGATAAATGCATTGGCTGCCACACCTGTTCGGTGACGTGTAAAAACGTCTGGACCGGACGCGAAGGTATGGAATACGCGTGGTTTAACAACGTCGAAACCAAGCCGGGCGTTGGCTATCCGAAGAACTGGGAAGACCAGGAAGAGTGGCAAGGCGGCTGGGTTCGGGGGATCACCGGCAAGCTGACGCCAAAGCTCGGCGGACGCGTCGGCGTGCTGTCAAAAATCTTTGCTAACCCATCGCTACCCGGCATCGACGATTACTACGAACCCTTTACCTTCGACTATCAGGATCTGCACCGCGCCCCGGAGGGCGATCATCTGCCTACTGCCCGCCCGCGATCGCTGATTAGCGGTAAACGGATGGACAAAATCGTCGGCGGACCTAACTGGGAAGAGCTGCTCGGCGGCGAGTTCGAGAAACGCGCCCGCGACCGTAACTTCGACAAGATGCAAAAGGAGATGTACGGCCAGTTCGAAAACACCTTCATGATGTATCTCCCGCGCTTATGTGAGCACTGCCTGAACCCAAGCTGTGTGGCCACCTGCCCGAGCGGCGCGATCTACAAGCGCGAAGAGGACGGCATTGTGCTGATCGACCAGGACAAATGCCGTGGCTGGCGCATGTGTATCAGCGGTTGTCCGTACAAAAAAATCTACTTCAACTGGAAAAGCGGCAAATCAGAGAAATGCATCTTCTGCTACCCGCGTATCGAATCCGGCCAGCCAACCGTCTGTTCCGAAACCTGCGTCGGTCGCATCCGCTATCTCGGCGTACTGCTGTACGATGCGGACCGCATCGAAGAGGCGGCCAGCACCGAGCATGAAACCGATCTGTACGAACGTCAGTGCGATGTGTTCCTGAACCCACACGACCCGGCAGTGATTGAGGAGGCGTTTAAACAGGGTATTCCACAAAACGTGATTGACGCCGCGCAGCGCTCGCCGGTTTACAAAATGGCGATGGACTGGAAGCTGGCTCTGCCGCTCCACCCGGAATACCGTACCCTGCCAATGGTTTGGTATGTTCCGCCGCTGTCGCCGATTCAGTCCTATGCCGATGCCGGCGGTTTGCCGCAAACCGACAGCATTTTGCCTGCGGTCGAGAGCCTGCGCATTCCGGTGCAGTATCTGGCGAATATGCTCAGTGCGGGTGACACCGGCCCGGTGCTGCGCGCCCTGAAACGCATGATGGCGATGCGTCATTACAAACGCTCGCAAACCGTCGAAGGCGTGACCGATACCCGCGCCATCGAAGAAGTCGGTTTGAGCGTGGAACAGGTCGAAGAGATGTACCGCTATCTGGCCATCGCTAACTACGAAGACCGCTTCGTGATCCCAACCAGTCACCGCGAAATGGCGCGCGACGCCTTCCCGGAGAAAAATGGCTGCGGCTTTACCTTCGGCGACGGCTGTCACGGCTCCGACACCAAATTCAACCTCTTCAACAGCAGCCGCATCGACGCCATCAACATCGACGAGGTGCGCAAACATGGGGAGGGTGAATAATGCAGATCCTCAAAATCATTGCTTTGCTGATTGAATATCCCGATGAGACGTTGTGGGAAAGCAAGGCCGAAGCGCTGTCGCTGATCGCGCAGGATGCACCGATGCTGCTGCCCTTTGCGCAGCAGCATCTTGAGGCATCGCTTCTCGATAAACAGGCGCACTGGTGCGAAGTGTTTGAGCGCGGTCGCTCGACGTCGCTGCTGTTGTTTGAGCATGTTCATGCAGAGTCTCGCGATCGCGGTCAGGCGATGGTCGATCTCATGAGTCAATATGAGAAAGCCGGATTACAGCTGGATTGCCGCGAACTGCCGGACTATTTGCCGCTGTATCTGGAATATTTAAGCATCGTTCCAGACGCTGAAGCGCGGGAAGGTTTGCAAAACGTTGCGCCCATTCTGGCGCTTATCGGCGGACGACTGAAACAGCGTGACGTCGCGCATTATCAGCTTTTTGATGCCCTGCTGACCTTTGCCCAAAGCCCTCTCACAAGTGACAGTGTCACTAATCAGGTATCAACGGAACAACGCGATGACACTCGACAGGCGCTCGATGCGGTCTGGGAAGAGGAACAGGTGAAATTTATTGAGGACAACGCCACCGCCTGTGACAGTTCGCCGATGCAGCAATATCAACGCCGCTTTAGCCAGGACGTCGCGCCGCAATACGTAGACGTCAGCGCCGGAGGCCCAAAATGATGCAATTTCTGAACGTCTTTTTCTACGACATCTACCCGTATGTTTGCGGAACGGTATTCCTGATCGGAAGCTGGCTACGCTATGACTACGGGCAATACACCTGGCGCGCATCGTCCAGCCAGATGCTCGATAAACGCGGAATGGTGCTGTGGTCGAATCTGTTCCACATCGGCATTCTGGGGATTTTCTTCGGCCATTTATTCGGAATGCTGACCCCGCACTGGGTCTATTCGTGGTTCCTGCCGATGTCGCAAAAGCAGCTGATGGCGATGATTCTGGGCGGCGTGTGCGGCGTGTTAACGCTGATTGGCGGTGCGGGATTATTGATACGTCGATTAACCAATCCACGTATCCGCGCAACCTCAACGACAGCCGACATTTTGATTCTGTGCATCCTGCTGATTCAGTGCGTTTTGGGGCTGGCGACGATTCCATTTTCGGCGCAACACCCGGACGGCAGCGAAATGTTAAAACTGGTCGACTGGGCCCAGAGCGTGGTCACCTTCCACGGCGGCGCATCCGCGCATCTTGATGGCGTGGCCCCTATTTTCCGCGTGCATCTTGTGCTGGGTATGACTATCTTCCTGATTTTCCCCTTCACCCGACTGGTCCACGTCTGGAGCGCGCCGGTGGAATACTTGACCCGGCGATATCAGGTGGTGCGGTCACGGCGTTGACACGAGGATTCTGTTTCGCGGGATTTATCTTTGGCGTCACCCAGGTTTAAAATTTTGCTTCATTCCCTCTCCCTATGGGAGAGGGATAGCCTGAGAACAACAGAGCAGGTAGAAAATATTATTTCCCCGCCTGCGGATGGGTATCAAACCCGGCCATTACCGCTGTTAACTCCGCCAGAGAAAAACCGTGTTTCGCATCATCCACGCCCAGCCCAAACCGCTCCTGCATCAGTTCATACAACTCGCTGGCATCGGCCAGATTGCGCTGCTCGACGACATGCGTGCCCTGCCAGTGGGTAAAATGGAAATTAGTGAGCGTTAATTTGCCGCCATCCGGCAGGTGTCGGCACATCAGCAGATGATGACGGAAATGCGATTGCGGCCAGTGGGCAGACCAGAAATTCCCCATCACGTAATCGTTGAAATACTGCGTCACCAGATCGAAGTGATACATCGACTGCCAGTGATCGTGGTGACGGAACTGCAGCACCCAATCATTGCCCTCGTTGATCAGGCGATACAGCCCGTGTGGCGTGGCCTGTTCCTCTCCTGCGATTAGCCGAATCGGTGCCTTCAGCGTTTGCCCACCAAAACCGACATCGGCAATCCAGCGCTCACCGTTCAACTCGACGAGCAACAGGCGATGCGTACGCGGCGGCATCTGCGGCGGATTAGACAGCACCACGCGGCCCAAAACGCTGCGGACGTGAAAACCGATTTCCCGCAGGACGCGTTCGAAAAGTCCATTTTGCTCAAAGCAGTAGCCGCCGCGTCTGGCGGCGATCAGCTTATCCGCGACGTTTTGATCGTCCAGATGGATTTCTCGCGGCAACACCACATCGATATTCTCAAACGGAATAGCGCTGTTGTGCTGCAAATGCAGCGCACGCAAGGTGTCGATATCCGCTTGCACTGGCTGATGCCAGTCGATACGGGCGAAATAAGCACTCAGAAATGGGGACATCATCGGGTTCCTTGAAATGATTTCCCCTTTTTATAACCTATTTTTACGCCGCCACTGGCGCAAAAGTGCTTTTTAGCGACGAACACCGCGCTGCATGATGCCTAGCGCCGTGAGCATCAGCACAAGCCCTGTCATCAGCGTGAGCGTCGCCATCGCCATGCCTTGTCCAATCGAGCCTTGCTCAAATTGACGCCAGATAAACACTGATACGGTTTGCGTTCCGGCAGGGGCAAGTAACAGCGAAGTCACCAACTCTCGCGAGGCGATCGCAAACACCATCAACATCGCCGCCAGCAAGGCCGGAGAGACCAGAGGCAGCACGATAAACCGCAGCGCCTGAAACGCCGACGCGCCGTGAACGCGCCCAGCCGGCTCGAGATTACCGCCTAACTGGCGTAACGCGCTCCCGACGTAACGCACCGGCCACGGCAGCAGCAGACAGCAATAGGAAAGCAGTAAAATCACCCAGCTGTTATAGGGCGAAATTGTCCAGAACGGCTGGTTCCACAGCAGGATTAACCCCACGCCAACCACCACGCCCGGCAATGCCGCAGGCATCAGCGACAAGGCATCAATCACGCCGCGCCCTTTAATCTTTTGCACCACGACCAGCCAGGAGGCAAGAAGCCCAAAACTTCCCGTAATACAGGCGGCCCCAAACGCCAGTGAAAGACTGGTTCCGAGCGCCGACAGCGCATCGCCCTGCTGGCTAAATAGCGCCGTATAATGTGACAACGTCACGTTATCAGTTGTCACACCCCCAGACAGCGTGCCTAAAATGCCCGAAAGCGCCATCGACGCGCCCGGCAGAATAACGGCGATGATGCCTACCAGCGTCATCATCAGCACAACCGGAAACGTGAACACCCCTGCATCTGCCCCCATATTTTCCGTGGGTTTACCGGTAATACTGGTGACGTCATGATGCCCGGTCAGCTTTTTCTGTAATGCCCAGGCGCACAGCGCAATCACCACTAACACCACGGACAGCATTGACGCCCCCGAAAGATCAACCGGCCAGTCTGCCAGTTTTTTCTCGATATCCGTCGTTAACATCAATACCCCGGCACGTGTTCCCAGCGCTGCCGGAACACCGAACTCTTCGATGGCCAGCGTAAACGCCAGCAGCATCCCTGCAGCCAGCGCGGGAGAGAGCATCGGCAGCGTAATGTGCCAGAACGCCCTTCCGGCGCTCGCGCCGTGGACACGTGCCACTAACGCCAGACGCTGTCCGCTGGCCAGTAAACTGCGCGAAACCGCAAAATAGATAACCGGAAAAATATTCAGCGCCATCACCAGCACAATGCCGGTTTTACTGAATAACAGATCGTTGAGAGTAATGCCCGTTAGCTGCTGCAAATACCCATTGGTCTGGAGCACCAGCATCCACGACAGCGCGGCAATATAAGGCGGGGTTAAAAACGGAATCAAAAAAAGCAGATCCCACAGACGCGGCAGCGGCACATTAAAAAGCCCGCGCGCGACACCGAGTGGAAAACCAATCACGGCGCTGACCAGCGCCACGCCGGTTGCAATCTGCAACGTCCCACCCAGCATCACAGGCAACTGAGGTTCCGCCAATAATATACTCACGCCACTGAACGCGCCCGAAAGCGATCCGGCGCTGAACTGCGGGAAAATTGCCTGCAACACAATAAAAGCGAGCGGAAACGCCACCAGAACGATCAACACGGCGAGCGTCACACCCGAAATAAATCGCTGTTTCACGAGGAAATCCTGAAGACGGGGTTGCCCCCGTCGGATGAATTACAGGGAGAAAAGCGTGTTGAAGCGCTTGAGAATCGCGCTGCGCTCGCTGGTGCCATCATTTTTGACCGGCAGGATGTTCAGCTCATTTAACAACGGGCGTTTAGCCTGAACGTCTTCCCGCGCGGGCATCAGCCAGGCGTCGGCCACCATCGACTGCCCTTCCGGTGACAGGACATAATCAACAAACGCCTTCGCGTCGTCAGCATGCTGAGTCGACTTCAGAATCATCATGGGACGCGGAGCGATCACTGTTCCGCTCGCCGGGAAGATCACTTTCAGCGACTCGCCCTGATGAATATTGCCGTAGGAAACATAGTCGACCGCGCCAAACACCGCGGCTTTCGCGCCCTGCATCACCGGCGTAACGGCCTGTGCGTTCGGGCCGCTTACGACCATCCCGTTCTTCTTCAGTTCGTCAAACAGTGTCCAGGCTTTGTCGCCCATGCCATTTTGCAAACCGATCAGCAAATCCAGCGAAGCCCCCGACAGCGCCGGATCGGGCGTGGTGACTTTATCTTTGAATGCCTCAGTGGTGAGATCCTGCCACTCCTTGGGTTCCGGCGTGCCGCTTTTGGTGTTCCACACGATCCCCAGCGCAGAGATCCCCTGCGCGACGTAATCGGCAGATTTCAGTTCAGCCGGTACGCTAGCGGCATTCGCGCTCTGATACGGCAACAGCCATCCGCGAGTATGCAGATCTTCAGCCGTGTCCCACGACGCAGAAATCAAAATATCGGCCTGCGGATTGGCCTGTTCAGCTTCCAGACGCGCCATCACTTTGCCCGTGGTTGCCTGGAAAATATCCACTTTCACGCCTGTTTTCTTTTCAAAACCGGTCGCCAGATTTTTGGCCAGCGATCCTGGCCCCGCAGTGTAAACCGTCAGCGCATGTGCGCTGGACATCATGACGGTGGATAGCGCCATTGCGAGCAATACTCCCTTTTTAGCGGAAAATGACTTTTTCATGCGAACTCCCCAGAGGATGAAATCAAACGATCGGCAGCGACGCTACCAGCAGATAAATGCACGATGCGATCGGCCAGGATTTCAGCCTCCCGGCGATCGTGGGTGACATAGACAGCCGTCGTCCCAAGCTGACGCAACAGCGTAGCCATCTCCAGACACAGAGATTCGCGCAGTTCGCTATCGAGGTTGGAAAGCGGTTCGTCGAACAGCAGCACGCGCGGTTCCGCGACAATCGCGCGGGCGAGTGCCACGCGCTGTTGTTGACCGCCCGATAAACCTGCCGGTTTACGATCGGCAAACTCACTGAGTCCAACACGAGCCAGCGCCTGCGCGACGCGGGAATCACACTCCTGGCGTCTGACGTTGCGCATTTTTAGCGGGAACGCGACGTTTTGCGCGACCGTCATGTGCGGCCACAGAGCGTAATCCTGGAAAACCATGCCGATATCGCGCGCTTCTGGCGGTAGCGACCACCCTGCTTTCGCGACCAGCCGATCGCCAAAATGGATTTCCCCTTGCGCGGGATGCGTGAGTCCGGCGAGCAGACGCAGCAGCGTACTTTTACCGCAGCCTGACGGTCCCAGCAGTGCAACCACACTGCCTGCGTCAATGTGCAGATCGATTTGATTTAATACCGTGTTCGCACCAAAAGCGTAGGAAACGCCATTGAGCGTGATAGATGTGAACATATTGTTATCCTCTTTGGGATTTAATGTCCGACACTGTAGGCAGGCAAGATGACGAATGCATGACGGTTATGTTGCGACTTGATTTCATCCGTGATTCAGTCGTTTAATGCCGTAAAACCTCTTTAAGGAATTTCTATGAACCACTTCCGTCCCGTCGAGTTAAAACACGCCAGTCGTCTGCTCAATCACGGCCCGACGGTGCTGATTACCAGCCGTGACGAGACGATTGACCGTCGCAACGTGATGGCCGCCGCCTGGTCGATGCCCGTCGAATTTGAACCACCGCGCATCGCTATCGTCGTCGACAAAAGCGCGTGGTCGCGTGAACTCATCGAGCGCAGCGGGAAATTCGGTATCGTGATCCCAGGCGTTGCCGCAGCCAACTGGACGTATGCGGTAGGCAGCGTCAGCGGACGAGACGAAGACAAATTCAACGCCTACGGTATTCCGGTGATAAACGGCCCGGAATTGGGCCTGCCGGTGATTGAAGAGAAATGTCTGGCGTGGATGGAGTGCCGTCTGCTCCCCGCGACGTCCGCGGCGGAAAAATACGATACCCTGTTCGGCGAAGTTGTTGCGGCAGCGGCCGACGAACGCGCGTTCGTGGCGGGTCGCTGGCATTTTGATGAGGACAAACTGAACACGCTCCACCATTTGGGCGCGGGGACGTTTGTTGTCAGTGGGAAAACAGTGCGTGCCCCGGAATAGGCAGCTACAACCGCTGAATTTATGACTGCGGCGGTGATTCCTTTCACCGCAATTGTCTGCCTGCGGAGCCTGAACGGTACGCCTACGATTTTTTGTCAGGCAAACTCACTAACAATAAACCGACAAAAATCACGCTAACCCCCGCAAGCTTACCTGCGCTGAACGATTCATGCAGCCAGGGGAGCCAGATAGCGGCAGCCCACACCAGCACGTAACTTATACTCAGCAGCGGGTACGCTTTACTCAACGCGATACGGCGCAAAGCCATATACCAGCAGCCCATTGAAAAGACATAGGCAAACAAGCCGATGACCAATGCTACTGCACCGGGTGTGACATGTAAAAACGCCGATATTAATGCGTCGGTCTGGCCCACCGGCGGCAGCGTCACCATCGCCCATTTCATAATGAGCTGAGCACCGCTGACCAACAGCACGCTCATTACAGCCCAGACGTATCCCATCATGCGGTCCCTCCCAGGAGGATAATCCCCACCATGATCAGCAAAACGCCCACCCCGTGGCGAAGTGAGATGGGTTCATGCCAGATAAAACGCGCCGCGAGCGTAATAAAGATAAAGTTCAGGCTGAGCATCGGGTACGCAACGCTGACCGGCACGGTCTGGAGCACGAAAAGCCACAGCAACATGGCGCAGCCCAGCAGGAGAAGGCTTAGCGCCAGCCAGCCCAAAACACGCTGGCGCGCTCGCGTGTGGGCGGCCTGCTTTTGACAAAGCTGGCCGCCACAACTCAGTAGACTGGCAAACACAATGAGCACATAACTCATGGCGTTTTTTCATAGAAGAAGAGTAAGAAACGCCCTTTATGATAAAGCCGATCGGGCGGTGGCAGATCACTGTCTTCCGGGACGTTATCTTTAGACAATAATTTCACCAGCGAGACGTTACCCTCTTTACGATGTAACGCCAGCCAGCTGGCGAAATCGTTGCGAGAAACCAAGTTATCTTTCGCATCAGCAAAGTTTGTCAGGCCGTAGCCAAGCTCACCCGGTTTTGCATAAAGCGTAATATCGTTACGCTTCATTTCCCAGGCGATACCTGCGCCAACACCGACGCTGTCAGCAAGAATGTAACGGCTGCTCTCCAGTTCCGGACGCACCTGCCCAATAAAAGCCTGCGGATGCTTTGAGTAGATAACCTTGTCGGGAATCATGCCCCCCACTAACAGCGCGATACCCAGCGGACACAGCGCGGCCCATTGCCAGAGCCGGGCATTGTTACGCGTGGTGAAGTAACCGACCAATGCCCACACCAGGAACGCAATACTCGCCTGAATCACTTTCAGCACTTCATGGTTGGCATAAAGCGGATGTTTCACCACTCCCCACGGCGCCAGAACCAGCAGCACGATCAGCGTGCACACCGCGCCAAATACGGTATTGATCCAACCATTCACTTTTAGCGTGCGGGGTGTCGCCACTAACTGTGTGGCATGGCGCGCCAGCAAAATAGCCAGCGGCGCGAAGCACGGCAAAATATAGGTAGGAAGTTTGCCTTTCGCGATGCTAAAGAACAGCAGCGGCATCACGACCCAACCCAACAGGTACAGCGTTCCGCTTTCGAGATGCCGTTCTGTCCAGCTACGTTTAAGCGCCCCGGGTAATAACGCGACCCACGGCAGGCAACCCGCAATCAGGAATGGAATGTAATACCAGAAAGGCGCCTTATGCTGCGCGTCATTTTCTGCAAAACGCTGAATGTGCTCAACCCAGAAGAAATAGTGCCAGAACGTCGGTTCCGCTTTCGCAATCGCCAGCGCCCACGGCAGCGTTATCAGCGTGGCGCTGATGACCGCCAACGGCCCAAACAGCAGCACCTCTTTCCAGCGTTTTTGCGCAATCACCCACGGCAAAACACCCAGCACCGGGACGGCTAAGGCGAGGAATCCCTTGGTCATCACGCCCATACCACAGGCCAGACCGAGCAGAATGTATCCCCCTGCTTTACCCGCACGCGTTTGCGCGTTGGCACCCAACCAGAAACTGCACATCGCCGCGACCAGCCACAGGGTAATCATGGGGTCAAGAACGGCATACGTCCCCACGCCATAAACCAGTAAACAGGTCAGAAAAATCACCCCTGACAGGACGGCCATTTTCGTGTCACGCCAGAGGCGGAAAGCCAACCACACCACCATCAGCGCGCTTAAGGTTATTGAAAATACAGAACCGAATCTGACCGAGAAATTGTTATGGCCGAAAATCATCTGGCTAAGGTTGTTAATCCAGTATCCCGCCACCGGTTTTTCAAAATAGCGCACATCCAAAAAGTGCGGAACTATCCAGTTTCCTGCTGACAGCATCTCGCGGCTGATTTCCGCGTAGCGGGTTTCATCAGGCTGCCAAAGCGCACGAAATTCAAGTGGAAGCAGGTAAAGCAGAGCAAAACCCAATAACAGGACGAGCAAATACTGTGCTGATTTCATCCTTAAATACCCTAAATAATTCGAATTTCAGGCAGACGACCAGGCCAACAATCCCCGTCACAACGCGAACGGTGTGACGGGTACACACTTCGGGAACCAACGTACCTGCACCCTGAGGTAAGCCTGGATTTACTGGCCGACACGTTGTTGGCAACCCAACCAACCCTCGCGGCCAGGAATCGCGCCGCGCACCACTTTGCCCAATGGCAATGTCGATAAATCGTCAGGTAACAGCTCGCTTAATGGACAAAAGGTAATACCTTCCTGCGCGGCCATCGTGAGCAACTCGTCAAAGTCTTTGCGCATCACAATCCCTTCCACTTCGGCGTGGATGGTGTACACCGGGGTTCCGGTGTCTTGTTTGATGCGATCAAGGATAAATCGATTGTAACTTTCACGGCTAACGCCCTCACCGATCACTTCATCCCAGGTGGGGAGCGTGACCGGAATTTGCACCGTCCCGGAGCTCCCGTCCGCCATCACCGGTCGAAACGGTGTGGTTCCCCGGCAGTCACTATTGTAGCGAAAACCGAAAGACTCTTTCGCTTTCACAACGCGCTGATCGGCTCGCCATCCGGCAACCGCTGAGCATGTCACCGGCTGTTCAATAATGTCGGTCAACGTTTCAAGCCCGAGACGAATGTGTTTCTCAAGATGGTTGTTGTCCCAAACCCCTGCCCAGGTTTGCCACGCAAAGTGATCCCACGCGTGCAGGCCGACTTCATGGTGGTCCGCCGCCGCTGAAATAATGTCAGCATTACCCGCCCCAATCTGGCGGCCCGGCCAAGCCGTACCCGCCAGCAAAATGTCCCAGCCGTAGAGCGAGGCAGCGTTTGAACGCAGCATCTTCCACAAGAACTGCGGTTTCACCAGCCGCCATAGATGGCGTCCCATGTTGTCCGGCCCAACGCTCATAAAAAAAGTGGCCTGGATTGCATGCAAACTTAAAATCTCAAGAAGATGCGGAACCCCTTCTCGGGTGCCGCGCCATGTATCGACATCAATGCGCAGACCCACTTTTCTCATACCTGAGGTTCCGTCAATTCAACCGTTTTTAAGAAGAAGTCCAGGGTTTCATCAATCGTTTTTGCCATCTCAACCGTTGGCGTCCAGCTTATTAAGCGCTGAGCGTTACGGATGCTCGGTTTACGATGCTCGACGTCCTGGTAGCCTTTACCATAATACGTGCTGCTTTCCACTTCACGGAAACCGGCGAACGGAGGGAAATGTTGGCGCAGCGGGTGTTTTTCAAAGCTCGCCAGCAGCATTTCAGCCAGCTCTTTGATGCTCGCTTCATTATCCGGGTTACCGATATTGATGATTTGCCCGTCGCAGTTGCTGTTTTTGTTCTCAATGATGCGGAACAGCGCTTCGATACCATCGCTAATATCAGTAAAGCACCGTTTTTGACGCCCGCCGTCAATCAGCTTAATCGGCGATCCTTCGACCAGGTTCAGGATCAGCTGGGTGATTGCACGAGAAGAACCGATACGCGCCGCATTCAGGTTATCAAGACGGGGACCCATCCAGTTAAATGGACGGAACAGCGTAAAGCGCAGCCCTTCCTTCTCGCCATAAGCCCAGATAACACGGTCGAGCAACTGCTTGGAAACGGAGTAAATCCAGCGCTGCTTGTTGATTGGGCCAACGATCAGATTCGAGTGATCTTCATCGAACACCTTATCGCTACACATTCCATACACTTCAGACGTGGACGGGAAGATAATGCGTTTTTGGTATTTCACGCAGTCACGAATAATCTTCAGGTTTTCTTCGAAATCGAGTTCAAAGACGCGCAGCGGATTTCGGGTATATTCGATTGGCGTGGCAATCGCCACCAGGGGCAGAACCACGTCACATTTTTTGATGTGGTATTCAATCCATTCAGAGTGAATACTGATGTCCCCTTCCACAAAGTGGAAGCGCGCATTGCCAATGAAACGGCTTATCGCATCGGAACCGATATCCAGGCCATACACTTCAAAGTTGTCGTCTTGCAGTAAACGTTCCGTCAGGTGGTTACCGATAAACCCGTTCACGCCAAGAATTAACACGCGTGTGCGGCGCTTGATGGCGGAAACCGGCTTGCTACTGATGATCGCGCCCGCAACCAGTCCCAGCGTTTGTGCCAGCTGCGAGCCTTGCATGTATACGCCATTTTCGGTTTGCCCGGTCATGATTTCCAGCGCACCCGCGCCGGTAGCAATCACCAGCGGGCTGACAGACAATACGGTTCCCGCTTTTGCGGGCTGTAATTCGTCCCGAACACGCGCTTTCCAGACAATAAACTTACTGCCGCCCACATATCCAAACGCCCCCGGCCACGGGTCAGTCACCGCACGCACCAGGTTGTTAATGTCCTGCGCCGAAGCATGCCAGTCAATGCAGCCATCTTGCGCAGTACGGCGGCCAAAAATGCTGGCCTGGCTGTGATCTTGTTCAACCTGTGGGAAATGCCCGGTTTTGATCACCGGCAGAATATCGTTCAGCAGGTCAGTCGACGCTTGCGTCAGTTTATGATGCAGCGTTAACGCCGTTTCTTCCGGCGCAATGGCCACACGATGCTGTGCAACAATGGCACCGGCATCGGCACGGCTCACCATTCGGTGGAGCGTAACGCCTGTTTCCGTTTCCCCTTTCACCAGCACCCAGTTCAGCGGCGCGCGGCCACGGTAATGCGGCAGCAGCGAACCGTGCAGGTTGAATGCCCCCACCGTGGCGCTATTCAGAATTTCATCGCACAGCAAGTGGCGATAATAGAACGAAAAAATCACGTCAGGTTGTGCAGATTTAATACGGTCGATCCACAGCGGATGGTTCACATCGTTGGGTGCATAAACGGGAATACCATGCTCCGCCGCGATGCGAGCCACTGAGCCAAAGAAATGGTTTTCAGAAGGAGCATCAGGATGGGTATAAATGGCTGTGATGTCATAACCCGCAGCTACCAGTGCGTTAATGCCTGCACACCCAATGTCGTGATAAGCGAATACGACAGCTTTCATTGTTGATTTTCCTTTGAAGTTGAAACGACGTCGCGGCTAACAACGCGCTGAATAAAATAACGAGGGCGGGCCCGGACATCGGTATAAATGCGGCCGATGTATTCACCCAACAGTCCCATGGCGACAAACTGCGCGCCGATAAACATAAACAGCACGGCAAACAGCATGAACACGCCCTCCGCCGCCCATTGCGGACCGAAGGCAAGACGTAAAACCACCAGCAGAACCGACAGCGCAAAGCCCAGCACGGCGATAATGCTGCCGAAGACGCTGAGCATGCGCAGCGGTGTAGTGGTCAGGCAGGTCACCAGGTCGTACATAAGGTTAATCAGGCGCATAAAGCTGTATTTCGACTCCCCAAACTCACGCTCAGCGTGATGCACAGGGATTTCGATCGCTTTTCGCGCAAAGGTATTGGCCAGAATCGGTATAAACGTGCTGCGCTCGTGGCAATGCAGCATCGCGTCGACAATGTGCCGACGGTACGCGCGTAACATGCACCCATAGTCGCCCATCGCTTTACCGGTGGTGCTCTGAATGAGGCGATTAATCAGACGCGACGCGCGTTTGCGAAACCAGGTATCCTGGCGATTCTGGCGCACGGTGCCGACAACGTCATACCCTTCGTCGGCTTTCGCGACCAGACGCGGGATCTCTTCTGGCGGGTTTTGTAAATCGGCGTCCAGCGTGACAATTAGGTCCCCGGTGACGTGGCTAAAACCGGCCATAATTGCGTTGTGTTGTCCGTAATTTCGGTTAAGCAACACGGCGACAATATGGCTACCGGGTTCTTCTGCGGCATCGCTGAGCATGCTGGCGGATTCGTCGCTGCTCCCATCATCGACCAACAGAATTTCGTAATCTTTGCCGAGCATTTCACATGCGGCAGTCGTGCGCCGGATAAGCTCAGGCAAACTTTCCTGCTCGTTATAAACCGGGATCACCACGGACACTTTGTGGATGGCTTCTACTTTGGTCATTTTAATATCCTGCAACTTCACGCAAGGCGGCGATCACGCGGGTAACATCGTCATCCGTCATCGTCGGGAATAGCGGAATAGAACAAATACGATCGCTGTTCCATTCTGTATTCGGTAATACAAGCGCCGGGTAGCGCTCACGATAATATTTCTGGGTGTGCGCGGCTCTGAAATGCAACCCCGTGCCTATTCCTTTTGCTTTTAAAGCCTCCATAAGGTCATTTCGGGAAATACCACAAGAAGCCTCATCTACCCGCAGAATAAACAGGTGCCAGGCGTGTTTATGTGCCCACGGCGGCTGGCTCAGCGGTAAAAACGGCGTATTTTCTAATTCTGTGCGGTAACGCTCGGCAATTTCTGCACGACGCGCATTATGTTGCTCAAGTTTTTTCAACTGAACCAACGCAATCGCGGCATTAATATCGGGGAGATTATATTTATATCCCGGGGAAATGACTTCCGCCTGCGGTGCACGCCCGTGCGTTTGCCGGTCAAATGCATCAACGCCCAGCCCATGAAACTTCAGGCTCCGCATCCGATTAGCCAGTTGCTCATCATCCGTCACGATTAACCCACCTTCGGCGCAGGTCATGTTTTTAATGGCGTGGAATGAAAAAATGGCTGTGCCGCGATGGCCGACATGATTGCCTTTATAGTACGTGCCGGCAGCATGAGCGGCATCTTCTATTACCGGAATCCCGTGGCGGTCTGCAACCGCGCGGATGGCATCAATATCGACGGGAGCACCCGCGTAATGGACTGGGATAATCGCTTTCGTTCGCGGCGTGATAGCGGCTTCAATCGCGTGTGGCGTCACCATCAGCGTGTCGCGGTCGACATCGATCATGACGGGCTCTGCGCCCAATAACACAATCATATTCAGCGTAGATACCCAGGTGAGCGAGGGCGTAATCACCTCATCACCCGCCTGAATGCCCAGCGCCATCAACGCAACATGCATGCCTGCCGTCGCAGAGCTGACGGCAATAGCATGCTGATTGCCCGTTAACGCGCAAAATGCCTGCTCGAGTGCCTGATTTTTTGGCCCCGTTGTTATCCAACCAGACTGCAAAACCTCACTCACCGCAGCGAGTTCTTCCGGCCCCATAGCGGGGCGCGAGAAAGGAAGAAATTCATTCATTGAATAATCCCATAATTAACCAGCAACGTATTACGTTCGTCCACATTATGTTTTTTCCATTCATAAAATGTGCACAGGTTTTATCATGAAGCACGAAAATTAAATGGAACGACAACGCGAATGATTCGTGGCGCAGCAACCTAAACAGTTATTAAATCAAAGAGAGTCTAACAGAAGTTTCTTAGCGCAATATTAAGAGGCGTGACGTGACATAAAAAACGCTAAAGAGAAATTCACGATCAATTATGTCTAAGGATGACAAATCGTAATATATTCTTTTTTGTCACATCCCTGTCACTTAGAGAATATTTAACGTTGTAAGGGACCAATCTTAAGGTTAAGTTAAGGTTCGTTGTGAATAACTCTCGAAGATAATATGTAATTCAATTTGGGCATTCCGCAATATATTACCGTGGCTGTTTGCATCCGGTTTATCAGGATTTTTTAGTCATCATTCTTGCGCGTTTAATCAGGTAACACCCTCATACCGATGCGTTACGCGACGAATACCGCGGTAAATTTGCAGTTGAGAATGACCGCAAGATGCCCGAAACCATAAAGGTAGATATGAAGCAGATAACGTTTAATGACTTACAGCAGCAAAGCGAACAGGCTGCAAACTCTCCGCGCTTGCGCGCTCATCGTAATATCCACCCTGAATTGAGCGACCCGGTACAGCGCCTGGCTATTGCAATGGAACCGGGAACATACGTTCGCCCCCACCGCCATCCGCACACTTTTGAACTGCTGACACCCCTTAGCGGTCGCTTTTTGGTGTTGAATTTTGATGACAACGGTACCGTGACCCATCGCGTCGTGTTAGGCGAGGAGTGCAAGGTGCTGGAGATGGATGCAGGCACCTGGCATGCCGTACTGTCTATGGATAAAGGTGGCGTCATCTTTGAGGTGAAACACGGGGGGTATCAGCCTGTCACAGAGCAAGATTCTGCAGCATGAGCTCCCGCTGAAGGCGAGCCAGGAACAGCTGAACTGATGAGATGGTACTGTCAGACGCAGGTGGGTGAAGGCGGTTTTACCCTGTAATTTATGCGGTGTGCGCCTGCTATTCCCCTGCTCCGCGCCAGTCCCCTTCAGCAGACCATGCGTTCCTACATGTGAAACGTAGACGTTGTGATGTAAGAAACGAAAAACCCCACCGAAGTGGGGTTTTATTCAGGTCAGATTAATCGCTCTAACTTTTTGCGCGGCTGGCGATAATATCGTCTGCCACGTTACGTGGTGCCTCGGCGTAATGGTGGAACTCCATGCTATAGGTGGCGCGGCCTTGCGACATCGAACGTAATGTCGTGGCGTACCCGAACATCTCTGCCAGCGGAACGTCGGCGCGAATAATTTGGCTGCCAAAACGTTCATCCATGCCCTGCACCATCCCGCGACGAGACGAGAGATCGCCCATGATGTTTCCGGCGTACTCTTCCGGCGTTTCAACTTCCACATGCATCACCGGCTCCAGAATCGTCGGATCCGCCCGGCGTGCGCCCTCTTTAAAGCCAAAGATGGCTGCCATGCGGAAGGCCATTTCTGAGGAGTCCACCTCATGATAAGAACCGAACGTCAGCGTTGCTTTAACATCGACCACCGGATAACCCGCCAGCACGCCGCTGTTAATGGCTTCGCGCAGCCCTTTTTCAACCGAGGGAATATACTCGCGCGGCACCACGCCCCCTTTCGTGGCATCAGCAAAGACAAAACCACTGCCGGGTTCCAGCGGCTCGAGGCTCAGCACCACATGGCCATACTGGCCTTTACCGCCGGACTGACGCACAAATTTACCTTCAATATCGCTCACTGCTTTGCGCAGTGTTTCGCGATAGGTCACCTGTGGACGGCCAATATTCGCCTCAACGCCAAACTCGCGTTTCATACGATCAACGATAATTTCCAGATGCAACTCACCCATGCCGGAAATGATCGTCTGGCCGGACTCCTCGTCCGTGTGCAACCGGAACGACGGATCTTCTGCCGCCAGACGCTGCAACGCGATGCCCATTTTTTCCTGATCCGCCTTGGTTTTTGGCTCGATCGCGAGTGAAATCACCGGTTCCGGGAATTCCATGCGTTCAAGGGTAATCACCGCCGTGAGATCGCTTAGGGTATCGCCCGTCGTAACGTCTTTCAGCCCCACGCAGGCGGCAATATCGCCCGCACGCAGCTCGTCCACTTCATGACGGTCGTTGGCGTGCATCTGCACAATACGACCGATCCGCTCTTTCTTCCCTTTCACCGGGTTGTACACCGCGTCGCCTTTTTTCAGCACGCCGGAGTAGACGCGGATAAAGGTCAACTGGCCGACGTAGGGGTCCGTCATCAGCTTGAACGCCAGCGCCGAGAACGGTTCGTCGTCACTTGGATGACGTTCCGCGTGTTCGCCTTTTTCATCCACGCCATCAATAGCCGGAATGTCGAGTGGTGACGGCATCAGCTCAATCACCGCGTCGAGCATGCGCTGCACGCCTTTATTCTTGAACGCGCTGCCGCACAGCATTGGCTGGATTTCCCCGGCAATGGTACGGATGCGCAGCCCGCTGATGATTTCGGCTTCATCGAGATCGCCGGTTTCCAGATATTTGTCCATCAGCGCGTCGCTGGCTTCAGCTGCCGCAGAGACCATTTTTTCTCGCCACTCCTGCGCTGTCGCCAGTAGTTCATCCGGTACAGGCGCATAGCTGAACGTCATTCCCTGAGTCGCGTCATCCCACAAAATGGCGCGCATTTTGATGAGATCCACCACGCCGGTGAAGTGTTCTTCCGCACCAACTGGAATCACAATCGGCACGGGATTGGCTTTCAGACGGTCGCGCATCATCTGCACCACGCGGAAGAAATCTGCGCCCTGACGGTCCATTTTGTTGACGAAGGCCAGGCGCGGCACATGGTATTTATTCGCCTGCCGCCAGACGGTTTCCGACTGCGGCTGTACGCCGCCCACAGAGTCATAGACCATGACCGCGCCATCCAGAACGCGCATGGATCGCTCCACCTCGATGGTGAAATCGACGTGGCCCGGGGTGTCGATAATATTGATCCGGTGCGGCTCATAACCTCTGTCCATGCCAGGCCAGAAGCAGCTCACGGCGGCGGAGGTAATCGTAATTCCGCGCTCTTGCTCCTGCGCCATCCAGTCAGTTGTTGCCGCGCCATCGTGGACTTCACCCAATTTGTGGCTCATTCCGGTGTAAAACAGGATGCGCTCGGTGGTGGTCGTTTTACCGGCATCGATATGCGCGGAGATACCGATGTTGCGATAACGTTCGAGGGGGATGGGTCGGGGCATGATGCGTCCTTAGTCAGTTTGACGTGAGATTGACGACCGGGATGGTCGCCTTAGTGTTCGTTTGCTATAATAGTCCTATTGTACGAGTATATACGAACTATTTTTTTAAGGGAGGAGCTATCATTGGTATAGCTCAACCTGATCATTACGCCCAGGAGCACCATGATCCCGAACCACCCCGAACCGGAACAAATTCAGCTGGAAAACGTCCTTTTTGCCCTCGGCAACCCGTTACGGCTGACCATTTTGCGCCTGATAGCCGATGGCAGCGAGTTAAGCTGCAATGCCTTACGCCCGCAGGAAGTGGCGAAATCCACCATGACGCATCACTGGCGTGTATTGCGCGATAGCGGCGTGATCTGGCAGCGCCCTCAGGGACGCGAGAACATGATTTCATTACGCAAAGAGGATTTGGACGCCCGTTTTCCTGGACTGCTGAACACGTTGCTAAAGGTGATGGAAAAGGAGTCAGAGTTGCAGGGACAGGTCTTAATCAGGCCTGAACCAGACGCCTAAAGAGTAACTGTTGGATATCCTGTCGCTGCGACAAGATAGCGTGCGCCGTGATGGTCATTCCTTCTACAGAATACAGAACGCGATAACCGCTCCGACTGTTAAATTCACGGTATTTTGTGCATCCGATCTTCAACAACTCTGGGCAGAGTTGAGAACCGTGCGGAATTTGTCTTACCGTTTTTTCAAATTGTTCCAGAAGATCGGCAATAGCAGGCCGTGGTTCGACATCAATCCGTCGCAAAAAAACAATGATATCCTCAATGCAGTATTTCGCCGTGAGGGTGTATTCAAAAACCAAATCGCTACCGTTCATAACCCTTCCCTGTCTGGTTGACACGATGTTCAGTCAATCAGCCCATCCAGTAACTGATCTTTCGAAAAGACGTTTCCTGCGGCATTGTCTTTTTCTGACAGCGTGAGCAGTTTCAACAATGCGATAGCGTTTTGACGTTCCTGATGTTGCTCATAAGATTCAATCACATACGCAGGGACGCCATTTTGCGTGACCAAAATAGGTTCTGAGAGTTCTAATGTCGCGGCATTCTTCTTCACGAAGCTAATGGTTTCAACTTTCATAAGATCAACCTTGTTGCGTTCCGAAGTTTTAATATAGACCATATCTAGACCACTCTCAATGACATGATGCGCTGAAAAGTCGGGAGGCATTCCCTCATCAACACAGTCAGTTTGATGGCTAAGTCGCGTGATAACAATAAGGGGGAGTAAGAATGGCTGGAAGCCGCCTCGCAAATTAACAAAGCCGCCGGGCGGCGGCTTCAGGACACCAGCATTACATCGAATAACCCGGCTTCTTAATCAGCTCGTCAAGCTTCGGGCCAATCTCCGTATCCCAGACCTTCGCTTTCCAGTCTTCCTGCTGAATCTGCTGTAAAGCAACCGACACCGAGCCATCTTTGCTGTTGAAATGGCGAATAATCACCTCGGCAATATCCGCCGCCAACGCCGTTTTTTGTTCGTCATTCAGATCACGAGGGAAACATTTGATATCAACATGTGGCATTTTCAGGCTCCTTTATGAGTAGTATTCCAGGTTATCAGATTATTTCATCAGCCTTTAACACCTTGTGCAGTTTCGAACGAGAGTCTGTACGTCATCGCATCGACTAAGTGCGCAGCGTCAATAGGTGATCCCTGGCGGATTGATCTCCGATTTTTCCACCGCTTCGCCCTGTTCACCCCAGCGTGCCAATACTTTCTGGTATTCCCCTCGCTGAATTGCACCATCAAGCGCGGCCTGCAAGGCATACACCAGCTCGTTACCTTTTTTGGTGGTCGTCGCAACATAGGCTTTTTTCGGCCCCAGTCCCACCACCCGCGTTTTACCGGTGAGCGCCGCTTTATAAGCGGATACCGACTGCGGGCCAAAAAACACATCCGCCCTGCCGGACTGAATGTACAAATTACCCGAGGCATCATCGGTCAGATAGACCGGAAGCGCAGGCTCTAGCCCCGCCTTTTGGTTCTCTGCATTCCAGCCCAGCAGAATGCGTTCCTGATTCGTCCCGGAACCGACAATCACTTTTTTACCGGCCAGGTCGGCGGCGCTTTTGATTGACTTCACGCCACTGGTCGACTTAACCGAAAACGCAAGAGAATCGACGCGATACGTCGCAAAATCAAACTTTTGCTTACGCTGTTCGGTCACGGCAATATTCACCAGCGCAACATCGTACCGACCGGAGCTGATCCCCAGCGGCCAGTCTTCCCACGCCGTGGGCACCAGCTTAAGCCTTAAGCCGAGACTCCCCGCCAGCAGACGCGCAATGTCCGGATCGCTGCCGATGCGCGTCCGGTTGTCGCTGGCCAGCAGCGCCAACGGCGGTGAATTGAGGGCTGAAATCGCCACCGTTAGCGTCCCTGGCTCCACAAATTTGTAGTTGTGTGGGATCTTAGATAGCGCCTGTTGATCGACGGTGACGGGCAACGGTTGTTCGTTTGCCTGTAAATCAATGCCCGCATGGCTCACCGAAACAACGCCTAAAAGCGCCAGAAATCCATATTTCATTTTCCCTCCTTACAGCACTTTTGACAGGAACTGACGCGTTCGCGCATGCGACGGTCGATTCAATACTTCGTCGCTGCTGCCCTGTTCCACGATTTTGCCATCCACCATAAACACAATTTGATCTGCCACTTCGCGCGCAAACCCGATCTCGTGCGTTACGACGACCAGCGTGGTTCCAGAACGCGCCAGTTTTTTGATCACATCCAGAACTTCGCCCACCAGTTCCGGATCGAGCGCAGACGTCGGTTCATCAAACAGCATGACGCGCGGTCGCAGGGCCAGCGCACGGGCAATGGCGATTCGCTGCTGTTGCCCACCGGATAAATGACGCGACCACGCATCGGCTTTATCCCGTAGACCCACCACATCCAACAGGCTGTAAGCCCTGTCGACGGCGGCTTTACGACTCAGCTGCTTATGCGCAATCGGCGCTTCAATCAGGTTCTCCAGCACCGTCAGATGCGGGAACAGGTTGAAATTCTGGAATACATACCCGACGTTGACGCGCTGTTTGAGGATCTCTTTCTCTTTCAGCTCGTAAAGCTTGTCGCCCTGACGGCGATAGCCAATGTAGTCACCGTCGATCTGGATAAACCCTTCATCGACACGTTCCAGGTGGTTAATGGTGCGTAAAAGCGTCGATTTACCGGAACCTGACGGCCCCAGAATGACGGTCACTGAACCCGGTGGGATCTCGAGTGACACGTTATCGAGCGCTTTATGACGCCCAAAGAATTTACTGACGCCTGTTATCGAAATATGACCTTCAGGAGAGGCTGGCATGGATAGGCTCCTGTGTGGTGGTGACGGAACGGGTGCGGCCGGACGTACGAGATTGATTCACCGCCGAGCGGCGCTCGCTGCGCGCCAGCCCACGTTCAACAATGTGTTGAATGGCCGACAACACGGTGGTGATAACCAGATACCAGACCGCGCCGACCATCAGCAGCGGGATCACCTCCTGAGTGCGGTTGTAGATCATCTGAATGGTGTAGAAAAGTTCCGGCATTGCCAGGACGTAAACCATCGCCGTGCCTTTCGCGAGGCTGATAATTTCGTTGAATCCGGCAGGTAAAATGGTGCGCAGCGCCTGCGGGAGAATGATGCGCAAAGTGCGACGCCATGCGGGTAAACCCAGCGCAGCCGCGGCTTCGTACTGACCGTGGTCGACGCCTAAAAAACCGCCGCGAATAATTTCGGCGGTGTAGGCACTTTGCACCAGCGTCAGTCCCACAACGGCCGTGGAAAATTGCCCCAGAACATTAATGGTTTCGAAACGCCCCCAGGTGATCCCGGTGAACGGCACGCCGAGCGACAGCGTGTCGTACAGATAGGAGAAGTTATAAAGAATAATCAGCACCACAATCAGCGGCAGCGAACGAAACAGCCAGATGTATCCCCATGCCAGACTACTGAGCAACCACGACGACGAGAGCCTCGCCAACGCCAGCATGCCGCCGATCACCACGCTCAGCGCGGTGCCGATAAGCGTGAGTAAAAGTGTCTGACCGACGCCTTCAAGGATCACCGGATTGAAGAACCAGCGTGCGAACACGCCCCACTCCCAGCGTGGATTAAACGCCACCGACTGGACGACGATCGCCAGCACAAACAGCGCAGCGATTGCCCCAACGGTGCGCCACGGATAGCGCGCCGGGACCACTTTGATGGTTTCAACGTTGTTCATCGTCGTTCCTCATGCGGTTTTACTGAACGCTTCGCGTACCAGTGTTTTCGTGAAGCGCAACCGCCCGTCAAACGGCGGCTGGCTGTACTCTTCCGGATCGCGATTCAGATCAAACTGGGCCGCATAACCTTGACTCAGATACAGCTTCACGGCTTCTGGCTGCCGAAAACCGGTGGTGAGGTAGATCTGGCTGTAGCCCGCCAGCACCGCCCTGCGCTCCAGTTCCTGAACTATTCGCGCAGCCAATCCCTGCTGACGCAGGGATTTATCGGTCTAGATGCGTTTGATTTCGGCCGTATGCTCATCGAAAGGTTTGTATGCGCCCATCGCAACGATCTCGCCGTCCCGCTCCAGGACGATAAAGAGCCCCTGCGGTGGCAGATACCACTCGGTCAGTTCCACTTCTGCATCTTTCGAAAAATAGTCGCCGTAGCGGGCGGAGTACTCGCCGAATAACCCGTCAATAATGGGCTGAAGATCGCCATCCTCCGGTGAAACGTCGCGAAAAAGTTCGTTCATAAAGACTCCTTAATCACCTAATCCCGCCGGGTTCACTTCTGAGCTCGGGATGCGCTCCACACCTTCGCCCCAGCGGTTCAGCACTTTGTCGTAATCACCATTTTTGATCACGCCATTGAGCGCCGTTTGCACTGGCTCAGCCAACCCGCTGCCTTTTTTCAGCGTCACCGCAATATGCGCCGCTTTTGGCCAGCCGCCGTCCACGCTGCCGACCAGCTTAGTTTTACCCGTCAGCGCAGCTTTCCATGCACCGATGACGTTCGGGCCAAAAAACGCATCGGCGCGACCGGACTGCAGCGCCAGCGTTTGGGCGGCATCATCTTTGGTATAAACCGGGGTAAAAGGCTTGAGGCCTTTTTTCTGGTTTTCGGCGTCCCATGCCAGCAGGATCGCCTCCTGGTTTGTGCCGGACCCGACGATGATGCGTAGACCGGCGATGTCTTCGGCCTTTTCAAGGTGCTTGATCGGGCTGGTCGATTTCACGTAAAAACCGAGCGAATCTTTGCGATAAGTGGCGAAGTCGAACTTCTCTTTGCGCTCTTTGGTGACAGTAATATTGCTGATCGCGGCATCGTATTTTCCGGACGCTACCCCCAGCGGCCAGTCTTCCCAGGACGTTGGGACGATATTCAGTTCCAGCCCGAGGCTGTCGGCCACCAGACGCGCGATGTCGGCTTCGCTGCCGATTAACGTTTTGTTGTCATCGGCAAAAACAGTTAATGGCGGCTGACTTAATCCCGCGATGGCCACCGTAAATTTGCCCGGCACGGCAAGGTGTAAACCGGCGGGTAACTGCGCGATGGCCTGGGGATTTTTCACCGTATTGACAGGCGTTTTATTGGCATCGAGACTCACGCCTGTGCCGTTAATATTCACATTTTCTGCCCAGACGGCAGGAGTAAAGGCCAGCGCGAGCGCCAGAACGAGCGATGATTTTTGCATAGCGGGTGTCTCTTATTGTTGTGTGAACTGATTTTTCGGTTGGTCTAAGCCCAGGCTCTCTCGCAGCGTTGTGCCGGGATATTCTGTGCGAAACAGGCCACGCGCCTGCAATACCGGAACCACCTGGTCGACAAAGCGCGGGAATGTGTCTGGCGTTCCGCCCTGGATGATGAACCCGTCAGAGGCGTACTCTTCAAACCACTGCTGCAAACCGTCGGCCACCTCTTCCGGCGTACCGGAAAAACGCGGGCGCGGAGAAGCGGCCTCGAGCGCGACCTGTCGCAGCGTTAAGTTACGCTCCCGCGCGTTACGTTTGATTTCATCGGTAGTGCTGCGGAAACTGTTTTGCCCTAAATCTCCGATATCCGGGAACGGTTCATCCAGCGGATACTGGCTAAAATCATGGTGTTCGAAATAACGCCCTAAATAATTCAACGCATCATTTATGGACACCAGCGCAGCCGTGGTTTGATATTGCTGCTCGACGTCGTCAGCATCTTTTCCGACAATAACGCTGACGCCCTGAAATATATGTAATTCATCGGCACGACGTCCGTGTAATTCAAGCTGTTGTTTCACGTCGCGATAAAATACTTTGGCTTCGTCTAACGTTTCGTGATGGGTAAATATGGCATCAGCGTGTTTCGCCGCTAATTTTTTACCGTCATCGGATGCGCCTGCCTGAAAAACAATCGGACGTCCCTGTGGCGTGCGGCCAATATTTAAGGGGCCGGCCACCTGGAAGAAATCACCGTGATGGTCGAGCGTATGTAATTTTTCAGGGTGGAAGAACTGCCCGCTGTCTTTATTACGCACAAAAGCGTCGTCTTCCCAGGAATCCCACAGGCCCTTCACCACATCAAGATACTCATCGGCAATGCGATAACGCAGGGCGTGCTCGGGATGTTTGTCGCGTGAGAAGTTCTTTGCTGAGCCCTCCAGCGGCGACGTCACCACGTTCCAGCCCGCACGGCCATTGCTTAAATGATCGAGGCTGGCGAACTGACGTGCGACGGTAAAGGGTTCGCTGTAGGACGTCGATAACGTACCGACTAATCCCAGACGCGACGTTAAACTCGCCAGCGCAGATAATACGGTTAGCGGCTCGAAGCGATTAAGAAAATGCGGAATGGATTTTTCATTAATATAAAGGCCATCAGCGACAAATAAGAAATCAAGCTTGCCCTCTTCAGCTTTTAACGCCGTATCTTTAACGAAATTAAAATTAATACTGGCATCCGCCGTCGCAGCGGGATGACGCCAGGCAGACATATTTCCGGACGCCCCATGTAAAATGGTCCCCAGCCGCAATTGTCGTGTTGCAGACATATTCACCTCTTAATAATTAAATGTGATGTAGCGCTTTTTCTGCAAGCTGCGAGAAATAATGTGCCGCGGGTTCAATTAACGCTTCGTCAGGATTAAATGCCGGGTGATGCAGACCAAAAGGACTTGCGCTGCCGATGCTGACAAACGCCCCGGGAATATGCTGTAAATAGACGGCAAAATCTTCGCCGCCCATGTGCAGGTCCGCGTGCTGCGTTTCGTAACCCGTTTCCCGCGCAATTGAGGTGGCAAAATCTGCCCAGCGTTCGTCATTCACCAGCGCCGTTGGCCCGGCATACCAGGTGATATCAATTTGGGCATTAAAGGCGCTGGCAAACCCGGCGGCGATTTCGCCCACGCGCGCTTTAACATTCTGTTGAACTTCAGTGCGATGGGTGCGTAATGTGCCTTCCAGCTCAACGCTTTCTGGCAGGACGTTCCAGGTGTTTCCGCCCTCGATACGCGTGACGCTCAGCACCACCGAATCCAGGGTGTTGATGTTACGGCTTGCCACGCTTTGCAGCGCCGTCACCAGCTGGCTGGCGAGCACGATGGCGTCCGACCCTTCGTGCGGTCGCGCCGCATGTGCACCTTTACCGGTGACGCGGAAAACGAATCTGTCGACGTTGGCGTAGAACGGCCCGCCGCGCGTGGCAAAGGCACCAACCGGTAAACCGGGCTCGTTGTGCATCCCAAATATGGCGCTGACATCCTGCAACGCCCCCGCGCGCACTAGGCTTTTCGCGCCGCCAAAGTTCTCCTCAGCAGGCTGGAAAAGTATCCGAACTCGTCCCTGAAGATCCGCTTCGCGGGCTTTGAGCTGTAATGCGGCACCCAGAATCACGCTGGTGTGCACGTCGTGCCCGCAAGCGTGCATCACGCCGGGATTTTGCGAGCTAAATGCCACGCCGCTGCGTTCCTCAATGGGGAGCGCATCGATATCCGCACGCAGGGCAATCTGCTTATTCCCCTTGCCAATTTCAGCGACAATTCCGGTGGGCAAATCGTAGGGCAGAATTTTAATATCAGCAGCCGAGAGCCACTGGCGCAGACGGGCGGTGGTGTCGACCTCTTGTCCGGAAAGCTCCGGATGGCGATGCAGTTCACGTCGCCAGTCGATCAGCTGTTTTCCGAGGCTCATACCAACACCTCCCCGGCAAATTTTGCCTGCGCCAGCAAACGCAGGGATTGCGTGCGGGCGCTGCCATCTGCGACAGGCGTATCAATAATGAACTCATCGATTCCATAGGTCTGGTGCAGCGCGTCCAGTTGCTCCAGCACCGAATCGGCTGTGCCTTTGATCAACGATTGCGCACGACGGGCAATGCGTAACGGCTCACTTCCAGCCTGGCGGGCAAAGGCATAGGCCTGCTCCTCACTGGCGACGGTGACGCGCTGTCCATTGGCCAGCTCCACACCCCACACTTCGACTTTTTCGGCCAGGGCATCGGCCTGCGCCTGAGACGGTGCGACAATCGCCTGAACAGCCACCATCGCGTGACGAGCGCTGTTTTCACGCCAGGTTTTAAGCACATCGCGCAGAAGATTCACATCGCCATTGAGATGCGCGGCGAAGACAAAATCCCAGTCGAGCTGAGCAGCCAGACGCGCGCTTTCGACACTTGCGCCCAGCAGGAATCGTTCTGCCGGGACGGCGGGAAGCGGAGTCGCCTGCACGGCGTCCTGTTGCGCGTCGCCAGCCGGTGAAAGCCAGTGATTCAGCTGCGTCAGTTGTTCGGCAAATGTGCCCTTTTCTTGTTGATTAAGGCCCTGCTGCAACGCGCGCGTTGAAAGCGGCAGTCCACCGGGAGCTTTACCAACGCCCAAATCCACGCGTCCCGGCGCAATTGAGGCCAGCACGTTGAAATTTTCGGCGACTTTATACGGGCTGTAGTGCTGAAGCATCACCCCGCCGGAACCGACGCGGATACGTTTTGTTTGCCCAAGGATCCAGGCAATCAGCAGCTCAGGGGACGGGCTGGCGAGTTGGGCGGTGTTATGGTGTTCGGCAATCCAGAAGCGGTGAAATCCGAGCGCCTCTGCCTGTTTCGCCAGACTTAACGTGCGCGCCAGCGCATCGGCAGGCGTTTCGTTCACCGCGACGGGGCTTTTATCCAGAATGCTGATTCGCCAGGACATGTTGTGTTCTCGTTTGACTTAACATGTCGTCATTATTAAGGAGCGATTTCACCTCTGAGAAACAATTAATTTACATTTGGTTTGCCAAAAATCAGAAATACAACGCCCTGCTAGAGGGATGACTTCAGTTCTGTGATGAGATTTTCGGCGTCCTGACGCGATGTTATGCGCACAAAACGGATGTGCGCGTACTTTGGATTTTCCATGTCCGCGATATAACGCACGCGATTGCTGCGCCAGGTTTTGATCGTCCACAGCAGCACCGACTCGCGGCTAAAGAACGCGCGGCGGAAACTTTCACGATTACCGGTATCAGGCCACAGCTCCTGTTGTGTCATGGCGCGTTTTGCGGCGCGGCTCACAGCCTGCCATAGCGTGCGCGCAAAACCGTAATCCACCCACACAATGAGGTCAACTTCGCGCCACTTTATGGTTCGCGTGCGATTATAGTTGCCATCCAGTACCCAGCCGGACGAGGCGTTTAACGCGGTTTCCAGTTTAATCATAAACCGATCGTCCGGTGTGCCCTGCCAGTCTGGCCGCCAATACAAGGTGTCCATTTCGATATAGGGAAGTGATAATTCAGCGGCGAGCCGCCTGGCTAACGTCGTTTTTCCGCTGCCGCTGGTACCGATAAGATTGATTTTCACAAGAATGACCGAGGGTGTTCAGAAAATGTACTGAACTATCATAGCGTTTTATGAATGTTAATGAAACGTCACGTCGATATCCCATTTTGTCGCGAGCATCCATAAACCCCTGCTTATTTGGCTTAAGTGGAGTATTTCATTTGCCATTTAAAATAGGTTATTCCGTTGTTTGCATTTTTATTACATAAGAGAACTTTAATAGATAAAAAATATTTAATTTAGGTTCTTTCTTGTTCACCCCATTCTGTGGAAGAATGCGCAGGCTGTAATAAACACAACAATAACCTTTGTCTTGCCTGAACATTTTTCGGGCGGCTTTTTTATATTCTTGACATCACCATGGAGTTTTTCATGAGAAATAACACTCCTGTTACACAAAGCGAGTATTTGCTTAACGAAGAGTCGACGCTTATGTCGACTACCAATACACAAAGTCATATTACCTACGCTAATTCTGCCTTTATTGAAGCCAGCGGTTATAAAGAAGAACATCTTATTGGTGAACCGCACAATGTGATTCGCCATCCCGATATGCCGCCTGAGGCATTTGGTGACATGTGGTTTACCTTGCAGCAGGGCCAGAGCTGGACAGGGCTTGTGAAGAACCGTCGGGGTAACGGCGACCATTATTGGGTTCGTGCCAACGTTACGCCGGTGTATCAGGACGAAACACTCACCGGATACATTTCGGTGCGAAATATCCCGCCGCGTTCAGAGATAGAAGCCAGCGAACGTCTTTACGAACGCGTACGGAATAATGAATTAAACGGTCATCGTTTCTATAAAGGGTTGGTTGTTCGCCGGGGTTTATTTTCATTCCTTTCACTCTTTAAAAAACTGAGCACGGCAAAAAGAGTGAACGCTGGGATTGGGGTTACCGCCCTTTTGTCGTTACTTGTCATTTTTATATCCCCCGAAAGGATAATGCAAAGCGGCGGACTTATTGCACTCTTTATATTGCTTGGGGTTTATCTTAATACCCAGATCAGTCGTCCTGTCAAAACGATAGTTCGGCAAATGCAACATGTCGTTTCCGGGCGTAAAGCTGATTATTACCATTTTGATCGCGTCGATGAAATTGGCATGATGATGCGTCTGGTGAATCAATCAGGTTTAAATTTACGCTCACTTGTCGATGACGTCGGTACACAAATCGCCGGGATAAGTACGATCAGTCAGCAGGTCGCAAAAGAAGGTGCATCTTTACAGGCGCGTTCAGAAGAGACGGCGGATGACCTGCAACAGACGGCAGCCGCCGTCGAAGAGATTGCCAGCGCCGTTGAGCAAACTGCCCAAACCGCGGGTGAAGCCATTTTAATGGCGGATCGCACCAGCGCCAGCGCGCACAGCGGCGAAACGGCCATGAAGCAAACCATCGGCATGATGCAGTCGGTGTCAAAAGACAACAGCCAGATTGTCGACATCATCGGGGTGATTGATCGTATCGCCTTCCAGACCAATATCCTGGCCCTCAATGCGGCCGTGGAAGCCGCGCGCGCTGGGGAAGCCGGGCGCGGCTTTGCCGTCGTCGCCGCCGAAGTGCGTAATCTGGCGCAGCATTCCGCCTCCGCGGCCAAAGAGATCAAGACGCTCATCGAGAAAAACGTCGCCAGCGTGAACGCGGGTGTAAGCATGGTGGAACAAACTGAAACGCATCTCACGGCGATGATTGGCAACGTGCTGCAAGTGACGTCGCTGATTAAAGAGATCGGGCACGCTACGCAGGAACAGACGCTGGCGTTGACGCTGATTAACGAGTCGATTTCCCGTATTGGCACGATGACCCATAACAATACGGGCATGGTGGATAATGTGACAAACGCAGCGAATCACCTGACGCAGCGCACCACGCGTCTGCAGCAGGCGATTGCGGTCTTCGGCGGTTAACGCCCCTGATACTGCTCGTCAGTCACTTTTTCCAGCCAGTCCACTGGGCTTCCGTTGACGGATTCGGCGATGGCAATGTGCGTCATCGCGGTCTGTGAACTGGCGCCGTGCCAGTGTTTCACTCCAGGCGGTATCCACGCGATATCGCCCTGATTCAGCGCCTGCGCCTCTTCTCCCCATTCCTGTAACCAGCCGCGCCCTTGCGTCACGATCAGCGTTTGTCCCAGCGGATGGGTATGCCACGCCGTGCGCGCGCCCGGCTCAAACGTCACCGTCGCTCCGCCAACAGCCGCAGGCTCCGTGGCCTGAAAAGGCGCGTCGATACGCACCGTTCCGCTAAACCAGGCCTCGGGCCCGCGAACTGACGGTAATGAACCGCTACGTATAATTTTCATGCTGCCTCCTGTCTGGATAGTGCATTAACAGTAGCGCAAAGACAGGCGCAGGATTAGAGAGCATAATCAGAAAGGAAACATGAATTGAATTCATAAATGGAGTGGCAACATGCTTAAAGACAATTTCAACGATTTGCTGTCGTTTATAGTGGTCGCCCGGGAGCGCAGTTTCACCCGCGCCGCCGCACAGCTTGGCGTTTCGCAGTCTGCGCTCAGCCACGCTATGCGTAATCTTGAAGCCCGTCTGGACGTGCGGTTGCTTACGCGTACCACCCGCAGCGTCGCGCCTACCGAGGCGGGCGAGCAGCTCCTTATGCGCTTAACTCCGCACTTACTGGAAATCGAACAGGAACTGACGGCGCTGCGAGACAGACGTGACCGCCCCGCCGGAAATATTCGTCTCAGCGCTGGCGAGCACGCGATGTCTGCCGTTCTGTGGCCCGTGCTGAAATCTTTTATGGCGCACTATCCCGACATCAATATCGAAGTGACGGTGGATAACGGCCTGACGGATATCGTCGACGGCCGTTTTGATGCTGGCGTGCGTTTAGGGGAACAGATCGCCAAAGATATGGTTGCGGTACGTATCGCCCCGGATATGCAGATGGCTGTCGTCGGGTCTGCAGCCTATTTCGCCAAAAACGGCGTGCCGGAGACACCCGAGCAGCTCGAACACCATCGCTGCATCAATATGCGTTTGCCGACCCTGGGCGGATTGTACGCATGGGAATTTACACACGACGGGCGAGAGATTCGCGTGCGCGTGGACGGTCAGTTGACGTTAAACAGTCTGCCGCAACGCCTCGATGCTGCCGTGGCGGGGCTAGGTCTGGCATACGTCCCGGAAGAGAGCGCCGCCGCTCAATTGGCCGATGGACGACTGACGCGTGTGCTCGAATCATGGTGCCCGTCATTTGAGGGTTATCATCTCTACTATCCCAGCCGTCGCCAGCACACAACCGCGTTTACTTTGCTGGTTGAAGCCCTGCGTAACCAAAATGGTCAGTGGTCAACTATTAAGCACAACTGATGAATGAATTTCCCCTCAGGCGGATGCTTCGTCTAAAAAATACTCACAATTCAGTACGTTGTTTACCTCTTCTGCTCTGACCACACGATTTCCTTCGACTTGCATCACTTTCAGCCTGGTAATATTTTGCCTCGCTTATTGATTGCGGGTAGGATGCTTCGCCATGTTTTGCCTTATCCATACGCAGAATGACTGGAAAGGCGGCATGTGCCCGTGCAGAAGCAATCGTTTGGTTCGCTCACTGCCGGGTACGGACATCCCTAAGATGATTCAGACAGGTAAACAGGTAACTCAATGAAAACAAGCAATAAAAACGCAGCCGATCATCACGCTGCGAAACGTCGCTGGTTGAACTCTCACGAAGAGGGATATCACAAAGCCATGGGCAACCGTCAGGTACAGATGATTGCCATCGGCGGTGCTATCGGTACAGGGTTGTTTTTAGGTGCAGGCGCGCGTCTGCAGATGGCGGGGCCTGCTCTTGCACTGGTCTATCTGGTGTGCGGGATTTTCTCTTTCTTCATTCTGCGAGCGCTTGGCGAGCTGGTATTACACCGCCCTTCCAGCGGCAGTTTTGTCTCCTATGCGCGTGAGTTTTTGGGCGAAAAAGCCGCTTACGTCGCGGGCTGGATGTATTTCGTCAACTGGGCGATGACCGGGATTGTCGATATCACGGCGGTTGCCCTTTATATGCACTACTGGGGCGCGTTTGGTGACGTACCGCAATGGGTCTTTGCCCTTGGCGCGCTGGCGATTGTCGGCACCATGAACATGATCGGCGTGAAGTGGTTCGCCGAAATGGAGTTCTGGTTTGCGCTGGTAAAAGTGCTGGCGATTGTCATTTTCCTGGTGGTCGGTACGGTGTTTCTTGGCAGCGGCAAGCCGCTCGACGGCAATGCGACGGGCTTCCATTTGATCACCGATAACGGCGGATTCTTCCCCCATGGTCTGCTGCCGGCGCTGGTGCTGGTTCAGGGCGTGGTCTTTGCCTTTGCGTCCATCGAACTGGTCGGTACCGCTGCGGGAGAATGTAAAGATCCGCAGACCATGGTGCCAAAAGCGATCAACAGCGTGATCTGGCGTATCGGCCTGTTCTACGTTGGCTCCGTGGTGCTGCTGGTTCTGCTGCTGCCGTGGAATGCCTATCAGGCGGGACAAAGCCCGTTCGTGACGTTCTTCTCCAAACTTGGCGTGCCCTACGTCGGCAGCATTATGAACATTGTTGTGCTGACCGCCGCGCTGTCGAGCCTGAACTCGGGTCTCTATTCCACAGGGCGTATTTTGCGCTCCATGTCGATGGGGGGCTCAGCGCCTAAATTTATGTCGAAAATGAGTAAGCAGCAGGTGCCTTACGCGGGCATTCTGGCGACGCTGGTCGTTTACGTTTTCGGCGTGTTCCTGAACTATCTGGTTCCCTCTCAGGTGTTTGAAATCGTCCTGAACGTGGCGGCCATCGGTATTATCGCCTCCTGGGCCTTTATCGTGGTGTGCCAGATGCGTCTGCGCAAAGCCATTAAAGAAGGCAAAGCGGCTGACGTGGCCTTCAGGATGCCGGGTGCGCCAGTCACGTCCTGGCTGACGCTGCTGTTCCTGTTCAGTGTTCTGGTGCTGATGGCCTTTGACTATCCCAACGGCACCTACACCATTGCGACTATTCCGCTGCTGGCGGTTCTGCTGATCATTGGCTGGTTTGGCGTGCGTAAGCGCGTGAATGAGATCCACAGTACTGCGCCCGTCTTGGCCGAAAATGACCAACACGGCGGCCCACTGGTTGAAGAGACGTCGCGTTAAGCGTTAGACGACCAATAAAAAAGGGAAGGCAGATGCCTTCCCTTTTCTTTTACCGCTACAGCGCGATTAGAGCACGATGCGAATCACCTCGTCAGGCTGAGTGGCTTCTTGCTGACGGGTCGATTTCTGCTTCACCGTCACGTACAGCGTTTTGCCGTCCGGCGACAGCGCCAGGCTGTTCGGGAATACGGGCGTATCAATCGTTTTGATGACTTTATAGGTTTTGGTGTCGATGATGCTCACTTTACCCGCCTCACGGTGCGTCACGTACGCTTCGTTACGCGTCGGGTTAAACAGCACGGCCAACGATTCTGGCGCTGCGATTTTCTCCAGTACGCTGCCATCTTTCAGGTTAACCACCAGCACTTCCGGCTGTTTGGAATCCGTGAGGAACGCACGTTGCCCCGCCGTGTCCAGGCTCAGGTTCAGGTAGAAATGCTCTTTCCCATCGTCCTGTACTTTTTTACGGCTCAACACCTTGTGAGTGGCGGTGTCGATCGTTACCAGTTCGCCGTCGGCGTTGGTGGTATACAAACGTTTTGCCTGCGGATCCAGCGCCAGACCGGTACTGTACGTTCCGGTATTGGTGATGGTGTTTTTGAGTGTCAACGTTTCACCATCAACCACCCAAATCACGCTCTCTTTGCCGATTCCGGTGATATACACGGTATTGCTGGTGTCATCCGCCACCAGCTCGCGTGGCTGCAGAGGTTTAACGGTTTCGGTACGCTGACGATCGTCCAGCACCAGACGGCCTTTCAGTTCACCCGTTTTTGCATCAATCGCCGTGACGGCGCTGTTGGTGGTATTGCCAAACCAGAGAGTTTGGGTTTTGCTGTTGATGGTCGCACCAAAAGGCTTCAGATCGTTATGGATCGCCTGCGTCACGTCGAGCGTGACGGGATCGAGACGATACACCACGCCACCTTTGTCCATTTTGCGGCTCTGCGTGGTGGCCACCCACAGGGCATTTTCCTGCTGGCTCACGGCCATTTCGTATGCGCCCTTGCCCACCGCTTTGCGTAGTATCTCCTCTGCAGCATGCACATTGAACGAACCCGCGATCAGTAAAGAACCTAACAGCAGTGAACCACGCAGACGCGGCGAGCACAGATGACGTAATGACATGACGACTCCCTTTGATAAAAAATGTGTAATGCCGACAATGCTTCCTTGAGACGAAGTCATCGCTTCGTCATGTTTATTGTTGAGAATAGTAATCATTATTCCCTTGAATGTGGAGTAATTGTTTCCTGTTTCGCACGCCGCTCTCTTTTTATCCACACTCCCATTAACGCAATGTGCTGTTAAAGTTTTCATAATGTTTACAAAAGATTTACCATACGCGCATGTGTTCCATTTGGTTCGTCACTCTCTTAACTGGCTTTTATCCATGAAAATCATTTCCGCCCGGCAGGCAACGCTCTCCCTTTTGTGGGCTCCGATCGTCCTGGCACCCGCAGTCGCGCTCGCCGCACAAGAACAAACGATGATCGTTAGCGCCACTCCGCAGACCGTTTCTGAGCTGGATACCCCGGCCGCCATTAGCGTGGTCAACGGGGACGACATGCGCCAGGCCGCGCCGCGCATTAATCTTTCGGAATCTCTCGGTAGCGTGCCCGGCTTACAAATTCAAAATCGTCAGAATTACGCCCAGGATTTACAGCTTTCAATGCGTGGGTTTGGCGCGCGCTCGACCTTTGGCGTGCGCGGCATCCGCATGTATGTCGACGGCATTCCGGCCACTATGCCTGACGGCCAGGGGCAGACGTCTAATATCGATCTTTCCAGTATTGAGAGCGTCGAAGTCTTGCGCGGTCCGTTTTCGGCACTTTACGGAAACGCCTCGGGCGGCGTGATTAACATCGCCACTCAGACGGGTCAGCAACCACCTACAGTCGAAGCCAGCAGCTATTACGGCAGCTACGGCACCTGGCGTTATGGGATGAAAGCAACGGGCGCAATGGGTGACGGCACCCACGCCGGCGACGTAGATTACACGGTGTCGACAACGCGTTTCACCACCCAGGGCTATCGCGACCACAGCGGCGCGCGCAAAAATCTCGCCAACGCAAAACTCGGCGTACGCATTGATGACGCCAGCAAGCTGACGCTGATCTTCAACAGCGTGGACATGAAAGCCAACGATCCGGGCGGTCTGGATTATCAGGAGTGGCGCGACAATCCGCGTCAGTCGCCGCGCGGAGATCAGTACAATACGCGCAAAACCATCAAACAGACGCAGGCGGGTTTGCGCTATGACCGGCAGTTAAGCGAGCAGGACGATCTCAGCATCATGGCCTATGCGGGCGAGCGCGAGATGACGCAGTACCAGTCGATTCCCTATCAGCCGCAGCTGCGCCCTACCCACTCCGGCGGCGTAATCGACATGCAGCGTCACTATCAGGGTATCGATACTCGCTGGACGCATCGCGGTGAACTGGGCGTTCCTGTGACGGTCACGACCGGTCTTAATTACGAAAACATGAGCGAAGATCGTCGCGGATACGAAAACTTTGTTATGAACAATGGCGTACCGGATTACGGCGTGAAGGGCGACAAACGCCGTGACGAACGTAATCTGATGTGGAACGTGGATCCGTATCTGCAAACGAGCTGGCAGTTGACGCAGAAACTGTCCCTTGATGCGGGCGTACGCTACAGCTCGGTGTGGTTCGATTCCAACGATCGCTACGTGCAGGGCGCAAACGGTGATGACAGCGGTGAAGCGAGTTATCACAAATGGTTGCCAGCGGGATCGCTAAAATACTCGGTGACCGACGCGTGGAATCTTTACGCCGCGGCGGGACGCGGGTTTGAAACGCCCACGATCAATGAACTGTCATATCGTTCTGGTAACCAGAGCGGCCTGAATTTTGGTCTTAAACCGTCAACCAATAATACCTTCGAAGTGGGCAGTAAAACGCGGGTGGGGAACGGTCTGCTGACGGCAGCCTTATTCCGTACCGATACCGACGATGAAATCGTGGTTGATGCCAGTTCTGGCGGGCGCACCAGCTATAAGAACGCCGGAAAAACGCGACGTCAGGGTGTAGAAGTGTCTCTCGATCAGCAGTTTGCCGAGAACTGGAAGCTGAAAATGGCGTGGACCTGGCTGGATGCCACCTATCGCACCAACGTCTGCTCTGATGCAGATTGCAACGGTAACCGCATGCCGGGGATCGCGCGCAATATGGGCTATGCGTCATTTGGCTGGCAGCCGCAAGAAGGCTGGTATGCAGGTTCCGACATCCGTTATATGAGTGACATTATGGCGGATGACGAAAACAGCGCCAAAGCCCCCTCTTATACTCTTGTGGGCCTGAACACCGGGTATAAATTCAATTACGGCAACTGGGGAATGGACCTCTTTGGACGGGTCGATAATCTGTTCGATAAAGAATATGTCGGATCGGTCATCGTCAATGAGTCTAATGGGCGCTACTACGAACCGGCTCCGGGACGAAACTACGGCGTAGGGTTGTCTGTTTCATACCGCTTCGAGTGATAAAACCCCGGCAACACAGCGTTGCCGGGTAGAGATTAAGCGGCTCTGGCGTTCTGTTCTAAACGGAACGCTGCCACCAGTGATTCCAGCAAACGCGCCTGATCTTCCAGCGCGCCCGCGGCTGAAGATGATGCCCCCACCAACGAGGCGTTCTGTTGCGTCGTGCTATCCAGTTCCATTACGGCCCGGGATATCTGCTCAATGCCTCGGCTCTGCTCCTCAGACGCCGACGAAATTTCGCCCATAATATCGTTCACGCGCGTGACAGAATGCACCACCTGTTCCATGGTTTGCCCGGCTTTTGTCACCAGATCGCTGCCCGTCGTAATACGCGATACAGATTCGCTAATAAGCAATTCGATATCTTTCGCGGCCTGCGAACTGCGCTGGGAAAGACTGCGAACTTCACTCGCCACCACGGCAAATCCACGGCCCTGTTCCCCGGCACGCGCGGCTTCGACGGCGGCGTTCAGCGCCAGAATATTGGTCTGGAAGGCAATGCTGTTAATCACGGCGGTAATGTCGGCGATTTTCTTCGAGCTGGTGTTGATATCACTCATGGTGCTGACGACATCGCGCATCACGCGTCCACCCTGGGTGGCCGTTTGCGACGCTTCCGCCGCCAGTTTGCTGGCATGGCGCGCATTATCAGCATTGTTTTTCACCGTTGCCGTTAACTCTTCCATACTGGCAGCCGTTTCCACGACGGCGGCGGCCTGTTGCTCAGTGCGTGACGAAAGATCGGTATTTCCCTCGGCTATTTCACTGGCGGCCAGCGATACTTGCGCGACGCTGGTGCGTACTTCGCCAATCATTGCGCGGAGCGTGTCGTTCATGCGCCCCATCGCACCCGTCAATTTGCCGAGTTCATCATCACCCTGAGCACGAATATCCGAACTCAGATCGCCACTGGCAATCAGTTCCGCCAGCTGCAAATTGTGTCTCACTGGATGAGTAATCTGACGCGTCACCCACCATGAAACCAGGATGCCAAACAGCACGGCAACGACACCGACAATGGCAGTAATCGTGCTTGAACTGTTGGCGAGCGAATCGTTATGGATTTTGACCAGCGCGATAATTTCGCGAATAGACGCGCTGCTGTCATCACCTGCCGTTTTAACTTTATCTTCAGCAACTTTTAGCGCTTGCTGCACTGTGGGATCGTCTTTATTCGCTTTAAGACCGGCCATTGCGGTTTTCATTTCGGCAACGCTGCTTTCAAAACGTGCCAGATTATCGGCGATAGCGTTAATAATGACCCCTTCCTGAGGCGTCCATTTTAGTTTCTTCGCTTCTGCCGTTATTTCCGCCGCGTGTTGGACATAGTTCGCCAGTAATTGACCCGATTTTTCGTCTCCGTTATACAGAAATTTGAGACGATTAATCTTGGCCTGAAAAACTTCGATATTAATGTTATAAATAAGATTGGTTTGTTGATAGACATCGCGAATTTCTTTAAAGCGTAATACGCTCATGATGGTGGATACCGCCACCAGCAGCAATACCAGACCAAAACCCGCCGCGAGCTTTCTGCTCATTTTTATATTACGTAATCGTTGGCTGAAACTCATCTTCCTGCTCCTCAAAAGGCAAATGTGCCTGATCCTTTATCGGCAGGATTTTCGGTTAGTGCATAGTCATCTGGTCTTATCTGTCACAGAAATGAAATAGCGTTCCCGGTAAACATTCGTCACCGGGCAAATAATGAAGAGGGGAGATGATTTATATATAAAACTAAAACTGCATTAAATGATTCCCTAACTAAAATATTGTTGTAATAAGAGCGCTGTTGACTCATCAATCAGTTTATCTATCGCTTTTTGACTGGCCACAACATCCCCGCGTTCGAGATGGTCCAGCAGCTGATCGTAACGATAAGGGTATTTCGCAATGTCGTGTTCATCTTCATGAAGATAGTTAAAGCATGGACCAATACGCACCCAAAGTTGCTCAATCATCGACGTCAACGTCGGCATATGGGCAAACTCGTATAGCCTGAAGCGAAATACGCGATTAGCATGCAACGCACGCTGCGCGTTGCCGTTACGCATCGCTTCATGGAATCGCTCCGCCAGATCGCGTAACTCTTGTACCTGGCTGGCAGACATATTCTCACACGCTGCCGTCACCGCCATGGTTTCAAGCTGTTTACGAATGACGTTGATTTCGTTATAGCGTTCGAGGGTGATTTCTGGCACCAAAAACGCCTGCGCGGGGGTCGCGTGTAACGCGCCTGCAGAGACCAGTCGCAACAGCGCCTCACGCACCGGAGTGATACTGGTTCCTAATTTATCAGCAATTTCTTTAGTAATGAGTCTCGCACCGGGTTTAAGTGCGCCAGCTATCAGCGCTCCCTTAAGACTGACCTCCACTTGCATAGTGAGGCTCAGACGTTGTGCTTTTTCAAGGTTTTCCAAATCAAGCATGTATTTTTCCTTTTGCTTAAAATAAGCGCTATTCACCGCCCCGTTTGCCCCTAACGGTGCTTGCCAGATATATCCTGTATTTTCATGCCTGGTGTTGGGAATATCGCAAAAAAAGCAAGAACTAATTATGATGTTAATTCACATGGCTCAGCTCACTCTATCGAGAGAGTGGATGGCTATGCTTGTATTATTAAAGACATTATAGACAAAAATTAAGAATATATTATGGCGGATATTTCCGCCATATAAGCATCAAACAAAATCGTTAATTATCGTTCGCGACGCGTATGACCACTTTGCCGAAGTTTTTGCCTTCGAGTAGCCCGATAAATGCCTCAGGTGCATTTTCCAGCCCTTCTGTCACCTGCTCGCGGTAGTGAATTTTGCCTTCCTGAATCCAGCGCCCCATCTCGGTCTGGAATTCATCAATGCGATCACCGTAGTCCTGAGCGATGATAAACCCTTGCACCCGGAGGCGTTTTTTCAGAATTGTCCCCATCAGCAACGGTAAACGATCCGGTCCAGCGGGCAGTTCTGTGGCGTTATAGCCGCTGACAAGACCACACACGGGCACGCGCGCAGAGGTGTTCAGCAACGGCAGAACCGCATCAAAGACTTTGCCGCCGACGTTTTCGTAATAGACGTCAATACCGTCAGGACAGGCTTGCGCCAGCTGTTGCGCAAAATCATCCGCGTGATGGTCGAGACAGCGATCGAATCCAAGCACCTCAACGGCATGACGGCATTTCTCCGCGCCGCCTGCAACGCCGACCACGTGACAGCCTTTAATTTTGCCGATTTGCCCGACGGTTGCGCCGACCGGCCCGGTTGCTGCGGCGACCACCAGCGTCTCGCCAGATTTAGGCTGACCGATATCCAGCAGCCCCATATAGGCTGTAAAGCCCGGCATACCCAGAATCCCAAGCGCCCACGAGGGATGCGCCAGATTCTCGCCAAGCTTAACAAGCCCTTTGCCGTCGGACAGATCAAACTCCTGCCAGCCGCTATAACTCAGCACCCATTCACCTTCTTTATAATCGGGGTGTCTGGACTGTTCCACGCGGCTGACCGTACCGCCCACCATCACCGCGCCGATATCCACTGGTGGAGAATAAGACGGCGCGTCGCTCATACGACCACGCATGTAGGGATCAAGTGACAGCCAGATGGTGCGCAGCAACAGTTGCCCTTCAGCAGGCGCAGGGACTGGATGTTCTTCTAAGCGAAAATTGTCAGCTACCGGTGCACCGTGCGGGCGTGACGCTAACACAAGGCGACGGTTTGTTTTTGCAGATTGACTCATGGTTCGCTCCTTCTTATACAAATGACCTTTAAGACTAGACCCTGTTTGCGGCGACTGCCTTAACATTACGAGCCAGATTGATTCAGCCGAACCACCAGATACACGCACGGCTGCTGGCTTTCGTTTATGAACCGGCAGTCGTTAGGCGGGCCCAGTTCCAGACAATCCCCCGCCTGCATTTCATGGCGGGTATCACCCTCCTGAAAGACCAGTTCGCCCAATTGCAGCCAGATCAACTGCCGCGCCAGCGCATACGAAGAAGCCGGCATGGGCACATCGCTGCCCGCCGGGAGCTCAACCTGGACCAGATCGATAGGCAAATCAGTACGCGGAGAAACATGACGTCGCAGGTAATGGCTTTGCGGATCGCGCCAGACCGGTTGATTGGCGAAGCGTAACAGTTTGCCCTCTTGCATTTCAGCGCGGGCAATTAACGTCGACATGCTGATCCCGAATGCGCCGGAAAGACGGGCCAGAAGCGTGGCCGTCGGGCTGCTATCACTGCGTTCAATCTTGTGGATCATGGCGCGTGAGACGCCCGCCCGCTCGGCGAGTTCGCTAAGTGACCAGCCTCGCGATTCGCGTTCAAGGCGAATGCGCGCGCTGATCCGTTGATTCATATCGTCTGGCATAGTATTCATGACGTCATACTATAGTGTATGAAATCGATTTCAACGCCCCCTTTCATAACAAAAAAATATGGCTTATGCCGTCGTGTTTCACGGCGCGGTTTGTATAATATTGTGATAAAACTGTACCACTATAGTAAACACTCTATTCCGAGGTCCTCATGATCATCCGCCACGCCAATAAAGAAGACTGCGCCGCAATCGGCGAGATTTATAACCATGCCGTTGTGCACACTGCCGCAATCTGGAATGACACTACCGTTGATACCGAGAACCGCATTGCGTGGTTTGAAGCGCGGACGCTGATGGGCTATCCGGTACTGGTGAGCGAAGAAAAGGGTGTCATCTCGGGCTATGCCTCATTTGGCGACTGGCGGGCATTTGACGGATTCCGACATACGGTTGAACATTCGGTTTACGTTCACCCCGAGCATCAGGGCAAAGGGATTGGTCGTGAGCTGATGAAAGCGCTGATCGGTGAAGCACGCAACATCGGCAAACACGTTATGGTGGCGGGAATTGAGGCACAAAATCACGGCTCAATTCACCTTCACAAAACGCTCGGATTTGTGATTACCGGACAAATGCCGCAGGTCGGGACCAAATTTGGCCGCTGGCTGGATCTTACCTTTATGCAGCTCCAGCTTGATGAGCGCAACGACCCGGACGCTATCTGATGAATCAATCCCTGACGCTGGTCTTTCTGGTCGCTGCCGGGATCGGTCTGGTGGTACAAAACACATTGATGGTGCGCATCACCCAGTCATCCTCCACCATTTTGATCGCGATGCTGCTGAACTCGCTGGTCGGCATTGTGCTGTTCGTGAGTATTTTGTTGATTAAAAATGGCGTGGCGGGATTCAGCGAACTGGTGTCGACGATTCGCTGGTGGACGCTAATTCCCGGTTTGTTGGGATCGTTTTTTGTCTTTGCCAGTATCAGCGGTTACCAGTACGTTGGGGCAGCCACGACGATTGCGGTGCTGGTCGCCAGTCAGTTGATTGGCGGGCTGGTAATGGACGTATTGAAAAGCCAGGGGATCCCCCTGCGTGCGCTGATCGGCCCGATTTGCGGTGCGGTATTGCTGGTGATTGGCGCCTGGCTGGTTGCCCGACGCCAGTTTTAAACCTTACAGGATCGTGCCACCTTTGGTGAGCTGCTCCTGTCGCGCTTCGGCATCTTCTTTGTAATGCTTGCCGTGATGAGCAATGGCGTTACGCAGGCGCTGCTGCTGCGCGTAACGATCTTCGCGGCTCAGTTCCGCGTCCTCGCTCAACTCGACCAACAGTTCATTCATATGCGTAATAACACTTTCTTCCACAGCGGCATCCACACGCGCCGTCACTTCATCCAGATGTGACATTGTCACTCCTTTTGTCTCATTCCTCTCCCTTGCGGGAGAGGATTTTTACATTAATTCAGCTTCGCTTTCGAGAAATCGCTGCCCATCAGGCTGACGCTATAACCCGTCACGTTGCTGCGGGTGGCGAAGAACGTTTTGCCGTTCGCCAGCGCAATCCACGGCGCTTGCTGATAGAAAATCTCCTGCGCCTGGCCGTAGAGCTTGGCGCGTGCGGCTGGATCGCTGGTCAGCTTCGCTTTTTGCACGAGGTCATTGTATCCCTTATCGCACCAGCGTGCGGCATTAGAACCGGTTTTGATGCTGTTACAGCCCAGCAGCACATCCGCAAAGTTATCCGGATCGCCGTTGTCGGACATCCAGCCAAACAGCGCAGAATCGTGCTCGCCTTTACGCATACCGGACAAATATTCTCCCCATTCATAGGAAACAATTTTCGCTTTCACGCCCACTTTTGCCCAGTCGTTTTGGATCATCTCCGCGATACGACGCGAGTTCGGGTTATAGGGACGCTGAACCGGCATTGACCACAGCGTCACTTCCGCGCCCTGCTCCAGCCCGGCCTGCTTCAGCAGCGCTTTCGCTTTCTCTGGATCGTAGCTGTAGTCCTTCAACTCTTTGTCATAGCCCATCATATTTGGCGGAATCGGCGACTTCGCCACCGTACCGGAGCCCATAAAGACAGCATTAACGATCGCTTTTTTGTCCGTGGCATAGTTCAGCGCCTGCCGCACCAGCACGTTGTCGAACGGTTTTTTCTCGGTGTTAAACGCCAGATAGCCGACGTTCAGCGCATCGACAGAGTGCAGCGCCAGATCTTTATTCTTCTTGATCACATCAAATTGCACCGGTGACGGCGCAGGAATGATCTGGCACTCGTTGGTTTGCAGCTTCGCCAGACGGGTTTCGACATTTGGCGTGATGGAGAAAATCAGGTGCTTAGTCGGCACGTCGCCATCCCAGTAATTTGGGTTCGCGATATAGCGGATCAGTGAATCGACTTTATACTGTTGCAGCACATATGGACCGGTCCCGATAGGCCAGGTGTCCACGTTGTCCGGCGTGCCTTTTTTCAGCATCACATCCGCATACTCCGCAGACAGAATCGAGGCAAAGTCCATTCCCCAGTCCGCCAGGAACGCCGCATTCGGTTCGGTTAAGACAAACTGAACGTGATAATCATCGACCTTTTTCACTTCCTGAATCAGTTTATCCAGGCCGACGTCGTTAAAGTATTCGTAGTTGCCCTTCGACACATTATGATACGGATGCTTAGGGTCTTTCTGACGCATCACCGAGAAAATAACGTCATCGGCGTTAAAATCACGCGTTGGTTTGAAGAATTTATTGCTATTGAATTTCACCCCTTTGCGCAGAGCAAAAGTATAGGTTTTACCGTCAGGTGAAATTGTCCAGGATTCAGCCAGAGAAGGCACCGGCGTATTTTTCACCGGGTCAAAGTTAATCAAGCGGTTATAAAGCACCTGCGAGCTGGCGACGAATGACGGGCCTGAACTGGCAATTTGCGGGTTAAACGACTCCGGTGAGGCTTCAGAGCAATAAATAAGGGTGTCGCTTGTCGCCGCCCACGCGGCACTTGCCGGTAACAATGTGCTCAACGCTAATGCGAGCAGTGTTTTCCCTGTAGACATGGTTATAAGCCTTTTCAATTTTATTATATAGAGGGTTAATAACAGCACAGGGAAGTAACAGTGGCAAATAACGAAACACTATCAGGTTATTCTAAAGCAGATAATTTCGCTGATTTTGTCACCAGCCCCCGCGGATTGATTTGCCTTAAGTGCCATTGTTCGTCAAGCACTACCGTCATTTTCTATGCGCGAAGAAATCGCCCCTTTTGGCGTCTCTTCGCCCGTTTGCTTGCCATCCAGTTTCGTTAAAGTAGAGGCGTGAAAAAGTCTACAGGACCAAATCGTGGCAAAAACACTTTTACGCAGCGGCAATCTGGATGATTTTCAGGCCGTTGGCGGCGGCGGTCAGGCCGTATTTGAATCAGCATTGCAAATCCGCGAGGCGCTTCGCCTGCGCAAACAACAGGCAATAGTCGATTGCCTGGCTATTCCGCAAGTTAACGACGGTGGCGATCGCGTTGACTGGTACTCTCCCGTGGATGGTAGTGTCACAGGCTGGAACGCCGCCGACGAAGACGCCCGTTTCCGCGCCCTGCGCTATCTGGAAAACACCCTCTCCAGCGTCGAGTCGCTGAGTAAAAAGAGCCTTCAGTCGCCTAAAACGGCGCAGCAGCTCTTTGGCTCTTTGCTTTCCAAAGCGTTCCAGTTCCCCGGCGAAAATTTCATTTACCTGATCGAGGGCAAGCCGGTTATCGCCTTTTGGGGATTTGTAAACCTTAATGAGAACGCGCGCGAGGATGTTCTGGATTGCCTGCGCGAATCGCTCGCGCCTGAGCCGATGCCTTCTCCGGTCGAAGAAGAGTCAGAGCCGGAACAGCTTCCGGTAGTGACCTTTGAAGAGGCCGATGCGCCGCTGATTGCTCCAACGCCTGCGCCAGCCGTTGTGCCTGCACCAGTGACCACGGCGGTACTTCGTGTCACCGAAGACGATTTGTACGTTGCGCAGCCTGCCAAATTAGCCCCAAGTGAACCGACTGCGCCCGCTCAGCCTGAACCGGCAGCCGTAACCAAAAAGCGCCGCGTTCCACTCTGGACATTGCCTGTTGCAGCGGTGATTGTTGCCGCCGTCGCGGCACCACTGCTGTGGCCGAAAGCGGCACCGTCAGCAGAACCTGCCCCAACACCTGCGCCTGCGCCCGTAGCGATCGCGCCAAAACCGGTGCAGCCAGTGGCCGACATCGCCATGAACCTGCCGCTCCACCAGGCCGAAATTTTACCCGTTGTCGTGACGCCAGCGCCAGCAGAAGAAGCAGTCATCATCTCAGCCATTCCTAAAGATGCGCTGGTGATGGACGCCATGCAGGTGAAAACCGGTTCGACCAAATTCCTGAACGGGACCTGGCGCGCACTGCTTGACGTGAAGGACCCGATTACCGGCAAACCACCGTCAATGCGCTATCAGATTCAGAACAATAAAGGTACGGCGCGTGTGGTTCACGGCGATAATGTTGTTTGCCGAACGGACATTTTCTCGGGTCTGCACAGCAACGGCGAGCTGATGATAAAAAGTCGCGGCAACGCCCGTTGCTCGGATGGTTCACGCTACCCGATGCCAGAGATTGCCTGTAAAGCAGGGACTAACGATGTGGCAGAGTGTACTGCCCGTTATGATGCCAAAACCGTCGTTCCGCTGACGTTCAAGAAAGCAGGTGCCTGATTCTATGCTGGTAAATCTTTGCGACTACAAACAAAGCGTCACGCTGATTGCGAACAGCGGCGTACAGTTTCTCGATTTCGGCCTGACGCCGCAGGACTCGGCCAGCCACGGTCGTTTTGTGCGTAAAACCGCCAACGGTCCCCTGCTGCGCCTGAATTACGATCTGGTCAATGGCCGCTATACCCTGCCAGGCGCGGGCGGCGGTCATCCTGAAGTCGTAAAACCGGAAAACACAATCCTGCTGCACCAGTCACTGACGGTGCTCGACGGCGTCTGGTTGCCGGTGCCTTTTTTACGCTTTAACCCGCCGCGTACCTTTGTGGACGGCCCGGACAACTGGGCGCGCGTTCAGGTGCGCAAGCTGGAAACCCCTGACGGCGCAGGCAATACCCACCGTGTGACCTTTGCGCTCGACAGTCAAATCGCCGAGCACGCCACCCACGGATTGTCGCCTGTTGAGAACGATATTCTCAACGGCACCCGCTTTGCGCTGGCGTGGCGTGATGAGGAAGTGCTCAATTTCCTCGATCAGACCTGGATTGACGGCTGGTTGCGCGAAGCGTTCACCGGCTATGCCACGGGCGTAGAAAACCGCTCAGATCGCGATCTGCAACAGGCCATGCGCGGCTTTGAGTACCAGGCACACTGGCTCAACCTGATGACCATGCTGGGCGAGCAAATCACCGTCCCGGAAGTCAAATTTGTTACGCACACGCTCAGCACACCGGCGATCCCCGTCGATTTGATTCTGGATGTGGGTAACACCCACACCTGCGGCGTGATCATTGAAGATCATGGCGATGCCAACGACGGTTTACGCCAGACAGCCGAGCTGCAGGTGCGCTCGTTAAGCGAACCTCAGTTCCTGAATGAGCCCCTGTTTACCAGTCGTCTTGAATTTTCTGAAGCGCGTTTTGGCAAACAGCATTTCTCGGTCGAAAGCGGACGTGAAGATGCGTTCGTCTGGCCGTCTATCGTCCGAGTGGGCGATGAAGCGCGCAAGCTGGCGATGCAACGCCTGGGAACGGAAGGCAACAGCGGAATTTCCAGCCCACGCCGCTATCTGTGGGATGAAACGCCGGTGGTTCAGGACTGGCGCTTTAGTCAGATGAACAGCAAAACCCAGCGCGAGCCGCTGGCGACCGCCTTCCCGCTGATGAACTTAATGAACGATGACGGGCAACCGCTGTTTACCCTGCCTCAGGATGAGCGCTTACCGGTCTTTTCACCGCAATACAGCCGCAGCACGCTGATGACGCATATGCTGTGTGAATTACTCGCGCAGGCGCTGGGCCAGATCAACAGCGTCGCCACGCGCCTGCGTCTGGGCTTCCCGGCCTCACCGCGACAGCTCCGCACGCTGATCCTCACCCTGCCGTCAGCCATGCCAAAGCAAGAGCGTGAAATATTCCGCCGCCGTATGTTTGAAGCTATCGCGATTGTCTGGAAAGCGATGGGCTGGCACCCGCAGGATGAAGACTTTGCCAGCCGCAAACAGCAGGATAAAAGCGTCATTCCCGTTCCGGAAATCCAGATGGAATGGGACGAAGCGAGCTGCGGACAGCTGGTGTGGCTCTATAACGAAGCCATTTCCCATTTTGGCGGCCAGACGGAAGCGTTCTTTGCCTCCCTCGCTCGCCCGGATCGCGCGGCCGAACCGAATTCATCGCCAGGCCGCGCGCTGCGCGTTGCCTCGATTGACATTGGCGGCGGCACGACCGATATGGCGATTACCCATTATCAGCTTGATGATGGCTCCGGCAATAACGTCAAAATCACCCCACAGCTATTGTTCCGCGAAGGCTTTAAAGTGGCGGGCGATGACACGCTGCTGGATGTCATTCAGCGCTACGTCTTGCCTGCGCTGCAAACCCAGTTACAAAAATCCGGAATTGCGGACGCGTCCCTGCTGATGGCATCGCTGTTTGGCGATTCCGGACGCATTGATACGCAGGCGGTATTACGCCAGCAAACGGCGTTGCAGCTGTTTATGCCGATTGGCCACGCCATTCTGGCGGCGTGGGAAAGCAGCGATATCGACAATCCGCTGGCGGGTTTACACGCCACCTTTGGCGATCTGCTGTCGCAAAAACCGACGCGCAACGTCATGAATTACCTGCAACAGGCGATTGATCATGCGCTGCCTGCGGGCTCTGCCGCCTTTGATCTGTTTGCCGTCCCGCTGCACGTGAATTTCCACGAAATGCAGGATGCGATGCTGGCGGGTCAGTTTACGCTGGCCGCCCCGCTGCACGCCGTTTGCGAAGCGATTTCACATTATACCTGCGATATTTTGCTGATTACCGGACGCCCTGGCTGTCTGCCTGGCGTGCAGGCGTTAATTCGCCACCTGCAACCGGTGCCGGTGAACCGCATCGTCTGGCTGGATAAATACCGCGTCCATGAGTGGTATCCGTTCAGCCAGCAGGGCCGAATTGGAAATCCAAAATCAACGGCGGCGGTTGGGGCGATGCTGTGCAGCCTTGCGCTCGACCTGCGCTTGCCGCGCTTTAATTTTAAAGCGGCCGATATTGGCGCTTACTCCACCGTGCGTTATCTGGGCGTGCTGGACAATACGGTCAATACGCTGCGTGAGGAAAACGTCTGGTATCAAAATATCGATCTGGACAAACCTGGCGCGAAACTTGACACCAAACTGCACTTCCCGCTGCGCGGCAACGTAACGCTGGGATTCCGTCAGCTGGAAAACGCGCGCTGGCCAGCTACGCCGCTGTATACCCTGAGCATTAACTCTGCGGAACTGGCGAAAGCCATCGCAGGAGACGGGGTATTGAACGTGCGTCTTAAATTGACCGGTGGAACCAAACAGGAAGGCCCGGAAGCCTTTGAGCTGAGCGATGCCTGGTTACAGGACGGTACACCGGTTCCGCCTGATGCATTAACCTTTAAACTGAATACCCTGGCTGACCGCCGTCATAGCGGAAGTCATTACTGGATCGACAGCGGGAGCGTATATCTGAAATGACAGCGAAGACTGCCACCACTCAGGCCTTGATCGGGTGGATCAATGAGACGCGCCTGCACGCCCCGATGCTGGATAATGACGCCGACGCGTTGCTGGCCCGACTGACCTCGGTGCAAGCACGTGAACAGGCGCTTGACCGCGCCATCGACGCGCACAGCAGTATCGGATTGTATGGCCACTCGCAGGCCGCCAAAGCGCACCTTCTGGTGGCGCTGTGCGGAAGCGGCAGCGGACGGCTGGATGTCGCGCCCGGTTTGCGTACCTTTGACTATTTTTCACACCTGAATCCCGGCCATGCGCTGACCAATATGGCCGTGCGCTTTACCCCGTTCTCACCTGCGGTGACCGACGACGCTTTCCCTCTCCGTCTGAGTCTGGTCACCGAAGCCGAGCTGGTTCAACTTTTCATTGCGCGCACCACCCTACAGGGCTTGATTCGTCCGGTTGAGAAAGCGGTCATTGAAGCGCGCGTGGAAAAATGGCGCGCATTGCGCCAGCCGCAGGCTGTGCCGGGAATGACGGCGCAGGAAGTGGGAGCCATTGCGCGATTCTGGCGAAGCACTGTGCCGGGATCGGAACAGCAAATGGATGATGCCCTGTGGCACCAGTTTGCACAGCTCATTCCGTCGCTCGATTTGAGCACGCGCGCCAGCATCTGGTCGCTGTTATGGGGCGAGCAGCAGGAACTGACGCAGCAGTGGCTGAAGCTGGCGCACGTTCTGCATCAAACCGGTCATGCCAGCGAACTGGCCGCGCCGCTGAGTCTTTTGGTTGATAATTTTGGCCTGCCGAGCGAAGGATTCCTGACGCGCGGTGAGTTCACCTCTCCTGAAGCGCAGGAGGCGGTGTTGCATCCGCTCAACGATGGCGAGATGTTGAATGCCATCAGTATTCCCGTCGACGTCCTGGCGTTTTTGACCCGTGAACTGGTCCTCCCGGCTGAAAATGGCGTGCTGGAAAATGTCGATATCATTGATATTCCAGCCCCTTCCGATACCGAATTGTCGCCGCTGACGCAGGCAAAATATGTCTGGCTGCTGGAGCATTATCGCCAGCAAATGCAGCCGGATGTGCTGGTGATTTGCAACGCGACTGCGCAGCACGAGCAGACCGCCAAAACGGCAAAAGCCCTGCTGAACTGGGTCAAAGATACACAAGCGGGTGAAGAGTCTGCGCTGCCGGGGCTGGTCTGGGCGATCACTCCGCATGATGCGCGCTTTACCACTAAACAAAATCTGGATGAAGCTGTACAGCAACTGCTCGGTAAACCGGGCCAGCGCTGGGGGACCTTGCAGGCTCTGGACGCACACAGCATGCAGCGCGTCGTGGAATGGCTGTCACAGGCGACGCTCCCTGCACAGCGTCAGTCGCGGCTTCAGGCATTGAAAACGGCACAACAGCGTGAACGTCGTGCGTTGATGCAAAGCTATCTCACGCCTTCAACAGTGAAACCGGAAGCGCAGCGCACCCAGGCTGAAGCGATGGTGAGAGCCTTGCAGAACAGCGCAGCACGTCATGGCGAACTGCTGGAGGGCTTGCTGCCCCCGCTTAAAGCATTCGAAACGCTGCTGGCTGTTCAACAGCCGCGTGAAGAACAGGTTAATGGCCTGTTCACCGACGTTATCGACCTGTTTGCCGATAATGCCAGCGAAGGCGGTGATGTTTATCAGACCAAAGATAAAGCGCGTCTGGCGCATCGCGTATGGGTTAATCACCTGCGTCAGTGGAGTCGCAACGACGCAGCGGCCAGCAGACTGGGCCTGGAGATCAACGTGCTGCCACAGATAGCGGATACGCTGGTGCTGAGCAGCTACCGACTGGATCTTCCGAAGATGCTGCAGGCGATTGTCGAAGCGGACAAAAGCAGCGCCGCTCAGCTGCATGCATCTATAGGGAATTTCATCGGCTGGCTCGGTTACGCGCAAACGCCTGAGTCGTCTCGTCCGGCCAGTCGCGTGCGTAAAGGTCAGGCCATTTTCGTGACGCCCGTGGTAAGCAACACAACGCCAAGACTCACCCGCCTGGGAGAGCAGCCGGTTCATGCTGCGACGATTTATGTCTATGACTGGCTGGTCGCACTTTACACGCGTGCAATTGAAAATATTGGGTATCAGCATCCACACGACATCACGCCTGCCGCGCGTAAAGCGTTACAGGCGATTGTAAAATAGCGCCTGACGCAGGGGGAATGATGACAGATACGCTAAATACGCCAGGGGGGAATTACGTCCCTGTCATGATTCATGAGGGTCTTGCGTACGTGAGCGGTCAGCTGCCGCGGCGGGGAGAAATGCTGCTGTACACCGGTAAGGTCGGCGCAGAAGTCGATCTCGCCAGTGCTCAGGCAGCAGCCGCATTTTGCGCAGACTTATGCCTTGACGCGGTCTCACAGGCCGTGGGGGGCGATGCACACATCGTCCAGGTACTGAAAGTGGTGGGATACATCGCGTCAGCGCCTGGATTTATTCAGCAGTCGCAGGTGATGAATGGCGCGTCCGATCGGCTTGTTGAACGGCTTGGCGCGCGGGGGCAACATGCCCGCACCTCCGTTGGCGTCGCCGAGCTGCCGCGCGGCGCGCCCATTGAGCTGGAGATGGTTGTTGCCGTCAGGCAGTGATCACCCTCGAAAATTGCTTTGACTGAGGCTCTGTAAGGGGCCTCATTCCTTCCGTTTGTTCATCGCCCCTCTTTGCTGTCTGGTGTGTCACTTTTTCATCTTGATAGTGGATGAATTTTCTGGCGCTCAGTTTCACCGCTTATTACAGGCCTGCCCACTGATTCCCGCTGTACGCCGCGTGGTTTTAAATCGCTTTAACATGACAAAATTTGAGCATGGCCACGATCATGAAGATAGCTCATGTTGTCGTGAAATTTAGTCGCTTCCCCTCACTGATTGGCTCTGGCATAAAAGATGCAATGTTAACGAATTGGCAACATGAAAACGGATTCTCCAAATACTGGAACATCCAGCGATAAAGTCAGTTTTTACGTCAGCACTCAGGAAGCGAGATGACTATGAATAAAAATTTCACCTTCACAATTAAGCACAGCCGCTTCGATGAGAATTATAATCCCTCAGAAAATACGCGTATTACGACGAACTTTGCAAATCTGGCGCGAGGCGAAAACCGTCAGGAGAACTTACGCAATACGCTGGTGATGATCGATAATCGCTTTAATACGTTAGCGCATTGGGATAATCCTCGGGGCGATCGTTATTCTGTCGAACTCGACATCATCACCGTTGAGATGAATATTGATGCAGAGGGTAATCACACCCGCTTCCCTGCGATTGAAATACTGAAAACCACTATTCTGGATAAGAAAACGCAGCAGCGTATCGAAGGAATTGTCGGTAATAACTTCTCCTCCTACGTGCGTGATTATGACTTTAGCGTGGTGCTGTTAGATCACAATAAAGATCGGGCTGAGTTTACCATCCCCGATAACTTTGGTGATTTGCACGGCAATATCTTTAAATATTTCGCAAATTCAAGTGAATACAGAGATAACTTCAGCAAGCCGCCGGTGATCTGCCTGAGTGTTTCGAATAAAAACAGCTATCAGCGTACCGGAAATGAGCATCCTGTTTTGGGCTTTGAATACACGCAAAATGGCGCTTCGCTGACGGAAGAGTATTTCAAAAAGATGGGGCTGCAGGTTCGCTATTTTATGCCGCCAAACAGCGCCGCGCCGTTGGCCTTCTTTTTCTCCGGCGATCTGCTGAATGATTACACGTTTATTGAACTGATTGGCACCATCAGTACCATGGAGACATTCCAGAAAATCTATCGCCCTGAAATTTACAATGCTAACTCGGTCGCTGGGCAATATTATCAGCCTAACCTGAATAACCAGGATCATTCATTGACTAAAATTGTTTACGATCGAGAAGAACGCAGCCAGTTAGCGATTGAGCAGGGGAAATTTACTGAAACACATTTCATCAAACCCTATAAAAATATCCTTGAGAAATTTACTGCTCCTTGCGCGCTTTGATTTATTAAAAAATAAAAAGGTCACCTGTTATGAAAACATTGCTCCCAACATCGACGGCTGGCAGTTTACCCAAACCGTCCTGGCTTGCTCAACCGGAGACCCTGTGGTCTCCGTGGAAACTGCAAAATGAAGAATTAATCACAGGCAAACAGGATGCTTTGCGTTTATCGCTGGACGATCAGCTGCGCGCCGGGATTGATATCGTCAGTGATGGCGAGCAAACCCGCCAGCATTTTGTCACGACCTTTATCGAGCACCTCAGCGGCGTGGATTTTGAGAAACGCGAGGTCGTTAAAATCCGCAATCGTTATGATGCCAGCGTTCCAACGGTCGTCGGTGCCGTCGCACGCCAAAAGCCCGTGTTTGTTGATGATGCCAAATATTTACGTCAGCTCACCACGCAGCCGATTAAATGGGCGCTGCCTGGGCCGATGACAATGATCGATACCCTGTATGATAATCACTATAAAAGTCGCGAGAAACTGGCCTGGGAATTTGCCAAAATTCTCAACCAGGAAGCCAGAGAGTTAGAGGCCGCGGGTGTGGATATTATTCAGTTTGACGAACCCGCCTTTAACGTGTTCTTTGACGAGGTGAATGACTGGGGAATTGCGGCGTTAGAACGCGCCATCGAAGGCCTCAAGTGCGAAACGGCTGTCCATATCTGCTACGGATACGGCATTAAGGCCAATACTGACTGGAAAAAGACGCTGGGGTCTGAGTGGCGACAGTACGAAGAGGCCTTCCCAAAACTGCAAACCTCTTCTATCGATATCATTTCACTGGAATGTCATAACTCACACGTTCCGATGGATCTGCTTGAGCTGATTCGTGGTAAAAAAGTGATGGTCGGTGCCATCGACGTGGCGACCAATACCATTGAGACACCAGAAGAAGTGGCGAGCACGTTACGAAAAGCCCTTCAGTTTGTTGACGCCGACAAACTTTTTCCGTCGACCAACTGCGGCATGGCGCCCCTTTCTCGTCAGGTTGCCAACGGCAAGCTCAATGCACTGAGTGCCGGTGCTGAAATTATCCGCAGAGAACTGGCGACGAAATAACGTCTGAGACAGTATCGTTAAATTATGGCCGCTTTTGCTGTCAGTTCATGTGTCGAATACTATCGACCATAAGCAAAAGCGGACAATTCCCCTCCTCCAACCAACCAACCAACCAAAAAATATCTCTTTATATCCCAATAAAATATGCATTTTCAGGATTACCTTATGGCGACACCGACATGAGTCTACCAGGCTTATCCTTTTTGTTTATAAGGATGTCAGACGATGAAACGCATATTCATGTCGGTTTTCTCCAGCCCAGAGTCGTTACTGCAGGTGATGAGTCAGCAGGAAATAATTGAGGCCGTTGAGGACGGTGACCGTATTATTATTGACCAGGACGGTAATGCCTCGGTCAACTTCAAGAGCAATGAGGTGCGGCAAGACTTTCTGCGCCACGTGAATGCGCTGAAGAGGGCATAATATGGGCACGGCAATATTTATGGTGCTGATGGTGTGTGGGTACTGGTACACCAGTCGCGATCTCTCGACCCGTTTTAAAATCAAGCGTTCCTTCGGTTGGGATGTCTATTTTCTTGTCGCGCTGTATGGCTGTATTTTCGTGTTGCAGGGCGTGATCGCCACCGGGCTGCTCTGGTTACTGCTGCTTGGACTCTCGTTGGCCGATAATCGGTTCCATTTTACTTCGCAACACTATGCCAACTGGCAAATCGATTTTATGAACTGGAGCTTTCTGGGTATTCAGGCCCCGGTGATCCTCATGTTGGCCTTTGCGATCATTTTTTGTCTCTATCGTTCAAACTGGGCTGGCAGCGCCAGGCTGGACGGTGAAGGCAGGAAGCAACTCTATAAACGTCTGGCGCGTTCGAGCGGTATCGAACAGTTGCTTTATCAGTGTATGGAAGAAGGCGAGCTGGCGATGGTGACGCTTAAATCGCGCCGGATTTACATCGGGATGATACATACCGCGACGCTGGAATATGAAAAGACGGCGAATATCGTGCTGATCCCGATGCTCAGCGGCTATCGTGATGGCAAGAAAATGGATATGCGCATTGAGCACAACTACAGCAAGTGGTACGCCGAACATGACATAACGCTTGATTCAGAGCCCAGGAGCGCAATGGCGTTTCGCAGGGTAATAATGCTGGATCAGATTGAAAGCCTTTCACTGTTTGATCCCGCCAGTGCAAGCGCACTGGACATGGAACAGCGCCCTGACACGATGTGAGGGTGCGGTTTTAAGCAGGACAGACTGCACGCAATAGCAGGTCTCATTGGTGCAGTCTTCCGTCAACGTCACGTTATTCTTGAACGATGGCGCCAGCATCTTTCTTAATTTTCGGTTCTTCTTTTACAGTCAGATTAAGTCCTTTGGTCTCGAGTTCGGCATGACGAATACGCAGACCCTGGGCGGCCTCAATATTCACATTCGTAAAGTGGAAACCGCTGAGCGGTGCTTCCGGCGTTCCAATAATATAGGCGGCCGCTTTGCTATCGCCGGTGGAAGTTAAATTTTCCACGGTGATATTACTGAAGTGCGGCGTTTTATATTTGTCGAAGGGCTGTTTGGGATCGCTGTCCGGCGGATAAATTTGCTCGCCGAGCGTAAAACCGCCCTCCTGGAGCAATTTATCGACCTCAGCCTCAACAATAGGCGCGGCTTTATAATAGGCGGAAAATACAAGCGGCACTTCGACGTTGTGCATTTTGGTGTTCCGGTAAATAATATTTTTTACCTCGCCGCCCTTCCCGCGCGGACTTTTGATTCGAATACCGTACATCGATCCTTCAAAAGTATTATTTTCGACCAGTACGTTATTCACGCCACCCGCACTTTCACTGCCAATGGAAATTCCGCGCCCCTGCTTCAGGGTATTATTGGCAATATAGATGTTGTCTACCACCCCATCAGGGAAGCGCGGATCGGCTTTTTCAGCTTTAATGGCGATATGATCGTCATTGCAATCGATATAGTTATTGGTGATACGAATATTCTGGCTGTCGATAGGATCGATAGCGTCCGTATTTGGCGCATGCCACGGAGAAAGAATTCGCGTACCGTTAATATCAACATCGTGCGCATAGCGAGTCACGACGTGGAAGCTGGGTGAATGGGTTAAGGTGACGCCATCGATCAGGACGTTATGTGAGCGCGTAATGTAAATCAGCCGCGGACGATCGGTACCGCCTTTTTTACCGGTCGCGCGGATGTTTTCTCTCCAGCGCTCCCACCACACTGCGCCCTGACCGTCGATAGTCCCTTCTCCGACAATAGCGACGTTTTGCGCGTCTGCGACGCTGATGAATGGCAGCCAGCCGTTTTCCGCTTCGGCATATTTGGTTTTCTCATCTGCACGATACGCAGCGACCTCGGTTGAAGCCACCAGCGTGGCGTCCTTTTCCAGTTTTAGCTGAATGTTATTTTTCAAAAACAGCGGATTGGTTAAGAAATTGCCCTTCGGCACCAGAACTGTGCCCCCACCCGCAGCAGCGCAATCATCAATGCCTTTTTGAATGGCGTCGGTGTTCAGCGCAATTTGCAGCCGATGGCCTTCGGCACCGTATTGAGTGATATTACAAACTTTATCTGGAAACTTCACTGAACTCGCCGCCTGCGCGAGGTGAAAAGGTAACATGCCGACAGCGGCCGCCGCGACCCACAGAGGTAGAGTACGAGTGGACATAACGATATCCTTTCATCATTTTGGTTTATAGTTTTGTAAAAATAGCACCGGCGTTTCTTTTTATTGAGTGTGACGATCACGGTTTACGGCATGTTGTTAATTTGCCTGAAAATAGTGATACAATTTTGGGCGTATGTATGAAGGAGGGTTCTGTGACTACGCTATTTCTCTGCCGATTGGAAAATGGGTAGCGTCCAAGCCTGGATCATTTCAAAACGGTATAACGTAGAAAGAAATAGCCTGCCGCAGTTCATTGGCAGGCTAACTGATACTCTTTTTAACACTTACGGCAACTGAGTTAGAACGCCTGCCAGTCCTTTTCGGAACCGCGCGGCTCTATAGATTTGCCTTGTATCACAGCGGACGAAACCTGAGGACGCAGAGGTGGGGTGTTCATTTCTGAATCCCGCAACACAAAGACGCGAATACTCTCGATCAGGATGCGCGCCTGCTCTTTTAGTGAGCCACTGGCGGCCGAGGATTCTTCAACCAAAGAGGCATTCTGCTGCGTCGTAGTGTCAATCTGGCCCATCGTAATGTTGATCTGGGTGATACCTTCGCTTTGTTCGTGGCTGGCGCGTGCAATTTCATCCACTAACGTATGGACGCTCGAGACGGTATCGACGATCTCCTGCATACCGTTATCAGCCTGTGAGACCAGCCCGCGACCGTCGGCAATTTTGCTGACCGAGGCGCTGATAATGTCGCGGATCTCTTTGGCTGAGGCCGAACTTCTCTGGGCCAGCGTTCTGACCTCTCCGGCCACAACGGCAAATCCACGCCCCTGCTCCCCGGCCCTGGCGGCCTCAACGGCAGCATTCAACGCCAGAATATTGGTCTGGAAGGCGATACCTTCAATAACGGCAATAATATCGCCCATCTTTTCAGCGCCTTTATGAATCGCTTCCATGGCCGCTGAAACTTCATGCATACGATCGCTGTTGATTTTGACAACCTGACCGGTTTCCGTGAACAACTCATTTACGCGACGGACGTTATCAGCGGTACTTTTGATGGTGGACGTTAGCTGCTCCAGCGTCGCAGCCGTTTCGACCACGCCAGCCGCCTGTTCTTCCGTACGAGAAGCCAGATCCTGGTTACCTGCGTCAATTTGATCCGCGGCAACAGAGATACTTTCCGCGCCATGTCTCACCTTAAGTACCGTTGACCCCAGCTCAGACACCATCTCTTTCAACGCACTCATCAGCTGACCCAGCTCATCCGTCGAGTGGACGTTAACGTCTGTCGTCAGATCACCTTGCGCTGCCCGGGTGGCTACCGTCACGGCTTCTTTCAGCGGGCGCGTAATACTGCGAGTGATATACCAGGCAATTAACGATCCCAACACAATGCCGAAGAGCACAGACAGCACAATCACCAGCTCAGTGAGATGCGACGCTTTTTTTATGCTGGCGTGGGTGTCGTTGATGATCTCGTTTTGCAGTTCAAGAAGAGAGTGCAGGGTTTTATTATATTCCTGCGTGACAGGCATAAACCGGGTGGATATGAATTCACTCATGTTTTCATATTTTCCCTGCTCAGCCATCTCGAGCCCCTCTTTCCGCAAGACAAGATATTTCCCTCGCGTTTCCTGAATGGCACGGAAAAACGCTTTCCCCTTTTCAAATCGCAAAAGCGGCTGGAGAGTGGATTGCACTTCCGAGGTTCTCGCCGTGTCATTTTTAATATTGTTGAGAATTTGCTCTCGTAATTTCGGGTCCTGTGTTGCCATTGCGGCAATGGTATTTCCGCTATTTCGGTCAACCAGGGTAATCCATTCTTGTACCAGCCTTTCCTTCTGTAAATCCTGATAGATCATAGCATTAACGCTAGTACTGTTAGACTGCGTTAATTGCCATGACATCATCCCCATGATAAACATCATAAATAGTACAAGAAAAAAACCTACACTCAGGCGGGTTCCAACACGCATGTTGCTAATTTTCATAACTCTCCCTTTTATAATAACTCCAATGATCATCATGGAAATTAAGAGGTACGCTTAATGCCGATCAATCATTAGAAAGCCTTACGTTAATATCGGAGAAAATAGATTTTTCTTCAGCGCTAAATCAAAAACGGCTGAAATTAACAAAATGAACGTAGAGGGATCAGAGCTAATATCTCTGGCTTGCGCATGGGCAAAAGGATTTTAACGCAAGCTTGAAGGGTTCATTCGAAGAGATCGCTAAAGATAGAGAGTATTAGATATATTATCGTCTGGACGGCTTTTCATGTGCAAGGCAACGCTACACTGCGCCGGCCAGCGTTCGTCGAGCTGTAGTGTCGGCGCAAAACCGTGAAAGCGTGTTTAGAAAAGGGAGATGAGCAACGCGACGGGGAAACTCATAGGCCAGGTCGAACCGACCAGGACGGCGCTAAGAAAGCGAATCCGCTTACGGTCTTTGGACAAAAACCAGGTGATGAGCGCGCACAGTGCCGCCATGACTGCGTAAAAGACCAACATTTTTTGATACAACGTCATTTTGTGCACCTAATCTAAAAATAACCGCGCGCAATATGCGTCATATGTTGATACAGATCAAGTTTTAATGTTACGGGTTATCCACTATAACTTTATGGATAATAACAATAGAGTAATCAGCGCTACATCTTCAGGGTGTTTATTCCCCACATTCACCCGGACCAAAAAACTTTTAAGCGAGTCTGATAATCATGAAAGCTGACGTTAAATATGAGTTTCACCACGTTGGTATTCCTTTACAGGATGGAAAGACGGAGGGTGTTTACAGTGAGAAAGCTGGAATGTACACCGTTGATAATCCCGGTAAGTTCCGCATTCAATGGCACCGTTTCACCGACGATTCCCCGATTCATCCGTTACTCAAAACCGTGCCACATGTTGCATTGAAAGTGGATAATCTGGCACGCGCCATTGAAGGTGAAGAGATTATTCTCGGCCCTTATGAACCAATCGATGGTTATCAGGTGGCAGTGATCAATGATAACGGTGCACCGGTGGAACTGATACAAACAGAACTTAGCGATGACGAACTTTGGAGTCGGGCACGTAACGGTCAAGGTAGTTTGTATCGTCAATAAAGAGGGGGTTACTACCCCTTTTTCTACCCCCTTAAAGTTGCATAATAAGTGCATCTTTTGCAAAATGATGCCGTCAGGGTCGTGCTTTACTAGTCCCAGGATTTAGAGGGAGTTAATATGCTACGCATTCCGCAGAGTTGTATTCATACCCGTTCCACCCCTTTCTGGAACAAAGACACCGCCCCTGCTGGCATTTTCCAGCGCCATCTTGATCAAGGTACCCGTCCGGGCGTTTATCCCCGCTTATCGGTAAGCAAGGGCGCGGTGCGTTATTTGGGCTATGCTGACAACGTCACCCCGCACCCTGACAGTGAACTCATCATTGAGGCCGGTCACTTCGGTGTATTTCCCCCCGAAAAATGGCATCACATTGAAATGATGAGTGACGATACCGTCTTCAGCGTCGATTTCTTTGTCGAACCCGAGGTTTTGAAATCTCTTTGAACTTCTGAACGTTTATAAGGAAACACCTATGCTTCGTATTCCTGAAAATTATGTTCACACCCGCGCGACGCCATTCTGGAATAAAGATTATGCGCCAAAGGCCCTTTTCACTCACCACAACACGAAGGCGGGCGTCTATGGCCGCCTCTCTGTCATGCAGGGTGCGGTGAAATACTTTGGCTTTCCGGATGCCGACGCAACGGAGCCCGATCTGGAACTCGTCATTGAAGCGGGTTCATTTGGCATTTCGCCACCCGAAAAATGGCACCGCATTGAGCTGCTGACCGACGATACCTACTTCAGTATTGATTTCTTCGCCGATCCACAGGCAAACCTCGAAGGCGCGGGGCTGGGCAAAGTCGTTAACACACATAAGGGGTAATAGAATGGGCAAAGCAACGTATACCGTCACCGTGACCAATAACAGCAACGGTGTATCGGTGGATTATGAGACGCAAGCCCCGATGGAGCTTTTGATTCCGGATGTCGCAGCAGACGTGGTGAAGGATCTGGTGAATACCGTTCGCGGCTATGATACTGAAAACGAGCACGATGTGTGCGGTTGGTAGACGCGTCATTTTGATGCCCGGTAGACACTATGCCACCGGGCATCAGGATCAGTGCTTGATCATTACATGCCTGACGACGGTATAATCTTCAAGGCCGTACACCGACATATCCTTGCCGTAACCCGAGAGTTTCATCCCGCCGTGCGGCATTTCGCTGACCAACATAAAGTGGGTATTCACCCAGGTGCAGCCGTATTGCAGACGAGCACTCATGCGATGCGCGCGCCCCACATCCTTAGTCCAGACTGACGACGCCAGCCCATAGTGCGAGTCATTCGCCCAGGCCAGGACCTGCTCTTCATCGTCGAACTCGGTCATGCTGACAACGGGACCAAACACTTCACGCTGGACAATCGCATCTTCCTGTTTCGCCCCGGCCAGCAGCGTTGGCTCGAAGAAATACCCCCCCCCCTCGACTTTATTGCCGCCCGTCACCACGTTGACATGGCCGAGCGCTTTCGCGTCGTCAACGGCTTTACAGACGCGCTCAAGATGCGCCGCTGAGCTTAACGGCCCCAGTTCGGTCGACTCGTCATCCGGTGCACCGGTTTTCAGCGTGGCGACCGCTGCGCCCAGTTTTTCGACTAACTGCGGATAAATGCCTTTTTGCGCGTAAATGCGGCATGCGGCGGTGCAATCCTGACCCGCATTGTAAAACCCAAACGTACGCACCCCTTCGACAACGGCATCGAGGTCGGCATCATCAAACACGATGACCGGCGCTTTGCCACCCAGCTCCATATGCGTGCGTTTGATGGAAGAGGCGGTATGACTAATGATGTGTTCACCGGTGGCGATCGAACCGGTCAGAGAAACCATGCGCACTTTTTCATGTCCCGTGAGCGGATCGCCGACGGTTTTCCCGCGTCCAAAAAGCACGTTTAACACACCTGCCGGGAAAATGTCTTTGGCCAGTTCTGCCAGCTTCAACGCCGTCAGCGGCGTGATTTCAGAGGGTTTAATGACCACACAGTTGCCCGCCGCAAGCGCGGGCGCTAGTTTCCACGCGGCCATCATCAGTGGATAGTTCCAGGGGGCAATAGAGGCCACCACCCCCACCGGATCGCGACGAATCATGGAGGTGTGCCCTTCCAGATACTCTCCCGCCGCCAGCCCGTTCAGACAACGCGCCGCGCCCGCAAAGAATCGGAATACATCCACGACGGCCGGGATTTCGTCGCTGATGACGCAGTGCAACGGCTTGCCGCAGTTTTTCGACTCCAGACGTGCAAAGGTTTCGGCATTTTCTTCAATCACGTCAGCCAGCTTCAGCAGGCATTCAGCTCGCGCCTTGGGCGTTGTGTGCCCCCATTCGTAAAAGGCACGATCGGCAGCCCTGACGGCGGCATCCACCTGAGCCGCAGACGCCTCGGCAATCTCCAGTAGCACTTCGCCCGTCGCAGGATTATAGACAGGCTGTTTTTCACCTTCTCCGTTGACCAGTTCACCATTAATCAGCAGTTGATTTTGCATAGTCTTGTCCTGTTGAAATCGAAGTTATTTCCCGCTCTCGGCGACATTTTCGCCGTCGCGGGTTAGCCACCAGGCTCCCAGAATGGGAATGGTTGTCACCAGCATGACCAAAAGCGCAACCACATTGGTGACGGGCACATCGCGCGGGCGGCTGAGTTGATTCAGCAGCCACAGCGGCAGCGTGCGTTCGTGTCCCGCCGTAAACGTCGTGACGATGATTTCATCGAACGACAGCGCAAATGCCAGCATTCCTCCTGCCAGCAGCGCCGAGCGCAGATTGGGCATCACCACGTAGCGAAAGGTTTGCCAGCCGTCTGCGCCCAGATCCATTGACGCTTCCACCAGGCTCCAGGAGGTACGCCGGAAACGTGCAATCACGTTGTTGAATACCACGACCACACAGAAGGTGGCATGACCGGTGACAATGGTGAAAAATCCCGGCTCCAGATTGATGGTTTTAAATGCCGTCAACAACGCCAGCCCGGTGATAATCCCCGGCAGCGCAATCGGCAATAACAGCAGCAGCGAGATGGCGTTTTTGCCAAAAAACTCACTGCGCCACAGCGCTGCTGCCGCCAGCGTACCCAGCACCAGCGCAATTGCAGTGGATAACGCCGCAATTTGAAGTGACAACGTCACAGATTCAATGATATCTTCACGCGACGCCGCCACGCTAAACCACTTCAGCGTGAGCCCTTTCGGTGGAAAACTGAATGCGGCGTCTTCGGTATTAAAGGCATAGATGGCAATAATCAGCAGCGGGAAGTGCAGAAATATCACCCCGCCCCAGGTGGCTATTTTCAGGAACAACGGCGCGCGTTCAGAGTGCATCGAATGCTCCCAGACGTTTCACGAACGCCAGATAAAGTGAGATAAGCACAATAGGCACTAAGGTGAACGCCGCCGCCATCGGCATGTTGCCAATCGCGCCCTGCTGGGAATAGACCATGTTGCCGATAAAATACCCCGGTGGGCCAACCAGCTGCGGAACGATAAAATCCCCCAACGTCAGCGAGAAGGTAAAAATGGAGCCCGCCGCAATCCCCGGAATTGCGAGAGGCAAAACCACATAGCGGAAAGTCTGACGGGGCCGTGCGCCCAGATCGGCGGAGGCCTGCAAGAGCGAGGGCGGTAAACGCTCCAGCGCCGCTTGTACAGGCAGGATCATAAAGGGCAGCCAGATATAGACGAACACCAGAAACCGCCCAAGACCGGATGTCGAAAGCGTGTTTCCACCAATCGCCGGCAGCGTCAGTACCGACATCAGCACCGCCTCCAGCCCCATATAGCCAAGAAACCACTGCGCGACGCCATCTTTCGCCAGCAGCAATGTCCACGCGTAGGCTTTAACGATATAGCTCGCCCACATCGGCAGCATGACCGCGATATAAAAGAACGCTTTCCATTTCCCACGGGTGTAACGCGCCATGTACCACGCCATCGGGAACGCCAGAATCGCGCTGGCAATCGTGACGGCAATCGCCATCAGCAAGGTGCGCAGAATGATGTCGTAATTGGCAGGGTTAAAAAGTGCCAGGATGTTCGCAAAGGTGAGATCGGGCGTCACCGACATGGTGAAGTCGTCGAAAGTATAAAATCCTTGCCACAACAGCGTCAGCAACGATCCCATATACACGATGCCGAACCACATTAGCGGACCAAGCAGCAATAAAAACAGGCCGAGCGACGGTTTGCGCCACAGCAGCGCGGTCATGCGGCTAACTGGACCGCGAGAGGAGCGGATGTGCGAGGCGCTCATTTCCATCTCACCGTTCCTCTTGCAGCGGCACCATCGCCTGACGCGACCAGGATGCCTGCACCTGTTGCCCAGGCTCAACACCAGCCGGTAAATCAGCGCCGCTCAAGTTGGCCTGACTCACCAGCAGTTTTGCGCCATCCGTCAGGCGCAGCTCAAAACGGGTTGCTGCCCCCTGGTACTGCACCGCCTGCACGATGCCCTGTACCTGGACTTCACCGCTCTCATTGAGACGAATATGTTCAGGGCGCAGCGAATACATGCCTTCCATGCCGCAAATCTGGTGCGCAACAGCGCTATCAAAAACGTTAGAGGTGCCGACAAAACTGGCGACAAAGGGCGTGCGCGGGCGCATATACAGTTCACGCGGGGTATCGACCTGTTCAATGCGGCCGTTATTGAACACGGCGACGCGATCGGACATCGACAGCGCTTCACCCTGATCGTGGGTGACGAAAATAAACGTGATGCCCAGCTCCTGCTGGAGCTTTTTCAGCTCAAACTGCATTTGCTCGCGCAGTTTCAGATCCAACGCGCCAAGCGGCTCATCAAGCAAAAGCACCCGGGGTTCATTCACCAGCGCACGCGCAATCGCGACGCGCTGACGCTGACCACCCGAGAGCTGAGAGGGTTTGCGTTTTTCGGCAAACCCTAAACCGACCTTTTCAAGCGCCTCGCGAGCCTGAATCTGACGCTGCTTTTTATCGACGCCTTTCACCATCAAGCCGTAGGCCACGTTTTCGATTATCGACATATGCGGGAACAGCGCGTAATCCTGAAACACCGTGTTAACGTCGCGCTCCCACGGCGGGAGCTCGCTTGCCTCTTTGCCAAAGATTTTGATCGCCCCGCCACTGAGCTGTTCAAAACCGGCAATCAGCCGCAAACAGGTGGTTTTGCCGGAGCCCGAAGGCCCCAGCATGGAGAAGAACTCGCCGTCACGAATGCCGATGGTGACACCATCCACCGCCCGCACATCACCGTAAAAACGGGACACATCGCTAAACTCTACTGCGTACGTCATGTTCTGCTCCAGGGCGATTAACGTCCACCCATAATGGCGATGTAATCTTGCGTCCAGCGGCTGTACGGCACGAATTTTCCGCCTTCCGCGATCGGCGTTTTCCAGAACATGATTTTGTCGAAATAGTTATAGCCGTTGGTTTCGCAGCCTTTATCACCCAGCAATGTGCTGGCTTTGCAGCCTTCGGCCACAACTGGCAGAGAGCCAAACCAGGCGGCCAGATCGCCCTGAAGTTTTGGCGTGAGCGACCAGTTCATCCACTTATAAGCGCACATCGGATGTTTGGCCTCTGCATGCAGCATGGTGGTGTCTGCCCAGCCGGTTACGCCCTCTTTCGGAAAAACGGTCGCCACGGGCTGATTGTCCGCCTTCAGGGCATTGGCCTGATAGGGCCACGCGCTTGATGCCACCACACCCTCATTTTTGAAGTCGCTCATCTGCACGGTGGTGTCGTGCCAGTAGCGGTGAATCAGCGCGTGCTGATCGCGCAGTACTTTCAGTACCGCCGCGTATTGCGCTTCAGTGAGCTGGTACGGGTCGGTAATGCCTAATTCTGGCTGCGTGGCTTTCACAAATAGCGCGGCATCGGCGATGTAAATCGGCCCGTCATATGCCTGAACGCGCCCTTTATTGGATTTTCCGTCCGGAAGATTTTGCTCTTTAAAAACAACGGCCCAGCTATCAGGCGGTGTCGGGAAGGTTTTGGTGTTGTACATCAGCAGATTCGGGCCCCACTGATAAGGCGTTCCGTAGACTTTTCCGTCGACGTTAAACCACTCGCCTTTGACGAGGCGGGGATCGAGCGTTTTCCAGTTGGGGATCAAATCGGGGTTAATGGGCTGAACGCGTTTACCCATAATCAGGCGCAATGAGGCATCGCCGGAGGCCGTGACCAGGTCATAACCGCCTTTTGCCATCAGGCTGACCATTTCATCGGAGGTCGCGGCCGTTTTCACATTCACCGCACAACCGGTCTCTTTTTCAAACTGCGTGACCCAGTCGTAGTTTTTATCCGTCTGGCCACGTTCGATGTATCCCGGCCAGGCGATGATATCCAGTCTTCCCTCGCCTTTACCGATCTCTTTCGGTGGCTCTGCGGCTTGCACGGTCATGATCGTCATGCCGAGCGCACACAGGCTGCTGCGGGCAAATTTTATGCTCATTCGTAGTACTCCTGTCGCAATGAAAATTTGGCGGCAGCCGTGCCGTAAAATTATCTCCCTTCATAAACGTAGACCGCGCAAATGCGCTGCACCTGCTGGCCTGGGGAAATTTCATCAGGTTGTGACCGAGGGCGCATTCCCTGTTAACTGGATTATAGACAAGGAGTTAGCGGCGGGTGGCGATATGCAGATTTCCTATGACAGACGTTTGGGAATAAACCCAACGCCTGCCACAGAATAAGAATTGTTTATTTCAGCGGGGAGGTTTGAAAATACGATCCGAGATTTATTTCAGCATACCGTTAATTAAGTGTGCCAGCTGGATGACGGCGTGTTCTTCACGCTCGCCCCATTCCCAGGACGTATTAAAACGGAAAAAGGGTGTCCAGGCATCTGAGGTTGAAAACATTTTGCCCGGCGCAATGCTGATATGGTGCGCCAGCGCCTGCTCGCTTAATTTCCCGGCGTCTAACGGCGCGGGCAATTCCAGCCACAAAAAATAGCCGCTGTCGCTGTGATGAATTTTGACGTCGGCAGGCATATGGCGCAAAAGCGATTGCCACGCCTGTTGTTTGCGCTCGGCAAGCGTGCGCCGCAAGCGACGGAGATGGGCGTCGTAACGCTTGGTGGCAAGATAATCCACCAGCGCAAGCTGCATCGGTGAACTGGTCGAGAGCGTGCTCATCAGCTGTAACTGCTGAATGCGACGCGCATGTTTCCCGGCTGCTACCCAGCCAATGCGAAATCCCGCCACCAGGCATTTGGAGAACGACGAGCAGTGCAGCGTCATGTCATGGCGATCCCACGCTTTCGCGGGAAGCGGTTTTTCGCGACCAAAGTAGAGTTCGCTGTAGACGTCATCCTCAATAAGCGTGACGTTGTGCTTCGTCAGCAACGCGACAAGCTGAGATTTTTTCTGCGCACTGAGCGTGAAACCGAGCGGATTTTGACAGTTTGTCATCAGCCAGCAGGCCTTTACGGGATAATCGTTTAGCGCCTGTTCAAGGGCGTTCAGATCAATCCCCTCACGCACGTCAGTGGCAATCGACAACGCTTTCAGCTTGAGGCGTTCAAGCGCCTGAAGCGCGCCATAGAAACAGGGGTTTTCAACGATCACCCAGTCGCCTGGCTCAGTCACCGCTTGCAAACTCAGATTGAGCGCTTCCAGTGCGCCGGCGGTGATGACGATCTCTTCCGGGGAAATGTTCATGCCCTGCTGGGCGTAACGGCGCGCAATGGCATGGCGCAGATCGACATTGCCCGGCGGCAGATTTTCAATCACGCTCATTGCCGTCGCGGTTTTGCTGACGTTGGCAAGCGATCGATTAAGCTGCTGAAGCGGGAAAAGGCGCGGATCGGGAAAAGCAGAAGCAAAGGGAATGACGGAAGGGTCGCGACTGGCCTGAAGAACATCAAAAATATAGGTGTTGATGTCAACGACTTCATCGCGCATCACCTGCGCCGGAGGCGCAGGCTGCTGCTTAACGGGCCGCGGGGCAACATAGTACCCCGACTGTGGGCGAGCAACGATTCGCCCCTGGCTTTCCAGCGTTTGATACGCATGACCCACGGTCATGAAACTCATGCCGCTGCTGGCAACTTGCTCACGCAACGACGGTAGTTTATCTCCTGGCAACCACACGCCAAGTTCGATTTGCGAAATGATTTGCTGCGCCAGGCGCTGGTATTTTTTCATCGGTCTCTCCTCGCTGCACACCATAGTATATCAGCAGGAGAAAAAAGGCAGATTTTATGAACTGTTATAGTTATCTACAGACGGTTCTGAAACGACTTGATGATCGAATACGTTAAGCGTTTATTACTTGCGATAATCCAGTGACGCCTGTTGGGTATGCATCGCCGCAGCTAAATGATCCAGCGTCACCATAGACGATTTGCAGAAAATGCATTTCGCGCCATGTGGATTTTTTTCTGACACGTCAAAAATTGAGGTGCGGTATTGCGAGCCGTGACAGCACGGACAACGGAAATGGATATAAGAAATCATATGATTCTCCTGTACGTAAAAACGTAAATAGCTAATGGGCCTTTATGGCAATAGAGGTCTGAGACAAAACTAATCAGAGTGTAGGAGAAAGACCCAAGAGGCTGCGGAGAGGCACAACGTGATGAGAAATGCTTAGATGCTACGTCAGATATTTTTTTGGAATTCAAACCGAAGAATCATTAACGCACGTTGCAGAAAAGAACGCAAGCCATTTTATGCATAAACGTCATAAAAAGGATTTTTTTTATAATTCATGAGTCACTTCCCCTGCTCGCTATGTGCCACCTGGCGACTATATCAGATTAGTAAAGATTCTCACTTTCGCAAACTGTTATACCTAAATATCGCTTTTCTGACTCTGATAGTTCCCTTTTCCGCCCTATACCATAACAGCACACCGATTGACATTGAGGCTGTGCATGTTTGGTTTAGATGCTTTTCATTTAGCGCGAATACAGTTTGCGTTTACCGTATCGTTTCACATTATTTTCCCGGCGATCACTATTGGTCTTGCCAGCTATCTGGCCGTACTGGAAGGTCTTTGGCTAAAAACCAAAAATCCGGTATGGCGATCGCTCTACCATTTCTGGTCCAAAGTTTTCGCCGTCAACTTTGGGATGGGCGTAGTTTCCGGGCTGGTGATGGCCTATCAGTTCGGTACCAACTGGAGCGGATTTTCACAGTTCGCGGGCAGTATTACCGGCCCGCTGCTTACCTATGAAGTGTTAACCGCATTCTTCCTCGAAGCAGGATTCCTGGGCGTGATGCTCTTCGGCTGGAACAAAGTCGGTCCGGGACTGCATTTCTTCTCGACCTGCATGGTGGCGCTGGGAACGATTATTTCTACCTTCTGGATCCTGGCGTCGAATAGCTGGATGCAAACCCCGCAGGGCTATGAAATCGTTAACGGTGTCGTGGTACCGGTGGACTGGTTTGCCGTGGTGTTCAACCCCTCATTCCCCTATCGACTGCTGCACATGTCCATTGCTGCGTTCTTGAGTAGCGCGCTGTTTGTTGGCGCATCGGCGGCCTGGCATTTGTTACGCGGTAACAACACACCCGCCATTCGGCATATGTTTTCGATGGCTTTGTGGATGACGCTGATTGTCGCGCCCATTCAGGCGATGGTCGGCGATATGCACGGCCTGAATACCTTAAAACACCAGCCGGCCAAAATTGCAGCTATCGAAGGCCACTGGGAAAATCCCCCTGGCGAACCCACGCCGCTGCTGCTGTTTGGCTGGCCTGATATGGAACAGGAACGCACTCGCTATGGCCTGGAAATCCCCGCGCTTGGTAGCCTGATTCTGACGCACAGTCTGGACAAGCAGGTTCCGGCGCTCAAGGATTTCCCAAAAGAAGATCGCCCCAATTCCACTATCGTTTTCTGGTCGTTCCGCATCATGGCGGGGCTCGGGATGTTGATGCTGTTGCTGGGTGCCGTCGCATTATGGCTGCGTTATAAACAGCGTGTTTATACCTCTCGTCCGTTCCTGTGGTTTGCCCTGCTGATGGGTCCTTCTGGGCTTATCGCGATTCTGGCCGGCTGGGTAACGACCGAAGTGGGCCGCCAACCGTGGGTGGTTTACGGACTACAACGCACTAAAGACGCGGTCTCTGCGCATGGTGATTTGCATATGAGCGTGAGCCTGCTGGCCTTTTTCGTGGTGTACACCTCGGTGTTTGGCGTGGGTTACAGCTATATGGTGCGTCTTATCAAGAAAGGCCCCCAGGAAGACGAAACGTTTGCCACTGAGCATGATGGCCGTCCCGCGCGTCCGCTGTCTGCCGCCAGTACAGAATTTGTAACTAAGGAGAAACCATAATGGGGATCGACCTTTCCGTTATTTGGTTCGTGATCATCGTATTCGCCACGCTGATGTATATCGTGATGGACGGTTTCGATTTAGGGATCGGTATTTTGTTCCCTACTACGCAGGACGCGGATGATCGCGACGTGATGGTCAACAGCGTCGCCCCCGTCTGGGACGGAAACGAAACCTGGCTGGTGCTGGGCGGCGCAGCGTTGTTCGGCGCATTTCCGCTGGCCTATGCGGTGATTATCGACGCCCTCACCATTCCGCTGACCCTGATGCTGATCGGCCTGATATTCCGCGGCGTCGCCTTCGAGTTTCGCTTTAAGGCAACACCCGCGCATCGGCCCTTCTGGGATAAAGCGTTTATTGGCGGCTCGATTCTCGCCACATTTAGCCAGGGCGTGGTTGTCGGTGCAGTCATTAATGGTTTTTCCGTCACGGGACGCGCTTACAGCGGCGGGCCATTTGACTGGTTTACGCTATTCAACCTGTTCTGCGGCGTGGGATTGACGGTCGCTTACGCCCTATTGGGTGCCACCTGGCTGGTGATGAAAAGTGAAAACCCGCTGCAGGCCAGAATGCGTCGAGTGTCAAAACAGCTCCTGCTGGCGCTTCTAGGGATCATCGCGGTCATCAGCCTGTGGACGCCGATGGCCCATCAGAGTATCGCCGATCGCTGGTTTAGCGTGCCGAACCTGTACTTCTTGATGCCGGTTCCACTGCTGGTGCTCGTTCTGAGCGGCGGATTATGGAAAACCCTGAACAACGCGAACAGCCACAATACACCGTTTGTACTCACGTTAGGGCTGATTTTCCTCGGGTTCAGCGGGCTGGGAATCAGCATTTGGCCGTATATCATTCCGCCGTCGATAACACTGTGGCAAGCCGCTGCACCCCCGCAAAGTCAGGGCTTTATGTTGGTCGGGGCGCTACTGATTATTCCTATCATCCTGGTCTATACATTCTGGAGCTATTACGTGTTCCGCGGCAAAGTTCAACATGGGGAGGGTTATCACTGATGCAACAACCTGTCTGGAAACGCCTGATGTGGCTGGTCATTCTCTGGGGCGGCAGCGTGCTGGCTCTGGCTGCGGTGGGTATGATCTTCCGCGTGCTGATGACTGCCGCAGGTTTTAAATCGCATTAATCTCCACTAAACCGGGTAGCCTAACGTCTGCCCGGCACCCTCCTCGCACTTTCAGATAAACACCGAAGACAACCCGCGCGCTATCGTAAAAAATATTCACAGTAATGATAGTTTGAGAAGAAACATGAAAAAGTTCGTTGCAGTAGGTCTGTTTTCGCTGGCACTGTCTGGCTGCGTGAATCCCGGTAAAGCCTCCGTTCAGCCGGATCAACTTCAGGGTCACCGATTTGTGCTGGAGAGTGTCAACGGTGTTGCAGTGAAGCCCAGCGCGGTACCGCCAGAATTGAGCATTGGCGATAAAATGGCGATTTCAGGTGTGATGTGCAACCGCTTTACCGGTGAAGGGAAATTGTCGGAAGGCGAACTCAAAGTCAAAACGTTAGCGATGACGCGTAAGCTTTGCGCCGACCCTGCACTCAATGAACTGGACAGTACGATCGGCGATATGCTGCGCAAAGGCGCGCAGGTTGATCTGACAGAAGATCAGTTAACGCTGGCAACCGCAGAACAGACGTTGATGTTCAAACGTGCTGATTAATCAGTAAGCCCCACACGTGCCTACGGCAAGCGATTGTTCACTGCAGCGTTTGCCGTTGGGTAGCGCGCACATGCCAATGGCTGAACCATCAAGCTGACGTGCGGCAGATAGCGAACCGCCCACCATGGCACAATTAGCCTGTCCGGAACTGGACATCGCTGCTTTCATTCCTGGCGTAACATGTGCTGCTGTCGCCTGCTGAACCGGCTCATTGCTGCATGCTGACAGCAACAACGCCGCACACCCAACCCAAAACGCTGCGCGCATTCTCTCTTCCCCATTTAAATTGCGAAACCTATGCATCATAGGCATCACACGCCGCGCCGTCGAGAGCAACAGCGTGCATTTATGCACTCCTGAAACATTTTCTGTCACTTTTTATGACCTAAGTTTGATCTGCTCATTGCTGCGGTGAATAACAAGGACACAAAAGCGAAAATCGCAAATGCTGACCTTTGCTAAAATAAGGGAATAATTATCAGGACTCATCGCCGTTTCACGGGTCCCTCTTTTTTGCGCAATGTAAGGGTGTCACATGATCACTATTGACGGTAATGGCGCGGCCGCGTCCGTCGCGTTTCGCACCAGTGAAGTTATCGCCATTTACCCTATTACACCGAGTTCGACGATGGCGGAACAGGCAGATGCCTGGGCGGGCAACGGGCTTAAAAACGTCTGGGGTGATGTCCCTCGGGTCGTGGAAATGCAATCGGAAGCCGGCGCTATCGGCGCTGTACACGGCGCGTTGCAAACCGGCGCGCTGTCTACGTCGTTTACCTCTTCCCAGGGTTTGCTGTTGATGATCCCCACGCTGTATAAGCTGGCTGGACAGTTAACCCCGTTTGTTTTGCACGTCGCCGCACGTACCGTGGCGACCCATGCCCTGTCGATTTTTGGCGATCACTCTGATGTGATGGCCATCCGTCAGACGGGCTGTGCGATGCTTTGCGCCAGCAACGTGCAGGAAGCGCAGGACTTTGCGTTGATTTCTCACGTGGCAACGCTCAAAAGCCGCGTGCCGTTTATTCATTTCTTTGACGGTTTCCGTACCTCGCACGAAATCAATAAAATCGTGCCGCTGGCTGACAGCACGATTCTTGAGCTGATGCCGCAGGCAGAAATTGATGCCCATCGCGCACGGGCGCTCAATCCAGAGCATCCGGTGATTCGCGGCACGTCAGCTAATCCGGATACCTATTTCCAGTCCCGCGAGGCAACAAATCCCTGGTATAACGCGGTTTACGACCACGTCGAGCAGGCGATGGATGATTTCTCCGCCGCGACGGGACGTGACTACAAACCCTTTGAGTATTACGGACATCCGCAGGCTGAGCGCGTTATCGTTCTCATGGGCTCCGCGATCGGCACGTGTGAAGAAGTGGTCGATGAACTGCTTTCTCGCGGCGAAAAAGTCGGCGTGTTGAAAGTGCGCCTGTATCGCCCATTCTCGGCGAAGCATTTGCTGTCCGTTTTGCCAGAAAGCGTGCGTTTTGTTGCCGTACTTGACCGCACCAAAGAGCCCGGCGCGCATGCGGAACCGCTGTATCTGGACGTCATGACGGCGCTGGCCGAGGCATTCAACAGCGGTGAACGCGAAATGCTGCCGCGCGTGATTGGCGGCCGCTATGGCCTGTCCTCAAAAGAATTTGGTCCCGACTGCGTGATGGCCGTATTCAACGAGCTAAACGCCGCGAAGCCAAAACCGCGCTTTACCGTCGGCATTTATGACGACGTCACAAACCTTTCGCTGCCGCTCCCTGAAGATGCGTTGCCATCGAAAGCGAAGCTCGAAGCGCTATTTTATGGTCTGGGTAGCGACGGTAGCGTCTCGGCAACGAAGAACAACATCAAGATTATTGGTAACTCGACGCCGTGGTATGCGCAGGGGTATTTCGTTTATGACTCCAAAAAAGCAGGCGGTCTGACCGTTTCGCATCTGCGCGTCAGCGAGCAGCCGATCCGTTCGGCCTATCTGGTTTCGCAAGCCGATTTTGTCGGCTGCCATCAGCTGCAATTTATTGATAAATACCAGATGGCAGAGCGTCTGAAACCTGGCGGTATTTTCCTGATCAACACCCCGTACAACGCCGATGAAGTCTGGTCACGTTTACCGCGCGAAGTGCAGGCGGTACTGAATCAGAAAAAAGCCCGCCTTTACACCATCAATGCGGCAAAAATTGCCCGCGAATGTGGCCTGGCAGCACGTATTAATACCGTTATGCAGATGGCGTTTTTCCATCTGACCCATATTCTGCCGGGTGATAGCGCACTGGCGGCATTGCAGGGCGCGATTGCCAAAAGCTATAGCAGTAAGGGCCAGGACCTGGTCGAGCGCAACTGGCAAGCCCTGGCGCTGGCGCGTGAATCCATTTCTGAGATCCCACTGCAGCCAGTCAATGACGAAAGTCCAAATCGACCGCCGGTCGTGTCCGATGCCGCACCTGATTTTGTGAAGACGGTGACAGCGGCGATGCTGGCGGGACTGGGCGATGCCCTGCCCGTTTCTGCGCTGCCACCAGATGGCACCTGGCCGGTTGGAACGACGCGCTGGGAAAAACGCAATATCGCTGAAGCGATCCCCATCTGGAAAGAGGAACTTTGCACCCAGTGTAACCACTGCGTTGCGGCCTGCCCGCACTCAGCTATTCGCGCCAAAGTTGTTTCGCCAGACGAGATGGAAAACGCCCCTTCCAGCCTGCATTCACTCGATGTGAAATCTCGTGATATGCGTGGACAAAAATACGTCCTGCAGGTCGCACCGGAAGACTGCACAGGCTGTAATTTGTGTGTCGAAGTGTGCCCGGCCAAAGATCGTCAAAATCCAGAGATTAAAGCCATCAATATGATGTCGCGCCTGGAACATGTGGAGGAAGAAAAAGTGAATTACGATTTCTTCCTCGACCTGCCCGAAATTGATCGTAGCAAGCTGGAACGTATTGATATCCGCACGTCGCAGCTCATTACGCCGTTATTTGAATATTCCGGAGCCTGCTCGGGCTGCGGTGAAACACCTTATATTAAGTTGCTCACCCAACTGTATGGCGACCGCATGTTGATTGCTAACGCCACCGGCTGTTCCTCTATTTACGGCGGCAATTTACCTTCTACGCCATATACCACCGATGCCAATGGCCGTGGTCCGGCATGGGCGAACTCGCTGTTTGAAGATAACGCAGAGTTTGGTTTAGGCTTTCGTCTGACGGTCGATCAGCATCGCGCTCGCGTCATGCGTTTGCTGGAGCAGTTTGCCGATAAGATCCCAGAGGCGCTGAACGCCGCGCTGCACAGCGACGCCACGCCAGAAGTCCGTCGTGAGCAAGTCACCGAACTGCGGCAACATCTGGCTGGCGTTGAGGGCGCTGAACAGCTCTTAACCGACGCCGACGCGCTGGTGGAGAAATCAATCTGGCTGATTGGCGGTGATGGCTGGGCCTACGATATCGGCTTCGGTGGTCTGGATCATGTTCTGAGTCTGACCGAAAACGTCAATATTCTGGTGCTTGATACGCAGTGTTATTCCAATACGGGCGGACAAGCGTCCAAAGCAACGCCGCTGGGCGCAGTGACCAAATTTGGCGAACACGGCAAACGCAAAGCGCGCAAAGATTTGGGTGTAAGCATGATGATGTACGGCCATGTCTATGTCGCGCAGATTTCACTGGGCGCGCAGCTTAATCAGACCGTGAAAGCCATTCAGGAAGCGGAAGCGTATCCAGGCCCTTCTCTGATTATTGCCTACAGTCCTTGCGAAGAGCACGGCTACGATCTGGCGCTCAGCCACGATCAGATGCGACAGCTCACCGCCACAGGCTTCTGGCCGCTGTATCGCTTCGACCCGCGCCGTGCGGATGAAGGCAAACTGCCGCTGGCGCTGGACTCACGTCCGCCATCAGATGCACTTGCCGAAACCTTGCTCCAGGAGCAGCGTTTCCGTCGACTGAATGCTCAGCAACCTGAGGTGGCCGAGCAGCTTTGGAAAGATGCGGCGGCGGATCTGCAAAAACGCTACGACTTCCTGGCACAGATGGCCGGAAAAACAGAAAAATCCGCAAGCGAGTAATAAAAAAAGCCCGGAGTATCAACTCCGGGCTTATCCAAATAATAAAGTGAGTGTTTGTATTTAAAAAAAACACACTCACCTGTAAACGGATAAAGAATCTTAAAGGCATATAACGAGGCGAAGTCTACCGCCCTCAGCCACGAATGAATAATTTTTATTTATTATTCATTGGCATAACCCATTCACGGCATTTATCGCACGCCAGATAATAGCAAACGACTAACAGCATAAGAAATTCATAATAGATATATAAATCATTATAAATTTACTTTATAAAAAACAGAAGTCCTTCATATCTGGTCAGAATGAAATACGGGATGAATGTGAAAAAATCGCGGGTATTAATATGTCAGCCAAACACGATAAGTCAGCCCGAGCACTCTGTCTTATTGCTGCGCTCAATGATTCAGGATCATAATTTACCCTTGCGCTGATACGCCTACCTGATAGATGATAAATCTCCTGTTTTGAGCGGTAAGGGAGAACGCATCATGGTCCATCACCCGGTTAGATCGTCACGTATTGCCTCTATTGCCTACGATGAGCGTAGCGCCACGCTTGAGATTCGCTTTATCGATCGCCGGACGCTTCAATATCAGCGTGTGCCAGCCCGAATCTATAACGATTTTTTGCAGGTGGTGTCCAAAGGGCGATTCTACGACGGTGTGGTTAAAGGAAAATTTACCGAAGTTAACGTGTAGTGACAGCTTTTATTGCTGAGGAGGACTTTTCACTGCCCGAAACGAAAGAACACCCACAATGCCATCACTGGCCCCATCATTTGGATGATTCACGCCATCCGTTACGTCTATTTCTGTAAAATCAAAAGGGCTAACTCCTTCAATACAGGCGACATTCACGCCATATTGATCGGGATTCGAACGGCGTTGATGAAAAGTATAAATTCCGCAGACCGCGCAAAAAAAGTGTCGGGCCTCTTGCGTGTTAAAACGATACTCCGTTAGTTGGTCTTCGCCTTGAATAATCTTGATTCCCGATAAAGACGCTGTAACCACCACCGCGCCACGCATTCGACAAAAAGAGCAGTTACATCGCCGAACGGTATTAAAACCATCCGCCAGTTCAACCGTAAATTTCACCCCACCGCAATGGCATTGTGCATTCAGATTTTGTGACATCATCAGCCCTCTTTACGATAAATAAAACCTGAGGCCAATAAGGCCTCAGGTTACGCTACGGGTTTTGGCCATCGTCTGCGCTTGAGTTTCTGAATACAAGACGACGATGTCATTCTGGTTCCGCATAATGAACACACGGCTCCGTGAGGTTGGTTCTGTTCAGCGCTAAAACAGGTAAAGAAGAATTTTTTGCTCGAACAAACCGGGCACTGAAAGTGAATGTTGGGGATATCCCCTCCAATCAAGTGAATTGAGCAACCACCATAACGCAAATTTACACGTAGAAGGGATATATCGTCTGCAAACGGAGTGCAACGTCGCCGTCATGGTAAAGGTGCTGACTTTCCCGGCATCCATTTTGCAATTTTTGAGCTCATTATTGCCGCCTTAACGCTCCTGACGGAGCAAGCCCTGCAGATAAGCAGGGTCTATACTTTCAGTATGACTAAGTGGAGTTTTTTATGGTTGTTTTGTACTAACTTAATGAGATAACGAGTATTTGACATATCTAGCCGATAAGGATGCTGCCCCATCGCTTGACGCGACTCTCTTTGCCGAAGTAACCCGATCGTGGCAATTGCGTACTCCGGTAAGATCGCAAAAGGCCTGTTTAAGGCTGTAAATTTCGATGCGAGGGAGCATTTCTCCCTGCGTGGTCATTATATGTAGCGTACAACTCGTCGTTGCAGGTGAAACAAACATCACCAGCGCACCGGAACAGTGACTTATGTTTAAAAAACGGCTCTCTCAAGGCTATTCGAGCCGCTTTCGCTTCGACCTATGACGCAACCATCGTTATGTCTGAAAACCACTAAAATATTGTAAAGTAGATACATTTTTGTTTTTAATCTTATCTCATTACTCACATTATTCTGTATTTTATCTTTGATGGTATATGACTAAGTTAACTGGTTTTTAGAGGATGACCCGGCGAGAAGGAAATCCCACCAGACAGCTACAGGGCAAGATGATTCCCCCTGTTAGGCCAGTAAAAAAATAAATGCGAGGGATTGATAATATTAGCAGTGTCAAAATACTGCATTCCTATTGCGGAGTTTTTATTTGCTTTCAATAAGAATTAATGATTTTAAAATAAAACGGGATATCTGCATGCTGAAGGCATATCCAGCATGCAGTTTTAGGTGATAATTATCTAATTAAAACATACCCGCTATTTAAACTGATAAGTGAGACCTGCCATTCCACCGTAATCATAATAATCATTCTGGGCTACCGAGCCGTTGAGGCTAGCCCAAACCTTGAGGTTTGAGTTTAGGTTACCTTGCATACCGGTCTTGAATTCATAACGGCTATCAGGCGAATCGCTACTGAAGGTTGCGCCATCAAGAGTAACGCTATTAGCTACAGGTTTGCCACTCCACAGATTCGTTTCAATATAAGGATGTATACCAAAACCATCATCCTTCAGCGATGTCAGCGTAATCCTTGCCCCCAGACGACCTATAAAACCATCACCTCCATTATTGGTAACACGTGTACCATTACTTTCGATATGAGTATCCTGTTCATAATGCATATAAATACCCTGCGCTTGAGGTTCAATTATCCAGTTATGCCCCCAGTATTGACCAAGGTTTGCGCCATAACCCGCTTCCAGGGATAATGTATGATTATAACTGTCATACTTTTCTTCAGGTAAATCATCGCCGTTAATTTTATTATTAAACCAGGCATACTGATACCAACTGTCAATATACATTCCCAGGCGGGATTGCTCATCAGCAAACCATGTCCCATAAACACCAAGATTGTAACCATCAACGCTTGAATGCGAGCCAGCCTTCACCCCATCAGCATGTGAAGAGGATGTCGATTGACCGATTCCGGCCATGAAACCCATTGTCCACTGGTCAGCACCGGAGAAATGGCCAGTCAGGAGATCGCTCCCAAGCTCCATAGTAAAACCGTCTCCATCTGAATCCAGGGCGCCATTTGCTCCTTTAGTGTGAGTGTGCTTACCGATGATGTGTCCCCAGGATGCCTCAGGAGCTTTTTTACCATTTTGGAAACGATCGCCCATACGGTCAAAGAGCGTACCCAAAAACATGGACTGCGCCGCCTGTTGGTTTGCCAGATATGAACCTACTTCAGGACGGATCTGCAGTTCAGCTGGCACTGGGCTCGGGTCAGGCGTCGGATCAGGCGTCGGATCAGGTGTTGGGTCAGGCGTCGGGTCAGGTGTCGGTTCAGGCGTTGGGTCAGGGACGGGCTCTGGATTTTTCGCCGAATTCAAATACCAATTGCCTGTAGCATCCTGAACGAGATTATATTCATATGCGCCAGCCACAGCACGGCCCTGTAATGAGAATACTCCGCTGGAGTCATCCCCCTGGACATTGATAACCTCAATACCATTAACTGTGGCAGCGCCGTGGCCACCCATATTAGTAACTTTAACGCTAGAATTACCGGTAGAATTCCCCTGGATAATTAATTTGTCTGTGGAGGAATCATCGTTATCTAACACTGTGTTAATATTAACTGTTCCGCCATTGCCAATATAATCACCTGTAATGGTCATGGTATTCCCTGGCGCAGAGCCTCCAATTTGGAGCGTCCCATTATTTGTCACGGAGCCATTTAACGTCAGCGCGTTGATATTTCCATTAGACGAAACAGAAGAAGATGACATTGTGTTAAATGCATCAAGAACAGCGACAGTGCCTGCGTTTTGAATATCGCCTTCAATATTGCCAACACCGCTCAATGTCCCCCCCTGCGATATAGCAATATCTCCACCCTTCAGAGAAGCAGAATCCGTGGTGCCGTCCCCAACAATTAATGTCCCACCGTTATTAACTTCGGTTCCACCAAGAGACGTTTGGTCCAGTGCACCATTGAGTGTTAACTCTCCATTGACGGTTAAGGCATCAGTAGTTGAACCATTCAATACAACATCGCCATTCCAGGACCATTTACTTCCGGCATCGGACGTTATCCTGGATACGCCGTTGATACTGCCGGCCTCTGAACCTTCGCCGGTTAACGTTAATGTATTGTTATTTCCAGTGGATTGTATCGCTGCTGATTTAACGTTGTCAGACGACAAATGCGATCCAGTCCCAAGCGTAACGGTATTATTGTCACCCTTCAAATAAATAGCGGTATGGTTATCATCGCCACCTAAAATTGTACCCGTGTTAATAATAGTGTTATTTGAGTTTTCAATGTCGATAGCAGAAGCCGTTGCACTACTTATTTTTCCAACATTATTTAATGAGCTATCGCTCTGTAAATAAACAGCTGAATTACTAAATCCTGTACCGTTCTCTGAACCACTGCTTACAACGCCAGTTGATTCATTCACAATATTCACTACAGCACCCGTTCCACTAAAAGCACTAATTCCACATTGAGAACTTGAGATATCGCCCTTATTGGTGACGTCGACATATGCCCCGGCACCAATTTCAATCGCCGTGGTCGTGTTATCAGTGGTGGCTCCAGTGGTAATCAGTGCACCTTTTTCATTAATAATAGTTAATTTCTTAGTGCTATCCGTACCTGTCACATAAATACCGTCTGCATTCGTTGGACTGTTTTTGCCGATAGTCCCATAGTTATCAATGGTACCGCCTGTGCCAACATAATAGATAGAATGCAGTCCGCCAGCTGCACTGATATCACCTTTATTAGTAAGATTGACTGCACCGGCGCCATTGCTGTCGACGTAAAGTCCTATGTCCGAACCTAATATTGTCCCTTCACTTTCATTCAAAATCGAACCTGTCGTTGAGAAAGTGAGGCCAGCAGCTGTCGCTCCAATCGGCGAATAAATTGAACCGTGATTGATAAGTTCAGCACCTGCAAGCCCCTGGATGGTGAGAGCACTTACAGTACCATTGGAGGTAGTTAGTTCTGTTCCGGCTGCAATCAGATATGAGCTATCGTCCTTATAACTCACTTCTGAAGAACTGTCCGGGATGATTGTTTCAGCATGAACCGATAATGTTGTTCCGAGTAACAATGAAGGGAAAATGAGTTGCAGATTATTTAACTTCTTTAATTTGAACGGGTGATGGTTGAGTTTTTTGGTTTCACGCATAAAATAATACAAATCCTAATTTTAACAAGTGGTCATTTATCAAAAATGTTTTTTTCATAAGTGTTTTTTCTCGCATTTTAAAAAGAGACTCACTTATTTATTTGCCATGATAAAAAATGATGGGCAAGTTATATATTGATATCTCTTTGATATAGCGAAAGGATTTAATTATAAAGACCCGCCTGGCGTTATCACAGTTAAATTCGTTCCAGAATTAGACTGGAGAGATTTATGAATCAATAATGTCCATAAAAAAGTATATGAGTTAATTCCTTACTTACTAAAATAGCTTGTAAAGGACGGGTGGATTACTTGCGTGAGAAGTACCACGTACTTGACCTGCCCCGGGATCAGATCCAACGCTCAGTTAGACATGTCGGATCCTTCACTATCAGAATTATCGGTCCTCCAACCCCGCGCAATTTCAGACAGAGTCTAATAATTCAGCGTGGGTGCAGGAGGCACTCGTTATAACCCTGGCGTCATTCACTGATGGTTTTAATGGCATGACTGACGTCGCTCAATCAGTGTTCATCCAGGCGCTCATCGCAGAAGTGTCAGCTAACTCTCCCAATAAATCCGTTCTGGGTCGGCTTGTTGGGCTGGATAAGCCGCAGCTTCGCTCATAGGCCCCCTGTACAAGTGCTCTGCAGGTTAGCTCCGGCCTCTGGTCAGTTCTTATCGTAGACAGGTAGCTTTGAGACAGTGTGATGTGATTCAGCATACGCGTGGAATGCACGCATGAAATCCCGACGACATCAGTGACCGTCAGGCATTCTTTCATGAAGTCATCCCCGCAGATGAGGCTCTTGATCCTGCGACCGGTGGCAAATGTGTTCATGGCGAAACCTATCGATCAGTAAAAGTTTATGGAAACGTCCAAAAGCCACAGATCGCTCATCACCGTCGCGAATAGGGCTGACCGAACACCAACGCGTATACGTGGTTTTATGCAACGAATGAAAAATGATACCTAGAAACCTTTCTACTCACTGAGCAGTATTGGCGCACTGTGGAACTCTGCTGTAAAACGTGCTGGCATTCGTCGTCGCAATCCGTACCATACACGGCACACTTTCGCATGCTGGTTGTTATCCGCAGGCGCTAACCCGTCTTTTATTGCCAATCCGATGGGGCACGAAAATGCGCAGAGGGTGTATGAAATCTATGCTACAAGGATTGAAACGCTGGATAGTGAACAGGTGGCAATGCTTAACCCAAAGCTTGCGCTTAAAATGGATTGTCCCACTGGTGCCCCATTTGATATTTGAGTAAAGAATAAATGTCACAGAATCAAGAAATTACAAAAAAAGAGCAGTACAACCTGAATAAGTTACAGAAGCGTCTGCGCCGCAACGTGGGCCAGGCGATTGCTGACTTCAATATGATTGAAGAAGGTGACCGCATCATGGTTTGCCTTTCAGGGGGTAAAGACAGTTACACGATGCTGGAGATTTTGCGCAATCTGCAGCAAAGCGCACCGGTGAAATTTTCTCTGGTGGCCGTTAATCTGGACCAGAAACAGCCAGGCTTCCCTGAGCACATTCTGCCGGAATACCTTGAGCAACAGGGCGTGGAATATAAAATCGTCGAAGAGAATACCTACGGGATAGTCAAAGATAAAATCCCGGAAGGCAAGACGACCTGTTCACTCTGCTCCCGCCTGCGCCGCGGCATTCTTTATCGTACTGCGACAGAACTGGGTGCGACCAAAATTGCACTGGGCCATCACCGCGACGATATCCTGCAGACATTGTTCCTGAACATGTTCTACGGCGGCAAGATGAAAGGAATGCCACCGAAGCTGATGAGCGATGATGGAAAGCACATTGTTATCCGCCCGTTGGCGTATTGCCGTGAGAAAGATATTGAGCGTTTTGCCGAAGCGCGTGAGTATCCGATCATTCCTTGTAACCTGTGCGGTTCGCAGCCAAATCTACAGCGCCAGGTGATCGGCGATATGCTTCGCGACTGGGATAAGCGTTATCCTGGACGCATCGAGACCATGTTCAGCGCGATGCAAAACGTTGTCCCTTCACATCTTAGTGATGTCGAACTGTTCGATTTCAAAGGCATTCAGCACGGCTCGGAAGTTGTAGCGGGTGGCGATTTGGCATTTGACCGTGAAGATATCCCGATGCAGCCTGCTGGCTGGCAGCCGGAAGAAGATGATTCACAGCTTGATGAGATGAGACTGAATATCGTAGAAGTGAAGTAACATATGGCGTCTCAGATAGCGCATCTGAGACGCTTTTTTAAGGCTTATTTCAGCAAGCGAACCCGGCAGGTTTTGCCTTTGATTTTACCGTTCTGCAACTGCTTCCAGACTTTATTCGCCACAGACTGACGCACCGCGACATAGACATGCGCGGGATGCACAGCGATTTTGCCGATATCCGCGCCATCAAAGCCCATATCCCCGGTCAACGCGCCTAATACATCACCTGGACGCATTTTGGCTTTTTTGCCGCCATCGATACACAGCGTCGCCATCTCTGCCTTGAGGGGGACAATACCCACGTTATTCGGCGCGCTCATCCAGTTCAGTTTCAGCTGTAGCATTTCTGACAGAATGTTGGCACGCTGGGCTTCTTCTGGTGCGCAGAGGCTGATCGCCAGACCGCTGTTTCCCGCACGCGCGGTACGCCCTATGCGGTGAACATGCACTTCCGGATCCCACGCCAGCTCGAAGTTAACCACCAGCTCCAGTGATTTGATGTCCAGACCACGCGCGGCAACATCCGTCGCAACCAATACTCGCGCGCTGCCGTTGGCGAAACGAATCAACGTCTGATCGCGATCGCGCTGTTCCAGGTCTCCGTGCAATGCCAGTGCACTCTGCCCTGCCTCTTCAAGCGCTTCACAGACGGCCTGACAATCTTTTTTGGTATTGCAGAAAACGACGCAAGATGCCGGCTGATGCTGACTCAGCAGCTTTTGCAGCAGCGGAATTTTGCCTTTTTGCGACGTCTCATAGAATTGTTGTTCAATGGATGGCAAGGCATCAACCGAATCAATTTCGATAGTGACCGGATTTTGCTGAACGCGTCCGCTGATGGCGGCAATCGCCTCTGGCCACGTGGCAGAAAAAAGCAGCGTCTGGCGCGTGGCCGGGGCAAAACGGATCACTTCGTCAATCGCGTCGCTAAAGCCCATATCCAGCATGCGATCGGCTTCGTCCATCACCAGCGTTTGCAGCGCATCTAACGAAACCGTGCCTTTTTGCAGATGATCGAGTAAACGCCCTGGTGTGGCGACAATAATGTGCGGCGGATGCTGGAGCGAATCGCGCTGAGCGCCAAACGGTTGACCGCCGCACAGCGTCAGAATTTTAGTGTTCGGCAGAAAACGCGCCAGACGACGTAATTCACCGGCCACCTGATCGGCTAGCTCACGCGTCGGGCATAGCACAAGCGATTGAGTCTGGAATAAACCCGCATCAATTTGCTGTAAAAGCCCAAGACCAAATGCGGCCGTTTTCCCACTGCCGGTTTTGGCCTGCACGCGAACGTCACGTCCTTCCAGGATCGCCGGAAGAGCGGCTGCTTGTACAGGGGTCATCGCGAGGTAACCCAACTCGTTAAGATTATCGAGTTGGGCGGCAGGCAGAACGTTCAGAGTAGAAAAAGCGGTCACAATGTAGTCTCGAGGTAAAAAGTCACAGTCATTTGGCGCGTATCCTCGCAGATCTCCGTGACCGATGCGACAATTTAATCGGTTCTTCATCTGGCGGTGGGTCCGGCATGGGTTGCGGACGAGGAATAGGATCGGGGATTGGCACCGGTTCAGTGGGGATGGAATCGGATGGCGGCGTTTGCCCGTGGAGCAAGGCTAATAATGCACTCATGTTACCCTCCAGTTTATCGGCTTGACTCTTTTAGGGTAGACGCTGAGATCCTTCAGGCAAAAAAAAGCCGACTAATTTAGTCGGCATTGTACGAATCAATTGTGCTATGCAGTAATTCAAAAAAGGAAGTAAGACAATATGGAGCGCAACGCCCATCGCTTGACGTTGCATTCACCTGCGGGAGTAATAGTGCACCGAAAGGGGTAAACGTTTTTTGACTTTGCTCAAATAAAATAGCGTTTTGAAGCATGCCCGGCGTGAAAAAAACGTAAATTTACAGCCATTTACTACGATGCAACCACCACGCAACACCCCCGATCAAAACAACTAACATGATGCAAAAAGCCGAAAAGCCGAACTGATAACCACCGCCTGGAATGCCGCCTAAGTTGACGCCAAAGAGTCCGGTCAAAAATGTGCTGGGTAAAAAGACCATTGCCATTAACGACATGGTGTAAGTGCGGCGCGACAATGACTCTTGCATCACCTGTGCGATTTCATCGCTCATCACCGCCGTACGGGCAATACAGGAGTCAATTTCATCCAGACCTCGGCCCAGGCGATCGGCGATATCCTGCATTCTGCGGCGCTGATCGTCGGTCATCCAGTTCAGACGTTCGCTGGCCAGGCGAGCATAAACATCGCGCTGCGGCGTCATATAGCGACGCATCACAATCAGCTGTTTTCTCAGCAACGCCAGAGATCCACGCGGAGGAATATGTTGATCGAGCAAATTATCTTCGAGATCGATAATTTTATCGTGCAGCTCTTCGATAAATTCACTCGCATGATCGGTCAGCGCATCGCACACATCGACCAACCAGCCACCGCAGTCGGCAGGCCCGGTACCTTCTTTCAGATCATTGACCACGTCATCCAGCGCAAGCACTTTACGCTGACGCGTAGACACAATCAGGCGTTCGTCCATATAGAGGCGCATGGCCACCAACTGATCGGGGCGTTCGTCGGTACTGCCATTAATACAGCGCAGGGTAATAAGGGTGCCCTCGCCAAGACGACTCACCCGAGGACGCACGCTATCGCCCGCCAGAGCATCACGTACGTTATTGGGAAGCAACGGCGTGGAAGCCAGCCATTGCGCACTGTCAGGATGGGTATAGTTCAGATGTAACCAGCAAGGATGTTCACTGTCGATAACATCGTTATCTTCGAGGTGTCGCGCCCCACCCTTACCGTCAAGCAGCCACGCGAACACCGCGTCGGGAACGTTAACTTCGGATCCTTTAATGCCTTCCACAGCGCCTCCACCATTTCGCAATCATGGTTGTCAGTCTAGCGGTCACAAAATGTTATTCAACATTTAAGCGCGCCAGAGCGCTGAATCTACTGATAAATTGTTTCTCAAAACGTAAAAAAGCCCGGCGAACCAGGCTTTTCTTAATTAATACACTTGTTCAGCTCGTCGAGGGAAGATCGCTGAGGGAGAACGTTGCCGTACCTGGCCTGTAAATTCATCTTTTTCTTCCAGTCTGAAGTTCCGGGTGCGCGTCTGTAGCTCGATGACCTGGTTTTTCAGCACATCTGATGAACCCGATAGCTCATCGACCATCGCCACGTTGCTCTGTGTAACGCGCTCAAGCTCCGAAAGCGCCTGGGTAATTTGCGTGATCCCTTTTTCTTGCTCGGCGGTCGTCGCCGAAATCTCATCCATCAGTTTGCTGACGTGCCCGGAACCGTTAACAATTTCGTGCATGTTCTTTTCCGCTTCCGACACGACCGTCACACCCTGAGTAACATTATTGCTGGTGACATCAATCAGCGATTTAATGCTTTTTGCCGCTTCGGCGCTAAGGTGAGCAAGATTACGCACCTCTCCGGCCACCACTGAAAAACCTTTGCCATGATCGCCCGCTCTGGCGGCTTCTACCGCCGCGTTCAGCGCCAGAATATTCGTCTGGAAAGCGATGCCGTCAATCAGCGTGATGATTTCCGTCATTTGCTGAGCACATTCGGTGATGGATTGCATATTGTGGGCAACTTGCCCCATTAACTCCCCGCCTTTACGCGCCTGGACTGTCGCGAGATTGGCGCGCTCGCTGGCCAGCCGGGTATTGTCTGCATTGTTGCGGGTGCTCGCGGCCATTTGCTCCATGCTGGCGGCGGTCTGGATCAGTGATGCGGACTGCTGCTCCGTTTTAACTGAGAGTTGGGCGCTACGGGCTGACAACTGCTCAGATAAGGTCATCGCGGTATGCGACGATGCCCTGATCTCGCGAACAAGTGTGGCGATATTGCTGGATAAACTATTGATACCCGGAATTAATCGTCCGGCACAGTTATTACCAAATTCAGGAATGGAAACAGAGAGGTTACCTGACGTGACTTCTTCAATACTTTTTTTCACCGTATTGATGGGAGTCACAAGATATTTTGTCATATACGACCAAAGCAACAAAACCGCAAGAACATTAACAATATTAACTGCAATAAAAAGTGTTGTGCTTTTTGATAAAACCAAAACCAACCCGTCAATCATTAAAAGCACAACCATCAAAAAGTAAATAATAAAAGTCCTTACGCTAATATTTCTCAGCATAATTGATCCCACGCAGCGTTTTGGAGAGGTATTATGTTTATAGCATTCGCCCTTTCTTTTTCCACCTATTTTTAGTGGCTTTTGTTATTTGCATGCTGAAGTCATTGATTTGCGTTAAGTCGATATAATGACCTTTGCAATAACCCCATCAAAACTAAATATGCTGCCGAAGCATTATTTAGGATGATAACGAAAGATTCTTCAGCCAGACTCCCTCATAATCAAAAGCGCTTTATTAAGAGCAGATGAAACTAATCATTAACATCATGTAGCATCGCTAAAATGAAAATAGAAGGATATATTCTGCAGGTTTTTAATGGTGCAAAATATTAACCTGTTTGTTGTTGATTTTAGATAAGCAACTAATCTTGGAATTAGTTAAAGTAAGCATGGCGGTGTTGACTCATGCACCGAATGAACTCATACCGTTTTTTTTGCGTGGGATGACATAATGCTGGATGTGTCCTGGGACCCTGTCCTTATCGCCATCTCTTTTCTGGTGGCCTTTATCGCGTCATTTGTGGCATTAGACAGTGCAGGGAAAATCTCGGGTGCAAGCCGGAAAGCGGCGTTCTGGTGGCAGATGGCTGGCGGTATCACCCTGGGAATTGGCGTTTGGTCCATGCATTTCATCGGAATGCTGTCGATGAAAATGCCGATGGCCATGAGCTATGATTTTTGGCTCACCGCGGCCTCGCTTGGCGTCGCTATACTGGCCGCCACCTGCGCTATCCATATTGCGGTACCCGGTAATGCCCTTTCTCTTTTACGATGGTTTTTTTCCACTCTGATACTGAGTGCAGGCGTCGTTGCTATGCACTATATCGGGATGGCCGCGTTAATGTTCCACGATCAAATTATCTGGAATATGACCATCGTCCTGATTTCGGTGTTGATTGCGATCGTGGCTTCAGGTGCCGCACTCTGGCTCGCTTTCCACTTACGCCACAGACATAAAGGTGTGTTTATCAACCGTATCGCGGCCGCTATCGTGATGGGGATGGCCATCTGCGCAATGCATTACACCGGAATGAGCGCGGCCGACTTTCAGCATGACGTACACACCATGTCAGGCGGTGTAGGCGAACTGGATCTGTCAATCTGGGTGTCGTCCACCACGTTGGTTTTGCTGGGGATTATGCTCATCATTTCACTGGTGGACTCTCATTTCCGCACTCAGCGCCTGACCGATAATTTGCGTCAGTTGAATACGCAGCTGGCGCTGCAGGCACGGTTCGATGTTCTGACGGGGCTTGCCAATCGCCATCAAATGGATATCAGCCTCCAGGACTGCCTTCACACCTCGTTGCTGAATAAAAAACAGTTTGCCGTTATGTTTCTTGATATCGACCATTTCAAGCTGATCAATGACGCCTGGGGCCATCAGGTGGGCGATGAGCTGTTAATCAACGTTGCTCAGCGCATTACTGCCCGGCTGGGAACGGGTATGACCCTCGCCAGGCTGGGCGGTGATGAGTTCATCCTGCTTGTACCCGACTGTGATGACGAAAAGATAACGACGCTTTCAATGACACTTCTGGATGAGATTCGACGCCCCTTTGCGATCGGTGGTCATGCAATCAATGTCACCTTAAGTGTCGGCGTCAGCCTCTACCCTCAGCACGGCGAAACGCTTCATGAACTCAAATTTACAGCCGATGCAGCGATGTACCACATCAAACAAGGGGGACGTAACGGTTGGGCAGTTTACCGTCCGGAGATGTCGAAAAGTATCACGGCGGAACCCGCATTCCTGCAGGATCTTACCCAGGCGCTTGAACGCGAACAGTTTGAGCTTTGGTATCAACCCACCTATCTTGCCGACGCTAACGAGATTCACGGTTTTGAAGCCCTGATTCGCTGGCATCATCCTGAACAAGGTGTGCTTCTGCCTGCGGTTTTTTTATCCTCGCTAGAAAAAACAGGTTTAATCATTCCCGTTGGCGTTTGGGCGATAGAACAGGCCTGCAGGCAACTGCGATTCTGGTCCGAGCAAGGCTTCGGTCAGTGGACGCTTTCATTTAATTTGTCCCCTGTTCAATTTGAGCAACAGGATATATTTGAGATAATCACGGGGACCATTCAAAAATATAATCTTGAACCTTCACGGCTGATCCTTGAAGTCACCGAAAGTACCGCGCTTAAAAATCTTGAACGTAGCGTCGAATTGTTAAATGCCTTTAGTCATGCTGGCGTTACAGTCTCTATCGACGATTTCGGCACGGGGTATTCTAACCTGCTCATGTTAAACGTCCTTCCTGCTAAAGAGTTGAAAATTGATAAAACGTTTATCGATAGCATGCTGGATAACAATAAAAGCCAGAAAATTGTCGAAACAATAATTAACGTGGCCCGCACCATGGATATGGTCGTGGTTGCGGAAGGTATTGAAACTGCAGAACAGCAGCAGATACTGGCGAATCTGGGGTGTGATTATCTGCAAGGATATTATTTTTCTCGTCCTCTTCCTGCTGAACAAGTTCCCTGGCTGGTATTACAAAACAAGTCCGATAAACAAATTATACCCATTGGTAAAAATCACATGGAACTCCCCCACAATTCACAAAAAAACCATGCCTGATGTGATGAAGTAGAGTATGTTTTAAATAAGCCCACGCGTGAACATTCCGTCGTGGACATCAGGCAGCGGTACTGATGAATGGGAACAATCTATGTCGCTACCCAGCTATGAAGCACTCAATTTTATCAAAATACCCGTTTGGATAGTCTCATCCGTTTCTGAGCAGGTTATATTCGCCAACGTCACGGCGACTGCCTTGATGATGAATAAAACGCTCAACGATATGCGTAACGGGGTTTTTTCAGCAAATGCGCAGCATCAGCTTTCTATGTATGTCCCGGACCTTAAATCTGACCTGGATATCATCGAAGTCTGGACCGTCTGGCGCGACCAGCAAGAAACGACGCTAAGCTGTCGCCTGTCACTTGCTCATGACGAAAACATGGGTGATGTGATTATATTTGAGGGCATTGCGTCTCAAATATCGTCGGGACTTAAAGCCAGCCGGTCGGCGAATTATCAGCGCAAAAAACAGGGTTTTTATGCCCGTTTTTTTCTGACAAACAGCGCCCCAATGTTGCTGATTGATACCGCGCGTGATGGTCAAATTGTGGACGCCAATTTGGCAGCCCTGAATTTTTACGGCTACACCCATGATGTGATATGCAGCAAACACACCTGGGAAATAAACACGCTAGGCCGCGACATTTTACCGATCATGAATGAGGTTGCGCGCCTTCCCGGCGGGCATAAACCGCTTAATTTTGTTCACCGCCTCGCAGATGGTTCAACCCGCCATGTTCAAACTTACGCCGGCCCGATTGAAATCTATGGCGATAAATTGATGCTGTGTATCGTACATGATATCACCGAACAGAAGCGGTTAGAGCAGGAGCTGGAACACGCCGCGATGCGAGATTCGATGACAGGTCTGCTTAATCGTCGACAATTTTACCGCATCACCGAGCAAACCAACCCGTCGTTTTTACCTGTTCAGAACCAGTTCAGCTTATTGTTGGTTGATACCGACCATTTTAAAAACATCAATGATGTTTTCGGGCATCTGAAAGGCGATGAAGTCTTGATTTCGCTTTCGCGTACGCTCGAAGCATGCAGCCGGAAGGACGATTATGTGTTCCGCTGGGGCGGAGAAGAGTTTGTCATTCTGTTACCGCGCACGCCACTGGATGTCGCAATGCAGGTTGCCGAAACCATTCGCGCGGCGGTTGCACGCATCGCGATTCCCGGTCTGCCCCGCTTTACCGTGAGTATTGGCGTGGCGCGCCACAATTCTGATGAAAGCATTGATGAGCTTTTTAAACGGGTTGATGACGCGCTGTATCGCGCTAAAAATGACGGACGCAATAAAGTTTTGGCGGCCTAAGAACTGGAGTATTGATTAAAGCCTCGTTACAATGCCCCGCTAAATTAACGGATTTCAGGTGGGTAGCTTTTGCTATGGAAAAAACAGAAGTCATACTCATCCTAATTATTTTACTGATTATTATATTTGGCTTGTGGTTTATTTTTAGCGGCCAGATGTGGCATTTAGCAGCGTTTCTGGAAAACTGGCTTTACCCTGCGATCGATGCGCCATGATGCACGTATAACCCGTTGTTTCAACTAGTGTAATTGTGAGCTTCCGCCACGAGAAAACACCGCATAATATAGCAATGGTTACCCTCCGTGATGGGTTAACACAGCATTAATCATTGGCTTGTGTTGCCCGTTCTCTGACGGGCTTTTTTATTTGTTCGGGCTGATAAATTAGTGCTTTTCGATATACATCGTCCGGCTATAAGCAACATCTTCCGCATTATTTATCGGATAACCTTTCACCCAAGGCTTAATCAAACGCCCGTTGGTATATTGATAAATGGGTGCAATAGGCGCTTTTTCAGCAAGGATTTTCTCTGCTGAATTGTAATCCGCATTCCGTGCTTTTACCGTCGTTTCCAGCGTCGCCTGATTGATGATTTTATCGTAAGCCGGATCGTTAAAGCGTGAGATGTTACCTGTGTGCGTTGAGGTGAGCAGCGACAGGAACGTTGAAGGCTCATTGTAATCGCCGACCCAGGAGGCGCGAATCACGTCGAAATTACCGGTATTGCGGCTGTCGATATACGTTTTCCACTCCTGGTTTTGCAACTTCACGTCTACGCCCAGATTTTTCTTCCACATCGAGGCCACCGCAATCGCGATTTTTTGATGGTTTTCAGACGTGTTGTACAGCAGCGTGAGTTTAAGCGGGCGCTGCGGACCATAACCTGCGGCCTGCAGCAGCATTTTTGCCTGCGCGTTCAGCTCTGCCTGTGACATCTGCTCAAACGGTGACAGTTCAGCCGTAAAACCTGCCGTCACGTCAGGGGTAAAATGCCAGGCCGGTTTCTCACCGGTTCCCAGGACTTTCTCTGCCATGATCCGCCGGTCAATCGTCATACTCAACGCCAGACGCACGCGCGAGTCCGCAGTCGGTCCTTTTTGGGTATTAAACGCATAATAATATGTGCCAAGCTGTGGCGGTGTATAAACCTGCCCCGGAATGTCTTTCAGCAGCTTCTGATAAAGATTTTTGGGGAACGATTCGGTGATATCAATATCCCCTGCCAGATAACGTTTCGTGGCTGATGATTCCTGATTGAGCGGCACAAACGTCACTTTTTGCAGCACCGTCTTGCCGTTGTCCCAGTAATGGGTATTCGGCTCAACAACCAGTTTTTCGTTCACCACGCGGTCTTTTAAAACATATGTCCCGTTACCGACCAGCGAACCAGGTCGGGTCCAGTCTTTATTGCCCTCAACGTTGGCTTTCTGAACCGGATAAAAAGCAAAACTCGCCGTCAGATTGGCAAACCACGGCAACGGTTTATCCAGCTGTACGCGTAGCGTTTTGGCATCAACAGCCGTCACGCCCAGTGAATTCGGCAGTGCTTTACCATCGATAATGTTCTGCGCATTCGTGATCCCCGCCAGCGCCGCAAACCATGCGAACGGTGAGGTCGTTTTAGGGTCGACGAGGCGCTGCCAGCTATAAACGAAATCTTCTGCCGTCACCGGGGTGCCATCAGACCACTTAGCGTTATCGCGCAAAGTAAACGTCCAGGTGCGGTTGTCATTACTTTGCCATTTTGACGCCACCCCAGGAATCAACGCGCCCTTTTCATTCTGATTCACCAGGCCTTCAAACAGATCCCGGATAACCTGAATTTCGGGCAAACCTACGGCCTTTGCTGGGTCGAGCGATGCTGGCTCATCTTTGATATGACGCACCAGCTCCTGTTTTTGTGCCAGCACGGTTCCCGAAGGAACATCAGCCGCATAAGAAAAAGATGAGAGTCCGCACAACCAAAGTGCAGTACAGAGCAGCGAGACAGGATGCTTCATAAGATCCCCTTTAAAATGATCGGTGACGAGCAGATGCGTAATTATTTGTTTCAAAACAGAGAAATGCAAACTTCTTACCGCGTAAAGGTGATATCTGGCTAAATTCTCCTCACGCTGAAACTATTTGATTAACCGTGAGTTTTACACAACACTGGCAGTTATAAGCCCTTTATCAGGATTTCCTATGTCACCCAACCGCCCCAGAACGGAACGTGGCGTATTTCCACGTGGGACCGAACACTATGGCCGCTCGTTTTTGGGCGCGCCACTGATTTGGTTCCCCGCCCCACAGGCCGATCGTCACAGTGGATTAATTATTGCGGGTACGCACGGGGATGAAAATTCATCGATCGTGACGCTCTCCTGCGCGCTACGAACGCTGGCCCCTGAGCGACGTCGTCATCATGTGGTGCTGACGGTCAACCCAGATGGCTGCCAGTTGGGATTGCGCGCTAACGCGCGCGGCGTCGATCTCAATCGTAATTTCCCTGCGGCCAACTGGCGAGCAGGCGAAACGGTATACCGCTGGAACAGTGCCGCTGAAGAACGAGACGTGGTGCTGTTGACCGGCGATAAGCCCGGCTCAGAACCGGAAACTCAAGCGTTGTGTCAGCTCATTCATCATCTTCATCCCGCATGGGTCGTTTCGTTTCACGATCCTTTAGCCTGCATTGAAGATCCGCGTCACACGGCGTTAGGCGAGTGGCTGGCGGACGCATTTTCGCTACCGCTGGTAACGAGCGTGGGATACGAAACGCCCGGCTCATTTGGCAGCTGGTGCGCGGATCTCGGCCTCCATTGCATCACAGCGGAATTCCCGCCCGTCTCCTCTGACGACGCGAGCGAGAAATACATGGAGGCTATGACGGGCCTACTGCGCTGGCAATCTCAGAGATGAAGCGTACCGGTGGTGAAATTCAACGCCGGTGAAACATCCACCGCGAGCCAGGTGGGTCCATCGAGATCGGCAAAGCTGACCTGCTCCGCCAGCGGAAGCGCAGCCGTAATGGCGCGTGAGGTGCAAAGCATACAGCCCAGCATGAGTGCAAAGCCCTCTGCGCGAGCCTGCTTTGCCAGCGCCAACGCTTCGGTTAAGCCGCCCGTCTTATCCAGCTTGATGTTAACCATTTCATAACGCCCTTTCAGGCTCGTCAGATTTTCACGAGTATGGCAACTTTCATCCGCGCAAATGGGCAGCGGATGAATGAAATTCGCCAGCGTCGCATCATCCTGCGCCGGTAATGGCTGCTCAAGCATCGCCACCCCCAGATCCGCGAGCAGCTGGCAGCGAGCAGCCAATCCTTCACTTTTCCAGGATTCATTGGCATCAACAATCAGCGTCGCATCGGGTACCGCACCACGAATCGCCACCATGCGTTCGCTGATTAAATGATCGTCTATTTTCACCTTCAGCAAACGCGCGCCAGCCTCGTACAGTGCTTTCGCACTGGCGGCCATCTGTTCGGGCTCACCAATAACGACGGTTTGGGCCGTGACAATGGTTTGCGGTAACACCACACCTACCGCGCCGGAAATAGTCTGGTGATTTTTCTGCGCCTCAAGCGACCACAGTGCGCAATCCACGGCGTTACGCGCTGCGCCTGCGGGCAAAAGACGTTGCAAAGCCTCACGCGTCAAGCCTCTTTCGAGGTCGGGCAGAATTGTCATGATCTGTGCCATAACCGATGCGAGACTCTCACCATAGCGCGGATAGGGTGTGCATTCCCCGACGCCCTTTATGTCATCTTCTTCAATTTCAACAACCACGACGCTCGCTTCACTGCGACTGCCACGAGAGATCACAAACGGGGTATGCAATGGCCATGCTTCTTCATAGACCTTGACGTTTCTCATCACTCGCTCCTGTAAGGCAAATTTGGTTTGCCGTGTTATCTGCTGATGTCATACACTACCTACGACGTTAACTATTTGTAAACAGGAAGATATCTATGACACAACTCGTTCATTTTCAGGGCAACCCAGTTTCTGTTGCAGGCTCTATTCCCCAGGCTGGCAGCAAAGCGCAGGCTTTTACCCTCGTAGCGAAAGACCTGTCTGATGTAACGTTGGGCCAGTTTGCTGGCAAACGCAAAGTTCTGAATATTTTCCCAAGCATTGATACCGGCGTTTGTGCAGCCTCCGTGCGCAAATTTAACCAGCTGGCGACTGAAATGGACAACACCGTGGTGCTGTGCATTTCCGCTGACCTGCCGTTCGCCCAGTCCCGTTTCTGCGGTGCAGAAGGTCTGAGCAACGTCATCACCCTTTCCACCCTGCGTAGCCCGGATTTCCTCGAAAACTACGGCGTAGGGATCGCAGAAGGCGCTCTGAAAGGCCTGACCGCGCGTGCCGTACTGGTCATCGATGAAAACGACACCGTTGTTTTCAGTGAACTGGTTAACGAAATCACCAACGAACCGGATTACGCCGCTGCGCTGGACGTGTTAAAAGCGTAAGTGAAAAAAAAGCCTCCATCTGGAGGCTTTCTACTTTTATGACTCTTCTGTTTTCTTCTGATTCAAACCGTATTCACGCAGCTTATTGGCGATCGCCGTATGCGAAACACCTAACCGTTTCGCCAGTTTACGCGTGCTGGGATAGTTGCGATAAAGCTGGGTCAGGACAGAGCGCTCAAAACGGCTGGTGATATCGTCCAGCGATCCTTCCATCGCTTCTTCGCCAACCGCCAGGGTTCCGGCATCATAATCTGGCAGCAGGACGTCCTGAGGACGTAATTCATACCCTTCAAGCTGGGTCAGTGCGCGATATACCGCATTCTTCAGCTGCCTGATATTCCCCGGCCAGTTATAGCGCGTCAGCATTGTACCCAGATCGGCAGAGAGCTTCGGACGCGGTACGCCCTGTTCGTCTGCGAAACGCGCCACGAACAGTTCAGTAAGCGGCATAACGTCTTGTGGACAATCGCGTAGCGGCGGAATGTTCAGCGTCAGCACGTTCAGGCGATAATAGAGATCTTCGCGGAACACCCCTTTCTGAACCAGTTCAACAAGATTTTTCTGCGTGGCGCAAATCACACGGACATCAACGTGTACCTCATGATCTTCCCCCACCCGGCGGAACGTGCCGTCATTGAGGAAGCGCAGCAGTTTAGCCTGCATACGCGGTGACATTTCGCCAATTTCATCCAGAAGAACGGAACCGCCGTTGGCCTGCTCGAAGAAACCTTTTTTGCCCTCTGGCGCATGTCCAAACAGTTCACTTTCAACAGCGTCTTCAGGAATGGATGCGCAGTTTAGCGCCAGATAGGGTTTCGCCGCTCGCGGGCTGGCCGTGTGAACGGCATGGGCCAGCAGATCCTTGCCGGTGCCTGTCTCGCCAGTAATGAGCAGCGGTGCGGTGAGATTCGCCAGTTTACGCGCCTGATCGACCACGTGTCGCATCTTCGGACTGACCGCAATCATCTGGCTAAATGCACCCACATCCTGATTGGAAAGATTCTGCAACTGTCGGCCCATACGAATGGTGGAGCGCAGCATGATCACCGCCCCCGTGAGTACCGCCGCGTCGTTCTCGCCCTGCAAATGAACCGGCGTGATTTCCATCAGGAAATTTTGGCCGTTAATGACAACATGTTCGCTAAGCGTGCTCTGCGGATTGCTGTCGAGCCACCGCTGAAAATTGAATCCCACGATCAGCTGTGAAGCAAGATGGTTGCTGAGTTTTTCCTGGCTTTGGCCAAACAGCTGGCAACTCGCGAGGTTGGTTCGCTCTACTTTGCCTTTCAAATCCAATGATAAAAAGGGCTCTGGCATCGCTTCGAGCAGCGCGCTCAGCGCCAAATGTTCGCGCTCTGATGGCATCCACGGCACGGTACGCACATCCGTAACGCCAGCGATACGGCGGATTTCCGCCATCAGGCTGCTAAAGGTATTGAATTCGATTTCGGCAAAATTGAGATAAATTCGTCCAATGGGATCGATGTCGATGCCGCGTAAATCAATGTCACGCAAAACAAGGAGATCGAGTAACTCGCGGGTCAGACCGATACGGTCCTGACAGAACACTTCCAGACGCATGGGAAATTCACTCTCTAAGCCAGTAGCTTTAAATAATAAGTCAGATATCGTCTGGCTGGAAGCTCGCTGTCAACAAATATTGACAGCGAGGTGCTTTTTTAGGCGTTTACTGCGGCTTTTTGCTCAATGTCTCTTTCAGCTGACCGATCAATTCACGGCGGAAATCCCCAAGCCGCGGTTTATCATCATCTAGCCAGGGTAACGGACGGCACAACTCCATCGCTTTGATGCCTAATCGCGCCGTCAGCAGCCCCGCGCCAATTCCCTGCGCCGCTCGGGTGGATAACCTTGCGGCCAGATCCTGAGACATCCAGTCCATCCCGACTTCGCGCACCAGTTCACTGGCGCCAGCAAAAGCCATGTTCAACAGCACCAGACGGAACAGGCGCAAGCGGCTGTAATATCCGAGCTCAATGCCATAGAGGGTGGCAATACGGTTAATCAGTCGCAGATTTCGCCACGCGATAAAAGCCATATCCACCAGCGCCAGAGGGCTAACGGCGATCATCAGCGTGGACTCCGCCGCAGACCGGCTGATCTCCCGACGCGCCTGGGAATCAAGCACAGGCTGGACGATAGAGGCATACAGCGAGACGATTTCGCGATCGCTCTGCGTTTCATGGATCGCGGCATACCAGCGCTGAAGCGCGGGGTGCGACTGATCAATGCCCGCCTGGCTCGCCAATTTTTCGCAAAAGGCGCGCCCTTTTCCGGTGGCATGGCTGTGTAATAAATCACGCGCCTCATCACGCTCATGCGCTCGCTGGCGTAAACGCCACAGGCGACGCCATTCTGTCGCGACAGAACCGACACCCGCACCGATAATGAGCGCCCCGGCAGCACAACCCCCCAACGCCACCCAGTCCTGCGTTTGCCACGCATTCATGGTCCACTGAACGCCCTGGCCGACAACGCTGATACCGAATAACGTCAGCCCTGCCGTGACCATTTTTCGCCATAAGCTGCGTTTCGGTCGCAGCGCTGCTTCCACGACGGCCTCCGCTGGCCCTTCATCAGACAGCAACTCTTCCGTCACGGCGGGCGCAAAATTATCGGCTTCCGGCCCGCTAAATGCCTGAGCCGCTTTAAAGGCTTCGGCACGCTCCTGCTCCAGCGTGCCGGGAAAATCAATACGTGGCTTTAAGGGTTCCGTCATCGCAATTTATCTCCAATCAAAAACTCCAGCGCCGCATCCAGCCGAATGTGCGGCAACGGCTGGTCAACATTCATTGTTTGTGGGCGAAACGCTTCGAACTGAAATCCCTGATTATGCCAGAAGGCCTGCCCAGGCAAACGCGCAGGGACTTCACCGGGATAAACCGTCAACGGTTCACCGTCACTCAGACGGTTGCCGCGCAGCGCCGGGATCTTTTCGCCATTGACGTCAATCAGGCCGCTTTGCGTCGCCTGAACGGAGGCCAGACCGAGACAATCCATGCTGATTCCCTCAAACGCCGCATTTTGCCAGGCGTCCTGAACCAACTGTTGCAGCAGCGAAACCATATTGGCATGTTGATCGACAGTCACATGGTCGGCCTTGGTGGCAGCGAACAGGAGCTTATCGATGACCGGAGAAAACAGTCGGCGAAACAACGTGCGTTGTCCGTAGTGGAAGCTTTGCATCAACTGCGTGAGAGCCAGGCGCATATCGTTAAAGGCATGTGGCCCGCTGTTAAGCGGTTGCAGGCAATCCACTAACACAATCTGGCGATCAAATTTCAGGAAGTGATTTTTATAAAACCCCTTCACTACTTTCTCGCAGTAATAGTTGAAACGCTCGCGAAGCATACCGACGTTGGTATTTTTATCGGCCATCGCCAGCTTCGATTCTCCCCAGGCATCGACATCTGGCCAGGGGAAAAACTGCAGCGCAGGCGCCCCTGCCATCTCACCCGGCAGAACAAAACGACCCGGTTGGATGAAATGCAAACCCTCTTTTTTGCACTGATGGAGATAGTCGGTCCAGGCTTGCGCAATCGCAGCCAGCCGATTCTCATCTGCGGGAGCCAACGGGTCCAGACCGGCGCACAATTCCTGCCATTTTAGAGACCATTCCGCACGTTGGCCTTGCAGCAACCCCGTCATCTGGCGAGACCAGCTCAGGTAATCCTGTGCCAGCATCGGTAAATCAAGCAGCCATTCGCCAGGATAATCGACGATTTCAAGATACAGCGTCGAGGTATCCTTGAAATGCCGGAGCAAAGAATCATTCGAGCGAAACCGCAGCGCCAGACGTATCTCGCTAACGCCACGCGTGGGTGTCGGCCATGAGGGCGGTGTGCCGTAAAGCTGCGCCAGCCCTTCATCATAGGTGAAACGCGGGATGCCAAAATCGCGCTGTGGGACACGTTTTACCCCGAGTAAACGCTCCTCGCGTGCAGCACTCAGCAAGGGCAGACGAGCGCCGGTATGTAGATTGAGTAACTGATTAACCATCGCCGTAATAAACGCGGTTTTACCGCTGCGACTCAGGCCCGTGACCGCCAGACGCAAATGGCGATCAACGCCTCTGTTGACCAGTGAATTCAATTCATTTTTAAATCTCTTCATCGCCATCCTGTTTTGCCCCGAAGACTGTCGATATTGACTTCAGAATACAATAAATTGGGGCAGATCGTTGATTTTCAATTCAATCTGACTGTCATTCCCCTTTTTTCTGCCGTAATATAATAAAATTGCCGCTAAGATGGAGTTGTCAGGTGTATGTCACCCACAATTTATGATATTGCACGTGTTGCCGGTGTATCAAAATCAACCGTGTCCCGCGTTCTGAACAAACAAACGAATATCTCTCCTGAAGCACAAGAGAAAGTGCTGAAAGCGATCGATGAATTAAATTATCAACCTAACAAACTCGCCCGCGCCCTAACGACATCGGGTTTCGATGCGATCATGGTTATTTCCACCCGTTCAACCAAGACCACCGCTGGTAATCCATTCTTCTCAGATGTTCTTCACGCGATAACCGCAAAAGCAGAACAAGAAGGCTTTGACGTTATTTTACAGACATCCAAAAACAGTGAAGATGATTTACAGAAATGTGAAAGCAAAATTAAACAGAAAATGGTGAAAGGCATTATTATGTTGAGTTCACCCGCCAATGAAGGCTTTTTCCCAAGACTTGATGCATATGGAATTCCGGTTGTCGTTATTGGCAAAGTCGAAGGTGACTTCACGAATATTTTCTCGGTCGATACGGATAATTTCCATGATAGCATGATGTTAACCGAGCAATTTATTAAACAAGGCTATCGCGATATCGCCTGCCTACATGCTCCGCTTGACTATCTCGTCTCAATTGATCGGCTGTCGGGTTATAAAACCTGTCTCGAAAATAATAATATTGCACTTAATTGTGATTGGGTTGTTGACGGCGGTTATACGCATGAAAGTGCGCTGGACGCCGCGTGTAAATTACTTTCCGCATCGCATCCCCCCCGCGCTGTTTTTGCCACAGATAGCATGAAATTACTGGCGCTATATCGCGCAGCGGATGAGTTAAATCTAATGATACCTGAACAGCTCGTTGTTGCCGGATACACCGATCCTATGCTGTCACTGATTTTGACACCCGCGCCAAGTGGTTTCGATATCCCTACACGAAAGCTTGGTGAAGAAAGCTGCGATGTGTTATTTAAACGGATCGCTGGCAAATCCGCGCCACAGCGCGTCATCGTAGAAACCCATTTCAACCAAACTGCCTCTGTTGCCTGAAACTAGGGGCATATTGCCCCTGGAATAGCACAACTAAAATGCGTAGTTCACGCCGACGCCAGCATAGTGGAATCGATCGTTTTTACCTTCATCATGGTTTTGCCATTCGTACGCGTATTCCAGTGTCATAGAGAGACCGTTGGCGAAATCATACGCATACAGCATGCCCAGGCGATTGAAATCATGACCTTCACGTTCGGGATCGTCCTGCCAGTCCCAATTTGACCAGCGATCTAACCCAAGGCGGGTATAGGGCGTCAATGTGGTTTGCCCCATCGCAATAGGCAGATAAGCACGAATTTCCTGAGTTGAGAACTCCCCATTATTGCGACCACCATCAATATTAAAGCCGCGTTCTAAATAGTAGTTTGTTTTAATAGAAAAGGTCTTATTAATAGTCCAGGTAAAACCGGTTTCAGTCTCGACACGGCTATCGGAATAACCTGTCTTTTCGAGATCGTTTGCAAATTGATACATCGCGAACCAGCCGTTAAAGCGCCAGTCATCACTCAATTTGAGATCCCAGTCTGGTTGGATTTTGTAGCGTTGCATATTTGCACTACCGTCTTTCGCACCATGCTCATCTTTAAAATGATAACCATAATTGCGAAATCCCCCCGTCAAGCCCAGCGTAAAGTCGTCACTGCCAATAACACGATAACGTAACTCGAATTCAGGGCGATCAAAATAGGTCCCTCGAGTCATGCTACTGTAATCAACGGGTCCTTCCTGATACATCGCCAGTGAAACCGTCCATGCATCGTAGGTGGCATTAAACCATACGGAAGGTTCATATAAACCATCTTTATCATCACCCTGTCCTTCGACATTTTCGATTTCATACATCGCACCAATGTTAAAATCCCATTTTTTAACTTCCTCTGATGCCTGGACGTTCGTTACTCCCGCACATAGTAAAAGCGCAGCACTTTTTAGTAGAGTACTCATTAATATATTCCTTTATAAAATAAGAACAACAAAATCTGGAAAATGCTTTCCAGTCACTGACTATTTTTATCTTATGGCAATTTCTGTATCAGCATCGAAGAAATGGCTTTTATCCATTTCGAACTGAATTGCCAGATTATCCCCAGAATGATAATCATGTATTGTTCCTGCCCGAAGCACTAATTCGTGACCGCCTACATTGACATACAGCATAAACTCAGCACCCGTCAGCTCGGCCACGCACACCGTCGCATTTATTGCTGTTGTGCACTCTTGCGCGGTTATTATATTTTCAGGGCGAATACCCAATATGACGGCTTTACGCTGATAATTTTTTTTATTAAGTATCGCGAGTTTTTCTGCTGGTATTTCGAGGCGCAACGTTTCGGTGACAAAATAGCCGCCATCTATTGCACCACGAATAAAGTTCATGGCGGGTGAACCAATAAACCCAGCGACAAAGATGTTGGCCGGTTCGTTATACACCTCCTTTGGTGCACCTACCTGCTGAATGATCCCCTCCTTCATAATCACGATACGTGTCGCCATTGTCATGGCTTCGGTCTGATCGTGCGTCACGTAAATCATGGTGGTATTCAATTTCTGATGAAGCTTGCTGATTTCAGCCCGCATCTGCACGCGTAGCTTTGCGTCGAGGTTTGACAGCGGCTCATCCATCAGAAATACACCCGCCTCTCGCACGATGGCGCGACCCAGTGCCACACGCTGGCGCTGGCCACCAGAAAGCGCCCCCGGTTTGCGCTTGAGATAGTCACGTAAACCCAGTATCTGCGCGGCCCAGCTGACCCGCTCCTCAATCACCTTCGGCGCGATCTTTTGCATTTTGAGGCCAAACGCCATGTTGTCGTAAACCGTCATGTGCGGGTATAGCGCATAGTTCTGAAAAACCATGGCGATATCCCGCGCCTTGGCGGGAACATCATTCATCACCACATCCCCGATCGCCAGTTCACCTGCGCTAATCTCTTCGAGACCGGCAATCATGCGTAGCGTGGTGGATTTACCGCAGCCTGATGGCCCGACAAAAACGATAAATTCTTTATCCGCGATTTCGAGGCAAAAATCCTTCACCACATGAACCTGGTTATCATAGATTTTGTGGATATTTTTTAGCGATAGCTGAGCCATTTAATCCCCTTATAAGCACACATGCGGGCCACGTTTCGCGTCCCAGAAATCGGACAAACGCTGCCAGGTCAATTCATCCGTTGAAGAGAGTTTTAAATCGGCATCGGTGAGATCGTCCCCAATGCCGACAGAGAGCATTCCAGCTGCATTGATCGCCTCAACGCCCGCCTGCGCGTCTTCAATACCCATAGCCTGCTCAGGGCTGAAACCTAAACCCCGACAGGCCGCGAGAAAGATCTCTGGATGGGGTTTTGAGTGTTGAATGAGTGAAGCATCCGCACAAAAATCAAAAGCATGGGTAATGCCAAGCGATGCAAGAATCGCCGGGGCATTGAGCGACACGGATGCCAGTCCAATGCGCACGTTGGCGGCACGGAGCTCGGCAAGGAGTTGTGCAATTCCAGGCAAAAGAGAATGGCTGTTTAGCCCGCGCAGCGACTGCACATACCGCTCATTTTTTTCCAGCGCCAGCCGATGGCGCTCTTCCTGGCTAAAGGCATTTTCCAGTCCGCCGTGTCGCAAAATTCGCTTTAATGAATCCATACGGCTAATGCCCTTCAGCCCAGCGTTAAAGCCTTCATCAATCGTGATACCTATTTTTGCAGCCACCGCGCGCCACGCGAGGAAGTGAAGATAAGCCGTATCGGTTATCACCCCGTCCAAATCAAAAATGATTGCCTTAAGCATCATGCCTCTCCACTTATGGTAGCGGTCCCATAATCAAGTAAAGAAAAATTATTAATCGAGAACGTTTGGCTATCTACAATCGTCAATGTTTTACCCCACACGGTGAGCGTGATGGGTTCGGTTGTGTTAACCAGCAGGGTTTGATTTTCAACAATGATATTCAGAGTGGCCGTCCGCCATTTAAGGGGAAATTGCAGCCGTTGCCATGGGTCTGGCAACCGCGGTGAAAGGTGTAGCTCTCCATCAACGATTGTTACGCCAGCGAACCCCTGAATAACGCCGGACCAGATAGCGCCTGTTGCCGCAGCATGTATTCCGTCATCAGAGCTATGCGGTTCGTCGCCCAAATCAATGGCCGCGCCCTCTCGCCAGAACTGATAAGCGCTGGCGATTTCCCCGCAACGCGCGGCCACAATGCCATGGACCGATCGGCTGAGTGAAGAATCGTGAATAGTCAGGGGCTCGTAATAAGTCAGGTTTGCCAAACACTGTGGACGCGTAAACGTCTCCGGCAGCAGATAGGTGAGCATGACAACATCTGCCTGTTTAAGGATTTGCATCTCATTGACTTCCGAGCGGGAAAAATCGAGCAAAATGGTTTGCTTGCCAGCCGCATTTTTATAGCGACTCAAATCGATTGCGGGCTTGCTCATGAACGTATCGTCCTGAGGAATGACACCGGCTTGATTTGGCTCAGGCAGCCACAATCTTTTCAGGAAGTGTTGTGCGGCCTGCGTGAATCGTTCGTCTTTGCGTTCAAAATGACGCAGAAATTGCAGCGCATGTGCGACGTTGTGCCATGCCAAATAATTGGTATAGGCATTGTTATTCACATGCTCGGTATATTCATCAGGCCCAATAACATCGTGAATTTCCAGACGACCGTTAATCTCAGTCGCGCGGGCAATCCAGAAGGTCGCGGTTTCGATAAGAAGCGTGAGTCCTTCGTTGCGCATGAAAGCACTGTCGTGAGTGGCCTGCCAGTAAGCCACTACCGCCCAGGCAATATCCGCCGCGATGTGGTGTTCCGCCAGAGCAGAGGCCACTTTCTGCCTGACACCCGTTCTGATATTGATCGCCGCAAACTCAGGTGTCTCTTCCTGGCCGTTGCTGGCGCTTTCCCAGGGGAACAGTGCGCCGGACCAGCCATTACGACGCGCTTTTTCACGCGCTCCGGGTAGATTGAGCCAACGGTATCGCAGTAAATGACGCGCGTGTTGTGGAGAGGTAAAAAGATAGAACGGTAGCAGGAATATCTCGGTGTCCCAGAAAACATGACCTTTGTACCCTTCCCCTGTGAGTCCCTTAGCCCCGATGCTGCTACGTTCATCCTGCGCTGGCATCATGGTATTCAGGTGCCACACCGCGTAATCCAGTGCGAGCTGATCCTCTGTATGCTCAGAGCGCACCGTGACACGACTGACTTGCCAGATATTTTCCCAGGCACAGGTCGTCATTTCCAATAATGCGTCATATCCTTTCGCCGCATAAACAGTCAGATCGCGCAGATTGTTTCGCGCAAATGACGCTTGCGAGAGCGTTTTATCGCTGCGATGCGTGACCCATACTATTTTCTCAAATGTAACCTTTTGCCCCTCTTCTGCCTCAAACGAGTGATGGCAATTTAACCGCCTGTTTTTCGCTGTGAACCAGCTTTCACTTTGGTTATCCAACTGACAGCTTGCCGATATGACCACTTCCGATGCGCGATCCTGGGTTTCATATACGCCCTGAATATATTGCTGATCGAACACCCGAACCGAGACCTCATCAAGATGCTGTCTGCCACTGTTCGTTTACGTCGCGTCAATTCCTGTCGTAAGACTCATCTGCGCAGAACCATCAAGCGGTGTGACGGAAAATTGCAAAGCAACGAGTGACAGCTGATCCATTGAGACAAAGCGGCGACTGCTAATCCGATATCGTTTTCCTTTCGATGAGCGCCAGATCACGCAGCGACGGAGTTCACCATTGGCAAATGCCAGCTCCCGCTCCCATCGCAAAATCGTTCCGCTGACCAGCGAAAAATTCTCGCCGTCGAGATAGAGTTCAACACCTAAAATATCGGGCAAATTCACCAGTTCATTGGTCTCATTACGCCCCGCACGATGGTATAAACCCGCCAGATACATACCGCGCGTTTGCTGCGTGTAATGCTCTTCATGGGTGGCGCGAATACCGAGATACCCATTGCTGCAGCACATAATTGAGGCGTATTTGTTGAGCCTTTCTGGATCAAATGAAGATTCAGTAAGAACGGAGAGATTTAGCATAATGCGACCCGCTCCCCATTTTCCGATGATTCATACAATGCAGCGACAAGTTGTTGAATAACCAGTCCCTGCTCCGCATCGGCAATCATGACGGGCTCCCCCTGAACATGACGGGCAAACGCATCCATGCTACGAATATGCCGCCGATCGTCAGCTTCATCACGCTGGAGAAGCGTGCACAACTCTCCGCCAACATCGTTATAGATATGTGCCGGGAAAAGCGTTGCACCCGCTTTCTCACCACAAAAAGAGACATTCATGATCGATTGCTCGCGAATATTGAGTGCAAACGAGGTCTCGAGGCGCAGAATCCCGCCGTTGCAGAACTCAATCGTGCCGAAAAGTGCATCCTCTACGGTATAGGTTTTGGGATCCCATTCCCCAAACTGACCGCTGCTCTTAGTTGTTCCCAACCGTTGAAAGCTGTGTGCCGTGACGTATTTCACCTTCGGAAAACCAAGGACATACATCGCGGCATCCAGCATGTGAATACCGATATCAATGAGCGGCCCACCACCCTGTAAGGCTTTATTCGTGAAAACACCCCAGCCGGGAACACCGCAGCGTCTCAATGCCAGAGCATTGGTGACGTAAATCTCACCGAATGTGCCGCTCTGTACTGCGTCACGCAGTAATTGCGTATCCTGTGCGAAACGATGATGAAAATCATACGCCAGCACTTTTCCCGCTTTTCGCGCTGCCAGGCGCATTTCGTCAGCGTGTTGTGGACTCATGGCGGGTGGTTTTTCACACATCACATGGCAACCCGCCGCCAGGGCTGCCATGACGTGTTCAAAATGAAAGCGATTCGGTGAGCAAACGCTGACGATGTCTGGTTTCGCCTCACGTAACAGGGTATGCAGATCTTCATATGCCTTTGTTATTCCGTGCCGATTCGCAAACGCCTTCGCGTGATCCAGGTGGCTGTCCATGACAGCCACCATTTGCAGATCGTTTCGCGTGGCGTAATACGAGGCATGCACTTTATCGGCAACTTGCCCGGCGCCGATAATGGCGACACGCAGAGGCGAAGGTGTTAAAGCACTCATCACGCTCGCCATCCTTAGCAGTCGCGTAAATAGTTCAGTGACGCTTGATACGCCTGCGCCGGGTTTTCGGCGCGAACGCGACACTCATAGACCACGACGCCCTGATAATTATCCGCACGTAACTGGGCGAATAAGGCTGCGAAATCGAGGGCTCCACTGCCTGGCTGATAACGATGATTGTCGGCAATATGCACATGTCCAAGAAGATCCCTGTGGGTATGTAGCGCCCCGGTCAATGAGTCTTCTTCGATATTCATATGATAGAAATCACCGATGATTTCAACGTGCTTAAGGTCATTCTCTTCGATGTAACGGCGCGCATCCGCCAGGGTATTGATCATGTGATCCTGATAGCGGTTAAGTGGCTCAAGGTAAACGGTTGTTCCAGTACGAGCCGCCACCGCATCCAGCCAACGCAGTGAAGCGCTCACCGCTTTACGATCGCCTTCAAGACTGCGCGGGGAAGTCATCGGAGGTAATCGGAACGTAAACATCCCCCAGGCCGCAGGGACAACAATCCCCTTACCGCCAACTTCACTCAGCGCTTGCAGAATCTGCTCGATTTGCTGCAAGCCATTCAGGCGACGTTCTTCGATGAAATCACCGATCCACCCCTCGTAACCGCCACATGCCGTTGTCACCGGCAGGCCGGTTGCTTTTATTGCGGCTTTCACCTCAGCCAGATTTTCCACCAGCAATTTGCCGTCAATCTCATATCCGTCAAAACCCATGGCCTTGATGTATTTGAATTTCTCAAGAATCGTCGTCGGAAAAAATGCCTGGTTTTGTGTTGCAATTTTCATTTTCAGCTCTCCATAGCTTAAAAAGTAACGCCCATTTTGATGCTCAGCTCGGGGTGTTGATCGACATATTTCATGTAGCTTTCTGCACTGGTTTCAAAACTGACCACCGGATCGATAATCTCTTCGCAGTTGAGATAGCCGTTCATCAGCAATTCCCAACATGTTTCTTCGATGCGCTTGCGACTCCAACGCGGATAGTCAGGATTTGGCTCGCTACAGGCGCGAGAAAAAACGATTTTCGCGTTGTTGAAATGGGCTTCACGCCCGAGGTTGAAACCTTCTGAGAAGGGTTTTGCGAAGGCGACATAAGAGATTGTTCCACCATAGGCGAGTCCGCGTAATGCCGATTGCAGCGCATCGGCGAAACCGCTGGTTTCGATAATGACATCAGCACCCTGCTTACCGGTCAGTTCTTTAATCTCCTGCCCCACATCTCTGCCAATGGGATTGATGCAGAAGTCAGCACCATGACGGCGGGCAATGAAGCAACGGTGTTCGATAGGATCGACGCCAATCACAATTGAGGCACCGGCCCTTTTTGCCAGTTGGATCGCTATTTGGCCTATCGCCCCTAATCCTACCACCACGACAAAATCACCGACGCGCACATTGGCATCGCGAACACCGCTCATCGCGAATTGTGCCGGGTCGTAGCAGACCGCATTTTTCCACGAGGCCCCTTCCGGCATTTTGCGCAATTTGTAATTGTTGACGGCATTGACAATCACCGTCTCCTGCAATGGGCCATAGCAGCAGACTGAATCACCGCGTTGATACTCAGTGACCTCTTCGCCGCACTCAATGATTTCACCGACGATCATGTTGCCCAACTGGAATTTACCAAACTCTATTCCGCGAGCGGCCCCCTCAGCACGAGGCGTAAACATTTGCCATTCGGTATTAAATTCTTCATCGATAAACGGGCTTGCAGCGCGGAAATCGACCACTTCCGTGCCGTGTTTTGGCGCACCAAAACGAGCACGAATTTTAACTTCATTCGCTGCGACTGGACGATCCTCATAGGGCATGAGCATTGCCACGCGTGGCGCTGTTGCGACTAACTTTTTCATCACTGACTCCTTGTTAAAAATGACCGTCCTTAGCCCTTTACGCCACCGGCGGTCAAACCACTTTTAATGAAACGTTCGGAAAGCGCATACATGATGACAACCGGCAGTGCCGTCACCAGCGATGCTGCCATCATCCGTCCCCAGATATAGTCTGGGGTGCTGAAGAGCGTGTTAAGCCCTACCGGCAACGTAAAGTTGCTGGCACTTGAGAGGAAAATGGATGCAAAGAGATAATCGTTCCACGCCACCATGAAGCAGTACACAAACACCGAAACTAGCCCGGAGATGGCGAGTGGAACCGTAATACGGAAGATGATCTGGAAACGGTTTAAACCGTCCATCATCGCGGCTTCTTCGATCTCATCCGGAATGGTGTCGAAGTAGCTTTTGAGCATGAATACCGCAGTGGGTAACGTCTGCGTGACCATTGTAATCATCAACGCCATTTCCGTGTCGTAAATACCCAGTGCGGTAATGATTTTGAACAGCGGTACAACCAGTAAAATACCCGAGAACATGTACACGGTATAAAAACTGGCATTAATGGTCATACGTCCTTTGAAGCGAAGCTTTGAAAGTGCGTAAGCACCCAACGTGCCCAAAAAAACGGCGATGACTGATGAACTCAACGAAACCACTAAACTGTTTCTGAAATAATCCACAAAGGGGAAAATAAGGGGATTAAAGATGTCGACGTAATGCTGCAGGGTCCATGCCTGCGGCAGAATGGTCGGGTGTAGCGAGATAGCCTCTTTCGCGCTCTTGAACGACGTCATCAACATGACGAAAAAGGGGAATAACGTCACAACCAGAAAGATCACCAGCCCGACATAAAACCCGGTACGGTTTAATAAGCGTTTATTTGTTGCCATGGAGATTTACCCTTTTTCTGGTCATCAGAATGACGGCGAAGATAATCACAAATAGCACCACCGAAATCGCAGCGGCTTTTCCAAGGTCGTTGAAGGCAAAAGCCGTTTTGTAGAGATACACACCCAAAATATCGACGCGGGTTGTCAGGAGATAGACATCCGCAAACATGTAGAACATCCAGATAGTGCGTAGCGTTATCACCGTTGCCAGTACCGGCATAATGGCGGGCAGCGTAACAATCCGAAATCGCTGCCATGCGCTCGCACCATCCATTTCTGCCGCTTCATAAAGTGACTTATCGATGGTCTGCAAAATCGCCAGGAAGGAGATGAATGCGTACGGGAAATAACGCCATATCGCGAACAGCACCACCAACACAAAACTGCTGCCCGGATTGTCAAACCATAACGGGGCATGGTCGTACAAATGCAACAGGTCAACACCGAGATAATTCACGATGCCGTAGCCATTGTTGAACATGTACTTCCACGCAAAAACCAGCGATATCGACGGCGTCACGTATGAAAGAAGCACCAGCGAACGCGCGGTTTTACGCAACCGAAACTCGCGGTTAAAGAAAATCGCAACGGCAAGTCCGAGTCCCGTACTTCCTATCACCACCCACGCCGTATACCAGACGGTCATCCATAATGAATGCCAGAATGCAGGATCGCCCAGTATGCGAATGTAGTTATTGATACCCACAAACGTTGCGCTGACACGCGGATTAAGCGGTAATCGCAAAAAGCTGATTTCGATATTAGAGATCATCGGCCAGGCTACCAGGCCCCCCAGCAAAATCAGGCTGGGAGCCAACAGCAGCATGGCGAAAGGCATATCTGAACGGCCAGATAACGTCATTTTCATCATTTCCTTCGCGATGTGCCTAACGTTGCGAGATAAGATCGACCAGGCGCTGCTGGCTACCACTCAATGTTGACGTGAGATCTTTATTACCGACCGTCACGTCATGCACCATCGAGCTGATGATCCCTGACCCCGTCACATCCCCCATGCGGGTGAAGTTTTTATCCCCTACCGCCCCAAATACCTGAACATTCGGGAACTGGGCGATCAATTCATAAGGCAACTGACCGAAGGCCTTTATTACTTCATTATTCTTCCAGGTCGCTGTTTCCACCACGAGCCTATTAACAGGTAAGGCTGCACCGGGTGACATCATGACCCAATCTGCCGCGTTTTGAGCCTGTTCCATCCAGGCGACGAAGGTCTCCGCCGCTTTGGTTTCATCTTCGGTTTGACCATTGGTAATGGTGAGCGATGTCACCATGCCGTACACCGCCGATGATTTCTCCGTCGGCACGACAAACCCCAGATTGGCGGGTGTGCCTTCTTTGTATACCGCAGGAAGAATGTAGGTGGAGTAGATCGCCATCGGCGCAGAGCCGTTCATAAAGGCGTCTTTGATTTCCATAACATCGTTTGAGCCAGGCATAGTTGTCGCTGCTAGTGCTCGATAAAACGTCAGCGCCTTTGTCATTTCCGGCGTATCAAGAACGACTGCGCCGCTCGCGTCAAAGACGTTTGCCCCACCCGAAAGTGCGAACTGAGAAAATGCCTGCTCGGTCATCACACTTTCTGCCGTCGGGAGCGCGATTCCATAATGTTTTTTTGCCGGGTCAGTCAGCGACTGGCTCGCCTTCAGCAATTCTGCCCATGTATGGGGTTCCTGGATGCCCGCCGCAGCCAACGCATCTTTGTGATACCAGACACCCGATAACCAGGCGCTGACAGGGACTCCCGTCCACGCTTTACCATCCTCAGTGCGAACCACCCGCAGAATGCCGTCGTAGAAGGTATTTTCTTTGACCGTTTTGACCGTTTCAGCAATAGCATCGCGATCGAGAAGCTGCTCTTTATCCATGACTTTGGCATAGTCATGACTCACCTCAATAACTTCGGGCAGCGCGCCCGTACGGGCAAGCGTAATGACTTTGGTGTTATACGCATCCTCTTCAACGGGAACCTGTTTGATCCTGATTAAAGGGTTCTCTTTCTCGAATCGTTCTATTAATTGTGAAATAACGGCTTGCCTCTCCTGCTCAACAGAAGAGTGCATAAATTCGATGGTCACAACGGTGTTATTTTCATCCCGGCAGCCGGATAACAAGCCGCACGAAACCAGCGCCAACATCAGCACAATATTAGGGATTTTCATGTTTTCATTATTCCTTTAACGGTGTTTAATCCACATCACCTGCCATGGATTGAGCGTCAATACGCTGTTAGTAATATTGGAATCTGTTAAGAGTTCCACTCCAGAAGGTATATCGTCAAAAAGAGTTTGCACCCTATTCTGAAAATTAAAAAATGCTGTTATTTCCTCACCCACTGCGGAGGTTCGCACTAATTTAAGAACGTGTTCATTTGGCATGGAGAATATAGCGTTACTGTCTGGATGAAAAACACCTTGCTGGCGTCGAAAAGCAATCATCCTGGTTAACGCGTTATAGATCTTAGTGCGTAATTGAGATGCATCTTCCAGCTCTGCATCAATTTCGCCCTCCTGAAACTTGCGCCGATTTATCGCGCGGTTGTAGCCTAACCTTTCAACGCCATCATAATCATTGCGTGAGCCCAAAATACTTTGAACATAAATAGCCGGTACGCCGGGAAAACTTAATAACAGCGCATGAGCGAGCACGAACCGGGCAATACGTTCATCATCGCCAATACGTTGAGGGCTTAACGCATCCAAATAAGTGACGTTAATTTCATAGGGGCTTCGTGTGCCATCCGGATTATTTTTCCAGTTGACTTTCGCACCTTCATTTTGCAGCTTTTCGACCAGCGTCAGAATCTCTTTTTCCGGTAGAATACCGCGTAATGGGTTTAACCCAATACCGTCGTGGGAAGCAAGAAAGTTAAACCAGGTCGTCTCAGTCGAAGGCAACTCAAGCGTTTGTGCCCACTGGCAAAGTGCCTGAACATTTTCACTGTGAATGCTGTGGAGCACGAGTGGTGGCAATGAGAACTGATACACCATTTGCGCTTCATTTGACCCATCACCAAAATAGGAAATGTTGTCTTTATGCGGAACGTTCGTTTCCGTGATGATGACCGTACCTGGCGCGACCATGTCAGTAATGGCACGGAATAACTGGATGAGTCGGTGTGTGTTTTCCAGATGAAGACAGGTCGTGCCCGGCACTTTCCACATAAAGCCCACCGCATCAAGCCGGATGTAATCTGCCCCTTCAATGAGATAGTGCAGCAGGACATCAACCATCGCGATGAGGACCTGCGGACTGGCAAAGTTCAAATCTATCTGGTCATCACTGAACGTCGTCCATAAATGGCGGATTGAGCCATCCGCCAGCGTAAACGGCGTTAAAAGCGGCAAGGCTCGAGGGCGAGTGACGGCGGATAAATCGGTATCGGGATCGACAGCAATAAAAAAGTCCTCAAATCCCGGCTTTTGATTTAAATAGTTTTCAAACCACTGACTTTTTGCCGACATATGATTGCAGACAAAATCAAACATGAGATGGGTTGATTTTTTGAGTTCGGCTACATCTCCCCACTCACCTGTTTTTGGCGCGACACGGTGATAATCCACAACAGAAAAACCATCATCTGAAGACCAGGGGTAAAACGGCAATAAATGGACATGAGAAAAGTAAGATGACAGCCAGCGATTATAGAATCGCGTCAATATCGGCAATGCGTTGTGATCATTTTTTTGAAACTGATCGGCATACGTTATTAATATGACGTCCTGCTCATCCCACGTCGATTTACGGTTATCAGTAATAAGACCCCTGGCGTTCCGAATCTTTTCATAAAGAATGTCATAGTGTCCTAAAGAAAATGATTCTCCATAAACCAGTTTAATAAGATGCTCTATTTTTTCGTCCATTAAGATTCCCATGGTAGCGGTCCCACGGAAGGCAATTTACGCTTATGGAATTTTTATGTCAATGCAATCGAAGGGGTTAAAAGAGATCAAAAATAGAGCGTCAACGAATAATGTGAGCTGTTGCAAAGAAAGGATGAAACTCATGTTGAACCGTACATAACGAAATTGCTGCTCTCTCGCAAAAGAAAGCAGCAATTAAAATGTGGGATCAGGAAAAATAGCGACGTGAAAAACGATTAGCGACTTTCTTCAACAATGGCTCCAGCGCAACGGCCAGCAGCATTCTGACGGGTTTACGGGCGACCGTTTTTACCGCCCAGCCCGCTACGCCTGCCGGGCCATAACGTAATGCTGTCAGTAAAACGAATTTCCCTGCGAATTTCAGGCCGGGCTTCATTTTCTGACCGGCCTGTTGCCAGTTTGATTTCATGTTATTTCTCTCAGTTAGAGCTGACGAAAACGGCTTCTGAGCGTAAAGGTATCAGAAGTGACATAACGCTCCATTTCGCGCAGGCGTTTCTCCCCGGCAGCCAGTTCCGTATCCACGGTGTCCAGCAGATCGCTGCTTGTGGGCGCTTCATCTGAATAAAGCGCGCCATCCGGGATCGGATCTAAAACAAAGGACAAAATGATGTAAGCCACTAAGGTAATGAAGGCCAGCCCAAAGAAAATCGACAGCACTGTCACGACGCGAACCAGCTTTACCGGCACATCCAGATAATGCGCCAGGCCTGCGCAAACACCGCGAACCATCCCCTGCTGGGGAATACGCCATAATTTTTTGTTCAGATTAAGTCCGGCCATTAACCATTCCTCCAGTTCGGATGCTCTGCGTCGAGAATGTCTTCCAGTGTCTGGATACGTTCACGCATTTTTTTCGCCTCGTCGGTGAGCTGCATCAGGCGTTGCTGTTCACTTTGTGACAGATCGCCCCGGGCTGAACGGTTGCTGTAATGCAGCCATAACCAGATCGGCAGGACGAAAAGCACGAAAATGGTCAGGGGAATAGCCAGAAATAGCGCACTCATATGTACTCCTTGTCTTACGATGCGTTGCGGCACGCCAGGGTGCCGCTTCAATTATTATTGGTTGTCTTGCTTCATTTTTGCTTTGAGCGCGGCCAGTTGTTCGCCAATGGCGTCATCCGCTTTCAGTTCTGCAAACTCCTGATCCAGCGTTTTCTGTTTGCCAAAGCTGTGGCTTTCGGCTTCCGCTTCCATGTGATCGATACGGCGTTCGAAGGATTCAAAACGCGCCATCGCTTCATCAATTTTACCGCTATCAAGTTGACGACGAACATCACGAGACGAGCTAGCCGCCTGATGACGCAGCGTGAGCGCCTGCTGACGAGCGCGCGTTTCGCTGAGTTTGTTTTCCAGCTCCGCGATCTCTTTCTTCATGCGGGTCAATGTTTCATCCACCAGCGTGATTTCTTGCTCAAGCGTAGCAACAATATCGGTGAGCTTTTGCTTTTCGATCAGGGCCGAACGCGCCAGATCGTCTTTCTCTTTACGCAGTGCCAGCTCGGCCTTTTCTTGCCATTCACTTTGCTGCGTGGTGGCCTGCTCAATACGGCGTGACAGCTGTTTCTTTTCGGCCAGCGCACGGGCTGATGTAGAGCGCACTTCAACCAGCGTGTCTTCCATTTCCTGAATCATCAAACGCACCAGCTTTTGCGGGTCTTCTGCTTTTTCAAGCAGTGAGTTGATGTTGGCGTTCACGATGTCGGCAAAACGAGAAAAAATACCCATAATTCGAATCCTCACATTTCATATTTCTGTTCTCGGGCGATGCCCTGCTGAACAGATAATACAAATGCCATGCCAACTTTATATCTTATTGATTTATAAGATTGTGGTTGATTTTAATGCAACGAGAACCTACTCTCACCTGGTGAATATCGCTAACGAGTGGTTAATTTCATCATGACTGAATATAAAGATAATTTGCTTGGTGAGGCCAACAGTTTTCTGGAGATGCTGGAACAGGTGTCCCGGCTCGCACCGCTCAATAAGCCGGTACTGATCATTGGTGAGCGCGGGACCGGGAAAGAGCTGATCGCCAACCGCCTGCACTTCCTGTCTGGGCGGTGGGACGGTCCGTTTATTTCGCTCAACTGCGCCGCGCTCAACGAGAACTTGCTGGATTCCGAACTGTTCGGCCATGAAGCGGGGGCTTTTACAGGTGCGCAAAAGCGCCATCCGGGGCGTTTTGAGCGGGCGGATGGCGGGACGCTGTTCCTCGATGAACTGGCCACGGCCCCAATGCTGGTGCAGGAAAAATTGCTGCGAGTGATTGAGTACGGTGAGCTGGAGCGTGTGGGCGGAAGCCAGCCTCTGCAGGTGAACGTCCGCCTGGTCTGTGCGACAAACGCCAACCTGCCGGAAATGGTGGCGGAGGAGAAATTTCGCGCTGACCTGCTGGACAGGCTGGCCTTTGATGTTGTTCAGCTACCGCCGCTACGCGAGCGAAGCGGCGATATCATGCTCCTGGCAGAGCAGTTTGCGATTCAGATGTGCCGCGAATTAGGCCTGCCGCTTTTCGCCGGTTTTAGCGACTACGCGCGTGAAACGCTGCTCAGTTACGCCTGGCCTGGGAATATTCGTGAACTGAAAAACGTGGTTGAACGCTCTGTTTACCGCCATGCCAGCAGCGAAACTGAGCTGGACACTATTATTATCGACCCCTTCCATCGCAACGCTCCCGTGAATCCTAAACCTGCGCATAATACGGATGCACCAGCTTTGCCGCTCGATTTGCGCCAGTTCCAGCATGTTCAGGAACAGCAGTTGCTGGAACACAGCCTGAAAACGGCAAAATATAACCAGAAACAGGCAGCTGAACTGCTGGGCCTGACCTACCATCAATTAAGGGCATTGCTCAAAAAGCATCAAATGCGCTGACATTATCAGCACTTACCCGCAGACATTTTTACGTAGCTAGGGTAAGTGCGATACACTTTGCAGATCGAATCTAAAAATCTTGAAAATTATGCGTCTGGTTTCATCGTCCCTGATTGCACTCGGTCTGTTTAGCCGCCTGGTCTTTGCTGCGCCTGAACCGACTACGCCTCCTGATATTCGCGACAGTGGTTTTGTCTATTGTGTCAACGGGCAAGTCGACACGTTCAACCCGCAAAAAGCCGGTAGCGGCCTGATCGTCGATACGCTTGCCGCACAACTTTACGATCGTCTGCTTGATGTCGATCCCTATACGTATCGTCTGGTTTCTGAGCTGGCCGACAGCTGGGAGGTGCTGGATAACGGCGCGACTTACCGTTTCCATCTGCGCAATGACGTCGCATTTCAATCAACACCCTGGTTTAAACCCACGCGTAAATTGAACGCCGATGACGTGGTGTTTACCTTCCAGCGCATTTTTAATCGCAATCATCCGTGGCATAACGTTAACGGCGGAAGCTTCCCCTACTTTGACAGTTTGCAGTTTGCTGACACGGTCAAAAGCGTGCGCAAACTGGATAATCACACGGTTGAATTTAACCTCACGCGCCCTGACGCCTCTTTTTTGTGGCATCTGGCTACGCACTACGCGTCTGTGATGTCGGCTGAATATGCGGCGCAATTGACGAAGCAGGATCATCAGGAATTACTGGACCGCCAGCCGGTCGGTACAGGTCCCTTCCAGTTGGCAGAATATCGTGCCGGTCAATACATCCGCCTGCAGCGCCATGAACATTTCTGGCGCGGTACGCCGTTGATGCCGCAAGTGGTGGTTGATCTGGGGTCTGGTGGGACGGGTCGACTGTCTAAACTGCTTACCGGCGAATGTGATGTCCTCGCCTGGCCAGCCGCTAGCCAGTTGACCAGCCTGCGCGACGATCCGCGTCTGCGTTTAACCTTGCGACCGGGGATGAATATCGCCTATCTGGCATTTAATACCGATAAACCGCCGATGAATAATCCCGCGGTTCGTCACGCTCTTGCGCTCGCTATCAATAATCAGCGTCTGATGCAGTCGATCTATTACGGCACAGCGGAGACTGCGGCGTCTATTTTGCCACGCGCCTCCTGGGCCTATGATAGTGACGCAAAAGTGACTGAGTACGATCCCGCAAAAGCACGCGAACAGCTCAAAGCGCTGGGTGCCGAGAATCTTACGCTGCAGCTTTGGGTCCCGACCAGTTCGCAGGCATGGAACCCTAGCCCCTTAAAAACCGCAGAACTGATTCAGGCGGATATGGCACAAGTGGGCGTTAAAGTGGTGATCGTTCCCGTCGAAGGTCGTTTCCAGGAAGCGCGGTTAATGGACATGAATCATGACCTGACGTTATCTGGCTGGTCTACGGACAGTAACGATCCCGACAGTTTCTTCCGCCCACTTTTGAGCTGCGCGGCAATTCGGTCACAAACCAACTTCGCGCACTGGTGTAACCGGGAGTTTGACGCAGTTCTGCAAAAAGCGCTGTCGTCTCAGCAACTGGCATCGCGAATAGAAGCTTACGATGAAGCACAGAATATCCTGGCCAAAGAGTTACCGGTGCTGCCGTTAGCCTCTTCGCTGCGCCTGCAGGCCTATCGCTACGATATTAAAGGCCTGGTGCTTAGCCCCTTCGGCAACGCTTCGTTTGCGGGCGTATCGCGTGAGAAAAAGGAAGAGGTGAAAAAACCATGATTATTTTTACCTTACGTCGTTTGTTGCTTCTGGCGATTACGCTGTTCCTTCTGACATTTGTCGGTTTCAGTCTGAGCTATTTTACGCCACATGCACCGCTTCAGGGTTCGTCGCTATGGGATGGTTGGCTGTTCTGGTTTAACGGCGTGTTGCACTGGGACTTTGGCGTCTCCAGCATTAACGGTCAGCTTATCTCTGATCAGCTCAAAGAGGTTTTCCCGGCGACGATGGAGCTGTGCATTCTGGCATTTGGTTTTGCCCTGATGGTGGGGATACCAGTCGGCATGCTCGCGGGGATCACGCGCAATAAATGGCAGGACAAATTGATCAGCGCAATCGCCCTGCTCGGCTTTTCGATTCCTGTATTTTGGCTGGCGCTTCTTCTCACTCTGTTCTTCTCGCTCACGCTAGGCTGGCTGCCGGTCTCCGGACGCTTTGATCTGCTTTATAACGTGAAAACCATCACGGGCTTCGCCATTATTGATGCCTGGCTTTCGGACTCCATCTGGCGTCATGAAATGATCATCAGCACGCTGCGACACATGGTATTACCGGTGTTGACGCTGGCCGTTGCGCCTACGACGGAAGTCATCCGCCTGATGCGTACCAGCACAATAGACGTCTTCGATCAAAACTATGTAAAAGCGGCCGCCACGCGCGGTTTATCACGACTCACTATTTTGCGTCGCCACGTTCTCCATAATGCACTCCCGCCGGTGATTCCAAAACTGGGGCTGCAATTTTCTACCATGCTGACGCTGGCGATGATTACCGAGATGGTCTTTAGCTGGCCTGGTCTGGGGCGCTGGATGATTAATGCGATCCGCCAGCAGGACTACGCGGCGATTTCTGCCGGGGTGATGATCATCGGTTCGCTGGTGATCATCGTCAACGTGATTTCCGACATTCTGGGCGCTATGGCTAACCCGCTGAAACATAAGGAATGGTATGCCTTACGATAGCGTATACAGGGAAAAACGCGCTCCCGGTGTTCTGCGCACCGTGTGGCGCAAATTCTATGGCGACACCACCGCGATGATCGGCCTTTACGGCTGCGGTGGTCTGGCATTACTGTGCATTTTTGGTTCGTGGTTTGCGCCTTACGGACTCGATCAGCAGTTCCTTGGCTACCAGCTGCTGCCGCCTTCATGGTCTCGCTATGGCGAGGTTTCCTTCTTTCTCGGCACCGACGATTTAGGCCGAGATGTGTTGAGCCGCCTGTTAAGCGGCGCGGCCCCGACGGTCGGCGGCGCATTTGTTGTGACGTTTGCCGCCACCATTTTTGGTCTGGCGCTCGGGATTTTTGCCGGTGCGACGCACGGCCTGCGGTCGGCTGTTCTGAATCATATTCTGGATACGCTGCTGTCGATCCCGTCGCTGCTGCTGGCCATTATTGTGGTTGCCTTCGCTGGACCGCATCTTTCTCACGCGATGTTCGCCGTCTGGCTGGCGCTGCTCCCGCGCATGGTTCGCTCAGTTTACAGTCTGGTTCATGATGAGCTGGAGAAAGAGTATGTGGTCGCGGCACGCCTCGACGGGGCAACGACCATGAATATTTTGTGGTTTGCGGTGATGCCGAACATTGCATCTGGCCTGGTGACGGAAATTACGCGCGCGCTCTCAATGGCGATTCTGGATATCGCCGCGCTCGGTTTTCTCGATCTTGGGGCACAACTCCCCTCCCCGGAATGGGGCGCAATGCTTGGCGACGCGCTGGAATTAATTTATGTTGCGCCGTGGACGGTGATGCTGCCAGGTGCTGCAATTATGGTGAGTGTTCTGCTGATTAACCTGCTGGGCGATGGTATCCGCCACGCGATTAATGCGGGGGTGCAATAATGCCGTTACTGGATATCCGCAATCTCACTATCGAATTCAAAACCTCCGAGGGCTGGGTGAAAGCCGTAGACCGCGTGAGTATTACGCTGGCTGAAGGCGAAATCCGCGGACTGGTGGGCGAATCTGGCTCGGGTAAAAGTCTTATAGCCAAAGCCATTTGCGGCGTCGCGAAGGACAACTGGCGCGTGACAGCCGACCGCATGCGGTTTGACGATATCGATTTGCTACGGTTGTCACCACGCGAGCGCCGCAAGCTGGTGGGTCATAACGTGTCGATGATCTTCCAGGAGCCACAATCCTGTCTCGATCCTTCAGAACGTGTCGGCAAACAGTTGATGCAGAATATTCCCGGCTGGACCTATAAAGGCCGCTGGTGGCAGCGCGTGGGCTGGCGTAAACGCCGCGCTATTGAGCTGTTGCACCGCGTCGGGATTAAAGATCATAAAGACGCGATGCGCAGCTTCCCGTATGAATTGACCGACGGCGAATGTCAGAAGGTGATGATCGCCATTGCGCTGGCCAATCAGCCACGCATGTTGATTGCCGATGAACCGACAAACGCCATGGAGCCGACCACCCAGGCGCAAATTTTCCGCCTGCTGACGCGCCTTAATCAGAACAATAACACCACCATTTTGCTGATCAGCCACGACCTGCAGATGCTGAGTAAATGGGCGGATAAAATTGACGTGATGTATTGCGGACAGACGGTAGAGACCGCCGTCAGCGAAGATCTGGTGTCTGCGCCGCACCATCCGTATACCCAGGCCCTGATCCGCGCTATTCCTGATTTTGGCAGCGCGATGCCGCATAAAAGCCGTCTGAATACTTTACCGGGGGCGATTCCGTTGCTGGAGTCGCTGCCGATTGGCTGTCGACTGGGTCCTCGCTGCCCTTATGCGCAGCGCAAATGCATTGAGACGCCTCGGTTGACGGGCGCTAAAACGCATCTTTTTGCCTGTCATTTCCCGCTGAACATGGAGAGAGAGTGAAATGGTCGAAACATTGCTTGAAGTACGCAATCTCAGTAAGACCTTTCGCTATCGCACTGGCCTGTTTCATCGCCAGACGGTCGAGGCAGTAAAACCGCTCAGCTTTACCCTGCGCGAAAAACAGACGCTGGCTATTATCGGCGAGAACGGTTCCGGTAAATCGACGCTGGCGAAAATGCTTGCAGGAATGGTGGAACCGAGCGCAGGCGATGTGCTCATTGACGATCATTTTTTGTCGTTTGGTGACTATTCATTCCGCAGTCAGCGCATTCGTATGATTTTCCAGGATCCGTCGACATCACTGAATCCGCGGCAGCGCATTTCGCAAATTCTCGATTTCCCGTTGCGCCTGAATACGGATCTGGAACCCGAGGCACGCCGCAAGCGAATCATTGAAACGCTGCGAATGGTGGGTTTGTTGCCCGATCATGTTAGTTATTATCCACACATGCTGGCTCCAGGGCAGAAGCAGCGTCTCGGGCTGGCGCGTGCGCTTATCCTGCGTCCGAAGGTGATTATCGCCGATGAAGCGCTGGCCTCGCTGGATATGTCGATGCGTTCGCAACTGATCAACCTGATGCTGGAGTTACAGGAAAAACAGGGTATCTCCTATATCTATGTGACACAGCATTTAGGAATGATGAAACATATCAGCGATCAGGTTCTGGTGATGCACCACGGCGAAGTGGTTGAGCGTGGAAGTACTGCGGATGTGTTGGCCTCCCCGCTTCACGATCTGACGAAACGATTGATTGCCGGACATTTTGGCGAAGCATTAACGGCAGACGCGTGGCGGAAAGATAAATAATAAAAGGCGGATTACAACGCCTTTTTGTTATCTCCAGGTGCCATCATGAAGATGATGGCTGGTGATAACAAAATAACAAGAAGAGTGAATTTAATCCCCTCCCGCTCCTCTGGGGATGTTTATGTTGCACCTCCGTAACAGCACAATTAACGCATTCAACAGGTTCGCTGTGTATTTTCGGATTCATAATAATGATGCTACATGAATATTTTTAGAGATAATTAATAAGTTGCCTAACTTTATTAATTGCGAACAAAAATGAATTCATCTCGACTCCACCCCACATTATTTTCATCTTCTTTGGAAAAACCACAGGATCATATTTTACGTTTAATCAAGACGTTGTCCCCGCACGCTAAGGTTGTTCCCGGCGACAAACTCTCCACGCTCGATTTTGTCAGAACCAATACTAAACAGTGCTATTTGCTGGAAGAGGGTCATGTGATCATCAATCGCAGAGATGATGGCATTACCCTCAACACCGAATCAGCCCCTTTCGTCTTTGGATTTACCTTAAACAGCAATCTGCATCCACGCTTGTGTATCCGGCCGTCACCCGACGCTGTGCTTCGCAGGCTTTCGCTCGAAAGTGCCATGCATTTTGTTGAAAAAGAGTCACTCTGGGAACCGTTGACTCAGTTGCTTATTTTCATCTCAGCACGTCTGTTTAGGCACTGTACAAGACTGTCACAATCAGGAATGTATGAAACGGTTCGCTCGCTTTTAATTGAGCTCATTAATGAGTCACCCAAAATCCGTCATGCTGAATCAACCTACAATTACATTCAAAACAGGTGCTTACTTTCCCGCAGCGGAATTATGTCGATACTTTCTTCACTTCGTGCTGGCGGACACATTGAGCTAGAGAATGGTAAGCTCGCAAAAATCAATTATCTGCCTGAAAAAATATGAGTTAAATCAACTACTCTTCCTATTTTTAAACGTTGTAAATTCCAAACTATTTATCTACTCTTATCATTACATGTTTATTAGGTTTAATATTAAGGATGGAAAACCTTTGGAAACCCCTGCATTAAACCAGCCATTTCCGTGGGCCAAACAATTGGTCGAATCCTTAACGCCTTTTGCGCCAATAAAATCCTATCGCAAAGGGATCCGCCTGGGGCTCATTGAGAACGATGTACCGGTATGTCGTTTGATTCATTCAGGATCAATTGAAGTACATCGTTCTTCAGATGGCCTACTCGTTGTCACGCTGCCCGCACCCGGAATCATTGGTCTGGGTGTACATGACGCCTTTCTTGTGACGGCTGAAACGTGCAAAGTCTCTACGCTGACCGTTGCAGACATGCAGCAGCACATTTCTGATAATGGTCTTTGGGAGATAGCGGCCCAGCATATGATTGTTGTCACGAATAAACTTTATTCCTACAGCAAACAAATGAGTGCGCCCACTGCGTATGAAGTGATTCGTAACCAGCTACGTGAACTGAGTCACGAACCCGCACACCTTCGTGAAAACGTCACGATTGAACGCTACATCCGCGATAAAACGCATCTCTCCCGAAGCAGCATAATGAAAATCTTGTCGGAGTTAAAAACGGGCGGATATATCGTCATTAAGGACGGGCGGTTATGCGAGATTAAGCATCTTCCGGCAAAATACTGACCGCGTCGCGGGAGGTTGGATCAGTTCAGATCCTTTCTACTGGTATCATCCTGCCGTGTTATGTCGTTATCTTAAAAGCTGAAACCTGACGGCTCTTTTGAAATTCAGGTGACATTTCATCTGCATAGTGGGCTATAATTCTGCCCTGCTATTTATTTATTCTGGCGATGTGATTTCTAACTATATGAATACAAAGCCAAAGTAAGCAATGACTATAAGGATCAAAGCTATGGGTTTTCTTTCCGGTAAGCGCATTCTGGTAACTGGCGTCGCCAGCAAACTGTCCATCGCCTACGGCATCGCACAGGCTATGCACCGCGAAGGCGCTGAACTGGCGTTCACCTACCAGAACGACAAGCTGAAAGGCCGCGTTGAAGAGTTCGCCGCGCAGCTAGGTTCAAGCATCATTCTGGAATGCGACGTTGCTCAAGACGAAAGCATTGACGGTATGTTCGCTGAACTGGCAAAAGTATGGCCAAAATTCGACGGTTTCGTTCACTCAATCGGTTTCGCACCGGGCGATCAGCTGGACGGCGACTATGTGAATGCGGTAACCCGTGAAGGCTTCAAAATCGCTCACGACATCAGCTCTTACAGCTTCGTGGCCATGGCAAAAGCCTGCCGTACCATGCTGAATCCAGGCTCTGCTCTGCTGACCCTGTCCTACCTGGGCGCTGAGCGTGCTATCCCTAACTACAACGTTATGGGTCTGGCTAAAGCGTCACTGGAAGCTAACGTGCGCTACATGGCGAACGCAATGGGTCCAGAAGGCGTGCGTGTTAACGGTATTTCTGCCGGTCCAATCCGTACTCTGGCAGCTTCCGGTATCAAAGATTTCCGTAAAATGCTGGCGCATTGCGAAGCGGTTACGCCAATTCGTCGTACCGTCACCATCGAAGACGTGGGTAACTCCGCGGCATTCCTGTGCTCTGACCTTTCTGCTGGCATCTCCGGCGAAGTGGTTCACGTTGACGGCGGTTTCAATATCGCTGCGATGAACGAGCTGGAAATTAAATAAGTTTTTACTCTCTTCCCTCACGGGAAGAGAGTTTTCCCCTGCTGTGTGCCTGTCAATTCTCGGTTTTGCCTTTCGTTATTCCGTTCTGCTATTTGTTATCACCTAACAATATTTTTCCGCTCGTTAGCCATGCGCCAGGATATTGATCGCCATTTGAGATCAAGGAACGCACATGGAACAACGCCGTTTTTCCGGCAAAGGCCACTGGTATCACGAAACCCAGACGAATCACTGTCCGGATGACGTTCTCCCGTTGGTTCCCGAGGCCGCTAATGTCGCCGACCGTTTTTTGCTCGATTTAGCGTTACCGAATGAGATTGTGACGCACTGTGAACGCTGGTTAGCGCCTTCGCGGGTATTACGCGAGCGGCTTTTTCCACGGCAGGCTCCGCTGAGTCGTCTTCATACGCTCAGCGTTTATGACCGCTTAAGTACCGCGCTGACGGTCGCTCAGGCGTGCGGCGTCCAGCGCTTATGTAATCATTATGCCGCCCTGCTGGCTCCGCTTCCGGGTCCGGATTCTTCGCGTGAAAGCAATCAACGTCTCGCCCAAATTACTCAGTATGCTCGCCAGCTTGCCTGTTCACCTGACGTTATCGATGCAAAGGCACAGCAGCAGCTAGATGAAGTGGGTCTGACGAACTACGACGTTATTCTGATCAATCAAATTATCGGTTTTATCGGCTTTCAGGCTCGCGTGGTAGCTACGTTTCAGGCGTTGCTAGGGCACCCGGTGCGTTGGTTGCCAGGTCATCACATTCCCCCTCATGCTCCGATCGACGACATTAACATGAGCGAATGGACATCGATTATCCCAGGCGTAGAGTTACGCTACGCGAGCGCGCAGCAGCTGGAATCGCTTGCTCGCTGGCAATCAGAAACCTGTCTCGGCGATCTCACGCCGGTACTATGCCATGAGCCCGCATTACTGGATTGCCTGGGTGAGATTTTGACAAGCGGCATTCACAATTTACCGGCGTACTACGCAAACCACCCGTCACTTCCGGCTGCTGTGGATTTACTTACACGCTCGCCCGACCGCTTCAGCGCCGCGCAACTGACACCTCTCATTGACGATGGGATTCCGGCTGCTGATGCCATTAATTTGCTGACCTGGTCCGCTTTTTGCGGGTGGCTTAACCGCCTGAAAATCGCGTTGCGCGCGGGCGAATAACCTTACTGATTACCTAAAGAGCGCTTGCTGTACCAGGCAGAATCGCGTAAAACTGTCAGCCGCTCAATGGCCACGAAAATAGAACACTATGCTTCAGGACAACCCGCTGCTAGCGCAGCTTAAACAGCAACTGCATTCCCAGACGCCGCGTGCAGAAGGGGTCGTAAAAGCCACGGAAAAAGGCTTTGGCTTCCTGGAAGTCGACGCGCAGAAAAGCTACTTCATCCCGCCTCCGCAGATGAAGAAAGTGATGCACGGCGATCGTGTGACGGCGGTGATTCACACCCAAAAGGATCGTGAAACTGCCGAGCCAGAAGAACTTATCGAGCCTTTCCTGACCCGTTTTGTTGGGAAAGTGCACAAAAAAGACGACCGTCTTTCTATTGTTCCAGACCATCCGCTGCTGAAAGATGCGATCCCTTGCCGTGCGGATCGTAACTGCGAGCACGATTTCAAAGAAGGTGACTGGGCCGTTGCCCAGATGCGACGCCATCCCCTGAAAGGCGATCGCGGTTTCTATGCCGATCTGACCCATTTTATTACCTACGGCGACGACCATTTCGTCCCGTGGTGGGTGACGCTTGCGCGTCATAACCTGGAAAAAGAAGCGCCGAACGGCGTGGCGACCGAAATGCTGGATGAAGGTCTGGAACGTCGCGATCTGACGGCCCTGCACTTTGTCACCATCGACAGCGCCAGCACCCAGGATATGGATGATGCGCTGTACGTTGAGGAAGGCGATAACGGCAAACTGCATTTGACCGTGGCGATTGCCGATCCGACCGCGTGGATTGCAGAAGGCAGCAAACTGGACGATTCGGCCAAAGTCCGCGCGTTTACGAACTATCTGCCGGGCTTTAATATCCCAATGTTGCCCCGCGAGCTGTCCGACGATCTCTGTTCGCTCCGTGCAAATCAGGTTCGCCCGGTCCTCGCCTGTCGTATGACTATCGCAGCCGATGGCACGATTGAAGATGACATTGAATTTTTCGCCGCGACTATCGAGTCAAAGGCCAAACTGGCTTACGACGACGTTTCTGACTGGCTGGAAGGCGCAGGCAACTGGAAACCAGAGAGCGAAGCCATTGCACAACAGATCACGCTGCTGCAACGCGTCTGTCTGAGTCGTGGCGAATGGCGTAAAACCCATGCGCTGGTCTTCAAGGATCGCCCTGATTATCGCTTCGTGCTTGGCGAAAAAGGTGAAGTGCTGGACATCGTTGCCGAACCTCGCCGCATCGCCAATCGCATTGTTGAAGAATCGATGATTGCTGCCAATATTTGTGCCGCCCGCGTTCTGCGCGACAAATTAGGCTTCGGCATTTATAACGTGCATACCGGTTTTGACCCCGCCAACACCGAAGCGTTGGCTGCCTTGCTCAAAACTCACGATGTGCACGTTGATCCGCAGGAAGTGCTGACCCTGGAAGGATTCTGCAAACTTCGTCGCGAACTTGACGCGCAACCGTCAGGTTTCCTCGATAGCCGCATTCGTCGCTTCCAGTCGTATGCTGAAATCAGCACCGAGCCGGGCCCGCACTTTGGTTTAGGCCTTGAAGCATACGCGACTTGGACTTCTCCGATCCGTAAATATGGCGACATGGTTAACCATCGTCTGCTGAAAGCGATCGTGAAAGGCGAAACTATTGCGCGTCCGCAGGATGAAGCCACTGTACAGATGGCTGAGCGCCGTCGCCTGAATCGCATGGCTGAACGTGATGTCGGTGACTGGCTGTATGCGCGCTTCCTGAGTGACAAAGCCGGCACGGATACCCGTTTTGCGGCTGAAATCATCGACGTCAGCCGTGGCGGTATGCGCGTACGGCTGGTGGATAATGGTGCCGTTGCCTTTATCCCTGCGCCTTTCCTGCATGCTGTCCGTGATGAACTGGTGTGTAGCCAGGAAAACGGTTCTGTGCAGATTAAAGGTGAAACGGTTTATAAGGTCACCGATGTGATTGATGTGAACATTGCGGAAGTCCGTATGGAAACCCGCAGCATTATCGCGCGCCCTGTCGTCTGATAACCTTTGAAATGTCGGCGGTTCCCCTTTTGGGATCGCCGATATTTTTATTTCCCCCCTAAATTACGCACTCATCACTATTTCTTAATATTTTCCTCCTGAACCCCGCAAAAACTATCACAATTATCTACAGTAAAAGAAAACCATCATCTTTGGTGAGCGGAATTTTTATCCATATGTATCCTTTTTAGCCTTTCTCGTTTTACTATAAGAATTCAGGGAAAAAACAATAAGTTCACTTCGGTTGTGCCGCTGCATTACTACGGAAAAGTCGAATGCAAATGCATAATTTTGCGCTATTAAGCAGGTACTGGAGAAAGCATGATTGACGATATGGAGCAAAATTTGCTGTTTCGTTACATGGGCACCCACAGTCCCTGGTGGCGGTTGGCAGTAGACAGCAATGCTCTACATATGGCCGCAAGCGAAAATGCGGATATCACGCAAGTGATCCCTCTCAGTGACGAGCAGGCCGACATTGTTCGTCAGCTGACGGTAATTACCTCCAGCGTCACCATGACCCTCTCTTTGTATGGTACTGACGTCCCGGTGCATCTCGTCGGCCGCAAAATTAATAAAAAAGAGTGGGCAGGCACCGCTTCGGCGTGGAATGACACCCCTTCTGTGGCGCGCGATCTGGTGCAGAGCCTGTCCTTCGCTGAACAGGTGGTTTCTGAAGCGAACTCCGTTATTGTTATCCTGGATCAGCACGGCAATATTCAGCGCTTCAATCGCCTAAGCGAAGAATATACGGGCCTAAAAGAACAGGAGGTTATCGGACAAAACGTCTTTAAACTGTTTATGAGCCGCAGCGAAGCAGCCGCCTCTAAGCGCAATATCTCAGGTTTTTTCCGTAACGGCAGCTCCTATGAAGTGGAGCGCTGGATCAAAACGCGCAAAGGCCAGCGGTTGTTTCTGTTCCGAAATAAATTTGTGCACAGCGGCAGCGGTAAAAATGAAATTTTCCTGATCTGCTCGGGCACCGATATCACGGAAGAACGCCGGGCGCAGGAGCGACTTCGGGTTCTGGCGAATACGGATACCATTACAGGCCTGCCAAACCGTAATGCGATCCACGAATTAATCAGCGACGCTATTTCACAACGCGGCGATTCTCAGGTCGGGGTGGTTTATCTCGATCTCGATAATTTTAAGAAGGTAAACGATGCCTACGGGCATATGTTTGGTGACCAGTTACTGCAGGCTGTCGCGTTAGCCATTTTAAGCTGTCTGGATGAAGGCCAGGTGCTGGCACGCCTGGGGGGCGATGAATTTATCGTTCTGGCTACCGACACCTCACAGAGCACGCTAGAGGCGATGGCATCGCGGATCCTGACCCGGTTACGCCAGCCTTTCCGTATCGGTCTCATCGAGATTTATACCGGTTGTTCCCTGGGCATCTCCCTTGCTCCGCAGCATGGTACGGATCGTGAAAGTATTATTCGTAACGCAGATACCGCGATGTATACGGCAAAAGAAAGCGGCCGCGGTAAATTCACCGTCTTCTCGCCGGAAATGAACCAGCGTGTTTTTGAATATCTGTGGCTGGACACCAACCTGCGTAAAGCCCTGGATAAGGATCAACTCCTCATTCACTATCAGCCCAAAATCACATGGCGTGGCGAAGTCCGAAGCCTGGAAGCGCTGGTTCGCTGGCAGTCGCCGGAACGCGGCCTGATCCCCCCTCTTGAGTTTATTTCCTACGCTGAAGAGTCCGGATTGATTGTGCCCCTTGGCCGCTGGGTCATGCTTGACGTGGTGCGCCAGGTCGCAAAGTGGCGTGACAAAGGTATCAACCTGCGCGTCGCCGTTAACGTTTCAGCGCGTCAACTCGCCGATCAGACTATTTTCAGCGATTTAAAACAGGCGTTGAAAGATCTCAATTTTGAATATTGCCCGATCGATGTGGAATTAACAGAAAGCTGTTTGATTGAAAACGAAGAGCTGGCGCTGTCGGTTATTCAACAATTCAGTACGCTTGGGGCACAGATCCATCTTGATGATTTCGGCACAGGGTATTCCTCTCTATCGCAACTGGCTCGCTTCCCCATTGACGCGATTAAACTTGATCAGGTGTTTGTGCGTGATATTCACAAACAATCAATCTCCCAGTCGCTGGTGCGCGCCATTGTGGCCGTGGCTCAGGCGTTGAATTTGCAGGTCATTGCAGAAGGCGTTGAGAGCACAAAAGAAGACGCCTTTCTGACCAAGAACGGCGTCAACGAACGGCAAGGTTTTCTGTTTGCTAAGCCGATGCCCGCTGCCGCATTCGAGCGGTGGTTTAAGCGCTATCAGGCAAAAAAAATGCGCTAGCTGGCTTTACGTATCCCGACGGCATTGTGGCGATTTTGCAACATGACCAGGCGTTCCATGTAGGCGATATCTTTTGGCTCCAGGCAAAATGCCGCATCGACCCAGTCTTCGGTGATATCCATCAATTCGCTGCGAGGCAGTTGCATCACGCGCTGCCGCGCACGCAGCATCGCCCTGACGCCATTGAGTTTTGGCTGTAACGTATCGATGAACGTGCGTGTTGACAGGTAGCCGTGACCCGGTTCGAAAAGCACATCCACAAGTCCATATTGCTCATGCCATTCCGCAGTGTGTGATTCGCCTTTATAGATAAGTTCCTCGGCCAGCTTCATGCCTGCGCGGCGCGCAACCAGCGAGTATCCTCCCATGCCCGGGAATAGATTAAACGCGATTTCCGGAAAACCTAGCCGGGCATCACGCTGAGCCAGCACAAAATGGTGCGCCAGAGCCGCTTCGAACCCTCCGCCGAGTGCACTGCCCTCAACCATTGCTAACGTAATCGCGCCCGTATCAAAGCCTCGAGACGCCGCGTGCACGCAGTCGACACAGGCGCGGGCGTATGCGCGTAACGCTTCACGTCGGCCATTCTGGATACATTCAACAAAGAAACGGAGATCGCCTCCGGTATTGTACATATCGGGAACAAGCGAACCGGTCACCCAAAAATCCACGGCATAGCCCGATTGCCTGACCAGCCACGATATATTCATGATCTCTTCAATTAACGCATGGTTAAAGCATGGACGTGGCTGGGCACGGAGCATCATCCATAGTGTGCGTCTTTCCTCCTCGTAATATCCCGCGAGTTGGGTGAAACGTTCAGGGTCGGTGAACAGTTTACAGGTTGCTTGATCGATGACTGTCATAGTCTAATTCCTCATATAAAAAAGCGCGTTGCGCGCAGTTTTAGACTAATCCACTCCCGATCGCCTCTGTACGCTGCAGGACAAATTAATCACTTTCATTTATGTAATTTAGTTAGCGCATTTTTTCCCTTCTCTTTTGTGACCAATTTCTGCATCATTGAAATTATTCACTTTTCGCTTGATGGGGAACTTCATGACTGAAATTGACGCACAGAAAGTGGCGCAACGCATTGATACGGTGCTGGATATCCTTGTGGGTGGCGACTATCACTCTGCCATTCGTAATCTTGAGATTTTAAAATCCGAATTACTGGATCACATCAGCGCGGAAAATACCCCTGATTCAACTCAGCCAAAGGCGCCGTGGGAAGTGTAAATTCCCCTCATTTAAATACGATTTATTTTTAACCAGCGGCGCAGGCCGTCTTAATATGGATGCTATGAATTCCCGACAACAACTTATTCTGCAGATGGTGATCGACAAAGGACGCATGAGTGTCGTCGAGCTCGCTAAAACGACGGGTGTTTCTGAAGTGACTATCCGCCAGGATCTCAACTTGCTGGAAAAGCAGAGCTATCTGCGGCGTGCCCACGGTTATGCTGTTCCGCTCGACAGTGAAGATGTCGAAACGCGTATGATGAACAACTACGCACTCAAGCGTCAGTTGGCTGAGTTTGCGGCGTCGCTGGTCAGTAATGGCGAGACCGTGTTCATTGAGAATGGCAGCAGTAACGCCCTTTTGGCGCGAACTTTGGCGGAACAAAAAGACGTCACCATAATTACGGTGAGCAGCTATATTGCCCATCTGTTGAAAGAGACCACCTGCGAGGTGATTTTGCTGGGCGGTATTTACCAGAAGAAAAGTGAAAGCATGGTTGGGCCCTTGACCCGCCAGTATGTCCAGCAAGTTCACTTCAGCAAAGCATTTATTGGCATCGATGGTTGGCAGGCTGAAACGGGATTTACCGGACGCGATATGATGCGTTCTGACGTGGTCAACGCCGTGCTCGAAAAAGGCTGTGAGGCCATTGTGTTGACCGATAGCTCTAAATTTGGTGCGGTACACCCTTACACCATGGGCCCCGTATCACGCTTTAACCGTGTGATTACGGATGAACGCCTGAGTGAGGCTCACCGCGAACAATTAGTCAGCGAGGGTCTGATTGTCGATATTGTTAATCAAACGGCCTGACCCCTGTAAGACGCCCGTATAACCGGGCGCCCTCTTCTTCTGAGACAATTCCGAGCAATTCTTTAAGACTATTTACCTGTTGTTTATAGGTCAAAAACTTACAATTATTATTAGCGATATAACAGGAAGTGACTATCACCTGCGTGATTTTGTAACCACCTGCGCGACATGGTTTCACGGAAAAAAGATTCATAAGTATTCATATTGTCTATACTTAACAGACTTATTTCCGTGAATCGATTATTCAGGAGAAAGTATTATGATCTTAACAAGCAAAAAATTAACAGCAGCAGTTTTGGCAGTCACACTCGCAATGTCCCTGAGCGCATGTTCTAACTGGTCTAAACGCGACCGAAACACGGCGATCGGGGCAGGTGCTGGTGCTCTCGGCGGTGCAGTGTTGACGGACGGTAGCACACTCGGAACACTAGGTGGTGCAGCCGTAGGTGGTGTTATTGGACACCAGGTCGGTAAATAATCCGGATATATTGCCGCGACAATATTGGATTATCCTAGCGTGATGTTGTTTGACTGACGCTCATACAAAAAGCCACGGTTTCTGCCGTGGCTTATTATTTATCCGCCTGCGAGTTTCACTTTCATCCCTTTAGCTTCAAGCAGCGACTTAATTAAATCGCGATTGTCCCCCTGTATTTCAATCACGCCGTCTTTAACTGCCCCCCCGCAACCACATTTTTTCTTGAGCTCGGCTGCAAGCTTAGCAAGCGTAGCGTCATCCGCGTCGATACCTGTTATCAAACAAACGCCTTTGCCTTTACGGCCGCTGGTTTGACGTTGAATACGAACGATGCCATCGCCTTTAGGTCGTGGAGCAACGGTTTTGGGTTCGTCAATTCGACCGCTATCGGTCGAATAAACTAAACGACTGTTAGAGTCACTCATCCTGTCACCTTGCCCAGTGAAGTATTAATCGCTTTTAAGTTTAGCGCAGGGTCGGCAGATTGCGTGATCGGCCGGCCAATCACCATATAATCTACGCCGGCCGCGAGCGCCTCTTCAGGCGTCATTATGCGGCGTTGATCGCCCGCCTCACTGCCCTGCGGGCGAATGCCTGGCGTCACCAGCTTAAAGTTGTTGCCCAGAGCAGATTTAAACCGCACAGCTTCCTGCGCAGAACACACCACCCCATCAAGGCCGCAATTTTGCGTAAGGCGCGCAAGACGCTCAGCCTGATCTGCAGGTGACAACGTCACGCCTAAATCAAGCAGATCGCTTGCTTCCATGCTCGTCAAAACCGTCACAGCGATGAGCAATGGCGCATCTTTTCCAAAAGGAACGAGTGCCTCGCGGGCAGCCGTCATCATTCTCGCCCCACCCGAAGCATGTACGTTGACCATCCAGACACCCAGATCTGCCGCGGCGGCAACCGCATGCGCAGTGGTATTCGGAATATCATGGAATTTGAGGTCAAGAAAGATATCGAAACCGCGCTGCTGTAGATCGCGAACAATTTGCGGTCCAAACAGCGTGAACATCTCTTTGCCCACTTTCAGACGGCAGTCTCGCGGGTCAATCCGGTCGACAAAGGCAAGAGCGCTATCGCGATTGTTATAGTCGAGAGCGACAACAACGGGAGATTCGGTAACTACGCGGGAAGAAGATGCAACAGACGTCATGACCAGCCCTTTTCGTCTATGGGCGCCGCAGTTGGCGCGGGATAGATAAACGGCGAGCATTCTACCTGCCTGCACCGCAAATGAACAGAATCGTTTTATTTTCCTGCCAGACAGCCTACCGCACGGTGCCGCAAGAATGAAATCACCATTAATAGTATGTTGTAACTAAAGTATGGTGTTTTAAAAAATCACTGCCCATCCAGGCCGCGGATTGGCTTGATGGTTGACCACGCGCGACATGAAGGGCAATGCCAATAAAGCGTATATGCGGTAAATCCGCACTTCTGGCAGCGGTAGCGAGGCTTACTGCGCACCTGCTCACCGACCATGTCGCGTAGAACCATCAGACTCTCTTTCGCGCGCCCTTCTTCCGCATCATTCAGATGGTAATCCATCAGTTTGTGGAAGACACGCATGGTTGGGTGGCGCTGTAACTGACGCGTAATGTAGACCTGCGCGGTATCGTTGCCTTCGTGTTGCTCGACAACGTCTGCCAGCATTAACTCTGCCATTGCGCCGGTGTTTTCTTCAACGCAGCGGCGTAAGAAGGCAACCCATTCATCAGGTTTATCGAGTTGCTGATAGCACGTTTGCAGCATTTCAAGCGTTTCGCTGACCAGTTCTTTGTCCTGATCGATGACACGCAACAGGCATTCCACCGCCCTGGCAAACTCGCCCTTCGCCATAAACACGCGCCCCATCATGATGGAGATTCGCGCGCTGTTGCGATCGGCCGAAGCGCCCTTTTTAAGCAATGCCATGGCTTTATCCATGTCATCGCCGGCCATCTGCTGCAAGGCAAGCTCACAGTAGAAATGCGCGATTTCGACACGCTGCTTATCTTTGCCCAGTTTGACCAGGCGCTCGGCGGTGTCGATGGCTTTTTGCCAGTCACTGGTCAATTGATAGATTTGCAGGAGTTGCTGCAGAGCGCTGACGCGGAATTCCGTTTCATCGACCAGCTGGCTAAACATATCTTCAGCACGGTCATAAAGACCCGCAGCCATATAGTCGCGGCCTAACTGCTGAACCGCTAACAGTCGCTGATCGTATGTCAGAGAAGCGCTTTCCATGAGCGTCTGGTGAATGCGAATAGCCCGGTCAACTTCGCCACGCGAGCGGAACAGGTTTCCGAGGGTGAGATGAGCCTCAACGGTTCCGGTATCCTCTTTAAGCATGTCGAGGAACAGGTCTACCGCTTTATCCTGTTGATTACTCAGAAGGAAGTTTACCCCCGCAACATAGTCACGGGACAGTCGGTTAGCCTCATCCTGCTTTGTTTGTTGCGCACTTCTGCGGCCCATATACCAGCCATAGGCTGCGGCGACAGGCAAAAGCAGAAACAACAACTCCAGCATATTCGATTATTCCTTCGCGACTGGCATACCAGGATTCACTGGAACGTCGGTTGCAGGTGCAATTTGATTTTCAAGACGTTTAATTTTGCGTTCAGCGCGCGCAAGAGAAACACGAATTTTAAGCCAGAAGAGACCACAAACTAACCAGCCGATAGCAAATCCAGCGGCGAATAAGACAGCAAGTAAGCTCGATACGCGATACTCGCCCTGTGCCAGCAGATAATTAAATGAAACCAGCTGATCGTTTTGCGCGCCCAATGTGACCGAAATGACAAAAATCGCCAATACCAGTAAGAAAATGAGTAAATATTTCACATTACTTCCCGTTATGTGGTTTAAGCGAATAAAGAATGTTCAATTCACCGCAATCAGCCCTATAAACTACCATTTTAGCCGCGAGCGTGGAATGGGAAAAATTGTACGTCCTGTCTGGATTTATGGGCAAAACGTCGATTTTCAACCCTGAGGGTCATCCTGCTGACGTTCTGCGATCTCTTTGTTCTCTTCCGGAGGCGGCATAAGTGGCCCGCAAAGCCGCTGGGCAATCCAGGTGGCCAATGTCACCAACAGCCAGGATATCAGCGTCGCCACCACCAGATCGCGTGGCCAATGCATCCCCAACAGCAGGCGGCTGCCCAGGACGGCTGTGGCCCATACAAGCAAAATAGCAATCGTCACAGTACGACGACGCGGCCACAATAATCCGACCGCCAGTAAAGCCCAACTGGCTGCAAACATCGTATGACCCGACGGAAACGCAAACCCGGTCTCTTTTTGCCAATGCTGACGTAAGAATTTCGGAATATCCCGCTCCTCGGCAAGCTGATCTTTAACCAGATGCCCCCGATCTTTACGCTTTAAATTGTAGAAGGTATCTACCGGAATATGATGCGTTTTTTCAAGCCAGACGACAAAAGGACGCGGCTCCTGCACCCGGTCTTTCACCCATGACTTGATGCCCTGTCCGGCGACAATGGCCACGCCGAGAATCACAAAAAGCATTATGGCCGGACGCAAACGAAAGCGCAGACACCACAGGAACCAGGCGCAAAGTACACCGTGGGTAATGATTCCCCAGGGCTGGGTGACCGTTTCGGTTATCCAGTAGAGCGCTTTCAGCCAACTCTCATGATGTCCTGGGGTCCAGCTCCAGCCTGATACCCAGACGGCAACGGGCATAATAAGTAAGATAGCGGCGCCAGCAGCCGTGCGGCGAGCAATTGAAAGCATGATGTCTCCTTTTTCGCTAAGCTCAACAATCATAACTGAAATAAATCTCTTGCGGGAAAATGTCGGATTGTGCGTTTAACGCGCGGACAGTGTGGCCTCAACTAGGTGAACACTGACAGCTTGTGGCAAAATAGCAGGATACGAAAGCCGAAGGGCGAAAGACACGAAACGTGTCAGCATTCTCTGGAGAATCACATGCAGCTTAAACGCGTGGCAGAAGCCAATCTGCCGACCCCATGGGGCGATTTCCTGATGGTGGGTTTTGAAGAAGTCGCAACCGGGCAGGATCACGTCGCGTTAGTCTTTGGCGATATTTCAGGACAAACTCCCGTACTAGCTCGCGTCCATTCAGAATGCCTGACGGGCGACGCCCTGTTCAGCCTGCGCTGTGATTGCGGCTTCCAGCTTGAAGCGGCACTTTCTCATATTGCAGAAGAAGGTCGCGGCATACTGCTTTATCATCGCCAGGAAGGTCGTAACATTGGCCTGCTGAATAAGATTCGCGCTTACGCGCTACAGGATCAGGGTTACGATACCGTTGAGGCTAACCATCAGCTTGGTTTTGCCGCTGATGAACGTGACTTTACGCTTTGCGCGGATATGTTCAAACTTCTGGGCGTCGATGAGGTTCGTCTGCTGACGAACAACCCGCGTAAAGTGGAAATTCTGGGTGAAGCTGGGATCAATATTGTTGAGCGCGTGTCGCTGATTGTCGGACGTAATCCTAAAAACGAACACTATCTGGATACGAAAGCCGCAAAGATGGGCCATTTGCTTAGCGAATGATTCGAGTTGCCCGGCAGCGCGAAAACTGCCGGGCTACGATGCGATTAATTCAGCATATTACGAATCACATAATGCAATATTCCGTCATTCTGGTAATAGGTTAGCTCCGTCGCAGTATCGATACGGCAACGGCATTCCAGCATTTCCGCTTGACCATCAGCGCGCGTAAGTTGCACCTGGACGTTAGCCCCCGGCTTCACATCCTGCAGATCGCTGATATCAATTCTCTCTTCCCCGGTTAATCCCAGCGTTTTACGGGTGACGCCCTGTGGGAACTCAAGCGGCAAAATCCCCATCCCAATCAGATTTGAACGGTGAATTCGCTCAAAAGATTCGGCGATGACGACACGCACACCCAGCAAACGTGGCCCCTTCGCCGCCCAGTCGCGACTTGATCCAGACCCGTACTCTTTGCCCGCAATAACGGCTAAAGGCGTGCCTTCCTGCTGGTATTTCATCGCGGCATCGTAAATAGCGACGACATCGTTACCCGGCAAATGGCGGGTCATTCCGCCTTCAATACCGGGGACCATTTCGTTGCGAATACGAATGTTGGCAAAGGTCCCCCGCATCATGATTTCATGATTGCCGCGACGAGAGCCATAGGAGTTAAAATCGCGACGCTCAACGCCACGCCCCTGGAGATAGCGTCCGGCCGGACTGTCAGCCTTAATGCTCCCCGCCGGAGAAATATGGTCGGTCGTCACGGAATCTCCCAGCATGGCGAGGATCCGCGCACCGTGAATATCGACCAGCGGTTTTGGGTCGGCTTCCATATCGTCAAAGAACGGTGATAAGCGGATGTACGTCGAATCGTTCTGCCAGCCGTAAGTGTCAGACCGCTCCACTTCGATGGTTTTCCATTCAGGCGTGCCCTCAAACACCTCCGCGTACTCTTTGCGGAACATATCCGTCGAGACCTGCTCAACCGCGCGCGCAATTTCCTGCGCTGAGGGCCAGATATCTTTCAGATAGACCGGATCGCCTTTGCGATCGTGTCCAAGAGGATCGGTCGCCAGATTGATATTCATATTCCCCGCCAGGGCGTAGGCTACGACCAGCGGTGGTGACGCAAGCCAGTTGGTTTTCACCAGCGGATGGATACGCCCTTCAAAGTTTCGGTTTCCTGAAAGTACAGCCCCCACAGTCAGATCGCCCTGCTTAATGGCCTGCTCAATCGGATCGGGAAGTGGGCCCGAGTTGCCGATACAGGTTGTACAGCCGTAGCCCACCAGGTTAAATCCCAGTTCATCCAGATAGGGCGTGAGCCTGGCCTGAGCCAGATAATCTGATACCACTTTTGATCCTGGCGCTAACGAGGCTTTTACCCACGGCTGGCGCTTCAAACCCAGCGTCACCGCTTTTTTCGCCAGCAGCCCCGCCGCCATCAACACGCTGGGGTTAGACGTGTTGGTACAGGAGGTGATGGCCGCAATGACCACGGCACCGTCAGGAAGCTGATACTGATGGCCGTTCATAACATAGTTGACGGGATTGCGATCTTTTTGCGCCGTGTGGAGCTCCAGCTCGGCACTGGCTGCAAAGGCTTTTGGCACATCATTCAGCGAAACACGATCCTGCGGGCGTTTTGGTCCTGCAAGACTGGCTTCGACTTCATCCATGTCCAGTTCCAGCGTGCTAGTAAATACAGGTTCATCACCCGGATTGCGCCACATTCCCTGGGCTTTGGCATACGCTTCGACCAGCGCGACCTGTTCGTCGCTGCGCCCACTCAAACGCATGTATTCCAGGGTCACACCATCGATCGGGAAAAAGCCGCAGGTTGCACCATATTCCGGGGCCATGTTAGCGATTGTCGCGCGATCGGCGAGAGGTAATGAATCAAGCCCATCGCCGTAGAATTCAACAAATTTGCCCACAACACCGTGCTTACGCAGCATTTGCGTGACGGTCAGTACCAGATCGGTAGCGGTGATACCTTCACGCAGCTTGCCCAACAGTTTAAATCCCACCACATCCGGGATAAGCATCGAAACCGGCTGGCCCAGCATCGCCGCTTCAGCTTCGATACCGCCAACGCCCCAGCCCAACACACCCAGTCCATTAATCATTGTGGTGTGGGAGTCTGTCCCCACCAGCGTGTCCGGATAGGCTATCCACTCTTTATCCTGGAGCTCACTCCAGACCGCCTTGCCAAGATATTCCAGATTGACCTGATGACAAATGCCGGTACCCGGCGGCACCACGCTAAAGCGGCTAAAAGCCTGCTGGCCCCATTTCAGAAAGACATAGCGCTCGTGGTTACGTTCCATCTCCAGACGGACGTTTTCTTCAAAAGCGTCATCATTACCAAAATGATCGACCGTCACCGAGTGGTCGATAACGAGATCGACCGGAGAAAGTGGGTTAACTTTGGCGGTGTCTCCGCCCAGCCGTTTTACGGCTTCGCGCATGGCGGCCAAATCAACGACAGCCGGAACGCCGGTGAAGTCTTGCATCAGTACCCTGGCCGGGCGGTAGGCGATTTCACGATCGGCATGAGCGGCTTTCAGCCAGCCCGCCAGCGCCTGAATGTCATCGGCGGTAACCGACTCTTCATCCTGCCAGCGTAAAAGGTTTTCCAGTAAGACTTTCAGTGATTTAGGTAATCGCGAAATGTCACCAAGTGTTTTGGCAGCCAGCGGCAAGCTGTAGTAGTGATAGGTCTTGTTCTCGGCTTGCAACGTGTCCTTACAGGCTTCGCGTAGGGTGAACGACATAAGCTCCTCCTTAATTACAGGGATACCCCGACAATCATCGGGACCGTAATTAAAGATAACACAAAGATGTCGTAACGTTTTGATAACAACCCAAATTGACAAATCAGGTTGTGGGTTAGCCTTGAGATAAAACAAAAAACCTCGCCGCAGCGAGGTTTTAGATTTAGTTTAGGGCCAGCCAGATAAGCTGACACCAGAACAGAATGGAGACAGTAAACGCGCCCATCCACGACCAGTATTTAACGTTTTGTAGAGTATTCATCATCTGACACCAGACTTTATATTTATTTGCTCGATCGGGTATTACCCGATTATTTATTACTGATGTGTATTTATTAAATAGTACAAAAGTGCACGGTTCATTGCCTGAAAGTACCCGGAGGACAAGGCATCAATTATTGTTTCTTCGGTTCGTCTTCTGCGAACGTATCAATAAACGCTTGCTGCTGAGCGGAAAGCTTCCAGGAGTCTGGGACGCTTGTTGTAGGCTCTTTACGCGCGGCAAGATTACTGTCACAAGGTTGACACAATTTTTTCACCGGTTCGATACGCATTTGAGTCGCCATAATCATCCCCAATATTTCCAGACCAGTAACGCCACCACCACCCAGAACAGGGTGGAGCCAAGAAACACCGCCAGCCAGGCTTTACGCTTAAACGCGGAATCCCTCTGCGGTTCTTCACTTCCTGACGGCATTGCTAACCTCATACAATCGATTTCGCTTATCATTTTGATACCAAACAATCGGTACAACTAATCATGAGTTGAGATAAATCCTAAAGAAACTTTAGTCGAAAAGCTAGTGAATTTACGAACGTTTTCCAGGGAATTAGTTAATCTTTTGACCAGAAATAAATAATTGAAACGAGGAATTTGCGAAGTGGGAATTTACTTTCTACTTTTGTCGCAATTTCGCGACAGTTTTTACAATAAACCGGTAATGTTTATCCGGTTATATAGTCAATCAAATGAAGATGATGATAATTCTAATTTAGCTTTAGGGCATTATTTCGGTATCTTCCCGGGCGGGAAGATACCGGATGTCATTATTTTTCCGGGAGCTTAATATCCTGGAACATGGCTTCAATATCTTCATTTGACCGCAACGCAACGGCGGTATCGACCACATCGCGCGTTAAATGCGGCGCAAAGCGTTGAATGAAATCGTACATATAACTTCTCAGGAATGTACTGCGACGGAAGCCAATTTTAGTCGTGCTATGGCTAAAGACATCGTGCGCATCCAGACGAACCAGATCGGGGTCTGAGACCGGGTCTACTGCCATACTGGCAATCACCCCCACACCGAGGCCGAGACGCACATACGTTTTAATCACGTCAGCATCCGTGGCGGTGAAAACAATACGCGGCGTTAAGCCCGCACGATTAAAGGCCGTATCAAGCTCTGAGCGCCCGGTGAAACCAAAGGTGTAGGTGACCAACGGATACTGCGCCAGCTCTTCAATCGTAACCGATCCCTTCCCTGCCAGCGGATGATCCGGTGTTACCACTATCGAACGATTCCAGTGGTAGCACGGCAGCATTACCAGATCGTCATAGAGGTGAAGCGCCTCAGTGGCGATAGCAAAATCAGCATTGCCCTTTGAGACCGCTTCAGCAATTTGAGTGGGTGAGCCCTGATGCATATGGAGTGAGACGCGCGGATAGCGCTCGATAAAGCCTTTAATCACACCCGGCAATGCATAACGTGCCTGGGTGTGCGTCGTGGCGATATAGAGAGAGCCTTTATCAGGCCAGGTATGTTCGCCAGCGACCGATTTAATCGCATCAACTTTTGACAGTACTTCCCGGGCGATACGAATGATTTCCTGACCCGCGGGCGTCACCTGCGTCAAATGCTTACCGCTGCGGGCAAAAATCTGAATGCCCAACTCATCTTCCAGCATGCGGACCTGCTTACTGATGCCGGGTTGAGAGGTATAGAGACCTTCTGCAGTCGAAGAAACGTTGAGGTTGTGATTGACCACCTCAACAATATAACGAAGCTGTTGTAGTTTCATGCCAGACCATCCGATTTAGCGTACACGGGCAATCGCTTAATACGATTTAATAATAAGAAAGGAGTTAACTATAACCACTATATCATTTATAGCCTGACTGTATAGTACGGAACAAAAAATAATAAGCGGGCAATAAAAAAGGGCCGGAATCCCGGCCCTTTAGAGGTAAGTTAAGGTTATGAAAGATTATTTCTTACCTTCGACCCACTTCCCGTCAATAAAGAATGCTGACCATCCGGTCGCTTTACCCTCTTTCTCAGCAGACACATATTGCTGCTTCGTTTTACGGCTAAAGCGGACAACGGTTTTATTCCCTTCCGGATCCTGCTGTGGCGCATCAGCCAGATAACGCAGCTTTTCCGGTAAACGATCGCGGAAGCGATATAACTCTTCCACCAGCGGCGCACGCGTTTCACGCGATTTAGGGAAGGTGTTCGCAGCAAGGAAGACCCCTGCAGCACCGTCACGCAGAACAAAATAGGCATCAGACTTTTCACACGGCAATTCAGGAAGCGGGACCGGATCTTCCTTCGGCGGAGCCACTTCACCATTACGCAGGATCTTACGCGTGTTTTTACATTCTTCGTTGGTACAAGCCATGTACTTACCAAAACGCCCCATTCTCAGGTGCATTTCAGAACCACACTTCTCACACTCCACGATGGGGCCGTCATAGCCTTTGATGCGGAACTCGCCCTCTTCGATCTCGTATCCATCACACGTTGGGTTATTACCGCAGACATGCAATTTACGTTTCGGATCGATCAGATAGCTGTCCATCGCCGTGCCGCATTTCTGGCAACGACGCTTCGCGCGCAGCGCATTGGTTTCGGCGTCATCACCTTCCAGAACGTTGAGAACTTCATTCTCAGGCACCAGATTAATGGTGGTTTTGCAACGCTCTTTCGGCGGTAACGCATAACCGGAACAACCGAGGAACACGCCCGTCGTCGCGGTACGAATACCCATCTGACGGCTGCAGGTTGGGCAGTCGATGCTGGTCAGCACCATCTGGTTAGGCTGCATGCCGCCTTCTTCCGGATCTTTCTCGGCTTTTGCCAACTGCTCGGTAAAATCACTGAAGAAACTATCCAGTACATTTTTCCATTCAGCCTGATGGTTCGCCACCTGATCCAGACGGTCTTCCATCTGCGCGGTGAAATCGTAGTTCATCAGCTCGCGGAAGTTATCTTCCAGACGATCGGTGACGATCTCACCCATTTTTTCAGCGTAGAAACGACGGTTTTCAGCGCGGACGTAACCACGATCCTGAATGGTCGAAATGATCGATGCATAGGTCGACGGGCGACCAATACCGCGTTTTTCAAGCTCTTTAACCAAAGAAGCTTCACTAAAACGTGCAGGCGGCTTAGTAAAGTGCTGAGCAGGAATGAGTTCAGTCAATGACAGCTCATCGCCTTTATTTACCGGCGGCAAAATACGATCTTCATCGCCTTTACGCAGCGCAGGCATCACTTTCGTCCAGCCGTCGAAGCGCAAGATACGGCCGCGGGCTTTAAGACGGAAATCACCTGCACCGACTGTCAGCGTGGTGGAATCATATTTTGCAGGATTCATCTGACACGCAACAAACTGGCGCCAGATGAGCTGATAAAGCTTTTGTGCATCGGTTTCCATATCCTTCAGGGATTCGGAAACAACGGACACATCAGAAGGACGAATCGCTTCGTGCGCTTCCTGAGAATTTTCTTTGCTTGCGTACTGGTTCGCACTTTCCGGCAGATATTTCTTACCGAAGTTTTCACCGATATAGTCACGCACCATGCTGACGGCGTCCTGGCTCAGATTCGTCGAGTCAGTACGCATGTAGGTGATGTAACCCGCTTCATACAAACGCTGCGCCATCATCATGGTTTTCTTCACACCAAAGCCCAGACGAGTACTTGCCGCCTGTTGCAGGGTGGAGGTGATGAAAGGTGCGCCAGGTTTGCTGCTGGTCGGTTTATCTTCACGCTCAACGACCTGATAACGCGCCTTTTCAAGCTGCGCAACTGCAGCCATGGTATGGTCACGGTTAACAGGGCGGAAAGGTTTGTCATTTTCGTGAGTGACTTGCAGCGGCAGCGCGTCACCTGCAGGCGTGGTGACGTTTGCATCAATTTCCCAGAACTCTTCCGGGACAAACGCTTTAATTTCGCGCTCACGTTCGACAACTAAACGCACCGCAACGGACTGAACGCGCCCTGCGGAAAGTCCACGGGCAATTTTTTTCCACAGCAGTGGCGAGACCATATAACCCACAACGCGGTCCATAAAACGACGCGCCTGCTGGGCATTTACACGGTCAATATTCAGTTCGCCCGGCTTCTCAAACGCCTGACGAATCGCATTCTTAGTTATCTCGTTAAATACCACACGGCTGTAGCGTGTTTCGTCACCACCAATGATTTCCCGCAGGTGCCACGCAATGGCTTCCCCTTCGCGGTCAAGGTCGGTTGCGAGATAAATGTGGTCAGCTTTTTCTGCGAGCTGCTTCAGCTCATTGACAACTTTTTCTTTGCCTGGAAGCACTTCGTATTGTGCTTCCCACTCGTGCCATGGATCGACACCCATACGGTTGACGAGCGCAGTACGTTCATCCTTTTTAGGCTTTTTAGCCCCTTTGGTGGAGGTAGAGTCTGCGCTCTTTTTACTGGCTGAGCCACTGGTCGGCAAATCGCGGACATGACCAACGCTGGACTTAACCACGTAGTCATTGCCCAGATACTTATTGATCGTTTTGGCTTTTGCCGGGGACTCAACGATGACGAGAGCTTTACCCATATTCACCTTTACCTAATTTAATTCTTCCAGGAATACGCCGCACGTTGATTCCCCTTCCACTGGCGACGTGCTTTTTATATTGCATCGTTACCAGGGGATATCAACCCTATTTCTTACCAGACGCCGAAATTTGAACATCCAGGTGATTGAGATATCGGGCATTTTTACTTACATCAAAATGACTATGCGACGAGCTTTCGGTCGAATGTCAAGCAATTCTGTTGCCAGATTGACGAAAGCGCACACTGTACCTGATAAAATCTGTTACGCAACTTTATTAGCATGCAAAAACAAATCACGCCAACTTTGCCCCTGCGCTGTAGCCCCTCGATTTACAGGGAAAATTTGCCCATGGAGTGTGTCCGGCGTAGACTAAAGCCACTTTTTAAGGAGTGGAATATGCAGCAAAATAGCCAACCCATCGATCGTGAAACGTTGCTTGTTGAAGCGAACAAACTGATTCGTGACCACGAAGATACCCTGGCAGGAATTGAAGCCACCGGCGTTGAGCAACGTAACGGTGTACTGGTGTTCAGCGGTGAATATTTTCTTGATGAGCAAGGTCTACCCACCCCCAAGAGCACGGCAGTATTTAACATGTTCAAATACCTGGCTCACGCGCTCTCAGAGAAATATCACCTGATCGATTAAACGTAAAACGCGAGGCAAATGCCTCGCGTTTCTTTTTGACGTCGTTTACAGCAGCGGCTTTTGCCCGCGCTGCAACCAGCGCAATAAAAGACGATCCGCGCTATCGGCGGCACTGTTCGTAAAGCGATCTAACAGTCGTTTACGCTGGGTAAACCGCACACCGACCAGTTCACGACCGTCCATCAGACTCAGGAGCAAATCGTCGCTCGTGCCGACCTCGTCCACCAGCCCTTTCTCCTGCGCCTGGATGCCGTACCAGTGTTCACCTGTCGCCACCTGATCAATATCCAGCGAAGGACGCATGCGATGCACGAACTCCTTGAAAAGATGGTGCGTTTCATTCAGGTCTTCACGAAATTTCTGACGGCCCTCTTCGGTATTTTCACCCAGCAGCGTCAGCGTCCGTTTGTACTGCCCGGCAGTGTGCAGCTCAATGTCGATCTCTTTATTTTTTAAGAAGCGATTGAAGTTAGGGATTTGCGCGACAACGCCTATTGACCCCAGGATCGCAAAAGGTGCCGCCACGATTTTGTCGGCTACGCAGGCCATCATATAGCCCCCGCTCGCCGCCACTTTGTCTACCGCTACCGTTAACGGAATCTGCTTATCACGCAAACGCTGCAACTGCGAGGCCGCCAGACCGTAACCGTGAACAACACCACCAGGGCTTTCTAACCGCAGAACGACCTGATCCTGCGGCTTGGCCACGGCCAACACCGCCGTCACCTCTTCCCGCAGCGATGACACTTCATGCGCATCCATACTGCCTTTAAAATCCAGAACATACACGCGTGGTTTGGTGACTTCCTGTTGCGCCTGTTTAGCGTTCGCTTTTGCCGCTTTAGCTTCCAGCTTGTGCTTTTTCTTTTGCGCTTTATGCCACATCTTTTGCTGATGCTCATCCAGCAACGCAACCGACATGTCTTCCTGCATCTCCTTATACTGCTCGCTTAAGCGGGTGATACGTAACTCGCCGCGCTGACGCTTGCGCTGCGTCAGATTCACGAGCAGAACCGCAATGGCGATAATAGCGATCGCTACCGTCGCGATTTTGGCCAAAAACAAACCATATTCAGAAAGTAATTCCACGTGTTCCACCTTGATTTAACCACGAATCTTTCCCGACCAGTGTACAACAGCCTTCGTCAGGCGTCTCGTTCGCAACAGTGCCCGTGCGAGCGGCTTTCAGGACCAGGTGATTATGGTAGAAATAGTTGCAAATTGTTAATTTCGAAGCGTTCTCTCCTGTAGACTGATTGAAATCATGCGCCGTTTCGGGCATAAAACCGAAAAGCGAACAAAAAGCAGGCGCAGCCGATGTGTTCCGCGCCGCAGGAGTCACCGTGCACTATCAACCGAAAAAAGATTTACTGCAAAATCGTATTATCCTTGTCACCGGTGCCAGCGACGGTATTGGTCGCGAAGCCGCACTGACCTATGCCCGATACGGCGCCACCGTCGTGCTGCTGGGCCGCAATCAAGATAAATTACGCAGTGTGGCTGACGAAATCGCCGCAATCAGCGGCGCGCCGGCTCGGTGGTACAGCCTGGATTTGTTGTCCTGCACACAAGAATCATGCCGCGAATTAGCCCAGCACATTGCCCGTGATTATCCGCGCCTTGACGGGGTGTTGCACAATGCCGGTTTACTCGGTGAAGTCTGTCCCATGGATGAGCAAAACGCCGAAATCTGGCAACAGGTTATGCAGGTCAATATCAACGGTACCTTTTTCCTGACTCAGGCCCTTCTTCCTTTATTGCTCAAGTCTGATTCCGGGTCGCTGGTCTTTACGTCATCAAGTGTGGGTCGTCAGGGCCGGGCAAATTGGGGCGCGTATGCCGTATCGAAGTTTGCCACCGAAGGTATGATGCAGGTACTGGCTGAGGAATATCAAAGCCGTCATTTGCGGGTCAACTGCATTAATCCAGGTGGTACGCGCACTAAAATGCGGGCCAGCGCCTTCCCTTCGGAAGACCCGCAAAAGCTCAAAACGCCGGCAGATATTATGCCGCTTTATCTGTGGTTAATGGGCGATGATAGTCGTCGTAAAACCGGAATGACCTTTGATGCCCAGCCGGGCCGTAAGCCAGGAATTTCTCAATGAGTGAAGATCGCCACCAGCAACGCCAGCAACGATTGAAAGAACAGGTTGACGCCCGCGTCGCTGCAGCCCAGGACGAGCGCGGTATCGTCATTGTGTTTACCGGAAATGGAAAAGGGAAAACGACGGCGGCTTTTGGGACCGCCACCCGCGCCGTTGGGCACGGTCAGAAAGTGGGTGTGGTGCAGTTTATCAAAGGGGAATGGCCCAACGGCGAGCGCAATCTGCTTGAGCCTCACGGCGTAGAATTTCAGGTCATGGCGACCGGTTTTACCTGGGATACGCAAAACCGCGAAAGCGATACTGCAGCCTGTCTTGCCGTGTGGGAGCACGCAAAACGGATGCTTGCCGATCCGCTGCTCGATATGGTGTTACTCGATGAGATCACCTACATGGTGGCCTACGATTATCTTTCACTGGAAGCGGTATTGACTGCGCTGAAAAACCGCCCTTCGCACCAGACGGCGATCGTCACGGGGCGCGGATGTCACCGGGAAATTCTGGACTATGCGGATACGGTCAGTGAGCTTCGCCCTGTTAAACACGCGTTTGACGCGGGCATAAAAGCGCAGATTGGGATCGACTACTAAATAAGAAAAAACCCGGCGATGCCGGGTTTATTTTTTTAGCCGTTGTTGTTACGGCTGCCAGAACGGCGAGTCGGGCTCACCTGGCTATGGCGCTTGACAGCGCGGCGAATCTGATTCGCTTTCACGCGACGACGATCTTTCTCAACCGCCACTTTCGACGTGGTTTCTGGTTTAAGTTCGACCAGTTCACGCAAATAGTTGGTCTGGGTTAAATCCAGCTCCGTATACCCGCCGCGCGGCAGGCCTTTCGGCAGCAGAATGTCACCATAACGCACACGAATCAGTCGGCTAACCTGCACACCCACCGCTTCCCAAAGACGACGCACCTCACGGTTACGACCTTCAGTCAGCGTGACGTTGTACCACTGGTTGATACCTTCACCGCCGGTGAATTTGATCGTTTTAAATGCCGCTGGGCCATCTTCAAGCTGAACGCCGCGCGATAAATCACGCAGTTTATGTTCGTCAACTTCGCCGAAGACACGCACCGCATATTCGCGTTCTACTTCGCGGCTCGGGTGCATCAGGCGGTTAGCCAGTTCACCATCGGTGGTGAATAACATCAGACCGCAGGTGTTAACATCCAGACGACCAACAGCAATCCAGCGCGCCCCGCGCAGTTTTGGCAGACGGTCAAATACGGTTGGACGTCCTTCCGGATCGTTACGGGTACACAATTCGCCTTCCGGCTTATAGTAAGCCAGCACGCGACAAATCTGTTCTGCGGATTCTTTCACCGAGATAACGTGGCCGTCGAGACGAATTTTCATTCCCGCGACGACTTCCACACGATCGCCCAGCTTGGCAATTTTGCCATCAACACTGACGCGACCGGCTTCGATAATAGTTTCGATTTCACGGCGTGAACCGTGGCCAGCACGCGCCAGCACTTTCTGTAATTTCTCGCTCATTGAGCATCCTTCAGGTGTCGCCTTCACAGGCGTCGAATTAGGGTCAAAAAAGCGATTTCCCGCTATTTTGATGGCCGCGTAGTATATCTGCTTATACCTTTACAAGAAAGGCTTAACGTCGCCCACGCCTTCACGAATCACTTCAGGCGCCTCTTCCGTCAGATCAACAACCGTTGTCGGCTGCTGGCCGAGATACCCGCCGTGGATAATCAGGTCAACCTGCTTTTCCAGACGGTCTTTGATTTCTTCCGGATCGGACTCGGTAAAATCACTGCCTGGCAGCATCAGCGACGTAGAAAGCATCGGCTCGCCAAGCGTTTCGAGCAACATCTGGGCAATCGGGTTGGAGGGCACGCGCATGCCAATCGTTTTGCGTTTTTCCTGTAACAAACGGCGCGGCACTTCCTTAGTTCCTTTCAAAATAAAAGTATAGTTGCCCGGCGTGTTGTTTTTAATTAAACGAAACGCGACGTTATCCACGTAGGCGTAGGTCGAGATTTCGGAGAGATCGCGACACATCAGGGTAAAGTTATGTCCATCCGGCAAATGACGGATGCGGCAGATACGTTCCATCGCCCCTTTGTCTTCGATTTTACAGCCCAGCGCATAGCCGGAATCCGTTGGATAGACGATCACGCCGCCCTTACGAACGATTTCAACGGCCTGATTGATCAAGCGCGCCTGCGGGTTATCCGGATGAATATAGAAAAACTGACTCATACTTCCCTCTCTTCAATGTGTTGCTGTGGCTGTTCCCAGAGCTGCCAGACGGGCTCTACGCCTGCGGGCAACCAGAGCTTGCGCCCCAGTTCAATCCACGCGCAAGGCTGATGGAAATCAGAGCCTTGCGAAGCCAGTAAACCAAACTGGCGGGCGTAGGCCGCATGCTGCGTGCGCTCATTGGGAGCCTGCTGGCATTGGGCGACTTCCATCGCTTCACCGCCGAGTTCGGCAAAGTGAGCCAGCAGCCTTTTCAGCCACTTAGCTGACAGGTTGTACCGCCCCGGATGGGCCAATACCGCCTTTCCGCCAGAATGATGAATGACATCAATAGCTTGTTTTATTGTACACCACTGTGGAGGAACGTAACCGGTTTTACCGCGCGCGAGATATTTTTTAAATACATCGGCAAAGTTACTGGCTTTACCGGCCTCAACCAGGAAGCGCGCGAAGTGGCCCCGCGTTACGGCCCCGCCGTTGGCGAGACGTTGGGCGCCTTCCAGCGCACCGGGGATCAACGCTTTTTCAAGTCGTTCCCCGATCAATACAGCACGCTGGTTACGACGTTCTTTCTGCTCTTCCAGAAAGGCACACAGCGCCGGATGCGCAATATCAATGTTCAAGCCCACAATGTGAATTTCGTGATTTTCCCAGACGGTGGAAATTTCTACGCCAGAGATGAGGTTCAACGCCAGTCCGCTGCGCGCGATTTCCGCTCGCGCTGCCGGAATAGCATCTGTGGTGTCGTGATCGGTAATAGCCAGCGTCCCCACGCGCATTTCGACGGCACGGTGGACCAGCGCTTCGGGCGTGAGCAGCCCATCAGAGGCTTGCGTATGGCTGTGTAAATCATAAATCACGGCGTATTTTGTCTCGCTCAAAGCGGTTTCCATCACAGGTTTATCGTATTTTAGAAGGCTATGATAACGGCTTGCGCGGAAATTCTGAAATCAGGGGTTGACAATGCCCCATCGAACTAGTTAACTAGTACGAGAGTTCACTCAAGACGGTATCTGAAAATGAAAGCACATTTCTCCCAGCACGGTTGGTGGCGCACTTCCTGAATATCGGGCAGTGTCATTCGTGTGCGTTACGAAAACAGATACCTGGCCCGCGACTATGCGGGCTTTTTTATGAACAGAATATGAGAACAACAATATGCAAACAGCCAAAACAAAACTTGAGTTGCTGACCTGCGAAGCAATTTATCGCCACAACCCTACCGCCTTGTTTCAGCAAGTCTGCGGCGCACGCCCTGCCACGCTGCTGCTTGAATCCGCCGATATCGACAGCAAAGACGACCTCAAAAGCCTGCTGCTGGTAGACAGCGCATTGCGGATTACGGCTTTAGGTGACACCGTCACTATTCAGGCTTTATCCGAGAACGGCGCGTCGTTGCTGCCGCTGCTCGATGTCGCTCTGCCTGCGGGTATCGAAAATGAAAAACGTCCAGAATCCCGTACATTGCATTTCCCTGCGGTAAGCCAACTGCTGGATGAAGATGCGCGTCTCTGTTCGCTGTCCGTTTTTGATGCGTTCCGCTTGCTGCAAAATCTGGTTGAGGTTCCTGAGAACGAGCGCGAAGCGATGTTCTTTGGCGGGCTGTTTGCCTATGACCTGGTTGCCGGATTTGAAGATTTACCCGAAACCGAGCAAGGCAACCGCTGCCCGGATTACTGCTTCTACTTGGCAGAAACCCTGATGGTGATTGACCATCAGAAGAAATACACCCGCATTCAGGCCAGTCTTTTCACGCCTTCCGCTGCCGAAAAACAGCGCCTTGAGCAACGTATCGAACAGCTGCAACAGCAGATGACGGAAGAACCCACTGCGTTACCGGTGCAAAGTATCGAGCACATGCAGTGTGAAGTCAGCCAGACGGACGATCAGTACGGCGCGGTTGTCCGCCAGATGCAAAAAGAAATTCGTGCAGGCGAGATTTTCCAGGTGGTGCCGTCACGTCGCTTCTCGCTCCCTTGCCCTTCGCCACTGGCCGCGTACGACGTGCTGAAGAAAAGCAATCCGAGTCCGTATATGTTCTTTATGCAGGACAACGATTTCACACTGTTTGGCGCATCACCGGAAAGCTCGCTGAAATTCGATGCGACCAGTCGCCAGATTGAGATTTACCCGATCGCCGGGACGCGTCCACGCGGTCGCCGCGCGGATGGTTCACTGGACCGCGATCTCGACAGCCGCATCGAGTTAGAAATGCGTACCGATCACAAAGAGCTTTCTGAGCACCTGATGCTGGTTGACCTGGCGCGTAACGATCTGGCGCGCATCTGTACACCGGGCACCCGTTACGTCGCGGATTTAACCAAAGTTGACCGCTACTCCTTCGTGATGCATCTCGTTTCCCGCGTGGTGGGCGAGCTGCGCCACGATCTCGATGCGCTGCACGCCTACCGCGCCTGCATGAATATGGGCACCCTGAGCGGCGCGCCAAAAGTGCGTGCAATGCAGCTCATCGCGGGTGCCGAAGGCCGTCGTCGCGGCAGTTACGGCGGCGCGGTCGGTTACTTCACCGCCCATGGCGATCTGGATACCTGCATCGTGATCCGCTCGGCCTATGTCGAAGACGGCATTGCCACCGTCCAGGCGGGCGCTGGCATCGTTCTTGATTCTGTTCCGCAGTCTGAAGCTGACGAAACTCGCAGTAAAGCACGCGCGGTCTTGCGCGCTATCGCCACCGCACATCACGCACAGGAGATTTTCTGATGGCTGACATTCTGCTGCTCGATAATATCGACTCCTTTACTTACAACCTGGCAGACCAGCTGCGTGCAAACGGCCACAACGTGGTGATTTACCGCAATCATGTCCCGGCGCAAACGCTGATTGAACGTCTGGAAACCATGCAAAACCCGGTGCTGATGCTTTCTCCAGGCCCCGGAGCGCCAAGCGAAGCAGGCTGTATGCCTGAGCTGTTGACCCGTATGCGCGGCAAACTGCCGATTATCGGGATTTGCCTGGGCCATCAGGCGATTGTTGAAGCCTATGGCGGCTATGTCGGTCAGGCGGGTGAAATCCTGCACGGTAAAGCCTCCAGCATTGAACACGACGGTCAGGCGATGTTTGCCGGGCTGCCAAACCCGCTCCCGGTGGCGCGTTATCACTCGCTGGTGGGCAGCAACATTCCGGCGGGTCTGACGATCAACGCCTCTTTCGAAGGCATGGTGATGGCCGTGCGTCACGATGCGGATCGCGTATGTGGTCTGCAATTCCATCCGGAATCCATTTTAACCTCCAACGGCGCACGCCTGCTGGAACAAACCCTGAACTGGGCGCTACAGAAACTGGAGCAAACCAATACGCTGCAGCCGATTCTTGAAAAACTGTATCAGGCGCAAACGCTCACCCAGCAGGAGAGCCACCAGCTTTTCTCCGCCGTCGTGCGCGGTGAGCTGAAGCCAGAACAGCTGGCAGCCGCACTGGTGAGCATGAAAGTGCGCGGTGAGCAACCGCAGGAGATTGCCGGTGCCGCTACCGCTCTGCTGGAAAATGCCGCCCCCTTCCCGCGCCCGGATTATCAGTTTGCTGATATTGTCGGGACCGGCGGTGACGGCAGCAACAGTATCAACATCTCCACGGCCAGCGCGTTTGTGGCAGCGGCCTGCGGCATGAAAGTTGCGAAACACGGTAACCGCAGCGTCTCCAGCCGCTCGGGTTCGTCTGATCTGTTGGCCGCTTTTGGCATCAACCTGGAGATGAACGCTGAACGTTCGCGTGAAGCGCTGGACGATTTGGGCGTCTGCTTCCTGTTTGCACCGAAATATCACACCGGTTTCCGCCACGCGATGCCAGTTCGCCAGCAGTTGAAAACCCGCACGCTGTTTAACGTGCTTGGGCCATTGATCAACCCGGCGCATCCGCCGCTGGCGCTGATTGGCGTTTACAGTCCTGAACTGGTTTTACCGATTGCTGAAACCCTGCGTGTTCTGGGTTATCAACGTGCCGCCGTGGTTCACAGCGGCGGAATGGATGAAGTGTCGCTTCATGCTTCAACGCTGGTTGCCGAACTGCGCGACGGTGAAATCCAAAGCTACCAGTTAAAAGCGTCAGACTTTGGTTTGACGCCGTACCGCCAGGAACAGCTCGCTGGCGGCACACCGGAAGAAAACCGTGACATTCTGACACGCTTGCTACAAGGTAAAGGTGAGGCCGCCCACGAGGCCGCTGTCGCCGCGAATGTCGCGATGTTGATGCGCTTACACGGTGAAGAAGATCTCCAGGTTAACGCGCAGAAAGTGATGGCCGTATTGCGTTCTGGCGCAGCTTACGACCGCGTTACCGCACTTGCGGCAAGAGGGTAAATAATGCAGACCGTTTTAGCGAAAATCGTTGCCGATAAGGCCATCTGGGTTGAAGCCCGCAAAGAACAGCAGCCGCTGGCCAGCTTTCAGAATGATGTTGTGCCAAGCAGCCGCCGTTTTTATGACGCCCTGAAGGGCGCGCGCACCGCTTTTATTCTGGAGTGCAAAAAAGCCTCGCCGTCTAAAGGCGTGATCCGCGACGATTTTGACCCTGCGCGTATCGCTGAGGTCTACAAACATCACGCATCGGCCATTTCAGTGCTGACGGATGAAAAATATTTCCAGGGCAGTTTTGATTTTCTGCCGATTGTCAGCCAAATCGCGCCGCAGCCGATTTTGTGCAAAGACTTTATTATCGACGCGTACCAAATCTGGCTGGCACGTTTTTATCAGGCCGACGCCTGCCTGCTGATGTTGTCCGTTCTGGATGACGAACAGTATCGCCAGCTCGCAGCCGTGGCGCACAGTCTGAATATGGGCGTGCTGACCGAAGTGAGTAACGAAGAGGAACTGGAGCGTGCGATTGCGCTCGAGGCCAACGTCGTTGGCATCAACAACCGCGACCTGCGCGATCTGTCCATTGATCTGAACCGTACGCGCCAGCTTGCTCCGCGTCTGGGTGCGGGTGTCACGGTCATTAGCGAATCGGGCATCAATACTTACGCTCAGGTGCGCGAGTTGAGTCATTTCGCAAATGGCTTCCTGATAGGTTCAGCCATGATGTCCTGCGATGATTTAAACGTCGCCGTGCGTCGCGTGCTGCTGGGCGAAAACAAAGTCTGTGGTCTGACTCGCGGTCAGGATGCTGCGGCAGCGCTCGAAGCGGGCGCAATCTATGGCGGTTTGATTTTCGTTGACGGCTCGCCGCGCACTGTTTCAGAAAGCCAGGCGCGAGACGTGATGGCCGCCGCGCCGCTCAGCTACGTGGGCGTGTTCCGCGATGCGCCCGTTGAGGACGTCGTAGCAAAAGCCGAAAATCTCTCCCTCGCTGCCGTTCAACTGCACGGCAGCGAAGACCAGCACTATATCGACGCGCTGCGCCAGGCATTGCCTGCGCAGATCCAGATCTGGAAAGCGCAGAGCGTAAGCAACACTTTGCCGCCTCGCGATTTGAATCACGTTGATAAGTACGTGCTCGATAATGGCCAGGGCGGCACGGGCCAGCGTTTCGACTGGTCGCTGCTGAACGGTGAGAAGCTGGATAACGTCCTGCTTGCGGGCGGCTTAAGCCCCGACAATTGCGTAGAGGCCGCGAAAGCGGGCTGCGCAGGTCTCGATTTCAATTCAGGCGTAGAGTCCCAACCGGGAATCAAAGATGCCAGCAAACTGGCCTCGGTATTCAAGACGCTGCGTGCATATTAAGGAAGAGAAAATGACAACACTATTAAATCCGTATTTCGGCGAGTTCGGTGGTATGTACGTTCCGCAAATTCTGATGCCTGCCCTGCGCCAGCTCGAAGAAGCGTTTGTTAGCGCCCAGAAAGATCCAGCTTTCCAGGCCGAATTTACCGACCTGCTGAAAAACTATGCGGGTCGCCCTACAGCGCTGACCAAATGTCGTAACCTGACCGAAGGCACCAAAACCACGCTGTACCTCAAGCGTGAAGATTTGCTGCACGGCGGCGCGCACAAAACCAACCAGGTACTCGGCCAGGCATTGCTCGCCAAACGCATGGGCAAAACTGAAATTATCGCCGAAACGGGTGCCGGGCAGCACGGCGTAGCGTCGGCGCTGGCCAGCGCCCTGCTCGGTCTGAAATGCCGCATCTATATGGGGGCCAAAGACGTTGAGCGTCAGTCACCGAATGTGTTCCGTATGCGTTTGATGGGTGCAGAAGTGATTCCTGTGCACAGCGGCTCCGCGACGTTGAAAGACGCCTGTAACGAAGCACTGCGCGACTGGTCTGGCAGCTATGATACCGCGCACTACATGCTGGGTACGGCGGCAGGCCCACACCCCTTCCCGACCATTGTGCGTGAATTCCAGCGCATGATCGGCGAAGAAACCAAAGCGCAGATCCTCGAAAAAGAGGGCCGTCTGCCGGATGCGGTGATCGCGTGTGTGGGTGGCGGTTCGAATGCCATCGGCATGTTCGCTGACTTTATTGATGACACCAGCGTCGGTTTGATTGGCGTTGAGCCTGCCGGTCACGGCATTGAAAGCGGCGAGCACGGCGCACCGCTGAAGCACGGTCGCGTGGGGATTTATTTCGGTATGAAATCGCCGATGATGCAGACCGACGAAGGGCAGATCGAAGAATCGTATTCCATCTCGGCAGGCCTCGACTTCCCGTCCGTCGGGCCACAGCATGCGCATCTGAACAGCATCGGTCGTGCAGATTATGTGTCGATTACCGATGACGAGGCGCTGGAAGCCTTCAAAACCCTGTGCCGCAACGAAGGGATTATCCCGGCACTCGAGTCTTCTCATGCCCTTGCTTACGCACTGAAAATGATTAAAGAGGACCCGGAAAAAGAGCAGTTACTGGTGGTTAACCTTTCCGGTCGCGGTGACAAAGACATCTTCACCGTTCACGATATTTTGAAAGCACGAGGGGAAATCTGATGGAACGCTACGATAACGCATTCGCTGAACTGAAAGCCCGCAAGGAAGGCGCCTTTGTTCCCTTCGTCACGCTTGGCGATCCAGGGCCTGAGCAGTCGCTGAAAATTATCGACACCCTGATTGCCGCCGGTGCCGATGCGCTTGAGCTGGGGATCCCCTTCTCCGATCCGCTGGCAGATGGCCCAACCATTCAAAGCGCAACTCTGCGTGCGTTTGCATCCGGTGTGACGCCAACGCAGTGTTTTGAAATGCTGGCGACTATTCGTCAGAAATACCCAACCATTCCTATTGGCCTGCTGATGTACGCCAACCTGGTGTTCAACCGCGGGATCGATGAGTTTTACGCCGAGTGCGCGCGCGTCGGTGTGGATTCCGTGCTGATCGCTGACGTACCGATTGAAGAGTCTGCGCCGTTTCGACAGGCGGCGATGCGTCACAACATCGCGCCGATTTTCATCTGCCCACCGAATGCCGATGACGAACTGCTGCGCCAGATTGCCTCTCACGGTCGCGGCTATACCTATTTGCTTTCCCGCGCGGGCGTGACCGGCGCTGAAAATAAAGCGGCCGTTCCGCTGCATCACCTGGTCGAAAAACTGGCTGAATACCATGCCGCGCCGCCGTTGCAGGGTTTCGGTATTTCTTCACCGGAGCAAGTGACAGCCGCCATTGATGCTAATGCTGCGGGTGCAATTTCGGGTTCAGCCATTGTGAAAATTATCGAGAAAAACGTCGATAAGCCCGAGCAGATGCTGACGGAGCTTCGCGACTTTGTCACCGTAATGAAAGCCGCGACACGCCACGCATAAGTCCCTCGCCGCCCGGCGTCATCCGGGCGGCGAACTTGACTACCGCTTTCGTACCGCGCACGCGGACAAAAGGGGTAGACCAGAATTGATCTGTTCGAGCTTTTCGAACGCCCTCGCTTTTCAAATATTCCCCGCAGCGTATTATTCCGTTTTCTTTCCGGCACTCAGCCGCGCAAACCCCTTCTGAGTTCAGAGGTTTACACATGTCATGGCAACACTTCAAACAGGCATACCTGATTAAGTTCTGGTCCCCTGTACCTGCAGTTATCGCTGCGGGGATCCTCTCTACCTACTATTTTGGTATCACCGGCACCTTTTGGGCGGTCACGGGCGAGTTTACCCGCTGGGGTGGACAGCTTTTACAGCTTGGCGGGATCCACGCCGAAGAGTGGGGTTACTTTAAGCTGATCCATCTGGACGGCACGCCGCTCACACGCATCGACGGCATGATGATTATCGGTATGTTCGGCGGCTGTTTTGCTGCCGCGCTGTGGGCCAATAACGTCAAACTGCGGATGCCCAAGAGCCGCATCCGTATCGCACAGGCGATTGTGGGCGGGATTATCGCAGGCTTCGGCGCACGTCTGGCGATGGGCTGTAACCTGGCCGCCTTCTTCACGGGCATTCCCCAGTTTTCGCTTCACGCCTGGTTCTTTGCTGTTGCGACCGCCATCGGCTCGTACTTTGGCGCACGCTTCACGCTTCTGCCGATATTCCGCATTCCGGTCAAAATGACCAAAGTCAGCGCAGCCTCACCGCTGACGCAAAAACCCGATCAGGCGCGACGCCGCTTCCGTCTGGGTATGCTGGTGTTTTTCGCCATGGTTGCCTGGGCGCTGTGCACGGCGATGAATCAACCAAAACTCGGGCTGGCCATGCTGTTCGGCGTGGGCTTTGGGTTATTGATCGAACGTGCGCAAATTTGTTTTACTTCCGCGTTTCGGGATATGTGGATCACGGGCCGCACGATGATGGCGAAAGCCATTATTGCCGGGATGGCCGTAAGTGCGATCGGTATTTTTAGCTATGTACAGCTCGGCGTTGAGCCCAAAATCATGTGGGCTGGCCCAAATGCGGTCATCGGCGGCCTGCTGTTTGGCTTTGGCATTGTGCTGGCGGGTGGTTGTGAAACCGGCTGGATGTACCGTGCAGTTGAAGGTCAGGTGCATTACTGGTGGGTGGGACTCGGCAACGTCATCGGGTCAACGATTCTGGCGTACTACTGGGACGATCTTTCCCCCGCATTAGCCACGAGCTGGGATAAAGTAAATCTGCTGAGTACCTTTGGTCCCCTGGGCGGATTGCTGGTGACATACGCCCTGCTCCTGATCGCGTTCTTACTGGTTATCGCACAGGAGAAACGCTTTTTCCGCCGCGCAGCGCGTCAATCTGAAAGACAGGAGAATGCTGCATGAAAGAGATCGTTCCCGACTATCGCCTCGACATGGTGGGTGAACCCTGCCCTTACCCTGCCGTCGCCACGCTCGAAGCGTTGCCGCAGCTCAAGAAAGGGGAAATTCTGGAAGTGGTCAGCGATTGCCCCCAATCCATCAATAATATTCCGCTGGATGCGAAAAACCACGGATATACCGTCCTCGACATTCAGCAGGACGGCCCGACTATTCGTTATTTGATTCAGAAATAGCGCTCAACACAACGCCCTCTCTCGGGGCGTTGTTTTCCCTCACCGTTACGGCTAAAAAACAACCAGCACATTGCGTTAGCTCTCATTTTCTTTTGATGAGCGGGAATACTGTATCCTGAGTTTCCATGAGGATATTCTAATGAAAAAATTACTGATCTGTTGTCTGTTCGGCAATACCGCTCAGTCTCTGGCTAAAAAAATGCAGCATTCTGCCGATGAACAAGGCATTAAGATTCTGGTCAGCGCCGTCGGTCTGGATAATTTTGCAAGCGTCGCCCCGGCGTTTGACGCCTATTTAGTCGCGCCCCATATTCAGTACAAACTGGAGGAGTTAAGGAAAGAAATTGCTGAAGGACTGCCCATGACGGTGATCGAAAGCTATCCGTTTGCGTCGCTGGATGGTGAGAAAGTGCTGGCGTTTGCGCTTGAGAATATGCCGGAACTGACGCAGTAACAGAGCGGCAAACTGCAGAGAAAACAGGCCGCCGTGAGACCCGTTTTCTCTGTTAGTGAACCTCATACAGAATGAAATGCATCTCTAAATCATCATCCAGTAAAATGTGTTCATCGAAATGACCCTTACTCACTGAGCCAATAGCAGATCGCCAGAATTGCAGTGCAGCGGTGTTTTCGAACATCACCCGGGTTTGCCAAAGTCCGGGGCGATGTTGCACTGCAAGGCGAAAAGCTTCTTTGCCCACGCCCATCCCTTTGAATTTGCGCAAGATGAAAAACTGGTCAATATCATAACGTTCAAGATTATGCGGATAGCGTCGTAACAAACAGAAACCCGCAAGTTCCTCAGCGTGATAAATCAGAAACGGCCAGTGGTCTTTACGCTCCCAGTGTGGGTCCAACAGCGACGCGTTATAGCTATATTGCCCGTCACTCCCGCACGACCATTTGCCATATTCAGCAAGATCGTAAACGTAATAATGAAAAAGGTTTTCGACAATATGCCGATGTTGCGCCGCAGATCGCAGACTCACAGTATTATCCGCAGACATTTTCGCTCTCCTTTAAAAAACCAGGCCATAGACACAGAAACTCAGCGAAAGCCCATGAGAGCTTAATCACGCAGTATGGTTAATCTAACCGCTCTCCCCGCTGATTACGAAGAGTGATGAGAAGCCACATGCGGCGCATCGTTCTTGTTAATGACAGCCCTGTGCCTGAAACGGCCATCACAGACACTGAACAAGCTTGATCAAAAGGAATGTGGGCAATGGCTATTTCGCCGGTCTGTTCCAGGGCATTTTTAACAGTAAACTTGCCATGCCACACCAGCCACTCACCCCGGCAAACAGTAAACCCGCGCCGACAAAGCCTGACAGTAAAAACAGCCCGCTATTCACGGTGTATCCCAATACAACGCCCGTAAGAATGAGAGTACCCGCGACTATCTGAACTTGTCTCATTATCGGCAACGGCTGCCTTTTGTCTTCAGTCGTGGGGAGTTGGGCACTCTTCCACGCGTTGATCCCACCCGTCATCAGTAAAACCGGCGCGGGATTTACTGCGTTGATGAGCGTTGTGGCGTTCTGGGCCGTGCGCATCCCTGACTGACAATGAAAAATAACGGGCTGTCGCTCTGTGCCATCCACTCTTTTACCTTCCGCAATGTCGGAAAGAGGCACCGAGCGCGCGTTCGGTATGTGCTCACGCAGGTATTCAGCACGGTCTCGAATATCAATGAGTAAGGCCCCTTGTTCAATAAGCTTTTTTGCTTCCAGCGGTGATACAGATTCAGGCATCATTTGAGGTCCTCCGGACAGAAAATGTCTTTTAAGGTAGAGATGACTTTTTTAACTGCCAGGTCTTTGATGAAATAGTTCACGCGTTGCGCCACCCGCTCCGACTCAATCAAACCATCATCTTTCATCTTTGCCAGATGCTGTGAGGTTGCAGAGGGCGTTAAGCCAGTCAATTGCCCCAACTCCCCTGACGAGGTGCCAGGCCTGTCAATGAGAATGCAAAGGATTAATAGTCGCTTGCTGTTACTCATCGACTTAAGCAGTGTTGTTGCCAGCGAGGCGCTTTCCTGCAATTGGTGCAACTGAGTATTTTTCATTTTCTAACTTTAGAATTGTCTAAATTTAGAAAACTCTAAATCAAACGACGCTCATCCGCAATCGAAAAATCTCAAGCGATGCAAAGCCGCTGTACTGTCGGTGGTGTGAGCCGGCTTTCGGGTAAACCGACGAATTTGGCTAATCTGGCTTGTAACGATGTGCAGGCCGCATCAGAACGCCCGATAAACTTCACAGTGAGCTCCAAACGCGGTCAATAATCCCCCGCGTATCAGACTGGAAGCCCTCAAACCCTCGCGCCCACTGGCTGTTGGTGTGCTGTCCACGCCCTGGACTTTGCCGTTCTGCTTGAAGTACAGGAAATAAAAAGGCCGCCCGTAGGCAGCCCTTACATAAACCCGCGCTTCTGGCGGGCTCTTAATGTTTGTTGCTTTGTTTATCTGAACGACGAATTCAGAGAAACTTCAGCGTCAGGTTCGTGCGTAATTCTGTTTCGGAGGTCACGACGAATGATCTCGATAGACCAGAACCATATTAAGTGGCCGACTATCTCAGAAACGTTTTCATACCACGGAAGGTCGAAAAGCGGTGGGGTCAAGCCCATAAGTGGGAATGAAATCATATGGACAAATAACTGGGCCAGCGCACCGGCCAGCAGCCCCTGCCATAACTTAATTTTAGGGAACACTTCTGCAACGACACAGTACCCAACGGCGAACACGATAGAGAATATAATGTGCGTTACACCAACCCAGTTAAAAGCATGCCCGGCAAAGGTATAGACAGCAGCGTTAGGGTCAGCCAATCCAAGCCAGTCGCGTAGAAAAATGTAGGGAGGATTTAGGAAGTTTCTGGAGCAGTCGATTTGCCCGGCAGCCCGAATTAATGATTCAGGTCCACACGCACTGGTAAACATATCAACAGGACTACGCGGTGGAAGGGGAACTTCAGCGCCCCATTTCACAAATGCCGAAACCACCCCTGAAATAAGCCCTATAAACAATGCAACACCGTAACGCCGTCTGCGAGGTTCGGTCTGCACAAAAAAGTCTTTTATCGCCATAATTCCACCACTTAAATGAATATTTACAGTTCCTTAATATTCATTAAGTTGGACGATTCACATTTTGATACAGATCACACTTTTCACGGCAATCTCATTAAATTTACTTTCAAAACAAGAAGCCCGTGCTGGGACGGGTTGCTTTGCCTATGGCGAATATTATCCAGAACCCAGCGCCTCGATGCGCCGATCGTGCAATTGATCATCATAGTGACCACAAGGCAAATTGAGCCTGGTGCGTGATGCATGACAGTGAATTCGTGATAACGGCATGGTCAAGCCAAGCTCTTTGACGGCAGCATTCAGCAAAGCAAGGGATGAGGTTGATTATGACTGGAAGGCAAACGAACTGCGCCGAGCTTCCATGAGCAACGTTCTTTGTCCAAGCATCTTTTCCGCGAGCAGGGAATTAACGCACAATGACTGCGGGGTCATTCTAATCTGTCAATGACAAATATGCACAACGACACCTGTGGACCAGAGTGGCAAAAAACTGGCCGTATACCGACCAGTTTTGCAGAAGAGCTTTAAAAACGGTATCCCGCCGAGAACATAAACACCCACGGGTCCAGTCGTGTATGGACACTTTGCTGTTCGCCGCCCGCTTTAAAGCGCACATCGGTGTCGATATCCATGTACCAGACCGACATGTTCAGCAGCCAGTCACGATTGACTAAATAGTCCAGCCCCACCTGCCCCGCAGCACCCCAGGAATCTTTCAGACTGAGATTGGACAGACCATTTTCTTTACCGTTATCGTTAAATTTCTCGTCAAAGAACGTGGTGTAGTTGACGCCTGCACCAATGTACGGGCGCGCCTTGCTAGTGGCATCACCAAAATACCATTGCGCCATGAGCGTTGGTGGGAGCTGATGGACGGTTGCAATATTACCCGTCGGCCCGGTTCCTACCTTGTGGCGGAAAGGCGTCGCCGCCAGCAACTCAACACCGATATTTTCCGTTGCCATATAGGTAAACGTTAAACCTAACTGCGTGTTATTGCTGACGTTAAAGCCCCCGAGACTTCCTAATACGTTATCTGATCCTTCCGTCGGGCGAACCGTTGCCGAACCCGCGCGAATAAAGAACTCGCCTGCTTCATGCGCATAAGCGCCACCAGAGAGACTGCTTAAGATCAGGGCTGCCACTGCTAATTTTTTCATATCCGCTCCATCGTTGTGGTTTTATTGGCGCGGAGAATATAACTATAAATGAGTAGGAAGTGATCAAACACAGATCACATTCGGTTCAGCAATTTAACATTTATTGATCTGGATTAATTTTTAACAAAAATGGAGAAACCTGATTGCGCCAATCAGGTCAAATTTGCTCAATACGCTTTGCTTTACAAAGATATGCTTTTCCATACAAGTCATGGTGCTGCCACGACAGAGTTATCCAGGGTACAATTGCCCGCTTATTAACACCTGCAATACTCAAGGAGAGTGCATGTCTATCACGGCGAAGTCCGTCTACCGTGACACCGGGAATTTTTTCCGCAATCAGTTCATTACTTTTTTACTGATCGCTTTGCTTTGCGCGTTGATCACCGTCGTGCTTGGCCATGCGTTTTCACCGAGTGATGAGCAAATTGCCAGCCTCAGCCAGGGCGACCATCTCGCTGGCAGCGTAGGGTTATTTGATCTGGTGCAGAACATGACGCCTGAACAGCAGCAGATTTTGCTGCGCGCCTCTGCGGCATCAACCTTTTCCGGGTTGATCGGTAACGCAATTATGGCGGGCGGAGTATTGCTGATGGTTCAGTTGGTTTCCGCGGGGCAACGCGTCAGCGCGCTGCGCGCTATCGGCGCCAGCGCGCCGGTGTTACCTAAACTGTTCATCCTGATCTTTTTGACCACCTTACTGGTACAAATAGGGATCATGCTGGTTGTGGTGCCGGGTGTGCTGTTGGCGATTATCCTCTCCTTTGCGCCTGTGATGCTGGTGCAGGATAAAATGGGGATTTTTACCGCCATGCGCAGCAGCATAAAACTGGCGTGGTCTAATATGCGTCTGGTTGCGCCTGCAGTGATCGGCTGGCTGCTTGCAAAAACGTTATTGCTGCTGTTTGCGCCGAATTTTGCTGTGCTGACGCCAAACATTGGCGCGGTGGTCGCGAATACCATCAGTAACTTGATCTCCGCCGTATTACTGGTTTACTTGTTCCGCCTGTATACGTTGATTCGCCAATAATATCCTGATGGCAGAGTGCGAGCGTGCGCTCTGCCCCACGCAGAAAATGGAATCTAAGAATGAAGCAGTTTCTTGATTTTTTACCGCTTGTCGTGTTTTTCGCATTCTATAAGCTGTACGACATTTACGCCGCGACAACCGCCTTAATCGTCGCCACCGCCGTCGTGCTGATCTACACCTGGATTCGCTATCGCAAAGTCGAAAAAATGGCGTTGATCACGTTTGTCTTAGTTGCCGTGTTTGGTGGCTTGACGGTGTTCTTCCATAACGATGAATTTATCAAATGGAAGGTGACGGTGATTTATGGCCTGTTTGCCGGTGCCCTGCTCTTCAGCCAGTGGGTCATGAACAAACCGTTGATTCAGCGCATGCTGGGCAAAGAAATTACCCTGCCGCAGGCAGTATGGTCGCGACTGAACATTGCCTGGGCCGTATTCTTTATTCTTTGCGGACTGGCGAATATCTATATTGCGTTCTGGATGCCGCAAAATATCTGGGTCAACTTCAAGGTGTTTGGTCTGACGGCACTGACGCTGATTTTCACCCTGCTCAGCGGTGTGTACATTTACAAACACATGCCTCAGGACGAGAAATAAAGAACAAACAACTTAACAATTCAAATACAGTTAGTTAGGCTTGTTATTAACGCTGTAATTGGGTAATAAGCACGCTTCCATGTACACTTTATGCGAAGCGTGCTCTCATTTTACCCTGATCACATCACCGGGCAGTCGTCGAACTCACCAGACCGCGCATCGTTGATGATGTACGTGATCACCACTTTAGATCAGCCGGTGCGTAAGCCGTAGCTAGGTGATAACATTCATTGCAATGATTTTTTATTGAAATGGTCAAGATAATGAAAGCAAGATTTGTAGCCTTGATTGCTGTTGCTGTCGCCGCAGCATCCTACGGCTATTCGAAGTTTAACCAGCCTAAAATTGTAGCCTGGGGTGACTCGCTAACAGATGGTTCTGGCTCTCAATCTAAATTAGGGTATCCTGATCTACTCAAGCAGGACGGCTTCAATGTTGTAAAAAAAGGGTTTCCAGGACAGGCATCAAGCGACATAGCCCTGAGGGAAGGGGCGCTTAATCCTGTACTTACCTTAAAAGAACTGAAGCGCGGTGAATATATAGTTTTGGATTTCAAGCCAGTGGGTGACTTTAGAAAATATACACCTAGAAGCTACTATGGCAAGATCAATGGAATACCTGTTGTATTGAAAAGGCTTTCTGACAACTCATGGATGGTATTTTCAGAAAAAAAATTAAAATGCACAAACAACTGTTATTATAAAACAAACGAATGGATTACAAGAGGTAAATCAACATATATATTCTGGGTAGGAAGAAACAATGATATGAATTTTACTAAGTTCATTTCAAGAGATTTAGAATTAATGACAAGGTCAGTGCCAAAAGGCAGCAAATTTATAGTTATTGGTGTAACACCATCTCAACAAGATGATCCAAGCAGTCTCAATTCCATAAGGAGTTTAAATGTTGAGCTTTCCAACAAATACAAAGAAAATTTTATAGATATGTGGAAAGAAATGAACTCCAGAGGTATTAAACTGGCTAACATAAAGCCTAATAAAAACGACAAAAACGCCATAAAAAAAGGATTGATAGCTTCTTCATTATATAATGATCACACACATTTCAATGACGCAGGAACTATTGCGGTTTACAAGATAATAAAAGAAAAAATTTGAATGCGGGGCTGCTAGCCCCGCCTTTTAATTATAGAAAGTTTGTTATCACGCCGGAGATTGAAAACTTAGTGGTCTGCCCGCCGACCCCCTCTCCGCGACAAACCAAGGACGCCCTTGATGCAGTTGCGCCAAATGATATTTCTACACCAGTCGTTGCATTGTATTGGGGGTAGCTATTAACCAGTGACACAGTGTCCTGAGCGTTATTCACCCCATCGCTTGAAGCTCTTCCAACTTTCTTCAGTATTCCTGGAACCGTCCCTGACGGTCTTCGGCAGATTGCTGTTATGTCAAATGCATATCCGTCATAGCCAAGTACAGAAGGTACTAGCGCAAAGTTAATGCGTCAGCAGCAGCTGCACCTGCTGCTCGCTCTTCATAAAGCCCGGTAAACTCCATCCTTGCAAAGTTCTGATCGCCGAGGGTTGAATCCCATGATAACCTCCAATGATTACTGTATGCATATACAGTAATGTGAATTGTAATTGGTGATCAAGTGTCTTGCCAGTGCTATGCTGTTGGCATTGAACTATCTGGTTGAGAATTATGGTTAAGAAGACTATTGACTTCGTTGTCCGATTTGCTGCACTACTAAGTGCCATCGCTCTGGTTTCAGGGTTTTCCCGTGGAGATAGCGTCATGCTGATCGTTGAGTTACTTATGATCGCTGTATGGGTGCAGATGGATTACAGAAAATTTTCAGCTTTATTTAAAAAATGAGGCTTAGACCTGTGTTACGAACAAAATCAAGCAAAGAAATACAACTAATGCTGAAGCAAAGACTGACCTATGCAGACTATCTAGCGAGCTCATGTTCATCATTTGGAAAGCGTTTTCACCTGCTCAGAAACGCACTATTTCTTTGCCTTCCCGCTCCCTGATGGTAGGATCTTGGGTAACTGAAATTAAGTAGAACTATCCAATGGAATTTAGAAAGGACATCAACGGCCTTCGGGCTATAGCTGTAATGGCTGTGATATTTTTCCATTACAATAAAAATTGGTTACCCGGAGGCTTTGTCGGCGTTGATGTTTTTTTCGCCATATCCGGTTTCTTGATGACATCTATCATTTTTAATGGTCTACAAAGTGGTTCCTTCTCAATTATAGGGTTCATTAAGCGCCGTGCAAAAAGGATCATACCGCCACTAATTGTTGTTATACTGATAAGCATTGCTTTTGGCTACTTAGTTCTAGACCCAATTACCTATCAAATGGCAGGTAAGCATGGGCTATATAGTCTTTTATTTCTATCAAATCATATTTATAATGGTGAGAGTGGTTATTTCGATGCTGCAGCATCTTCTAAAATATTTCTCCACACATGGTCTCTATCTGTAGAGTGGCAATTCTACATACTTTATCCTATCGTAGTTTTCATACTTTCAAAATTTGTTGGCATCAGTAAAATCCGCACCATTGCTGTGCTGTGCTTTTTCATATTTTTCATTGCTAGCGTTTATTTCACTAAAGTGGAACAGTCCTCTGCTTACTTTATGCTGTACTCTCGGGCATGGGAAATGATAGCAGGTGGGCTAGCGTTCCTCTTGCCATTAAAGTCAAGTAAGAATGTAAGCAGGTATGTTGAGTATGCTGGGTTATTTTTAATTGGATTGTCATTCACTATATACACAGAGAAATCACCATGGCCTGGGCATTTTGCCTTACTGCCAATCTTTGGGGCTTATCTTTGTCTGACTGCTAACAATAAAGAAAGCATATTAAATATTCTTCCTTTTCAAAAGGTAGGAACATGGTCTTACTCGCTGTACCTTGTCCACTGGCCTATTCTGGCAATTTACAGGAACCTCGGATTTGATTTTTCAATAGCAACTTACCTTGCTATCACATTTGCATTTGGATTCCTTTCTTACTGGCTTGTTGAAAGGAACCTTAAATACTGGTACTGCTATTTACCTGTATATGCTGCAACTGCTTATGCATGTTATTTCGTCAGTATTAATGGAATTGACAGCAGGGTAGACACAAGATTTCAACTCAGTGCTTTCCATTACCACAAAAAATATTATGGTGGTTCTGGTTTTGATTCATCTGGTAAGGTGCAGCTAACAAACACCATAGGTTCGGATGCGCAGTTTATTATTTCCGGTGACAGCTATGCCAGACAGTATCTAAGATACCTAAAGGATGCCGACTATAAGTTTATTTCTATTATGAAAGACGGATGTTTTGCATCAGAGCATTACCTGTCGAAAAAAGATGCCGTAACTGACGCAGAGTGTACAAGTAGATATAATAATATGTTAAAAGTGTTGGACAAGTACCCTTCAAAGCCTTTAGTTATTGTCCAGGCTTGGGGTGACTATGCTGATCGCCTTTCTCCAAATAGTGATGATTCCACTCCTGTATCTGCTGATAACTATTATGAAGAAATTGATAGAGAGCTATCTTATATTTTTGAGAGAGGTGGTAGTGCGAGGAGTTATTACATTGTAGGTGCCAATTTTACTACAAATGGAAATGCTGTGTATGAGTGCCTGGCAAAAACAAGCATGGATAACTGGTTCATCAGAACGTTTATTTCTTCTTGCGATAATATGAGTACCACAATCCCTACAGATATAAATAATAAAATGATGTCTATCGCCAGTAAGTATCCAAATGTAACGTTCATAGACCCAAATGTGACCGTATGCAAGGACGGGCAATGCAAATCAATGACGAATGATAGGGAGCCGGTGCTATCAGATGGTTCTCACCTTTCATATTTTGGTTCTCTTTTGGTTGGGAAAACAATTTTCTCTCAAGTCAAGTAAATAAAAGCCTGCACGATTGTGCAGGCTAATCATTACAACGGCAGAACGCTTATAACCTCACCGGATAACATAGCTTTTATGGCCTGACCACCAACTGGCTCACCTTTCAATACAATCCCCATCCTTCCGGTATTGGAACCCACGATAAGATCCATACCATTTGTTGGGTCAGCAAATGCATAGTTGTTTAACGTTCTTGAGTTAGCCGCAGAGGTATCTGAAATCGTTGAGCCGATGATTGAAGTCTGCCCCGCACGTTTAATTAATCCGCTGAGTCCAGTGGCTCGCCTAATAACAGCTGTTATGTCATACGAATGTCCATCATAACCTATGGTTGCAGTGTTCTGCGCAAACCTTAAAATTTCAGTGCTTGTTGAAACCGCTGATGCTGCACTAAATCCTGTGAATTTGAAACTTGTAAATGCGACGCCATTTGTTGAACTGTCATAATATTTTTCTACATTGAGCGATTTAAATGCAGCAGCTCCATTCACAATGATTGAGTTTTGCGAACGAGTAAGATTATTAATCTTCATATTCGGGAACTCATACAGGTCAATAATGCCATTGATTGAACCATTTCTATCTGCAATATTAACTTCCATCTGCGTGTCTGTGTAATTATCTTCAATATTGAATGAAGAAAAATTACTAGGGTTGTCAATTTGGTGCGTTGTTTGCCCAAAATAGTTACCAGTTACGGACATAGACTCAGGCTGGTTATACACGTAAAGCTTACTTTTCTCTACATACATACCGGTAATACTTAATCCTTTGCAATTACCAATTTGAATTTCACCTGATTCAATAGTTCCGCCAGTTAGGGAATTACCCCACGTGTCAACATAAACAGCCTTTCCAATTTCATGAGCATAAGTTAATGGGCTATCTAATGTTAAAATGTTACCTGAAATTCCTGTAATTCTTTTTGCATCCAATCCGGAGTTTCCCTGTATTTCGATAATGTCATACTGAAGAAATTCAGAGGCATTTATGACAGGAATTGTACTAGCCCCGGCAGCAACATTTCCTGAGAGGGTGGTTTTTGGTGCGTTAATGTTTACTGCTGCAGAGCCGCTCTGACCACTTCCCTGCAAATAAAATCCTCCAAACATTTTTACGGAGTTACCACGAATCCTGGCACCATTCAGTGTCCTGGTGGCACCATTAACAGTACCCGCCGTCTTGCCAGTGAACTCACCTACAATGCAACAGAAATCAAGGCAAGATGATCTGTGGTTACCAGATTTGAATGCCCAATGCCCATAGTTAGCTCCAAGGACTACGCGATCAGCTGCTGCTGCTCCGCGCGTCCCCACCCCACCATCAATAGTAAACCCGCGCACAATCTGATCCTGGTGGAATCTATCTCTGCTTCTGTCACGAATGTCATAACCAATGTGGTGCATTGATATGCCTGACGACGTGGAATTAAGCACTGAAACATCCAGGCCAGCTCCATCCCAGATGAATCCCCTCTTATCAACATCAAGAGTGTAACTTCCAATGCTGTATGCTCCAGCAGGGAAAGAAAGACTTCGCACAACTGCTTGCGCACGCGCAACCCTATTACCTTCATCCACAGCGGCAACGTTCTGCACATCCGTTCCACCGAATCCAAACTCTGCATAGTTCATATCAGCACGGCAAATTAAGTTGGCATATCCGCCATTAGCCAGGAGTACCGAATAGGTATTGGCATCCTGAGTGCTAGAGATTAACCACTTCGATTCCTGCTTGATGCCGAACTGGTTAGCGAATGTGGTGGCTACCATGCCGTTGATTAAGGGAATCGTATTGCCCGAAATGGCAGTCCCGGCGATCATGTTCGTCACGGTACTGAAATTAATAGAGATGTTATTGTTAACCCAGGTGCGCAGGGTCGAATCGCCAACGGACAGCCATGCGCCTACTCCTGTTCCTCCAGAAGATGAAGGCGTTGAGCCAGAAGGCACAACTTTAGGGAATGCACCATCCCAGCGGTAATACTCACCATCAGTCTCGTCTTTCAGGATTTGATTTGACAGGGTAAGCGTCGCGCCAGTCTGGAATGTTCCAGATGGAATCCACCCATACTCAGCTATTGCTTGCTGAGCCAGCCAGCGAAGGCCCTCAATCGTGTAATGCTCAGTGCCGAATCGGTCGATATATTTCAGTGCAAGCGATGTAACAAACTCATCAATTTTACCTGCATTGAATTTCAAATCGCGTGGAGATTCGCTCGGGACAGCGTCTTGAGTAGGTATTGTGGCCATATTTATTCCATAAAAAAACCCGGCGCGATGGCCGGGGTGTGATGGTTGGGATTGATCTTATTGGTAGATTGCGTCGCTATACTCGGCAAGGGTCAGTCCTGTCCCCCCTTTTCCATCCGGTTGTTTTGCAGTAATCGTCCATTGCCCGGCATCAAGCTCTTCAGAGGTAGCAATTACGTATCGGGATGGAGACTGAACGTCGAATCCATCGTAGAGATTGAGCTGTATGGATGGCACTGCCGCCGAGAAGCCAAACGGTGTATCTGCTCTTGGTTGGGCTGGGTAGCGGGCTGTGGTGGCTCCTGTGCTGTCTGTTACCTGCACAAACATCGAGCCAGCAAAGTTGATTCGTTCACTGGTCTCAAAGTCGTTACCGTTTCGTGAGACGATGTATCCCGCCTGCTGATTGGTGTCATAGGTGTCCGGGACCTGAACCATGTCACCGATATTCACCCACTCTCCGTCAGCCATAGCTGTTAATGCCATTGTCATCCTGGAATAGATGAGCCGCTTGCATTCCCTGAGCGCTCTCTCGTTTGCCTGGAATCTGTTCCGGATGTATAGCATTTCGAACTTTTTGGCCTTTGTTGGCTGTCCTTCTGCGATACTGCTACCGGAAACCTTATACCGGACAAAGTCCTGCTTGTTGGTATCAGGATTCCTGTACTGAACCTCAACGCCGTCATAACCCCCAGGTAACGTCATGTCGTATGAAATTGAGTATCCGTCTGGCTTTGTGTTTGACCGGTTGAAAATTGTAGCAGCTGATGTTTTGCGACTATCCCGCGTGAACGAGAGAACGCCGTTGTCGTCATATACAGCAACGCTCGCGGCATCACAGATGCTTTCCATCCTCGAACCAAGCGAAACATCTTCATCATCAAAGGTGTAATCGAAGTAACCCAGGCGAGGGTCAATGGAGTCAATTTCTGCCTGAATCTGATACAGACCGTACAGGTCTATACTGGACTCTGGCTGTTCACCGACCATTAGCCAGTTATGAATGGCAATGTCGGCAAACTTTCGCGATGGTCGAATCGTGTAATCGACCTGCTGGGTGGTCATGTTGTAGCTGATTACATGCCGGGTGATCAGAGCGTTATATTTCCTGTCACGTGAGCCAGTGGCGTTCTCCGTCGCTCTGACTTTCACCAGCACCAGTGTGTCGTCAGGATGAACGACGTTGGTTCGCACGTTGACCGCATGGATTTCTTCTACCTGCAATTTGCTGGCATCACTGCTGTTATCTGTGCGCTGGAACGAGATAGCGTATCGGCCATATCCGCCGGTAGGTGTGATTTTATCGGTGCGATAGAACGTCTCTGACGTATGATCATGCGGCGTCGTTTGCCTGTAGGTAAATGTCTGCTCCGTGCCGGGGATCTGCACGTTATCGTCGTCTACTTTCCAGAGCGTGACTTTCCAGTTCGTCTCACTATCACCACCAAGCCCAGACTGCGTATGAAGCCACAACTGGCTTGAGGGAAGCGGAGAGAAGAACGGGCCCACAATCAGCGCTGCGTTATCATTCAGGATGAATTTAGTGGTGTTGATGGTCGCGCTTTCGATCGGGATGTTTGGACCATTAAGCCGGTCGAACGTGAAGGTATAGTAGAAAATTGGGTTAACTACAGCTCCATTGTTGGTCTCTGCAAAGCCAATGAGGTTTGCAGACAGTGTTATATCCTCTGTCTTTGTACCGCCGCCAGCAATAGGATACGACACGTTGATCGTAAACGTTACCGGGTGCGGGAATGCCAGATCAGCAAAATAGTCGAATGATGCCTGCTTAACAATTTTCATTGCTATCTGACCACCGGCATAAACCCCGCTGATAACCGTCGTCGCCGTCGCCGTCTCGACAGGGAAATCGCCGCTTTCGTTCAGACCTGGTACTTCCTGTCCATCCACATCGTCAAACTGATACCCTTCGAATACCTGAGGAATAATGGCACCCGGGTTGTAAATGGTATACGTTGCCCCGGCCATCGATCCAAGGTTCGTTTCTGAGAAGCGAACAGAAGTGATGTCATAACGGCCTAACCCAAAACTCATCAACTCAGTGATGTATTTTAGGTTGCTCACATACTCAAAAAGAGATTCCTGCGTAAGGTCGGGATATGCCCTGATTTGACCAAAATTATCCGGTTTTGCTTCACCGTTTCGCGCAATGTTGGTCTGGCCTTTGAGACTGTTATTTGGTGATGTTTTGCTGTTTCCGCTGGCTGCGCTTGCATTGGGCTTTGGCATCAGGCCGGAAAGAACTTTCTGCGTAAACTTGATTGGGTTGAGGTGCTCCAGCGGGTTCAGGATGGTACCAATCAGCCCGCCGCCCTTTGGCTGGTCAAAGATGATTACCCGATCGCCATCGTTAAGACGAAAACCAAGCTCATCGTCAGGCCCTAGCTCTACGCCATTCACATTGATACGGATGTCGCTGTGAAAGCTTTCCTGCTCAATCCATTCTGAGAATAAAGTGCCTTCAGGAACATCAGCACGATCTTTCGGTAGTCCCGGGATACGCTGAATTTCGATGATTGGCATACCGGTAGAACTCCACTTTTGTGAATAGTTTTTGAATGGTGCGAACGGCGTCAGCCCTGACGTGTCCATTTTCGCCACGGCTGTGTAGCGCTTTCCCGTCGACAATGAGGCCAACGTGGACCGGGTTGCTCCCAACCCACGCGACGAAAATATCCCCTTCAGTGAAGGTCTCTGTACGCTGCCAGAACACCACATCACCGTCGTAACAGGTCAGAAAGTCGCTGCCGCTTTCGTAATTTTTGGTCTGGTGTATTTCGATACCGAGAACGTGCCGGTAGTAAAGGACCACTAAAGCCCAACAGTCCATGGTTTCAAAACTGCACGCCCTGTTCTTCCAGGGCTTGCCGATTACCTGACTGAGGAAATCATCTTTAAGCATTCTGAAGCCCCGGGTATTCATCGACCGTGTACAGTCGACCTACGTTGCGGTTTAGTGGATTTATTTTCGTAAGACTACAGGTGACATCCTGATCGTCCATTGAGCAATCACTGACGTACAGGGTCCACGACTTCAACGCCGTATCCATGTCTGCCGCATCGAATTGCTGGTAGGTTGCGGATATCGGCGTAATACGGGCATACGCCTTCCAGAGCTTTAGCTTTTGCTTAAAGTCCTGTGCCAGGCGGCTGAATTTAACGGTGCTGTCGAGGATTGGTGTGTTGCTCTGCTGGCTTTCGGTAAGTTCCATGCGACAAGGCGTGTAAATCTGACCGCCGAGCGTCTTGGAGAATATCTGGTTATTCACCAGCCTGACGTAACCGAACACGGAATTGTAGAAGGTGATGGTCTCGTACAGTATTCGGTTCGGGCGCTGGCTTTGAAACTCTCTCAAAGTAGGCATTAAGGCACCCTCGGCAGACTTTCCGGATCACGACCATCTGGGTAGCCGGTCACGATGATATCCAGCCATGATGCCCACGGTGGCGGCAGCTCAATGATAATGTCGTCAAACTCATCGTCAGAGTTAACGAGATTCCTTGCGATAACATCTCCGGTCCATGTAAACACCGAGCCGGATTGTGACCAGGTAGGCCAGGAGAGGAAGTGCAACTCCTGCACCTCAACACCTGTATCACCCGTGCCAGTTCCCAGCGGCATGGTGAACCACTGGTTTCCGTTATCCAGATAGTTAGGGCTTCTCATCCACTGCATGAAGGCACGGTGCTGATCGCGTGTGAAAATCCACGTCAGAGAAAAGGTGGTTTTCAGGTCATCAGTGAGCTTCTGGAAAATTGGCGCGCCAACCGTTGGCTGCTCTGTCCTGAATCCTGTGTCGGTAGCGGGTGTTTTCCCTTTCTGCGCCAGTGGCAACCAATCTGGATAAGCAATCGCCATAGTTTTCCCTCTGACATTAAAAAACCCGCCGTAGCGGGTTATTGTTAAACGATTTCGTTTGGTCCAATTGGTGAATCAAAAATGCTTACGTTTATCGTTTTGATGTCACCGGCACTGGTCACTTTTATCTCGGCACCTCCAGGTAGTTCTACTTCAATAATAGAACCACCAGAGGTAACCAATTGATAGGTAACCGGCCTGTTGTGGCTAAACACAGTTTCTTTACCTAAAGGAATCTGCATTGTTCCTTTTTGACCTGGTCCAATATCCATTACTCTCTCGCTTTCCTAGGCGCCTGTAAGTTTCGGGTGATCGACTGACTCATCTGCCCGCCCTGTTCCATGTCCATAATAAACGCCTGAACGGTAAGACTGTTACCACTTTGCATAGCCTGAGCATCGTAGGAGTGAGAACCGGAAGAATAGTCATTAAACTGTATAGAAACCTGTATTTGCCCGCCTCCGCTGGTCATATCCTTATTGCTTATGACCTTGCCATTGTCTCCGGGGATCATGTACTGACTGCCATTCGATGCCCGGTAGATTTCAGGCATGCCGCCCTCACCTACCTGGTACGTTGAGCCAGCGGATACCGGTCCGCCATTCTTACGCTTCCCGGCAATCCCTCCAGCCAAAGCCATTGCGGCGATCACTGCACCGATACCGATAGCTGCTGCGCCACCGAAAGAACCGATGGATGCAACAATTGCTGCCGGAGCCCAGGCGGCGGTCGTGACAGCAGCTGATGAAACGCTTGCTGCTGTGGTTGTCGCGGTTCCTGCTACAGCGGCTGATGTTGTGGCTGCCGTAGCGGCGATCTGCGCAGACTGTCCCATAATTGCCGACTTAACCCACTCAACCCCCATCTGAACGAAACCATTGATGAGGCTGTTCAGTGCGTTGCTGGCAAGTGATTGCATCGCCTCTTGAGCCGTCATGCTGCCGGTAATGATGCCGGTCAAGGCATTAGAGGCGTTTCCCGCCAAAGATTCAAAACTCGCGGCAAGCATTTGGTTGCCTAAGTTCTGATTCCTCCAGATCTCCCACTGTGCCGCGATTCTCTGCTGCTCATAGAGCGTGTCGGCCTGGTTACGAAGCGCCAGAGCGTTCTGGTGGGTGATAAGCCCCTGCTGTTCGAAAGCCTGAATAAGCGCCAACTTCCTGGCGTTCTCGTTAGCTAACTGCTGAACAGGGTCGACCGCACCAACAGCTTCTTGCTGAGGTGTGACAGCCTGCTGGGCGCGTATTTTTGCGAGATTTGCCTGATGGGTTGCCTCAAGACGCTCCTGGGTCTGGTTGTATTGCTCCTGGCTGATTTTCTTCGCTGTAAGTGCGGTATTCAGATCCTGAACGTCCTGCTTATAGCGTGCATTTTCAGCGTTTTCAGGTAGTAACTTTTCAGCCGCAGCCTGCGCTTTAATTGCGTTGGCCGTATCCCATTTTTTCGCCGCATACTGACCAGCCAGATCGATTTGTGCCTGTGTCGCTGCTTTCCCCAGCGATTGCTGCGCATTGAGGATGGCTTGCTCACGGCTTAATAGGCTGGTCGAGTCGGCTGCAAGCTCCGACTGCTGCTTGAGGTTAGCCAGCTTCTGAGCAATTGATTCAGCCTGAGACGCGCCTTTCTTCTGCTCGGACTGGAGTGTCTTCTGCGCCTGGGTGTTGCGATAAGTAGCGGCCGCATCTGATTCCATTTGCTTGGCATGTGGGTCGTCCTTTGCAAACCCTGCATCCTCTGCTGCATATTGAGCCTGTAGCTTAGCTCTCGCTTCGCCCTGCAATTTTGATAGCGCAAGACTGCGTTCAGACTGCTTGATGAGATTCTTCTGCCCGGACGTGAGGTTATCGACCTCTTTTTTCATCCCAGATAGATTGATCTGAGCTTCGCCAGCCACTTGCACAAGCTCGGTGAGAGGCCCAAGGAAAGTCCTGATTGCATCAGCGCCTGACTTTGTCGAGCTCTCAGTGCTCTGTAGTTCAAGAACCAGCCGTTGCAGTGCTTCAGGCGTTGGGTTGTTCGCCACATCAGAGAGCTGCTTGCTTAGCTCAAATGCGCGCTGCTCCGATATACCGAATTTATCAGCAAGCGTGGTGACTGTGTTCTGAATGGCGTTAGCATTTACTGTGAACTTCGCCCCGGCATTCCTTGCCTGCTCCATGGCTGCCGAGTAGGTGTCAGCTGTAACGCCGACGGTAGAAAGGTTTTTGTTGAACTCATCAATCGACGCAATACCGCCGATGAATGAAGTTTTCAACTTGTCGGTAAAGCCAACGATAGAGTTGGACGCATCGCTGATAGATTTAGGGATCTTCGCAATGGCAGCGTTGTACTCAATCATTGCCTGATTGCGAAGGATCGTCGCGGCTTCAGCGTTTACACGTGCAAGGTTGGCGTACTTATCCGACAGCGCGGCCACACCGTTCTGTGAAACGGTGATGACCTTATCCATTGCCTCGGCTGCATCTTTCAGCGCGTCTATGGCGTTCTTTCCGCCATTCAATGACGTTATCAGCGCGCCAGCAACGACCGTGCTGAGAGCCAAAATCGCACCAATGACTGCGCCGCCCGGACCAAATGCACCAGCCAACTGAGAACCTTGCTGAGAGAAAGCGACCAGTGCTGACTGCCCGCCTTGCACCTGCACAATGAAGTCCTGAACCTGATAGCCAGCCTGCTGCATGCTGGACTTCCAGCCCTTATTTCCACCAATAGAAGTGGTGGTCGCGCGCTGCATATCAAAAAGATTGCCGGTTAACTCGCCGATCTTCTGCTTTTCTTCTTCCGTTGCTTTTGAGCCAGCCCTTAGTTGAGCCGCTAATACCGCTGCGCTGCGGGCTCCGTTCTCCTGAGCCTCATCGAGCACCGCCAGCTGATTGCCCAGCGCTTCAATAATTGACTGGGCGCGGTTGAATTCGTTGCTTGCCCCGCCTGTGCCGCTTCGCGCTTCCTCCATGGCTTTGGCTATGCCGCTGACATTGGTGTTCAGCTTGCGCAGCTGGTTGTCCATGGAATTGGCGTATCCAGCCAGCTCAGTAAAAGCAGATCCGGTTTGGGACGCACTCTGGTCGAGGTTATCCATTCCTTTTCCGGACTGCTGGGCGGCGTTATCCAGTTTAGCCAGAACATCAATGGCCTGTTTGCCACCCTGCAGGAGCGGCTCGACGTCGGCGCTGATTTCATAAACGATGCTACCGGCGTTTTTCTCACCTGCCATGTCAATCTCCGGTTATTTAGCTGCCTTCGCCCGACGCGCGGCTTGTTTCTTCAGATAGTCATCTGCGATGTTGTCGTATTCTTCGCGAGTGAAGCCTTTCTGGTCAGGGTATTTCGCCGCCAGCAGCATCTGGAACTCGGTCATCGTTAACTGCGATGCTTCAGCGCGGTCCATTCCAAAATGACTTCGCGCGGCGCTGATGTAGTCAAAGGCTTTAAACTCGCTGGTCTTTTCGCCAGTCTCATTACGCTGTAACTGTCGAACCTTGGCCTTACCCACCACGCCGTGCTGCATCAGATGCTGGGCAAGCACAATGATGTCATTCTTCGGCATCTGCCCGGGGCGGTAGACAACGTATCGGCGCCACCCCTTCCATTCGCCTATCATTGGCGTCAAATCATCTTCACAGCATGCCTGCAGTACGTGCATGCTCATTGATAACAACTTCTCAGCAGCACGATTGAAGGATGGCGAAAGCCATGCAGGAATGCTGCCGATTGCTCCAGCACAGACCTGGATCAGCTGAGCGACATCATTCCCGTGGATTGTTGCGTATGTATGGACTATCTCAACTGGCGTTCCGACACGGGTCATCGCCTCGAAAGATGGCCTGAGCAGATAGTCCTTTCCGCCGGCCAGGCTATCACTGACGGAAAATTCACCTATTTCGAGTAATGCTGTCATGGGTCTATCCAGTAAACGGTCATTATCAAGGGCAGCACGCCGCCCTTTGGAATATCCGTTAGCTGACGGTAACGGTGTGCACAGCAACAAAGTTGCCGTCTTCGGTGTTGATGATGATCTGCGCGCTGCCAGTGGCGACGCGGTTCACCGTTACGGTGGTGCCGGAGGCGGTCGCAGTGGCTTTCGTTGGATCGGTTGATGCAACCGTGAAGTCTTTATTGGTTGCTCCGGCCGGGGCGATATTCACCGTGAAGGTGCTGGTACCGCCTGACGCGCCGGTGCTGGTTGCAGGGGTTACGGTTACACCGGTCACCGCGACCGCAGTGATTTCGTTCACTTCGATGGTGCTTGCGTCGCCGACTTTGAACTCGGTTGAGAACGTGACGATATCGTTAGTGCCACCATCAGAGCTCAGCGCCGTGATGTTCATGTAGCCGATGAATTCGACCGGGCCGTAGTCCATACGCACCCAGATGCCAGGCTGGCGCTTGGCCTTCAACTCATCAGCAAAATACTTGATGAACTTGCCGACACCGTACTGATCCAGTTTGTCCTTCTTGCGCACCTCACCTTCAAAGCTAAGGGTGAAGTCACTGTTGGTGATGATGGTTTCGACATAGCCGCCGCCGTCATCAGCATCCGAGGTGACCGAGTTCGGATTGAAGTCGAAGCCCTTCGACGTGCCAGCGGCCAGCGACATCCACTCAGACTCCAGTGGTTTGACGTCCGGGCAGCCATCGGCGACTTCCAGCACGACCGCGCCGCCAAACAGGCGCTCGTTCGAGTTCTGGCAATTAGCCATGTGAAACTCCTCTCTTACATAAAAGAAAACCCGCCGGAGCGGGTCATTTGGTTGGAATGGCTATTCGCCGTAAGTGCAGGCAAACTGGAGTCGGAAGACTATTCGCCCTTCTTCTGTGAGCACCGGCGCTGGGATTGCGCCCATGTTCTGGATGTAGCCGACGCACTCGTCAGCCATGGGGTTGGCCTGGACATAATCGACGATGCGCTGGACAGCGTTAAGCGCGTCTTTGCGTTTATCTTTCGCGCCAACAATGTCGACCAGGACGTGATACTCGGATCCGAGATTGGTGCGGATATTCGACCCGCCGTTTGGCCTGAACACGATAACAGCCTTCGACTGATCGCTCGGGTCGTCGTACATCAGCTGTTGCACCGTGAAGCCGGTCGTTAGCCCGGCGTCGCCGAACATATTTCGCACCCGTTCGTGCATCATGGGTGTCATAGAGAAAGCTCCTTGCGCATCACCGAGTCTATCGCATCGCGCTCGTCATTCGCGCCTTTGGTCAGGAACTGAGGTTCGCCATGCGGATCCCAGTAGTTGCCCTTGCCGGTACCACCGCCGAACTCTTTCGGTTTCTGTGGGCCAACTGACGAACGGTTGCTCGTTACGCCGAAGTGCGCGCGCGGCTGGCCTTTCAGCTTGCCTGACGCCTCATGCACGTACGCGGCATAGTTGGCTGAGTAACCAATGCGCCCGGTGATGAGCACGCCACCAGAATCGATTTCTCGGAACTGGCTGTTAATCAGCGTTGAAGTGTCGATCGGGGTGTAATAGGCCGCCCGGGCACCGATGAGAATCATCGCCGACTGAAGCGCTCGAATGACCTTGCGCCCCTTTACGTCGTTAATGGTGTCGTTCAGGTGCTTTTTCGCCGCGCCGATGCCTTTCACCTTGATGCCCATGATTACACTCCCGTCAGGATGGCGAAATCATCCGCCACTCGCTCGAACGTGTCGGCATAGCGGATGACCTGCCGCACCTCGTCAGCGCCAGCAGCAACCGGATCTGCTTCGGTGGATTCACCGATCAACAGGTAATCACCGGCGGTCGCCAGCGCGAACTCCGTCCACACGGTATTCTTCACGACGATTTCCGCGCCCAGGCTGGCTAACTTCTTGCTGAGCCCGCCCTCGTAATCGCAGAGGATTTGCTCAGGTTCGGCATAACCAATCGGGTCACCCAATTCATCGTTACCGCCAATCTTTCGCCAGATAGTGGCGGTGGCGGTGTATGACCAGTTCGCTACCGATGACATCAGCCCTCCTTCCAGCGCAGCACCTTCGCGCCGGTAGCCCGGATGCGCGGGCAGTTGATGAACCACTCACCATCCGATTTAACGAAGCCGGTAGTCTCCCGCCCGGTGTCGGTCATCACCCATACGCGGGTGAACGGCTTAGGTTTGCCTTCTGTCACTGATTTGTAAGTCATCAGCAGCCCCCGACCACCATGAACAGGCCGACGCTGTTACCGGCGCTGATTGGCAACTCACCAGTGCATCCACTGGTATCAAGCCGGGCCAGCGAGTCGCGCAACCAGGTAATGCTGTCAGCATCGTAATCGAACGACCGGGACGCGCCAGACGGCGCACCCTGCGATTTGATGCGGCGCGCGCCGGACGACGTAGCCGTAAGCGCGGCGGCGTACATCAGGATCAGCTTCGCGGTGCACTCGTCATAGCCCGCGCCATCGAGGCACGGGATAATCTTGTTCACCACGCAGAGGATCGGCTCCAGCAGCGCGCCCGGAATGGAGTAACCCAATTCACCGAGGAACGCCTGCACGTCTGCCGCTGTGATTGGGTCAGCCATGGTTATTTCGCCTTTTTCTTCAGCTCGTCGATTTGTTTCTGAGCCTGATCGAAGTCAGCCTGCAGCTTCGTGTTGTCAGCGGTCAGCGACTCAACTTTGCCATTGGCCTCGTCGAGGTCAGCCTGCAGCTTTTGCACGTCGGCAGGAGTCGCCACTTCCAGGACCTGCTCGCTTACCGGGATCGCTTTTCCTGCCAGCCACAACGGGAGAGTCTCGCCTTTGTAGACTTCACCCTTTTTCAGTTCGTGGCTGTCGTGGGTGAGCAGCCATTTTTGTTCTTTACCAGCCATACGGCCTCCGTAAAAAAGATGGGGCCTGAGCCCCATGAATTATGCTTTGGTCAGCTGGGCGTAACCGGCCTGGCCATTCGCGTCGTGTTTGAACTGCGGCGCCGCAGCAGCCAGCACGGAGAAGACATAATCGTCTTCCGGATTCTGGCGAGCTTTCGGGCGCATGGTCATCGGCATGCCGTTGAGGATCTGCACAACGTCAGGGCGCTTAACCACACCCAGCAGTTCGTTTTGCGGTACCTTCGAACCAGGAACCAGCGCCGCAACACCAGGGATTTCCATGATGCGGGACAGGATGGTCTTCGGATAGTTGGCCGCGTAGTCGTTCACAGACGCGTAGAACCAGTCTTTGTAGTTCACGTAGATGGTTACCGGGCCGTAGAAACTCTTGGACTGCAGCAGCCCAATCAGCGCGGAGATGGCGCCGACCCACTGAGCGCCGGTAGCGCCGTTCAGGTCAAGACCATGCGTGCCGGTTGCGCGGTTTGGCGCAGTACGCAGGCCGTAAATGGTCGCGCCTCCGACGTTGATGTTTGGATCGCCGTTCAGCACCATGTCTTCCAGCTTCTCAGCCACTTTGCGCTGATGGTTGGAGATGGCATCGCTGTCCAGAGAGTATCCTTCAGTCTGCGCTGCCAGCATCTGGCGCCAGCCGAAAGTCAGCTCGCTGTCGATGATAGGCAGCGGCGTGCCTTCGTAATCCATGACTGGCTGATCGCCCTTCGCCTTGCCGCGACCATCCAGGCTGATGTTTACATCGCCGGAATCTGACAGGGTCATGAAGTAGTGCACGATCTTGCCGAGGGCCATAGGGCGAGAAACACTCCCTGCCAGGTCATTGAACACTGACAGCACATCGCGCTGCACAGTAATCGCCGAGCGGTCCCATTCGCCCCAGACATCTTTCGGTAGCACTGAGGCGTTACCGACGAGATCATCAAACGCGATGAACTGGCCGTTTGCATCGTTGACTGCGAAACCATGTTGCGCAGCCATATTGCGCTGCATCATGTCCCAGCGACGACGGGCGTTGATAATCAGCGCCTGCTGTTGTGGAGTAAACTTTAACATTCGTGTTTTCCTTATGCCTTGGCGTACGGAGTGGAGAGGATCACCACGTCGGCGAAACCTTCCGCCGCCAGAGTGCGCCCTGCTTTTTCGTCGAACGTTGCGACGACCTGGTTGCCAGTTGCAGCCGCTTTGAATACGCCGCCGGTACCGATGGTCAGCTCTTGGCCTACCGTATAGGCAGCTGCTGCCAGACGAACGTTGTATTCCTGTTCGCCTTCAATGCGGTACGCCACGCCTGTTTCGTTGGCTGCGTATGCCGTTGTGATTGCCTGGCCGATGAATCGACGATTGCCGAGGATGAACCAACGGCCAGTGGTATCCGTGGCCACTGCGAGCTTGCCTGATGCGATTTTTACTGCCAAGCCAGGATTAAGCGCCGCAGCAACAGGGATGTTAATGGTTTCCGGCTCACGCTCGACCGGACCACGATAGATAACGTTAGCGACCATTATTTTTTCTCCTGATCGATGCCAGCATTGAGGTCGTAGTCTTTCCACTGGTCGTTTTCAGCATTGACCTGATGGAAAGATGGGTTCAGACCGGTGCTGGTCTGGCACTGTGAGTACATGTCGTTCAGCGCGTCGCCAGTCAGCGAGTTGATCGCTGCTTCGGTCATGAACGAGAATTTCGCTTTAACCGCATCACGCTTGGTTTTCAGATCGCTCTCAGCGTTCGCCTGCAGTTGAGATTTCAGCGTACCGATTTCGTCGGTAAGTGGTTTTAGTGCCAGATTTACTGCCGCAGTAATCGCGTCAGAATTAATCTGAGCCTGTCCAGAGTCGCCATTGCCCTCTTTCTTCAGCGCCTGTTGGTTGTAGGCATCCCAGACCTGATCGTCGGTCAGCCCTTCGGTTTTTACGCCTGCGGCATTGAGCGCGGCGATCATCTTCTCTTTCATCGGGTTTTCTTCTCCGTTGGTTTTGACTTCGTACTCAGTTGGTTTGCGCACGACTTCTACTGGATCGCCGACAAGCGTTACGACCTTGTCAGAGATGAGATATTTCTGGTCGAAGAGCTTGGGTTTGGCGTTATCGCCATCCTCTTCGTAAACGAAATGGTCAGGCCAGACGCTGACGGCGTAGCGCCACTTCTTATCGGCCTGCTTGATGGACATACGTAGCGCCTGATAGATGTCATCAAAAGACATCTCAGAGGAATTGCCCAGGAAGAACTTCACTTTGTTCCACCAGCCGTCTTTCAGGCTATTGGCGGCATCGATGAGGCTCGTCGTTTCGACATCAGCCTCTTGCCCATCAGCATTGACGAACATGCCGACGCCTTCATCCGGAGTACCAGCACCGGGCTCATCCAGCAGGATCGCTATGTGGTCGAACTGCATGTTGTGAGCGACCCAAGAATATTTCTTCTGTTTCGACTCCCCTGCCTTTTGCTCTTTGTTCAGCAGCAGACCAGTAGAAACATGAATCGGGTCGGCGTTATTGCCAGTAATCATGTCGTCCAGGCGCTGAATGAGGCGTTCGCCGTCGGGCTTTGTCTCTGCCACAGCCTTATTGACGTAAACGTCCATCACGACTTTGTCGTTGGCCTTGCTGACATTCTGAGCCCATGCCCCGGCGTAATAATCGTTAACCGCCTGCGGGTCGTTGGCGCTGACGTATTTGCCGTTCACCATAGGGTGACCAAGCGGCATCAACTTGCGCTCCATCGTCAGGTAGCTGTTGTTAATTTCCTCCGCCGGGTACAGGCCGCCATTCATCACGATGTCATCGACGATCGGGACCGCACCACGAATTACGTAGTGTTCCTGGCCGTTGATGGTTGTCGTTGAGATATTGGAGGCGTTGATGGCGAGGGATTTAACGTGGATGCTAGATAGCTTCACGTGTTATCCTCTTTATGAGCGTAATAAACTGTTTAATAAGGAGTAAATGTGGACTATAAAATTTTATTTAAGGGTACAATTAACGGGAAACCTCACACCCTTGATACCGTTATAAGCAGCCCATCAGCGCCAGCAGCAGATTCTCCAATTGTTCGCGCTGCAGCAATGAGGGCCCTTTCAGACCTCATCACCGGACAGGATCAATCGGTTACAATTGAAGTATCCATCACCGCTATCCTTCCTCTTTGATTTTCTTTTGGCTATCCCAGATTTTCCTCTCATGGGATAGCTTATCCGCCAGACCCTCATTGACAATACTGCCGTCGTCGTTGAGCAGCACCGGAATCTGGCTGCAGTAGCAGTTGTACCGGTTGCCGTTCTCGGCGTAGAAGTCCCGCACCTCTTCGGTGGTGTAGACATTGCCGTGACGACTGGCGTGCCAGGTGCGCGTCGTTGGCTTGAGTGCTGACAGCCACAACAAGCCGGTATTAAGCCCAAGCCGATCCGCTGCCCAGTCTGTTTCGTTCCATTGCGCCTGCCGTAGCGCGCCGACCTGCTCAGTCTGAGCGATGGCCTTGGCCTTCGACATCGACACATCGAGGCGCTTGCTGATAACGCTGGCCGTCTCACGAGGATTCACTCCGCGTGCTACCGCATCGGTGATGATGTTGGTTAGATCGCCGCGAGCGGTGTCGCTAATGACCTTCCAGTCACTGAACGTTGTCAGCCTTGCCGCCGCCACCTGATTAAGATGACCAGGGCTACTTAAAAGCTGCTGTAACGTTGTCTGGCTGGCGTACACCTGCGACTGCTGCGAGAGGTTATTAAAGGCCTCCAACGTGCCGCGCTGCGCCTCAGCGACGACATAGTCCATCGCCCAGAGATTTTGCTCGCCACCTTCCAGCAGATAATCGTCGAGAATCGACTGCACCGCTTCGAGGAGGTCGGCCAGTTCCTGCGGCGTCATGTCGTAGATGAACTTGCCAGCATTGACCTTGTAGATCCGCATATCCTCGCCGTTGTCGTGGCAGAGGAAGTGCCAGTTATGGCTGTTTGCCTCTCGCTCACTACCGGTCAGGCGCTGGTCGAACAGGGCTTTCAGCGCAACTTTAATCGCGTAATACCGACCCTCGATGTCGCGCTCCATCTTGCTGACGGACTTGCGCGACATTGTGGGGTCAACTTTCGACCGTGGTATCACCGGACTTTTCGGCTTCTGACTGAGGGTCGGCCAGAGGATCAGGTTTTGGTTTGTTGCCATCAGGCGGAACCTCATCATCAAGCTCAGGCAGTGGTTGCAGCTCGCCAGCAGCGCGGATTTCGTTCTCTTCGATAGCCGAACGACCGAAAGCATTCGTCGATTTCACAGCCACGTCTGCCAGCTTATCCATATTGGCAATTTTCTCTGCCTGACTCGGAGCCAGCAGATCAGACCAGCCTACGGTGATTTCTTCATTCTGCGCCGGGGGAATAATGCCAAGCACCCAGAATCGCGAAACCACATCGGTGATAATGTCAGTCAGAAAGCCTTTACGTCGGCTCATCCTTGTGCGCCCCCAGCCTTTGGCATCCTCGGTGCTGGCGCGCTCACCCGTCTGCATTCCAACAAGCTCTTTCACCGGAATTGGCACGGTAGCGCAGAACTCGCTCAGTGCGGTTCTCCAGGTCGGCTCTGGGTCAGCCGCCGCAACGCTCAATACCTCAGCGGTACCAGCCTGCATAAAGCTTGCGCTGTCGGTGCTGTCGTTAAGGCGACGGACCTGCTGATCAAGCGCTTCCGCAAGCTGCCCTTCCGCCACGCCGAGCGCTTTCGCTAGCGCAGAAAAGTTCGTCTTCTCGCTGAATGAGTAGTTAAGTTGGCGACTGGCATTCTTCAGGAATCCCTCAGACGCCCCGCCGCTCACCTTCTCGATGTCCAGCAACTTGTTGAAGCCAGCCTCAAGCAGGGACTTGCCTGACGTCATCACGCCATCATCAGATCCCTCTGCCAGAATGACTACCCGGTCAGGGTGCACATTGATGATTCGCCCAGGTCGGGCGTCAAAGTTCCCGTCAACTGGCAACTCGGTGAATGAGTACATCGTCACTTCACCGAACGTTTCACTGTCTGGGTTATCGTCCCAGTTAACAGGGTCGATTTGTGCTTCCCACGCAGGGATTAGCTTAACGAGTGCCTTTTCCTGCTGACGGCTAACAACTGCCTTATCTACTGGCTCCCACCACTTCTTATTGTCCTTAATTTGAAGCAGGATCGCCGAGTAACGCCCAACCAGATTGCGCCGGTCGGCACCTTTAATCTGCTCCCAGCAACGTTTAAGGAGTTTGTTGACGCGTTTATCCCAGTCGGTTTGCTTCGATGCGTCCTTTGTCTGATCGCCCTCGTAAACCTCCGGGAAGTCCTCCCAGCATCCATCAACCATACGCGTTACGGCTGCTCCGGCCACCGCGTTACGACGGTACGCCCGATAAAAGTCATCAAAGGTCAGGTGAAGCGGATAGCCGAACTCCTGATAGAGACGCTGGCGCTTTGTGTTGCTGGTACCATTGAACAGCATTGACAAGTTTTTATTGCGTTCCTTTTCCATGCTGGCGTTAGAGGCGCGCTGCTCTTTCATTTGGCTTTCGTTCACTGGTGTCCTCCGTTAGCGCGAGCGCACCAACATGCCAATAGATTGTGGTTCGGATAGCTCGGTAAGCGCGTACACAGCTGCATCGAGGCGGTCAGGTGATTTTTTGGCGGTAGATGGGACGTATTCCATCAACTGGTTTTCGAGCATATAGAGACTGCCATGATGAGCAACGCGACCTTGCGCGTAGAGCGCCGATATGGGCTCTGCACGCGCAAACTTACCCTTGCTGGCATGTACGCGAATGATCCGGCCTGTGAAACCGGCATTGACCAGTGTGTCCTCGGCCATGTCGCCGCCCTGGTTCGTTTCGATCACGATGGCATCAGCTTCATGGTGCTTGTATGCCTCAATAGCTCGAGTGGCCCAGCCGTTCGGGGAGAACTTGCCGCTGTAGTCAGCATCAACCGTGTACTGCCGTTCATCGCCGCTGCCGTAAACGCTGGCAACAGATATACCTGTTTCATCACTCTCATCGCTGTTGGTTGCTTGAGGGTCGATTGCAACGACTGTTCGAGTCATCTCCTGCGTGATCCGCATTTCGTGGGAGGCGTTGATCATTGCCTCATCCCACAGCGCGCCCTCTGCATTGAAGCGCTTCGGATTCTGCATGTACTGTGCATCGGCGGTGCGCCGGTGTGAGAACAGAGAAACCCGGTGTGATTCGGTATGTTTGAACGGCCACAGCCAGCCATCAGGCAGTCCATGGTCAATCGGAATGGCGTGGGTGTTTTCTGGGTAAACTTCGTCGTAGCTTTTGCTGTTGTCGATGATTACCGGAAGATTGAGGTGATGCCACTTTTCACCGCTTCCGCCGCGCAGCAGATAACCACTGAGGTCGTTATAGTGGATGCGCTGCATAATCACGATCATCGGCGTAGATTCAATTGCCAGTCGTGATTTGATTGTTTCGTTAAAACGGTTGTTAACCCCACCGCGCACTACGTCGCTGTAGGCATCATCCGGCTTAACCGGGTCATCGATGATCAGCGCGCCTTGAAAGCCAGGCTCCATGTGCCCAGCTCGGAAGCCGGTAACCTGCCCCGCAGCGGACGAAGCGTAAACGCCGCCGCCGAACTCATTCCACCACATCGCTTTACTGTCGGCATCGTCGCGCAGCTCCATCGGCCACATCGCCTGATAGAGTTTCGACCTAATCATTCCGCGAGCTGTAGAAGAGTTCAGCAGTGCAAGATTGTGCGAATAAGACAGATGCATGAAACGGGCGCGCTTATTCAGCGCCAGACCGCGCGCCATCATATTGATGGTCGCCAGCTCTGTTTTGGTATAACCCGGCGGGACGTTAATGATCAGCCGCGTTATCTCGCCGCTCACCACCCGATCCAACGCCTGCTGGATTACCTTGTGGTGTGGCGCAACGATCATCTTGCCGCCGGTGCGCTGTTTGAAAAAGTAACGGGAGAAATACAGCCCGTCCTCTTCACATTCTATTTTGCGGGCATGGGTCCGCTGCTCAACACTCGTCATCCTCCAGCATCTCCCGTCGAGCCTGCTTGTATTCTTCCGGCGTAAGCGTTGAGGACTCGATCGGCCCGCCGTCTTTACCGGTATGCTCCACCTTTTGTTTGTTGGTGTATGCGTCGCCGCATTCTTTCGCCGCCTGCTCCATCAGCGAGGCAGCCAGCGCCATATTTTTCATTCCTTCGGCTTTGGTCATCATCCGGTCAAGCGCGCGGAGGCGATAGGCTTTGTTGGCGATCGGGATGTCGCTTAATTCGGTCTGGAAGCGCTTACGGATGTCGTGGAAAAGCTCAACCCATTTCTTCGCCAGCCCTCTGCCGTTTGCTTTCGTCGGGTCGTGGGATTCGACCTGCTGACGCGTGATGCTCAGGCCAAATTCTTTTTTGACCGACTCAACCACCTGGGATGGAGTATCGAAGCAGGCAAGAGACTGAACGATGAAGGCTTTGACCTCACCTTTCAGTGCCGCCATAAATTACCTGCCTGTCATAATCAGTCATAACGTTAGGCCAGCTTTAACATGCATGTCCCGCATGACCTGGCTATATCGATGTGAGCCACTTCTGCGGGCGCATTCGCCGCGTCAACAAGCTCCTGTACTTCTTTGCTGGCACCGTATCTACGTACGACACCAGTGAATTCTTCAACGTCGTGGCCGCGCAGTGTAAGCACTGGCTGCCCGGTATCTTTATTGAATCTTGGCGCACCGAAATCATCGGTGGCCTGGGCGATGTGGTAAAGCTCATGTTCTACCAGTGCGCAGAACTCGAGGTCGCTGCATTGTGAACAGTAATCGGCTGACAGGGTGATGATGAACTTCGGGATGCGCCCGAACCATTCATACATCTGCTGTTCCATTCTGGCTTTCTGCCATCCACCGGCACGGAGCATTACCTGCTCAGCCTGGCCGAGAACGTAGCGCCCCTTCTTCGCGAATGAGCCAGATGCCCACATGAAGCAGAGATCAGCTTCTAGCAGATGCTCGTGGTCATGGTTATGGATGCTTCCGGTATCGCTGAGGATTTGTCGGCTTATCCACTCATGCACTTCATTGGCGGGGATCAGCCTGGTGTATGGCTGCCAGCTGTCGGAGTCGATGAAGTTAACTGGCGGGTATGGCCTGCGCTCGTCATCATTCGCCATGGGTTACTCCGTTATTTCTTTACTGGCTCCGACGTCACCATTTGGCTAATGCCATGTTTAACGATGAATTCAGCGACCTTTTGATAATCCGGCTCACACCGCATCATCATGCAGAATAGTGTCAGCGTCCTGATGTAGACGGGAAGCCACCATCTGCTTTTGATTTCAACTGACAGTCTGCACGTCGCCATTTGATTCTTCCTCAATCACCGGCACAAAGTGGAACTGCTCCACGCTATCTGGGCGGAAATAACGCCACTCGCCTGTGTCGGTCGCCAGCGCTACGAATCCATTAATGATTTCGGGCTGGCTACGTTTCATCAGGCCGGTGAAGGTTTCTTTCGATGTGGTGGTGATAGTGATTTGGTAGATGTCGGACATTGAGAACCTCTTTATCCGCTATCGGGGATATTTTTGTTTTATCCCTTTGCGGGGATATTTAGCTTATTTCGGTCCAGAAAGGCGGGGCTATGCATCATACCCACACTATAGAGATATTGACCAATTAGGGCGGACTATAGGACAGCAGATTCTCTGGCCGATATAAGTTACACAATAGATATAACCCAATCACACCCTGATGAGATTGCCCTGATATTAGAATGTCACTTTACAGGGAAGAAAGCGTAATGCTCCATTCCTCTTAACCATCAACCTTGGAGGTATAATGACAGAGAAGAATAAAATGATTTGCCAGCTAGCCATTGCCTATGCGCCACTAATTACAATCTTTGCAAAAGTAATACTTGGTGCGTTATGGATTACTGCTTTCGGCTTTCCTCTACCCTTCTAATTCCCGCCTTATCCAGATTGCACTGCCCCAGCGCCGTATAAAGCTGCGCGTTTAACTCCAGACTTGCCTGCCACGTGAACGGAACCACCATTCCGGGGATCGGCGTGTCTGCGGTCAGGTCAGCGCTTATCGGAACTACCGGAGCTGGAACGTAAACTGTCTGCGTATTCCCGCAGGCTGTCAGCAGCGGCAGTAGGAACAAGCTGCTTAGCGCACATATCGCCTTCAAGCGCCTGCCTGATGTAGACAATGCGCGTTTCGCCTTTTTGGGCCAGTTCGTTCTTTGCATTCTGGGTAGCCTGTGAGATGTCACGGATGAGGTTCATCGTGGTGATCACGTTGCTGGTGATCGCCTCTGATGTGTCTGCCCGGACCATCGCCTTATCGCGCTGGTCTTTGTAGGTGATGGCGTTGCCGCGGTAGTGGTTAATCGCCCAGACCATGCAAACCAGCAGGCAGATAACGACAGCGCAGATGAAGGCTGTTAGTCGGCTCATTTCACACCGTCCAGGCAGAGCGCTTCTTCTTCCCCGGCACGAGTAACCAGACCAGGCAGAATCTTGCCTCCACCCCATACCCAGCGCGGGAACTGGTAGCATGCTGCCGTGATATCCCCACTTCTGAGAAGAGAGAACATCGTGGAGGTGCGCATGTTTCCGCAGCCAGCACGAAACGTTACCGATACAGCCGCTGAGAAAGTATCGTCAGATAGCTTTCTGCCATTCCCGTAGCGGTTAACGCAGGACTCGGCATCAAGGATGTTGCGCTCCCACTCGGCTGCGATCTGCTGGTCAGACTTAACGGTACCGAGCTTCACGCCATGCGTATTCCCCATACCATCAGTCAGCACACCAGCCGGGCAGACATACGGATCACGTCGGCAAGATTCAGCATTACCTATTAACTCAAGCCCTCGCTCGTTTGTTCTGACATGACCCGCATTCATCACAATGGCGATGATTGCGCCGACAGAGCAAACAACTCCCGCCGCCCCACTTTTTTTACTCAGTTTCAACTGGGTCACTGGCGATTCTCCGCATTGCCTCCGTTACCACCTCGGCGGCAGCCGGACGATCGGAGTGAGGTTTTTTACCTACATCAGATAAGTAGTTTTCCAGCAGCTGGGTTCGTTTCCTTTCCTCAGCCATACGCTCACGCTCTTCTTTCCGTTTTGCGTAATAGGTTTTTATCGTGAAGAACGCCGATACCAGCGCACCGATAATAAACACGTAATCCTGCAGGCTAAGCAAAGAGAACAGGCCCAAGGCAGCCGACCACCAGTACGGCAGATCGTGTCCATTTGTTGGGTTCATACGTTGCATTCCACACCTCCGGGGTCGGGGTGCTGTGTGTCATAGGAAAAGCGCCTCACCCAATGCGATCAAAGGTAAGTGGTTAGCTGTATGGATGGGCGCGAATAAAAAAGCCAGCGACAGGCTGGCAATGTGAGGGTAAGGCAATGTCGGCTCTATGGCCGAGGGGTCCCAGGCAGCGGGTTCTGTGTGCGGCGTACCGCAAATAAAAAAGCCCCGCACGATGGCGAGGCTCTTAATTCTGTCGTCAACCGAAGCTATGGCGACGATATCAGATTTACATGAAATGTATGCGATTTAATTGACTTTTGCAATACCCTGCTGCGAAAAAGTCGATTTTTGTTGTGATCGTGTTCTCACAGTGCAGAGAAGAGAATCGCCATCAAGCCGCTTAAAGATGGCGCACATGGCCCGCCAGTAGTCGGCGTAGTTATGACACCAGTTATCAGGTTTAACGCCGCACAGAGCCGCCAGGTCCTGGTGCTGATACACATCCTTACCCGCCAGCTCCGCTTTAACGTCCTGCGCCGCCAGCCATATCAGCTTCTTCAGGCGCTCCATCGTCTTGCCGGCCACCTTCTTAGCGCCGAGCTGTTCCCGGAACTCAGCCCACGCCCACTGGGTTATCGCCACCTGGTACTCGAAGTGGGTATTCTCGCTGTAGTTCCACAGCAGCCATGCTTTCTGGTGTTCTTCCAGTGACAGAACAGCGCGGCGCCACGATGCGGTGCCGAACTCTACCGGGCTGACCAGCGCGATAGATGAACCTTTTGCGCGGGACTGGCTGCCGCTCATCGCCGGGCCATCAGGGTTAACTTTCCGGCCGGTGACCGGGTCGGTGATTTTCTTCCGGCCCCGGCTGCGCGCCGTCGCGGTGAACTGCGCGTTTTCGGCGAAAGCTACCAGTTGCCCTTTCGTCGCCCCGCTCAGATCTGCGGTCGCCACAATGAGCTGCTGACGTACGTATTCCAGTTGCTGACTGTTCATGCGGCTTCCTTATGTGGCTGGTTGGTTTTGGTCTGGCTGTGCTTTGCTACTGGTGGCAGGTTGGCGCGCTTAACGCTTTCTGCCTGGTATCTGACAATCTGATCACGGGTCATTCATCTACCCTCTCGTTCTGCCAGAGAGGGAGTGGAGATTTATCCCCGGCGCGGCGAATGCGTGACTTGGCGTTCTTCTCAATCTGAATGAGCTTCTCGATGTTTTGGCGGCGCTGCTTTTCTTCCCTACGGAGATATTTCACGCTTTCCATGTAGCGTGACTCTTGGTCGCAGAGCGTCATAAGGAAGTCAAAAGGCTCAATCAACGTTTCGCACTTCCGGCAGCGTAAGGTCCGGTCTTTTTCGTTCACCCAAACAGTGGAGTGAAGGCACATGACTTTCTGACCTTCGCGCTGAATAACCAGCCCATCCCGCAGGTCGTTATTCTTCGTCGGGAAAGCGACAACCTTGCCCAGCTCTATTTCGGTTTCAGTGCTCATGCGGCCTCCTGCTGTTTCAGCGCGCGAAGGTCTGCTCTGGCCTTGGCGCGGATGCCGTCCAGTTCTTCACGGGTATATCGGTGTGTTTCGTTGTTGGATTCCAGCGCCAGCACGCGCTCTTCGCCAATCAACTCGACCAGGGCGGCTCGATAAGCCTCGATGTTCCCTGATTTGTGGACGTTGCAGGCGGAGCACTGGAGCCAGATATTGTCCGGGTTAAAGCGAAGCTGTGGTGCCGCGGCGGTGGTACGGTAATGCCCGGCATGCCAGGCAAACGCGGTCTTGGTTCCGAAGGAGATGCAGCCGTGCCCGGCGGTCAACAGCATTTCGCGACGCCAGTCGTTGAAGGCACGCTGAGTCATCTGCACCCAGTGACGGATCGGCTTCAGCTCATTACGACGCTTTGCGCGGCGCTGTCGACCAGCCTTCTCTTCGGTTCGCTGGCGCTGCGCTTCCTTCTGCTGAGCGGCTTCGCGGGCTTTTGCGGTCTGTTCTTTGCCGATCGCGCTGGCGCATTCGAAGCTACAAACTACCTGCCCGTTGCGTACCGGGTGGAACCACTGGCGACAGGATTTATGGGCGCACTTGCGGCGCGGTAACTTAGCCATGTGCCCTCCTCGCCGCGAGACGCAGCCATTTCTGATCCACCAGGTGGGCGGTATAGTCTTTCAGTGTCGGGATATCGGAAGGATTAACCGCTGGCTTACGCTTACGGCGCGCCGGAACGCGGAAGATTTCGTTTGTGATGACGCGGGAAAGCGGAGTAGACATCAGGCCTCCTGTTTATCGCGCAACTGCTGGTACTCGCAGCTCTGCGGAATGGTCAGGTGACAGCCGATATTCATCGCCCAGGCTTCGACTTTGCACAGGAAGATGTACATTTCTCCGGTTTCCAGCTCTGACGTATGGCGGAGGGATTGGACCGTGGTTACCTCTCCGGACACGACGTCTACCCGGTCCTTGCTTTCGTAGCCGAGATAGGTGTGCTTCATCGCGTCTTTGACCCACTCAGGCGTAGCGAAGGTCTTACCGCGGGCGATGAGGTACTCGCTGATTTCCGTGTACCACATGTGGCTGAGAGCGTTCTGCGACAGGCTGCGCTTCTCGCGCCACGGTTTGACTTGCAGGCGGAAACATTGCCCGGCATCCAGCAATGGCTGAATCTGCTGGCCAATGGTCGCGAAGTTGCCGCGATGGAGTTTGATGCCGTCTACTGGCAGAGTCATCGCCCCCTTAACGGAAACCGCAGAATGCAGAAAATCGCAGGTGCATTTCTGCATCTGTGACATGGTAAGGAGTTCAGATTGTGGTCGCATTTAAGTCCCCTTAAATGCGCAGAAGTCATCGAAGTTGTTCAGGCTCCGATAAATCAATTATGGTGGGTTGATTATTAAAAATCAAAAAAGAATCACGACTATTCAGCGGTTATGGTCACCCACCACTCCCCCATACGTGGGCCACCGGAATTCTTAACCGTAAAGTATCCCTTTAACACAATGACCCCGTATTGGCTATAACACTTGCTTGTTGATTTTGTATTTTTTTCCACATTTATGCATAGCGTAAGGCTGTTTTCCGTCGTAGCATCCTCGCCTTCGGAAAAATCCCTAAGCTTTTGATAACTTATGTAGATGCAAGAAACGTTTATCTCTTCATGCTCTACGGAGGAAGCATCTTGTTCATCGATACATATACTCAGATAAACCTTTCTGTCGATGTTATTGAACAGAAAATCTACAAGTTGCTCAACTTCCTGGCTAAATGGTTTCAAATTACACATCGTTCGGTGCGCATCCCTTACAGGGAACGACAGTTCTTTGTTTTTTTCGTGCTGCCTCCATGCGTAGAACAATGCACCAAACCCACTTAAAAACCCACCAAAACTTACTATGTCTGAAAAACTCATTTGAAAATTCACTCTGCAATTAATTAATCATTGGCACACATTAAACAAGTCCCCCTTAAAGGCCAAGTAAAAAAACAACCAGCATATGTTGAATATAAAGCACGAGCATCACGACGCTAAATGTACTGACTGTCATGGCGTCACCTGCGAAAATATTGATATATCATCAAAATCAGAACACCTACACTCCATATTATGCATATGCGCTGGAATAACGTTGCCATCGCCCATCCATCAACTTTCGTTATTTCAGCTAAAGCCAAGAAAGAAAAAACAATAGATGCAGATGACATCGCTGATCTAAACACCTCAAATCTCCTGTTGCAGTGCTCCAGCAATCACCCCTGCGGTAATTGCTGCCCATGCTTCGTTCATATCACGCCCTTTGATTTACAAGCAAAAAAATACCGCCATAGGGCGGTAGTTTAGGCGACTGGCAGGCCGAGTTTATGCGTTTTCGCATTGCTTTCGGTTGGCTCACCGGACTCGCTCCGGGGATGCTCCTCTAGCAAATTGGTTGTCTGACCTCTCAGCTTTTCGCGTATTAACCAAAACCCACCACGGCTCAGGCGAAGGCTGCTCACCCCCAGGGCGAGCCGGTAGCGTCTGGCACAGCCTCGCGCGCCACCTTCTGTACACTATCCAATCTTGGTTCATCCCCTGGTCAGACACTCAGATGTGGTGCTCTACAGCGGCATGCGGGGGAATACAAAAACTCGGACAAAATCAGGTCCTCCTTTCTGGATCACTCGCGGGGATAAATCTATTAAACATCTGTTTTGTGTAAGTTTCAACTATACAACATATGGTTTTTTCAGGCCTTCGGTTCCGCCGAAAGCCTGGCCGCCAAACACAATTACACCCCAGGTGCGCAGCACGAGCATCACGGCGTCGAATGGATTAAGCCTCCTTCACGGAAACTGCAGAATTCAGAAGATCTCAGAATCATTTCTGCATCTATGGAAAGGTGGGGATTTAGGTTGTGGTCTCATTTAATTCCCCTTAAATGCGCAGAAGTCACCGGAGTTGTTCAGGCTCCGATAACATGATTATGGCGGGTTGATTGTGTAAAATTAAACCTATAAACTCTATAAACTCTATAAACTCTATAAATACGAACATTAGAATTTATAAAACTTTAACCTTAGGATAATAAAAATGAATTTTTGGGATGATGAGTTTAGGTCTGAAATAAATGAAATATCAGGTTATATTCCTACAGTGATTTTCGTAAGCAAAGTAAAAGATGTTGATCTGAACACAGTCAATGAAGATCTATATATAGATGCTGTAATTGTTAAGTCTTGGGAACATTTTAAATATCTTTATCAATTCCGCAGAAGCGAGTTGGAAAAATTCACTCCATTTAATCAAAAGCATCTTTCTTCACGTGCATCACCATCTTTAACGGTTTTACAGGATAATAAGATTCATTTCTTATCTTTATTACTCCGTTTGATTCATGAGTTTTATTTTTGGGAACCAAGCAGAGAAGAACTTCCTGAAGTTATTCACACCATTGTTCTTCCTCGACTTGCTTCATTAACAAAAGAAAGCCGAATGGAGTCACAATTTTTGTGGATTTCACATTCAATGGCCACAGCGATCACCAGAGACTTGATTAATTCAAATGAATTTCAATCAATCAGAAATATAGCCCAAGATGTTGAAGCGTACGAGAATAAAATATCCACATTAAAAACTAATGAACTTGCGGATTTTGAGCAGCAAATGGATTCTCATACAAGTCAATCAAAATCACTTATTAAGACTATCGAGGACCTAGAAGTAGATTTAAAAAACTATGAAGCAAAGCTTAACGAATACAAAAACGAATATAATTTCGTATTATTAAGCAAAGCTTTTAAAAAAATGAGCACAGATAAAAACGCTGAATTGAAAGATGCAAAAAAGATAACATGGACGTTTACTGCCTTACTATCAATCCCTCCACTATTCACTTTTTTAAACCACGTTTATTCCTGGATTGACATTGGCACAGGGCTTAATACACTTACATTCTACTTGCCGCTCTTAACTATAGAATTATTGATATTTTACTTTATGCGTCTATATTACGGAGAGGTTAAAACATTAAATACACAACTCCTACAGATAGAGCATAGGCTCAGTTTATGTGAATTTGTACATGATTACATAGATAAGAAAAATGCAGATAAAGATAATAAATCATCATGGGATGCTTTCGAAGCGCTTATTTTCTCACCAATACAAATTTCAGCAGAGAATATACCTTCCTTGTTGGATGGTGCAAACGCCGTTGCAGATATTGCTGGTAAAGTAATGTCAAAGACAAAAATTTAAAAGCTATGCCAGTGCTCCTCAATAACACTGGCATATACATTTTTATGTTTCATAAGCGATGTTCGCAGGTAGTCATTCCGAACTATTTGGGTCCTCACAACCTTACTCAGCCTCAGGCTTTACGTTGTGCCACTAGGTTTTAATTACGAACTGTGAAATTCATCTCACACCACCCCGTTAGATTTGTTGCGGTTGTACTTGGCCTGCAGCAACTGGATCGGCGTCGCACCGTGCTGGGCAGCCGGTGCTGCAATTGCCCGGCGTACAGGCGGCACAGGCTTGCCCTCAAAGACGCGCTTCTCCCACATGTCCAGCAGATCGCCCGCCTCGCGTGCCAGCTCACCATGCGTCAACTGGCGTTCTGTGCTGCGGTGACGCAGCTCGACGCAGATGTGATACATGACCGGCTGGGACCAAGGGAATTGCTCACTGGAGGTGAACTCAAACGAACGTTTGCGCCAGTCCCAGTATTCGGCGATCACCTGGTCTAAGTTGATGCCCAGCGCCCCGCCACTCTGCTTGCACCAGGCGACGAACTGGCCCGGCGACGGCAGGAATGGGCGCTCCTGGCGGCGGGCAATGCGCATACCGGCATCGACCTGAGCCATTGAGTGGATCCCATTCTCCTGAAACGCCAGCAGCCACTGACGGCGGAATTCGTTCACGTCGGCCTGGTCTCGGAAGTTCGCCATGCTGGCCGGGAACGCAGCGCGCAGCTCGTTGAACAGCTTGTTGAAAACCTGCGCCAGCTGCTCGACAGGTCCACGCTCTTCGTACTGCTCAGGCAGGTTGTGGGCAATGCGGCTCATCTGCTCGCGATCGTGATGTCTCATCTGCTCGGCAAGACTTTTCATAGTTTCACCCCGTGAATCCAGTCAGTGTTGTTGAAGTCAAGACCTGGCTTATCAGAGCGTTGCGCTCCGCCTGCATTGCGCTGCATCGTCAGTTTGTCCCACTGCTTGCGAAGGCTGGCCGGGCAGAGGATGTTTGTGTGCCAGAAATGGTCTTTGCTTGCCCAGTCGTACAGGGAGCAGATTTCCTGATGGGTGCGGTTGTCCACCATGCGCATCAGGCGAATCGTGTTTGACCAGGTCTTCAGGTCAGCAGCTTTGCAGGATGGGTTGATCACCTGCACACGGCTGGAAATCCATTCAGCTGTTTTCAGGTCGTCAGCAGTTCCCCACTTAGCCCCTGTTGGTGTGTAAATCACTGCTTCTGGGTGAACAGACAAAAACCTTTTCAGGCGTGCGTCTGAAGATTCGCCAGAATGTTCTGACGAAGATCTTTTAATATTCTTGTTATTACCTTCTTGTTCATGATGTGCGGGTAATTGTGCGGCCTTATGTGCGGCATACCCCTCATAACCAGCGCCACTACTGGCTTCGCCATGTGCGCCTTTATGTGCGGCTTTATGTGCGGGTAAATCGTCCATTTTTTGAGCATATTCGACGTAGTTTGTGATGGTGATCACCCTGCCTTTTCGCTTCTCTCCTTCGATGGAAATCATCCCTTCGCGGACGAAAACAGACAGCATTCTCTCCACTGCGTCGCGGCTTGTCGGATTGCCCTGACGGTCACACAACTGAAGGCCAAGATCTGCAGCAGTGACGACCAGTTGACCGGGTTGCAGAGGCCATTGCTTGCCCTTGAAGAATGCCGTGTATGGCTGTCTGGCTGCGTCAATGAGCAGGTTCTCCCACAGCGCGCGCAGGAATACATCCTTAGCCCAGGACTTCTTCTTGATGCTCCGGTACAACGGGACATAACCAGACTTCTGGTTCTCCATCCTGTTGCTCCTTGCGGCTGCATGCGCCGCGAAATTAGCGTAAGCGACGTTCGACACAGTTAAACCTCCTGCGCCTGGCGTTTTTGATTAGCGTTTGTCATAATGACCTCGCAATTGACTGACGTTTGTTGCACCAGAAAGCTGTTGGTGTTCTAGCACCGCAGCTTTCGCCATTTCTGTAGTCTTCACATAACCCCCAGCATCGACGTGACCATCGTCATCAGCGGCCCTACCTGCTCCGGCATGAGGCGGAACAGCGATGCTATGCCCTCGCTTACCTCTTTCAGCTTCTGATGCTCAGGAGCATCAAGCAGGACAGCCTGCTTAGCCTCGGCACACTCTTTCATTGCAGAAGCGATCAGCGACATCGTGTCGTTCTGCGGCGCCAGGCGCGTGCGGTACTCCAGCGGCAGGACAGTCATGATTGCCGGTGTCAGCTGACGGACGTTCTCGCGGTACTGCTTTGAATCGAAGCGGTTATCCAGGAAGCGAAACAGCTTCTGGCGCGCCCGGCTGATATCTTCCGGGAAACTGATTGCAGTTCCGCCCTGCTCCCGGTATTCGTTGATAATCAGAGCCGAGACGACGTCCTGATTGTCCTGCGCCGACGACCAGGCCCGAACCGCATCACGGATCTTTTCGTGGTCTGGCACAGCTTTAGCTTGAGCGCGGTTTATCATCGCTCCAGGGTGTATTCCGGTATTGTGTTGATACGCAAGTGAATGCATTGCTTTCCCTTTCGTGGTTAGGGCCGCCGTTAAGCGGCTGTGTTATTTACCCCAAGCAGTTGGGCTAAATCTGGACGGATATCAGCTGGTTTGAGCTTGCCGTTGGTTGCAGTGACAATCTTCATTACGTAGCGCGCATCAATGCCTCCACCGTGCAACCAGCGCCATACCGTAGGTTGCGCCACGCCGCACAGGTCAGCTAATTTCTTCTGGCTACCAGCGATATCAATGGCCCGCTGGATGGTTTTGTTCGTCATATTCCAATTCCTATGAGTATTGGTGTGAATTGATAATAGCAATGCGTATTAATTTAGGCAATAGCTAAACGTGTTTTGACCATTAATACGTAAGCGTATAAATTAAAAATCATGAAAAAAGAAACTCTTGCAGAACGCCTGAATCAGGCAATGGAACTATCAGGCATATCTCAGGGCGCGTTAGCTAAGGCGTCTGGCGTTGCACAGCCCACAATCTGGAGGCTAACTAGTGGCAATGCCCGAGGCTCAACTAAAATCGTAGAGATCGCCAACGCGCTTGGCGTTCGCACTGAGTGGCTTTCAACCGGAGTTGGCCCAATGCGTGACGATGGTCAAATGCCCGCAATTTCGCAGCCAAAAACAGAGCTGGCACCTACTGACACCTTCCGTATCGAGGCACTGGACTTCTACGTAAGCGCTGGGCCAGGGGTCATCAACAGCGAGTTTGTAGAGGTGCTTAGATCCGTAGAATATTCAGTTGAAGACGCACGCAGGATGTTCAATGGCAGGAAGGCAGAACAGATCAGGATCATAAATGTTCGCGGTGACAGCATGTCTGGAACAATTGAACCAGGCGACTTGCTATTTGTGGATATCGGCGTCCAGCAGTTCGATGGCGATGGTATATACGCCTTTATCTATGATGATACCTCCCACGTAAAACGCCTGCAGAAGATGAAAGACAAGTTGTTGGTAATATCCGACAACCAGACCTACCGCCCTTGGGAGCCGATCGAAAAAGAAGAAATGAACAGAATCTTCGTATTCGGCAAAGTGATTGGTAGCATGCCTCTGACGTACAGAAAACACGGTTAACTTTTAGCCTCACGGCTTTTCACAGCAAGGAATATCATGAAAAAGTTCTTTATTGCAGCGACAGCAGCTGCACTTCTCTCTGGGTGTATGACCATTCCTAAACCAGTAAGTCTCCCAGCTTTCCCGCAAGCCGAGTATGACAAGTTGAAACTGGAAGGCTCAGAGAAATTGACCGGCCAGGCATTCCTTAAAACCATGGGCGGAGACGTGAAAGTAGCAGCCGGCAGCCAGGTTATCCTGATGCCAAAAACCTCTTATACCGATTTTCAGTTCGCTACCTGCATGGGGCTGACCCGCTGCGAAAAAGAAGATATGCGCGCTGCGAAATATGAGAAAGTCACGATTGCTGATGCCCAGGGTAAGTTTGAGTTCGATAACATTGCCCCTGGCGAATATTACGTTCAGACCAGCGTTACCTGGATGCGCCCATCCACATACGGGCTGGTGACTGAAGGCGGCGCGCTGATGTCTGCAGCATCAGTAAAAGCAGGCCAAAACAATACAGTGATGGTTACCCGCTAATCCTCCCTGTCATGAACAACCCAGCCATAGCGCTGGGTTTTTTATTGCCCACCGCAAGCCCCTCGCCAAACCAATACCATTCGCAATGAAAATACGACCCACATCTCAATCAACCGAAAAAATATAAAATTAAATTCCTTTAGCTATCAACGCATTAATAGCCATGGCTATTATTTAATATCAATACGTATTGCTATGAACAATACTCATCGCTATTATCAATCCATCGAAACGAAACATCGACAGCTGAGCGAAGTTAGCCAGCGGCGAACATCAAGTCGCCTGCTTTTTAACAACATGCAAAGTCGGAACAGCACTCAGTAATCCTGTTTAGACCCCAACGCAAAAATGCGGCGTATCACCGGCGGCGATCCGGTCGGTGAGAAGGCTACCCCCTCGCGAGAGCGATAAAGGCGTGGGAACGGGCAACACTGGCGGAATGAGAGGTGCGAAGCGCAAACAGATTTATTCCAGTCCATTCGAAGCTGAGTGGGCTGGGCTGAATCAACCACGCAACAAAGGAGCTTCTATGCGACGGCAAAGCTATATCGCTCACAAATAATCGGTACCACAAATGCTTTCGGAAACCCCGCCACCGTCGGGGTTTTTGTTGAGTGCTTTGGGCTGGCAGACGGTTATCAGCTAGTTGGTGAGGTAATGGCTCACCAAGGCAACGACGGCCTTTCCTGCTACTTGAAAGTGGGAAGCCAGCACCAAAGCATTTCTTCCGCATCAGCGGCTAACGACAGAGGGTAAGAGGATGAAATCGGAACTTACTTTCCAAGAACAGACGATCACCACTTACGACAATGGTGATTCCCGAATCTGGTTCACCGGCGAACAGATTTCTGCGCTACTTGGATATGCAGATGAAAAGCAAGTGAACAAGATTTTTCAGCGTCATAACGACGAGTTCACTGACAGCATGACCACGCTGACCAAAGTGACGATGAACGGGATAAACAATAGCTTACGTGAAGTTGACGTGCGTTTATTCTCTCCCCGCGGCGCGCACCTCATTGGCATGGTTTCCCGTACGAAAGTAGCCAAAGACCTTCGGCGCTGGATGCTTGACCTGGTGGAAAAAGAATCTGGCGTCGAAATTGTTCCTCTCGATGTGAACGGGCTGCTTCAGATGACTGGCCAACAGATTCACAACCAGATAGCGGCCTTTGATGACCTTTCCTTCAAACACCGCGGGCAAAAAGGAAGTGGCCTACTGGCTCAGCGTAAAAAAGACATCAAGCGCGTAAAGGAGGCGACAAAGCTGGCGCTGCAACTGACCCAAATCGCCATACCTGACTTGGGAGAATTCACCGAGGGTGAACCAGCATGACCCCGCAGGAATTCATTCACAAAAATATCACGACCGAGCTGATAAAGCTGGGCTACGACGAGAACGCGGCAATGACCGGTGCAGACATGGCAGTTGATCATTACCGGCGCTGCTCTCAGGCAAGCCGCAAAGGAAGGATCTTCGACGATTGCCTCTACATCGCCAAGTTGTGGGCAGGCAAGCAAAAGACAAAACAGAAGAAATGACCCGCTCCGGCGGGTTTTTCATACCTCACCGTTCTCGATGAGTGCGGTTAGTTATGACAACCGGCGGCCATCCACCGCCCATTAGCGCAGAAGTCTTGTTTAACGTTCGGCGGCGCGGCCTCAAGCGCGGAGATGACTATGAGCACACAAAATAACGGTGGCCCAGCGTTCCCTTACTCCGGGGTTCACAAGGGCGAAAGTGTAAACATGATAATCGACAGTCATGGCATGACGCTGCGCGGCTACTTTGCGTCAAAAGTTATGCAGGGAGTTATGGCAAGCGGTACGGCAATGAGCATTGGCACTAACCATGAAGAAGCGATGCTTGATATGGCCAGGGCATTTTACTCAATGGCCGACGCCATGGTCAAAGCTCGGGAGTTGCCATGACGGTCAACCACAACGGCAAGCAGCACACCGCCAAAAAGCTCAACGATAACGAGTGGAAGCTTACGTCGGTATCCAACCCTCGCGAAAAACTCGTACTTAGTCGCTGGCAGATGCATATCGCTGGCCTCCTGCAACAGGTTGAGGTGAAGGCATGATCGGAATGCACTACGGCACTACCCCGCTCATTCGCCAGTGCGTCACGCCCGGCATGATAGCGCTGCATGAAGGCCGTACCTATCGCGTGTCAGCAGTCATCCAGGAGCGCAAATGGGTGTACCTGCACACCGATGCAGAAATCATCCGGCTCAGTGACTGCGTGATTGACGTCCTTCTGGACGGTCACGGCAACCCTATCCAGCACTAACCCCCTACTCAACCGACCAGGCTGGCTTTATGCGGCCGGGATTCGCACGCACTTTTTAAGGAGTCTTTATGCAACCTTATGAGCGATTAACCTCTGAACGCCTGGCAAGTTTGCCAGAAGGATCCCGTCTCAAACTTGGTGGACAGGTCATCAAGCTTACCGGGCGCGGGTCATTCACTAACAGCGCCGGTCGCACCGAAAGCATGATCGAATATGTCGATTCGCGCGGTGTGCCGGGCAGTTTTTCCGAAAGCATCTTTCTCGATTCGGCCACCGAGCATCTCAACTCGGTGATGTGCGCCTGGTGCGGCGCGCGTCGACACAAGAGCGATTGCAACGTGCAGACCGTTTCGACCTACATGTCGACGAAACAAGAACACTTCTGCACCGATAAAAAATGTGCAGAGAAACACTTCAATCAGAACCCCTCACGCGCAAAAAATTCACGGAGAACGAGATGGTAACTCAGCAGAACGGATTGCTGATGGTTGCCCTGCTCTGCCTGCTGTATGACCTGCAGCCGGCAGACCTCGAATCTCTGGCCCACCAGCTCGCAGAATTTGACGCAGTTAACGACGCAATAACAGGAGTTATGCCGTGCTCGATGAACTGAAAGCCCGAATCCTTAGTCGCTGTAAATCAACGCCAAGCGGTTGCATGGAATGGAGCGGCTCTGTCGATGGTTGTGGTTATGGAACTATCCGCAGCAATGGAGTGCTCGTGAAAACACATCGCATCATGGCTGACGCACCAAAAGGGACGGAGGTCTTGCATTCTTGCGATAACCCTCGCTGCTGCAATGTGGAGCACCTGTCTCTGGGTACTCATGCGGACAACATGATTGACCGTTCTCGTAAAAACCGTATGGGCAAACAACAAAAGCTCACACCAGAACAGGTGCGCGCCATCAGGAAAAGCAATAAGCGTATCTGCGATCTAGCGCGGGAATATGGTGTTGTCCACTCCTGCATTATCAATATTCAAAAGCGTCGCCGCTGGGCGTGGCTTGAGGATTAATTAATGACCTTACGTATCGTAGACACAGAAACGACCAGCCTGGAAGGCAGCGTGCTGGAAATTGCCAGCGTGGATATTGTCGACGGCATTATCTGCAACCCGATGAGCGACTTTGTTAAGCCTACTGAGGCAATTAGCTTTGAGGCGATGGCTATCCACCACATCACCGAAGATATGGTTGCTGATGCCCCGCTGATTGGCGAAGTTATCCATCGTTACCTTGGCGCGCAGGCTTACGTTGCACACAACGCGAAATTCGATAAGTCGAAGCTTCCACAAATTGACGGTCCCTGGATTTGTACGGCAAAGCTGGCGCGAGTCCTTCTCCCCGATCACCCAAGCCACAGCAACCAGTACCTGCGTTACAGCCTGGGCCTAAAACCTGAATTGCCTGAAGGGCTGTATGCGCACCGCGCGCTCAATGACTGCTACGTCACCGCGGAACTGCTCTTGTATATGGGCCGCCTGGCCAAGTGGACGATGGGCGAAATGCGCGCAATTTCAAACAACCCGTCACTGATAAAAGCGATCCGCTTCGGTAAGCATAAAGGGCTGACGTTCGAGGAGATTGCGAAGGTCGACCCAGGCTATCTGCGCTGGCTGTCCAGCAACAGCGACGATGAAGACATCCTCTTCACCATCAAACACTGGCTTAAGGGGTGATTTATGGCGGTGATGACTCTCATCCTTGCCGATTCCGGGTATGGCAAGACGTACAGCCTCCGCAACGTTAATCCGGAAAATGCCATTCTGGCACGCTGTATTCGCAAGGCTCTCCCGTTCCGCAACACTGGCTGGAAACTCCACGGTAAACGCCTGCCGGATAACTCGGTACAGCGCGGGAACGTGGTTGATATCCGTAATGGGCGGCATCTTCTTGACGTCATTCGTAACGCAGCGCAAAGCAGCCGAAAGATGCTGATCATCGATGATTTCCAGGCAGTGATGCAGCACGAGAACATGGACCGGGCCTACGAAACTGGCTACACCAAATTCACCGAAATGGCGGAGCACGCCTGGCGCATTATCGAAGCGGCAACCCAGCTTCCGGACGACTTCCGCGTCTATTTCCTCGCTCACACCGAAGAGAGTGAAGGAAAAATCAGAATGAAGACCGTCGGCAAGATGCTCAACGAAAAGCTCACACCCGAAGGCTACTTCCCTATCGTTCTGCGCATCATCAAGCGTGACGGCAGACATCTTTTCCTGTTGAAGGGCGACGACAACGACACCGTGAAATGTCCTCCTGACCTGTTCGGGCCAGAAGTGACGGACATGGACAACGACCTGGCCGAGTTCGACAACGCAATTTCTGAATTCACAGATTTATAAGAGAGATAACGATGAACCAACCAATCAGCTTTACCTGGAACCAGCAGTCGGCAGAAGCAGCACTCAAAGCAGGATCTTCCGCTGGCATTTCAGAAACCGGCGCATACGAGGGGATCATCACCTCTGCTGTGTATGAGTTCGGCAAGGATGGCTCACAGTCGCAGGCTCTGGTTCTTTCGCTCGACGCTGACGGCCAGAAAGCTAACTTCCTGCGTATCAATTTCCTCGGTCGCGACGGCAGCCAGACGTTCGGTATGGGCCTGATTGCCGCGATTATGTGGGTCGCGCAGGTTAAAGACGCTCAGGCGCAACAGCGCCAAGGGCCAAACGGGCCGGAATGGTGCCTTCCGGCGCTGGAAGGTAAGCGTGTAGGACTTTTCTTGCAGAAAATTCTCACCACTAAAACGACGGATGGCAGTGACAGCTACAAATTTGAAGTGCGCCACGTTTTCCAGCCGGGTTCGCGCCTCACATACAAAGAATTCACCGATAAAACGCCTGCCGAAGCGATCGCCACGCTTGAGCGAACCATGAAAGATAAAGATGACCGCAAGCCTCACGATTCTTCACGCGGCGGCTGGGGTGCATCTTCGAATAACAATAGTAGCTGGGGCAACAATCAGCATGACCCTAACGCGGTCCCTGACTCTCGCCTGCAGCAGGCTAATCGCCAGCTTGCGCAAAGCAATCAAAACCCGCAGTTCGACGATGACATCCCGTTCTAGGACACCTCGTTATGACCCACGCTCACGACGACATCAGGGTTGGCACGCTGTGCCTTCCCTTCATTGGTAACGGCTGGCTAATGCCATGGGGTGAAGTGGTCAGCAATCCATCAAAGGCTCAGCGGCTCGCTGAGGAGTATCGGGAAAGGCAGGAGGCGGCATGACGGTTGAAGCACAGGAGGTATGTAACGAGGAAGCTTGCGATGATTCGCCGAGGGCATGGCAGCGTCCGTTCCTGAAATGGGCTGGCGGTAAATATTCGCTGCTGCCGGAACTGGATCACCTAATTCCTGAGGGTAATCGCCTAGTTGAGCCATTCGTCGGCGGCGGTTCTGTTTTCCTCAACTCCGAAAAGCACGAGTCTTTCCTGCTGGCTGACGTCAACGCAGATCTGATAAATCTCTATCAAATGCTCGATGTTGACCACATCAGGGTGTGGTCTCTGGCTAAAATTCTTTTCCAGCACTCCAATAGTGAAGAAGCATACAAAGAGCTTCGCGACGAATTTAACCATCAGCGTATGGGCGCCCCAGAACGAGCCGCTGCTTTCCTCTTCCTCAATCGACACTGCTTTAACGGTCTGATCCGCTACAACCGCGATGGCTTCTTTAACGTTGGCTGGGGCAAGTACGAATCGCCCTACTTCCCTGAGGCTGAGATTAAGGAATTCAAGCAGAAGTCGCATAAATGCGTATTCATGAATGCGGGATTCCGTAGGACGCTGGCGCTGACCGGTGACGGCGATGTTGTTTACTGCGATCCACCATATGAGCCTTTACCTGGTACCGCGGGTTTCACTAACTACGCTGCTGGCGGTTTCTCCTGGGCTGACCAGATCTCACTGGCGGAAAGTTGTGTTGCAGCCCACCAGCGAGGCGCCAAGGTCCTCATCAGTAACTCAACAGCACCGCGCATTCTTGAGCTTTACGGGGAGCACGGTTTTACCCTCCATCATGTTTCTGCCCGACGGGCGATATCAAGCAAGGGCAGCACCCGCGAAACCGCAAAGGATATTGTGGCCACCCTGGGAGTTTAGCAATGACACCAGAAGCTGATAATGCGATCCGCACCGCCTGCCGCCGCTGCACCGAGGAAATTCAGAAGGCCATGCGCAAGAAGCCAAAGCCTAACTGGAACGAAACAGTGCCGCCCATCATCCGGAAACACCACCAGCAAATCGAACCTCTGGGAGTTAGCCTCCTGGAGTTCATCTCATACACCGGCCGCCTTAACGGTCGGTTTGGAGCCGAACAATGACAACAAAAAAATGGGGTCATAACGAGCTTGCTGAGCATTTACGCCAGAACACAGCGCGCATCTGCTGGGAGGACATGCAGCTTGGGCCCGCCGGTACGTGTCGACCTGATGTCTACTCTATTGCTCACAGCTACAGCAAGTTCTGCCCTGTGGTCTATGAGGTCAAAGTCAGCGTAAGCGATTTCCGGGCTGACGTTACGGCAGGTAAATACACCAAATACTTCAACTACGCAGGCGGCGTTGTTTTTGCAGTTCCTGAAGGCATGCTCAAGAAAAGCGACATCCCAGATGGTTGTGGCTTGATGATCCGGAAGGAAACTGGATGGCATACCCTCAAGGGGCCGACAATGCGCCAGATTGATACCCTTCCTCGCGATGCCTGGATGAAGCTGCTTATGGATGGCATGGCCCTGCAGGCAGGGAGAACCCAAATAAAAAGCCGCGTAATCAACACCTACCTCAGCGACCAAAAACTAATGAAGCGACATGGCAACGAAATCGCCGATCTTGTTTGTCGAGCACATCGGTCGAAGGAGCGCCTAGAGCAGCACATTAGGGATAACGATGAAAGGCTGAAGAACCTGCGCCAGGAAAGTGAAGAGGAGTTGCAACGCCGACGTAAGCGCCGGGAGGAATCGGAGGAAAGGTTAACCGACGCTCAGCAAGATCTGGCGAAAGCGCTTGGCCTCGACCCGAATGTCCCTATGTATGTTCTGACAAGGACGCTATGGGAAGCAACGCGCCGACTGACCGAGGATGAAGAGATAAAGAGGTTACGAGGAATATTGTCCAACCTTGGGCGCACGCTGAATGACGGTCTGAAACCATTGCCCGGGGAGAAAGCCGCATGAACAGAGCCTCGCCCGTTGATTTGAGGAAAAGCCTCGAAATTGCCAACCATCTCGCGCGCATCGGCATTCGCTTTGTGCCGATCCCGGTAGCGACTGAGGAAGAATTCCAGACGCTGTCCGCCGAGCTATCGAGACGGCTTGAGCAGATGGCGATCGAAGCCGAGAAGAATGAAGGCGGTGCAGTATGAAGGCACGACTAACAGGGTCGCTATCGCGGCCTTTTTTATTGCTGGCGTTCACCTTCAACCGTATTAACCGACAGTTCCGGGAGCATTGACCATGGCCGACATCATCGATACCGCAGCAGAGATTGAAGAGCTTCAGCGTAACGCTGCCCTTTCCGCTCACCGACTCAACCGCAACGCAGTATCTGCGGAGCATTGTGAAGAGTGTGGTGACAAACTTAGCGATGTGCGGAGACAGGCTTACCCGGGCTACACGATGTGCGTGAGTTGCCTATCGGAACACGAGTTTAGAAAGAAGAAATTCCCTTGGAAAAGAAAAAGCCCCGCTGATGCGGGGCCTTAGAATGTGGTGCGGGTGGTGCTACCCCTTCAGTTACGATTAAGGCCGGGTACAGACATGCTTAAGGATCTACAGATCAAATGGACAGGAATGCATACCCGCAGCGTACACCCGCAACCTACCATCATCATTGGGCTAAGCCCAAACACGAATCCGATCATAACTAGCCCCTTTATCATATATGCCATTACTGGAATTAGAGTAACGAGGTCAGCAGTCACAGCCATGACTTTGCATAGATCCTTGCGCAATAGTAATCCCAGCACAAGGAATTTTGTTATCTATAAAGATGAGGTATCTATTATTCACAAATGCGAACGATTGTCAACAAGGATTTTGGCTGAAGCAACTGATAGCCAGTTATGAGCTGACTATTGGGTGCGAAAGCACTGCTCCGTTATCCCCCATTTGCCCGGCCACGCGCCGGGCATTCTTTTTCTGGAGAACACAGATGAATGACAGCATTCTGGTCACAAGCGAAATCCTTGCACGCTACAAAATTTCGCGTAGCACGCTTTATTTCTGGAGCACTCCGGAACGCATGCCGGCGGCTTTCACCTGCCCTTTCCCAAAACCTACGATTCCAGGTAACCCTAAGCGCTGGAGGGAATCAGAAGTCAAGTCCTGGGAAGACAAGGTCAACTTCACTAAAGAGGATACCCAATAATCTCCTCCAAATGCTTCTGCCAGATATCAAGCCACTGATGCTGATCATCGAGATAGTCATGCAGGTTGTATCTGGCCATTATCCCTCCCATCTGATGCCCCATCAATTTTTCAATTACGTGTGGCGGAGCGCCAAGCTCAGACAGCCTCGTGGCTACCGTTCTCCTGAGGTCATGCAGTGACCACTGCTTCATGTTCGCTTTGCGGATAACCTGAGCTGAATACGTAGAAACTAACCCCTGGCCTGGCGGTATATCATCTTTATTCCTGAACTGAACTGGGGTGAGCACATGCCTGGTAGCGGATCCGCGTTTGTGCTCCTGAATCAGCCGCGATGCAGCTTCAGGTAGCGCCCGCCTGATCGTTTTACCAGTTTTATAATCCTCAGCAGGAACGGTCCACGTCCTGGCATTAAAATCAAACCAGTCCCAGCGTGATTTCCTTATTTCCGCTGCGCGGCAACCAGTCAGCATCATAAACCTGACGACGAGTTGCTGTGACGGAGGGAATGAAAATAGCGTATCCCAGACGACCTTTATCTCATCATCCGACAGCATCCTCTCTTTCATTTTCGCAGCTATGCCGACGTCAGATTTCCTCAGCGACTCAAGAGGGTTCGTTTTGATCACCCCGCGGTTGTGACAGAACCTGAATGCACGCTTGGTGAGAGAAAGCATCTCACCGGCGATTACTGTCCTGCCCATGGCATCAAATACTTCCAGCCAACTGCCTTTCACGGTCTGATCAACAATCGACTTCCCGATTTTGGGGCTGATGTGTTTTCGAAAGCTTCGGTTGTTGTCGTTGATTTTTATCAGGCCTTCAGGGATGCAGTAATGCTTAACCCAGTAGTCGTAAGCCTCATCGACTGTGATCGCGTCAATACGCTCATGTCTTTCAACCAGAACCTTCTGGCGCGGGTCATAGCCCTCGCTAATCCATGTCCGGAATTGCTGCCTTCTCTCTCTGGCCATAACCAGTGATATGGCTGGGTAATCGCCAATGCTTAGTTGCACCGGTTTCCCCTGCCATCGATATCGGTAGAAGAAAGTTACTCCGCCAGTTATGCTTAATCTGACGTTGAGTCCGTTTGAATCCGAGAGAACTTCAACCTTCTCTCTGCGCTTCCCTAGCGACTTCCTGAGTTTGGTATCTGTGAGCACCGTGTACACTCCTGAGCAATGTACGCAGCAGTGTACACAAATCACTTAAATTGCATCCATTCAAAATAAAGCATCCTAAAACACTATAAATGGGAGGTTGGGTATTCAGGCGGGTTGTTGGCAGATTTGGTAAAACAAAATAAATCACGATAAACGATGTTGAAGCGTAAAAGCATGCCTCAGGACGATAAACACTAATCCCTGTATGCCAGACGGTACGCCGTCTGGCCATTTGATACCCGTCTGATTTTCGTATTTCCCACCGCGTATAAATCATAGTAGCATCCCGCCTGTCGTCTTCCGTCACGAGCATAAATTACAATGACAACAACGAATGACGCCCCTCAGGGCGAACTGGTTTTACGCACACTTGCAATGCCCGCCGACACCAATGCGAACGGTGACATCTTTGGCGGTTGGTTAATGTCGCAAATGGATATGGGTGGCGCGATCCTGGCAAAAGAGATCGCGCACGGCCGCGTGGTGACGGTCAGGGTCGATGGGATGACGTTTTTGCGTCCGGTTGCGGTGGGTGATGTGGTCTGCTGCTACGCCCGCTGCGTCAAGCGCGGTAACACCTCAGTTTCCATTAATATTGAAGTGTGGGTCAAAAAGGTGGCCTCAGAGCCAATCGGCCAGCGCTACAAGGCGACTGAAGCGCTGTTCATCTATGTAGCGGTGGATAACGACGGGAAACCCCGCCAGCTTCCACAGGTATAAAAAAAAGCCTCCATCGCGGAGGCTTTTTACTATTCCATCTGCGCCCCGCCGTTAAGGCGGAACACGATATTCACAATCAATCCACTTCCTGGTTTCCCGGCTTCATATCGCCATTTGCGCATCGCCGCTTTCACTTCACGCTCAAACATATTGGCGGGCTGGGCAGAAAGAATCTCCACGTTATCCACGCGTCCATCAGCCGTGACGTCAAATTTCACGCGCAGACGCCCCTCAATGCGCAAGGCTTGCGCACGCGCAGGATATTGCGGCTGATTGCGGCTTAGCGCGCGCGGGCCAGAAGGTGCCGAGACGACCGGTTTTGCCGTGGCCGGCGCGTTATTCATCACGGGTTTCGCCGGCGCCGTATTTTGCACGGTCTGCGTCGTACGCGGTTCAACGGGACGCTCCTCTCGTTTTGGACGTTCTTCCACCTTTTTAACCGGTTTTGGTTTTGGCTTCGGTTTCGGCTTTGGCTCCGGCTTATGGATCACCACTGGCGCTTCTTTCGGCGGCTCAGGGATCGGCTCAGGTTCCGGCTCAACAACAGGCTCTGGTGGTGGCGGGACGACCTGCGGCTCTAGCTCTGCGGGCGTCACCATGGTCACCGAAATCGGCTGCGCGGGCGCTGGCATTTCAATAACCTGATGTACCGATGTGTAGAGCAGACCCGCGACAACAGCACCGTGAATCACAACGGAAAGCAGCGTCGGCCAGGGAAAGCGGCGAGGTAAATTCAGGGTCATCGAAGTCATAATCGTTACAGTTAAAAAACCAGACCCCGATTTTAAATGCAAATAGCAATCATATTCAATAAGACACTCCATCTTCTCGCAATTTAAGTGCGTAAGCGGCGTATCCTGGCCTCGGTTTGTTACAGTTTTAACAAGGTTGTTATCTTTACATTGCAGTCATCGCTGCTTTCACATAACGTAAATGCCACTTTTTATGGTTAAGGAGCTCCGCCGTGCTTTACGTTATCTACGCTGAGGATGTTGCTGATTCTCTTGAAAAACGTCTTTCCGTCCGCCCTGCGCATCTGGCGCGACTGCAACTTTTGCACGACGAAGGCAAACTGCTCACCGCAGGGCCAATGCCTGCCGTTGACAGCAACGATCCCGGCGCGGCCGGCTTTAGTGGCTCTACGGTGATTGCCGATTTCGAATCCCTGGAAGCAGCACAGTTTTGGGCCGAAGCCGACCCGTACGTCGCCGCAGGCGTTTACGCAAAAGTCACCGTTCGCCCGTTTAAGAAAGTGTTTTAAGGTTGTGAATAAAGCGTCCTCACGCGCTTTTTAAAAAACATCAACCAGTGGAAATAAAGGACTTTATTTCACGCCTGTCCCACGCATTAATCACATTGATACAAGAAGCCCCGCATAGACGGGGCTTTATTTTTAACTGGGCCTACAAGGTCGGCGTTCATTGAGCCCGTGACAGATGCGATGAGATTGTTGGCTAAGTCCAAAGCGCGGAACCTCACCCAGGCCCTTCGCTTCCTGCCGCTAGCAGAGGTACCAACACGTCACTGATGGGCGTAGGTATTCCATGTGATTTGCCTAGCCGCTGGATCACAGCGTTACGGACCTCCCATTCCATTGGGCGGTTAGACTGACGATCCGCCAGAATAGAAGTGCCTAAGTCTGCAGGCGCACGACGAAAACCGTCCACGATTTCACGCGCAACGTCATCGTTCAGTATCGCCTTTTCAGCACGCGCCACCGCCAGACACTCGCGCAGGTAAGCCATTGCCAGTTCTGTAATATCTTCCCGCGAGAACATGCCAGCACGGCGATTGGCAAGTACCATCAAACCTGCCGCCGCATTCTGCAACAGTTTGCGCCAGGCGATGGACGTGAAATCCTCCGAAAGCTCGACGGTGCAACGTGTATCAGTAAGCGCATCAGCTATCCGTTTTGCCTGCGGCGTATCCGGCAGCGTCAGGCGAGGTTTTGCACGCAGCCAGACAGAAGCGTCCGGTTCACGCTGTGCAGGAAACCAGACCACCGAAGGCACGACCGTGGCGCCGTTAACATAAGGCTCCAGCTGGCTTTTCTGCTCTACTCCGTTTTGCAGCGCGCAGACCACTGTGTTTTCATCACACAGTTTATCCAGCCAGCCTGCGCTCGATGCCGTCTGGGTCGCTTTCACCGCAACGAATACCAGATCGCACGGCTGAGTGATATTCGCCGCGTTGCTCAATACTGGCCCCGGCACGGTAATTTCATCTTCATCGAAGCGCAGCACTAATTTCGGATGGGCTGTACGTCCGCACAGTAACGGCTTGCGGCCAACCTCATGCAGTAGCGCGGCAATAGTCGTACCGATAGCGCCTGGACCAATGAGGGCAATAGTTGGACTGTCAGACATGTCGCATTCTCCCAATGTCGTTAACCGATAATGAGCGTGCCGGTAGCGATAACCACGCACGCAAGCGTTTTTCTTAGCGTTAGCGATTCGCCCAGGAACACGTAACCTAATATGGCGGCAAAGAGAACGCTGGTTTCGCGCAGTGCTGAAACGGTGCCCATCGGGGCACCCAACATGGCGTAGACAATGATCCCGTACGCCAGTAGCGAAACAAGGCCCCCTATCGCTGCACGAGGTACACCCGGCCGCCAGCGCAATAAACTTCTTCTGTCGCGCAAAGCGATATAGAGTGCGGGCATCAGCCCTCCCCATAAGGCGCTCATCCACACGGTGTATGAGAGCGCATTGCCGGACAATCGCACACCTATCCCATCCACTACGCTATACGCGGCAATGAAAGCACCGGTGGCCAGCGCATATTTCAGATTCGGCATCGCCAGTTTGTAGCCCTTCATGGCGAGCATCAGAATACCGCAGGAAACCAGCGTAATACCGCCAAGCGTATTCAGTTCAATTTTTTCACCGGCGAAGAGTGCCGCCGCGCATGTCACCAGTAGCGGAGAGCAGCCGCGCGCAATCGGATAGGATTGCCCGAGATCCCCGCTCTGATAGCTACGTATCAGACACAGGTTATAGCCCACATGCAGCAGCGCCGAAAACAACACGTACTTCCAGCTGGCCGAGGATGGCAATGGCACAAACAGTGCGATTAGGCCGCTGGTCATGGCAATCGCCACGCACATAATGGTCATCGCCCATAACCGGTCAGTTGCCCCACGTAACAGAGTATTCCAGCTGGCATGCAGCAGAGCGGCGAATAGCGTCAGGAAAATAATATGGCTTGGCATAGGCTGATGCTAAGCAACCTACGCCTGTTTTAAAAGTGAAGTGTCGTCATTCGATCATGAGCGAAAGCTCATACCTTATGTATAACTGAGCTGAGCCTGATGGGATTCAGCCATAAGCCAGGAGCAGAACGTCATAATGTGCGGCTGCGTTTCGATGCCGCCTGGACAGACAAAGTAATAGGCCGCGGGCGAAGGAAAAGGGATATTAAACAGCCTTACCAGACTGCCTTCCTTGAGCTCTTTTTCGACGTGTCCACTGCGCGCTAACGCAATGCCCTGTCCCAGCAGCGCGGCTTCGATGGTCATATTGGTGTCTGCAAAACGTACGCTCTCATGCAACGCATCCGTCTGTATACCGGCCTGCTCAAACCAGGAATCCCATTTCGGAACCAGATCCGCACCGTCGCGCGTCAGAAGCGGATAGCGCAACAGCTCAGCCGGTTCATGGGGTGTTCCAAAACGTTGTAATAATGCCGGGCTGGCCACCGGAAACAGCTGTTCGCGGAACATAAATTCCGTGTGCAGCGCCGGATAATTGCCGTGACCAAAGCGGATCGCCACGTCGGAATCTGAATTGGTGAAGTTAATGGCTCTGTCGGTGCTTTCAATCGTGACCAGAATCTCAGGATGCAGTCGGGTTAATTCTGGAAGACGTGGCAGCAGCCACTTCAACGCGAAAGAATAGGTAGTACTTAAACGTAATCGTACACGGCTTTTTTGTTCGCGAAGATCGGCTAACGAGGTTTCCAGCTTTGTGAAAAACTCGCGCACGATAGGCGCGAGCGCGGCGCCTGCAGGCGTCAGTGTGAGTGTCTTACCGCGCTGAAAAAGCTGTAGGCCCCATAATTCTTCAAGATTTTTTAACTGATGGCTGACCGCACTCTGCGTGATGAATAGCTCTGATGCGGATGAGGTGAACGTGGGATGGCGGGTAGCAACTTCAAACGCACGAAGCATGGCGGTAGGAGGAATGTCACGCATCTTTCTTATCCTGTGAATGAGCTCAGACTCATGACACGATAGGCCGACTCTTCTTCAAAAGAAAGCGTAAGCGTGATTGTCATCTAACGAGCGTATAACGCTGAGATGTTTCACCATCAATAAAAATGGCTGCGAGAATATGGCAGCCATAGACTGTTTAAGACTCGATTGGGTTAACGAATAAAAGTCTTCTTAGCGCGTACGGAATAGCGGAAGTAAGGGATCCAGATGCAGGCGTAAATTGTGTGGGTAACAATTGGCATCACCTGGTTAAAGCCCAGGGCAATCTGTGGGAACAGGTAAGGTGTGATGCACCGGTCAATCAACATGACGACGATACCAGCGACGAGCAACACACTGTACGCCAGCGGAAGTTCTTTCTTCTTGCGCAAAAAAAGTGAGGCAACATAGATAATGTAAAGCAAGAAAACAAAATTCACCCCCGCAGAAATAAACAGATAGGCTGATTGCGGAAGCGGAAGATAACCTAGCGTATCAATGCTGGCCTTTAATGTAACGGCCAGTGAACTGAAGTAACCATACGCAATGAGGAACATATTCAGAAATGGCACGAACAGCAAACCGCCAATTTTGCGATACCGTTTTTCCTCACATTCAGGGCAGTATTCCTGGTGCTGTGGAATGGTCTTATCACATTTAATGCACGTCCATTTGAAAGCGGTATCGGTCATTATTTTTCCTTATTAACACGCAGGCTCTTAACGGCTCAGCTTGATTCCAGAGTGGGTAACATGGGTACTCAGAGATATCGGCTAATCCAGGCGCAATCTTGAGCACTATTACACTCATCGCATCTCCGCTCTCAGCAACGGTATGCGTTCCTTCAGTGGAGCGATGCCAGTCGTGCGGCAAATCCCACAAACAGCAGCCCGATCAACCCATTTCCCAGCTTCGCCAGTTTCTTTTTCGTCTTCAAGTAGCGTGTCACAAATGCCCCGGAGAAAATCAAGAAGCTCATGAACATGAAGCTGATCAGTTCTAAGGTTGTCGCAAGGATCAGGAAAGAGGTGCCTGTGTTTGGCGCACTGACATCAATGAATTGCACGAAAAACGAGACGTAAAACAGAATCGCCTTGGGATTGGTCAAACTCAATACCAGCGAGCGCTTCAGGATCATACTTGCCGGCTCTGCCCCTCCTGCCTGCGCGCTGTTTTTGCGCATAATGACCGACCAGAGCATTTTGCCACCGAGCCACAGTAAATATAGCGCGCCAAGATAACGGACAATATTGAATAGCACGGGTGTAGTTTGAATCAGTGCCGCCACGCCGGCCCAGGCCAGAAACATCAGTACGGCATCACCGATAAATACGCCCGTCGCGGCGAGATAACCTTTTTTGACGCCGTGACCTATGCCTGTTTTGAGAACAAATAAAGTATTGGGGCCAGGCACGAGAACAATAAAAAACGCGCCAACAACGTAGGTCCAAAAATTCAGTACACCAAACTCCGCAAACACCACCCGCTCCTTTTTAAAACAGCGCGCCACAGCGTGGTTAAGAGAACCGAAACCGTGAACGCGCTATACATGTCATTCTGACGTTCGCAAACCCTTGCGGGCGTCAGTACCGTCTGTCCTTAAAGCATTGCCCAGTGCATGCCAAGCGCGTAAATAAATTGCCCTAGCTGCGTGAGCGACGAGAGTCCTAAATATTCCCTTAATGCATCTACGGCAAAAATTGCAATTAAGACCCAAAGGAAAGGATTCATTTTTCTTATTCATCGCGTACATCGCCGCACATCATACCGTAGCAGTGGAAGGATTTAACACGCGGGAAGCAAAATAGTACGCGTACAGGCGTTGATGGCTTAAAAAAACATCAGGCACCGAAAACGGTGCCTTCAGGGAACTCAGAGATCGCGAACGGCGAACACCAGTGCATTACGGTGACGGCTTAGCCCACATTTTCTGATAGCGTGAATACGCATATTGCGGCGGGATTGAGCTTCCAGCCAGCGAGCCTTGCGGCGGCTCGTTTGTCGCAACATGCGCCAGCGCCCTACTTCAGTTCTACTGCGCTTCATGGTTAAAACTCTTTCCTTAACAGAAACGCCATTATAAACCCTTGGTCGCGGCAAACCAGCGCTTTTAGCCGTCCTTTTTATTTGCCAGATCAATTCTGATGCGTACACTCATAACAATACGCTTTCAAAAGGATTTTTAATTATGACAACCTTCTACACCGTGGTGAGTTGGCTGGTCATTCTGGGATACTGGCTGCTCATCGCAGGTGTGACGCTTCGCATCCTGATGAAACGCCGAGCTGTCCCCTCTGCCATGGCCTGGCTACTGATTATCTACATCCTGCCGCTGGTGGGAATTATTGCCTATCTTTCGTTTGGTGAATTGCATCTGGGCAAGCGTCGCGCCGAGCGTGCCCGCGCCATGTGGCCGTCGACCGCAAAATGGTTAAACGACCTGAAATCCTGCAAACACATCTTTGCCGAAGAAAATAGCAGCGTGGCATCTTCACTGTTCAAACTCTGCGAGCGGCGTCAGGGCATTGCCGGGGTTAAAGGTAATCAGCTGCAATTGTTAACGACCTCTGATGACGTTATGCAGGCGCTGATTCGCGATATCCAACTCGCTCGCCATAATATCGAAATGGTTTTCTACATCTGGCAGCCGGGTGGAATGGCGGATCAAGTTGCTGAGTCGCTGATGGCGGCATCTCGTCGCGGTATCCATTGCCGGTTGATGCTGGATTCTGCTGGGAGTGTGGCTTTTTTCCGCAGCCCTTGGGCTGGGATGATGCGCAACGCGGGTATTGAAGTTGTCGAAGCGCTAAAGGTGAATTTACTGCGCGTGTTTCTGCGTCGCATGGATTTACGCCAGCACCGTAAAATGATCATGATCGACAATTATATTGCCTACACCGGCAGCATGAATATGGTCGATCCGCGCTTCTTCAAACAAGATTCCGGCGTGGGTCAGTGGATCGATTTAATGGCGCGTATGGAAGGTCCCGTCGCTACCGCAATGGGTATTGTGTATTCCTGCGACTGGGAAATTGAAACCGGCAAGCGTATTTTGCCGCCACCGCCCGACGCCAATATCATGCCGTTCGAGCAGGAAAGCGGCCATACCATTCATACCATTGCCTCCGGCCCGGGTTTCCCGGAAGACTTGATTCATCAGGCGTTGCTCACTGCGGCTTATTCTGCGCGTGAATATCTGATCATGACTACGCCCTACTTTGTGCCGAGCGACGACCTGTTGCATGCGATTTGTACCGCCGCACAGCGCGGTGTGGATGTCAGCATTATTATGCCGCGCAAAAACGACTCGGTACTGGTGGGATGGGCTAGCCGCGCGTTCTTTACAGAGCTTCTGGCAGCAGGGGTGAAAATCTATCAGTTTGAGGGTGGACTGCTGCATACCAAAAGCGTACTGGTGGATGGGGAACTCAGTCTGGTCGGGACCGTGAATCTGGATATGCGGAGTTTGTGGCTGAATTTTGAAATTACGCTGGTGATTGACGATGCGGGTTTTGGTGGCGATTTGGCTGCCGTTCAGGACGATTACATCTCCCGCTCGCGCTTGCTGGACGCCAGTTTGTGGGTCAAACGCCCTTTGTGGCAGCGGATCACCGAACGACTGTTTTACTTCTTTAGCCCGTTGCTGTAAAACGTGCCCAACGATGTTTTAACAGGTAGTCATCATGGAAATGGATCTGAATAATCGTCTGACGGAAGACGAAACGCTCGAGCAGGCCTACGACATTTTTCTCGAACTGGCGATGGATAATCTCGATCCCGCAGACGTTATCCTCTTTAATTTGCAGTTTGAAGAGCGCGGCGGCGCGGAGCTGTTTGACCCGTCTGAAGACTGGGCTGAGCATGTCGATTTCGACCTCAACCCGGACTTTTTTGCCGAGGTGGTGATTGGTCTTGCGGAGACTGACGGCGGCGAAATCAATGATATTTTTGCCCGCGTCCTGCTGTGTCGGGAAAAAGATCACAAGCTGTGCCATATCCTCTGGCGTGAATAACAAAAGGCTGCGAATGCAGCCTTTTATATTTAATCCGCTAATTCAGTCCCGCAGCGGTTACAAAATCGCGCGCTGTGCTCATGGTTCGCCTGCTGACAATGAGGGCATTTGCGCTGCTGCTGTCGATTCTGAAATGCTGCACTCATGTGCGTCGTGATAAGACCGGTAGGAATCGCTATCACGGAATAACCAATCAAAATGAGCATCGACGCCACAATTCTGCCAAGCGGCGTATGCGGTGTAATATCGCCATATCCCACCGTCGTGACCGTGACAATAGCCCAATAGACGGATGCATTCAGGGTGGTGAATCCATATTTAGGCCCTTCTATCAGGTACATCAGCGCACCAAAGACAATCATTACAATGGCAATAAACGAATAGAACAGAATTAACTGATGCCGGGCACTAAATATCGCCTTCCAGAACACATGCAACGACGGCATTAAACGCAACAACTTCAGGACGCGCAGCACGCGTATGGCGCGCATTGCCCGCCAGGCAAAAACATAATTGACGCTAATTTCAGGCCACAGCCACATCACATAGAGCGGCAAAATGGTCGCCAGATCGATAATGCCCCAAAAGCTAAAGACATATTTCGCCGGATTGGGCCAGCTGAAAACCCGCAGCAAATATTCCAGTGTAAAAACCAGCGTGACGAAAAGCTCCAGCCAGACGAAGAGATGCCACTCGTCCATCGTCAGGTGATATTGCGTCCCAAGACCTGACTCAATAAAGATGATGAGTACGCTGAGTAGCGCAAACAGTCCGCACAATCCTTCGAAATGACGACCTGAGCGGGTATTTTGATCGAATAGCAGACGGAACATCCGACGACGAACCGAAGAAACGGATAGCGACACGATAACCTCGCAAAAATTAAGGGCTGACATCATGTCAGCCCTTGCGATTATAACGGGTCTACTTTCAGGCAGGAAACCGCGTGACGGAAACTTCCTTCAAGTACTGGCCGGGTTTGTGCACATTCCGGACCGGCCAGCGGGCAGCGCGTACGGAATACGCAGCCAGATGGCGGGTTTATCGGTGACGGCAACTCGCCTTCCAGAAGCTGAATTTTTTTATTTTTTTCCAGATCCGGATCGGGAACCGGCACCGCCGACATCAGCGCTTTGGTGTAAGGGTGCAGCGGATTGTGGTAAACCTCATCGTAGGTCCCCAGCTCTACCGCGTGGCCCAAATACATCACCAGTACACGATCTGAAATGTGTTTAACCACCGCCAGGTCGTGCGCGATGAAGATCAACGACAGCCCCATTTCACGCTGTAATTTTTGCAGCAGGTTAACCACCTGCGCCTGGATGGAAACATCCAGCGCGGAAACCGGTTCGTCGCAAATAATCAGCTTAGGTTCCAGAATCAACGCACGCGCAATACCAATACGCTGACACTGCCCACCCGAAAACTCATGCGGGTAGCGGTTGATGAGGTTGGGCAACAGCCCTACTTTCATCATCATCGCTTTCACGCGGTCGCGCGCTTCCTGGCGGGACATTTTGGGATGATAAGTGCGCAGAGGTTCCGCGATAATCTCCCCAATCGTCATACGTGGGTTCAGGGATGCCAGCGGATCCTGGAAAATCATCTGGATGTCGCTGCGCACTTCGCGCCACTCGTCCGGCTTCATACCCAGCAGATCTTTGCCCAGCCACGCCACTTTACCTTCTGTAGCTTTAACAAGGCCGATGATGGCGCGGGCAAAAGTCGACTTACCGCAGCCCGATTCCCCAACGACACCCAGGGTTTCACCTTCGTAAAGGCGCAGCGTGACGCCATCAACTGCTTTGAGGGTTTTGGCTGGCTGCCAGAACCACTGTTTGCCGTCCTTAATGTCAAAATGCACTTTCAGATCGGCAATTTCGAGCAGCACATTTCTTTTTTCATCTATGGCGTTCATACCAGCTCCTCGTACGGCTTAAAGCAGGCGCGCAGACGGCCTGGCGCAAACTCTTCCAGCGGCGGAGCGCTGTTACAGATTTCCATCGCATGCGGACAGCGTGGCTGGAACGGACAGCCTTTAGGCAGACGCAGCAGGTTCGGTGGGTTGCCTGGAATCGTCAGCAGAGATTCACCTTCCGCATCCAGACGCGGGACCGCATTCAACAGACCAATGGAATAAGGGTGCGCGGGATTGTAAAACACATCGCGCGCCTTGCCGTATTCCATGGTACGGCCTGCATACATCACCAGCACCTTGTCACAGATACCCGCTACCACACCCAGGTCGTGGGTGATCATGATAATCGCCGTGTTGAACTCGCTTTTGAGTTCATTCAGCAACGTCATGATCTGCGCCTGCACGGTGACGTCCAGCGCGGTGGTCGGCTCATCGGCAATCAGCAATTTAGGACGACAGAGCAACGCCATCGCGATCATCACGCGCTGGCGCATACCGCCCGAAAATTCATGCGGATACATGCGCATACGCTTACGCGCTTCCGGCATTTTTACCGCATCCAACATTTTTACCGACTCTTCAAACGCTTCGGCTTTATTCATGCCTTTATGCAGCATGAGGACTTCCATCAGCTGCTCACCCACGCGCATGTACGGGTTCAGCGAGGTCATCGGGTCCTGGAAAATCATCGAAATCTGCTCGGCACGTAGCGTGTTCAGCTCGTGCTCCGGCAGGTTCAGAATGTTTTTACCGTTAAAGGTCGCGGTTCCGCTGATTCGGCCGTTTTGCGCCAGCAGGCCCATCAGCGCGAAGGCAGTTTGCGATTTACCGGAGCCAGATTCACCCACGATACCCAGCGTCTCGCCAGCACGCAGATCAAAGTTCAGATCGTTTACAGCCGTCACATCGCCATCGGGCGTTTGAAAGGTGACGCGTAAATCTTTGACGTCCAGCAGGACATTTTGCTGACGTGGCGCGGTTGCCGTTTCAATAATAGTCATGGCGGCACTCCTTAACGGTCTTTCGGGTCGAGGGCATCACGCAAGCCATCGCCGATAAAGTTGAAACAAAACAGGGTAACCACCAGGAAACCAGCCGGGAACAGCAGCAGCCACGGAGAAACTTCCATTGAGTTCGCGCCATCACTCAGCAGCGCACCCCAGCTGCTCAGCGGCTCTTGTGTACCCAAACCGAGGAAGCTCAGGAAAGATTCAAACAGAATCATGCTTGGCACCAGCAGCGAGGCGTATACCACGACGACGCCCAGCACGTTCGGAACGATGTGGCGTACCACGATCCCACCGACGGAAACACCGCCAACCTGCGCCGCTTCAATAAATTCTTTGCGCTTCAGGCTCAACGTCTGGCCACGCACAATACGCGCCATGTCCAGCCAGGACACCATCCCGATAGCCACGAAAATCAGCAGGATGTTTTGTCCAAAGAAAGTCACCAGCAAAATAACAAAGAACATGAACGGGAAGGAGTTCAGGATCTCCAGCAGACGCATCATCACGGAATCGACTTTGCCGCCCAAATAGCCGGAAAGAGAGCCGTAAAGCGTGCCGACAACAACAGCCACCAGCGCGGCGGCAATGCCCACCATCAGGGAGATACGTCCACCAATCGCCACACGCACCAGCAGATCGCGTCCGGATGAGTCGGTACCGAAATAGTGTCCAGACGTCATATCAGGCGCACTGGACATCATGCCCCAGTCGGTATCGAAGTAGGTGAACTGCGACAACACGGGGGCGAGCGTCACGAATAATGCGATAAAGATCAGGACCACAAGGCTTGCGACCGCTGCACGGTTATGCATAAAGCGACGGCGGGCGTCCTGCCATAGGCTGCGCCCTTCGACTTCGAGTTTCTCACTGAAGTTTTCCAGCGCCTCGCTGTTTTTATTACTCAACATCATGGCGTACTCCAGTGCTAGTAGCGAATTTTTGGGTCGATAACGGCATACAGCACATCGACAACGGCGTTAAAGAGGATCGTCAGTGCGCCGACGAGAATCGTCAGGCTCAGTACTAACGAATAGTCACGGTTCAACGCGCCATTCACGAACAGCTGGCCGATACCCGGCAGGCCATAGATAGTTTCGATAACCATAGAGCCGGTGATAATCCCGACAAACGCAGGCCCCATATATGAAAGAACTGGCAGCAGCGCAGGTTTTAACGCGTGGCGAAGCACAATACGATGCATCGGCAAGCCTTTAGCGCGCGCAGTACGAATGAAGTTTGAGTGCAAGACTTCAATCATCGAACCACGGGTGATACGCGCGATGCTGGCAATGTAAGCCAGCGATAATGCCACCATCGGCAAAATCATGTACTTCGGTGCCCCGCCGTTCCAGCCGCCCCCGGGCAGCCATTTCAGCGTTATGGCAAACACCATCACCAGCAACGGCGCAACAACGAAACTGGGTATGACGACCCCGGTCATCGCTATCCCCATCACGGAATAATCCCATTTGGTATTTTGTTTAAGCGCGGCGATAACCCCTGCGCTGACGCCAAGAACAACGGCAAGAATAAAGGCCGCGGCGCCTAATTTAGCCGAAACGGGGAAGCTCGACGCCACCAGATCGTTTACGGAATAGTCTTTGTATTTGAATGACGGTCCAAAATCACCCTGCGCCAGCTGCTTCAAATAATTGAAGTACTGGGTAGAGATAGGATCGTTTAAATGGTATTTGGCTTCGATGTTCGCCATGACTTCTGGCGGCAGCGCGCGCTCGCTGGTAAACGGACTACCCGGGGCGAGTCGCATCATGAAGAACGAAATAGTAATGAGAATAAAGAGCGTCGGTATCGCTTCAAGACAGCGACGTAAGATAAATTTCAACATTGCCCGTACCTTCTGGCGTGTGCCTTTTACACATGCCCACTCAAATCGAAATGAGTGATGCCGTGTAGTTTGTGCGATGAGTTAAGACACAGTGGGGCAAATTGCTTTGCCCCACGGATTGCCATTAATGCTTAATGATGTACAAATCTTTGGTGTAGATGTTATCCATCGGGTCTTTGCCGGTATAACCGCCAACCCAAGGTTTCACCAGACGCGCGTTCACATAGTAGTAAACCGGTACAATCGCAGAGTCTTTACCCAACTGCTGCTCCGCTTTGTCGTACTGAGCGGAACGCTGTGCTTCGTCGGTTGCTTTCAAAGACTCTTTCATGATCGCGTCAAACGCCGGGCTCTTATAGTGCGCGGTGTTCATAGAGCTGTCAGAAAGCATCGTGTTCAGGAAGGATGTTGGTTCGTTGTAGTCCGCACACCAGCCTGCACGCGCCACGTCATAGTTGCCCTGATGACGGGTATCCAGGAAGGTTTTCCACTCCTGGTTAACCAGCTTCACGTCAACACCCAGGTTTTTCTTCCAAATGGATGACGCCGCGATTGCCAGTTTTTTGTGCAGATCTGAGGTGTTATACAACAGGTCAAATTTCAGTGGTTTGTCAGCGGTGTAGCCCGCTTCAGCCAGCAGTTTTTTAGCTTCTTCGTTACGCTTTTCCTGAGTCCAGGTGAACCACTCTGGTTTGGTCAGTTTGGCGCCGTCAGCATATGGCGGGGTATAACCGAAAGCAGGCAGATCGCCCTGCGCTTTCACTTTGTTAACGATAATATCGCGATCCAGGCCCAGCTTCAGTGCGGTACGAACGCGGACATCGTTAAATGGTGCTTTCTGGTTGTTAATTTCATAGTAATAAGTACACAGATACGGATCGACGTGAACTTCTGTCGGGATCTCTTTTTTCAGCTTCTGGAAGAGTTCAATCGGCAGGTTGTTATAGGTCATGTCGATTTCACCGCTGCGGTAGCGGTTTACATCGGTCACTTCAGAAGAAATAGGCAGATAGGTAATCTGATCAACGATGGTTTTACCGTTATCCCAGTAGTTGGTATTACGTTCCATCACGATACGTTCGTTAACAACCCAGTCTTTCAGCTTATACGCACCGTTGGTCACGATGTTCGCAGGCTGCGTCCATTTTTCGCCAAATTTTTCGATGGCAGCTTTATTTACCGGGGACATTGCCGGGTTAACCAGCAATTTGTAGAAATACGGAACGGGTTCACTCAGCGTGACTTCCAGGGTGTGGTCGTCAACCGCTTTAACACCCAGCTCAGACGGTTTCTTTTTGCCGTCGATGATTTCATCAACGTTCAGGATGTGACCATATTGCGGATAGCTCGCGTAGGGGGATGCGGTATTAGGATCCACCAGACGCTGCCAGCTATACACGAAATCTTGTGCGGTGACAGGTTCACCGTTGGACCATTTTGCGTCTTTACGCAGGTGGAATGTCCAGACTTTAAAGTCTTTATTATCCCAACTTTCAGCCACACCTGGGATTGGGTGACCGTCTTTCGTTGAGGTAATCAGCAGACCTTCAAACAGGTCACGGCTGATGTTTGCTTCCGGAACGCCTTCGATTTTGTTCGGGTCAAGAGACTGAGGCTCTGCACCGTTGTTGCGAATCATGGTTTGCTTTTCTGCCAGTGTAATTCCGGCAGGAACGTCGGCAGCCATTGCCATATTACCCGCGATTAGCGCAGTGAAGATTCCCGCGGCAATCAGATTTTTTTTTGTGATGATGGACATTGTGTTGATACTCCACTCATTATAATTACTGGTTTTATGACCAGCCTGTTTAATTCCCCTGAGGGGTCCTGAACAACGCAGGAGTTGAGCTGCTGTCAGGTCGTTTACTTCTTGCTATCACCGACTTTACTTATTGCTGATGACTCGTGTGGCCACCTTGCGTCGATTCCAAACACGCCTCCCCTGTTTTGAGACGTGTGATATTGGGTTGAGATGAGCGCTATTTTGAAAATCATTCTCATCTACAAGAATACTGGAGCAAAATATAAGGCCGGAAAGTACCAAATGGCTTAATTTCGCGCCAATACATTTTGCAAATTTGTTAAGCAATTCTCTTTTACTACGATGGGATTTTCGGTGAGGGCAGCCTTGCCGTACTACAGACACATTGAAAAGACCGAACATTCAATGTGATAGCGAGATTCATCTCGCGTTGCGCTTCGTTGCGCTATCATCGACTCGCATTTGTACAAAAATTTAACAACTGGTTGTTATTTAGCACATTCATCTAGGGGAATGTTGAAATTACTAATAACATTTCGGTTATCTCACAGCAAGCCCCAGAGTATCATGTGATTAAAATAACAGACTGTTTGCGCGGTTTATGTACGGGGAAAAGAGAGGATTCACATTAAGTTACTGAAATGTAACGAAAGTGATTTATTAGCGGAAATTATTATTTCTTGTGAAGATTTCAACTTTATTTATATGATTTGCTGATAATAACGAAAAAAAACGGAGCCACTGGCTCCGTCCTTTCATATGAAATGATTAATTCACCAGACCTGGGAAAATACTTTTTAGCCCTGTCACAATGAATTCGATTCCTAACGCCATCAGCAACAGCCCCATAATACGCGTGATCACGTTGATACCGGTTTGTCCCAGTAGACGCACAAGCCAGGGTGCAATGCGAAACACGCCCCAACAACACAGCGCAAAAAGTGCAATCGCGATCGAAAACCCGATCAAATGCACCAGATTATGGTAGCGCGTGCCCCAGACGATAGTGGAACTGATCGCACCTGGCCCCGCCATCAAAGGCAGTGCAAGGGGAACAACGCCTATGCTCTCGCGAACCGCGGACTCTGATTTTTCCTGTTTGTTCTGTTTGTCTTCCCCCAATTTCCCGCTGATCATCGACATCGCAATCGTCACCACGAGAATGCCACCTGCGATACGGAAGGAGTCGATGGAGATACCGAAAATTTGCAGAATCGAGTCGCCAAGAAAAAGTGACGTCAGCAAGATGATGGCAACGGACAGGTTAGCTGTCAGGTTAGTTTTATTTCGGGCAACCGCCGTCTGGTAGCTCGTCATACTAATGAAGACAGGGATGATCCCCACCGGGTTAACGAGTGCGAACAAACCAATAAAAAACTTAAAATAGGTAGAGAAATCAAAGAGCAATGGGGTCACAATTAGCTCCGCAAATCAGCATGGCCCGAACAACAAATTAAAGGAAGTAAAACCGCGCTGAAGATACGCTTTTTATCAGCATACTTCACCAGAAATCTGCTCCAAAACGCTATGAATTTCCTGTGTTAAGTATTTGTGTCAATGATGGAATATTCGATTCCATTACTTTTGTAATTATTTAACACTTGATATGATTACTCAAAATACCCGTGCTGAAAGGTATCAGCTTCGGTATAAATTGATTCAGATCATGTTTTCCGTACTCAGAAGTGAGTAATCTTGATGACACCAACAGGGAGTGGGCCTAGTAAAAAGGGATGATGCTAAAGTCAGGCTCTTTTAGTAAGTTAGTGCCGGAGAGTTGATTGCGAACCTCAGTAAACCTTTGTTTTATTGTGTGTTAAGCAAGTGCTGACACCTCGGCTATACTGGTGAGTTATTGAGCGCTGGTTTACTAAAAGAGTTTAAACATTATCAGGAGAGCATTATGGCTGTTACTAATATCGCGGAACTTAACGCACTCGTCGAGCGCGTCAAAAAGGCCCAGCGTGAATATGCCAATTTCACCCAAGAACAGGTTGATAAAATCTTCCGCGCAGCCGCACTGGCTGCTGCAGATGCTCGAATCCCTCTCGCTAAAATGGCCGTTGCCGAGTCTGGCATGGGTATCGTTGAAGACAAAGTGATCAAAAACCACTTCGCTTCAGAGTATATCTACAACGCCTATAAAGATGAGAAGACGTGTGGCGTTCTGGCAGAAGATCATACGTTCGGTACTATCACTATCGCTGAACCAATCGGTATCATTTGCGGTATCGTTCCGACAACTAACCCAACGTCTACCGCCATCTTCAAGTCACTCATCAGCCTGAAGACCCGTAACGCAATCATCTTCTCCCCACACCCACGTGCTAAAGATGCGACAAATAAAGCGGCTGATATTGTTCTGCAAGCAGCCATCGCAGCGGGTGCACCAAAAGATCTGATTGGTTGGATTGACCAGCCATCTGTAGAACTGTCTAACGCGCTGATGCACCACCCAGATATTAATATGATTCTGGCAACCGGTGGTCCAGGCATGGTGAAAGCCGCATACAGCTCCGGTAAACCTGCCATTGGTGTTGGTGCCGGTAACACCCCAGTTGTTGTTGACGAAACCGCCGACATCAAACGCGTTGTTGCTTCTATCCTGATGTCTAAAACCTTCGATAACGGCGTAATTTGTGCTTCCGAGCAGTCAGTTATCGTTGTTGACTCTGCATATAACGCAGTGCGTGAACGTTTTGCTACCCACGGCGGTTACATGCTGCAGGGTAAAGAGCTGAAGGCCGTTCAGGATATCATTCTGAAAAATGGCGCACTGAACGCTGCAATTGTTGGCCAACCTGCCGCTAAAATTGCAGAACTGGCAGGCTTTACGGTTCCCGCTGATACCAAAATTTTGATTGGTGAAGTCAGCGTTGTAGATGAATCTGAACCCTTTGCTCACGAAAAACTGTCCCCTACTCTTGCCATGTACCGTGCTAAGAGTTTCGAAGACGCGGTGATCAAAGCGGAGAAACTGGTTGAAATGGGCGGGATTGGTCATACCTCTTGCTTGTATACCGACCAGGACAACCAGCCTGAGCGCGTGAAGTACTTCGGCGACAAAATGAAAACCGCACGTATTCTGATCAACACCCCTGCTTCTCAGGGTGGTATCGGTGACCTGTATAACTTTAAACTCGCGCCTTCCCTGACTCTGGGTTGTGGTTCATGGGGTGGTAACTCCATCTCTGAAAACGTTGGTCCTAAGCACCTGATCAACAAGAAAACCGTTGCTAAGCGAGCTGAAAACATGTTGTGGCACAAACTTCCGAAATCTATCTACTTCCGCCGTGGCTCACTGCCAATCGCGCTGGATGAAGTGATTACTGATGGCCACAAACGTGCGCTCATCGTGACTGACCGTTTCCTGTTCAACAACGGCTATGCAGACCAGATCACTTCTGTTCTGAAAGCAGCAGGCGTTGAGACTGAAGTCTTCTTCGAAGTTGAAGCTGACCCAACCCTGACCGTTGTTCGCAAAGGTGCAGAGCTGGCTAACTCCTTCAAACCAGACGTGATCATCGCGCTTGGTGGTGGTTCCCCGATGGACGCCGCTAAAATCATGTGGGTTATGTACGAACACCCAGAAACGCATTTCGAAGAACTCGCACTGCGCTTTATGGACATCCGTAAACGTATCTACAAGTTCCCGAAAATGGGCGTGAAAGCAAAAATGATTGCGGTCACCACCACCTCTGGTACCGGTTCTGAAGTGACGCCATTTGCGGTTGTTACTGATGATGCAACGGGTCAGAAATACCCACTGGCTGATTACGCTCTGACTCCAGATATGGCGATTGTTGATGCCAACCTGGTGATGGATATGCCGAAATCACTGTGCGCATTCGGTGGTCTGGATGCAGTGACTCACGCACTGGAAGCTTATGTTTCTGTACTGGCGAGTGAATTCTCTGACGGTCAGGCTCTGCAAGCGCTGAAACTGCTGAAAGAAAACCTGCCAGCCTCTTACAATGAAGGTTCTAAAAACCCAGTAGCTCGTGAGCGTGTACACAACGCTGCGACCATCGCCGGTATCGCGTTTGCTAACGCCTTCCTCGGTGTGTGTCACTCAATGGCGCACAAATTGGGTTCTCAGTTCCACATTCCTCACGGTCTGGCGAACGCCCTGCTGATTTCGAACGTTATTCGTTACAACGCTAACGACAACCCGACTAAGCAGACAGCATTTAGCCAGTACGACCGCCCGCAAGCTCGTCGTCGCTACGCAGAAATCGCAGACCATCTGGGTCTGAGTGCTCCAGGCGATCGCACTGCTGCGAAGATTGAGAAACTGCTGGCATGGCTTGATAGCATTAAAGCTGAACTGGGCATTCCTAAATCTATCCGTGAAGCGGGTGTTCAGGAAGCTGACTTCCTGGCACATGTTGACAAGCTGTCTGAAGATGCATTCGATGACCAATGTACTGGCGCTAACCCGCGTTACCCATTGATCTCCGAGCTGAAACAGATTCTGCTTGATACATACTACGGACGCGAATTCAGCGAAAATGACACAGCTGCAGTAAAAATTGATGCACCTGTAAAAGCTGATAAAAAAGTGAAGAAAAACGCTTAATTACTAGCTGAAATAAAAAACCCGCCACTGGCGGGTTTTTTTATGCCTGATGAACAACCATCAGCAAAAACAGGATGAAGTCTAATGACGATTCTCTTCAACGAGAGCTGTAAGAGACCCAACAGCCAGCGCTTCTTTATAGTGCTTACGGCACACGGATACATAGCGTTCGTTGCCGCCAATGACGACCTGTTCACCCTCAGCGAAGGGTTTTCCTTCATGATCAAGACGCAGCACCATGCTGGCTTTGCGGCCGCAGAAACAAATCGTTTTCAACTCGACCAGTTTGTCTGACCAGGCCAATAAATACTGGCTACCGATAAACAGTTCGCCGCGAAAGTCGGTGCGCAGTCCGTAGCACAGAACGGGAATATCGAGTTCATCAACGACTTCTGAAAGAGCATGGACCTGCTGACGTGTCAAAAACTGACTTTCATCTACCAGAACGCAGTGTATCGACTTCACAGCATGCTCAGAGCGGATGTCACTGAGTAAATCGGTTCCGTTATTAAAGAGCTTTGCCGGGGACGATAGCCCTATACGAGAGCTCACCTTCCCTGCCCCAAAGCGATCATCAATCTCGGCAGTGTATACCAGCGAGCGCATGCCCCTTTCTTGATAGTTATAAGAGGATTGCAGCAGCGCTGTAGACTTGCCTGCATTCATTGCGGAATAGTAGAAATAAAGTTGTGCCATTGGTCGTTAAACCCTAATCAATGTGTAATATTCCCGATGGATGATTGTACCATAATTTGCCTCGTCCCCAGTGTGACGAACCACAAAACAGGTGCATAGGCAATGTCAGCATTCAACACTGATAAACAAAATAACATGTTAAAACATGCAGTAATGCCATTTTCCATTTGTCAGAAGAGCGTTTATAGCCGTGTAAGTCATGACTTTTTATAATGGAATTCTTACTCGCCCGAATTCAATATTTATTAACTATTCTGGCAATAAGACCCCTTCGAGTGGGGTAATACAAAAGGTTGATATTTATCCGCCGCAACTATAATCACAAGCCTGATTGCCACTAAACAAACATGTAGCCGGTCGGTTTATGCCAGTCGAGATGATAACAAGCCCATCATCCTGACAATGAAATTTAAGTTAACGTAATTAATATTGGCGCGTGATATTAAGTATTTTTTGAATTCCTTACATTCCCACCTATTGCACATCTTAAATTATCACTCTATTATTAGGACAACAAACCCCCCATTATAAGTTTGAGATTACTAAAATGAGCGAAGCACTTAAAATTCTGAACAACATCCGTACTCTTCGTGCGCAGGCAAGAGAATGCACCCTCGAAACGCTGGAAGAAATGCTGGAAAAATTAGAAGTGGTTGTGACTGAACGTCGTGAAGAAGAGAGCGCTGCGGCTGCCGAAATCGAAGAACGCACTCGCAAACTTCAGCAATACCGTGAAATGCTGATTGCCGACGGTATCGATCCAAATGAATTACTGAACAGCATGTCAGCCGCTAAGACCAGCACTAAAGCAAAACGTGCAACTCGCCCAGCTAAATATAGCTACGTTGATGAGAACGGCGAAACTAAAACTTGGACAGGCCAAGGCCGTACTCCAGCAGTAATCAAGAAAGCCATGGAAGAGCAAGGCAAACAGCTGGACGATTTCCTGATCAAGGATTAATCGCCTGCCTTTCAGAAAAATCCCGTTTAATACGGGATTTTTTATGCCCGTAATTTATACCGATACATACGCTTACACCCAATTATATAGCTACACACCGTTGCTCATACTTCCTTAAGAATCAGCTTATGGCGGTTATCAGGCATAAAAAAAGCCGATATCATCTGACTGATACCGGCTACATACATCTGAGTGATCAGATCACTTTTTAATACCCATCGTTTCTTTCAACCAGGCTTTAAATTCTTCGCCCAGAGAATTGTGACGGATACCATATTCAACGAAAGCCTGCATATAACCCAGTTTATTACCGCAATCGTGGCTCTTGCCTTTCATGTGGTAGGCTTCAACGGTCTCTTTCTCGATGAGCATATCGATGCCATCGGTGAGCTGGATTTCGTCACCTGCTCCTGGAGGGGTTTTAGCCAGCAGCGGCCAAATCTCTGCGCTCAGCACATAGCGACCCACCACGGCGAGATTAGATGGCGCAACGTCTGCTTTTGGCTTCTCGACCACGCCAACCATCGGCACGCTTTCACCTGGTTTTAGCTCAACGCCTTTGCAGTCAACAACACCGTAAGCCGTCACATCTGCAACGGGCTCTACCATGATTTGGCTGCTGCCCGTTTCGTCAAAGCGTTTAATCATCTCAGCGAGGTTATCCTGAGAGAGGTCAGATTCGAACTCGTCAAGAATCACGTCTGGCAGAATAACAGCGACAGGTTCGTTACCCACAACCGGATGCGCGCACAGCACCGCATGGCCCAGGCCTTTAGCCAGCCCCTGACGCACCTGCATGATGGTAACGTGCGGAGGACAAATAGATTGCACCTCTTCCAGCAGTTGACGTTTGACGCGTTTTTCCAGCATGGCTTCAAGTTCAAAACTGGTATCGAAATGGTTTTCGATAGAGTTTTTAGACGAATGCGTTACCAGTACAATTTCCGTAATACCGGCGGCAATACACTCATTAACAACATACTGGATTAAAGGCTTATCGACCAACGGCAGCATTTCTTTCGGAATGGCCTTAGTAGCCGGTAGCATCCTGGTTCCCAATCCCGCCACTGGGATAACGGCCTTTGTAACTTTCGAATTTAGGGCAGCCATTGAAATCTCCTGAACTGTTCAAGTTTTGAACTTTATGCAATAAATAACGCATTCAGTATATCAGCCTCGCAATGTGATCCGGGTCTGAAAAGGGCGCGTTACCGATTAATTAGGATAAATACGTATCAAACTGGCAACGATAGTAGCACTGCCAGTAAAACGAAGATAAAGCTATCTGAAGAATAAAATTTAACTGCTTATTCCGTGGACAACATTAAGCGCAAACGCCCGCCTGCGCCCCAAATTTGACACTGCCATGATGAACAGCGATGGCTTATTTGGTTCAAATATGTCGTCCCCATGGTGCCTAACGGCACGCCATTACTGACCTGGATATTATGCTCACCGGTATTAAGCGTGGCGTTAAGGCCCGCGGAGACCAGGATAAGGTTTTTCAACTCGCTATGGTAATAACCGACTAACAGCGGAAACTGTCCCGGTAAATTGGCCTGGCGGAAAAGATGGTTAACTTGTTTAAGCAGCGTCCCTAATTCAGGAAGCCGTTGTCCCTGATGAGAGAGTTGCTCCTGCAAGAGACCATTAAAAAGTGCCCGCAATAATAATGCTGCTAATACCCCGTTATCACCGGCCCGTGTCACATCCAGGCAATAAAAGGCGAGATCGGTATCAGAGAGCGGTGCGATATCGAGCACCAATCCAGGCTGATCGGCGGCAACCAACTGACGGTAATTAACGCGACAATGGGATATATTTTGCTGAACAGGCGGCTGAAGCTCTTGTAATAATTTCGCGGCGGCATGCGGATTACTGACCAACGCATCCCAGTCCTGGAAAAGACGCTCCTCTTCTTCTACGCGAGAATTAAACATATTCGGATAAAGGCAAGCGAACACGGTTTCGCGCAATCTGTTCAGATCTTTAACGGGTTTGAGCAGCACATCTTGTACGCCGAGGCGCAGCGCTTTCGCGATATCAGCCATGTTTTCAGTCGCCGAGATAACCAGGATCGGGGTTTGAACACCTTCATTGCGTAAATGCTCAACCAGCTTCAGGCCATTCATACGCGGCATGGCGATATCGCAAATCATCAGATCCGGGGTCATATCGGCTAATTTTTCCAGGGCATCCAGGCCATCAGTAGCCAGTGTCGTGGTCGCGCCTAAAGAGGATAACCAGGAATCCAACAGCGAACGGAAAACGGGCTCGTCTTCAACTATTAAAATGTGTTTTCCGGTCAATGGCTGTGTCATGTTCTCTCCCCTGCCTGACAATAGGTAAATAGTGGCATGCTATTGCGCCTATCGCCTGTCAGAATTTGCTGAAGTCATCAAAATACGGGTGCTCATACGGTTGTGCGCACCAAAGGTAGTAACTCATCTATTTTCTTTTCGACGGCTAACGCACCGGCGGCGATGGCAGCGTCGGCGCGATGAAAATCGAGCGTGGAAATTTGCGGACAGAACGGCTGGATCAGAATGTCCGGCGGATCGCCCGCCATGCGATTTCGCTTCAGTCGATTTTCAAGCACCTGGATTGACGTCGTCATTATCTCCATCGCCGTCGGCGCCGAGACAGTCTTACGTGCGGCCATTCGCCCTAAGCGCTCGCGCAGGCGCTCATGCCAGACCAGTTTATCGATATCCGGTTCTTCGCTCTGCACATTTATGGGCATTAAATCTTGCTGCATCAGATGGGCGTCATGCTGTAAATCCACGGCAATCACGATATCTGCGCCCATCGCCCGCGTCAGAGAGATGGGAACCGGATTGACGACACCCCCATCGACCAGCCAGTAACCGTTATGCGGAACTGGCGCCATCAAACCCGGCATACTGCACGACGCGCGCACGGCAAGGTGGAGATCACCCTCGGTGAACCAGAGCTCTCTGCCCGTACTGAGATTGGTTGCCACTGCGCCGAACGGCATTTGGCAATGACTGAAATTATCGAGTGGCATGATTTCGCGAAAGCGATTAAAGACGCGCTCACCGCGCAGGAGTCCGCCCCGCTGCCACGAGAGATCCATAAGACGCAAAACATCCCAGTAGCTGAAAGAACGTACCCACGATTCCAGCTCTGGCATTTTATCGCACGCGTAGGCGGCTCCGACCAACGAACCAATGGAGCAGCCTGCAACAAGATCAACGTCAATACCGATTCGTTTTAATGCGTTAATCACGCCAATATGTGACCAGCCTCGCGCTGCGCCTGAGCCTAACGCCAGACCTATTTTTACTTTTCTCATTAGCCCTGCTTCACTTCCCCTGAATTCCCGGCGTAGCATCATCGCTACCGCTCAGTTAACATAGTGCCGCCCAGGCGTTAAGACGCCATTACTTTATTGTTCCAGGAAGAGCATTGTGACTCAACTCTGTCCCTGTGGTAGCGCCCTCGAGTATAGCCTATGTTGCCAGCGATATCTTTCTGGCGACCAGCTTGCTCCGGACCCGTCACACCTTATGCGCTCCAGATACACAGCTTTTGTGATCAAAGACGCAGACTATCTGATCAAAACCTGGCATCCGTCCTGCCAGGCCGCTGATTTTCGCCAGGAGATCGTTTCGGGATTCGCCAACACGCAATGGCAGGGTCTCACGATTTACGAAACATCAATGGGTCAAACAGCGAAAGAAGGTTTTGTCAGTTTTGTCGCCCGTTTCATTGAACATGACAAACCGGGTGCCATCATTGAACGCTCGCGGTTCATTCTTGAGGGCGGACAATGGTACTATATTGATGGTACTCGTCCGCAATTTAGTCGTAATGACGCCTGCCCTTGCGGTTCAGGTAAAAAATTTAAAAAGTGTTGCGGGCAATAATGCCTGACCACCAATAACACGCAAACACTCAACAGGATTTCCTCGCGATGCAATCACTACAACGCAAAGTACTGCGTACCATTTGCCCTGATCAGAAGGGTTTAATCGCTCGTATCACCAACATTTGCTATAAGCACGAATTAAACATCGTGCAGAACAATGAGTTTGTTGATCACCGCACCGGCCGCTTCTTTATGCGCACCGAGCTGGAAGGGATCTTCAACGACACGACCCTGCTCGCCGACCTTGATGGCGCATTGCCAGAAGGTTCTGTTCGCGAGCTGACCCCTTCCGGGCGTCGTCGGGTCGTGATTCTCGTCACCAAAGAAGCGCATTGCCTGGGCGATCTGTTAATGAAAGCCAACTACGGTGGTCTTGACGTGGAGATTGCAGCGGTCATCGGCAATCACGATACGCTGCGCACGCTGGTTGAACGTTTTGATATTCCGTTCGAGCTGGTGAGCCATGAAGGCCACACGCGAGAAGAACACGACGATCTAATGGCTCAGGCCATTGAAGCGCACGATCCGGATTACGTTGTGCTGGCGAAATACATGCGCGTGCTGACGCCGTCGTTTGTCTCTCGTTTTCCGAACAAAATTATCAACATTCACCACTCATTCTTGCCTGCCTTTATTGGTGCGCGCCCTTATCACCAGGCGTACGAGCGTGGCGTGAAGATCGTGGGTGCCACCGCCCACTACGTCAATGACAATCTGGATGAAGGTCCAATCATCATGCAGGACGTCATTCACGTGGATCATACCTACACGGCGGAAGATATGATGCGTGCAGGTCGCGACGTTGAGAAGAACGTGTTGAGTCGTGCGCTCTATCAGGTGCTGGCGCAGCGCGTCTTTGTTTACGGCAACCGAACGATTATTCTTTAATCCTTCATGAAATGAATTGATTAGCTTTGCACCTTTACGAATAAAAAGCAGCCAACTGATTCATTTTAAAGAAAGGAATGCTTTACAGGGGCGCGTCATTTGATATGATGCGCCCCGCTTCCAACAGGAAGCAGGCCAGTAAAAGCATTACCCCGTGGTGGGGTTCCCGAGCGGCCAAAGGGAGCAGACTGTAAATCTGCCGTCATCGACTTCGAAGGTTCGAATCCTTCCCCCACCACCATCTCTCAGCTTAACTTCAAAATATGAATTACCCCTGGTGGGGTTCCCGAGCGGCCAAAGGGAGCAGACTGTAAATCTGCCGTCATCGACTTCGAAGGTTCGAATCCTTCCCCCACCACCATCTTCGCAAATATCACCTCAATCAAATCGTACAGCTGCGCTGCATATCCTGCCCCAGCGGGAAGGATGAGAAACTTCGACCAAGGTTCGATTCGAGCGCAGCGAGAAAGCGTTGCCGCAGGCAACGACCCGAAGGGCGAAGCGCATCGCGCTCAGTCATCCTTCTCCCACCACCCTCTTCGCAAATATCAACACAATCAAATCGAACAGCTGTGCTGCATATTCTGCCCCTACGGGAAGGATGAGAAGCTTCGACCAAGGTTCGATTCGAGCGCAGCGAGAAAGCGTTTTGCTAACGTCCAGGCATAAAAAAACCCCGCCGAAGCAGGGTTTGTTCTTCTACACATTCACAGAATGATTAGCGACGTGCGCGCACAATCTGATATTTACGTGTCAGATATTCGACCGGCACACTCCAGATGTGAACCAGGCGTGAGAACGGGAACAACACGAACAGCGTCATACCCAACACCAGGTGCATGCGGAAGATAAACGCCACGCCGTCGAGGTGTGCGGATGCGCCACCGTGGAAGGTCACGACAGACTGCGCCCAGCCAACCAGCTTCATCATTTCACTGCCGTCCATATGTTGTGCAGAGAACGGAATGGTCAGCAGACCCAACGTACACTGGATAACCAGCACCGACATCACCAGAATATCTGCCGTGGTCGTCGTCGCGCGAATGCGAGGACTAAAGAGGCGACGTTTCAGCAGCAGCAGGCCGCCAATCAGGCACATTAAGCCCGCAGCGCCGCCGCCAAACATTGCCATCTTCTGTTTCACTTCCAGCGGCAGCCATGCTTCATACATCCAGTGTGGCGTCAGCATCCCAAAGGCATGACCGGCGATCACGCCGAGAATACCAATGTGGAACAGGTTGGACGCCAGGTTCATCCCTTTGCGATCCAGCATCTGACTGGAGCCCGCGCGCCAGGTATATTGGCCGTAGTCGTAACGCAGCCAGCTCCCGACCAGGAACACCGTACCCGCGATATACGGATAGATATCGAAGAAGAACATATTCAGGAATTGCATTATTGCTGTCCTCCGTTAGAGATATTCAAATATTGCGGGGCAACAGCTCCGGCAAAACGGCGCTGGTGATTCGAGATTTCCGACTCGCCGCAATTCTGGTCAGCAAAGAATTTCACCTGCTCTTCTTCCCATACCGCATCCAGGGCCTGAGGGGTATCATCGCGCGCTTCATCCGCGATTTTCTCCGCCACTTTTTCGCTGTCGATAGCCGTATTCGCCAGTTTTACCAGCAGATCAAACAGCACCGCATAGCGACTTTCACGCTGTTGCAGACGCGCGCTGAGCAACGCCAGAATCGGCGCGATATCCTGTAAACCGCCCAGCGCCTCTGTCTGCGGCAACTGCGCCAGATACTCCAGATACAGCGGCAGATGGTCCGGCAGTTCGCGACTGTCGATCTGCAGACCGTGCTCCTCATACTGGGCCATCAGATCAACCATTGCCTGACCACGGTCACGGGATTCACCGTGAACATGCTCGAACAACAGCAGCGACGTGGCGCGGCCACGATCGAACAGCTGACTGTAATCAGATTGCGCATCCAGAAGATCCTGCGCGAGCAAATCGCGCAGGAAAACGCCCAGGTTCTGGGCATCCTCTTTATCCAGGGTTTCCGATGACGCGAGTGCATCAAAGAGTTCCTGCTGATGCTCCTGCAGAGCTGCATCAGGGTACTCAAGCAGACGCGAAACAATGACGAGTTCAATCATTGGTGCGGCTCCGTTTTGCTGGTCACATCCATCGCATCAATACGACGGCTGTTGAACAGGTTGAATTTGGTGTCTGAACCGTGGCAACCGTCGCCGAAGGTAAATCCACAGCCGCTTTTTTCCGGGAAGGCTTCACGCGCCAGCTCACGGTGACTGCTTGGGACCACGAAACGATCTTCGTAGTTAGCAATCGCCAGATAGCGGTACATTTCCTGCGCCTGTGCTTCGCTCAGACCCACCTCTTCCAGCGCACTGGTATCAATCACGCCATCCACCGTTTCGGCACGCTTGAAGTGACGCATCGCCAGCATGCGTTTCAGCGCCAACAGTACCGGCTGGGTATCGCCTGCCGTCAGCAGATTGGCGAGGTATTGCACCGGAATACGCAGGCTTTCAACATCCGGCAGAATCCCGTTGCTCCCCAGTTCACCCGCATCAGCCGCAGACTGAATCGGAGACAAAGGCGGCACATACCAGACCATCGGCAGCGTGCGATATTCCGGGTGCAACGGCAGAGCCAGCTTCCAGTCCATCGCCATTTTGTACACCGGCGATTTCTGCGCCGCGTCGATCACACTTTGCGGAATTCCGTCTTCCAGCGCCTGAGCAATCACTTTCGGATCGTTCGGATCGAGGAACACGTCCAGCTGGCGCTGATACAGATCTTTTTCATGCTCGGTGCTTGCCGCGTTCTCAATCGCGTCTGCGTCATACAGCAGCACGCCAAGGTAACGAATACGGCCTACGCAGCTTTCTGAGCAAACGGTCGGCATACCCGCTTCAATACGCGGATAGCAGAAAATGCACTTCTCAGATTTGCCGCTCTTCCAGTTGAAGTAGATTTTTTTGTACGGGCAGCCGGTGATGCACATACGCCAGCCGCGGCATTTGTCCTGGTCGATCAGCACGATGCCATCTTCTTCACGCTTATAGATAGCGCCGCTCGGGCACGTCGCCACACACGCCGGGTTCAGGCAGTGCTCGCACAGACGCGGCAGATACATCATGAAGGTGTTTTCGAACTGGCCGTACATCGCCTTCTGCATGTTTTCGAAGTTCTGATCTTTCGACAGCTTTTCAAACTCGCCGCCCAGATCGTCTTCCCAGTTCGGGCCTTTTTCGATCTTCGCCATACGCTGGCCGGTGATCAGCGAGCGCGGACGGGCAATCGGCTGATGCTTGCCTTCCGCGGCGTTATGCAGATTCTGGTAGTCAAAATCAAACGGTTCGTAGTAATCATCGATGCCCGGCAGATGCGGGTTGGCGAAGATTTTACCCAGCAGCAGCGCTTTGTTACCCATGCGCGGCACCAGTTTGCCGTTGATTTTGCGGATCCAGCCACCCTTCCATTTTTCCTGGTTTTCCCAGTCGGTCGGGAAGCCTGTACCCGGTTTGGTCTCAACGTTGTTGAACCAGGCGTACTCCGTCCCTTCGCGGCTGGTCCAGACGTTTTTACAGGTGACTGAGCAGGTATGACAGCCGATGCATTTATCGAGGTTCAGCACCATGCCGACTTGTGAACGAATTTTCATTTTACGCTCTCCTGTACCTGGTCATTACCTTCACCGTCTAACCAGTCAATATTTTTCATTTTACGCACCACTACAAACTCATCGCGGTTCGAGCCGACGGTGCCGTAGTAGTTAAAGCTGTACGCCAACTGCGCATAGCCGCCGATCATATGGGTCGGTTTAGGCGTGATACGCGTTACCGAGTTATGAATGCCGCCGCGCTGCTGGGTAATTTCAGAACCCGGCAGGTTCACGATACGTTCCTGGGCGTGATACATCATGGTCATCCCGGCCGGCACACGCTGGCTGACGACAGCACGCGCGGTCAACGCACCGTTGCTGTTGAACACTTCGATCCAGTCGTTATCCACAATCCCCAGCTCTTTCGCGTCCACGTCGCTCATCCACACAATCGGACCACCACGCCCCAGCGTCAGCATCAACAGGTTGTCGCTGTACGTGGAGTGAATGCCCCATTTCTGGTGCGGCGTCAGGAAGTTCAGCGCTTTTTCCGGATAACCGTTGGATTTCGCGCCCATGACTGCGGCTACCGAACGGGTGTCAATCGGCGGACGGTAAACCAGCAGGCTTTCACCAAAGTCGCGCATCCACTGATGATCCTGATACAGCGACTGACGGCCCGTCAGGGTACGCCATGGGATCAGTTCGTGAACGTTGGTATAACCGGCGTTATAGGACACATGCTCATCTTCCAGGCCTGACCACGTCGGGCTGGAGATGATTTTGCGCGGTTGCGCCTGGATATCGCGGAAGCGAATTTTCTCGTCTTCTTTATTCAGCGCCAGATGGGTATGGTCGCGTCCGGTAAATTCGCTAAGTGCAGCCCAGGCTTTCACCGCCACCTGGCCGTTTGTTTCAGGTGCCAGCGTCAGAATCATTTCTGCTGCATCAATCGCCGTGTTCAGCATCGGCTGACCTTTGGCCGGGCCGTCCGCTTTGGTGTAATTGAGCTTACGCAGCAGATCCATTTCAGTCTGGGTATTCCAGGCGATCCCTTTCCCGCCGTTACCGATCTTATCCATCAGCGGACCGATGGAGGTAAAGCGTTCGTAGGTCGCCGGATAATCACGTTCAACCGGAATAATGTGCGGTGCGGTTTTGCCAGGAATCAGGTCGCATTCCCCTTTTTTCCAGTCCTTCACGTCCAGCGGCTGCGCCAGTTCGGCGGCAGAATCGTGCTGGATGGGCAGCGTCACAACATCTGTCTCCACGCCCAGATGACCGACACACACTTCAGAGAATTTCTTCGCGATATCTTTATAGATATCCCAGTCGCTTTTCGAATCCCATGCCGGGTCAACTGCGGCAGACAACGGGTGAATAAACGGATGCATATCCGAGGTATTCATGTCGTCTTTCTCATACCAGGTCGCGGTTGGCAGCACGATATCGGAGTACAGGCAGGTACTGGACAGACGGAAGTCCAGCGTCACCACCAGATCCAGCTTGCCGTCGAGACCATTGTCTTTCCACTCGACTTCTTCTGGCTTCACGCCGCCCTGTTTACCGAGGTCTTTGCCCTGAATACCGTGATCGGTACCGAGCAGATACTTCAGCATGTACTCATGGCCTTTACCGGACGATCCCAGCAGGTTCGAGCGCCAGATGAACAGGTTACGCGGATGGTTTTTACCGTTTTCTGGCTCTTCAGCCGCAAAACGAATCGAGCCGTCCTTCAGCGATTTGACGGTGTAATCCACCGGCGACATGCCCGCTTTTTTCGCTTCTTCCGCAATGCGCAGCGGGTTAGTTCCCAGCTGTGGCGCAGACGGCAGCCAGCCCATGCGTTCGGCACGCACGTTAAAGTCGATCAGATGACCGGTGTAGCGCGACTTATCCGCCATTGGCGACAGCAGTTCCTGCGCTGTGACGGTTTCGTAACGCCACTGGCTGGAGTGGTTATAGAAGTACGAGGTACTGTTCATGTGACGCGCCGGACGCTGCCAGTCAAGGCCAAACGCCAGCGGCTGCCAGCCGGTCTGCGGACGCAGTTTTTCCTGGCCAACATAGTGCGCCCAGCCGCCGCCGCTCTGGCCGATACAGCCGCAGAACACCAGCATATTGATCAGACCGCGATAGTTCATATCGAGGTGATACCAGTGGTTCAGACCGGCACCCACGATAATCATTGAGCGGCCGTGAGTCTTATCGGCATTTTCGGCAAACTCACGCGCGATGCGGGTGATCTGCGTGCGTGGTACACCGGTGATCTGCTCAGCCCATGCCGGGGTGTACGCTTTGATTTCGTCGTAGCTGGTTGCACAGTTTTCATCGTTCAGACCGCGCTCCAGGCCATAGTTGGCCAGGGTCAGATCGTAAACGGTGGTGACCAGCGCAGTCGAGCCATCGGCCAGTTGCAGACGCTTAACCGGCAGTTTGTGCAGCAGGATATTTTCCAGCGCCACTTTGTTGAAATGTTCGGTTCCGTCGCCACCAAAGTATGGGAAGCCCACTTCAGCGATATCATCCTGGCTACCCAGCATGCTCAGACGCAGATCGGTCTCTTCACCGGTAGTCGCGTTGCGTTGCTCCAGGTTCCACTTCCCTTTTTCACCCCAACGGAAACCGATAGAACCATTCGGTGCCACTAAATCGCCATCGTTGTTACAGGCGACCGTTTTCCATTCCGGGTTGTTTTCCTGGCCCAGCGCATCCACCAGATCGGCGGCGCGCAGCATACGGCCGGCTGCATAGTAGCCGTCGCGCTCTTCGAGCATCACCAGCATCGGCATGTCGGTATAGCGACGCACGTAGTCGGTAAAGTACTGGCTTGGATTATCGAGGTGGAACTCACGCAGCATGACGTGGCCCATCGCCAGCGCCATGGCGGAATCGGTGCCCTGTTTTGGTGCCAGCCACAGATCGCAAAGCTTGGCGATCTCAGCATAGTCAGGCGTAATGGCGACGGTTTTGGTGCCTTTGTAACGGACTTCGGTAAAGAAGTGCGCGTCAGGCGTACGGGTTTGCGGAACGTTTGAACCCCAGGCAAGGATGTAGCTGGAGTTGTACCAGTCAGCCGATTCAGGAACGTCCGTCTGTTCGCCCCAGGTCTGTGGAGACGCTGGCGGCAAGTCGCAGTACCAGTCGTAGAAGCTCAGACAGGTCCCGCCAATAAGGGACAGATAACGTGCGCCGGAGGCGTAGGACACCATCGACATCGCCGGAATTGGCGAGAAACCTGCCACGCGGTCCGGGCCGTAGGTTTTGACGGTATAGACGTTAGAGGCGGCAATCAGCTCGTTCACTTCCTGCCAGGATGAACGGACAAAGCCGCCGCGACCGCGTGCTTGCTTGAAGCTTTTCGCTTTGTCGGCGTCTTCGATAATAGAGGCCCAGGCATCCACCGGATCGCTGTGCTGAATTTTTGCTTCACGCCACATTTTCATCAGGCGTTTACGCATCAATGGGTATTTCAGGCGGTTAGCGCTGTACAGATACCAGGAATAGCTTGCGCCGCGAGGACAACCGCGCGGTTCGTGGTTTGGCATATCCGGACGCGTACGCGGATAGTCGGTCTGCTGCATTTCCCAGGTCACTAAGCCATTCTTGACGAAGATCTTCCAGCTACAGGAACCGGTGCAGTTTACACCGTGTGTAGAACGAACGACTTTGTCATGCTGCCAACGTTGACGGTATCCATCTTCCCAGTCCCGGTTTGTCTCCAGAACCTGGCCGTGCCCATCGGCAAACGTTTCGCCCTTCTGTTTGAAGTAGCGAAACCGGTCCAAAAATTTGCTCATCGGGTATCTCCTGTGTGGAGCCTGTGGCTCTCTAAATCGACATTGCTGATTTGCAGCGAAGGTAACGCCATGAAAGATGACGGGAATTGATAACGATCAAGGCGGACGGGGTTACTCACCCGCAGCGTTTTCCGCTATACCCCTAAAGCGGTATAAAATTTGATATTTTATTTATTTGATTTATAAGGTTTTTTATTATTTGCCGCACAAACAGAACGGATTTATTTAACATCTTAGGTATTAAGGAGTAGGCGTTTCTGCAAAGCGATGGCGATCACAGTGTTACATGAGGCTAAGCAGTAAAACCCACAACAGTATGTTGTAACTAAAAAGCGCACAAAAAAGAGCGCGGCACTGTGGCCGCGCAAACGGATAATCAAACTTACTTATTTTTCTTAGTATTACGGCCGTATACCAACCACGTAATGACGACGCAGGCGATATAGAATACGAGGAACACTTTCATCGCGCCGGCAGGAGAACCGGTCAAATCGAGAGAGATACCAAAGGCTTTCGGGATAAAGAAGCCGCCGATCGCGCCGATTGCAGAGATGAAGCCCAGCGCAGCCGCCGTGTCCGTTGCAGATTCGCGCATCGCTTGCTCTTCATTGCCACCCTGCGCTTTCACACGCTCCATTGTCATCTTACGGAAAATTACCGAAATCATCTGGAAGGTCGAGGCACTGCCCAGACCGGCCGTCAGGAACAGCACCATAAACACGGCGAAGAACGCGCCAAAATTACCGCCCTGCCCGTGGGTTGGCAGCGTCAGGAACAGCAGTCCGCAGAAAATAGCCATCAACACAAAGTTAACCAGCGTAACGCGCGTCCCGCCCAGACGGTCGGAAATCATCCCACCAGTTGAACGTGCCAGGGCACCAATGAACGGGCCGAAGAACGCATAATGCAGGATCTGTACATCCGGGAACTGGGTTTTCGACAGCATGGCGAAACCGGCAGAGAAGCCGATAAACGATCCGAACGTTGCCAGATAGAGCAGCGCCATAATCCACAGATGCGCGCGCTTCAGTACCGGCAGCTGTTCGCTCAGAGAGGCTTTAGACGCGGACAGGTCGTTCATGAAGAACCACGCCATCAGGGTCAATACCACCAGGAACGGTACCCAGATCCAGGCCGCATTCTGCAGATACAGCATTGAACCGTCCGGTTGTTCCGCACCGCCGCCGCCAAATACCGCGAAGATGGAGACAGAGATCGCCAATGGCGCAATCAGCTGCATAACGCTGACGCCCATGTTACCCATGCCGCCGTTAATACCGAGTGCACCACCCTGCTTCGCCTTCGGGAAGAAGAAGCTGATATTCGCCATACTGGACGCGAAGTTAGCCCCCGCAAAACCGCACAACAGCGCGATGGTCACGAAAACGCTAAACGGTGTAGAGGTGTCCTGCACCGCAAAACCGAGCCACACGCAAGGAATGATCATGATGCCGGTGCTGAATGCCGTCCAGCGACGGCCACCAAACAGCGGCACCATAAACGCGTAAGGCACACGCAGCAGCGCACCCGACAACGCAGGCAACGCCGTCAGCATAAACAGCTGATCGGTCGTAAATTTAAAACCGACTTTAGGTAAGTTCACCGCCACGGCACTAAACAGCATCCACACGCAAAACGCCAACAACAAACACGGAACAGAAATCCACAGATTACGACTTGCTATACGTTGCCCGCGCTGTTGCCAGAACACCGGATCTTCCGGACGCCAATCGCTAATAACAGCACCAGTATCCCTTACGGGGGCGGATGAGTGACTCATAGACACCTCTGATTATCAAAATGATGCTGCAAACTGTAGGGTTTTAAGCAGGCGGTAAGTTGATATAAATCAAAGGAAAAGGGGGCAGATTAGCGCGCAAAAAATCGTCATTACCCTAAGTGAGTAGGGTTTTTCGATAAAAAAGGTGTGGTTTTTCACGATGCTGACGACGTAAGTTCACCGCCTCCCCCCGACGATTACCCACATGGCAATTTAGGAGTAATCCCTTGTTGGTATGGGTATACTCCAGGGTATACACCAGAATAGCGCCATTCCTGGAGGTAGGCAAAATCCGGAGCAAGGCAAGCCCATGTTAAAACGACTCTTCTCCCCGCTGACGCTGGTTAATCAGTTGGCCCTCATCGTATTGCTGTCCACCGCTGTGGGTGTGACGGGCATGGCGATCTCTGGCTGGCTGGTGCAGGGCGTACAGGGTAGCGCCCATGCCATCAACGAGGCAGGATCGCTGCGTATGCAGAGTTATCGCCTGCTGGCGGCCGTCCCGCTTACGCCGGAAGACAAACCCCTGCTGGACGACATGGAACGCACCGCATTCAGCCCGGAACTGGTGATCGCCGCGCGGCGTGATGGTCAGCAGGCCCAGTTGAAGGCATTGCAGGGTTACTGGCATAGCCAACTGGAGCCCGGCCTTAAGCAGGCCAAAAGCGCGGAAACCGTTGCCGATGACGTCGCCCGTTTTGTCGCCCGAATCGACACGCTGGTTTCCTCCTTCGATTCCTCCACCGAAATGCGCATTGAACGCGTCGTGATGGTCCACCGGGCAATGGCTATTTTTATGGCTCTTCTGCTCATTTTCACCATCGTCTGGCTGCGCGCGCGTTTGCTGTATCCATGGCAACAACTGCTGGCCGTCGCACGGGCCGTCACGGAAAGAGATTTTACCCAGCGCGCGCACATTAGCGGACGCAACGAAATGGCCATGCTGGGTCAGGCGCTAAACACTATGTCCGGGGAACTGGCCGAAAGCTACGCGGTGCTGGAAAAGCGCGTACAGGAAAAGACGGCGGGTCTGGAGCAAAAGAACGAAATTCTCTCTTTCCTGTGGCAGGCAAACCGCCGTCTGCATTCGCAAATCCCGCTTTGTGAACGCCTTTCGCCAGTGCTCAACGGCCTGCAAAGTCTCACGCTTTTGCATGATATCGAACTGCGGGTCTACGACGTTGAAGACGAAGAAAATCACCAGGAATTCACCTGCCAGTCCGATATGTCCTGCGATGACAAAGGCTGTCATCTCTGCCCGCGCGGTTTACCGCCGCTCAGCAGTAGCGGTACAACGCTGAAATGGCGTCTCACTGACAGCCACACTCAGTACGGTATCCTGCTGGCAACGCTCCCAACGGGTCGCCATTTGAACCACGATCAGCAACAGCTGGTCGACACGCTGGTCGAACAGCTCACCGCGACCCTGGCGCTCGACAGACACCAGGAAAAACAACAGCAGCTGATCGTGATGGAAGAGCGCGCCACCATCGCCCGCGAGCTACACGATTCGATCGCGCAATCGCTCTCATGCATGAAGATGCAGGTCAGCTGTCTGCAAATGCAGGATGACGGTCTGCCCGAGAGCAGTAAGCAGCTGCTGGGCCAGATCCGCAACGAGCTGAATACCTCATGGGTGCAGCTCCGCGAGCTGTTAACGACCTTCCGCCTGCAGCTCACGGAACCCGGGCTACGGCCTGCGCTGGAGTCGAGTTGCGATGAATTCAGTGCCCGGCTAGGCTTCCCGGTGAAGCTGGATTATCAGCTACCCCCGCGTTTTGTGCCCTCTCATCAGGCCATACATTTGCTGCAGATCGCCCGTGAGGCATTGAGCAATACGCTCAAGCACGCCAGCGCGACGGCAGTAACCGTGACCGTAAGTCACCACAATAATCAGGTGAAACTTACCGTCCAGGATAACGGCTGCGGCGTGCCGGAAAACGCTGAGAGAAGCAACCACTATGGTTTAATTATTATGCGAGACCGAGCGCAAAGCCTGCGCGGAGATTGCCAGGTTCGCCGGGGTGAGTCTGGCGGCACTGAAGTAGTGGTGACATTTATACCCGAAAAGCCTCTAACCACTTATCCAGGAGAAAATTATGTCTAATCAGGAACCGGCAACCATTCTGTTAATCGACGATCATCCGATGCTGCGCACCGGCGTAAGACAACTTGTCAGCATGGCGGAAGATATTACCGTTGTGGGTGAAGCCAGCAACGGTGAACAGGGTATTGAACTTGCCGAATCTCTCGATCCTGATTTGATCCTGCTTGATCTCAATATGCCTGGCATGAACGGTCTGGAAACGCTGGATAAATTGCGTGAAAAATCGCTGTCCGGGCGGATCGTGGTGTTTAGCGTATCCAACCATGAAGAAGACGTGGTGACCGCGTTGAAACGCGGGGCCGATGGCTATCTGCTCAAAGACATGGAACCGGAAGATTTACTCAAAGCCCTGCAACAGGCGGCAGCGGGTGAAATGGTACTGAGCGAAGCGCTAACGCCCGTCCTCGCCGCCAGCCTGCGCGCCAACCGCGCCACATCTGACCGCGACGTCACGCAGTTAACCCCGCGCGAGCGCGATATTCTGAAGCTGATCGCTCAGGGCTTGCCGAACAAAATGATCGCCCGCCGTCTGGATATCACCGAAAGCACGGTGAAAGTGCATGTGAAGCATATGCTCAAGAAAATGAAGCTAAAATCACGCGTCGAAGCGGCAGTGTGGGTACATCAGGATCGTATCTTTTAATCTCACTCATTTGGCAGCAGCTGATAGCCGCCATCGTCATCTGGCAACGCCACCAGCGGTTGCGACAGAGAGAGCGTGATCTCATTGGAAGAGACACGCTGCCCATCTTTATCTTCCACGACGACGGACAGTTTCCAGCGGTTAGTCGCCCCTTCGCTCGCATCCCAGGCGGGCATAATCACGCTCCATCCCTCATCGCTATTCACATTCGCAGGCGAGGTCAAACTCAGCGCGTGCGTATCGCCCTGCCAGTGAAGCTGGCGCACCCCGTGGGTACTGCGGACCTGCAATTTCAGGACCACCGTTTCCCCCGGCGTTAAATCCCACGGCGGCGTGGCCAGATAGACCGATAGCGTTTTACGCTGGCGGAACTCCATCACCGGCAGACTGGTGCGCTCCACCGGATCGTAACGACTCCCGCGCAGCGAACGTGTTGCCGCCACTTCATCCGACGACAGCTGCTTTTTCAGCGGGACGCCAAAGCGATAGTTGAGCTTCATGCCCAGATTATTTTGGCTCACCCCGCTTTCGCCCTGCTTATGCGCGGCGGAAAACGTCAGCAAAGGCACCGGCGTATAATCGAGACCCAAATTAACCGCTATCGGATTGTGATACCCCGTTCCGCTACGAAACAGGTCGACGTTATCGCCAAAATATTGCTCAAAACTCACGCTGGTATTCAGATGATGAAAATAAGGCAGCCAGGCTTTGGCCGTCACGTCATATCCGCGCGCCATGCGCTGCTCCTGGAGATCCGAGCTGTCACGCCAGCTGGCAAACGGCTGATAATAATTTGCCGACAGGCGCAGGTTTTCACCCCAGGCTTCCGCCCCAAGTCCGGCTCTTTGCAGATTCTCATCCAGCAGATTGTCGTAAAACGTGTTGTAGCCGAGCAGCCATTTTCCCGCCACCCAGCGCTGGCCAATCCCGGCGTTACTTACCAGACCGTCCGTTTGCTGTGTAAGGCCCAGCTGGCTCCAGCTCAGATAGCGGTTATTATCCTGCCAGGGGATAAACCACCTGCCGCTGCTGCCGTTAAATTTGCCCTCTTCGTCGACCAGTAAATCGACGCTGGCGTTCCCCCAGGGCGAAAGCCAGGATTCAATCTGCTCATTCACTTCGCCGCTGACCGCATCACGCACTTTGCCAAATGCAAACTGACGCGCCTGCTCGCTGGTCGTCAGGCCGTTGTCGGTCATGCTCGCTTCACCGAATGCTTTCGCCATTTCGGCAAGATGCTTTTCGCTTTCGCCAGTCGGTTTAGCGAGCCCGAGATCTGGCAAGCTATCGCCGTTGTTATCAAACGGATTCTGCGCCTGTTGCATAAAGGAATTTGGCGCACCGAAAACGGCTCCGGCCGTGACAAGGAGGAGGAAGAGAAGATTTTGAACGCGGAAAACAGCAACCATCAAATTATAAATGTGATCCAGATCTCATGTGTGACCAGTTTACACCATAACGTGGTTTGGCACAGTTTGCAGCTTTAGGGGGAATTTCCGGATTATCCTGAAGCGTCTGGCTGCGTGAGCAGGAAGTATGATTAATCGGCGTGCCCGCTGTGGCGCTGAATAACCCCTCGCCCCTTCAAGGAGTGGGCCAATTTAGAGCAAGATATGGCTCAGTTATTTGTTCCGGTCACCTCACTTTTTTGCCGGTCTATAACCACCCCACATGTGAACGTGTTAAGAGGCCAACGCCGCTCCCTTAACACTCCCGGCTCCCGACAAGAAAATCGCCGCTTCGCGGTACTCTCCGCTTTTCCGTCAGGCGTTCGGGTCGGGCACGATTCTGCATCCTTGCAGGCCGCACCCTCTCCGCGCTTCCCTGCGCGTCGCCCCGGCCTGACGAAAACGCGTCGACGATTTACAGCCGGACCAGAGCAACGCGTTGATATCCAAATTTTGTGAAGATATTTACCGCTGCATTAATGCCGCCGAACTCCCTTCGGCAATCAACCCTTTAAGCTCCGGCACGCACGATCCGCAGTTCGTCCCGCAGCGTAATGTCGCCCCCAGCGCCGCTGCCGAATCACACCCGCCCGCGATGGCCTCACGGATTGTGTTTTCTCCTACGCTAAAGCAGCTACAGATTATTCGTCCAGGGTCTTTACGCTCGCCAGGGTTTTGTCCGTCCAACAACGCATGACGTTCAACGCGTTCAGCAGGCGGCGTTTGAAACGCCGATACAATAAAATCATGCGCCAGTGCTGGCCGCGTTTTCCCTTCCCAAAATCCCAGCATCAGATCGCCGTTATGCCATGCCAGTATGCTGCTACGCTCGCCGGTCTGGGCAATCTGTAACTGCCAGCCCCGCGCGTTACAGTGCGCCAGAATCACCTCTGACAGCGATTTGTCGCTCGCCAGCGTAAGACGTTCAACACCCACCGTGGCTTTGCGCCACCAGTGGGCAAAAGCGGGCAGTTCAGGCAGCTCGCGCGCGTAAAGTTCGCCCTGCCATCCTGGCTGCCACGGCATTATCCTCACCGCCGTTTGTTTGCTTTCGGGCTGACCAGAAAGCGGATCGCAACGCCCTTCCACCAGCGCGTTCACCTTCCCCTGACGCGCAAAGCGGTTATTCCAGTGCATCGGGGTAAACGCTTCGCCGTCGCGTTGCCCCGCAGTCACATGCACGCGCGCGACCATCACCCCGCGCGGCGAACTCAGGCGCGCCAGCTGTCCGTCTTGCAGCGCAAAACGTTGCGCATCCGCTGCCGAGACGTCCACCTGCGGTTCGGCGATATGCTGCATCAACCGTGGAACGTAGCCCGTGCGGGTCATGGTGTGCCACTGATCGCGCACGCGACCGCTGTTCAGAATCAACGGATAAAGCGCATCGGGGACCGCACCATGATGTTCCGGCTCTACCGGGATAATTCGCCGCACCGGTATTTTACCTGTAGCCCATTGATAGGGTTCTAAATCATCCCACTGCTGGCGCGTTAACGTGACAAGGTCACTTAAATTAAACGCCCGTGCGCCCGCATTTTCAAACGCCGACAGCGCGGCGTGTTCGCAGAAAATTTCCTGCGGATGCTGCCAGTTGAACGCTGCACCGTAACCCAGTTTTTTGGCTATCTCAGCGATAATCCACCAGTCCGGTTTTGCCTCTCCCGGCGCGGGCAAAAACGCGCGCTGGCGCGAAATCCGGCGTTCAGAGTTTGTGACCGTCCCGTTTTTCTCGCCCCAGCCCAGCGCCGGAAACCGGATATGCGCAAAGCGGCTGGTGTCCGTATCACGCATCACTTCCGAGACGATTACCAGCGGGCATGCCGCCAGCGCCTGACATACGGCGTGGCTATCGGGTAGCGAAACGGCAGGATTCGTGCCCATAATCCACACGGCTTTCACCTCTCCACGCGCAATGGCGTCAAACAGATCAACCGCCATCAGCCCCGGCGTCTGCGCCAGCCTTTCAGTTCCCCAGAAGCGGGCCACGCGTGAGAGATCGTCCGGTTCAAAACTCATGTGTGCGGCCAGCTGGTTTGCCAGCCCACCCACTTCTCGCCCGCCCATCGCATTAGGCTGTCCGGTCAACGAAAATGGACCGCAGCCTTCGCGGGAAAATTTTCCGCTGGCGAGATGGACATTAATAATCGCGTTGCACTTATCGCTCCCGCTCGACGACTGGTTGATGCCCATGGTGTAGAGCGTGACGGCGCGCGGCGCGATGGTGAACCACTGATAAAATGTCTCAACCTCTGCAACCGCTAACCCGCAAAATGCCGCCACGCGCGGCGTTGGCCAGCTATTTTCGTCCTGAATATGATTAAGCAGTCCGACAAACAATCCTGCATCGCTGCCCGGCAGCAACGCGAGATGCAGATCGGCGATATCACAGGTCGCGGTTTTGCGGGGATCGATAACCACCACCTTTAATGCTGGATCAGCGGCGCGCGCCTGCACCAGCCGTTGATAAAGCACCGGATGCGTCCAGGCGGCATTCGACCCCACCAGCACCACCAGATCGGTATTTTCGATATCGTCGTAGCTGCACGGCACGATATCTTCACCAAACGCGCGCTTATAGCCGGTCACGGCCGAGGACATGCACAGCCGCGAATTGGTGTCGATATTCGCCGCGCCAATGAATCCCTTCATCAGCTTGTTGGCCGCGTAGTAATCTTCCGTCAGGAGCTGCCCGGAGGCATAAAACGCCACGGCCTGCGGGCCGTCAGTCGCGATAATCTCCCGTAAACGCTCGCCCGCCGCTTCAAGCGCCTGTGACCACTCAACCTCACGATCGTCAATCATCGGGCGCAATAAACGCCCTTCCAGGCCGGTTGTTTCCCCCAGCGCCGAACCTTTCACACACACTCTGCCGTCATTCGCCGGATGCGTTTCGTCACCGCGCACGCGCACCTCGCCATTGTTTACGCTTGCTACCACGCCACAGCCGACACCGCAATACGGGCACGTCGTTCGGGTTTGGGTCATGAAGCCTCCGCACGCATCACCAGCTCTTCGCTGCTCACCCACACTTTGCCGCCTTCGATTTTCACCGGCCAGGCGCGTACCGCCGGTTCGCCACTGTCCACCTGTCGCCCGTCGCGCAGGCGGATACGCTGTTTGTACAGCGGCGAGATAACGATCGGCTCGCCGCTCGCATCCCCCAGAATCCCGCGCGACAGCACGCTGGCGCTGCTGCCCGGCTCGATATCTTCCAGCGCATACACGGCTTTGCCGAATCGGAACAGCGCGATTTGCTGTTCACCAAGATGTGCGCCAATGCCCGCATGTTCCGGGATTTCGTCGACTGCACAAATTTCCTGCCAGCGTTTGAAGGCCTCCGTCACCGGCGCATTCACGCGGGTACGGAACAGCGCCAGACGGTTTGGATCGGCGAGCGTGGTTTGCCATTCGCACTGATACGTGTCGACAATCCGCGCCATCTCCTGCTCCAGTTCGTAGGCAATCCCCAGACTGTCATTCATGATCACATCGCGCAGATAGTCGATGCCGCCCTCCAGATTGTCCATCCAGGTGCTGGTGCGTTGCAGACGATCGGCAGTGCGGATGTAAAACATCAGGAAACGATCCACGGTGCGCAGCAGGGTTTCGTCATCCAGATCGCTGGCAAACAGATCTGCATGGCGCGGTTTCATGCCGCCGTTACCGCACAGATACAGGTTCCAGCCCTTGTCGGTCGCAATCACGCCGACGTCTTTACTCTGAGCTTCGGCGCATTCGCGGGTACAACCTGACACCGCCATTTTGATTTTGTGCGGCGCGCGCAGGCCCTTATAGCGATGCTCCAGCGTCACGGCCAGACCCGTTGAATCCTGCACGCCGTAACGACACCACGTCGACCCGACGCACGATTTCACGGTACGCAGCGATTTCCCGTAGGCATGCCCGGTCTCAAATCCGGCTTCGACCATTGCCTGCCAGATTTCGGGTAGCTGTTCCAGCGTTGCGCCAAACAGGTCGATTCGCTGACCGCCGGTAATTTTGCTGTACAGCTGATAACGCTTCGCGATTTGCCCGATGGCGATCAGCCCGTCAGCGCTGACTTCACCGGCAGGCATGCGCGGGACAATCGAATACGTGCCGTCTTTTTGAATATTGGCAAAATAGCGGTCGTTGGTGTCCTGGAGCGGCAGATGCGCAGGTTTGAGCAGATATTCATTCCAGCATGACGCCAGCACCGATCCGACCAGCGGCTTACAAATTTCGCAGCCGTGGCCGTGCCCGTAGCGGGCAATCAGCTGTTCAAACGTGTGGATGCGGTTGACGCGCACCAGGTGGTAAATTTCCTGACGCGAATAGGCGAAGTGTTCGCAGATATCCTTTTTCACCTCCACGCCCTGCGCCGCCAGCTGGAACTCCATGACCTGTTTGACCAGCGCGCTACACCCGCCACAGCCAGTGGCGGCTTTGGTGCACTGTTTAACCGCGCCGATGTCCGTTGCCCCGACGCTCACCGCCTGGCAGATATCACTTTTACTGACGTTATGACAGGAGCAGATCTGCGCGCTGTCCGGCAGTGCGGCGACGCCAAGCACTTTGGGCGCACTCCCCGCAACGGCGGGCAAAATCAGCGTTTCAGGATCTTTCGGCAGGCTGATGCCGTTGAGCATCATCTGTACCAGCGTCGCGTATTCGGCGGCATCCCCCACCAGCACACCGCCGAGCAGAGTTTTACCGTCTTCACTGACCACAATTTTCTTGTAGATTTGCTGCGGACCGTGCGTCCACTGATAACTTTGCGCGCCGGGCGTGCGGCCATGCGCATCACCAAAAGAGGCGACGTCCACACCCAGCAGCTTCAGTTTGGTGCTCATGTCCGCGCCCGCAAACGCGTGTTCTTCCCCGGCAAGCTGGGCCGCCGCCACGCGAGCCATCTGATAGCCTGGCGCCACCAGACCAAAAATTTTACCTTCCCACAGCGCACATTCGCCAATGGCAAACACGTCTTCATCCGAGGTGCGGCAGTGGTGATCGATGCAAATCCCGCCGCGTTCACCAAGGGTTAACCCGCTGCGACGTGCCAGCGCGTCCTGCGGGCGGATCCCGGCAGAAAAGACCACCATATCGGTGTTCAGCTCGCCGCCATCGGCAAAACGCAGCACCAGACCGTCTTCGGTGCGGGCGATTTCAGTTGTCGATTTACTGGTGTGCACGCCAACGCCGAGGGCTTCAATTTTGCGGCGCAGCATCGCCGCACCGTCGTTATCAAGCTGAACCGCCATCAGGTTCGGGGCGAATTCAACAACGTCCGTTTCCAGTCCCAGCTGCTTGAGCGCGTTCGCCGCTTCCAGCCCTAGCAGACCGCCGCCAATCACCACGCCGCGTCGCGCATGGGCTGCATGCGCCGCGATACTGTCTAAATCGTCCAGCGTACGATAGACAAAACAGCCCGGCAGATCGCGACCCGGCACGGGCGGCACAAATGGATACGATCCCGTCGCCAGCACCAGTTTGTCCCAGTGGGTTTCATGGCCACTGGCGGTGCGCACCACCCGCGCCTCGCGGTCAATATCGACAATTTGCTGCGAAAGACGCAGCTCAATGCCATTCCCGGCAAAGAAATCACCTTGCACCAGTGAGAGTGAATCGGCATTACGATCGTCAAAATAGGCTGAAAGATGCACACGGTCGTAGGCCGCATAGCGCTCTTCGCCAAACACGACAATCTGATAGTGCTGATGCAAATTGCGGTTCACGCAATCTTCGAGAAAATGGTGGCCGACCATACCGTGTCCAACCACCACCAGAGTAGGTTTTGTCATAGCGTTCTGTCCTGCAACCTGGGGTTGCGTAGTGAATCGATCGAACAGCCAGTCCGCCTGCGCGGGCACCGGCTTTGCCAGTAAATCGGTGAGCGCCGCCGCACTGCGGCAATCGCCAAACATCAGCACGCCCGCAAGCGTGCCGTTGCGAATCAATAAGCGCCGGTAATGACGCGTCAGCGGGTCCCACGACGTCCAGAGGTCATCACCCGCCTGCGCCGCCACGCAACCGGCGCTGAACAGCTCAATGCCGGTCACTTTCAGGCGCATGCCGCTGTCGCAGGGGGTAAATGCGGCGCAGGTAACGCCGGCCAGTCGGGCAGCCAAAATATCGGCCTGCGCCAGACATGGCGCGACCAGCCCCCACGTCTGGCCGTTAATTTCGCTGCATTCGCCAATGGCACTGACGCCGGGATGTGAGGTTTGCATCAGGCTGTTCACCACGATCCCTTTGGCACACAACAGCCCGCTGGCTTTCGCCAGTGAGGCATTGGGTACTACGCCGGTCGCCAGCACTACGCGCGTGGCCGCACGCGTGCGCCCGTCAGAGAGCGTCACGGAGTGAGAGGTGATGTTGGTGATCCCCGACGCCAGTTCGCAGTCAATTCCCCGCTCTTTTAACGCCTGCTCCAGCAGCGCGCCGGTCTGCTGGTCAAGCTGCTGTTCCATCAGCCACGGGCCGCGATGCACAATCGTGACGTTGTCACAAGAATGACGTAGCGCGGCGGCGGCTTCGACGCCCAGCACGCCACCGCCAAGCACCACCACCGGACCGGTCGCGGCCAGAATGGTCTTCACGTCTTTTAACGTGCGAAAGGTAAACACGTTCGCCCCGTCACTGCCCGCTACGGGCGGAATGAACGGTTGCGAACCGGTGGCGAACACCAGTTCATCCCAGCGCACAGACCGCTGTTCCGTGCGGATTTCCCGCGCGGCCAGATCCACCGCCGTCACCCTTTCACCGGTCATCACCGTCACGCCACGCGCCTGATACCAGGCGTCATCATGAAACCGCGTGGCGGCCGCCTGTTTTTCGCCGCCCAGCACCGGCGAGAGCTGAATGCGGTTGTACGCAGGCTCGGCCTCCTCGCCGATCACGGTAATGGTGAAGCGACCGGGTGCACGTTCGGTCAGCGACTCGATCAGTCGCGTTGCTGCCATGCCGTTACCAATAATGACCAGTCGCATCGTTAGCTCCTCAGGCCGCTTTCGGCTGTTTTTCATAGAGGAAACGCAGAACCTGCTGGCGCATGTGGTGATAGCGGCTGTCTTCAGCCAGTTGCACGCGATTGCGCGGGCGCGGCAAATCGACCTGCAAAATCTCGCCCACCGTCGCCGCCGGGCCGTTAGTCATCATCAGCACGCGATCGGAGAGAAGCACTGCTTCGTCCACATCGTGGGTGATCAGTACGATAGTGGTGTTCAGCTCCTGCTGGATTTTCATGACCGAATCCTGCAGATGTGCGCGGGTCAACGCATCCAGCGCGCCAAAAGGCTCATCCATCAGCAGCACTTTTGGCTTCATCGCCAGCGCCCGCGCGATACCCACGCGCTGCTTCATCCCGCCGGAGATTTCCCCCGGACGTTTATGCAACGCATGACCCATTTGCACCCGGTCGAGATTGTGCTCGATCCACGCTTTGCGCTCCGCTTTGCTCATGGTGCGGCGGAAAACCTGATCGACCGCCAGCGCCACGTTGTCGAAACAGGTCAGCCACGGCAGCAACGAGTGGTTCTGGAACACCACCGCGCGTTCCGGGCCTGGTCCGGCGATTTCGCGATTATCACAAATCAGCCCGCCCTCCGTGGGTAAGGTGATCCCGGCGATAAGGTTCAGCAGCGTGGATTTGCCGCAGCCGGAGTGGCCAATCAGGCTAACGGTTTCACCTTCGTGGATATCAAAAGAGACGTTTTGCAGCGCCAGAAACTCGCCGCTGGCCGTGGAAAAACGCTGGCTCACGCCCTGTACCTGAATTAATGGTTTCATGTTCGTTCCTTATTTTTCCTGCCAGCTAAAACGACGGGCGATCAGCATCAGCCCCTGCTCCAGCAGCAACCCGACCACGCCGATGATGACAATGGCGATGAGAATGTTTTCAACGTTAAGGTTGTTCCACTCGTTCCAGATCCAGAAGCCGATCCCTAATCCCCCGGTCAGCATTTCGGCGGCAACAATCACCAGCCACGCAATGCCAATTGAGAGCCGCACGCCCGTCAGCACTGCGGGCAGTACGGCAGGAAACAGAATGCGGCGCATGATGGTCCACTCAGAAAGTTGCAATACGCGCGCAACGTTGAGGTAGTCCTGGGGGATCCGGCGCACCCCTTCGGCGGTGTTGATCACCATCGGCCAGATGGAACAGATGAAAATGGTCCAGCTCGACGCCGGCTCCGCTTTCTGGAACAGCAGCAGGCCGATCGGCAGCCACGCCAGCGGGCTGACCGGACGCAGAAGCGCGATCAGCGGGGTGAACATGCGCGAGAAAAAGGTGAATCGACCAATCAGAAAACCGAGCGGAATGCCGACAATCGCCGCCAGACCGAACCCAATCGCCACGCGCTGGAGCGAGGCGAGAATGTTCCAGCCAATCCCCATGTCGTTCGGTCCGTCACGGTAAAACGGGTCGGCAAACAGCGTGATAGCGGAATCCAGCGTGCTGAGCGGCGTAGGGAAACCTTTGCTGTTGATCGCAGCCAGTTGCCATAACACCACCAGCAATCCCAGGCCGAGAAACGCCGGGATCACGCGCTGGAGGAGTTCGTTTATCCGGCGGGCAAATGCCGGTGCGCGGCGACGGACCTGAACCGGTGGCAGCGTAATGACTTCGCCGCTGACGGGCTTTTCAGCCACGATCTGTGTAGTTTGCATCTGTTTCATTTCATGCCCCTTGACGGTGAATGGCGAAGCGACTGGCATAGCCTTCGGGATCGGTGCCGTTCCAGACGGTGCCGTCCATGAGTGTGCTGCTGCGCATCGGTGACGACGGCGTGCCTATCCCGCCCACGGCGGTAGCGGCGTCCTGCCAGACAGCGGTCTGATTAATGCGCTGTGCAATTCCGGCGTAATCCGGTTCGGTTTTCAGTAGCCCCCAGCGGCGGAACTGGGTCAGGAACCACATGCCGTCGGAGTGCCACGGATAGCTGACTGCGCCCTCGTTGAAGAAACGAATCGGATGGGCATCCTGCCAGCGCTGGCCGATGCCGTTATCGTATTCGCCCAGCATGCGACCGGTGAGATACTGCTCTTTGGTGTTGAGCCAGGCGCGACGCGAGAGGATGAGCGCCGTTTCACGTTTATTTTCCGGTGAGGCATCAATCCAGCGCGCCGCCTCCATCACGGCGCTGACCAACGCTCGCGCGGTGTGCGGGTTTTTCTCAACCCAGTCGCGGCGCGTACCGAGAATTTTCTCTGGATGTTCTGGCCAGATGGACTGTGAGGTCGCGGCGGTAAAGCCGATACGGTCGTTGATGGCGCGGGCGTTCCACGGCTCGCCGACGCAAAAGCCGACCATATTGCCGATGCGCATGTTCATCACCATCTGCGGCGGCGGAACGACCACGGTGCGCACATCGTCAAAGGGATTAATGCCCGCGCTGGCCAGCCAGTAATAGAGCCACATGGCGTGCGTGCCGGTTGGGAAGGTATGGGCGAAACTGTAAGTGCCGGGAGCCTGTTGCTGAATCAGCTTTTTCAGCCCATCAACGTCGCGTACACCTTTATCCAGCAGATCGTTTGAAAGCGTGATTGCCTGACCGTTGTGGTTCAGGGTCATCAGATTGGCCATCGGCTGCGGTTTACCGGCGATACCCAGCTCCAGTCCGTACAGCAGGCCATACAGAATGTGTGCCGCATCCAGTTCACCGGCGACCAGTTTGTCGCGCACCGCGGCCCAGCTGGCTTCTTTTGTCGGGACAATCGTAATGCCGTACTTTTTATCAAAACCTTTTAGCGCGGCGATCACCAACGGCGCGCAGTCGGTTAAGGGGATAAAGCCCACACGCACCGTCTCCAGCTCCGGTTTATCCGAGCCTGCCGCCCACGCGGAGTGCATGACGCCTGGAAGCAGCATCGCCCCGCCTGCTATTGCGCTTGCCTGTAAAAATCGCCGTCTCGTCCAGTTCACCATGCTCACTCCCGAAAAAAAGCCAAAAAAAAGCGCCCGCCAATGCCGAAGCATTGCTGGACGCCTTTATCCTGAAAACGAACGCACCGCCGTTGGCGCGTCGTTAAAATTTGTTAATGTGATAATGCAAAGCGGATGCCAGGTTTTAACGCCTTAGTCAGGCTGTTTTCACGCTGTTGCCCCCGTGTTTCGCACCTCAATCATGCAAACAATGCCCACCGATTGTGCATCTACTCCTTTGGTATTACCTGCCACAGCGTCTTGACCGTAAGCAGCGCACGTGCGATATCCACCATGCGCTGATTCTTATCCATCGCCATTTTTCGCAGGGCATACCACGCCTGTTCTTCGCTCATATTTTGATGCGTCATAAGCACGCTTTTCGCTTTATCGATGGTTTTGCGCTCCTCAAGCGTGTCGCGCAACGAGGCAAGCTGGCGGGACAATAATTCGATTTCTCGCGCCTGCTGACGCACCAGCGACAGGAGCGGTTTGTCGGGCCAGTGTGTGAACGGGTCATCCGTCTCGTCAAAAAACTCAAAAGATTCATTATCTGAATGCATTCGCGCTTCGACGGCGTGCATCAGATCGGCAATCATGACCTCTTCAAGGGCGCGAAGATGTTCAAGACGCGCCGTTTGCAGCGCAAACCAGTTGAGCGCGGTCGCGCCCTGATCGGCGGCAGGCTGGCGGGTACAGGCGACCCGGCGCAGCTGTTCAGTTTCGACACCGGGCAAGCAGTGACGCTCAAACGTGGTCTGCACATCAGGCTGGACGCGCGACAGGAAAACGTCAAAACAGGCTTGCTGAGCATCGATGCGGTCGACCAGAGTCTGGCGCATGTCATCGCTGAAATGCCCCTCGGTGAAACCAATCGCCCCCAACGCGCGCTCCTGCCCCGCCAGCTCTTTGCCCTGCATCAGGCTATACAGCGCAACAAATCGACTCGCTATTTGCGGATCGTCAATGCTGTCATTGAGCTGAGGAATGATACTGAGGACATGGCGCAGCGTACGGCTGTATTGTTCCATCGCCAGATGCGCTTTGATGCTGCGCGAAACGACCGCCTCCCGCAGCGGACCCAACTGCTCAAGCTGATGGAGGGCGCTGGCGATACGCTCACAGACGGCGCTGCCTGAAAAAGGTGACTGCTGCGCCAGCGCAACGTGAAATGCGGCCAGATTTTGATCCGCTAATGCCCGGCTGGCTTTACACTCGGCGGCGTAGAGCTTCCCCTGCGAGCAGAGCCAGATATTTGACGCTCCGCGTTCGCACTGTAGCATGTGGGCGAGCGTGCTGATGCAGCTCACCAGTTCGCCGAGCTGCGCCAGGTTGCTGAACTGTTGTTTGCGCATCCGCTTTGCGCGCTGAAGCCATTCGGTTGCGCCGGGTGGACTGCCGTAGATGTTCGTCATGCTTACTCTCCCGGATCGTTTTTATCCTCAGAGCTAAGCAATATCCGTGCCCCTTTATGAAACTGGAGTCAACATGCAGAAAATCGTTATCGTCGCCAACGGTGCGGCTTACGGAAGTGAATCCCTTTTTAACAGTCTGCGACTGGCGATTGCTTTACGCGATCGGGAGAGCGCGCTGGATCTGCGGCTGTTTTTGATGTCGGATGCCGTGACTGCCGGGCTAAAAGGACAGAAACCTGCCGAGGGGTATAACATCCAGCAGATGCTGGAGATCCTCACCGCGCAGGATGTTCTGGTGAAACTGTGCAAGACCTGCACTGACGGACGCGGGATCACGTCTTTGCCGCTGATCGAGGGCGTGGAAATTGGCACACTGGTTGAATTAGCCGAATGGACGCTGGCCGCCGATAAAGTATTAACTTTTTAATAATAAACCTCAGATAATATTATTTTCTTATGGACGCGGTTGCATCATCAAGTTCCCCGCTGAGTTGCCGATACGAACCTTAAGTCAACTCAGCAGGTATTAACGTATGTTCAGATCAATCCGCTCTCGTATTATCGCCGCAACGACAGGCTGTCTGGTCGTTGCCCTTGTTCTTAATACCTTCATCAACTTCTACGTCACGCGACAGGATAACCAGCAATCTCAACGCGATATCCTCGCCAGTACCAGCGCCAGCCATAATATTGCCATTGCCGACTGGGTGAACAGCAAGCTTACGGTGATTGCTTCTGCGCAATCCGTGGCCCTCAATGACGACCCGGTGCCCGTGTTTAAACAGCTGGCCAATGCGGGGGGATTCACCAACGTTTACGTCGGCTACGCCAATAAAACGGCGAAATTCTCCGATCCTGAAGGCGTACCGGCTGATTACGATCCGACCGTGCGTCCGTGGTATCAGCAGGTGGTAACCGCCGATGCGCCCGTCGTGACTGCGCCTTACGTGGATGCCGGAACGGCTAAACTGGTGGTGACGTTTGCCGTGCCGGTGAAAGAGAACGGTGAGCTGAAAGCGGTCGTCGCCGGAGACGTGGCGATGGACAGCGTGGTCGCGAACGTTCGCGGTATCCATCCTACGCCTGCCAGCAGCGGGTTGCTGATCGACAGCGACGGAACGGTGATTGCCGCAAACGATCCGGCTCAAACAATGAAGCCATTTTCCGAAGCCATCAAAAATGTCGATTTGAACGACCTGAAAAAAGGTGCAGCAATCGACGGGACATTAGCGGGCGTCGAGAAAACCTTTATCGCCACGCCGATCGCAGGCACCCACTGGCTATTGGTGGTCGCCCTCGACAGCAGCGATGCAACGTCGGGTATGCGTTCCCTGCTGAAAGCCTCTGGCCTGTCGCTGGTGATTCTGGTGTTGCTCAGCGGGGCCATTATTCATTTCGTCATCGCCCGCTTGCTGAAACGTCTGTCAGACGTTCGTGATGCCATGCACGCCATCGCGAACGGGACGAATGACCTGTCTCAGCGCTTGCCGGAAAATGGCCAGGACGAAGTGGCGGAAATCGCCCATGCGTTTAACGCCTTTAGCGATAAGCTCTCCACGGTGATGGTACAACTGCGTGATGCCAGCGCCTCGGTGAAAAATGCGGCGCGCGAAATTGCCGCCGGAAACCAGGATCTTTCGGGACGTACCGAGCAAGCCGCATCCAGCCTGCGTGAAACCGCCAGTGCGGTCGAGCAAATTACCGCGTCTGTGACGCAGTCTAATGAGTCCGCCGCCGAGGCCAACGATCAGGCCAGCAAAGCCTCAGCTGCCGCATCGCGCGGGGGCGAAGTGGTTTCACAAGCCATCACCACCATGCAATCAATTGAAGTGGCTTCTGCGAAGATCGGCGACATCACCAGCGTTATCGACGGAATTGCGTTCCAGACCAACATTCTGGCGCTGAACGCAGCGGTTGAAGCTGCTCGTGCGGGTGAACAAGGCCGCGGTTTTGCTGTTGTCGCCGGTGAAGTCCGTAGTCTGGCGAGCCGCAGTGCGCAGGCTGCGAAAGAGATCAAAACGCTGATCGATTCGACCGCCCACAGCGTGGCAACCGGTTCGCGCTATGTTCACCTTGCCGGTGAAAGCATGGATGAGATCCGCGCCAGCATTGGCAGCGTGTCGGGGATTATGCGCGAGATTTCGGTGGCGACCAGCGAACAGATGAAAGGCATTCACGAGATTAATCATGCCGTGACGCATCTCGATCGCATGGTGCAGCAGAACGCCGAACTGGTGGTGGAATCCGCCGCGGCGGCAGGCGCATTGCAGAGCCAGGCGGGCGACCTGGCTGAAACGGCCGGCCATTTCCGCATTTAATGTTATGACGGCGCGTATTTGCCTGTTCAAATACGCGCCAGCTAATCCCTTTCAGGCATTTTGTCATTTTTGTTTAATCGTTATGCCATTTTTTGATCAAAATCAGCATCCCGACCCTTCCCCTTTGGTGTTATGCCATGAGTGAATTGTGAACAACATCACGCTCAGGATTAACCGCAGGGAGAGCGTTGTTTTCGGACTACGGGGTAGATAATGGCACTGGTAAAAACAAGTTTGAAACTGTTTGGCGGGGATACAGTCGTGGTGCGTTGCTCAGAGCGCTGCCATATTCATTTGATGAGCACAAAAGCACAGAAGTCGTCGCAGGCGGATATTTTAAGCGTGCAGAATAAAGACAATGCGTGGCTTACGGTGCCTTATACCGGCACATGGGATGTGTTGATCGACAGTCACAGCCAGTCTCTTGAGCATTCCGTAAGTTACGTGGCAGCCTGATAGCTTGATAGCTTGATAGCTTGATAGCTTGACAGCTTGACAGCTTGACAGCTTGACAGCTTGACAGTGAAGGATATGGCCCGGAATGCTTAACGCAACCGGGCTTTTTTTATCAGGCGAACCCTGGGCGTAACGACGCTTCCTGAGATTCTCCGTCCAACAACGTTTTGATTTTCGACACCAGTTCGTTCAGGCAGTCATCTTTCATTCCCAACCGTGCCAGCTCTTGATCAAGCGAGAATACATACTCTGCGTTGGTGCCCAGCGGGCCACTGGCCGCGGCAATCAACGGCGCAATCACCTGTGTGCGCGTGTCGGCTTCGTACAGCGCATGACGCGGGTCCATGATAAACACCAGCGCATTGACGGTGCGTCCGTCGTCAAGTTCCAGCTTGCACCAGCTCGGCATATAGCAGCCGGTGATCATCTCGCGCTTCCACAACAGGGTCAGCTCGTCTTCCAGCGTGTCGTCCGGCAAACGGTAGGCCACGCCCGTGGTGCGCCCGCCCTCTTTCAGTGCAAGCATCCGACCTGGCTGACAGGCACTGCCGCGCCCAGCCGTCAGGCGCAAACAAAACGCGCGATGCCAGCCGGGTAGCGTACCCGTTGCCGATTCCCGGTACTCCAGCGCGGGGTTCCACATTAGCGAGCCATAGCCAAATATCCAAACCGGGCCATTATCAGGACGGCAGGCCATCGTCGCCGCAAGCGACGCTGCGCGCTGTTCGGCTGACCAGAGAAGCGATTCTTCTATGTCACCAAATGCCGTTTTACAATCTGCGTTCAACAAGAAATCACGCGTTAACACTTTACACCTCCGCCACTGCTTGCTTCCTTGCGACAACTGTTAGCGCCTTCCCGGCATTGTATTGACTGCTCATTTTGACAGCAGTTAATAAACGATAAGCAAATAACGGGCCGGATGCAATACAACGGAAGTTCAACAGCCAGAAATGTCCAAACAGAGATGGCTCATCATGTGGCCGCTATCTCTTTTTGTGCCATTTATCATCCTCACCTTTTTCATAATCATGTTTAACCGCAGCCCAGGCCACGCGATGTGCGGTCTCTTCGCGGCTGGCATCGTCCCGGCGATCGTCTTTGTCTTTGTATTGATCCCAGGCACTGTTAAACGCCTCTTTGTAAATATCCTGCGCATGTGATGGCAACACATGCTGTACGCTATCGGGTAAATCACTTTTCGATTTATAAGGCATCGCTAACCTCTCTTTTCACTAAAATAATAAGTGTGGTCGATAGTGTGCAACCCTGCCAGCAATATGACATTCGTGTTAAATACAACATCTTAATATGCTGTTAATTAGGATGTATTTTCAATAAATGCACCATTATGAGAACTTAGGCAAAAAATATCCTCATGTCGTAAAATTAGGTAAAAATTCGCAGGAATTTACCCGTTTTCTGTTAGTTTAGTGGGCTTGAATTTCAACTCTATAATTACAATCATCTGCATTGACGGAGAATCGCATGACAACAACACAGGAGGCGGTAAAAACCCGCCACAAGGAGACGTCACTCATTTTCCCGGTCGTGGCACTGGCTGTGCTCTTCTTCTTAGGAAGCAGTCAGTCATTGCCAGTGGTCGTCGGGATTAATGCTCTTGCTCTGGTAGGTATTTTATTTAGCGCCTTTAGCGTAGTACGACACGCCGATGTTCTGGCACACCGTCTTGGAGAGCCTTACGGCTCACTGATTTTAAGCCTTTCCGTCGTTATCCTCGAAGTCAGTTTAATTTCCGCATTAATGGCGACCGGCGACGCCGCGCCAACGCTGATGCGCGATACGCTTTACTCCATCATTATGATTGTGACCGGCGGTCTGGTGGGCTTTTCGTTATTGCTGGGCGGACAAAAATTTGCGACCCAGTACATGAATTTGTTTGGGATTAAACAGTATCTGATTGCCCTGTTTCCGCTGGCAATTATCGTTCTGGTATTTCCAATGGCACTGCCGGGTGCGAATTTCACCTCCGGTCAGGCCCTGCTGGTCGCGCTCATCTCTGCCGCCATGTACGGCGTGTTCCTGCTGATTCAGACCAAAACGCACCAAAGCCTGTTCGTCTACGAGCATGAAGATGACGGCGATGACCCGCATCACGGTAAGCCCTCCGCGCATAGCAGCCTGTGGCACACCGTTTGGCTGATCGTGCATCTGATTGCGGTGATTGCCGTGACCAAGATGAATGCCAATCCGCTCGAAACGCTGTTGACCGAATTGAATGCGCCTGTTGCGTTTACCGGCTTCCTGGTAGCCCTGTTAATTCTCTCACCAGAAGGTTTGGGTGCACTGAAAGCGGTACTCAGCAACCAGGTTCAGCGCGCAATGAATCTGTTCTTTGGCTCTGTGCTGGCAACAATTTCATTGACCGTTCCTGTCGTGACAATGATTGCCTTTATGACCGGCAATGAGCTGCAGTTTGCGCTGGGTGCGCCAGAAATGATTGTCATGGTGGCGTCATTGTTACTGTGTCAGATTTCGTTCTCTACCGGACGTACGAACGTGCTCAACGGTGCAGCACATATGGCGCTGTTTATCGCTTATCTGATGACAATCTTCGCCTGAGACTGATAGCTTCAAACGAAAAACGGCAACCCTGGGGTTGCCGTTTTGCTTTATATCGCGTGACGCGTTAGTTGCTGGTATTCAGCTCGTCGAAGCTTTTAACCAGATCGTCAATCGCTTTGATTTGCTTCAGGAACGGTTCCAGCTTATCCAGCGGCAGCGCGGACGGGCCGTCGCATTTCGCGTTGGCTGGATCCGGGTGCGCTTCGATGAACAGACCGGCGATACCCGTTGCCATGCCCGCACGTGCCAGTTCAGTCACCTGACCACGACGACCGCTGGATGCTGCGCCAAACGGGTCGCGGCATTGCAGGGCGTGGGTTACGTCAAAGATTACCGGTGAGTTATTGGAGACTTTCTTCATCACGCTGAAGCCAAGCATGTCCACAACCAGGTTGTCGTAGCCAAAGTTAGCACCACGGTCACACAGGATAATTTGGTCGTTGCCACCTTCGATAAACTTATCAACGATGTTACCCATCTGGCCTGGGCTGACGAACTGTGGTTTTTTTACGTTGATCACCGCGCCGGTTTTCGCCATCGCTTCCACCAGATCGGTCTGACGCGCGAGGAATGCCGGAAGCTGAATCACATCAACCACTTCCGAGACAGGCTGAGCCTGTGACGCTTCATGTACATCGGTGATCACTTTCACGCCAAACGTCTGTTTCAGCTCCTGGAAAATCTTCATCCCCTCTTCCAGGCCTGGGCCACGGTAAGAGTTGATAGAGGAGCGGTTGGCTTTGTCAAAAGAGGCTTTAAACACATACGGGATACCCAGTTTCTGAGTTACGGTCACGTAGTGTTCGCAGATGCGCATCGCGAGGTCACGGGATTCCAGAACGTTCATGCCGCCAAACAGCACGAACGGCAGGTCGTTTGCCACGTTGATATCACCAATGCTAACCACTTTTTGTTTCATAGGATCGCCTTATTCAGGTGTGAATCGGAATTAAGATTAATGCAGTGTAATTTGTTTATGCGCGATCGAATTGATCTGCGCGCGAATCATTTCGCTTATCGGGTCTTCCGGGCACTGCTCAACGAAGTAGTTCAAATCCGTCAGCGCAACGTGATCGCAATCCAGCTGTGCGTAGATAAGCCCGCGATCGCGGATCTCATACGGATCTTCCGGATTGAACTGAAGCAGCACCTCGCTGGCGCGTAATGCCAGTTCCATCTGCCGTTCTTCCATGAGCGCGGATTTCAGCGTATCAAGCAGCTTGCGAACGACTTCAGCGTTGTCAGCCTCATCGAGATCTTCATTGAAAAGCTCAGCAACCGGGCTGATATTGCCTTTCAGCCAGACATCCAGCGTGTGTTCGTCAAGCGTGTCGCCGTTGAACGGGTTGATTAACCACATCTCACCGTCCAGCGATTCCGCGCGCAAAATCAGCTGCGTCGGGAAGATAACCGGAACCAGCGGAATATCCAGACGGTTCGCGACCCACAGCAGAACAGCCCCTAAGGCCACTGCGCTGCCCTGACGGTGTTTCAGTACCTCATCCAGCCAAAGCGCATCGGAAAGGCGGTACACGCCACGCGTGTCGCAAAAGCCCCATTCGCCGTAAAACAGCTCGATCAGTTTTTCCAGTTGCCAGTCCTGAGAACGCGCCTGAGTAATCTCTTCACGCGCCAGGCTCACCAGGCTTTCCAGTTCATCGTAGACCCACTCTGATGTGAAATCGTCGCGGATCATCTCCGATATCAGGACCATCCCATCGCAAAGCGGGACTTTATTAAATTCGAAATCGGCTAAGGACTTCATGACTTACCCCAGTAACGGTATTCTTGTGGTGGCGAGTTTAATGATGATGTACAGCACCACCAGCCCCAGCAGAAAGGCAATAAATCCGGCCTGCTGGCTGCGCGGACGACGACGCCCAAGCGCGATAAAACCCAAAACGATGTAGATGATAACGCCAAACAGCTTCTCAGTCAGCCATGTGCCTTTATCAGTAAATGGCAGATAGCCCGTGACCCACATCAAACCCGCGCCAGAAAGGAACAGCACCGTGTCGATACAGTGGGGCACCACGCGCATCCATCGGGCGTCAATGAGTGAATTGTTGCTGTAGCGCCACCAGTAACGCAGCACGAAAAAGCTGATGGTTAGCGTAACGGCGGCAATATGCGCATAAATCAGAACGCTGAACATACTCATGCCATTTTGCCCAGCGTTAAACGGTCATTGCCACCGTAGTCCTGACAGGTTTCGACCCGTTCATAACCTGCCTGAGTAAACAGCGCGCGTACCGCCTCAGCCTGCGTCCAGCCGTGTTCAATCAATAGCCAGCCGCCAGCGGTAAGATACTGGCGTGACACCGTCACGATATGCGCAATATCCGCTAAGCCTTCCTCTGCCGCCACTAACGCCGTGAGCGGTTCAAAGCGTACATCGCCCTGCGACAAATGGGGATCGCGTTCATCAATATACGGCGGATTACTGACAATCATGTCAAACTGATGGCCGACAAGCGCGTCAAACCAGCTGCTTTGTTGGATCTTAACGTTGTTGAAACCGAGACGCGCCACGTTACGCAACGCGAGCGCGACGGCATCGGGCATCACGTCAACGGCAGTGACCTGACAATCCGGACGCTCGCTCGCCAGCGCCAGCGCTATCGCACCGGTTCCTGTCCCTAAATCGAGGATCCGGCAGGCCGTTGCGGGAAGACGCGCAAGCGCGTGTTCAACCAGACATTCGGTATCCGGGCGCGGGATCAGCGTGGCCGCAGAAACATACAGCGGCAGCGACCAAAATTCGCGTTCTCCCGTCAGGTGCGCCACGGGTTCACCCGCTTTGCGACGCGACAACAGAGCGGAGAGCTGCGCATGCTGATCCGCCGTCAACGCCGTTTCACCAAATGCCAGAATAAAGGTCCGCGCTTTGCCGGTAACATGTTCCAGCAAGATTTCAGCGTCACGCCGCGGGCTTTCGCTTTCGCTAAGCTCGCCGATCGCAACGCGTAACCAGTGCTGAAAATCCATTAGTCTTGATCTGCCAGTGCCGCCAGCTGATCGGCCTGATATTCCTGCACGATGGGCTCAATCAGGGAATCAAGTTTGCCTTCCATGGTTTCGTCCAGACGGTAAATGGTCAGGTTGATACGGTGGTCGGTCACGCGCCCCTGCGGGAAGTTGTAGGTGCGGTTACGGTCGCTACGATCGCCGCTGCCCAGCAGGTTACGACGGGTTGAGGCTTCGGCCTGCTGACGTTTGGCAATTTCTGCCGCGCGAATACGCGACCCCAAAACCGACAGTGCTTTGGCTTTGTTTTTGTGCTGGGAGCGCTCATCCTGACATTCCACCACAATTCCGGTCGGCAAGTGGGTAATACGGATAGCAGAGTCGGTGGTGTTAACGTGCTGACCGCCCGCGCCGGATGAACGGAAGGTGTCGATACGCAAATCGCCTGGATTAATATCCGGCAGTTCAGCTTCGGGCACTTCCGGCATCACCGCCACAGTACAGGCGGAGGTGTGGATACGGCCCTGTGATTCCGTGGCCGGAACGCGCTGTACGCGGTGTCCGCCGGATTCAAACTTCAGACGACCATAAACGCCTTCACCGCTGATTTTAGCGATCACTTCTTTATATCCGCCATGCTCGCCTTCGTTGGCGCTCATGATTTCGACACGCCAGCGACGCGATTCTGCGTAACGGCTGTACATGCGGAACAGATCGCCGGCGAACAGCGCGGCTTCATCCCCGCCTGTACCGGCGCGGACTTCGACAAACGCGTTGCGCTCGTCATCGGGATCTTTCGGCAGCAGCAGAACCTGAAGCTGTTGCTCCATCTCTTCTGCGCGGGCTTTGGCTTCCTGCAGCTCTTCTTGCGCCATCTCGCGCATTTCAGGATCGTCGAGCATCATCTGCGCGGTTTCAATATCTTCCTGAACCTGCTGCCAGTCGGTAAAGCAGCGCGAAACATCGCTAAGCTGCGCATATTCACGCGACAGCGCGCGAAAACGATCCTGATCTGCAATAGTCGCGGCATCGCCGAGCAAGGCCTGAACTTCTTCGTGGCGCTCGTGCAGAGCTTCCAGTTTGGCGACGATAGAGGGCTTCATAGGCGTAAAATGCACCTTGTAATAGAAAATGGGTGTGTGGCGCTATTCCAGCCCGAGGCTGTTGCGCAGAATAGTCAGGCGTTCATCATCCCCGTTACGGGCAGCCTGTTGAAGTGATTTGGTTGGAGCATGAATTAACCGGTTGGTCAGTTTCCACGCCAGGTCCTGCATAATTACCTGCGGATCGCCGCCCTGTTCGAGGGCCGCCATCGCTTTGGCCGTCAGATCGTCGCGCACAAGCTCCGCCTGACCGCGATACTCACGGATGGTCTCGCTGGCGCTTTGCGCACGCAGCCAGGCCATAAATTCGCCCGATTCCTGCTCAACGATGGTTTCGGCCTGAACAGCGGCCGCTTTGCGTTGCGCAAGGTTGTGCGAAATGATGCTTTGCAGATCGTCAACGCTATACAGATAGGCGTTCGCCAGCTTGCCCACTTCCGGCTCGACATCACGCGGGACGGCGATGTCCACCAGCAGCATCGGCTGGTTACGGCGCGATTTGAGCGCACGTTCCACCATCCCTTTACCGATGATCGGCAGCGGGCTGGCGGTTGAACTGATAATAATGTCAGCGTCTTTCAGGCGTTCATCAATATCGCTTAGCGCGATAACTTCTGCGCCCACTTCATCCGCCAGAACCTGCGCGCGTTCACGCGTACGGTTGGCGATGATCATATGCTTGACCTTGTGCTCACGAAGATGACGCGCCACCAGCTCAATCGTCTCCCCTGCGCCAACGAGCAGCACGGTAACGGTTGAGAGGGATTCGAAGATCTGACGCGCAAGCGTACAGGCAGCGAAAGCAACCGAAACCGCACTGGCACCAATGTCGGTTTCGGTTCGCACTCGCTTGGCGACGGAGAAGGATTTCTGGAACATGCGTTCCAAATCGCTGGCTTTTAAATGGCCTTTCTGAGAATCCGCAAAGGCTTTTTTCACCTGACCCAGAATTTGCGGCTCGCCGAGCACCAGTGAGTCAAGACCGCTCGCGACGCGCATGAGATGACTGACCGCATCGTTATCCTGATGCCAGTACACGCTGGCACGCAGCTCTTCTTCGTTCAGATTATGGTATTCGCATAACCAGCGAATCAGCGCTTCGTGGAGGTTATCCTGTTCTTCAACGCTCAGGTATAGCTCAGTACGGTTACACGTCGAGAGCACCACGCCGCCCTGCACCATCGGTTGCGCAAGCAGGCTGTCCAGCGCCTGGTCGAGCGTATCCGGCGAAAACGTAACACGTTCTCGCAACGCAACAGGGGCCGTTTTGTGGTTGATGCCGAGTGCTAAAAGGGTCATGTGAGCGGGAGTAGTACCAGCGTTAATAAGGTTAGCAGGACGCATCATACCTGATGCGCGAGATCAATAAAAGAGACTGCCCCCTTTCGGAGTAATAGGCCTCACCCGCTAATTTCATGATTTAAGACAATATGAACGTAGACGCTGCCACCGCCGGACGCTAGCATTAAGGGTTATAACTGCAACGCATCTCAAGGATTTGTCACTACTATGGCCCGATTGACTCGTTTGTTACCGCTGGCGGCACTGGTCCTCTCTGCTTGCTCGATTACTCCGCCCAAGGGCCCCGGCAAAAGCCCTGACGCACCGCAGTGGCGTCAGCATCAGCAGGAAGTGCGCAACCTAAGCCAGTATCAGACCCGCGGCGCTTTCGCTTATCTCTCCGACCAGCAAAAAGTGTACGCACGCTTTTTCTGGCAGCAAACCGGACAGGATCGTTATCGTCTGCTTCTGCTGAACCCGTTGGGAAGCACCGAGTTAGAACTCAAAGCGCAGCCGGGTGAAGCACAAATTACCGATAATAAAGGCCAGCAGTACACCGGCACCGATGCCGAAGAGATGATTGGCAAGTTGACGGGAATGCCGATTCCTATCAACAGCCTGCGTCAATGGATCCTGGGCCTCCCGGGCGATGCGACGGATTACAAACTTGACGATCAGTACCGTCTTAGCCAAATCAACTACAGCCAGAACGGTAAAACCTGGAAAGTGGTGTACGGCGGTTATGACAGTGCCAGTAAACCCGCGCTGCCATCCAGTATGGAACTGACCGAAGGCGGCCAGCGCATTAAGCTGAAAATGGACAACTGGATCGTTAAATGATGACCCAATGGCCCTCCCCGGCAAAACTGAACCTGTTTTTGTACATTACCGGCCAGCGTGCTGACGGATATCACACACTGCAGACGCTGTTTCAGTTTGTTGATTATGGCGACACGATCTCCATTGAGCCGCGTCAGGACGGCGAAATCCATTTGCTGACGCCGGTTGACGGCGTCGCCAGTGAAGACAACCTGATCGTGCGCGCTGCGCGGCTCTTAATAAAAGCGGCGGCAAATTCAGGGCGGTTACCTGAGCATTATGGTGCCGATATTGGCGTCGAAAAACGCCTGCCTATGGGCGGTGGTCTGGGTGGCGGGTCGTCAAATGCGGCAACGGTGCTGGTCGTGCTAAATCATCTATGGGGCTGCGGATTTTCGCAGGATGAGCTGGCAACGCTCGGGCTGACGCTGGGTGCCGATGTGCCGGTATTCGTTCGCGGTCATGCAGCCTTTGCCGAAGGCATTGGCGAGATTATTACCCCCGTCGATCCGCCGGAAAAATGGTATCTTGTCGCACACCCTGACGTGAGTATTCCAACGCCGGTTATTTTTAACGATCCGGATTTGCCGAGAAACACGCCTGTGCGGTCAATAGAGACGTTACTAAAATGTGAATTCGGCAACGATTGCGAGGTTATCGCAAGAAAACGTTTTCGTAAGGTTGATGCGGCGCTTTCCTGGCTGTTAGAATATGCGCCGTCGCGCCTGACTGGCACAGGTTCGTGTGTTTTTGCTGAATTTGACACCGAATCCGCCGCTCGTCAGGTGCTAGAGCAAGCTCCGGAATGGCTGCATGGTTTTGTAGCACGTGGGATGAACACGTCCCCCCTACAGCAGACCATTCTGGCGCAGACTGAGTTTCGGTGACAACGTCACCCTGTTCCAGACGTTGCATCGCGCTCTTTAATACACCGCCTGGATAGCGTTCGCCTGGCCCGCACAGTTTGTGGCGAAAGTTATCCACCATTGGACGCATGCCTGAGGTTCTTCTCGTGCCTGATATGAAGCTTTTTGCTGGTAACGCCACCCCGGAACTAGCACAACGTATTGCCAACCGCCTGTACACTTCCCTCGGCGACGCCGCTGTAGGTCGCTTTAGCGACGGCGAAGTCAGCGTACAAATTAACGAAAATGTACGCGGTGGTGATATTTTCATCATCCAGTCCACCTGTGCTCCAACTAACGACAACCTGATGGAATTGGTTGTTATGGTCGATGCCCTGCGCCGTGCTTCTGCAGGCCGTATCACGGCTGTTATTCCTTACTTTGGTTATGCCCGCCAGGACCGTCGCGTCCGTTCAGCGCGTGTTCCCATTACCGCTAAAGTTGTTGCTGACTTCCTGTCGAGCGTTGGTGTTGACCGCGTTCTGACCGTTGACCTGCACGCAGAACAGATCCAGGGCTTCTTCGACGTTCCGGTTGATAACGTATTCGGTAGCCCAATCCTGCTCGAAGATATGTTGCAGCTGAATCTGGACAACCCAATTGTGGTTTCCCCGGATATCGGTGGCGTAGTTCGCGCGCGTGCAATTGCAAAACTGCTCAACGATACCGACATGGCTATCATCGATAAACGCCGTCCGCGCGCTAACGTTTCTCAGGTGATGCACATCATCGGTGATGTTGCTGGCCGTGACTGCGTTCTGGTTGATGACATGATCGATACCGGCGGCACGCTGTGTAAAGCCGCCGAAGCACTGAAAGAACGTGGTGCTAAACGTGTGTTTGCATACGCAACTCACCCGATTTTCTCGGGTAATGCGGTCAATAACCTGCGCAACTCCGTGATCGACGAAGTTGTGGTTTGCGATACCATTCCACTCAGTGAAGAGATCAAGGCGCTGCCAAACGTGCGTACTCTGACCCTGTCCGGAATGTTGGCCGAAGCGATTCGTCGTATCAGCAACGAAGAATCCATCTCTGCTATGTTCGAGCATTAATCGAACCCAGCGCAAAAACCCGCTGCGGCGGGTTTTTTTGTCTGGAATATTCATTTGTATGATCAATGCCAACTTCACCTGCCATTCACATGACAGATGATGCGCTCTCGGATGAAAGATAATTGTGAAAAATATTGTCCCCTCACATGTTCTGCCCTTTCGCGCCCTCATCGACGCCTGCTGGAAAGAAAAATACACCTCATCGCGATTTATCCGCGATCTGATTGCCGGTATCACCGTCGGGATCATCGCCATCCCGCTGGCAATGGCGCTGGCTATTGCGAGCGGCGTTGCCCCGCAGTACGGGCTTTATACTTCAGCCGTTGCCGGCATTGTGATTGCCCTCACCGGCGGGTCACGTTTCAGCGTATCTGGCCCGACCGCCGCCTTCGTGGTGATCCTCTATCCCGTCTCACAGCAGTTTGGACTAGGGGGTTTACTGGTTGCCACGCTGATGTCCGGCCTCTTTTTGATCCTGTTTGGGCTGGCACGTTTTGGCAGACTGATTGAGTACATTCCGCTTTCCGTGACGCTAGGCTTTACCTCCGGGATCGGCATTACCATCGGGACCATGCAAATTAAGGATTTCCTGGGTTTGCAGCTCGCGCACGTCCCTGAACACTATCTGCAAAAAGTCGGGGCGTTGTTTATGGCGCTCCCTACGGCTAATCTGGGTGATGCCGCGATTGGTATCGTCACGCTGGGGACGTTAATTCTCTGGCCGCGACTAGGCATCCGTGTGCCGGGTCATTTACCCGCGCTGTTACTGGGTTGTACAGTCATGGGGGCGGTCAATTTGCTGGGTGGACACGTTGCTACCATCGGCTCGCAGTTCCACTATATTCTGGCGGATGGCTCTCAGGGTAGCGGCATCCCACAGTTGCTGCCGCAGCTTGTGCTGCCATGGGATCTGCCGGGTTCCAGCTTTACTCTGAGCTGGGATTCGTTGCGCGCGCTGCTTCCCGCCGCGTTCTCCATGGCAATGTTGGGTGCGATAGAATCGCTCCTCTGCGCCGTTGTCCTCGATGGCATGACCGGCACCAAGCACAATGCCAATGGCGAACTGGTTGGACAGGGACTAGGCAACATTATCGCCCCGTTCTTCGGCGGTATTACCGCGACGGCCGCGATTGCGCGCTCTGCCGCTAACGTGCGCGCTGGGGCCACGTCACCCGTTTCTGCAATTATTCACGCGCTGCTGGTTATCCTCGCCCTGCTGGCTCTGGCACCCTTGCTGTCATGGCTGCCGCTGTCCGCGATGGCTGCCCTGCTGTTGATGGTCGCGTGGAACATGAGCGAGGCGCATAAAGTGGTGCATCTGCTGCGCCGTGCGCCAAAAGACGACATTATTGTGATGCTCATCTGCATGTCGCTGACGGTGTTGTTTGATATGGTGATCGCCATTAGCGTGGGGATCGTACTGGCATCGCTGTTGTTCATGCGTCGCATTGCGCAGATGACGCGGTTGGCTCCAGTCAATGTTGATGTCCCTGAGGATGTACTGGTTCTGCGCGTCATAGGCCCACTATTTTTTGCGGCGGCAGAAGGTCTGTTTAGCGATCTGGAATCCCGAATTCAGGGTAAACGCATTGTGGTGTTGAAGTGGGATGCGGTTCCGGTACTCGATGCGGGTGGTCTGGATGCCTTCCAGCGTTTTGTCGATCGTCTACCGGACGGCTGCGAGCTACGCGTCAGTAATCTGGAATTCCAGCCACTGCGCACGATGGCGCGTGCCGCTGTGCATCCGATCCCTGGACGGCTGGCGTTTTATCCCAACCGCGAGGCGGCATTAGCGGATCTCTCCTGATACCGCTGTCGGGCGGTAATACTCTCCTTCAGACATAAAAAAACGGCTCCCGGGAGCCGTTTTTTTATTCACATAGCGCGTCAGCTGTGCTTGTGCTGGTCGCGGCGGCAGCGTTTATCATAGTGACGCACCCACCAATATCTGTCGCTCACCTGTTCATGACCGCTCACGCGTGCGCCCGCAAGCCACAGAACCGCCCCAACGAAGATGCTAAGAATCGCACCATGGGCGAAATATTGCGGCAGGTCAATCTGAGGCAACTGGTTTAAAATTGAATAACCCACGCCTGCTACCATCACGAACAGGCCCAATCCCATTAGCACATTACCGAGTCGTGAAGCGTTTTTGCGTTTCATATATCACCTCCGCAGCCTGGGTTGCAGGGAAAATGTCCCTAATCCTTGTGTGTAAAGTATAGACACCACCCCTTTTATGAGTTGCGTGAATGATCACATTAATGACTCTCGTCACAACAAAAGTTTACAAATAAGCGTCTGAACAACATGAAATTCTAATGATTCAACTGCGTCATTATTCGCAAATACCCCTTCCTTTCGCAGAATTTTGTCAATCGGCGCGGCAAACAGTAAACTACGCGCCAAATCTGGAACCTTTAGGAATTGAAAACGTGACGATTAAATTGATTGTCGGCCTTGCCAACCCCGGTGCGGAATACGCGGCAACCCGCCATAACGCCGGTGCCTGGTATGTTGATTTACTGGCTGAGCGGTTGCGTGCTCCCCTGCGTGAGGAGCCGAAATTCTTTGGCTATACCTCGCGCATCAATCTGGCGGGTGCAGATGTGCGCTTGCTGGTTCCAACGACGTTCATGAATTTAAGCGGCAAAGCGGTGGCCGCGATGGCGACATTTTATCGCATTAATCCGGATGAAATTCTGGTCGCTCACGATGAACTCGACTTACCGCCAGGCGTGGCGAAATTTAAACTGGGCGGCGGGCACGGCGGGCACAATGGCCTGAAGGACATCATCAGCAAGCTTGGTAATAACCCAAACTTTCATCGCTTACGTGTAGGAATTGGTCATCCCGGTGATAAAAATAAAGTTGTGGGTTTTGTGTTAGGCAAACCGCCGAGTTCGGAACAGAAGCTCATCGACGAAGCAGTAGACGAAGCGGCGCGCTGTACTGAAATCTGGTTGCAGGATGGCTTAACCAAAGCGACCAATCGCCTGCATGCTTTCAGAGCGCAATAATCCCGACGTTCAGGCTTTTTTACCGCGCGTGACGCAGGTTACGTGTATAATAGGCAAAGTTATTTACTTTTCTTCAATCGGTTAATGCTAACGGGTTGAATATCAAGACATTAAGGTGATTTAAAGATGGGATTTAAATGCGGTATCGTTGGCCTGCCAAACGTTGGCAAATCCACCCTGTTTAACGCGCTCACCAAAGCGGGCATCGAAGCAGCAAACTTCCCGTTCTGTACCATTGAGCCGAACACCGGTGTCGTGCCGATGCCCGATCCTCGTCTGGACCAGCTCGCGGAAATTGTTAAGCCGCAGCGTATTCTGCCGACGACTATGGAATTCGTGGACATCGCTGGTCTGGTTAAAGGCGCGTCCAAAGGCGAAGGCCTGGGCAACCAGTTCCTGACAAACATCCGTGAAACCGAAGCGATCGGTCACGTGGTTCGCTGCTTCGAAAACGACAACATCATCCACGTGAATAATAAAGTGGATCCGGCTGACGATATCGACGTGATTAACACCGAGCTGGCGCTGTCTGACCTGGACACCTGCGAGCGCGCGATTCATCGCGTGCAGAAACGCGCTAAAGGCGGTGATAAAGACGCGAAAGCGGAACTGGCTGCGCTGGAAAAATGTCTGCCTCAGCTCGAAAACGCGGGTATGCTGCGTTCCCTGGCGCTGACCGAAGAAGACAAAGCAGCGATCAAATACCTGAGCTTCCTGACGCTCAAGCCAACCATGTATATCGCTAACGTTAACGAAGACGGTTTTGAAAACAACCCGTACCTCGATAAAGTGCGTGAAATCGCCGCTGGCGAAGGGTCTGTGGTTGTGGCGGTGTGCGCTGCCGTTGAGTCTGACATTGCTGAACTTGACGACGCCGATCGCGAAGAGTTCATGGCCGAGCTCGGCATTGAAGAGCCGGGTCTGAACCGCGTGATTCGCGCAGGCTACGAGCTGCTGAATCTGCAAACCTACTTCACCGCAGGCGTCAAAGAAGTCCGCGCATGGACGATCCCGGTTGGCGCTACCGCTCCACAGGCCGCCGGTAAGATCCATACCGATTTCGAAAAAGGCTTTATTCGCGCTCAAACCATCGCGTTTGAAGACTTCATCGCCTACAAGGGCGAGCAAGGTGCGAAAGAAGCCGGCAAAATGCGCGCTGAAGGTAAAGACTACATCGTAAAAGATGGCGATGTGATGAACTTCCTGTTCAACGTCTAACGCTTTCCGCTTTTTCATGGGATTATGAGAAACCCCGTGAAGACTGCCTGAAACATTTAAATCCACGCTTTGGCGTGGATTTTTTTATGACAAAATGGATACGGTAGTCACTCACCCAAATCCACCAGCAGCAACGTGCCAAAGCTCCCCGGCGGCACATGGTGATTCGCCCCCTTCGGTACAAAGCAAAACTCACCCGCAGCGAGCGTAAAATGCTGTTCCTCAATCACCAGCGGCAGCTCACCGTCAAGTACCAGCAGCATCTCTTCAAAATCATTGTGTACTTCCCAGGGAATGCCCTCTCCGCCCATTTTAATGACTTTGATTCTGGCATTTCCTACCGCGCCCAAAATGCGCGACTGCCAGATTTGCGGCAGATCTGCCGCGACGCTCGCAATTGACGTTTTCATCCCTTTCCCTCTCTGTATTTTGCCGACATTTTTATTGCGCGAGACGAAAGGTTTAGCATGATAAAGATAAAATACTGTTACTAATTCGTTGAATTATCATTAACAAAAATCTTCTAAGATTAGCTAATAATCGGCTTAAAACGTAAATGAAGCCGCTTTCAATCCGCATAGTCAGGAGTTCCCATGAATAACACACGACGCTCAGTACCCGGAATCCGACACTATGACGGTCCAGCCGGCGGATGGGGGGCCTTAAAAGCCACCGCCATTGCCGTGCGCACGCAAATGGATACCTTCGAAGCACCCGCCACGTTGCTTAATACCAACCAGCCTGATGGATTTGACTGCCCAGGCTGTGCGTGGCCGGATAAAGAACACAAATCAACGTTCCAGTTCTGCGAAAACGGGGCCAAAGCCGTGACGTGGGAAGCTACCAACAAGCGCGTCACGCCGGCTTTTTTTGCCGAAAATACCGTTACGTCACTGCTGGCAAAAAGCGACTTTGAACTGGAAGGCTATGGTCGTCTCACGCACCCGCTTGAGTATCATCAAGAGAGCGATACATTTCGCCCGGTGGAATGGGAACACGCCTTCGCCCGCATCGGCGAAGTATTGCGCGATCTCCCTGCCGACGCCGTCGAGTTTTACACCTCTGGCCGCGCATCCAATGAAGCCGCGTATCTGTTTCAGCTTTTTGCACGCGAGCTGGGCACCAATAATTTTCCTGATTGTTCCAATATGTGCCATGAAGCCACCAGCGTAGGTTTGCCTCGCTCAATCGGCATTGGTAAAGGCACGGTTTCGCTGGATGATTTTGATAACACCGAGCTGGTCATTTCGATTGGTCATAATCCTGGGACTAACCATCCGCGCATGATGGGCACGCTGCATGAGCTGGCCCGTCGCGGAGTGCCGATTATCGTCCTCAACCCGATGCGTGAAAGAGCGCTGGAACGGTTTGCCGATCCGCAAAGCGTTATCGAGATGGCAACCTACGGCTCAACGGATATTGCGTCGACCTATTTCCAGGTTAAAGCCGGAGGCGACGCCGCCGCACTGAAAGGTATCGCGAAGCATCTGCTGGCGCTTGAGGCTCAACAAGGCAATGTGCTGGACAACGAGTTTATTGCTCAACACACACAAGGTTTTGACGCCTTTTCCGCTGACATTACCGCGACCCCATGGGAAGCCATTGAGCGCGAATCGGGTCTTACCCGAGCCGATCTGGAAACTGTCGCAGTTGCGTATGCCAAATCGAATGCCACCATCATCACCTATGGCATGGGGATCACCCAGCACAACAAAGGCACGTCTAACGTGCGGCTGATCGCCGATTTGTTGCTGATGCGCGGCAATATCGGCAAGCCAGGCGCCGGAATTTGCCCCCTGCGCGGCCATTCAAACGTGCAAGGCAACCGGACGGTGGGCATCACCGAAAAGCCCTCCGCCGCCTTTTTGTCGCGGATTGAAGAGGTCTTCGGTTTTACGCCGCCGTCTAAACACGGGCATGATGCGGTGCAAACCACGCAGGCCATGATCGCCGGGCAAGCAAAAGCCTTGATCTGCCTGGGCGGTAACTTTGCCGTGGCGATGCCCGAGCACGAGCGCGTTTTCCCGGCTATGCGCACGCTGGATTTGAGCGTCCATGTCGGCACCAAGCTGAACCGTACGCATCTGCTGACCGCCAAAGAGACATTTATTTTCCCCTGCCTGGGACGTACTGAGCTGGATATGCAGCAGACCGGCAAACAGTCCATCACCGTTGAAGACTCCATGTCGATGGTCCACGCCTCCTCAGGCAAGCTCAAGCCCGCATCGCCTCATCTGCTCTCTGAACCAGCAATTGTGGCGGGAATGGCTCAAGCAACGCTTCCGAACAGCAGTGTCGCCTGGCAGGAGCTGGTAACGAATTACGATTTGATCCGTGATTTAATTGAAAAAACGTTGCCGGGCTTCGACCGCTACAACGAACGCATCAGAACGCCGGGGGGCTTTCGCATGCCGTTACCGCCAACGGAGCGCGTCTGGCCCACCCCAACCGGCAAAGCGATGTTCTCTGTGTTTGACGGCGTCGATGAGAATATCAATGGCACAGGGGACAACGTTCTGCGGCTGGTCACGCTGCGCAGTCACGATCAGTACAACACCACGATTTATGCCCTGGATGACCGCTATCGTGGGGTGTTTGGCCGCCGGGACGTGCTGTTTATGAATGAAGGAGATATGGCACAGCTGGGGCTGGAGCATGGCGACCGCGTGGACATTACCACTGCGCTACCGGATAGCAAACTGCGTCTGGACGATATCACCGTGGTGGCGTATCACATCGCCAGCGGCACGGTCGGGGCGTATTATCCGGAAGCCAACGTGTTAGTCCCGCTGGATTATCTGGATAAGGAGAGCGGAACGCCGTCCTACAAATCTGTGCCGGTTACCGTTACCCTGCGCTCAAAAGAGATCCGCGCGATATAGTCGCTACGCCGACGCCGCGGCAAACACGCCCGGCGTCGTGCCAAAATGCGCGCGAAAATGTTTTATCAAATGGCTCTGATCGAAAAAGCCCACGTCGCTGGCAACCTGCGCAGCGCTCACGCCTTTCGCGAGCAACGCTTTAGCGCGCACCAGCCGAAGCTGCGTCAGATACTGATGGACAGAAAGCCCGGTCATGTTCTGAAAAGTGCGCATAAAGTAGAACTCGCTTAACCCCGCCACCTCAGCAATCTCTTTTACCGAAACGGGATGCATATAGGCGCATTGCAGAAAATCGACCGCCCGACGGATATCCGTGCGCACAACGTCCTGCCGTCCCTTGCTCACAGAACGTTCTCCGTAGCGCCCAACCAGCAGATTCAGCACCTGATACATCACGCACTCTTTTTCCAGCGGATCGCGACTTTCACTCAGCACGGCCGAGGCCTGCAGCATGCTGCGTGCCAGTTTGGGATCGTGACGCATGCCTTCGGTACCAAAATTGACCTCGCCCTTGCCGCGAAGCACCGTTTCAGCCACACCGTTCAGCAGGGCTTGCGAGGGATAAAAGGCGCAATAGTCCCAGCCTTCGTCGCGCTGCACCGCTTCGCCGGTATGCACTTCGCCCGGGGCGATGATCATCACCGTCCCCGGCGCGGCGATCCCCTGCTCTCGACAGATGCGCGTGCGTTGCGCCCCGCGAGCAAAGGCGGCGATAACAAATTCATCATGGAAATGAGCCGGATAACTGTGCTCGTAGCAGGACGCCCGCAGGATCTCCATCCCGCCGTGGAGGCCCTTGTCGCGCCAGAGCTTGATTTCATCCCGCGATTCTCTCATTCCGTCTATGCCTTTCGCCCTTGAAGTGAATTATTTCTGCCAGTGAGCAGGATTTTACTATAGCGATTTTCCCCAATTCTTAAGATTATCATTCAGTGACGTATAAATGAGACAAATAGATGTTGATGAATATAAAGACTTCTCAGCGAAACGACGCCCGCGCGGAATTTCGCGCAGGCATCACCGCCTGCTTGCCCACCATCCCCGGCTACTGGAGTATCGGTTTTGCCGCCGGAGCGATCGGAACGCTGTCGGGATTTACGACCGTCCAGACCGCGCTGTTGGCAAGTGCGCTGTACGCCGGTTCGGCGCAGTTTCTTTTTTATTCTCTGTGGGCGACGGGCGCAGAAATCGCGTCGGTCGTTTTAAGCGTGTTCCTGGTGAATCTTCGTTATCTGCTGATGAGTTCCGCAATGAGTCTGTTCTTTCGTGACTACACCACAACGCAAAAAATCATCAGCGGGCTGCTGCTTACCGACGAAACCTTTGGCGTCGCCGTGCAGCAAGGTAGTCAGCAAAATAGCGTGCCCTACGCGTGGATGCTGGGGCTCAATCTGGCCGCCTGGATCAACTGGATCCTCGCCTGCGTGGTCGGCGCGGGGCTGGCATCTGCCCTGCCACCGTCGTTAATGGAAGGGTTGAGCTTTAGTCTGGTGTCGATGTTTATCGGCCTGGTCTTGATGATCTGGTTTGCCAGCCGCCGAAAAGCGCTGGAATCCTTCAGCATCGCCACGGCGGTAATCATCACGTTGCTGACGGCCAGCCATACCGATATGAGCGTGGTGGTGATTGTGGCCGCGTCCGTTTCCGCCACGCTGGCGACGCTTGGCTTGCGCCTCTTCAGCCGAGGGGAGAAATAAAATGGAGCGGAATATTTTACTGGCAATTATGGCCTGCGCGGTCGTCACGGCGTTGATGCGCACGGTGCCGATTTTACTGCTGTCCCGATTCCGTCTGGCGTCCATATTACAGCAGTGGCTAAGTTTCATTCCCTCGGCGATTATGGCCGCGATTGTCACCGCCGAACTGATGGGCAAACCGGCGCTTACACCCTCCGGGATCAGCCTGTCGCTGCTGGCCGCACTGGCGGCCACGCTGGCAGGCATCGTCACGCGCAGCCTGTTTGCGACCGTCCTTGCCGGCATGGTGGCGTTTTCAGGGTTAAGCTATTTTCTGATGGGCTAGTTTACAGGTGGGTCACGCCCTTTCGCGCCGCCTCATCGCGCCAGTCCAGCAACACAGTATAGGGCTGGCGCGTCACCTCGCTAAATCCGCCGATGAACATGTCATCGCATATTTGCCGGTATTTTGTCGCGCTCACCAGGTCATTCAGCGCGGCCCGGATGTGGGAAAGCGTCTCTTGCGTGGTGGTCTTCGCCGTAATCAGCGGCAATCCCGGCGCTGGCGGGCTTTCGCCAATCACTGTCAATCCGTCGATCAGAGTCGGTTCGTGGCGCTGTAAAAGTGCCCAGGTGATGCAATCGATAGCCGCAATATCCGCCGCACCGCGCGTAATCTCGATCAATGATTTTCGATGGCTACCGCTGATAACGACACGTTCGAAAAACGGCGCATCGGGGTGAAGCGACGTGACCATTTTCAGCAACACGTTATAGCCCGATTGCGAATCGCGCGCGTTGCACGCCACGCGTTTCCCCTTGAAATCCGCCAGCGTCTGTTGCGTATCCGTCAGGCGCGCCACTAAAAAACTGCGGTAATGAATCCCGTCGCAGCCGGGTGCGGTGTAATGAAAGCACCCTACCGTCTGCACGTCCGGTAGCTGCGTCATCAGCGGGAAACCGCAGGTCTGGCTGAGCAACAAATCCGGGTGACGCCAGTGCGACAACAAATTGTCCTCCGGCCCGCAGGCATTGAGATGACTCATACGCACACCGTGTTCAGCGAGCAACGTCCGCACGGCAAACGTTAACGCCTCATTGTCGGCGCGTTTCACGGCATACATTGGCAACGCAAAGAGATTACTCATGTGTCTCGCTTGTCTTCACTCCAGGATGGACCGTCACATCCACAGTTTTTGCCCAAAAATGTCGTAACCACTCGCCATAGCCGCCAACCACAAATGCGTGGTTACGCCGCTGATAGTCCGCTTTATCACGCAAATAGATGTCTCTCAGGCCGTACCAGGGCACGCCCGGGAGATCGTGATGCACAGAATGATAGTTGAGATTCAGAAACAGCACGCGCCAGGGGAGCGACGCCTCGTTGATCACCGAGCGCGCCAGCGGATCGTCTGCGGCTCGATGCTCGTAAAAAGAGCGAATTTTGGTCAGCGCCAGCGCCGGATAACTTACGACCAGCACAAAATACAGCGCAGAAAATCCGCGCCCTTCCATCCAGACAAACAGTCCCGCCAGCAGTGCGGCATGCACCAGCCACATCGCCATGGCTTGGTAGTGTAAATCCCGAAATGCCCGCCCTGCACTCGCCAGCGTCTGACCAATATCCAGCAGAGGCGCTAACAGCAGTCTTCCAGGGAACGTATTGCGCAGATGAATGATTTTACGCTGCCAGGGTGAAAACTGCGCCCAGCTTGCGTCGGTGAAATAGTACGACTCGGGATCGTCCGTCGGCACCGTCAGGCGATCGTGGCGATGATGTGCCAGATGCGAATCACGATACAGCCCGTACGGATACCAGACGGCGAGCGGCAATGTGCCCAGCAGCTGGTTAAACCACACCACGCGGGTAGGATGACCGTGGATCAATTCATGCTGCAGCGACAGATACCAGGCGGTAAACCCGATAAGCAACAGCGTGGAGGGGATGAGGCCGAGGGTTTGCCAGAAAATCAGCGTTGAAAACCAACCGCCGTAAACCCCCGTAATCACCATCCAGGTCGGGAATTCACTGCGCCACAGCCAGCCTTGCGAGAGACGCCGTATCAATGCGCGCTGCTCTTCATGTAAATAGTAAGACGATCCTTTACCCATCTGTCCCAGCGCCATTTCCGCAGTCTTTGTTTAATTCATGAAGATCTGAGATCACGCCGGAAATGACAAAGAATTTAAATGGCTAATCTTTGCCAAAATGTCGCAAGGAAAGACGTGACAGGAAACGTTAACGGCGGGATCGTCGTATTCCTGGAACTGGGCGCGCTGATTATCGTCGCCATTGCGAGGCAGCACGCGGTTCACGCCCAAAAAGTACAGCCCGCCGTGTGAACTAAACGCCCCTTTACGGGGCGTTTTCTCATTCCGCCGTCACCGGTTTGACCCGAACGCCTGCCAGCACAATCACCATGGCGGAGACCAGCAGCAGGCCGCTGCCGGCAAATACGCCGCTGGCCCCGTTGAGGTCAAATATCGCACCACCGCCTGCCGCGCCAGCACCAATCGCAAACTGAATGGAGGCGACCAGCAACCCGCCCGCGCTTTCGGCTTCGTCCGGCACGGTCGTGGCAAGCCAGGTCGACCAGCCAACGGGCACCAGCCCAAACGCAAATCCCCACAGCGCCACCAGCAGACCGTCCAGCATCGCCAGATGGCCAAACGCCACCAACATCAATGCCAGGATGCCCATCACGAAAGGAACCAGCGCCAGCGTCAGGCGCAAATTCCGCGCAAGCAACATCCCGGCAATGGACGTGCCGACAAAATTCGCCAGCCCGAAGCCAAGCAGGATCAGGGAGATGGTCTCTACGCTGGCCTGTCCAACGGTTTCGAGGAACGGACGCAGATAGGTGAAGAAGGCAAAATGTCCGCTGAAAATCAGCACCGTCGCCAGTAAACCGCCAATCATCCCCGGACGGCGCAGCACGCGCAGAAGCGTCGCCAGGCTGCCGCTACTCTCCGGCTTCATTGACGGCAGCACCCAGAGCTGCCAGAGCAGCGCTACAATGCTCGGCACAATGCAGAGGATAAAGACGTTGCGCCAGCCAATCAGGCTACCGAGATAGCTACCGAGCGGTGCGGCAACCACGGTGGCGACCGACACGCTGGAGAAGATCACCGCCAGCGCTTTTGGCACTTTATCCGCAGGCACCAGCCGCATCGCCGTCGCCGTCGACATCGCCCAGAAACCGCCAATGGCAATCCCCAGCAGTAAACGACCAAACAGCAACACGTTGAGCGTGGGCGCAAATGCCACCAGCAGACTGGAGATAATTTGCAGCACCGAGAAAAACATCAGTACCCAGCGACGATCGATATTTTTCGTCGCTGGCGTTATCAGCAAACCGGTGACCAGCGCAACCAGCGCCGTTGCCGTGACCGCCTGCCCGGCCATGCCTTCGGTCACCCCCAGACTTGCCGCCATCGGTGTTAATAAACTGGCGGGTAAAAACTCGGCCGTAATCAGGCCAAATACCCCCAGTCCCAGTGAATAGACGGCTCGCCAGGCGGGTTTTGCGGGCACGATTGCCTCACTCGCCGCGATACATGAACTCATCGGTTGCTCTCCCGTTAAAATAATGTGACAACTGTCACGAATCATAGGGCGTTCCCCACGGACGATCTATGACATATAATCTCCACTTATTGATTATTCGTCCGGAGTTGTCTCCATGACCGTTCAGCCACCCGATATGATCAGCGAGCTTTTGCGCGGAATGCGGCTTTCAGGCGTGAAATATCGTCGCATCGAAACCACCTCGCCCTTTGGCGTGTCGTTTGCCTATGTGGCCGGCAAAGCGCAGTTTCATTTCGTGAGTCAGGGTACAGCGCTGCTGCGCATGGAGAGCGGCGCGCGCTTTACCCTGAACAGTGGCGATGCGCTGTTTATCCCGAACGGTAACGCGCACGCCCTGCTTTCTGATGAAAACGCCACTGTGATCCCGGTTTCCGCCTATCCCAGTGAATCGATTTGCAACTCTGTCTGTGCCATCACCTGCGAGCCATGCCCTCAGAGTGATAAGACAGTGATATTCAGCGGGTGTATGGACTTTGAGCTAGGCGGGATGCAGCCGCTGATCAAAGCGATGCCAGAAGTGATGATGGTGAGTCGCCTGATGTCGACGTGGCCCGAGATCCATCCGTTGCTGGCGGCAATGGAACGCGAATCCATGACGCGCCAGGTGGGGTTTGCCGGAATTCTGGCGCGTCTGGCTGATGTGGTCGCCGCACTCATCGTGCGTGGCTGGGTTGAAGCGGGTTGCGGCAAAGCCACCGGCTGGGTACAGGTTTTGCGCGATCCGCGCCTCAGCCGCGCGATTTATGCCATGCACCAGCAGCCTGGTGTCAACTGGAGCGTGGCGGAGCTGGCAAAAGAAGCCGGCACGTCGCGATCCGTTTTTGCCGAGCGCTTTTTGTCGGCCACCGGTACGACACCGGCAAAATACTTAAGCGAGCTGCGGATGCGGCTGGCGATTCAGTACATTCGTCATGAGCATCAGCCCATTGAAACCGTTGCGCTGCGCCTGGGCTATGGTTCACTTGCGGCGTTCAGCCGGGCGTTTAAACGCATTGTCGGTCAGGCGCCCGGTGCCTTACGGGAAACCACCCCGATTGCAGAGGAGATCTAAACAGTAAATCGTCTGGTTCTGCCTAAAGTGGGATGTTCAACACGCGAAGCCGGCGATATTCGTCTAAGGTTTTCAGGTGATTGACGACAGCGGTCACGCTGCTCGCAAATAAAAAGGAGAAGAATCGATGACGATAATTGATCTGCGCCGTCCTGCGGCTTTAACGCTGGCGCTGCGCGTCGCATTGGGAGGCGCACTGCTCGCCGTGTCTGCGTTCGGCCATGCCGAAGAGGCACAATCCACGCAAAAGCAGTCGCCGGATATTCTGCTCGGCCCCCTGTTTGTTGACGTGCAGACCGCAAAATTATTCCCTGATCAAAAAACCTTTGCCGACGCGGTACCAAAAAGCGATCCCCTGATGATCCTGGCGGATTACCGCATGCAGCATAAACAGTCCAGCTTTGACCTGCGACACTTTGTCGAGATGAACTTCAGCCTGCCGGGCGAAGGGGAAAAATATGTTCCTCCCGCCGGGCAGAACTTACGGGAACATATTGACGGTTTATGGCCGGTGCTGACGCGCACCACTGATAAGGCCAGCAAATGGGATTCACTGCTTCCGTTGCCTAAACCCTATGTCGTGCCGGGCGGGCGTTTCCGAGAGGTCTATTACTGGGACAGCTACTTCACCATGCTGGGCCTGGCCGAGAGCGGCCACTGGGACAAAATCAGCGATATGGTGGCGAACTTTGCCTACGAACTCGACGCCTGGGGCCATATCCCCAACGGTAACCGCAGCTATTATCTGAGCCGCTCCCAACCGCCGTTCTTCTCCCTGATGGTTGAGCTGCTGGCGACGCATGATAAAGAGGCACTGAAAACCTATCGTCCGCAGATGGAAAAAGAGTACGCCTATTGGATGGAAGGCGCAGAGAGCTTACAGCCGGGGCAGGCGAATAAACGTGTGGTGAAACTGGATGATGGTTCGATTCTGAACCGCTATTGGGATGACCGCGATACGCCCCGCCCTGAATCCTGGCTTGATGACGTGACCACCGCTAAAAATAACCCGAACCGTCCGGCGACGGAGATCTATCGCGATCTGCGATCTGCGGCGGCGTCTGGCTGGGACTTTAGCTCCCGCTGGATGGACGATCCGCAAAAGCTCGGGACGATCCGTACCACCAGTATTGTGCCCGTCGACCTGAACGCCCTGATGTTCAAGATGGAAAAACTGCTGGCAAAAGCGAGCCAGGAATCGGGCGATGCTGCCGCGGCCAGCAAGTATGAAAACCTGGCGACGTCTCGTCAAAAAGCCATGGAAAACCATCTGTGGAATGACAAAGAGGGCTGGTACGCCGATTACGATCTGAAGAGCAAAAAGGTGCGTAATCAGCTGACTGCCGCCGCACTGTTCCCGCTGTATGTAAACGCGGCGTCACAGGATCGCGCCGCGAAAGTCGCCAGCGCGACGGCCTCGCGTCTGCTTAAACCGGGGGGAATTTCGACCACCACCGTCAATAGCGGCCAGCAGTGGGACGCGCCAAACGGCTGGGCACCTTTACAATGGGTTGCCGCTGAAGGGCTGCAAAACTACGGTCATGAAAAAGTGGCGATGGATGTCACCTGGCGCTTCCTGACCAACGTTCAGCACACCTACGATCGCGAGCAAAAACTGGTCGAGAAATATGACGTTTCTACCACCGGAACGGGCGGCGGCGGAGGCGAGTATCCATTGCAGGATGGATTCGGCTGGACCAACGGCGTGACGTTAAAAATGCTGGATCTCGTGTGTCCGAAAGAGAAACCGTGCGACAGCGTACCGGCTTCACAGCCGGCGGCGAACGAGGATGTTGCTCCGCAATCGTCAACGCAGAAGAGTGTGGCGCAGTAGCCAGAACGTTATTTTATGGCTTACATCCTATAAGTGGATAGCAACAAAACGGCAACCTCAGTTGCCGTTTTACTTTTTAGCCCTACCCTGAACTTAATCAGAAACTGTAGCTTGCCCCGACCTGATAAGTACGGTCGCGCCCAATCCAGCAGTTTGTGGCGTCATAACAGGTAAGGGTTTCTTTATTGGTGATGTTCTGCGCACTGGCCTTAATGGTCAGCCCTTCAAGAGAAGGCATAATTTCACCCATACGATAAGACGCCGCCAGATCGTACTGAGTTGTTCCGCCCAGTTTGCCCTGGTCGTTAGTCGGCGCAATCTCCATTGGCCCGGTGTAACGCGCACCGGCGCCGAGATTCAATCCTTTGACCGGCGTGCTGTCGAAGGTGTAATCCCCCCAAAGCGTAAAGGCATTCTCCGGCACCTGCGTCGGTCGTTTGCCCTGATACTTATCATCTTCGGTATTGATGGCGTGGGTATACGCGTAGTTGCCGATCAAGGTCAGATTATCGGTTGGACGGCTGACGACGGACAACTCTGCCCCTTTCGACTCTACTTCGCCCGTCTGACGATAGTTCAGGAAACCGGGATCGGTGGTCACTACATTTTTCTGGCGAATATTGAACACTGACGCTGTCAGCGTAGTGGCATACTCTTCCAGCAGGTATTTGACCCCGCCTTCCATCTGTTTGCTGGTGGTGGGTTTGACGTCTTTCGCCATTAACGTGCCCTGCGGCGAAACCGGTGCAAAGCCCTCTGAGTAACTGATAAACGGTGAAATTCCGTTTTCAAAAGCGTACAGCGCACCCAGTCGCTTGGTCACGCGATCCTGCGATACCCACGCCTTGTCGCCATTTTGCAGATAGTTGGTGGTAACCGAACGGTAATCGTCGTAACGCACGCTGCCGAGCAGATTGAGGCCGCCAAACTCCACCTGATCCTGCAGGTAGTAACCGTTTTGCTGATAGCTCAGGCGGTTTTTCTGCGCGGTATACAGGCCCAATGCGCTTTCGCTGATTTGCGTGTAATCCGGGTCACGCATATCAATGCCAGGCGTTGCCGATGCGTAGCGATAATGGAAATGGGAATTCAGTTTTTGATAATCAAAGCCCGCCAGCAAGTGATGCTTCCATTCACCAAGGGTCACGGTTTTAGTCACCTGGTTATCAATGTTAATGCTGTGCAGATCTTCATCTGTGGTGTACGCAAAGCGGTTGAGCTGGTAAACCTCGCTGCCCGCGCCCGTTGAATAGACGCTGCGCTGATGGGTGTCGACGTCAAAATAGCGCGCTTTTTGGTTGAAGCCCCAGCCGCTGTCAAATTCATGTTCAAAGCTGTAACCCAGCATCCACTGACGCTGTTTGAAGCCGCTCCACTCATCGCCCGCGTAGTCGCGTCGGCCAGCATATTTCGACCGCAAATAGGACAGCGGCAAAGGGTTAGATGGCGAAAGACTCGGGGTATTTTGCGCCAGCGCGTCAAGGGTGAGACGCGTTTTGCTATCAGGCTGCCAGGTGACAGAAGGCGCAACCAGATAGTTTTCCGTGCGCGTGGTATGTGGCTGATCGTCACCTTCGGTCGCTTTACCCAGCAGGCGGTAATTCCAGTCGCTGTCGGCGATTTGCCCTGTGGAATCCAGATAGCCCTCTTTCAGATTGCGTGTGCCGGTATTAACGCCCACTTCCGTGTGCTGTTCTTTTTGCGGCTTTTTGCCCTGAATATTCACCAGCCCGCCGGGGGAACCGCCGCCGTACAAGGCAGACGCGGGCCCTTTGAGAATATCCACGCTCTCGATTAACAGGGGATCGATCCGCGCTTTGGTATTCCCGGTGACGTTATAGGGCAGTTGAAGACCGTTGTAATACTCTTGCTCCACGGTGAAGCCGCGAATTTTGTATTCGCTCATATACGAGGTATTGCCACGCACTTCGGTGGACACGCCCGGCGCGTAGCGCAGAATTTCATTGACCGAGTTTGCGTGGCGCTGTTCGATCTCCGTGGCCGATATCGTGTTTATCACCTGCGGGGTTTTACTTTCAGCCACGGCGGATTTTGTGGCGCTGTTGGTCCATCCGGGCAGCGCGCTGTTTTGCTCCGTCCCGCTGACCACGATGGTGGTTTCCTGAGCAAACGCGGGCGTGCGCAACGCCAGCGTGACCGCGCCTGCCAACGCACATATCGCAAAATGTGAGGTTTTCATATTGTCGTCTTATTATTAGAAATGGCTAGAAACGACAATTATTCTCATTTCGATTTACAAAGCAATATCAAGACCAAAAAAAACGGCCCTCACATGAGAGCCGTTGATGTTTGCTTACGCACGCCTGAGTAGACGGAATATTGCCAACACGACAATGGCACCCACGACAGCCACCAGGAAACTGTGCAAGTTGAAGCCACTTACGCTACCGCCAACGCCAAACATCGTCGCCAGCCAGCCTCCCACTACCGCACCAATCACACCCAGTACACAGGTCAGAATAAAGCCGCCGCCATCACGTCCAGGCATGATGAATTTTGCGATAATACCGGCAATCAGACCAAACACAATCCACGCGATGATACCCATACGATGCCCTCTTGCAGATTAAATGCATGCGCTGAAACCTTCCGCGCAAGTGACTTAAGTATAGGACAGCGCGCGAAAACCATTCTTTGTCACCGACTTAATTACGTCTCATTTTTAAAAAAATTCACCGGTTTGTATTAAGTTCTTTCGTTTACTGCCGATACTTCATCGACAGTCTGTCAGACAACCGAGGAGCCATTCGGCGTGAGTAATTACAGTGAGCAGTTCCTGAAGCAAAATCCGCTGGCTGTATTAGGGGTATTACGCGACCTGCATAAGGGCGAAGTTCCTTTGCGTATCAGTTGGTCTACAAATCAGTTTATCAGCAAGATCCTTGAAGCCACCCCTGAGCGACTGGTCATCGACCTCGGTAGTCAGGAATATGAAAACCGGGCGGCGTTGCGCGCGCAAAATCTCTCCGTGATGGCGGAAACGAAAGGCGCGAAAGTCGAATTTGTCCTGCCGCAATTGATTCATGGCGACTATCAGGGTCTGCCTGCTTTTTTTGCGCCGTTACCCAACAGCGTGTGGTTTGTTCAGCGCCGTGAGTATTTTCGTATCAACGCCCCGCTGCATCCGTCCTATTTTTGTAAAGCCAAAATGCCGGATAAAAAAGAGATCCGCTTTCGCCTGTTTGACCTTTCGTTAGGCGGCATGGGCGCATTAATGGATACGGCAAGGCCGGAAGGTTTGGTCGAAGGGATGCGTTTTTCGCAGATTGAGCTGGATATGGGCGGCTGGGGACGGTTTTACTTTGACGCGCAGTTGATAGCCATTAGCGAACGCAAAGTCGTGGACAGCAAAAACGAAACCATTACTACGCCACGTCTGAGCTTCCGCTTTCTGAATGTCGGCCCGGGCGCCGAGCGCGAACTCCAGCGTATTATTTTCTCACTGGAGCGAGAAGCGCGGGAACGCGCGAATAAAGTGATTTGATACGTGCCGGACAGCAACGTGCTACCCGGCAACGGCATTACATGGCGTCCATAGCTTTCTGAACTTTCCAGATATAGCGTGGGGCCTGTGGTGCCGGATGATTCTTCGCAACATGGTCAACAAATTCGTTTTTATCCATGCCGTTGATCTCTTCAATCGCTTCTTTGCGATCCGACGAGAAAGTTCGCAGCAGTGCGCCCGCGCCGTTGACGTAAGAAACCACCAGCGCGTACTGCATCACTTCCGGATCGTCGATACCCTTCAGAACCCCATGTTCCAGAATGCTCAAATACGCCGTACCCATTGAGATATTCCGTTCCGGATTTTTCAGCTCGCTGGTCGACGGCTGACCTTTCCAGCCCATGTAGCGGTACACTTCGCGTCCTGCCGTAGAGGCTTTAAGCTGCATTAAACCGACCGCATTCGATTTGCTTACAAGTTCAGGATTGCCTCCAGACTCCACCGCGATAATCGCCGTGATCAGCCGCGGGCTCACGCCCCAGGACTTCCCGGCTTTTTCAGTGACAGGCATCCATTGCATCGCACGTTTCACGGGCAATTCCGGATTCCATGGCGGATTTTGATAATCTTTTTTAGTACTACACCCCGCCAGCAATACGATCAAAATAGCAAACCATCTCAATTTCACGTCATCTGTCCTTATATCCGGTCATCGCGATTACGTTATCCCCCTTGAAGCAGGCGGCCTATAGGCGGCATGATATAGATAATTATGTTCTCATTCAGCAAGGAATTGCCATGTCCCGGTTTCATCTCATCGCCCCTTCCGGTTATTGCATTAACCAGGACGCCGCACAGCGCGGTATTCAGCGCTTACTGGAATCTGGCCATTCGGTAACAAATCAGACAATTATCCCCCGTCGCCAGCAGCGTTTTGCCGGAACTGAGGTGCAAAGGCTGGCGGATATCAACGACCTGGTGAAACTTGAAGGGGCGAACAACATCGTGCTGGCAGTGCGTGGCGGGTATGGTGCCAGCCGATTACTGGAAACCATCGACTGGGACGGACTGGCGACTCGCCAACAGCACGATCCCCTGCTGATTAGTGGACACAGCGATTTCACCGTCATCCAGTTAGGCTTGCTGGCGCGGCATAACGTCATCACCTTTAGCGGCCCGATGCTGGCAGCGAATTTTGGTGCGCCGGAGCTGGACGCCTTTACGCAGGCGCATTTCTGGCGCGCGCTGCAAAATCCCGTTCTGCAGATTGCATGGCAAGGCAATGGCCCGCAGTGTGAGTGTGAGGGACAGCTGTGGGGCGGAAACCTGGCCATGCTGGTCTCGCTGATTGGCACGCCCTGGTTGCCTAATATTGATAACGGCATTCTGGTGCTGGAGGATATCAACGAGCATCCGTTCCGCGTCGAGCGCATGCTGCTGCAGCTCATGCACGCGGGGATCCTCTCTCGTCAGCGCGCCATCGTCCTCGGCAGTTTTAGCGGTGCGACACCGAATGATTACGATGCCGGGTATACGCTGGAAAGTATGATGGATTACCTGCGCTCGAGAGTGAATATTCCGGTGATCGGCGGGCTGGCGTTTGGTCACGAACAGCAGACGGTGACCTTACCGCTCGGCGCACAGGCTGTCCTTAAGCACGACGGGGCTGTCAGCGAATTAACAATCAGCGGCCATCCCGTTATAAAGGCATAAAAAAACCTTTTTACCGCGGCAATAAAACGTGGTTTCGTTCGTTATTATGTTAGGGTTTATGTATCAGTCACTACATTGAGGTGGGAGTAAGACAACATTGGATGCCGCAGCGATAATCAGTCTTTTCATTTTGGGTTCAGTCCTCGTAACCTGCAGTATTTTATTAAGTTCATTTTCGTCGCGTCTCGGCATACCTATACTTGTTATCTTCCTCGCCATCGGCATGCTTGCCGGTATCGATGGTATTGGCGGTATTCCCTTCGATAACTATCCCTTCGCCTATATGGTGAGTAACTTCGCGCTGGCGGTGATATTGCTGGATGGCGGGATGCGCACGCAGGCCAGCTCCTTTCGCGTGGCACTCGGTCCTGCGCTCTCGCTGGCGACGGTTGGCGTGCTGATCACCTCCGGCCTGACCGGCATGATGGCCGCCTGGCTATTCCATCTTGATATTATGCAAGGGCTGCTGATTGGCGCGATCGTTGGCTCTACCGACGCGGCGGCGGTGTTTTCCCTGCTGGGCGGTAAAGGGCTGAACGAACGTGTTGGCTCGACCCTGGAGATTGAATCGGGCAGCAACGATCCGATGGCGGTGTTTCTCACCATCACGCTGATTGAGATGATTCAGCAGCATGAAACCGGCCTGAGCTGGATGTTCGCCTGGCATATTCTGCAGCAGTTTGGGCTGGGTATAATTATTGGTTTAGCGGGCGGCTATCTGCTACAGCAGATGATCAACCGTATTTCCCTGCCTGCTGGCCTGTATCCTCTGCTCGCGCTGAGCGGCGGGATTCTCATTTTCGCCCTGACGACCGCCATGGACGGCAGCGGTATTCTGGCTGTCTATCTCTGCGGCTTCCTGCTGGGTAACCGCCCAATTCGCAACCGCCACGCCATTTTGCAAAACTTTGACGGTCTGGCCTGGCTGGCGCAAATCGGTATGTTCCTCGTGCTGGGCCTGCTGGTGACGCCGTCCGATCTGCTGCCAATTGCCATTCCGGCGCTGCTGCTTTCGGCGTGGATGATTTTCTTTGCCCGTCCGCTGTCAGTCTTTGCCGGACTGTTGCCGTTCCGTGGGTTTAATCTGCGCGAACGCATCTTCATCAGTTGGGTGGGTTTGCGCGGCGCGGTGCCGATCATCCTTGCCGTTTTCCCGATGATGGCCGGTCTGGATAACGCGCGGCTGTTCTTCAACGTCGCATTCTTCGTGGTCCTGGTGTCGCTGCTGTTCCAGGGGACTTCTCTGGGATGGGCGGCGAAAAAAGCAAAAGTAGTGGTTCCGCCTGTCGGTTTGCCGGTTTCACGCGTCGGGTTGGATATTCATCCGGAAAATCCGTGGGAGCAGTTTGTTTACCAGCTGAGTGCTGATAAATGGTGCGTGGGCGCGTCGCTTCGCGATCTGCATATGCCCACCGAAACGCGCATCGCCGCGCTGTTTCGTGATAATGCCCTTCTGCACCCGACCGGCAGCACCCGTCTGCGTGAGGGTGATATTCTCTGCGTAATTGGCCGGGAAACCGACCTTCCGGCGCTTGGCAAGCTGTTCAGCCAGTCGCCGCCGGTGGCGCTGGATCAGCGTTTCTTCGGCGATTTTATTCTGGAAGCCAGCGCGAAATTTGCCGACGTGGCCTTGATTTATGGGCTGGAAGACGGTCTTGAGTACCGCGATAAACAGCAGACGCTGGGTGAGATCGTGCAGCAACTGCTGGGAGCAGCGCCCGTCGTGGGCGATCAGGTTGAGTTTGCCGGGATGATCTGGACTGTCGCAGAGAAAGAAGACAATGCGGTGCGCAAAGTGGGTGTGCGTCCTCTGGAGGATGAGCCTGAGTAACGTCACCTCGGCTCGTTCCCATCAGAACAGACTAAAAAGGCAACCCCAGGGTTGCCTTAATTTTTGAGTGGTTACACCGTTACAACAGGGACGCGGGGGGCCAGAGCCGTTAACAGTTCATATCCGACCGTGCCCGCCGCCGAGGCAACGTCATCGACTTTCACCTCGTTGCCCCACAGTTCGACCGGTGAACCGATGCCTGCCTGCGGGCACGGCGTCAAATCTACCGCCATCATGTCCATCGAAATCGTGCCAACGGTGCCGGTGCGTACGCCGTCAATCCACACGGGCGTACCGGTCGGCGCAAGGCGTGGATAGCCGTCAGCATACCCCCCAGCCACAATCCCGATGCGCTGCTCGCCCGTTGAGCGGTAGCGGCTGCCGTAGCCCACGGTATCCCCCGCTTTCAGCGTCTGGATGCCAATGATTTCGCTGCGCAAGGTCATGACCGGTTTGAGCCCGCTGTTGGCGATGTCCTGCCACTGACCGGACGGCGACGCGCCATACAGCACAATTCCCGGCCGCACCCATTGATAATGCGCTTCCGGATGCCAGAGCGTCGCCGCGGAGTTCGACAGTGAGCGCGCGCAGTCCAGTCCTTCTGCCGCCTGCTCAATCCGCGCCATGGCATCTGTAATACCGTCGGGCTTTTCGGCGTCAGCGAAATGCGCCATCAGCGTCATTTCACCGACGTTTTTGATTCCACGCAGCTGTTGCCAGACCGTATTAACGCGTTCGGGCTGGAAACCCAGGCGATTCATGCCGCTGTTCATTTTGAGGTAGATATCGAGCGGCGAATGCAGTTTCGCATTTTGCAGCGCCTTGATTTGCCAGTTGCTGTGCACGCTGGTGGTCAGACGATACTTATCCAGCAGCGGCAGTTCGTCGGCATTAAAGAAGCCTTCCAGCAGCAGAATCGGACCTTTCCAGCCACGCTCACGCAGCAGGATCGCCTCTTCCAGATTCAGTAAAGCAAAACCATCGGTGGCACTTAGCGCGCTCCAGATGGATTCAATTCCGTGGCCGTAGCCGTTGGCTTTTACGACCGACCAAACGCGAGAGCCTGGCGCAGCACGGCGGACTATCTGCAGGTTGTTTTTCAGGGCCTGCAAATCCAGCTGAGCCAGAATAGGACGGGACATGACGACTCCTTGTTAATTATGCGCGCCGTGCAAATGCTGTGGGCGGGATGGCGTAAAACCCGACTGGTAGCGCGCAGCGCTTAGATCATCGAACGGAATCGCCGGCGTACGGCCCGAAATCAAATCACTGAGCAACTGTCCTGAGCCGCAGGCCATCGTCCAGCCCAGCGTTCCGTGGCCCGTATTGGTCCATAAGTTCTTAAACGGCGTGCGCCCGACAATAGGCGTGCCGTCCGGGGTCATCGGACGCAATCCGGTCCAGAAAGTGGCTTGTTCGACAAACCCTCCTCGTGGGAAGAGATCGCGTACCACCATTTCCAGGGTTTCGCGGCGTGGTTGCAGCAATTCCGTATTAAAACCAACAATTTCAGCCATGCCGCCCACGCGAATTCGGTTATCAAAGCGGGTAATGGCGATTTTGTAAGTTTCATCAAGGATAGTTGAAACTGGCGCGCCGTTATCCTCTTTGACCGGGATTGTGAGCGAATACCCCTTAAGGGGGTAGACCGGAATATCCAGCAATCCCTTCAGCATCGCAGTGGAGTACGAGCCAAACGCCATGACGTAACTGTCGGCTTTAATCACTTCATCGCCACATTTCACGCCGTAGATTTTTCCGCCTTCGGACAGCAACTTATCGACGGGCGTGTTGTAGCGAAACGTGACGCCAGCCTGCTCGCACATCTTCGCCAGACGCTGGGTGAAGAGCTGGCAGTCACCGGTTTCGTCATTTGGCAGACGCAGCCCGCCGGTCAGCTTGTGCGCCACTTCGGCCAGCGCCGGTTCCACCTGTGCCAGTTGGCTCGCTTCGAGGAGTTGATAAGGCACGCCGGCATCTTCAAGGACGGCAATATCGCGCGTGGCGTTTTCGTATTGCTGCGCGGTGCGGAACAACTGCAGCGTGCCCCCCTGACGACCTTCGTACTCAATTCCCGTTGATGCACGCAGGGTTTTCAGACAGTCGCGGCTGTACTCCGCCAGACGGACCATACGGCCTTTGTTTTCCATGTAATGGCGAGTGTCGCAGTTGCGTAGCATCTGCCACATCCACTTGAGCTGGGACGGCGTCCCATCAAGACTGATCGCCAGCGGCGCATGACGCTGGAACATCCATTTAATGGCTTTTAACGGAACGCCAGGTGCTGCCCACGGCGCAGCGTAACCGGGAGAGATCTGCCCGGCATTCGCTGCACTGGTCTCAAGCGCGGAGCCCGGCTCACGATCAATGACGGTCACCTCATGTCCAGCCTGACTTAAATACCAGGCGCTGGTCACGCCAACAACTCCACTTCCCAGGACGACAACACGCATAGCTGCTCCATTATGTGCAAAAGAATAATCATCTAATTACAGATTGATAACCTAGTTGAAAATATTATTCAACATACGACTTTTTTATGGTGACTTACCTCACACCTTCCCTGACAGAATGGGAGAGGGGTAATCTGGGATCTCGTGCTACGCTTCAACGTTAGCCAGCACAATGCTCTGTGGAAGCCATGTTTTCTACCAGATTAGAAACGTGAAATCGTAAAGAAAACATTTCTGCGCCAGCACGTTTTTGAAAGCGTTGTTCTATGCTTGAAAGGAGGCTCTCCAGACAGAGAGAGCACCGACAACGAGGGCGCGCTAATGGCTACCATTGATTCGATGAACAAGGACAGCACACGTCTCAGCGATGGACCCGACTGGACTTTTGAATTACTCGATGTTTACCTGGCCGAGATTGACCGGGTGGCCAAACTGTATCGTCTGGATACCTACCCCCACCAGATTGAAGTCATTACTTCCGAACAGATGATGGACGCCTATTCCAGCGTTGGGATGCCAATCAACTATCCTCACTGGTCGTTCGGCAAAAAATTTATTGAAACCGAGCGGCTTTACAAACATGGTCAGCAAGGGCTGGCGTATGAAATTGTTATCAACTCAAACCCGTGTATTGCCTATCTGATGGAAGAAAATACCATCACTATGCAAGCGCTGGTGATGGCGCATGCCTGTTACGGGCATAACTCTTTTTTCAAGAATAACTATCTGTTCCGCAGCTGGACTGACGCCAGCTCCATTGTCGATTATCTGATTTTCGCGCGGAAATACATTACCGAGTGCGAAGAGCGCTACGGCGTGGATGAAGTGGAGAAACTGCTCGACTCCTGCCATGCGCTGATGAATTACGGTGTCGATCGCTATAAACGCCCGCAAAAAATCTCTCTGCAGGAAGAAAAAGCACGGCAGAAAAGCCGTGAAGAGTATCTGCAAAGCCAGGTGAATATGCTGTGGCGTACCCTGCCGAAACGCGAAGAAGAAAAAACCGTTGCCGAAGCGCGGCGTTATCCTTCCGAGCCGCAGGAGAACATTCTCTATTTTATGGAAAAAAACGCGCCGCTGCTGGAACCCTGGCAGCGCGAAATCTTGCGCATTGTGCGTAAGGTGAGCCAGTATTTCTATCCGCAGAAACAGACGCAGGTGATGAATGAGGGGTGGGCGACGTTCTGGCACTACACCATTCTTAATCATCTGTACGACGAAGGGAAAGTGACTGAGCGCTTTATGCTGGAGTTCCTGCACAGTCACACCAACGTGGTGTTCCAGCCGCCTTACAACAGTCCGTGGTACAGCGGGATTAACCCGTATGCGCTCGGGTTTGCGATGTTCCAGGATATCAAACGCATTTGTCAGTCGCCGACGGAAGAGGATAAATACTGGTTCCCGGATATTGCCGGGTCAGACTGGCTGGAAACGCTGCATTTTGCGATGCGCGACTTTAAAGACGAGAGCTTTATTAGCCAGTTTATGTCGCCGAAAATCATGCGTGATTTCCGCTTCTTTACGGTGCTGGATGACGATCACAACAACTATCTTGAGATCTCAGCGATTCACAATGAAGAGGGTTACCGTGAGATCCGCTCGCGCCTGTCCTCACAGTATAACTTGAGCAATCTGGAGCCGAATATTCAGGTCTGGAATGTGGATCTGCGTGGCGATCGTTCCCTAACGCTCCGCTATATTCCGCATAACCGTGCCCCGCTGGATAAAGGACGCAAAGAGGTGCTCAAGCATGTTCATCGTCTGTGGGGTTTTGACGTGATGATGGAACAGCAAAACGAAGATGGTAGCGTGGAATTATTAGAACGTTGCCCGGCGCGTACTAACTCTCTTTAAACACGCTCACTAAAAAGCGAAAAAAAAGCCTCTCATTCGAGAGGCTTTTTACTGTTAATGCCCGTGAATCGCTAAATCGCCGGGCAGATTCTTCTGCATACGGTGCCAGATCTCGCCGCTATCACGACCGTAACGACGTACCGTTTCGTACACCTGATCGTGCAGCCCCTCGGCGCAGAGCTCGCTGAGCTTATGATAGAAACCGAGCGCCAGGCTACGGGCTTCCGGATTGGCAAAATAGTGACGACCAATGCGGGTATACAGCCCTTTCATGCCGTTAATGATCAGCCCGTAGATGGGGTTACCGGAAGCAAAAGCAAGACCACGGAAAATGTTGTAGTCGAGAGTCGCAAAGGCATCGGCATGGTCTTCAATGGCATTCGCCGTTGCCAACACTTCCAGCGCCTTATCGGGATGTTGACGAAAAGCGGTGCGAATAAAAATGGTCGAGATGTTGGTGCGCACTGACAGCAGATTATCAATCAGTTGAGGAACGCTTTCATGATCGAGGCGTGCGAGCGTTTCAAGAATATTCAGACCCGACGTTTCCCAGAAGTTGTTCACTTTGGTGGGTTTGCCGTGCTGAATGGTCAACCAGCCATCACGGGCCAGACGCTGTAACACTTCGCGTAAGGTGGTGCGTGTGACGCCGATAAGTTCAGAGAGTTCGCGTTCAGCGGGAAGAATCGTTCCTGGCGCGAAACGGTTATTCCAGATGCTTTCAATGATGTACTCTTCAGCGAAACCCGCCGGGCTTTGCGCCTTTATGACCATAGTGAGATTTCCATTACACAGCTTGAACTAATGGACTCATCATACCAGAGGCTTACGGAGGCAGGTAGCGCAGCGAAGAGGGAAAAAGGGATCGCTGTTTCATTTTTATCAAATACCCTACCCTGGCAGCAAGGGGGCATTCACCTCGATTATGCGTATAATAATGTTTTGCTTAACTTTGGCGGGGAAGGAAGTCTGTTGTGGAAATTTCTTATGGGCGCGCCCTGTGGCGCAATTTTTTAGGCCAGTCACCTGACTGGTACAAACTGACGCTACTTATATTTCTGATTATTAATCCACTGGTGTTTATCTTTCAGCCATTTATGGCTGGATGGCTGCTGGTTGCCGAGTTTATCTTTACGCTGGCGATGGCATTGAAATGTTATCCGTTGCTGCCGGGCGGTCTGCTGGCGATTGAGGCGGTTGTTATCGGCATGACCAGTGCCGAGCGGGTGAAAGACGAACTGGCAACCAACCTTGAAGTACTTTTGCTGCTGATGTTTATGGTGGCAGGGATTTACTTCATGAAGCAGTTATTGCTTTTCATCTTTACCCGCCTGCTGCTGAGTATTCGCTCCAAAACGGTGCTTTCTCTCTCGTTCTGCCTGGCTGCTGCATTTCTCTCCGCATTCCTCGATGCCCTGACCGTGGTAGCCGTGGTCATTAGCGTTGCGGTCGGCTTTTACGGCATTTACCACCGCGTCGCATCGTCCAGTAGCGATAACGATCTTCAGGATGATAGCCAGCTCGACGTCAACAAGCGTGACGTTCTGGAACAATTCCGCGCATTCTTACGCAGTCTGATGATGCACGCAGGCGTTGGGACTGCGTTGGGCGGTGTGATGACGATGGTCGGTGAGCCGCAAAACCTGATTATTGCGAAAGCGGCTGGCTGGAATTTCACCGAGTTCTTTTTGCGCGTTGCGCCGGTCAGCGTGCCGGTGTTTATCTGCGGAATGCTCACCTGTTTCCTGCTTGAAAGGACAAAAACCTTCGGTTACGGCGCGCAGCTTCCTGGTCCGGTACGCGATGTGCTTCAGGAATTCGATCTGAAAAGCCGCCGCCAGCGTACTCGTCAGGAAAAGCTGGCGTTAATCGCACAAGGGATTATCGGTGCATGGCTGATCTTCGCCCTGGCGTTTCATTTGGCAGAAGTGGGATTGATTGGCCTGTCGGTCATTATTCTGGCGACGTCATTTACGGGCGTGACCGATGAACACGCGATCGGCAAAGCCTTTACCGAAGCGCTGCCCTTCACCGCCCTGCTGGCCGTCTTCTTTGCCATCGTGGCGGTGATCATCGATCAGCAGTTGTTCACGCCCATTATTCACTTTGTGTTGCAGGCTTCGCCAGATTCTCAGCTGTCGCTGTTTTATCTGTTTAATGGTCTGCTGTCGTCGATCTCGGATAACGTGTTTGTCGGTTCGGTGTATATCAATGAAGCGAAAACCGCACTGGAAAGCGGTGCGATTGATATCACTCAATTTGAACGGCTGGCGGTGGCGATAAATACGGGGACTAACCTGCCTTCTGTCGCGACACCGAACGGTCAGGCGGCCTTTTTGTTCCTGTTAACGTCGGCCCTCGCGCCACTCATTCGACTCTCCTACGGAAGAATGGTGTGGATGGCGCTGCCTTATACGCTCATATTAACGCTGGTAGGTTTGCTGTGCGTCAAATTTACCCTCATTCCTTATACGCAATGGTTCATGCAAATAGGTATACTGGCCGCGCATTAAGTCCCTGAAATCGGGCAGTTCGCTGCCCGGTTTGGCTTTCTGCATTATAAATATCCAATTACGCTTTATTTTGCCAGGAGCAGGTGGCGCATAAAACGTTTTGGTTTACACTGCGCTTTCTAAGCAAGTTCCAGGGAAATAATTATGTTGCGATATTTGAACCAGTGCTCTCGCGGTCGCGGAGCGTGGTTGTTGATGGCCCTGACCGCCTTTGCGCTGGAAATGGTAGCGCTGTGGTTTCAGCATGTGATGTTGCTGAAACCCTGTGTGTTATGTATTTACGAACGTTGTGCACTTTTCGGCATTATGGGTGCAGGGCTTGTCGGTGCAATTGCCCCGAAATCACCTTTGCGCTATGCCGGGATCGCTATCTGGTTATACAGTGCCTGGAAAGGCATTGAGCTTGCGTGGCAGCACACTGCAATGCAGCTGCATCCTTCGCCGTTCATGACCTGTGACTTCGCCGCTCGCTTCCCGAGCTGGCTGCCGCTGGACAAATGGCTGCCGCAGGTATTTGTTGCTTCAGGTGATTGCTCGGTACGTCAGTGGGAATTCCTGACGCTGGAGATGCCGCAGTGGCTGGTGGGTATTTTTGTTGCCTACTTCGTCATCGCGCTGCTGGTGCTGATAGCCCAACCTTTCAAGCCGAAACAACGAGACTTGTTTGGACGTTTGAAATAACCCGCCTCGGCGGGTTTTTTTATGCCCGATTGGGATGATTCAGAATATGGTCTTCCCAGTCCTGCACTTCGGATTCTTTCACCGCAATATGTCGAACAGAAATACGTTCGCCATGCATCGCCACTTTTGAACCGGTGAGCAGCGGATGCCAGGTCGGCAACCCTTTCCCCTCGGCCAGCAGGCGATAGGCGCAGGTGTGCGGCAACCATTCAAACGTCGGGAGATTATCGCGGGTCAGCTTGATGCAATCAGGCTCATACTCAAAACGACGCTCGTAGTTACGGCACTGGCAGGTTTTGATATTCAACTGCTTGCACGCGACGTTAGTAAAATAGATTTCGTCGGAGTCCTCATCCATCAACTTATGCAGGCAGCATTGTCCGCAGCCGTCACACAGCGATTCCCACTCCACGTCGGTCATTTCGTCGAGAGTTTTGCTTTGCCAGAAAGGGATTTCGCTCATAAGGATGATGTCCACACGTCAAAAGAAAGCGCACCTTATAACGAGTCTGGCACGTGGATGCAAGTTTTGCCGCCGATTAAAGGCGGCAAAAGGATTTTACAGCACGCGGGTTTTAACGGACTGGCCGTTAAATTCGATGTCAAGTTCATCGCCGCTGTTCAGCGGACCGACCCCTTCAGGGGTGCCGGTGAGAATGACATCGCCCGGTTTAAGGGTGAAGTAGCGGCTCATGTAGGCAATGAGCGGCAGAATTTTATGGATCATATCGGCCGTGTTGCCCTGCTGGCGGATATCGCCGTTCACTTTCAAGCTGAGCGACGTATTCTGCGGATCGGCTTTAAAATCAGCCGTCGGGATAAAACCGGAAATCGGACAAGAATTATCAAACCCTTTGGCCTTTTCCCACGGTTGCCCGGCTTTCTTCATTTTGCCCTGCACATCGCGAAGCGTCAGATCCAGCGCAATGCCGTATCCCGCAATCGCTTTCTGCACATGTGCTTCGGAGGCCTGGCGCAGCGTTGCGCCAATCAGCACAGCCAGCTCAACTTCATGATGAACCGACCCCAGCCCCTGCGGCAACGCCAGCGGCTGGCGAATATCACACAGTGCGGTTTCGGGTTTGATAAACAAAACCGGCTCGTCTGGCACGGCACTGCCCATTTCCTGAATGTGCTTCGCATAATTACTGCCAACACAAACGACTTTGCTCACAGGATAATCCAGTAATGCGCCTTGCCAGTTATGATGCTGATACATGCTCATCCCCTAAACGGTTGATATATCACCCTCGGATTTCTCCGGCGTTATTTTTTCCCTTCGCCTTCGAGATGCTGTTTTAATAAATTCTCAGGCGGTGGCGGAAGCTGTAAATAATAGCCCTGATCTTTCAATGCCGTTTTGACTTTTTCCAGATCGGCGTTAACCAACTGTTTGCGCCCGTCCAGCGGCAACAGCATCGCCAGCTGCGGCGTACCGAAACCTTTCATTAATTCTTCAGGCACTCGGGAAAAATCGTCTCTCTTTTCGACATAAAGATAGGTCTGGTCGCGTTTAGCACTTCGATAGATCACACAAAACATGTTTTTACTCTGAATTAACGGGTGGTTGCTTGCCTCAATATACCAGTGACTATAACATGCCTGATACTCTTCGGAATATCGCGGCGAATGTGCTGCGATTAACAGCAAATTGAGTAAGGCCAGGATGTCAAACACGCCCATCGAGCTTAAAGGCAGTAGCTTCACCTTATCAGTGGTTCATTTGCATGATGCAAAACCCGAGGTTATTCGTCAGGCGTTAGAAGACAAAATCGCAGAGGCCCCTGCTTTTCTGAAACACGCCCCCGTGGTGGTGAACGTCAGTGGTCTGGATGCGCCGGTAAACTGGCAGCATCTTCAGCAGGCGGTTTCATCGACCGGTTTGCGGATTGTGGGCATCAGTGGCTGTAAAGATGCCCGATTAAAAAATGAAATCGAGCGCGCGGGTCTGCCCCTACTGAATGAAGGGAAAGAAAAAACGGCGCGTTCTGCGCCAAAAGAAGCCCCAACTCCCCCGCCGCAAACGCAAACTGTAACGCCTGTCACAAAAACGCGAATGATTGATGTGCCGGTTCGTTCCGGTCAGCGCATTTATGCACCAAACTGTGATCTGATTGTGACAAGCCACGTTAGCGCTGGCGCAGAGCTTATCGCCGATGGCAATATCCATGTCTACGGCATGATGAGAGGCCGCGCGCTGGCAGGAGCCAGTGGCGATCGGGATGCGCAAATTTTTTGTACCCATCTGACGGCGGAACTGGTTTCCATCGCAGGTGAATATTGGCTGAGCGATAAAATCCCAGCTGAATTTTATGGCAAAGCGGCCCGTCTGTTACTGGCAGAGAACGCTTTGACTGTTCAACCGTTGAATTGATCCCTTTTAACAAGGAATTTCTATGGCACGCATTATTGTTGTGACTTCGGGTAAAGGAGGCGTTGGCAAGACCACCTCCAGCGCGGCCATCGCTACTGGTTTGGCCCAGAAGGGAAAGAAAACCGTTGTTATCGATTTCGATATCGGCCTGCGTAATCTGGATTTGATTATGGGCTGCGAGCGTCGCGTCGTGTATGACTTCGTCAACGTCATTCAAGGCGATGCCACGTTAAACCAGGCGATGATTAAAGATAAGCGCACCGAGAATCTCTTTATCCTGCCTGCTTCTCAGACGCGCGATAAAGACGCCCTGACTCGCGAAGGCGTTGAAAAAGTGCTCGAAGAACTGAAGAAAATGGAATTCGATTTCGTTGTCTGTGATTCCCCTGCAGGTATCGAAACCGGTGCGTTGATGGCGCTCTACTTCGCTGATGAAGCGATCATCACCACCAACCCTGAAGTGTCGTCCGTACGTGACTCTGACCGAATCCTGGGAATCCTGGCGTCCAAATCCCGCCGTGCGGAAAATGGTCAGGAACCTATTAAAGAACACCTGCTGCTGACCCGTTATAATCCGGGTCGTGTCAATAAGGGTGACATGCTTAGCATGGAAGACGTACTCGAGATCCTGCGTATCAAACTGCTTGGCGTGATTCCGGAAGATCAATCCGTGTTGCGCGCCTCTAACCAGGGTGAGCCTGTGATCCTCGACATCATGGCAGACGCGGGTAAAGCATACGCTGATACCGTTGACCGTCTGTTGGGAGAAGAACGTCCTTTCCGCTTCATTGAAGAAGAGAAGAAAGGTTTCCTCAAACGCCTGTTCGGAGGATAAGTTATGGCATTACTGGACTTTTTTCTCTCGCGGAAAAAAAGCACCGCTAACATCGCAAAAGAGCGACTGCAAATTATCGTCGCGGAGCGTCGCCGCAGCGATGCGGAGCCGCACTATTTGCCGCAGCTGCGCAAAGATATCCTGGAAGTGATTTGTAAGTACGTGCAGATCGATCCGGAGATGGTCACCGTGCAGCTTGAGCAAAAGGACGGAGATATTTCGATTCTGGAGCTGAACGTCACGCTGCCAGAAGCAGAAGAGTCGCGTCCCTAGTTGAGTGAGGCATAACCTCAATAATTTGCGTTGCGGGAAGACGGCAAGAGAAGTGCTCCCGAGGCGCTGGCAGCAGTCAGTGATTCGGGTGAATGAACGCCGCCGACACCTGTAATTTGCAGTATGACGGTTATATAACCCCGGCGCGGTTTTGCGTGCCGGGGTTATCATTTCTTAGCGCGGATAGCCTTCCAGCAGCGCTTTCAGTCGATCGGCCATCAAATCACCCCGCCAGCCCGCCATCATTTCCGGCAGGCCATTTTGCGTTTTGAGCTTCCAGTGCCAGTTCAGCAGTTGGTTAATCTGACGACGTGACGCCAGCAGTTCAGGACTCACCTTGTTTTCCGTCCCTATTTCCAGCACCAGCGCTTTGATGTCTTTGAACGCCTTGCGATAGCCAGGCATATCCATCAGATTTAACAGCGGCTCAGGCAGTTCATCTTCGGGCAGCTGTTGCGCTTGCGCGACCAACGCCAGCAAGGTTTTCCCGTGGAATCGGATCTCGCTTCCGGACAAGCCAATGCTGTCCAGCTCACCCATGCTGCCCGGCATATAGCGCGCCACGGCCCAGAGGTGCTCTTCACGAACCACAAAATTCACGGCCAAATCGCGCTCACGCGCCTTACGCAGACGCCACTCAGCCAGAAGTTGCAGGCAGGCGAGCTGGCGCGTACGCAGTTGCCAGGCATTGGTGATATCACGCCAGGCGTCTTTGGGATCAACCGTTTCCTGACGGCGCTGCTGCGTCATTCGGCACTCATTGAGCGCCGCATCAAGCCAGCCCGCGGCTTCGGCCTCTTTCATCAGCTGACCGGCGATAGGCAACAGATAGAAGACGTCGGCGGCCGCATAGTCAAGCTGACGTTCTGTCAGTGGGCGCGCCAGCCAGTCGGTACGTGACTCGCTCTTGTCGAGCGCAATGCCAGTGTACTCTTCTACCATCGCAGCAAAGCCCCAGGAGAGCGGACGGCCTGAGAATGCCGCCAAAATTTGCGTATCGATCAAGGGTTCCGGCATGATGCCAAAGGTGTTGAGAAACACTTCCAGATCTTCACTGCCTGCGTGCAGATATTTGGTGATGGCAGTATTAAGCAGCAGTTCACGCATCGGCGACCAGTCGGTGATGCCGAGAGGATCGATGAGAGACACATTCTTGCCATCGTACATCTGGATCAAACCTAACTGCGGATAGTAGGTCCGCGTGCGGACAAACTCGGTATCCAGAGCGATGGCAGGAAAGTCGCGGGTGACATCGCACAGCGTTGCCAGTTCGTCGTTGGTTGTGATCATCTGGTAATTCAAAACGGTTTCTCTTTGGTTTGCGCCCATAAAAAACGCCGGCTAAACCGGCGTCTCATGGCGACTCACTCGAAGCTTAGGCTTTATTGTCCACTTTGGCGCGCGCTTCGTCACGTAATTCTCGTCGTAATATCTTCCCGACGTTCGATTTTGGCAATTCACCGCGGAACTCGACCAGCTTCGGCACTTTATAACCGGTCAGCTGACGGCGGCAGAAGGTAATGAGTTCTTCTTCGGTCAGGGAGGACTCTTTTTTGACCACGAAAATCTTCACCGTCTCGCCGCTGCTTCCCGCGGGAACGCCAACGGCAGCCACTTCCAGCACCCCGCTGTGCTGCATGACGACATCTTCAATTTCGTTGGGATAGACGTTGAAGCCGGAGACGAGAATCATGTCTTTCTTACGATCGACGATACGCAAGAATCCTTCGTCATCCATCACCGCGATATCACCCGTGTGCAGCCAGCCGCCTTTCATGATTTCATCAGTGGCGTCAGGTCGCTGCCAGTAACCTAGCATCACCTGAGGGCCTTTGACACACAGTTCGCCCGGTTCCCCGTGCGCCACTTCATTGTCTTGATCATCCACCAGCTTGGCTTCTGTCGAGGGAACCGGTAGACCAATACTTCCGCTGTGGTAATCAATATCATGCGGATTCACGCTGACTAATGGCGCGCATTCCGTCAGGCCGTAACCTTCAAGCAGGTACTGACCCGTCAGCTTAACCCAGCGTTCGGCCACGGCTTGCTGAACCGGCATGCCGCCGCCCGCCGAAAGATGAAGAGTAGAAAAATCGAGCTGCTGGAACTCTTTGTTATTCAGTAGCGCATTAAAGAGCGTATTCACGCCCGTCATCGCCGTAAACGGATATTTCGCCAGCTCTTTCACCAGGCCTGGAATATCACGCGGGTTGGTGATTAACAGGTTTTGCCCGCCCAGTTCGATAAACAGCAGGCAGTTCATGGTCAGTGCAAATATGTGATACAGCGGCAATGCCGTGACGACCAGCTCCTTGCCACGGTGCAGCAGAGGGCCATAGGTTGCATTCACCTGCTCGAGATTGGCCAGCATATTGCGGTGCGTCAGCATCGCACCTTTCGCCACGCCGGTCGTGCCACCGGTGTATTGCAGGAACGCCAGATCGTCCGGCACCACTTCTGGCTTCACGTACTGCATACGGTAGCCGTTGTGCAGCGCGCGGCGGAAAGAGATCGCGTCCGGAAGATGGTATTTCGGGACCAGACGCTTAACGTATTTGACGACGAAGTTAACCAGCGTGCCTTTAGCCGTCGAAAGCTGATCGCCCATGCGCGTCAGGATAACGTGGCGGACCTGCGTTTTATCGACCACTTTTTCCAGGGTGTGGGCAAAGTTGGAGACAATCACAATCGCCGCGGCACCGCTGTCGTTTAACTGGTGTTCCAGCTCGCGCGGCGTATACAGCGGGTTTACGTTAACCACGATCATGCCCGCCCGCAGGATCCCAAAAAGTGCCACCGGATACTGGAGCAGGTTTGGCATCATCAGTGCGACGCGGTCCCCTTTCTTCAGCCCTAAGCCTTCCTGCAGGTAAGCCGCAAACGCCCGGCTGCGCTCTTCCAGTTTGCGGAAGGTCATCACTTCGCCCATGTTCACAAACGCAGGCTGATCGGCGTAGCGCGTGACGGAATTTTCAAATAATTCAACCAGGGATTGATAACGGTCAGGATTGATCTCCGCAGGAACATCTGCGGGATACCGGTTTAGCCAAACCTTCTTCAATGCATCACCTCTGAAATGAGCGTTCGTCGTCATCGCAACCCCGAGAATAAACAGTTCGTTAACATTATATTAACTCAGCGTACCAGTTTATTAATTGTGCAGATTTAAGGTTGCGAAGCGCGTCACTCTTTTTTTTGTGTTATAGCCGTAAAAAACAGAGACAGCGGCTGAGCCGCTGTCTCTTATCTAAATATAACAACACGTTATTCTGTTACGATGTTCTGTACCTGCGCCGGACCTGGGTTATACCAGCCCCATCCACCGTAGCCATAGCGGTAGGGATGCGGACCCCAGAACCAGGGATCGATCGGCTGCGGTGGCAGCATCACCTGCTGCGTGACGCGCCAGCGTTTATAGCCGTTCGCCTGCATCGTCATAAATTTATATGGCGTGCTGCCGATTTTACCTTGCTGCGCGCCAGTGATTGGCCCGACAACCGTGACCAGTTGCCCACGGAAATCAACCGGATCGAGGAAGCCGCTCACATCCGCGTAAATACGCCCACGGGAGGCTTCTCCCAGCATGGGACGCGCGCCGCTATCCAGTGGAACCGTCGCAATCTCAAGGCGGGTTTTGCCCTGCTGATTGATAACCTCAACGACTTTCCCGCCAAAGCGCGCTTCCTGCCCGACGTACAGTTCAGGGGCATTCATCACCCGCACCAGATCTTGCTGCGGCGTCGGGCTGGTTCCTTTGATCGCGTCAGGGACGGTCACACAACCACTCAACGCGACGGCAATTGCGCTCGCCATAATCAGACGTACAACTTTCTTTTGAACCGCCATGATGCGACTCCCTTTTCTCAGCTCGTATTACTGAGATTCACGCTCTGCCCGGAAGTTTCTTCCAGGCGACTTCATTTCGCAAATAAACTGGCTCAGCCTGTTCAACTGCAACGGTTTTTCCCGCAGCAAAGCGCTGACACGCGATTGGCAGCATGTCTTCTGCGGCAGGCAGCAACATATTGCCATCGACCAGCGTCAGGCCACTTTCTTTGGCCATATCCGGCCACGCTGGCCATCCCGTTCCCACAGTAGCCCAATCGCCAGAAAGATGTTTCAACCGTTCGCCAACGGCCTCCGGTTTGAGCACGCATTCGGTCTCTTCACCGTGCCAGACACCCTGCTCATCGCGGATATATTCCGCCCAGTAAACTTCACCCATGCGCGCGTCAATAGCCGCCAGCACACGCGTTGCGCCACTTTTTCGGAAAGCGCCTTGCGCCATGGTGGCAAGCGTTGATACGCCGATCATGGGAAGATTTGCCCCCAACGCCAGGCCCTGCGCAATGCCGATGCCGATGCGCACGCCGGTGAAGCTGCCTGGCCCACGGCCAAACGCCAGCGCGTCAAGTTCAGTTAAGGCGGTGTTGCCCTGGTTCAGAATGTCTTTTACCAGCGGCAGAATACGTTGGGTATGTTCCCGGGGGCACTCTTCAAAATGGGCAAAGAGGTTACCGTTATCCCACAGGGCGGCAGAACACGCCTCTGTTGCGGTATCAATAGCCAGAATTCGCATGGGTCTCGCGCTCTCGCAGTGGTCAGTCAGAAAATGGCGCGCATCTTAGCATACTCCAGGGCAAATTACTCCGCCGTTGGATTCGCCAGGAAACGCACGGCACGGTTGATGTCGCGCGTGCGCGGCGCGGGCGGCAGGCTTGCCAGAAACGTGGCGCCGTAAGGACGCATCACCAGACGGTTATCGCAGATAACCAGCACGCCGCGATCGTCGATATCACGAATCAGACGTCCCACGCCCTGTTTCAGGGTGATCACCGCATCCGGCAACTGCACGTCATCAAACGGATCGCCGCCACGTAAGCGACAATCTTCCATGCGCGCTTTGAGCAGCGGATCGTCGGGTGAGGTAAACGGTAATTTGTCGATAATCACCAGCGACAGCGCATCGCCGCGTACGTCCACCCCTTCCCAGAAACTGCTGGTCGCCACCAGCAACGCGTTACCGGCGGTGACAAACTGCTGCAAAAGTTGTCCTTTGCTGGTTTCCCCCTGTAACAGGACGGGGAGCGTCATCGTGGCGCGAAACTGCTCTGCCAGGTCGCGCATCATTGCGTGCGACGTACACAGCATAAAGCAACGGCCATTGTTGGCTTCGATCATCGGTTTAAGCATCGCCGCCAGATGCCGCGCTGCACCCGGTTGATTAGGCAGCGGTAAATTGCGCGGGACGCAGAGCAATGCCTGCGTTTCGAAATCAAACGGGCTCGGCAGCAACAGGGATTCGGTGTTTTCAATACCCAGACGTTCGGTGAAGTGGTGGAGATCGTCATTCACCGACAGCGTGGCGGAGGTAAAAATCCAGCTGCCCGGTTTCTGGGCCATCACTTCTTTGAATTTATCCGCCACGGTCAGCGGCGTCAGAGCGAGCGTGAACTGCCGAGCGGTGCATTCGTACCAGTAGCTAAAACCAGGCTGGTTGGTCTCTTTCAGGCGTTTCAGACGGGTGCGATAGAGCGTGGCGCGTTCAAATGCTGCATCCAGCAAGGCGCTACGGCCAAGCGACAGTTTCGCCACGTCGTAGCACAACTCCAGCGCGTCATCGAGAAGCAACAGCGCGCGTTGGATATTGCTGTCAGCCAGCAGCTCACGAAGATTACCGCGAAAACCTGGCTCCCCCAGTTGCAGGCGGAAATCCTGCGCGCTTTGCGCGAGACGATCGGCGCATTTTTGCAACTGCTGGGTGTCGCGTAATTCAGTGCGGTAGGCAATGGTGAAATCTTTGGCGAGATCCTGCAACTGACGGCTGGACAGTGACTGACCAAAATACTGGCTGGCGATATCCGGTAACTGATGCGCTTCATCGAAAATCATCACTTCCGCTTCCGGGATCAGTTCGCCGAATCCGCTGTCTTTAACCACCATATCTGCCAGGAATAAGTGATGGTTCACCACCACCACGTCAGCGTCCATCGCGATTTTACGCGCTTTGACGACAAAACAATCTTTATACAGTGGGCAGTCGCTGCCCAGGCAGTTATCGTTGGTGCTGGTGACCAGCGGCCACGCCTGAGAATCTTCCGCGACGCTTGCGCAAGTGCTGATGTCCCCGTCGGTGGTTTGATTCGCCCACGCACGCAGAATAATCACATCGCTGAGGGTTTGTACCGGGAGGTCGCCGCCCGCAAGAGCCTGTGCTTCAAGGCGCTCCAGACAGAGATAGTTTGAGCGGCCTTTCAGCAGCGCCAGACGGCCTTTATAGTTCAGCGCCTTAGCGACCGTCGGCAAATCGCGGCTGTAAAGCTGATCCTGCAACGCTTTCGATCCCGTAGAGATGATCACTTTCTTTTTTGCGCGCAACGCCGGCGCAAGATAGGCGTAGGTTTTACCCGTGCCGGTTCCTGCCTCAACCACCAGGGGTTGAGTGTTTTGAATGGCGCGGGTCACCGCTTCCGCCATATGCCGTTGCGGCTCACGCGGCTTGAAACCGGGAATCGCCTGCGCTAACTGACCCTCTGCTGCAAAATCGTCTGCCACGTTTATCTCTCACTGTATTTTTGCACAGGGATTATGTCAGCCCGCCCTCTTCTGTGCCAGTCGAAATAGTGACGAGTGCGGAACAATGTGGCAGTCTTGCCCATTGCGATGGAAAATAATCAGGAAAAAATTTATGACAATTTTGCGCATTGATGCCGAAGCCCGCTGGTCTGACGTCGTCGTTCACAACCAAACCATTTATTACACCGGCGTGCCGGAAAACCTGGATGCAGACGCATTTGAGCAAACTGCCAATACGCTGGCACAAATTGATGCGATGCTGGAAAAACTGGGCAGCGAAAAGTCGCGCATTCTGGATGCGACAATTTTCCTGGCAAACAAAGACGATTTCGCGGCGATGAACAAAGCCTGGGATGCGTGGGTGGTGGCGGGTCACGCGCCTGTACGCTGTACCGTACAAGCCACGCTGATGAAGCCGGAGTATAAGGTCGAGATCAAAATTATCGCGGCGGTTTAAGCCCGATTATTCTTCGTCCTCATCATCAAAAAGCGCCACAATCCGCTCGCCGGTATGGGTGGCGCGAATTTCCTGAGCTACCGTGGTAATCGCCTCACCGCTGCTCATGCCCTGGGTCATCAGTTCCTGAATACGCTCGACTGCTTTTTGCTGCTGTTCGTGGCTCAGAGAAGGTAAACCTGCAAACATTGTCAACTCCTGCTAAATTATCCGCGCTCATTATTTCACGCTGCCCTATAGTATGCCACACATGAAGACTTTACCCCCTACTGTCATTACATTGCCGTGGCGCCATGACGCCGCCGAATTCTGGTTTGCGCGCTTAAGCCCGCTTCCCTGGGCAATGTTGCTGCATTCCGGGCATGCGGATCATCCCTATAGCCGCTTTGATATTCTGGTCGCTGACCCGCTGACGACGCTGGTCACGCAAGGCGATACGACGCGCATAACCTCTGCGTTCTCGCGTCTGTCTCATGAAGATCCGCTGACGTTACTTGAACAAGAAACCCGTGCGCTGGCACTGCCTGCGGACCCCAATCCTGACCTGCCTTTTCAGGGCGGGGCGCTGGGCCTTTTCGGTTACGATTTAGGCCGTCGGTTTGAAACGCTGCCCGATATCGCGCAGAGTGATATTTCGCTGCCGGATATGGCCGTGGGATTGTATGACTGGGCAATCATTGTCGATCACCACAAAAAAGTGGTTTCGCTCCTCAGCCATTCGGACGTGAATGCTCGTCTGGCGTGGATCGACGCGCAACCCGAACCCGAGACGGCTGCGTTTTCTCTGACGTCTGCCTGGCACTCAAATATGCGCGCTGAGGACTATGCCGATAAGTTCGGGCAAGTGCAGGCGTATTTACACAGCGGTGACTGCTATCAGGTGAATCTCGCCCAACGATTCGAGGCTACGTACCGGGGAGATGAGTGGCAGGCGTTTACACGTTTAAACGCGAATAATCGTGCGCCGTTCAGCGCGTTTCTACGCCTGGAACAGGGCGCGATCCTGAGCCTGTCGCCAGAGCGTTTTATACATCTGGCGGACGGAACAATTCAGACGCGCCCGATCAAAGGCACGCTTCCGCGCCTGTCAGACCCCGCAGCCGATCGCGCGCAGGCAGAAAGACTGGCCGCATCGCCGAAAGATCGCGCCGAGAATCTGATGATTGTCGACTTAATGCGTAACGATATTGGCCGCGTTGCGGTTCCGGGGAGCGTGCGCGTCCCTGAACTGTTTGTCGTGGAGCCGTTCCCGGCGGTTCACCATCTGGTCAGCACCATTACAGCGCAACTTCCTGCCAGCCGTTCCGCCTGCGATCTGCTGCGCGCGGCGTTTCCTGGCGGGTCCATCACCGGCGCTCCGAAAGTCCGCGCAATGCAAATTATCGACGAACTGGAGCCGCATCGTCGTAACGCCTGGTGCGGCAGCATTGGTTATGTGAGCGTGTGCGGCACCATGGACACCAGCATTACCATTCGTACCCTGACGGCCTGCGACGGAAAACTCTATTGTTCTGCGGGAGGCGGGATCGTGGCGGACAGTCAAGTCGATGCTGAATATCAGGAAACATTTGATAAAGTAAACCGCATCCTGCAACAACTGGAGAGCTAACGGATGGAGACTCACGATTTAACTCTGGATGATTTTTTGTCACGTTTTCAGCTCTTGCGTCCGAAGATTAGTCGCGACGTGTTGAACAGCCGCCAGGCCGCGGTGCTTATCCCGGTGGTGCGTCGCGAACAGCCGGGACTGTTACTCACCAAACGCTCATCCCACATGCGTAAGCACCCGGGTCAAGTGGCGTTTCCCGGCGGTGCGGTAGATTCAACAGATGCGTCGTTGATTGCTGCCGCGCTGCGAGAGGCTCACGAAGAAGTCGCCATTCCAACGGAAGTGGTTGAGATTATTGGCGTGCTGCCGCCCGTTGATAGCGTCACCGGATTTCAGGTCACACCCGTCGTGGGGATTATTCCGCCCGATCTTCATTATCATGCGAGTGAAGAGGAAGTTGCCGCCGTATTCGAAATGCCGCTGAGCGAAGCGCTGCGTCTGAGCCGCTATCATCCGCTGGATATTCAGCGTCGTGGGCACGATCACCGCGTGTGGCTATCCTGGTATCAGCATTATTTTGTCTGGGGCATGACGGCGGGGATTATTCGCGAACTGGCTCTGCAAATTGGAATGAAGCCTTAATTCTAACTTCAATGTTTCAACTCCGGGTGCGCGAATTTTGTGACGCGCATCCCTCTCCTGCCTGCCGAAATCATGAGCATATATACTTTACTCCATGATTGCTGACACAAGTTTACCGTAGGGCCCTCGGCATTAGTAAATTCACTCAAAATCATTAGTTTTATTCATGTGAATAGTTCAGCCGATCCCAGGGTTCCCTCTTACACTATGCGCAGTTATAACATCGTTACTGGAACCCCAGTAACCCTGTCAGGAGTGAGAAAGTGATTAGTATATTCGACATGTTCAAAGTGGGGATCGGTCCATCCTCTTCCCACACTGTAGGGCCGATGAAGGCCGGTAAACAGTTCGTCGATGATCTGGTCGAAAAAGGATTACTGGAAAGCGTTACCCGTGTAGCTGTAGATGTCTACGGTTCGCTGTCATTGACGGGTAAAGGCCACCACACCGATATCGCCATTATTATGGGTCTGGCTGGAAATATGCCGGACACTGTTGATATTGACGCCATTCCGGCGTTCATTCGAGACGTAGAAACACGCGGTCGCCTGCTGCTGGCAAAAGGTCAGCACGAAGTGGATTTCCCGCATGACGACGGCATGCGTTTTCGCAGTGATAACCTGTCACTGCACGAGAACGGAATGCAGATCCACGCCTTTAACGGCGACAAAGTGGTGTACAGCAAAACCTATTACTCCATCGGCGGCGGTTTTATCGTCGATGAAGAGCACTTTGGTAAAGACACCGCGGGCGACGTCAACGTGCCGTATCCGTTTAAATCCGCCAAAGAGATGCTCGATTATTGCCACGAAACCGGCTTGTCCCTTTCCGGGATGGTGATGCAAAACGAACTGGCATTGCACAGCAAAAGCGAAATTGAAGCCTATTTTGGCAACGTCTGGACAACCATGCAGGCGTGTATCGACCGGGGGATCAACACCGAAGGCGTGTTGCCAGGTCCGCTGCGCGTTCCGCGTCGTGCGTCCGCTCTGCGTCGCATGCTGGTCACCACGGACAAATTCTCTAACGATCCGATGAATGTGATCGATTGGGTGAATATGTTCGCGCTGGCGGTCAACGAAGAAAACGCCGCAGGCGGCCGTGTGGTCACCGCGCCAACAAACGGCGCATGCGGTATCGTTCCGGCGGTTCTGGCCTATTACGATCACTTTATCGAACCGGTCACCGCAGATATTTATATCCGCTACTTCCTCGCAGCAGGTGCTGTTGGCGCGCTGTATAAAATGAACGCGTCTATCTCTGGCGCTGAAGTGGGCTGTCAGGGTGAAGTGGGCGTAGCGTGTTCGATGGCAGCGGCAGGTCTGGCAGAGCTGCTTGGCGCAAGCCCGGAGCAGGTTTGCGTGGCGGCTGAGATCGGCATGGAGCATAACCTGGGTCTGACGTGTGACCCGGTTGCCGGTCAGGTACAGGTTCCGTGCATCGAGCGTAACGCGATTGCATCCGTTAAGGCGATCAACGCCACACGCATGGCGATGCGCCGTACCAGCGAACCCCGCGTTTCGCTGGATAAGGTCATCGAAACCATGTACGAAACCGGTAAAGACATGAACGCAAAATACCGTGAAACCTCTCGCGGTGGTCTGGCGATCAAAGTGCAGTGTGATTAAGCACAGCGCCTGATATCTCCCCTCGCCCATCTGCAACGGATGGGCGAAATTTTTTCCCTTTCTCGTCAGCGTAATATTTCCCCACTACACTTGCTTTGTTGCCTCTGGCATTTGGTGCCGGCGGCGTATCAGGCGGCCTTTCATGCAAACGGCACAAAGGATCATAAAAAAATATCGCCAAAAACGCGTCATCGTCTGTGTGATGGTGGCGCTTCTTACGCTCATTCTGACGTTGGGCATCCGCTTTATTTCACAGCGTAATTTAAATCAGGAGCGCATCCAGGCCTTTGCGACCCATTCCGTAAATGCACTGGATAAGATTCTGATGCCCTTGCAAAACGGACGCGATGAGTTGCAAACATTAGTTGGCGTTCCCTGCTCTGAGGCCCATCTGATGCTGCGCAAGCGGGCTGCGGCATTGCAAACGGTACGTTCAATTACCCTCGTTAAAGAGGGCATTCTGTACTGCTCCAGTATTTTTGGCGACCGTAACGTTCAGATTCGCCTCACTCAACCCGCCTTACCGTCCAGCCAGCCTCAGCTCATCTTGACTACCGACAAGTCGTTACTCAAAGGCAGCCCTATTTTGATTCAGTGGTATCCCGCCTCAGATACCGGAGAAGACGGCGTCATGCAGGTGGTGAATATCGATCTCATCACCAAAATAATGCTTGAGCCGCAAAGTCCGCTGATCACCGACGTCAGCCTGAAAGTCGGGAATAAATTTCTTCGCGATGGTCAGAACGTCACGGATACGCTGAACGTCCCTGAAGACAGTATGATTCTGCCCCAGTCCTCTGCCCATTTTCCTTTTACTATCCTGGTCAGCGGCCCTGGCGCCAGTGAACTGGCGTTGAAAAACTTGCCCTCACAACTTCCGCTGGCGGTATTGATAAGCCTGCTGCTGGGCTATATTGCCTGGCTTGCTACCGCCAGTCGCATGAGCTTTACCTGGGAAATTAATCTCGGATTAGCCGCGCGGGAGTTTGAGCTTTTTTGCCAGCCGCTGCTCAATGCCCGCACGCAAAAATGCGTCGGCGTGGAGATCCTGTTGCGGTGGAATAATCCCCGTCAGGGCTGGATATCCCCGGACGTTTTTATCCCACTGGCGGAGGAACATAATTTGATTGTTCCCCTGACGCGCTACGTGATGATTGAAACGGTCCGCCAGATTGGCTATTTCCCCGCCAACAAGGGATTTCATATTGGCATTAACGTGGCGGCCAGCCATTTTCGCAACGGTACTTTGCTTCATGATCTGAATCGCTATTGGTTTAGCGCGCATCCAAAACAACAGTTGATCCTTGAACTTACTGAGCGCGATGCCCTGCTGGACGGGGATTATCGACTGGTTCGCGAGTTACACCGCAAACAGGTGAAGCTGGCCATCGATGATTTTGGTACGGGGAACAGTTCCCTGTCATGGCTGGAAAAATTACGCCCTGACGTGCTCAAAATTGATAAGTCTTTCACGATGGCATTGGGAACGGACGCGGTGAATTCCACGGTGACGGATATTATTATCGCATTGGGTCAACGGCTCAATATTGAGCTGGTCGCGGAAGGCGTGGAAACACAGGAACAGGCACGTTATCTGCGCCATCACGGGGTGAATACGTTGCAGGGATTTTTATATGCGCGGCCAATGCCGCTCAAGGATTTTCCGAAATGGCTGGCGGAGAGTTCACCCCCGCCAGCGCAGCGTAACGGGCATATTTTGAGAATTATGCCGTTACGTTAAGACAGATTACTCTTCGTCGTCGTGCGCAGTCTGTTCTTTAACAATACGCACCAGGTCAACGCGATAATCGTTTGCTTCCACGATCGTGATTTGCAGCGGCGGCAGCTCAATGATATCGCCCGTGCGCGGAATCTGACCGTTCACTGCAATCACCAAACCCGCCACGGTGGCGATGTCTTCTTCATCATTAATGATGTTATCAAGACCCAACGTGTGCTGCAGCGCATGCAGGTCCGTCGCGCCTTTAACCAGCCAACCGTCGCCATCCGCAACGATTTCTGGCGTTTCATCGGCATCCGGAAATTCGCCGGCGATCGCTTCAAGCACGTCCAGCGGTGTCACCAGACCTTGCACCACGCCAAATTCGTTGGTCACGATCACAAAACTACCGCGAGCACGACGCAGAACGCTAAGCAGGTTGATAGGGTCCAGCGTTTCCGGAACCACTATCGCGGGGGTCGCGGCGGCAATCGCTTCGACGTTCGCCCCCTCTTCCAGACCGACCAGCATCTCTTTAGCGCGAACCACACCGATGATTTCATCCAGTTCGCCACGACAGACCGGGAACAGGCTGTGCGGGGACGACAGCAGTTGCTGACGGATTTCATCTACGCTCAGATTGGCATCAACCCAGCTGATTTCACCCCGTGGCGTCATGATGCCGCGCAGTGAGCGGGAGGCGAGCGAAAGCACGCCGTTAATCATGTAGCGTTCTTGTTCGACAAAAGCGCCAACCGGCACAGGAACCGGGGCATTACCCGCAGATTCAGGCTGTACAGACTGACGACGGCCCCCCATCAGACGCAAAATGGCGTCGGCGGTACGGGCGCGCAGCGGTTGGTTAGACTGCTGTTTGATGAAGTTTCGGCTCGCAATCTGGTTGAACAGCTCGATAATAATCGAGAAGCCGATCGCAGCGTACAGGTAGCCTTTCGGAATATGGAAGCCGAAACCTTCAGCGACCAGACTCAGGCCAATCATCAACAGGAAGCTTAAACACAGGACCACCACTGTGGGATGTTCGTTCACAAAACGCGTCAGCGGCTTAGAAGCCAGCAGCATCACGGCCATTGCGATAACGACCGCAGCCATCATCACCGGCAGATGGTTTACCATGCCGACCGCGGTAATCACCGCATCCAGTGAGAAGACGGCATCAAGCACCACAATCTGCATGACGACGACCCAAAAACTCGCATACCCCTTGCCGTGACCATCGTCGTGCTGCCGGTTTTCCAGCCGCTCATGCAACTCTGTCGTCGCTTTGAAGAGCAGGAACAGGCCCCCCACCAGCATGATCAGGTCACGACCGGAGAAGGTGAAATCCCAAACGGTGAACAACGGTTTGGTCAGCGTGACCATCCACGAAATGACGGACAGCAGCGCAAGACGCATGATCAGCGCCAGCGAAAGACCGATTAAACGCGCTTTGTCGCGCTGTTTTGGCGGCAGCTTATCCGCGAGGATGGCGATGAACACCAGGTTGTCGATACCAAGAACAATTTCGAGCACAACCAGCGTGAGTAATCCCACCCAGATTGACGGGTCCATTAAGAATTCCATGACAAGCTCCTGCTAAAGGAATGACAAAACGGCGCCACGGAAGAAGTGGGCGAAATGGCGGTAGACATGTTCAACGTGTGGCGAGAATCGCCGGCGAGCGAGGCGCTAAATGGCCTGGTAGATGACTGACGTCGGTGACGGTCCATACAGTGGGCTAAGCCCTTTACTCCTGTCAATTAAACGGAGGCTAAACATATCAGAGACAATAGGTTTTTAGCAAAGATTTACTTTCCTTTGCAAAGTTCTGTAACAGAGTCGATTTTGATTTGGGATAAATCTGTTCTACATCGCTAAATTACGGATCTTCATCACATAAATTATTTTTTCACTGTCTAAAATAATTCCCGGAAGTCTTATTTAATTGAACTCTAACCCTTATCTGAATCGATTCGGTTCGCCGGGGAAGATTCTCAGTACGACTGCCTGGCAGGCGTATTAATGATAATAAAGGAGGTAGCAAGTGACCATTGCTATTGTGATAGGCACACATGGTTGGGCTGCAGAGCAGTTACTCAAAACGGCAGAAATGCTGTTGGGTGAGCAGGAAAACGTGGGCTGGATCGATTTCGTTCCAGGTGAAAACGCGGAAACGCTAATCGAGAAATATACGGCTCAGCTGGAGAAGCTGGATACGCGCTCAGGCGTGCTGTTTCTCGTCGATACATGGGGTGGCAGCCCGTTCAATGCCGCCAGCCGCATTGTCGTCGATAAAGAGCATCATGAGGTCGTTGCCGGCGTCAACATTCCTATGCTCGTGGAAACGTTGATGGCCCGTGATGACAATCCGAGCTTTGACGAACTGGTCGCTCTGGCTGTCGAAACAGGCCGTGAAGGCGTGAAAGCCCTCAAAGCACAACCGGTAGAGAAACCCGCGCCGGTCGCCGCCGCGGTCAAAGCTGCCACCCCTGCCAAACCGATGGGACCGAACGATTACATGATTATCGGGCTTGCCCGTATCGATGACCGTTTGATCCACGGCCAGGTCGCAACGCGTTGGACGAAAGAAACCAACGTGAAACGCATCATTGTTGTCAGTGATGAAGTCGCCGCCGATACCGTGCGCAAAACGCTTCTTACCCAGGTTGCTCCTCCGGGCGTTACCGCCCACGTCGTAGATGTCGCCAAAATGATCCGCGTTTATAACAACCCGAAATATGCGGGCGAGCGCGTGATGCTGCTGTTTACCAACCCGACCGATGTTGAACGCGTGGTTGAAGGCGGCGTGAACATCACCTCGGTGAACATTGGCGGTATCGCCTTCCGCCAGGGGAAAACTCAGGTCAACAATGCGATTTCAGTCGATGAAAAAGATATCGAAGCATTCAAAAAATTGAATGCACGCGGTATTGAGCTGGAGGCCCGTAAGGTTTCCACCGATCAGAAACTGAAAATGATGGATTTGATCGGCAAAGTTGGGAAATAACCCTGCGCTGATTTTTTACACAAAGCTTATGTTATAGGAGAAGTACAATGGAGATTACCACTCTTCAGATTGTGCTGGTGTTCATCGTCGCGTGTATTGCGGGTATGGAATCCGTACTTGATGAATTTCAGTTCCACCGTCCTCTGGTGGCCTGTACGTTGATTGGCGCCGTTCTTGGCGATATGAAAACCGGTATTATCATCGGTGGTACGCTGGAAATGATCGCTCTGGGCTGGATGAACATCGGTGCGGCGGTTGCGCCTGATGCTGCCCTGGCTTCCATCATCTCTACCGTTCTGGTTATTGCCGGACACCAAAACATCGGTGCGGGTATCGCCCTGGCAATTCCACTGGCCGCAGCTGGCCAGGTTCTGACCATTATCGTTCGTACCATCACCGTTGCTTTCCAGCATGCGGCAGATAAAGCGGCGGATAGCGGAAACCTGACGGCCCTCTCGTGGATCCACGTTTCATCGCTGTTCCTCCAGGCAATGCGTATTGCGATTCCTGCGGTTATCGTGGCAATTTCTGTCGGTACCAGCGAAGTTCAGGGTCTGTTGAACGCCATTCCTGAAGTGGTGACCGGCGGTCTGAACATCGCGGGTGGCATGATTGTTGTGGTCGGTTACGCGATGGTCATCAATATGATGCGCGCAGGCTACCTGATGCCGTTCTTCTACCTCGGTTTTGTGACTGCGGCCTTCACCAACTTCAACCTGGTTGCTCTGGGTGTGATTGGTGCAGTAATGGCGATTCTGTACATCCAGTTGAGCCCGAAATATAACCGCGTCGCGGGTGCCCCAGCGCAAGCTCCGGGCAGCAACGATCTCGATAACGAACTGGACTAGCAGGTGAGCGAAATGGTTGATATGACTAAAACTACCCCTGAGAAGAAACTGACTCCGGGTGATATTCGTGGCGTGTTCCTTCGTTCTAACCTCTTCCAGGGTTCGTGGAACTTCGAACGTATGCAAGCGCTGGGCTTCTGTTTCTCCATGGTACCGGCGATCAAACGCCTGTATCCGGAAAACAACGAAGCACGTCGCCAGGCGATTAAACGTCACCTGGAATTCTTTAACACGCATCCGTACGTCGCTGCACCTGTTCTGGGCGTGACGCTGGCGATGGAAGAGCAGCGTGCAAACGGTGCTGAGATCGACGATGGTGCTATCAACGGCATTAAAGTTGGTCTGATGGGGCCGCTGGCAGGCGTGGGTGACCCAATCTTCTGGGGCACGGTTCGCCCTGTCTTTGCGGCACTAGGTGCGGGCATAGCCATGAGCGGCAGCCTGCTGGGTCCACTTCTGTTCTTCATCCTGTTCAACGCCGTCCGACTGCTGACCCGTTATTACGGCGTCGCCTACGGTTACAGCAAAGGCGTCGATATCGTTAAAGATATGGGCGGCGGCTTCCTGCAAAAACTGACTGAGGGGGCGTCTATCCTCGGCCTGTTTGTCATGGGGGCACTGGTGAACAAGTGGACGCATGTGAACATCCCACTGGTGGTGTCGACCATCACCGGACAGGATGGTCAGACTCGCGTAACCACGGTGCAAACTATCCTTGATCAGTTGATGCCGGGCTTAGTGCCGCTGCTGTTGACCTTCGCCTGTATGTGGCTGCTGCGTAAGAAAGTGAATGCGCTGTGGATCATCGTCGGCTTCTTCGTCATCGGTATCGTCGGCTACGCGATCGGTCTGCTGGGTCTGTAAGTTTAGGTGTTATCCACCGGGGGCCATGCCCCCGGTTTTTTTATCTGGAGGATGAATGACGGTCACGGACATCGTACTGGTTTTGTTTATTGTTGCCCTTCTGGCTTACGCCTTCTATGACGAATTCATTATGCCCCGCCGCAACGGCGAGACCCTTTTGGCCGTTCCTCTTCTGCGCCGTGGGCGTATCGATGCTTTTATCTTCGCCGGACTGTTAGCCATTCTGATTTATAACAACGTTATGAGCCAGGGTGCTTTATTAACCACATGGTTATTATGTGTGCTGGCATTAATGGCTTTTTATCTTTTTTGGATCCGAGCGCCTAAGATTATCTTCAAAAACCATGGCTTTTTCTTCGCCAACATATGGATAGAATATAACCGCATTAAAGAGATGAATTTATCTGAAGACGGGGTACTGGTTATGCAACTGGAACAACGCCGTTTATTGGTGCGGGTGAAAAATATTGATGACCTGGAAAAAATATACAAAATAATGGTTAAAACTCAATAAGTTAAAATTATAGCAGAGGCTATATATTGTTGCCATTTTACGTGGGCGATATATAGCCATCGCTATATTCCCTTCTCTATTTACCTTATATTTATTAACGTTAAGTTCACCAATAAATCTAAATGAAAATCGTTATCAACAAGTTAATGGAATAATACATTCCTGTTGTTGTTTTATATTCTCAAAATATGTTAAGGTTGCGCCGTCGTTGGGGAGTAGCCGATTTCCTGCCTAGGGAAATGTACGTGTCAACATACTCGTTGAAAAACGTGGTGCGTACGGATTGCTTACTGCACATTCTTTGTGCGTAAAAGTCAGGCGAGACCATAGACGCATCAACTGCTGTTTACTGGGGGCAGTGATGTGTCATATGGATATCCCCGGTCTGGACGCTGTTATGAATATCTCCGCCACGATCCTTCTCGCTTTCGGCATGTCCATGGATGCTTTTGCCGCTTCCATTGGTAAAGGTGCTACGCTCCACAAACCTAAATTCTCTGAAGCGCTACGTACTGGCCTTATTTTTGGCGCAATTGAAACACTCACCCCGCTTATTGGCTGGGGACTCGGCATGCTGGCGAGCCAGTTTATTCTGGAATGGAACCACTGGATTGCGTTTACGCTGCTGGTTTTCCTGGGCGGAAGAATGGTAATCGAAGGGTTTCGCGCTACAGCCGATGAAGATGACACGCCGCAGCACCGCCACGGTTTTTGGATACTGGTGACCACGGCGATTGCAACCAGTCTTGATGCGATGGCGGTGGGTGTCGGTCTGGCATTCCTTCAGGTGAATATTATCGCCACGGCACTGGCAATTGGCTGCGCTACGCTAATTATGTCAACTATCGGAATGATGGTGGGACGTTTCATCGGCCCGCTGCTGGGCAAGCGAGCCGAAATCCTGGGCGGTATTGTTTTAATCGGGATTGGTGGGCAAATTCTCTGGTCGCATTTCGCCGGTTAACGCGTCGCGCTGCCAGCAGTGGAGACTGAAATCCGTCTGGCAGCGAAAATCTTTCTCATTCGCTAATGTTTCCCAAACGTCTGGTTTTGCGCGCCAGGCAAACGGTGTCATCTGTAACAACGCAATCGCTTCTTTTCCTGTTAGCTGCATGTCATAACCCAATGACTGTTCATGCTTGAGCGTAAACCCGGCGAGCTGTTCTGAATGCGGCGCATGCAAACGCACTTCATCGTAAATTAGCCCTTTCATCTCCATCAGGTGCCGCGGTCCCGGCGTGACGGTCACGACCCAGCCGCCCGGTTTTACCACGCGCGCCAGCTCTTCAGCCTTGCACGGCGCGTAGATGCGAATAATGGCGTCCTGGCTCTCATCGGCAAACGGAAGACGATGGCTGGAGGCAACGCAGAATGTGACCTGCGGATAACGTTTTGCGGCAGCGCGAATGGCCGATTTCGAGACATCGAGACCCACAGTAACGGCACCGACACGCCCCGCAACGTCGGCAAACGCCGCCGTGTAATAGCCTTCGCCACAGCCAATATCCAGAATCGAACTCGCGCTTTCGCTTAGCGTGGTGGCTAACCACTGTGCAACTGCGTCCCTGAGCGGCTGATAATGCCCGGCCTCAAGAAATGCGCGCCGCGCCTGCATCATCTCCGCGCTGTCGCCCGGATCGCGGGAGCGTTTATGTTGCACAGGCAGTAAATTCACATACCCTTCTTTCGCCTTATCAAACGTGTGCCCCTGTGGACAGGTGTAGCTATTTTCGGCCTGCGTCAGTGGCGCGTGGCATAAGGGACAACTGAATGACATGGTAACTCCCGGCAATATCAAAGGCCGAAAGTGTACCGCTATTCGACCTGGTATAAAACGTCTGCCTTATCGCATCACGACAAGATGGCTGGAATCGGGCGCTAACCCATCCGGTTCAACGTTTTCAAGGCGCAATACGTCACCCATAATCTGGCTAAATACCGGAGCTGAAACCGCCCCGCCATAATAACGACCATTCTGCGGATCGTTAATGACCACGGCCAATGCATACTGAGGATGGCTTGCAGGCGCCACACCCGCGGTATACGCCACATATTTATCGATATATTTCCCGTCATCACCGATTTTTTTGGCCGTACCCGTTTTGACTGCCACACGATAATCGCGCACGGCTGCCTTCGTCCCGCCGCCCCCGGGTAACGCAACGCTCTCCATCATATGTTCAACCTGATGAACGATCTCTTCAGGCATGACCTGATGACCCACTACCGGCGGGTCAATGCGTGTTATCGACAAGGGGCGTTCCAGGCCGTAACTTCCGATCGTGGCGTAAACATGTGCCAGCTGGAGCGGCGTCGCCATCAGGCCGTAACCGAACGCAAAGGTGGCGCGATCCAACTGGCTCCAGAATTTACGCTGAGGAAGAAGCCCGCTGCTCTCACCGGTTAGACCCAGGCCCGTCGTCGAACCAAAACCAAAGCCCTTATACGTATCAAGTAAGTGCTGTATCGGCATGGCCAGCGACAGACGTGACACGCCCGTATCACTCGACTTTTGCAAAATCCCGGTCAGTGATAATTCAGGATAATATCCCACGTCGCGGATTCTGTGCCCATCAAGGGTATAAGGATGGGTGTCGAGAACGCTATCAGGTTTAACAATGCCATACTGCAGCGCCGTCATAAGAACTAACGGCTTGACGGTCGAACCCGGTTCAAAGGTGTCGCTAATGGCGCGATTGCGGAAGTCGTTGAGCGTTGCGCCGTCCCGATTGTTGGGATTAAAGTCCGGAAAACTGGCCATGGCGAGTATCTCGCCGGTTTGAACATTGATTAACACCGCCGCGCCAGATTCTGCCTTATTCCAGGCGACGGCATTATCTAACGCATCTTCAGCGATCGTTTGCAGCCGCTCATCAATGCTCAGTTGAATGTTATGAGCAGGAACCGGTGAGACTTCTGTCAAATTTTCAATCACATGGCCGTAGCGGTCTTCTCTCACTCGCCTGATACCCGCTTGACCGGTTAATTGTGCGTTGAAACTCTTTTCAACCCCTTCAATCCCCTGCCCGTCGATATTCGTAAATCCGAGCAGATTCGCCGCAACATGTCCCGCCGGATAAAAACGGCGTGACTCCTCCCGCAGGTTAATCCCTGGCAAGTTGAGTTTATCAATCCATTTAGCCTGCGAAGGGTCCACCTGACGAGCAAGATAGATAAATCGCCCGTTCGGATCGTGATTAATACGAGAAGCCAACGACGCCAGCGAAATGTGCAATGCAGTTGAAAGCGCTTGCCAGCGTTCATCAAAGCCCACGCCGCCTTTAGCCAACACGGTCTTAGGATCAGCCCACACCGCCCTGACCGGAACACTGACCGCTAAAGGTCTGCCATCACGGTCGGTAATCATCCCGCGCGGGGCATCAATCGACACTTCACGCAAAGAGCGCATGTCTTCCTGTTTGACCAGGTTGTCAGGCTTAATAATTTGTAGCCATGCAACGCGCCCCAGAAGGAAAGCAAGGCTCAGAAAAATGGCAAGGCATAGCAGTGCAAAACGCGCCGGGGTGAAATTACCGGCAGGACTAGAGGGTTTCGTTTTCACCCTGGCTCCAGGTTAGTGAAACAACGCCCTGATTTAACGGTAAAAAGCGTATCAGCATAGCGAAAACAATGATTCTAATATCGCAGCTTTGCAACAAACTGCTAACCAGATAGAAAGGGGTAACATTTTGAAAAATAGTGCATAAAAAAGCCCCGCATAATGCGAGGCTTGATGTCTGAAAATGAGGCGCTGTAGCGCTTCTGAATCAGCAGTGATTCGATCAGATAGCGGTTACGTTAACAGCAGCCGGACCTTTCTGGCCGTCCTGAATTTCGAACTCAACGTTCTGGCCTTCAGCCAGAGTTTTGAAGCCGTTACCCTGGATTGCAGAGAAGTGTACGAACACATCTTTGCTGCCATCAGCAGGAGTAATGAAACCAAAACCTTTAGACTCGTTGAACCACTTAACTTGACCTTTAATCTTTGCCATTTGCAAAATTCCTTAGATTGTTTTCTTAGCCCGCAGGCATTGACCTAGATAAAACAGAGACATTACTGCTTGAGGCACTAATATAAGGTTCGGCAGAGAAGCGGTATTCAACGACAACGTGTTTACTCAGAACTTCTTTACTGAAAATGCCACACATAAACAGAACTGTACCTCGTTTGACCCAAACCGTGTTATCACATACAACGTTAATCATGGCAAGCCATTTTTAGACATGACAAGATCCGCCGCACAAACTCTGATGCCGCCTTGCTAAGTTTTGAGCAACTCGACGTTATCATTATATCACCCTGAATAAGACACCCAGCATCACCTTCTAATTCATACCCACTGTAATGTAAGGATTTTTTGTTGCTTCCCCAATACTGACGTTGTGATGATAAGCAAGGAATGTTTATAAGATGCAATACCTTAGTTAGAACAATTTGTGAAAAGTTATGCTCAAATCAACGCAGCGAAAAAATGTTTACATCGGAATAACAATGCTTATTCACGCCCCTGCTTTCGGATTAGGAATACGCGTGGCAAAAGGTCGCTTTGCACCAAAATAATGAATTTTTTATGACTTTGCTTCATCACAAGGCAAGCAAAACGTTTCGATAAAAATAAAACAATGGGAGTTCGCGAAAATACAGAATATATAGTTACGGAGTGGGACGATGTCATGAGGGCAAATAATAACCAATTTTTATATTCTAAAATGATTATTCATTGTTACTACACTCAGGTGCATGACTTGAAACCTGCTGGATGGCTTATTGCGCGACTCTTCACTTACTGTCGCACAAACAGTATCGATGAAAACACGTTTCCATGCTGCTTACGTGGCGCAGCTGAAAGCATATCCAACAGATTTGTACCATTGTGGTGCAGGAGTGGCGGAGCGTTAGGTAAAACGTACATGAGGTGAACTACAGGAATATTTTAAGTGAAATCTGTGATCCTCATGGCGAGATACGGGATGATCATTAAGGGAGGGGTCATAACGGGAATTTATCCAGACCACAGCCACCTCCCAACTTTTACAGATTAACGCTCAGCGACCAGACGGATAAAATCATCTTCGTCTTCTGGGGCTACTGCTTCAGGGGCTTTTGCCATCGGCTTTTCTTCAGGCTCGTTGGCTTCGCACAGACGGCGAAGCAACGCATTTTGGCGTTTCTGCTGATCAAGCAACGCTTCCAGAAGCTCAATTTGCTCATTTGTACGTGAGCTGGCGCGATTCATAAAGAACCACAATACCAGGCCAATGACCATAATGATTGCAAACATCGCCAGTGAGGCTACGTTCAGTAGCCCCGAATTTTGTAACTCACCCATTTTACCACCTCAATGAAAACACCTATTTTACCACTGACGCAGGGGAAGGTAACGATCTATAAAAAAGTGTCCTACCAGGGGATGAATTGATTGATCGCGCAAATGCCACTAAAGAACTGTACATCCTGATCGCACATCACGTTGATTGTCTGCGTCCATAGAAAGGCACAGGCAATCAGCACTATAATCAGAATTACCCAGCGTATTTTTTTCACTCCACACTCCGTCTCTTGACCTGATGTGTCCAGGTTATCACGGTTATCTTAAACAAGGACTAACTCTATGTTCATCAAAATATTTTCAGAATTATGCACTTGTTTAATATAGCGAAACTATTACGCTGAATAGCATTATTAGTTAAAAAAAAGAGGCAGCGATGAGATTAATCATTCGGACAATTGTTGTCCTGGCCATTGTGTGGATAGGATTATTATTATCAGGTTATGGCGTACTCGTGGGAAGTAAAGAAAACGCGGCCGGATTAGGGATTCAATGTCAGTACCTTACCGCCAGAGGAATCAGCACTGCGCAATATTTACACACTGACAGCGGTGTCATTGGGTTGTCTAACTGCCCGATTCTGCGCAAAAGTCAGATGGTCGTGGATAACGGTTAATTGTGCCCTGCTTTGATACGCAGTGCCAAACATGCAATGCCAGACAAACAGAAACGCCGCGGTGACGCGGCGTTTCTGTGCTTCAGCCATTAGAATGGATAGTCGTTATAACCCATCTGTTCAGAAATTTTGCGCGCAGCGGTATGCAGCATTTCAACATATTCGTGCAGACGCTCTTCTGAGAAACGAAGCGTAGGGAAAGAAATACTTAACCCTGCGATAACCACGCCAAAGCGGTCAAATACCGGGACGCCAATGCAGCGCAGCCCCTCTTCCTGCTCCTGATTATCTTCGCCATAACCCTGCTCACGCACTTTATCAAGCACCGTCAGTAGCTCTTCTGTGCTGGTGATGGTGCGCTCAGTGCTACGTTTGTACTCAACGTCCTGGAGGATCTCTTTGACTTCCTCACGGTCACGCCACGCCAGTAGGACCTTACCAATGGCCGTACTGTAAAGCGGGTTGCGACGACCAATGCGCGAATACATGCGCAGGTTATACATAGAATCTATTTTATGAATATAAACGATGCTGTCTTCATCAAGCGCCCCAAGGTGCACGGTTTCTTTCGTCAAACGAGAAAGTTCACGCATCTGGATATCAGCACTGCGAATAAGATCAACATTTTGAAGTGCGCGAGCGCCCAGCTCAAATAGCTTCAGCGTCAGAGAATATTTCTCAGACTCGCCTTCCTGAGCGACATAGCCCAAGGATTTCATGGTTTGCAGAAAGCGATAAACAGTGCTTTTTGACATCATCACACGTTGCGACAACTCTGTAATACCAATTTCGCGCTCTTCACCCAGCGCCTGTAAGATGCCAAACACCTTCAGCACGGAAGAAACAGAATCTGGCTGCTTGTCCAAATCTGCAATTGCCATTTATCACCTCATTGCGAGTGTTTTATAAAAATCAGAACCGGTTTTTATTATAAATTCGCGATCGTCTTGCTGCAATCGTTCTGCGTTTACTTCGTTACAAATCTGCGACATAAAACCGAAATATCAGTGCTAAAATAGTGACACTAAGAATTATAACCTCCTGAGCATTTCATTTTCTATGGAAAAAATTCCCTCTGACGGCTTACCATTACCCCAACGCTATGGCGCGATTGCCACAATTATTATCGGTATTTCGATGGCGGTTCTTGATGGGGCGATTGCCAACGTTGCGCTACCGACCATTGCCAGCGATCTTCACGCATCACCCGCGAGTTCAATCTGGATCGTCAATGCTTACCAGATAGCCATTGTGATTTCCTTGCTGTCTTTTTCTTTCCTGGGCGATATGTTCGGTTATCGTCGCATTTATCAGTGCGGACTTGCCGTCTTCACCGTGACATCTCTGTTTTGTGCGCTATCAGATTCATTGCATACGTTGACTATCGCGCGTATTGCACAAGGGTTTGGTGGCGCAGCGTTAATGAGCGTCAATACAGCGCTGATACGGCTTATCTATCCCCAGAAACAGCTCGGCCGCGGGATGGGAATCAACTCCTTCATTGTGGCCGTTTCATCTGCTGCAGGTCCGACGGTTGCTGCGGCCATTCTCTCCGTGGCGTCGTGGCAATGGCTGTTTTTGATTAACGTGCCGCTGGGTATTGTTGCCCTGCTCTTTGCACTACGTTATCTCCCGGCAAACGGAGCGAAAAGCGCGATGCCGCGTTTTGATCTCCCCAGTGCTGTGATGAATGCGCTGACCTTTGGCCTGCTCATCACTGCGCTAAGCGGTTTTGCGCAGGGGCAATCCCTTCGGCTTATCGCCGCAGAAATTATCGCCATGTTGATCGTTGGGTTCTTTTTCGTTCGCCGTCAGCTGGCATTGCCGGTGCCTCTCCTGCCCGTAGACCTGTTACGTATTCCGCTTTTTTCGCTATCGATCGGGACATCCATTTGCTCGTTTTGCGCGCAGATGCTGGCGCTTGTCTCACTGCCCTTCTTTTTGCAAAACATTGTGGGGCGCACAGAAGTCGAAACGGGGCTGCTGCTCACGCCGTGGCCGCTCGCTACCATGGTTATGGCTCCGCTCGCAGGCTACCTGATTGAACGCGTACATGCAGGATTATTGGGGGCAATGGGTCTGGTGGTGATGGCCACAGGTCTTTTCGCTCTCGCGATGCTCCCCGCCTCGCCGACGGATGCCGATATTATCTGGAGAATGATCCTGTGCGGCGCCGGATTCGGTTTATTCCAGTCACCCAATAACCACACCATTATGTCCGCAGCCCCGCGCCATCGCAGCGGAGGCGCCAGTGGTATGCTGGGTACCGCGCGTTTGCTAGGGCAAAGCATTGGCGCAGCGCTGGTCGCGCTCATGTTTAACCTGGCCGGACAAAATGGTACCCATATTGCCCTATTTACCGCTGGGACACTGGCAACGATCGCCGCTATCATCAGCGGTCTGCGTGTGATCCAACCTCGGACAGAGGCATAAAAAAAGCCGGGAGACGTTTTGCGTCTCCCGGACTGCTTTGTTACCTAAAACGAATTTTATTTAATGTACTGCCCACTGCGCAGCGCTTCGATACGTTTATCCAGTGGCGGGTGAGTCATAAACATTTCACTCAGCGATTTTGATTTACCGTTGATGCAAAATGCCATCATGCTGGTCGCTTCCTGCGGCTCGTAGCTGGTTTTAAGACGCTGCAATGCCGCAATCATTTTTTCCCGGCCGACGAGTTTTGCCGATCCTGCATCAGCATGGAATTCGCGGTGACGCGAGAACCACATTGTAATAATGCTCGCGAGAATACCGAATACCAGTTCCAGCACCATCGCGACGGCGAAATAAATCAACGGGTTGCCGTTGTTCCCTTCACCTTCATCACGGTTACCGCCCATGAATCCGGCAGCAATTTGCGCCAGAATACGGGAGATGAAAATAACAAACGTGTTCACTACGCCCTGAATCAGGGTCATGGTGACCATATCACCATTGGCGATGTGGCTAATTTCATGCGCAATAACCGCTTCGGCCTCATCACGACTCATGTTTTGCAAAAGCCCGGTGCTCACGGCAACCAGCGATGCATCGCGGCGCGCGCCGGTGGCAAACGCGTTAATATCCGGTGCGTGATAAATCGCTACCTGAGGCATTTTGATACCCGCCTGGCGCGACTGCTGAGCAACCGTGTTCATCAGCCAATGTTCCATGTCATTGCGCGGTTGTTCGATAACCTCACCACCCACAGATTTCAGGGCCATCCATTTCGACATCAACAACGAAATGAAGGAACCACCAAAACCAAACAGCAGCGCCATAATCAACAGACCCTGAACGCTGCTCGACTGAATTCCCGTCAGGCTTAGCACAAGCCCGAAGACCACCATAACCGCCAGGTTGGTGAGCAGGAAGAGCGCGATTCGCATCATAATTTTCTTTTAACCTCTGTTTAACAAAACGCACTATGCGATTACCCACATCGTATGGGTATTGTGGCTATTTTCAAGGATTCGAGCGGTGTAAGTCACCAGAAAGACACAACTTTACATTGTTTATTGGCTTACTGACGGGAGGTTGCAGAACTAAAAAAACAGGCACAATTTCTTGTGCCTGTCGGGTCTTTATTTGACTGGAGCGGGCTGAACCGCAGGCTTGTCTTTTTCCTGCTTCGCCAGGTCGAGCGCGATGTGCACCGTCTCGTCCAGATACGGATCTGGCTCCTGATAATCTTTCGGCAGGTCGTCCAGTTTTTTCAGCAGCGGCTTGCCTTCACGTTTCAAACGGTCATTGATGCGTGCCAGACGCGTTGCATCGTCTTCCGTATTCTCTTTCTCACGCTGAGCATAATTAAGAGACACGATATTCCGTTTTTCTTTCAGGGCGTTGAAACGGGCAATGTCCTTCATGATGTACTGGAATTCCGGATCTTTTGCGATACGGTCATTGTGCGCTTTCAGCAACTCGGGACCAAACTGGGTCATGTCGCCAGATTTCACGAAGGTGGCAGCATTGATACTGTCCCACGGCAACGCGTTATCTTCAAACTTCTCACCCGTTTCAGTCTCTTCCGTTCCTGTCGGCATCATGATATCTGGCGTCACGCCTTTACGCTGTGTACTTCCGCCATTCACGCGATAGAACTTCTGAATGGTGTACTGCACAGAACCGAGTGCAGGCCATTCCGGGCGCAGCATCTGGTCGTAAATGCGATTCAGGGAGCGGTATTGCTGTACTGTGCCTTTACCGAAAGTCGGTTCACCGACAATCAACGCGCGACCATAATCCTGCATCGCAGCGGCAAAGATTTCAGAGGCGGACGCGCTAAAGCGGTCAACCAGCACCACCAGCGGGCCTTTGTAATACACAACGCCGTCGGTATCCGCATCTTCACGCACTTTGCCATTGTTATCACGTACCTGAACAACCGGTCCAGACGGGATAAACAGGCCAGAAAGGGAAACCGCTTCTGTCAGAGCCCCCCCGCCATTGGTCCGCAGGTCGATGATCACGCTACTGACATTCTGCTTTTCAAGCTTCTGCAGTTGCACTTTCACATCGTCTGTCAAACCGACGTAGAAACCAGGAATATCGAGAACGCCGACTTTTTCTTTGCCAACGGTTTTCACTGACATTTTCACGGCGCGGTCTTCCAGACGAATACGCTCGCGAGTCAGTGTCACCGTTTTGGTCTTCGTACCTTTACCGGCAGGCAGGATCTCAAGGCGGACCTTGCTCCCTTTCGGGCCTTTGATAAGGGCAACCACATCATCAAGGCGCCAGCCGATTACATCGACCATGCCCTGACCCGTCTGGCCAACGCCAACAATTCGGTCGCCCACACCAATGGATTTACTCTTCGCCGCAGGACCACCCGCGACCATGGAGTTAATCACCGTGTAATCTTCATCCATCTGCAGCACTGCGCCAATACCTTCCAGAGACAGGCTCATTTCAGTATTGAACTGTTCAGTGTTACGCGGAGAAAGATAATTGGTGTGCGGATCGATTTCGTGAGCAAACGCGGTCATCGCCAGCGAGAATACATCTTCACTGTTGGTTTGCGCCAAACGACGAATGGCCGATTTGTAGCGGCGTGTCAGCGTTTCTCGGATCTCTTTCTCGTCTTTACCCGTGAGTTTCAGGCTTAGTTCATCGAACTTAACCTTACCGTCCCACAGCGCATTCAGCTCAGCTTCCGTTTTTGGCCACGGCGCCTTGCTACGATCGAGATTAAAGTTGTCGTTGCCGGTAAAGTCCATTGGACGTTCCAGCACTTTAAGCGCGTATTGATAACGTTCAAAACGACGCTTCTGAGATTGGTTATACAGATCGTAGAACAGATCGAGTTTACCGCTGCGCAGCTCGTCACCGACGTCGGTTTTACGTTTTGCAAACTGTTCAATATCACTTGCCAGCAGCACATTATGGCTGTAATCCAGCAGGTTCAGGTATCGATCGAAGATTTTGGCCGAAAAGGCCTGATCGAGATCGAACTGACGATAGTGCGAACGGGTGAAACGCGACGTTACGCGCTCACTCACCGTTGCGTGCTGAGTCTCTTCCTTTAATACCGGAATTTGATCGGCCCGCGTAATATCGTCCGCAGCGAAAGCGTGGCCTGTTATTGCTAACAGGCCAGCCAGTGCGGTGATCTTAAAAAGAGTGTTCATGCCAGGCTTGGCCTCCGTTTCAGAACACCAGGTGTTCTGCGCGTACAATCATTGACATGCCAGAAGTCAGCTGCACACGAACGCCATCTTTGGTGATTTCGAGTACGGTGGCATCCATCGCATTGTTACCCGCTTTCACCTTGAGAGACTGACCGACGCTCAGCGCGTTGATGTCAGAAACCGGAGTGTGGCGTTGTTCTTCACGAGCTGCAGGTTGTGCTTTAGCCGCTGGCTTATCTGCACGCGGTTTACGCTCGCTATTTTCGTTACGACGCGGAGCAGGACGCGGTTTGCGTTCACGACGTGGTGCTTCTTCACCATTCGCCGCGGCAGCTTCGCGTTTTTTCGCCTGCTGCTCAGCACGCTGTGCCTGAACACGCGCTTTCGCTTCTTCAAGCTGTTTACGGGCATGCTCAACATGCTGCTCGTCCAGCTCACCACAAGGGTTGCCGTCGAGATCGACACGCGTCGCGCCCAGCTTGATACCGTAAAGGTAACGCCAGCTTGAAGTATAAAGACGTAAGGCAGAGCGAAGTTGGGTTTTACTGAGACTCATCTCACCCTCAACGCGTGCTACCAGATCCTGAAAAATACCAATTTTCAGGGGGCGAGCTTCGCCTTCAGCACTGAAACACTGTGGGAAACGCTCTGCCAGAAAGGCAATAACTTCTTTGCTACTATTCAACTTAGGTTGATTTTCCATGAAATTTCCTGATTACAACGGACGTTGCCAATAAGCCGCAGGCATGAACAGGCGACATTATAATGACGCCATCCGTAAATGCTACGTTATCCGTTGATTATCCTGCGACGCTCGCAAAGAATTTTTGATAATCGGTCGCGTTTAATACGTTTTCCAGATTTGCGACTAACTCGCGAAGGCCCTGCTCATCTTCTTCAGTGAAGCGGCCAAACGCGGTACTGTCGATATCCAGAACGCCAATAATCTGATTTTTTACGCTAAGCGGCAGAACGATTTCGGCATTACTCGCCGAATCGCATGCAATATGTCCGTCGAAGGCATGTACATCTTCAACGCGCTGGACCTGATTTTGAGCAACCGCCGTACCGCATACGCCCCGACCTACCGGGATTCGCACGCACGCCAGCTTGCCCTGGAACGGTCCGAGTACAAGCGTATTCCCTTCCAGAAGGTAAAACCCCGCCCAGTTCACATCCGACAGACGTTCAAACAGCAACGCGCTGGTGTTAGCCAGAGTCGCTAAAAAACTGGTCTCACCTGTCATCAATGCCTGGAAATCGCGGTTAAGATCCGCGTAGAATTCTGTTTTGTTCATTAATCAATCACTTGGTTGTCTACAAAATGTGTGCATAGCCTTTTTAACTAAACATTAAATGCTTTCATTCTCAAGATGAATCCCAAGATGAGTTAATATAACGTTAATTAATCCTTTTATGCGCGACTAATGGCTCTCAATAATCCGAAAATTACGCCAGCAAGGAAGATCACTGTCCACTCGGTCAGCGATGCGCTACCGCGTGCACATTATCAGCGTTGTCCGCAGTGCGATACGCTTTTTATGTTGCCGAAGATGAAATCGCACCAGAGCGCCTACTGCCCTCGCTGCGACGCCAAAATCCGTGACGGACGCGACTGGTCATTGACGCGACTGGCCGCAATGGCTGTCACCATGATTTTGCTGATGCCGTTTGCATGGAGCGAACCGTTGCTTAAGCTTTATCTGCTTGGCGTGCGGATCGACGCAAATCTGCTACAAGGTATATGGCAGATGACGCAGCAAGGCGATCCTCTGACGGGAGCAATGGTGCTGTTTTGCACCGTCGGCGCCCCGGTGGTGCTGGTCGTTGCCATTGCGTATCTCTGGTTCGGCAATATTTTAGGCATGAATCTGCGCCCGGTCCTACTGATGCTGGAGAAGCTCAAAGAGTGGGTGATGCTGGATATCTATCTGGTCGGCATCGGAGTAACGTCCATCAAAGTGCAGGATTACGCTTTCTTACAGCCGGGTATCGGGCTTTTTGCCTTTATCGCGCTTGTGCTGCTAAGCATCCTGACGCTGATTCACCTGAATGTGGAACAGCTGTGGGAGCGTTTCTATCCCCAGCGCCCGGCGACGCGGCCCGATCCTAATCTCAGGGCATGTCTGGGTTGCCACTTTACCGGATTACCTGATGCCCGGGGCCGCTGCCCTCGCTGTCACATTCCGTTGCGCCTGCGCCGCAAGCACAGCTTGCAAAAATGTTGGGCCGCGTTGATCGCCTCGATTGTGTTCCTGCTGCCGGCGAATCTCCTGCCAATCTCAGTGATTTACCTTAACGGCGGACGACAGGAAGACACCATTATGTCTGGCATTATCTCTCTGGCGCACAGTAACTTTGCAGTGGCCGGTGTCGTGTTTATTGCCAGTATTTTGGTGCCATTTACCAAAGTCATTGTCATGTTTACCTTGCTCATCAGCATTCAGTTTAAGTGTGAACAAGGGCTACGGGCACGTATTTTGCTTTTACGTTTCGTCACGTGGATTGGCCGCTGGTCGATGTTGGATTTGTTCGTTATTTCGTTGATGATGTCGCTGATCAATCGCGATCAGTTGCTTGCTTTTACTATGGGACCCGCGGCTTTTTATTTCGGCTCTGCGGTGATATTGACTATTCTTGCAGTGGAATGGCTGGATAGCCGCTTACTTTGGGATGCACATGAGTCAGGAAACGCCCGCTTCGCCGACTGAAGCGAGAATTAAAACAAAACGCCGTATTTCGCCTTTCTGGCTACTCCCTGTTATCGCACTGATGATAGCGGGCTGGCTTATCTGGACGAGTTACGAAGATCGCGGTAATACCGTTACGATTGACTTCCAGACCGCCGACGGCATTGTCGCCGGGCGAACACCCGTGCGCTTCCAGGGCGTTGAAGTGGGCACGGTCCAGGATATCCGGCTTGGTAAGGATCTGAATAAAATCGAGGTTCGCGTCAGCATCAAAGCCGATATGAAGGATGCGCTGCGCAGTGAAACCCAGTTCTGGCTGGTCACGCCAAAAGCGTCTCTGGCGGGCGTGTCCGGACTGGATGCACTGGTGGGCGGGAACTACATCGGCATGATGCCAGGTAAAGGTGAGCCTCAGGAACACTTTACCGCGCTGGATACGCAGCCTAAATACCGGCTGAATAACGGCGATCTGATGATTCAGCTCCATTCGCCGGATTTGGGCTCGCTCAACAGCGGTTCGCTGGTCTATTTCCGCAAAATCCCGGTCGGACGCGTCTATGACTACGCCATTAATCCGAATAAACAGGGCGTCACGATTGATGTGCTGATCGAGCGTCGATTCACTTCGCTTGTCAAAAAAGGCAGTCGTTTCTGGAATGTTTCAGGCGTGGATGCTGACGTCAGTTTGAGCGGCGCAAAAGTGAAGCTCGAAAGCCTGGCAGCACTTGTTAACGGTGCCATCGCCTTCGACTCACCAGAGGGTTCAAAACCTGCCGAGGTAGATGATAATTTCGGTCTCTATGCCGATCTGGCCCACAGCCAGCGCGGCGTGATCGTCAAACTGGCACTGCCGGACGCAAAAGGTCTGAAAGCGGGCTCTACGCCGCTGATGTATCAAGGTTTACAGGTTGGTCAGCTCACGAAATTGACGCTGAATCCGGGCGGTTCGGTAACCGGTGAAATGACCGTTGACCCAAGCGTTGTCGATCTGCTTCGCGAGGGAACACGTCTTGAGCTTCGCAATCCAAAACTCTCGCTCAGCGACGCCAACATTAGCAGTCTGCTGACAGGCAGCACCTTTGAGCTAATTCCCGGTGATGGGAAACCCAACAATAATTTTGTCATTGCCCCAGCGGACAAAGCCCTGCTGCAAAAACCCGGCGTGATGACGCTGACCCTCAATGCCCCCGAAAGCTACGGTATCGAAGCGGGCCAGCCGTTGCTGTTACATGGCGTGCAGGTGGGCCAGGTTCTTGAACGCAAGTTGACGGAAGATGGGGTGATTTTCTCCGTTGCGGTCGATCCGCAATACCGCGATTTAGTGCATGGCGATAGCAAATTTGTGGTTAACAGCCGCGTGGATGTCAAAGTTGGGTTCGACGGGGTCGAGTTCCTTGGCGCGAGCGCAGGCGAATGGCTAAGCGGCGGCGTCCGTATCCTGCCGGGTCAGAAAGGGGAAATGCGCGAAGCCTATCCGCTGTATGCCAATCTGGATAAAGCGATCGAAAACAGCATGAGCGACCTGCCAACCACCACGTTAACGCTCAGCGCTGATACGCTGCCTGACGTTCAGGCCGGTTCTGTCGTTTTATATCGCAAGTTTCAGGTGGGCGAAATTATCACCGTGCGGCCGCGTGCCAATGCCTTTGATATCGAACTGCATATCAAACCGGAATATCGTAACTTACTGACCGCCAACAGCGTGTTCTGGGCAGAAGGCGGGGCAAAAGTGCAGCTCAATGGTAGCGGGCTGACCGTGCAAGCAGCTCCCCTCTCCCGTGCATTGCGCGGTGCTATCAGCTTCGATAACTTAAGTGGTGCGAGTGCCAACCAGCGCAAAGGCGATAAACGTATTCTGTATCCGTCTGAAACCGCCGCACGTGCGGTTGGCGGCCAAATTACGCTGCACGCCTTTGATGCCGGTAAGCTCGCCGAAGGAATGCCGATTCGCTATTTAGGGATTGATATCGGTCAAATCCAGAAACTGACGTTGATCACCGCGCGCAATGAAGTGCAGGCTACGGCGGTACTTTATCCGGAATACGTGCAGAACTTTGCCCGGACGGGGACACGCTTCTCGGTCGTCACGCCGCAGATTTCTGCAGCGGGCGTTGAGCATCTGGACACCATTCTGCAGCCCTATATCAACGTTGAACCGGGCAGCGGTAAGGCGCGCCGTGACTTTGAACTGCAGGAAGCGACGATTACCGACTCGCGTTATCTAGACGGGTTGAGCATTGTTGTCGAAGTGCCAGAAGCGGGCTCCATGAGCATCGGTACGCCGGTGTTGTTCCGTGGTATCGAGGTCGGGACCGTCACGGGCTTGACGTTGGGCACCCTGTCGGATCGCGTGATGGTCGGGCTGCGCATCAGCGAACGCTTCCAGCATCTGGTTCGCAACAACTCAGTCTTCTGGCTGGCGTCGGGCTATTCGCTGGACTTCGGTCTGACCGGCGGCGTAGTGAAAACCGGGACATTTAACCAGTTCATTCGCGGCGGTATCGCCTTCGCCACCCCGCCAGGCACACCGCTCGCGCCGAAAGCGCAGACGGGGAAACATTTCCTGTTGCTCGAAAGTGAACCGAAAGAGTGGCGTGAGTGGGGAACCGCACTGCCACGGTAATCCCAAAGGCTCCGGTGTCAACGCGCCGGAGCCTTTATGCTACACTGCGCGCCTGAACTATTCCCAGTGGTGTGTCCGTGGCTCAAAACTCCGTATTTTTTCCTGACGAATTCCTGGCGCAAATGCGCGAGGCGCTTCCCGCTCATCTTTCTTTTGATGACTTTATTGCAGCCTGCCAGCGTCCTTTGCGCCGCAGCATTCGCGTAAATACATTAAAAATCAGCGTGCCGGATTTCCTGACGCTGGTGTCTCCGTATCGCTGGCAGTTGACGCCCGTGCCATGGTGTGAAGAAGGTTTCTGGATTGAACGCGAAGATGAAGACGCCCTGCCGCTCGGGAGCACGGCCGAACATTTAAGCGGGCTATTTTATATCCAGGAAGCCAGCTCGATGTTGCCGGTTGCCGCCTTGTTTGCAGACGATAATCAACCCACTCGGGTGATGGATGTTGCCGCTGCGCCGGGTTCGAAAACCACCCAAATTGCGGCACGAATGGGCAATCGGGGCGTTATTCTTGCAAATGAATTCTCTGCCAGCCGGGTCAAAGTGTTACACGCTAACATCAGCCGCTGCGGGATCAGCAATGTCGCCCTGACCCACTTTGATGGACGTGTTTTCGGTGCTGCTTTGCCGGAATCCTTCGATGCCATTCTGCTGGATGCGCCGTGTTCCGGTGAAGGCGTAGTCCGTAAAGATCCCGACGCCCTTAAAAACTGGTCCGTTGCCAGTAATCTTGAGATTGCCGCCACCCAGCGCGAGCTTATCGACAGCGCGTTTCATGCGCTGCGTCCCGGCGGAACCCTGGTTTACTCTACCTGCACGTTGAACCGTGACGAAAACGAATCGGTCTGCCTGTGGCTTAAAGCGCAATACCCGCAAGCCGTCGAATTTCTGCCGTTAGATTCGCTTTTCGACTCTGCAGCAGAAGCGCTCACGCCTGAAGGTTTCCTGCACGTTTTTCCGCAGATATTCGACTGCGAAGGTTTCTTCGTTGCGCGCTTGCGTAAAACGGCGGCCATTGCGCCATTACCTGCACCGAAATACAAAGTCGGTCACTTCCCGTTCGCCCCGCTCAAAGGGCGCGAAACGGCACAGATTGTCGCTGCCGCGCAAAAAGCAGGGCTTAACTGGGATGATAATTTACGTCTCTGGCAACGCGATAAAGAGATCTGGCTCTTCCCGGTGGATGTCGAAACGATGATCGGCAAAGTACGATTCTCCCGCATCGGCATGCGATTAGCAGAAGTGCATAACAAAGGCTATCGCTGGCAGCATGAGGCGGTCATTGCGCTGGCCAATGACGCAAACACGTTTGCGCTGACCCACACAGAAGCCGAAGAGTGGTATCGCGGACGCGATGTTTACCCTGAACTCACGCCCACGCGTGACGAAGTGGTGGTTACTTATCAGGGATTTCCGTTAGGGCTGGCGAAAAAAATCGGCTCCAGGCTGAAAAACAGCTATCCGCGAGAACTGGTTCGTGATGGTCGCTTGTTTACCGGCCACGAGAGCGCCAATTAAAAAACCGCACATTTTCACTGGCACTTCTGCTCTCCTGCGCTACGCTAAAAAATGGACGATCACACTGGTCGAACCAGATTTTCAGCGAACTGCGGAGAGCATTATGACGAAAACCAACGTGCGTATCGGCGCATTTGAAATCGACGATGCCGAGTTACAAGGCGATAATCAAGGCGATCGAACGTTAACCATTCCGTGTAAATCCGATCCGGATTTATGTATGCAGCTTGATGCCTGGGATGCGGACACCAGTGTTCCAGCGATCCTTGATGGCGAACATTCCGTTCTATACCGTGAGCACTACGATCAACAGTCCGATGCCTGGGTCATGCGCCTTGCCTGATTCAAAAAGAACCCGCCCGAAGGCGGGTTATTTATCCCCTCAAATTTCCCCTGCGATAAATCATCCCCTACACTGATAGTCTGGAAGCCAGATCAGAGGATGAGATGTTTGCACTGGTACTTTTTGTTTGTTACCTGGATGGCGGCTGTGATGACATCGTTATCGATGTTTACAACACCGAATGGCAATGCGTGGCGTCGAAAAAAGAGCAGCGAATTCGCCATGGCGGTTGCTATCCTGTCGAAGATTTTATCGACGGATTCTGGTCACCCGCACAGGAATACAGCGACTTTTAATTACTGTAATTGAGCCAGCGTCAACGTGCCACCGAACACAGCACCCGTGTCGATATAGTGCAGGTTGTGAAAGTCGCTGCGTTTGTTGAGTGGAGTATGGCCAAACCAGAAATGGTCAGCGCCAGAAATCCCTTCGCCCTCTCCGTTCAGTAAACGGGTTAAACGCTCTCGATTCCACAACACGCGATGGAGGCTGACCGGTTTATCCAAAAGGTAAACCGAAGAGGGGTAATCAGCGTGCGCAATGACATTCCGTCCGTTTGCACAGGTTATTTCAATAATATGCGGTAATTCCCGGCACGCCTGGAGTAATGCCATTGCTTTTATTTTTTGCGAAGACGTCAGGCGAGAAAACCATATACCGCCATTTATCGTCCAGAGTGCAAAATCATTATTTTCGAGCGCATCCAACGCCATTTGTTCATGATTGCCCCGTACCGCCAGGAACCATTTTTCCTGTGTCAGTTGCAGGCATTTTACGCTATCCGGCCCGCGATCGATAAGGTCACCGACGGAAATAAGCAAATCCTCATCGGGATTAAAACCGCGCTGAGTTAATTCATCAATCAACCACTGGTAGCAACCATGAATATCGCTCACCACCCAGATATGCCGCCATTTTTTGCCATCGAATGATTTATACATAGCGCCTCCTTTAAAAGTATAGCGTGCTAAATCATTTAAAAAGCGCGTTGGGTGATGTTGCCAATATCAATCATGGTTAAACGAAGCCGAAATAAAGGTTTAGCAAATCTTAAATCATCCTCTTCAGGACCTTAGAATAGACAAAGAATTCTAATGAGGTCTCCATCGTGTCAAACACCAGCCTGCAAATCGATGTGCCTGAAGCACAACCCGTCAATATTATTTCCTCGCTGATCAACGGCCAGCTTATTCCTGGCGCGATCTGGAGGAAGCGTGACTATCGTCTTAAATTCCTTCTGCGCTCATTGCTGTTCTGGTCTTCGACCAACCACATGTTGACAGCGCTGTCACGACGGACCGATTTTGACAAGCTGCTGGCCGCACAGATCACGTTGCCGAGTAAAACGCATCGGCAGTATCTGACACGCGGAATCGGTGCTAAAGCGCGTGCTGAGGCGGTCATTCACCACTATGAATGGCTGGACGCTTTACCCGATGCAGAGCTGAAAAACGCCCTAACCCATCAAACCGCGCAGCCCGTTGTGCATTTTCAGGCAAAGGATGACGTGGGCTTTACCGTGTTTGCGTCAACCGCAAGCAAAGCAGAGCGCGAAGGCGAAAGCACGCTTTGGCTACGCGATAATGAAGACACGCTGCTTGCTAGCCTGACATTCAGCGTTGTGCCGGAAGGCGACCATTCAGCGCTGGTTATCGGTGGGCTTCAGGGTCCGCGCAGAGGCGTGACGCGTGACGCGATCAAAAAAGCGACCCGAGCTTGCCACGGCCTGTTCCCAAAACGTGTGCTGATGGAAGTCATTTTTAATCTCGTCGCTAAAAGTGACATTAAAGCTATTTACGGCGTCAGTGATGAAGGCCACGTGTTCCGCGCCCTGCGCTATCGCCTGAGCAAAGGCCGTCACTTCCACGCCAGCTATGATGAATTCTGGGCGTCTATCGACGCTAAAAAAATCTCCTCATTCCGCTGGGCGTTACCGTTAGCAATGGAACGTAAGTCGCTTGAGAGCATCGCCAGTAAAAAGCGTGCGGAATACCGTCGTCGCTTTGGTCTGCTGGATGAGATCGCGGAGTGCGTTAACGCGCGGTTTTAACCGGAAGGCGGCTTTCGTCGCAGTCATACATAAATTTAACAAAACGGCCAAAAAGCGCTGGACTTTCGCCTGCCGGATTGTGGTATGGTTAAAAGAGAAGCACAGGACGCTCTTCTGCTGAAGCTTATAATGGGAAATGAGTTCATTATCATGCAGATAAAAAGAGACCGAATACGATTCCTGTTTTCGTTTTATCCAGCGTTTTTTGGCTAAATTCAACAAGTTACAATCAAAAAACCCATAAAATATGGGTTCCAATACTTACCATTATATCCATTCAAGATCAAACCGTTGCCATAATTTTCGAGTGGGCGACGAGGGAACTTCGGGATCGCTTCGATCCAAAAAACCACATCAACTTTGCGTAACTCCTTCCAGTTTCGCATCACACCGCTTTACGCATACCTCTCTCCTCAGCATAATCGACTCCGATCCGTTTGTAACACTAAACCAGCGCGCTACTTTTCCTCCCTGCCCTATACTTTCAGTCTGACTGGCTGGAGGTTTTTATGTGTGGGCGCTTTGCACAAGCTCAAACTCGCGAAGAATACCTGGCTTACCTGGCAGACGAAGCTGATCGCGACATCGCATACGATCCAGAACCAATCGGACGGTACAACGTAGCGCCAGGCACAAAAGTTTTGCTTTTGAGCGAACGTGACGAGCAGTTACACCTCGATCCGGTGCTTTGGAGCTACGCACCGGGATGGTGGGACAAACCGCCACTGATAAACGCGCGCGTAGAGACTGCAGCCAGCAGCAGAATGTTCAAACCTCTTTGGCAGCATGGCCGGGCTATCTGTTTTGCAGACGGATGGTTTGAATGGAAGAAGGAAGGCGATAAGAAACAGCCCTACTTCATCTACCGCACCGACGGCAAACCGATATTCATGGCAGCAATCGGCAGCACGCCGTTTGAACGCGGCGATGAGGCGGAGGGTTTTCTGATTGTGACTTCTGCTGCCGATGAGGGCCTGGTCGATATCCACGACCGACGACCTCTCATCTTGACTCCAGAAGCAGCCCGAGAGTGGATGCGACAGGATATTGTGGGTAAGGAAGCTGAAGAGATTATTGCCGACGGAACATTGTCTGTTGACAAATTCGTATGGCACGCTGTAACGCGTGCAATCGGGAACCCGAAAAACCAAGGACCAGAATTGATCAAAGCGATCTAGTTAATTTCGCTATTTTTTTGCCTTCCAAGCACCACCGTCTGATATGAGCGAACAGCAGACGTTGACTGATGACTACTCAGTGAATTCATTATTATTGAACATACCCTCCCGGCAACGAACTCAATCTCAATCGTTCTCAGACAGCTAGCGCTAGTTGTTGATGACGCTCTATAAATTTCGCTTTGAGGGCGCTATAGCGATGAGCATCATTACTGCTGAGTAATACAGCTGCGTGTTTTATCTCAGTATACTCTTCTGCAATGTCTTTGTTTCTTCGAAGATAATCACGGAAAGCAAGATGTCTCAATACCTGCATATCTCCGACTGCAAACGCATGGACTTGATGACTACGCTGATCACCACCTTTAATGAAATATCTGCGCCCCGCAATCCCGTTCTCACCGCGAGCAACATACCCGGCGTGGGCCATTGCTGAATGGTACTTATCCAGTTCATAGATGTCGGAAACTTCAAGTAGCATATCAATTACGGGCTTTGCTGAGAGACCAGGAACTGACGTGCTTCCAATATGATGGACATCCTTAGCCATTCCACCGAGCAATGTTTTTATCAGTAAACTTTCAGCTTCAAACATCTCCGGCCATCTATCATCGTATGGCACAACAATAATCTTCCGCATAAACACATTCTCTCTGTCCTAAGTGTGCAACTCAACCCTGAACCCCGGCATTGCCTAAGGCCGGCGTTCCCTGGTGAAAAAACAGAGTCCACTGGCCCTCATCCGAACAAATCCAGCAAGAGGAACGTAATGCATGATGGCTGCCATCAGCGTAAAACGTCCGATAGTGAAGCAGAGCGTAACCGCAGCCCATCTCCGTAAGACGGAAATCGCTGCTGAGAATATACGGTGCAGCCTTTTCACTTAGCAGCGACGCAATGGTCTCTGACCGGTCGACCGTCACACCTGACCGGGTGATTTCACGGAATTCAGGATGAAGAATCAGTTCCAGCCACTCCGGATCATTGCGCCTGTCGCCGTGAAGTCTGCACTCAAGCAATCTGAGCTTCTCCAGAAGCATTCTGCTTATCCTCAAGTGATTAAGCCGGACGTTCAAATTTACCATAACAGTTCATGCGCTACTTCCGCTTCTGGCACTAACCTGCCGATAGATTGATCTCACTTGGCTAAGAGCGAGAAGCGGGCGTTAACAGCCTAAGGAGAATATGAGTTTGGGCTAAGAATTTGCAGAGGTGATGCTTAAAGCGTTCTCAAAAGCTGGGCCGGATTACCAGCATACACACCCTTTACCAGCACTGGCTTTGTAACAACGCTACCTGCACCAATCACCGCACCACTGCAAATTTCCGTTGTTAAAATTGTTGCTCCGCTACCCACTATTACTGCGTTGCCTAATACAATATGTATCCAAGTTTCTGCAGAAGCATCAGGACTTCCACACTTGAAAAGATCGTTAGCAAAGGTTACGCCATGGCCTATAAAGCAGTCTTTGCCTAAGGTAACGTTCTCACAGATGAAAGTGTGTGACTGCACTTTAGTTCTGTCGCCTATGACAGATCCCTTTTGTATCTCAACAAATGGCCCTACAAAAACATCATCGCCTAGGTCACATTCATAGAGGTTTACAGGCATGACAACTTTTACATTTTTACCTTGTTCAACGTCACGAATCCCGCTTTCAATAATCTTCATATCAACTGAGTCCTTACACGAGATAATTCGGCCCAGAATAGCTTAAAAAGTTTATCTTTACTAAGTAGCTAAACTAACCAGCCCCCAATGATTCGTTCACTGTGATGATTGTAATGTCCGCTCCTGGCACTAAGCGGACACCCTCCCGGATCTGAAGGTCTGCTATGAGCGAGGAACGGACGTGATACAAACCTTCTAGCTAAGAGGATTTAAACTGGTAGGGGTTGGCTCTCACTTCACGTCGACATCAACAGGCGCAGGCCCTCGAAAAGCTCTACGCCATTCGCTTGGACTGACGCTGAATCTCGCTTTGAAGCTCTGACGAAATGAGACTGGCGACTGAAAACCCACCATTTCGGATACACGTTCAATACTAATGTTTGTCGTTTCCAGTAACTCCTGACTTCTCTGAAGGCGTTCCGCGTTCAGCCAATCGCCAAGCGTCGTTCCGGTTGCCCTGAAAAAATGACGCGTTAACGTTCGTCGACTCATGCTGACAAACCCGGCAAGTGAGTCGAGATCATGAGGCTTGTCCAGGTTACGGCGCAGATACTCTATCAGTTCATTCATTTTGCTATCCCGGGTCGATACCGGGACCGGGCGTTCAATAAACTGGGCCTGGCCACCTTCCCGGTAAGGTGGAACAACCATTCTTCTTGCCACCCGGTTAGCTATAGCAGAACCGTAATGGTCACGGATAATATTCAGGCAGCAATCAATACCGGCGGCGGTGCCCGCTGAGGTAATCAGACGTTCATCACTGGTATACAGCGAGTTGCTGTCCAGATGGACAGCAGGAAATCGTTCAATAAAGTCCTGTTCGTATTCCCAGTGTGTGGCAGCACGGTGCCCATCCAGTAAGCCGGAATAGGCAAGTACGTAAGCACCGAGACAAAGTCCCACCACTTCTGCACCACGCTGCCATGCTTTTATTAACCCATCCAGCAGGGCCTGAGATGGTTTTTCTTCCGGATGATTCCAGTAAGGCACGATAATAATGTCTGCGGTGTCCAGCAGCTCAAGTCCATGCTCCACGTTGATGGACAGGCCCATATCAGACATAACAACGCCAGGGTTTTCAGCGCAGATTTCGACGCAGAATAAATCCGGTTGCGGCATAGACTGCCCGAAAATAATACAAGGGACTGAAAAGTGAAATGGGCTAAATCCGGCCGTGGCAATCACGGCGACCGTCAGTGCAGACATAACGTTAACCTTACCGTAAATGATAGCCACCGGCTTACCGGCGGCTAAAACGCTTATTTTAACTGACCAAACAATAACAGGTGACCAGTAGTAATGGCATTCCTCATCAGGTCAGGTGGGATGGCCTGTCAGAAAGCCATTCTCTCGCCGTCTGCGGGAATCAGAACCTTATCTTCAATACCATGTTCAAGCGTGAACTCGCGAAGTTCCGCACGGGTAAGAAGGCAATGATTAATCGATTCCATATGAGACGCCACGACGGTGGCATTGGGCAACATTTTCAGTGTGCGCAGTGTGTCCTCTTTGCCCATGATAATCGGACCGTAAAGGTCATTTACCGCATAACCGGTGTTCAGCACCACAATCTCCGGTTTGAAACGTTGCAGGTTTTTTGCGTAAGGCTTAACCCAGACAGTATCACCCGCGATATACAACGTTTTTTCATCATGGTGAGTGAAGACCAGCCCACATGCATCACCGAGTAGCTCACCCCACTGGGCATCAGCGTACAATTCGTTGCTGCCATGCTGGCCGTCGGTTTTGTAAATAGTCATGCCGTCTACGAAATGATTTTCCTCTTTCAGAACGCGAATGTTGAGAAAGCCCTGAGAGCGGAGAAGTGCCGCATCTTTTTCATCCTGCGTGTAGATAAGCATGTCTTTGGGAATAGCCTGCTGGGCAGCCTCATCCCAGTGATCGGTATGGGTGTGAGTCAGGATAACGGCATCAACCGTCAGTAAATCCTTAACGGCCACAGGCAAGGCCACCATTGGATTACGCAGATGTGGGCGTGCACTTCCAGCAAAGCCGTCCCAGGCTTCTTTTTCGGCCAGCATAGGATCGATAAGGAATTTTTTACCGGCATATTCCAGTACCAGCGTGGCGTTGCGGATTTGCGTTAATTTCATTTATTGCTCCAGTCATTAATCAGATTTATTCACCCACCGTATTGGCTGTTGTGCTGCCGGGGGGATGCGAGTGGGCTTACTATAAAATGAGGAAGGGAGAGGTCGTGACATGCTCTCTGGTCATTAACCGATGAAATCAGGTCAATCGTAATGCGCAGGGTTTAGTGGTATTCCGTTACAACCCAATGACGGTTCAAATGAAATAAAAAAGGGATGTGTTATCTGAAAAAACACATCCCCTGGATAGGCCTGTACTTAACAAAATCAGTTGGTTAACTCACATTGCAGCGTGCACTCAGTCCGAACAGGGCAAGATCGCTCAGAGCTTTGGTGGGTGCAGCGCATGCTTGCGCAATGATATGCATCTTCATGCCCTGAGCTTGCGGGGAAAGCGCAGTATGTGTGACACAGTGCTGCGTCATCATGCCGGTAAGATAGATATCAGTGATGCCATTCTCACGTAGCAACTGCTCAAGGCTGGTTTCGAAGAAGCTGTCTGCCTCTTTCTTGATAATCACGGGTGCATTTCCCAGTGCAGCAACAACATCCGGATGAATGTTCGCGCCTTTACTGTCAGGTTTGAAGAAAGGAGCTTCGGGCGTTGCAATATGCTGGATGCCGACGATAAGCCAACCTTCTTTGCGCGCTTTTTCAATCGCAGTCATTGCAGCTTTACAGGCTAGCTCAGGCTCCTCAAGCGGAAAGGCTCCGCCCGGGAAATAATCATTCTGAATATCAATAACAATCAGAGCATTTTTCATGTTGAGTCCTTGGGGTTTATTGGTTGGAAGGTTCACAGAGTCAATTTACTGCAGTGGTAAAGTGACCTCATTCTCAGCGTTATCCTGACGTTTTTTACGCACAGCGAGCCACAGTAGCGGCACCATAAGAAACAGGACCCAGGGTACTAAAAGGAGGTGCATGGTTTTCCAGCCATAAGCATTTAGCAGTGGGCCGGCACCCAGCGAACAAATCAGGCTGAAGATAAAGACGCTCATGTCATTGGTCGCCTGCGCAACCCCCTTTTCCTCTGTAGTGTAAGTTGTTGCCAATAAGCTGGTTCCGCCGACATAGAGAAAGTTCCAACCGATTCCCATCAATATTAATGCACCCGTAAACACTCCCCAGGTGACGCCTGAAAACGCCAGAGCAAGGTAAGCAAGCATGAGAAGAATGCCCGCCAGCATAATGTTAATGACGCCAAATCGGTCGATCAGTTTTCCGGTGAAGAATGACGGTACAAACCGGCCCAGTATGTGGAGCTGTATCACGGTAGCAATTTGAGGCAAGTCAAAATCGTAGTGCTTCATCGCGATAGGTGTCGCGGTCAGGCCCAGTACCATAATTCCAAATCCTGACGCGCCGGAAAAAAGGGCAACAAGATAAGCGGGCTGAAAAACGACTTTTTTCCATGACCTCGCGATAACGTGTTCAGAAGCTTCCATTGACTGAACCGGTATCTGTAAACGTGATAATAGCAACAGACCCACCGAAGCCATTATTCCCATAAAGAGGAATGACCCTGCATAGGAAACGCTAAAAAATGCGCTTCCGAAGCTTGCCAGAAACGGGCCAAGCAGAGCGGCAACGACACCTCCAGCCAATACCAGCGAAATAGCTTTAGTCCGGAATGCCGGGAGAACGACTTCACCGGCGGCAAAGCGATAAAACTGAGCGAACGCCTGATAAATCCCCAGAAAGAACATACCAATACACAGCAGAATGAAGGAATATTGGATCATTGCCGCCATGGAAATAATAGCCGATATAATTCCGCTCAGAGCACCGGTTATAAAGCCGGTTTTCCTGCCTATCCGGCTCATCCATAACGATGCAGGAAACATCACTAACACAGTGCCAAGACTTGCCATTGCGAGCGGTACGGTGCTCAGCGCGGGGCCGGGGGCAAGAAGCGCACCTGCAAGCCCACCGATAGTCATTATCAGTACCGCTATGGATTGAAAGATGGCCTGAGAACCTGCAAGTATCAGGACCTGTCGATGCATATTCCTCATTTTTTTGAAGCTCCGAAAGACACGAAATTAAGCATCAATACAATTTCAGTCTCAGTGACTATTACTGACTGAGTTAAGGTTGCGTCACTCAGAAAGATGCTGGGCCAGGATGGCGATCAGGTTTGAACAAGGCGATTTTTCATGAGAAAGATGAGCTAATGGCCTGCTGACGTTGCCATTATAGGGAGAGTGATGAGTAGTCAGTGAGTGGGCTGCACGCCAGGAATCAATGAAATTGGGCCAATATGTCATGCGGTCGAGTAAAGACCTAATCAGCCAATGCCATCCAGGAAATCATTCAACGTTAATATGCTTTTTTATCTGGGTGTCCGCTCCTGGCACAAAGCGGACATTTACATGAACTATCCATACCTTCCAATCCAAGGTTTCACTGAAAAATCACCTGACAACGAGTAGATCAGAGAATCGGGTGGTATACCGTGGTGATAACATTTCACGCTTCATCTGCCACTGCTGCTGTATGCCCTGCCCAGCAAAGTAAAGCGTGCCCTTCCCGCCTTTAGCGTTCAACTGATCCAGCACCTCCATTAACTTGTCGCCACCAGCCCGCGGTGCGTTCTCGTCAAATAAATTGAGCTGGGCCACGCCTTGACTGAAAAAGTCTCCGAGCATGATCCCCGCTTTCTGATATCGGTGGCCATCCTTCCAGATTTTGTCCAGGCACTTTACCGCGGCGTTGATAATAGCGCGGGAATCCTGAGTGGGGGTGAGAAGCTTCATGGACGCGCTGTTACCGTAATACGGCTCGTTAAGCGCAAAGGGAGAGGTTTTCACGAACGCAGAGATAAAGCGGCAGTACTGATGTTCACCCCGAAGTTTTTCAGCACCACGGGCGGCATAGCTGCAGATAGCCTGGCGCATCTGCTCATACTCAGTAACGCGTTCACCGAACGACCTACTGCAGACGATTTCCTGCTTCGCAGGTGCAAACTCTTCCAGATCGAGACAGGGTTCGCCGCGCAGTTCCCGAACGGTTCGCTCGAGCACCACGTTAAAGTGTTTCCTGATAATCCACGTACTCTGCTCAGAAAGGTCCAGGGCCGTTTTGATGCCCATGGCGTTCAGCTTCTTACTGATACGCCTTCCGACGCCCCATATGTCCTCTACCGGCACGATAGCGAGCAATCGGCGCTGGCGATCGATATTAGATAAATCAACCACCCCGCCTGTCTGGCGCTGCCATTTCTTCGCAGCGTGATTTGCCAGCTTAGCGAGGGTTTTCGTCTGCGCGATTCCAACCCCGACAGTCAGGTGCGTACGCTTCAGAACCGTAGCTCGGATCTCTTTGCCGAACTCCGTCAGGTCCCGGCAGTTGCGAACACCAGTCAGGTCGCAAAAAGCTTCGTCGATACTGTAAATTTCGACGCGAGGGCTCATCTCCTCGAGCGTCGTCATTACCCGGTTCGACATATCAGCATACAGCTCATAGTTGCTGCTGAAGCAGACAACGCCAGCGCGCCGGAACAGATCTTTCTGCTTAAAGAACGGCTCACCCATGGTAATTCCAGCCGCCTTGGCCTCTGCTGATCTCGCGATCACACAACCATCGTTATTAGAAAGAACAACTACTGGCCGCCCCCGCAGATCCGGTCTGAAAACCGTCTCGCATGATGCATAGAAGGAATTCACATCACAGAGCGCGAACATACTTCAGCTCGCCGATTTAACGATGAAAGTCACGACGCCAAAAACGTCCAGGGTATCTTCACTGCCCACGATGATCGGGCTGTAAGCGCTATTCATTGGATTAAGCTGGACCGTCGGTCGAAGCTGCAGGCGTTTTACTGTGAACTCTCCTTCGACTGCGGCGATCACAATATCTCCATGATCTGCTGTGATGGAGCTGTCCACCACCAGCAGATCACCGTCCCCGATTCCCGCATCGATCATCGAGTCCCCGGCAGCCTTCAGGAAGTAGGTTGAACTCGGATGATGAATCATCAATTCATTCAGATCGATACGTTGCTCGACGTAATCCGCTGCCGGGCTGGGAAATCCACATTGCACTAAGTCGCTGAAAAGCGGAATAGCAATGACTTCACGTAACTCTGCTGGTCTGTACAACTTCATAATGCACGCCTCGATACTGTTTTTATATACAGTAGTTGAATGGAAAATTCTGATCAAGGTGCGCTATGAAGCTGGCTGATTAAGGCTTAAGCGGTTTGCCCGTAACCTTCTCATGCATCGACAAATATGTTTTTGTAAATTTTTCCTCCCGCCTACAGTTCGGCGCCATCCGGCTTTCCTGCCGGGAATTTTTTGTACAGTGTGCAGACTGCTACGTCGTAAATTAAAGCGACTTGCTTACGGTCGATGCCGTTCGCAACGAGTCGTCCGGCTTGTGCCCATTGCTCGGAAGTCAATTTTGGGCGACGACCGCCAACCCTTCCCTTTTCTCTCGCAGCGGCAAGGCCAGCGCGCGTTCTCTCGACGATCAGTTCCCTTTCCATTTCCGCAAGCGCGGACATGATATGGAAGATGAATCGGCCCATGGGGCTGGAAGTGTCTATGCTGTCGGTGAGGCTACGAAAATGAATACCGCGCTGCCGCAATTCGTCTACCAGAAGGACAAGATTCCGCATACTTCTTCCCAGTCGATCCAGCTTCCAGACCACCAACGTATCGCCTTCGTTTAACGCCCGAAGAAGTCTTTTGAGTGCAGGGCGATTAGCAACGGTTCCGCTCATTTTTTCCTCAAAAATCTGCTCACATCCTGCGCGTTCAAGTGCCTGCCGCTGGAGATCAGTATTTTGGTCATTTGTTGACACCCGGACATAGCCAATCTGCATATTTTTCATCCACCATTTTTCATAAAAAAAATGAGGTGAAGTTATCGACCAGACACTTGAGAGGCAATCTATAAAACGTCGGTTTGGGAGACAGCGCGACGAAGACCGTCGGAACCGCTACGGGGAACGTTATGCAGGTGGGGGCTTTTGGGCTGGGAGTTCAAAATACTCTGTATATGGATGCGACCGGAAACTCAGTTTCATCCTTACTATCAATACAGGGTGGAACTGAGCACAATCCCGCTGGTACAACGGGAGTAACAGTTCTCCACATCCCCCAGGGATCATATGGCTCTGATTTTGCCATTACCGCAGGAGGTAAAGCCCGTGGTTTTATACGTACCTATGGTAATTCTCAGGGAGGGACATGGTCAGAGCTGTATTCAACAACAAACACGACAAAAGCCAGCGATGGCACACTCAAAGCGGCTTCACCAGTTGCTCGTATAGTGAAATCGCAGGAGGAAAACCAGCGTAGAGATATTGATGAGGACGGCTTTACCTGGTGTGGTTGTGGTGCCTCTAATAGGGAGGCTGAAGGAATCAGCATCTCTCGTCTCGATACTGGCGTATATGTGCTTGCCGGCTCTGCAGGTCTGGCATCTGAAGGGTGGCAACTACTCCCGCCGATGGACCCCGGTGGCATGGGTGAGCTGGGTGTTATTGAGGCAGAAGAAACGGGAAGCGGCATGATCACCATTCGACTCTATAAGCGCAAATACATGCTTAGCAATGAAGGTGAGATCGTTAAAACTAAAGGTGAACCGATGGACGTACCTGAGAACAGCTGGATCGATGTTCGTCTGGATATGCCCAACGATTCTATGTTTAACCAGCGGATGAGTCAGGAGCTGCAGCTTTAGTTTCTCCCTCTAATGTTCTGATGCGGACTGAAAGAGCTTTGATTGCCGCCAGCGCATCGAGCACCAATGGGTTCAGGTCGAGTGTCATTTTCCCTGATTCCTCCGCTGAGTGAACATACTGCGGATCTATCATTTCGAGCTCCTGGGCGATTACACCGCGGCGAATCGTTTTATCCTCATCCGCCAGGTAATAGAAAGTTTTAAAATCCATTGCCTCAATGTTTGAAAGCGACTCGTTTAAATCAAGATCCCCCGTTACTTTTTTGAAGTTAATGTCTGACGTTCCAGAGGCCTGGTAAAGTGTCCACGGTACATCGGTTTTTGGCGTTTGAGGGTTTGTGTTTGTCAAAAATCGGCTGTACCCCGCACCGTTAGATGTTACCCACATTTGCGCAATTCGCTGCGTATTGTAAGAACTTTGATAACCACAACCATTGGCTGGAGCCCACAGAGTTAAACCATCAGCGTCACTGATAAAAGATGCATTAGCATTGTTTGGCTTATTCTGCTGAGGTGAACCTAGCCCAAAAGCCCCCACCTGCATGACGTTCCCAGCAGCGGTTCCGACATCCTTCGTGGCACTACTTCCTAAACCGAGGTTTGTGCGAGCGTCTTCTGCCTTCGTTGCGCCGGTACCGCCGTCTGCGACAGCAAGTGCACCATTGCTTCCTTTCTGCAGTAACTTGCCGATCGCTGGAATGCTTACTGCCTTGCCGTTGATGGTGACAGTGATGCTCTGGTTTGCCGTGGTTGTGGCAAAAGTCTCCCACGCACCGATATTCTCGTCGTAGTCTTTGATGAGCTGAGACATCGCCTGCGCCAGGCCATCGACAGAGATATTGTCTGATACCAGAATGCCGTACTTCTGGCCGCTCAGCGCCGGGGAAGCAGCTGGCGTTACCGTCATGGACGTGGCGCTGTTTACTGCTGAAATCTGGAACATCTGGACCGGGTTAGACATGACGATAATCGTCTGGCCAGCACGGACCTGGCTGGCGGGAGCCGTCCAGTTCGTGCCTGTGCCGGTAGCGGTATTTCCGTTAATTGCGATGGTGCCGATATTATAAAGCATGAACTACCTCACGATAATAACGATCGTTACAAGCGATCAATCATGTAAAATTGATCGCTCATATCAATCTGACTATTTTTTAAACTCAAATAAAATGGAAGTTCCCGCATAACTAGGAATGTTGAAATGAAACTTTTATTTGCTGCAGCGCTTTTGTTGTTGGCTGGATGTACGAATAAACACACAGATAACTCATTCCAGATGGATTACCCGGTAGATGCCGCCCGTTTATCGCTGGGTGGTGATATTCACGTAAATATCGACTGTACCACCAGAGAGGTGGAAGTTATTTCAGACAGTAGCAACGGAATATTCAGCCGCCATATTAATAAACGGTTGAGTAATATTTGTTATAAAAAAACGGATAAGCTGGATGTTGTTTATCGTTTTAATCCAGCAAATGGCGTGAAGCAAGATATGATCGCGACTCATTACCCGCGCGTTCCTCCCGTGTCAAATTCCAACAAACTGAGCGATGGGGATTCTTAGACCCCGCCCCTGAAACGTCTGGCTCCAGTTGCGCTGATTATTTGAAATGTATCTGCCCTGCAGTTGAGAGCCAGTCCATTTGAGCACCACACCTGAATACCCGACAACCGTACCATCATCGCTGAGGTTTCCCGGGCAGTTGTTTACCAGAATCCAGGGGTTGAAGCTTAAACTGACTGAAAAGGTATTGTTCTGCAGGTCATAGTTCGCTGGTACGTCAAAGAAACCAACTACTCTCGGCATCTTAGAGGCTGATGCAGCGCTCCAGATGAGGCTGCCAGCACTGTTAAACACATCGAGATAACCACTCTGCAAGCCAATATTTCGCGCAGTTCGGATCATGCTACCAGCATTATCTTCCAGCATATCAGCACCAGGAAAACCGTATTTGTTCGTGCCCAGCTGCAGCCATCTTAAACGACCGTCATTCCAGAATGACTGCTGAGTAAAGCCGAGTGTGCTGCCATCACCAAACGGGCTGTTAACACGGTAGGCGCCTTTATCGGTGACGGCCCCCAATGCGCGCTGATCGTAAAACAGGGTCGATCTGTTTTGTGAGTCCACCAGCAGTTTCCCGGCGCTGTTGTAAACTTCGAATCCGCTCATTGAAAGTTATAAACCTCAACACTGACAGTGATTGCGGCACTTCCACCCGTGGGGAGATAGTAGAGAGTAAAGCCGCCATTATAAGCGCGGCAAAAATACTCGTTTACAGTCACGCCAGTTGAAACGATTGTGACAAACGTCCCGTCCTGCGTTGCGCCAGAAAAAGCGATATTTTTTGACGTCTCTCCTGAAGCAAGCGAAACCGTTGCGCTGCCCATGTAACGGATCGCGTAATCGCTTAAATCCACTGCAACCCGCCCTGCACTATCCCAGCATTGCAAACCCTGTGGCATTACCATAACCCCATTCTGACGCGCAGCACGTTGTTGCTGTCGTAGATGCGAAGGAGAGTGCTGGATATCAGCATCCTCCCGCCCCCGGCCACGCCGTTAATTTCGAATGTTCCACCTTTATCAAGCTTCCAGCCTGCAGAACCAGCCACATAGTTATTCGACTGGATATAGTTGCCGATTTTGGCATTAGAAATGGTCCCATCACCGATAACAGTATCCCTGATGATCGTTTGTCCATTCTGTATGACGAACGGAAGCGTCACCGTTCCCCCGGCCTGCGCCATCACTGCAAACCGATCGGCCAGGAACAGCACCTGAGACTGCATTCCTGAAGGCGTATTTTCGACGCCGATCCCCATTCCGGCGGCATACTGTCGACCGTTAGCGTCCACCGCTACCTTGATGTTGTACATCGCGCTGAGGTTACCGTTCACATCAGCAACCGCCTGCGACGTCTGGTTAATCGCCGCCGTCTGGCCGTTCACTGTCACCGTCAAAGAATTAATCTTTATGGCCGAGGCCTGGGTAAAGTTCGCTAAGGTTTCAGTGAGGTCCGTTGAGTTGGATACATTGCCACCTGCAGACGCATCGAGCGTGACCAGCGCACGGGATACCGCCTCACTGGTATCAGCAATGGTGGTGTCGATGCGGTCAATGCTGGCGCTATTCCCGGCGTTTGTCGCAGTCTGAGAGCGACGGGTTGTAACCTGTGCCAGGCTATTCTGAATAACGGCAATGGAGGAGTTTTTGACTCCGCCTGTCATACCGTCCATCGATACAGATATCTCATCGATTTTCACAGCGGCCTGCGCCAGCCCGTCAGTATTCTCCTGAATGGCCAGAGCCTGCTGTGCAAGCTCGTCGGCGTTTTGTTTGATGTCGTCGGCCATGCCAGCAATTTTTTCGTTGCCGTCTACGGCGCTCTCTATCAGGCCCTTAAACGTGTCCGATTCTTTGATATCCTCCAGTATTACATCAGTGATGTCAGAAACATCTATGCTGGCCTGCCCCCGCACCCAGCCGGTGTAACCGGACTCGTTTCCTGTTCGGTCCACCAACTGCGCGCGATACCAGAAAATCTGTCCCGCCTTGAGGCCCATCTGCTGATATTTGCGCTGCGGGTAAGGCACATCGGCCAGCAGCATCGCATCATCTTCGGCCCCGGTCAGGCTGTACTGGATTTCCGTCTTCAACGTATCGTCGGTGTTCGCCGGGAACCCCCAGTTCAACTCGATTCCAAACACTACGTTTTCAGAAGCGATAAAGCCAACTGGCTTCGGTGGATTGCCTACTTTACCCGTCAGCGTTTTCTCTTCTGAATAGTTCCAGCCGGATGAAATTTCTGCGGCATTGATGGCGCGCACACGCACAAGATAGCGTCCAGCATAAATACCCGGCACGTCAAAAGACGTGGTGGAGCTGCGCGGCACATTCACCCAGTTCCCGTCGTTGCGGCGCCACTGCGCTTCATAGGCGATAGCATTCTGCGCCTGGTCCCAACTGACGCGCATTGTTTCAACGCTGATATTCTGCTGAACCATCGAGAAGGAGTTGATCACGATGTTTGCTGGCGGCGCCTGATTGCCGGGAGGAATAACACTTATCGGGCGCTGGTCGATGATCGCCCCTGTATCAATGCGGGCGTATTTATCTGGATCGTGATTAGCTCCGGCGATGGTAAATGTCCCATCATCATTGTCCGTCACGCTAACTACACGGTATTGCTGCGAGTAAAGTTCATCACTCTCTAACAACCAGACAGCTTCAGCGTTTGGTGTTTCGCTATACGACGTGGTGACAGTGACCGCTTTATCAGAAATCGCCTGGATAGTGCGTGACTGAGAAACACCGGAAGGCAGGTTAACGATTAGCCTGTCTCCTGCCGCGGCACCAGGACCACGATCAAGAGTGATAACCCGGCCATTTGCACTGGCGACTCTTCCGCCCAGATCACGCCCGGAAAGGTTCCTGTCTGCCACAGCGATGACATATCCTGGTTGTGGAATATTGCCGTCCAACCCGACATTAAAGGTCACCACACGGTCTTTGTTATTTGTGAGAATGCCCCAGCGCCCTTTTCGGTTCGCCTCCGATTGTCTGGTGCAACCAATGGCCGTCAGTTCGAGCTGGTTGAAGCCATAGCGCGCCACCAATGCCTGTTCAAAAACCGGCTCCATAGCATCAGCGAAGGCATTATCTGGATCGGACCATGAGACCAGCGCGTTTGTGTACCTGCTCTTGGTCGTGCTACTGGAGTAGGTGAATTTACCTTCGACAACATTGGCGTGGGTGTAACTGAAGTCGACATCCCGCGGCATGTCCGCGAGGCAGACAATCTGATCATCACCCCAATAGGTCATGCCGCGGAATATAGCCGCGAAGTCTCGCAGCACGGTGTAGGCGTCGTTTCTGTCCTGAATGTAGACGTTGCAGGTATATCGCGGCTCGGTACCATTCCCGCCCTTGCCGTCTGGTACCTGCTGATCGCAGTACTGTGCAACCTGGTAAAGCGACCATTTGTCGATATTGGCTGCAGTGAGACGATTGCCTAAGCCGAAGCGGTCAGTGACCACCAGATCGTAAAAAATCCATGCAGGATTATCCGTCCACGCCCACTTAAACGTGCCCGTCCAGGTACCGCTGTAGGTTCGAGTATCGGGATCGTAGGTATCGGGAACACGGATTACGCGTCCGCGAGGCTCGCAGGAAATCTGAGGGATGGAGCCGTTGAACTGGCTTGAGTCAAACTCGATATAGAGCAACGCCGTATTCGGGTAACGCAGTTTGGCGTCAATCACCTCAGTAAAGCTTTGCAGCGTCATTACATCGCCGATTTTCGCGCTATTTGCGTCAGCGGTTATCTTGCGCAGACGAAGCGTCCAGGTGCTGCCCGCCTGCGGTAAATCGATACGGTGGCTGCGCTCGTAACCGGAGGTCGTTTTCCCGGTCACGCTGGTGTTGAGCACGGTCTGCCATGTACCGCCGTTCGTCTGCAGGTCAATTGCATAGTTCACCGAGTAACCGACCAGATCACCGTCATTCTCTTGCTTAAAAAGAGAGGGCCACTTCAGGCGCAGCCGGACGGCTGATAGCTGTGTGTTGGTGAAAGTGCGCGTCCAGGCAGTTTCACTTGAGACCTCATTGCCCACACTGATTTCATTTTCGGTTCCGGGAATACCCTGGATGTATTTCTGAGCCTGCGTTCCCGGTCGGAACTCCCACGTTACGCCGCTGAAATTCTGCGAACCGTCTGCGTTCTCGAGCGCGGTACCATCCAGATAAATATCCTTTCCAGTGAGGTGGCCAGCGAACTCTCCCTCTCCAAGCGCGATGAGGATTTTCGCCTTTGCCACAGACTGCAGATCGTCCGGTTGTTCTGTCGGAGTTCGTGAGCTCGAGCTACCTCCCTTGCGGCCTTTTATCGGATTAACTTTTTCCATATCACGCCCATAAAAAAAGCCACCCGAAGGTGGCCTGAAATAATTAATTGGGGTTATTGCTGGTCTTCGACGTAAATTCCAGCGGAAACGATCGCACCGCCGATGCGACGTTTGCCGTAGAGCAGTGGGACCGGATTGCCTTGTGCAGTGGTGTTGGTCACACCGCCAAATGCGTAACTGGCCTGATTATCTGCTGACTGCTTACTGGCGAGGCCCGCCGTCTGCGGCGACATCATTTGTACAACGCCGCCGATCATCATTGCAGCACCGAACTTCGCTACGCCGTAACCTGCCGCTGATAGCGTGCCGCCAGAGAAGTAGCCAATCGCGACACCGACGACGACCAGTACCGCACCGAGAATGGTCTGGAACGCGCCCGCTTTCTTACTGCCGATGACAACAGGCGCGATACGAATATCTTCACAGCCTTTATCCATATCGAGCTCATCAGAGATAAGATTGCGCTTCCCACTGAAAACGGCGTAGGTTAGACCGCGTTGTTTACTGGTATTCAGGAAACGTTCGAAACCGGGAACAATCACACAGAGCGCTCGGATAGCTTCTTTTGGTGATGCAACTGAGAGCTTGTATTCACGACCAAAAGTCGCGCCAAGCACCCCATAAAGGCGAACCTTCCGTAATGGTTCAGTCATCGTCACCCCGCCCTGATAAATCTTTGTATCTGAGGGTTTTCATTGTTCGTTCCCGCCAGTACCCGCCGTAAGGCACACGCTGACTGAGGTGGCCGTAAAGATGATGAAGCAGCATATTCCCTTCCAGTAGGATGCCCGCATGGTTCCACTTATCAGCCTGCACCTGCATGATAACCATGTCACCAGCTTGCGGTGGACCGTCAAATTCGCGGAAACCGCATTCATACCAGCATTCCTGGTAGAAGTTGTCCGAATAGCGGTCCTCCCACCACGGATAATCCACACGATAGTCGGTCAACTTAATGCCATGGGTTTGACGAAAATAGCTCATCACAAGCCCCCAACAGTCGAAATGGCCGAGCACAAAGGGGCGCTGCAGCAGCGGGAGTTCACCGCGCGGCTGGATGGTACGTAAATCACCCTCAGGCCAGCTGACGATATGCCACGGCACCAGAGTTGCATCACACTGCGCTTTATCCAGCTCGCTTGGTTGAGTCGTCGCGTCAGGATGGCTATGAACTATGGCAATCACCGTTCCCCAATCTTCAGCTGCGGCGTAATCCTCGGGCGAAAGAAGAAACTGCTCTGTCGGTTCTGACGCCAGGTTGCGGCAAGGAAAATAGCGTTCCACCCGGCTTTTCTGAGCAACCACTCCGCAGCTCTCACGCGGATACTCTGCAGCAGCATGAGCCATGACGGCGTTTATCGTTTTCTGACGCATGTTCAACTCCTGATTAGGGAAGTCCCCGGAAAGCCACCAAAGGGTAATTCTTCATTCTCACCAAACCTCATTCTGCATGCGGTCAGTGTGCCATTGCAGGCATCTAGCGACGGATCGTCTACCGGATTATTGTTCAGGTCGAAGTAACTGGCGCCGGCGTAATCGCACCCGTCACCCGAGCGATACTTGTTGCGAATACACCAGGTACATAGCGAGTGGAGTTGACGCGTCGGTATCATTAATCCCTGAAGATCCATCGGGCTAGTGAGAATAAACTCGACGCTTTCCCCCGCCAGTTCGTTGTTCTTTCCATCAATGTAGAACACCCGTTTTCTGACCTGCAGCGGATCAGCCGTAGCGTTTCCTTCAGGAAAGTTTCTAGCATCCAGATAATGGGCAAAAGTATCGTGAATAGTAACCTTCGCCTGGAGCATGTCGTCGTAGACCAGACAGAGCGCAGTGATCGAGCTGTCGATGTTTGCCACCGTCAGGGTCGGCTGTGCGTTGCTGCCGTCGGTTGATGCCTCAAGCCCTTCGAGCTGGTATGGCCATGCGGCATATTCTTTTCCCTGCCACCAGATACTCTTTGCTACAAGTTTCGTTTCATCCCCACCAGCAGCGGCAATTTCATCAGTTGTATGGGGCAAGTTGTACGCATGAAAACGCAGTACGTCATCGACACCAAATGTGGAGCCATCAACCTCAATGAGGCGAATTTTATTGCCCGGTTCGAGTCGCTGGTAATCTTCTGTGATCATGGTGCATATGCCTGCTTGAAAGTAGCGGTTATGGTTATTACTTTGCTCGAGAGGGGTTGCGCTTTCACTGAATCAGCCTCAACGCGGTAAAGTCCCACCTCGCCAATTGGTGATGTCCATATAAACGATTTTGTGATGTGCGAACGGCAGAAATTCAGGGCGGCTAGCATCTCTGCTTTTTTACCTGTGAGTGTTATTGGCCAGGACTGCTTTTCGGGATTGATACCCTCACCTGCAATCTGCTCGTAGCCGTCACCGAAAGATGCGGCACGAGTGAAGTAACTAAACTCGCCCTCCATGCCTGCCTGAATCTGGGTTCGCCAAGTGAATGTTTGGATCGCCACATATCCTCCGGGCATAAAAAAACCCGCCGGAGCGGGTCAGGTTACTTGCAGGCTTCTTTGCCTAAATAATAAGCTATCGACTCGCTTACTATTGGTGCCATATTTGGATCAGGCTGCGAATTCTTCATTTCTTCCAAGGTATCACCAGAGCCGAGATACTTTACTTCGCTTAAATCACAGTCATAAATTCGCTGTGAAAACGAAACACCTGATGGACCTTCTCTTTTTGTCGTAATGGTTCGAAGTGATCCCTGAGAACCTTTTTCCAACAACGTATAAGTTGCATTCGAATCAGTAGGTACCTGAATTTGATTCGCCCCTGCCAGCGCTGAAAAAGAAATCATGGTAAAGCTTAAAAGCAGTAATTTTCGCATATCCCTATCCCCTACTATTAGTAAGCCAAAAGAATATCAGGGTTCAGGAAATGACAGAACCCATCGAAACGGATTATCGTGATCTTGTAGCATTCCAGATCAATCCGCCTGGTTGAAGTTGCTTGGCAATACCTGACCGGACAGACTGATCAATGGTCTGTTTGTATGCCCGGGAAATCGCTTCGTCATTACCCGAAGTTTTCTGCTGTGAGTTCTGGTTCTGCACGACAACTGAGGTTTGAACCGTGATACCACCAGCGCCAGCGGATTGCAGTCCATACATAGGCGCATTACCAACATAACCGCCATCAGCGTAACCCTGAGCGCCGCGCATCATCGCGTAAAGATTGCCGACACCAATCGCGCTGGTCGCTTCTTTGGTAAAGACAAACTCGCCGCCATGCACGACACCTTTCGGCTGATATTTTCCACCATCGCCGGTATAGCCCCCGCTGTCGAATGCCGGGACCAGCCCACCCTGAGAAAAACCGAAAAAGGCCCCAACAGCCGTCCCTCCAAACGCTGATTTCATACTGTTGACCATAGCCAACTGGACCAGCATTTGCGCAATGCCCTTAAGGAACGTTGTCAGGAAGTCGCTAAAGCTAGCTTTGCCTGTGGTGAAAAAGTCCGTGAGCGTTGAAGCCATCCCCGTAAATGCAGACTGGGAAATGTTTTGCATCTGACCATAAACATTGGTTGCGCTGTCTTCAAACTCGCTCCAGCCCTTTTTCGCGCCGGTCAGCCAGTCACCACGCATCTGGTCTTCTGCATCGTAATAGTCGGTCGCAGCCTTAATCTGTTTCAGGTAGCCCTCATCCGCCAGAGAACCACCTGAATTCTGCCAGCCGGCGGCAAGCTGACTTTTAGCCAGTTCCCGCTGCGCCTGTCGGTCGCTCATCCCGGCCTCGCCTGTTAATGCGGCCTGCTTCTCGGACATCTGCGTGGCGTACTTCTGTGCCGTATCCATCCGCTTGTTCAACTGCTCCTGGGCGGTGATCTGATCACCTAAAAGCGCTTTCTGCCTCGCCAGTTGCAGCACCTGGTCTTTGCTCGCCAGAAGGGATTGCTCCTGCTTCGTCAAAACGCGCGAGCGCGAAGCCTCCTCCAGTACCTGGAACCTTGCTTCAGTAGTCCATAAGCTTTTGCGCTGCTGGCTTATGGTTTCGTTCAGGTCACTGTGCTTTTGCAGGGCGTACAGCTGCGCCTGAAGCGCCAGCAATTCAGATTGAGCAGAATCCTCAGCTCGCAGACCGGACGAGACTGTTTCCCCTTTCGCTTTTGGCGTTTTGGGGTCTCTATAAAGCTTCTCGATCCCGGCTCGCGCCTTGGCAATGTCCTCAGCCGTCCAAAGTGTCGCCGTGCCGTTTTTGGCAGCCCTGGCATTATCTGCAATCGCTTTATTTAGTTCGTCCTGAGCCTGACGGCGCTTCTCCGTAGCTTCAGTCCCGGCATCAAGATAGCGATTCATGATCTGTTGGGCAGTTATCGCTTCTTCGTTAATCTTATTGCCTGTAGAGGCAACAACATTCAGGTCTTCCTGAAGAGTGATGGCCCCAAGCATGGGGTTAATCTGGGCTTTCAACGATGCAATGGCTGCCAACTGGGCTTTACGCCGATTATCGTAATCGCGGTCCTGCGAGCTGGTGTCGTAGTTGTAGCCGTAACCCATCCTCTGGCGTTCAGGTAATACCTTGCTTTCACGCTCCGCCAGTTCAGCTTGCATATTCGCCAGCATGTCTTGTGGTGCGTTCGGACGCCCGATGTTGAGCAACTCGTCCCACATCCCTTTGAAAGCATTGCGGGCAGAAAGAGCAGCTCTCTCAACCAGACCGAGATTAGCGAGGATCTGCTGGCTTCTGCGTTGTTCTGCCTGGCTGAAAGCATCAGCGGCTACTTGCCCTGCTGTCTCTTTATCGCCACGGCGTTCCAGCGAAGAAATGTATTCAAACTGCGCTGCTGTCAGGTAATGCAGTTGGTTGTTCAGCTCTTGTGATGCTTTGGTTGGCTCGGAGAACAGCTTCTGGAAGTTAGCGATGGTTTTATCCACCGCTTGTCCGGTGGCCTGCTCCATCGCAACTGCCGCGCGGCTCACTGTCTCAAGCTTGCTTGCATCAAACTTTCCAGAACCCACCACCTGAGCCAGAACAGAAGAAGCCGCGTATTGGTTGATCCCGCCACGAGATAGAGACTTTGCCAGTGCAGACAGCTGTGCGGCAGTTTTTCCCGCATAATTGCCGGTCAGTATCAGCTGTTTGTTATATTCGGATGCCTCTTGTGAACCTTTATACCAGGCAGCGACCAGCAGGCCAGCAACACCAATCATTCCCCCTAAAGCCAGCTTCGCCGGCGTTACTAGCGAAAGAATGGCTTTCAGCGCATTACCCACTCCGCCGAACGTATCGCGCAGTTGACCGCCCTGCTGGATCGCAACCATGTATATCGGCATACCAGATGCAAGTGAGGTAACGATGTCGGTCATTTGCATTGGCAGGTAACGCATCGCATTACGATACTGCCCCGCACTGATCGCGCCGTTCTTCCAGACGTTTTCTTGTTCCTTCAGTTTGGCGATCATCGGAGCGGCCTGCTGCGTCACTCCCAACTGTGCGGCTTTTAGCTCAAGGATTTCGGCGCGAGTTTTTCCGATTGCAGCTGTCTGATCCTCCAGTGAGGCGATGAATGTTTTCCCTGATGCGGCTGCCCGCTGCGCCGCCTGAGCCTGCTCGATGCGAGCCCGCCCTTCTGCCGTCTCGGCCTCCATGACCTGCGCCAGTTTCGCCCGGGTCGTCTCCAGCACGCTGTTGTAACGAGTGAAATCTTCATCATCCACCAGCCCTTTACCGCGAAACTTCGCCAGGCTTTCCTGAATTGAGTCCAGCTCATCCAACGCCTTATTCACCGGGCTGATTTTGTTCAGCAAGTTCTGCAATTCCTGGCGCTGTTGCTTCAGGCTCTCGCTATTTTTCTTTTGATTATCGACACCGGTGCGGAACGTACTGTTCAGGTCATCCGCTTTATCGGCGGCGGTTGCCGCAGTATCCTGAAAGCGTTCCAGCTCCCGATTGCCGCGCTCCAGTTCGCTGGTGTTGACGCGCAGCGAAATGGTGGCGATATCGTTACTCATTCCACCCTCTCTTTATGCATGATTTTCAGCGCTGCGCGCTCCATTACCCGGATATCTGAAAGCGCGGTTACTTCGTCGCTCACGTTATGCAAACGCATCACCCATGGCAGTACGTTGTAGTCCAGCCCGGACGCGCCGCCCATTCCCGTACGCCATTGAGTACTGACGGCCTGGAACACGACAAACGAAGGCCAAACGTCGGGCCATACATCCACGATCTCATCATCGTAATCGTCAGGACTCAGCCCGTAGGGAGCAAGGTCGGATGCCGTGGGTTCAGGCGTATAGAACGCCGAGGCAACCGCTATCAGTTTTTTTCGCGCTGGCCCAGCAGTTCGCGATAGTAAGTCTCCGGAATGGCTTTCATGGCTGCCGGGTAATTTTCCAGAAGCACAGCCAGGTTGTCGGCGTTGAACGCATCGGGTAGCGCCCAGCCCGCAATGATTTCCATCAGGAAATCCGTGGCTGATTTGCCTTCCAGCTTCTCCAGATCGGCCAGCTCTTTAAGCGGCTTGTGGTTGAAAGTGAAGGTCAGTACGCCGTCTTCATCACCGGCGCGCGGGATCGTGACGTTTGCTTTGAAAGTAGGTTTAGGCTGGAGAGTAAACTTCGTTGCCATCGATGCCTCTTAACGTAAAAAAGCCTCCGGACAGGAGGCATGTGGTTGGTTCCTGATCCCGGCTTACGCCGTGGCATTGGTCACTTTGTAGAACGTCATGGCCGGAGACTGCAGGTTCAGAACCACACTCACCGTCTCCACCTCATTGACCGCTGTGGTTGGCGTGTCGTCAAAGGATGCCGTGGCCGCCCAGTAACGGTTTTCTTTAGCCTTTGGAACGTACATATAAGCCGCGACCGTATCTTCATCCTCATCCAACTGGCGCAGCAGCGGGTAAACCGGAAGCGTGGAATCGTGGGCGATCGAGTAGGTCTGCGAAACAGCAGATTTGTAGGTGTTGAGGTTGCGCTGGCGATCGTCGCTCAGGAACTGGATTTGTGTGGTGTTCTGATCGCCGCCGGATTTCGAAACCTCTGTAATCTGCGGCAACTCGGTCCACTCGAGAACCTTGCGGACAGAACCAGTACCACCACCAGCAGCATATTTGTTCTTGTTAATAGTATTGATATTTCGCAGCGTGACCGCGCTTTCAGCAATAGCGTCGATTTTCGCAATGACGTTATCAATTCCGGACCAGCTGCAGTTCACATGGACAATATCACCTACATCCAGCTCCTCCGCGGAGCTGACGGTGATCACCACGTTTTCGGCGTTGGTCGCGCCGGTGAAAGCAATTGCCGGGCCATAGCCCGACGCCAGATAGACGTGAGCGCCGTTAGGCAGTGCAAAGCCCATAGTGGTTACTCCTTCGAAGAAAAGAAAACCGGCGCGTGGCCGGTCTGTTTTGAAAAGGTGAGAAGCAGAATTAGCTGACGATATCTGCCCGGTAGTTCAGGCTGACAGGAACGGTGTAAGAGACGTCCGTCGAAATGCCCCGGAAGATACCCGGCGCGCCACTGATCGAACTGATGAAACCATTACCTTCAACTTCCAGCCCTTCAGGGAAAAGCTCAGCCACCCGGCCCGCCAGCGCCACAGCAGCTGAGCGGCCAGTGCCAATGGGAGCCACAACGTTGATCTGATACACACCAGAATAAACTCGACAGCGCAGACCGAGATCAAGCGTGCGAGGTGTGGCGGGCATGTCGTGTACCGCGAGGTAAATCGCATCGGCAGGCGGTGTGAAGGGTACATTTTCCCAGGCAACTGCGATGCTCTCAGCATCGGCCCAGGCACCAAGCCTCACGGCCAAAGCCGCAGCAATATCTGGGATCACTTCACCACCTCCCTGATCGCTTCGTCAAAGAAACGCTGAAATTCTGCTGCCGTGATGCGCACCATCCCGCCCGGCGCCTGAGTGGAGTGCCCCATTTCAAGTGGATAGGCGTAAGGTACGTTGTTGCAGAAGTAGATTGAACTCATCCCCACTTTGAACAGTGAAAGCGTGTAGTTCCCTGCGGCTTTGGTGAGATCGCCTGTCTTATCAATCCGCCCGTTTTCCTCGATCGTGGGTGCATCAAACGACACCTGCCAGTTGCCGCGAAACCGCCCACCTGTGTAGCCTGGCGGCACTTTGATATCCATCCTATCGACAACCCGCGCTTTTTTCTTCAGTCGCCCGGTTTTCGTGAGGTTGGCAGGATCTGTTCTTTGCGCCTCGTTGTGTTCATACACAGCGCGGTTATAGGATGCGGCCGTTTGATTGATTTCCCAAAGCTCAGGGTTTCCGACGGGAGACATCATGACCAGCTGATTGAGGATTCTTATTCCAACCGCGCGAACCACCGCATCCTGGTTGGCTTTTGCCTTATTGACGAACGCAGTGATATCCGCGATGAATGCAGCATTCTCGCTCATACTAGGCCCTCAATTGCGTTTTATAGCAGAGCACCACATCTGCCGGCTTCGAAGGATTCGGTTTCACCACCCGATGGGTGATACCGTCCACGTCGATCAGGTCTCCGGTTTTGATTTCCTGCTCTGCGGTAAACACGATACGAACATCCCCGCTTTCGATTACCGTTCCGTCGATCTCGCCTGGCTGATAATCCGTTTTTACGCCCGTGGTTGTGAAACGAATATCGTCAGACCTGTGCTCAATACCAGCAATCACCGTCACCGAGCCCTTTCGGATGACGTTATACGAAATGCCGTTCTGCCTGATCATGCGGGTGGCAGTGGCTTGCATGCGCTGATAATTGATTGCCATTACGTACGCTCCGCAAAGGAATTGATGGCATAGCCACGACCACCAGCCAGATCGCCAAGAATTGCCATGACTGCCGGGTAGGACGGTGTAAAAACCTCACCATCTGCGACCGCGTAGGTCATGGTGACTGCCCCTTCCACGCGCTCGGTCTTCACAGCCGCCTCGCGTGTACTTGCAAGCAGATCGCCGTCTATCGCCTCGACCGCCAGCATGCACTGTGCGGTGATAACCTCCTGAGGTAGTTCATCAGGTGGAAGATCGTGACCATCCAACACCACGTTCAGGCGCGGCCATGCAAGCGGTTGTCGGGGCTTCGCCTTTGAGCCTACCCACTCCAGACCTTCCAGATAGTCCATCGCCTTAATCAGCAATGGAGATAGCTTCTCAGGCAGCTCAATGCCACGCAGCACGGCGAAAGATAACAGGTCTTCCTCGCTGGCGTAGCTGTTGGCGCCATCACTGGTGATATCGGTATTAATCATGGAAATATCCCGAATGTGGGGCTTTCGCCCCATGCGTTACTCGCCGGCAGGTGCGGTGAAAGTGATTTCATCACTGGTTTTCGCCACACCATCAACCGTACCAGTGACCGTAAAGGTCCCTGCTTCGCCAGCGGTAAGTTTTACCGTAGCACCACCAGCAGAGCCAGTCTGCGAGCTCTCAGTGCTGAGCGTGCCGCCCGTCGATGACCAGGCCACACTCTTGCCTGCAACGCCGGAACCGTTGAGCGTATATTTCAAAGAAAGCGTTACCGCGTCGGTGCTGTCAGCGGTCGCGGATGATTTATCCGCTGACAGCGTTACTCCCCCGCAGCAGTTCCCAGCTTGATCAGAACGCCGGCCGTGGATTTGTTGCTGGTGAAGTGCTTCTTCCAGTTGCCGGCAGTACCGATTTTGGTCAGGTCTGGGTTATCGCCTTTTGACGTATCCCAGCTGTAGCCAAGCAGATCGACGTTCACAACGCCTTCGGCGCGATAGCCAATCGCGAGGTTTTCCTGATCGTTGATGTCATAGGAGCGGAAACCAGGCGCCTGAGATTCGGTCACGGTTACCGCCCCGGTCACCAGTCCCAGAATAGCATCGGCGTCCATGGTGTCGGTTACCAGAACCGGTTTACCGAGGGTGCCCGGCTGGCCTCCGTATACCACCACGCCTGCTTCTTCATAGATTTTGTTGGCGATCGCCTCATCAACGATGTCGAAGTAGGTGGCGGAGTGCATGACGAACAGAACCACACGGTTAAACTTATCGCCGTATTTACGCAGACCGCGCGTCAGGGTCTTTTTGCCATCCGTTTCGATATCAGCGGTCACCACCATTTCAGCGTTTGCGCCGATCGCCGCGGTCAGTGCCTTCAGACCGTACTTAACGTAGCCCTCCAGCGTTGCATCAGCCACATCGGTGCCAATCACCTCAGAGAACTCGTCAACGGAGCGGCCACGGCGTTTGAATGCTTCTTCGGTGGTTTCATACGGGCCATATTTCCATGGAGCTTTAACGGACACCGCTTCGGCCGCACCGATTTTTTTACCCGTTACTTTGTCGGTGGAATTCACATCACGCGATTCGATGGAGCCACCAACCGTGTAGAACGCGCGCTTACGGAAATCTCCGTCAATCAGTTCGTTGTCCAGCAGGATAGCCCCGTTGGAAGAGGCGTTAAAAATCTCCAGATTGTCCTGGCGGCGCTCCAGAAATGCGGTTTGCGCCAGGTCGTCATAAATAATCAGATCGGTGTTAACAGTCGTCATCGGGTAAATCCCTTATTTCGGAAGTTTGAGGAAGGCCTGCTGGCCATGCTTGCGGATGTAGTCCGCCTTGTTGCTGGCGCTCATTTCGGAGCGTTTCAGGCTGCCACCACCGTTCGGTTTATGCCCGCCCGCGCCGGTGCCTTCCGCGCGAGGAAACAGATGTGGAGCCGTCTCCTTGAGAGACTCGGCCCACTCAAGCGGGCTAAGCGGGGTTTTCCCGTCCTTACCGAACAGAACGTCGCCATTTGCATCAACCGCTACGGCCTCGCCTTCGTCGTTGAGCTTGAAAGTGCCTTTGGCACGTAGGATCAGGTCGTCAGATGCTTCCGGTAGCGCGCCGGTTTTAGCGGCAGCTGAGCGGATAGCATCGCCTAGTACGCGATCCCGGAATTTGTTGGAGAACGCTTCGGCTTTATCCGCACGTTCGTTTGCTACTTTGATCTGCTTATCAACGTCAGCGCGCAGGCGCTCGGTGCGCTTATCGAGCACCTCGTCAATTTTCCCGGCGGCAATCAGCTTTGCCTCTTCATCGTCGGAGAAACGTTGCAGGATGCCGCGCACGGCGTCTGGATCGATACCATCAAAGCGGGACAGGTTTTCTTTCTGCTGCTTGATGGTCCCCAGCAGCTCAGAGTTTTTGGTTTTAAGACCGGTGACTTCGCTCGTCACGCGTTCGTCGATCAGCTTCTGGATTTCCGGCGTGATTTCGACACCGCCCCCACCACCTCCTTCACCGCCGTTTTCTGGAGCGTAAAATTTCAGAAGCATATTTCGGATTAACATAATGTCCCCTCGGGATTTTGCCGGGCCTCGCCCATAAAAAAGCCCCGGCGGGTGCCAGGGCATGATGTAAGTGCTGATCGTTAGTTGTCGGTACCTGAAAGTTGCTTAAGTCGTTCCAGTGTTATCCATTCCCCTTTGTCCGTGAACATGTCACTCAGGTCGATTTCGCCGGCACGGAGCAGACGCCCGCGCTCTACACCAAGCACCTGATCCTGCCGCTGTGCCGGCTGACGCTTGAGCCACTCCAGATACGTGGTTTTCGCCGGAACCTGCCCGTCCATGCTCGCGCGGGTGCCCTCGTCCATTTCATCAATATCGATGCCGAGTTCTCGCCATGATTTGAGGATCAGCGTTTCGGTAGAACGGCAGCAAAAGTGGATTTTCCCCGGTCCCTGCAGATAAGGCACCTTGTGCCCCACCGGCTTGTTGTCCAGGGTGTATCGCAGCAGATCGCGAACGATGCAATCGTGGCTGGTATTGTTGTCCAGCGTAGACAACCATTGCTTTCCTTTCACGATATCGCTGTTGGCGCTGGTAAAGCTGTTACGGGCGGTCGCAGCCAGATGATTTACAGCCGTTTTAGCTATGCTGGCAGCATTTGCCCTGCTCATCTGCAGCGCGCCATCGCGGTAGTCTTTGTTTGCGTGACCACGAACGTTTCGCGCGATCGCTTCCACCGTATCGCCTGCCAGATAACCACGCCGCACGGCGTTAACAACGCGTGCCAGCCTGTCCGACTCAAGATTGCTCGCCCACTCACTCAGCAACCGCCCCTGAAAGGGCTGGGCCATCGCCGCGGCATAGACCATATCGGCGGTAATGTCCTGCAGCGGGTAACGAGAAAGAATCTGGGATGGCAACAGGGAGTCGAACAGGCTCAACTGGTAACTGGCCTCATTCTTTGCAAGAGCCACCAGCTCGCTTTGCAGTCCGGTCTGCATCGCGGAAACGGCCTGGTGATTCAGTTCACGCACGCTACCGAGCAGACTTTCCAGCCGTTTAACGGTGAAGCTTTCCGGTGACAGCCTGTCCAGCGCATCCAGCAAACGCGCCGACAGGTCTGCATCTGTCTCGTTGAGGAGTTTAACCATCCTGTTGGCTACGCCGGTGGCGTAACGGCTCAACCACACGGAATGCGCGATCGCCTCATCACGCAGGCTTTCATTAACGGTTGGCATGCTAGCCTCCTGTCATGGTGGGTGCCTGGTTGCGAAGCGCATCGATCACATCATCAGGATTATCTGCCGGGTCAATCAGATCGAGTTTCTGCAATGCCCGAATCATATCGGTATCGCGCAACGCGCCAGACTGCCATGCGTTTACAATCGCCGTGACCATACCGGACTCGGCCACCTTCGCAATGAATTCCTGGTTGATGGTGTAAGCAGGAGACTCGCCTTTGAGACCGAGGTATTTCGCACACCAGCCAAGCGCCAGCGTGTAAGCTTCAGAGACGTTCGAGACGCAGATGCCCAGCACTGATGTTGATGAGGATTGCTCCCCGCTCGCCTGCGTCGCCGTCTTCGCTGTGGCGTTCTGCTCAATCAGTCGGGCTCCCAGCTGCACCATGTAATCGCGTTTGCTGTCCATTGCCTCTTTCGCCAGCATGTTAGGCTGCGCCTGTGCATAGCCAAACGAACCTTCTTTAGGAAGCAGTAGCGGTGACCGGGAGCCAATTTTGACGCCCTTCTTCTCGAGGTGATCGCGCCAGCCGGTATCGAGCCCAGTCATGTACGGCTGAACCTGACCGCAAAACCACACGCTGTCTTCATAGTCAGCACTGTTTCGATAATGGCCGTGGTTTATCTCGACCAGCGCGGCAAGCGGTGAATCATCGATAGTGGGATCGTTGTTTTGGGCGCCAACAAAGGTGAACGGGATTTCATCCCAGTATTCCTGCCCCTTAGGCTTTGGATGGTACTCGCTGTCTACGGTGTAGGTTCCGCTTGCAGTGCCACCAGCACGTCGCCAAACACGGCAGATGAATTTCCCTTCCTGCAGCGACAGCTCGCGGTACTGGATCTCCTCCTTGTAAGCGTAACCATCCGGCTCCTCTACGCATTCACGTAGCACCACCAGCACCAGCTGGTCACGCCCATTTATGCGCTTCGTTCGCCAGTTGGTGATGTTCTCTGCCGGATAACGAAGGATGATCGCCTCTTTCGTCGCCTCGGCGTAATCGACGTAAACTCCCTCACGTGCAACTTCCAGAACGTTCTCGGCCACCAGTTGCGACTGCTGATAAATACTCGTCCCCGCGCCGTCGGCATTGCTCAGGAGATATTTGAGCTTGTCGGAGCCGGTAAAGGTCGGGTCTTTGCGATAAGCCATGCCCAGCATGCCGATTTTCGTATTGCCCGTAATGGCGTAGAAAACCGCGCGGCTCAGGTAGTCCTCGTTGCGCTTACGGTTGCGAGAGGATTTATCAGTCGGATCGAGGAACGGTAAATATTTATTGCCCGCTTCCTTAACTGCCTCAGCACCTTTGCAGAAGTCGCGGTATTTCCGCCAGGCAGCAGAAGCCGCCCGGTGTTCTGGTCGAACCCAGGTGATGTCGTCGTTTGCCATATCAGAAAGTGGTGTCCATGGTGATTGAGTAGGCTGGCTTCACGATCGGGTAATCCTTCACGATGAAGTACCCACCAGCGTCGTTGGGGTGATCGTTATCAGCTGACTTATCCGGTTCGCCGTTTGCCGCCCATATCTGCTGCTCGAGGCTTTCGGTGTAGACCGGGCAATTCTGGACGTTGACCAGATATCGCCGCTCACCGTTAGCATTACAGAACATGGCGTTCATCGAGTTAATGCGGTCTTTAACCGGCGGGTTGGCATCATCGACTATAACGCTGAATCCAGCGTCGTTAAGCTGGGCGATATCGGTCTTGCTGGCGTTCTGCGATTTGCGGGAGTCGCCGGAGGCATCCGGATAAATGTAAATCTCCCGACTTTTAACGTATCGACCGCCCTCGTAGCGCCAGAACTCTTCCTGTATGCGCTTAATCATCGCCGGTGTGTCGTAGACCTTCACCAGCTCACGAACGGCGCGCGGTAAGCTGTTGCGTTTAACGTGAACAATCGCAGCCATTTTCCCCACGTTGAAGTCCATGCCGATAAACAGTGGATCGTTGTCCTGAATCTCGTCAGTGCAGTTATTCAGTTTACGGTTGAAGGTGTGGTAAATCGTTCCGCTGTTCAGGTTAGTGAACTTGCCGCGCAGATAGGCCTGGATCAGCTCGTCCGGGTATGAGCTGAGCAACGACGGAATGTAATCGTCAGGGAGGTTCTTCGCATTGTCGAACGTGCTGGCCTGAATCAGTCCGTACAGGGCTGTCAGTTCAGGCTTATCCCGCACCGCTTTCACGAATTGCTGGTAGACGAATTTGAACCCTTCCGGCGTGGTCGTGACGTCAATACCGTTTCGCAGACCCGGAACGTTGTAACGCATACGTGCGATGATTTTTCGCCACGCCTGCTGAGCTTTCGCCGCTGGCATCACGTCCAGTTCATCGACCATCGCATTACCGATTTTGAAACCGACTATTGAACCGGGTTTCTCCATCGAGCGGCAGATCGTTGTTCCGCGATAGCGTCGCCCCTCGTAGAAGTGAACCTCTTTGTTCCCCTCGTTGATTTTGACGCTCAGTCCCCAGTCGTGGGCCACCTCCTCAACAGTGGGATAGAAGATGTCGCGTATCTGCGGGTAGGTCGGCGCGAAGTAGCCCTGGTTAATCTTTGGGAACTCCCACATTCCCTTACAGATGCCGCCGCAACCCACCCAAGTCTTCCCCGACCCAAACCCGGCCACGTAAGCTTTGAACTTGTTGGGCATAGCAAGGAAGCGGGCCTGCGGGATGTTAAGTGTCGGGCTGATCCCCATCGTCTGCCCTCGCGTCCACTACGTTTATGTTGATTTGTACTGGTGTTGGTTCTTCGTCTTCCCCGTCACCGGCAAGCTCTTTGCGGAGTTTCTCAACCTCCAGCTGCCGGCGGTCGATTTCGATTTGCTGCAGCCGCTGCGCGAACTCGCTATCCGCCAGGCCAAGCCGCTTCATCACCGCTTCGAACATACGCTCACGGCTGATGGCAGTTATCTCTACACCGTTCTTGCCAACCTTCACACCGGAGTAAGCGAGCCGGGAATCTGCGGGAAGTTTGCGTGTATCAGGGAAGTAAGGCTGACCAATGCCGTCGCCGTTGCAGCGTGGGCATTCGGAGTTAGGCTCTTTGTTGTGGTCGTAACCATAGCCGCCAGTGTCCTCCGGCAGTCGTGCACCTTCTCTGCCCTCTGTCTTGACCGTCTCTTCATCGAACTCAACTACATCGCGCCACTGATAATGGTGCCCGAAGCCCCAACAGTAACGACACGCCCCGCGGCGATACTGCGAAAGCTGGTTTGCATCGAAGGTAGCGAGCTGCCACATCTGCGCGAGCACTTCATCGGCACTGCCAAGTGTGCGCGCAATGGAGGCTTTCTGCTGCTGCGCAATGGCCTGCGCAACCCTAGTTTTCCCTAGTAGCTCAGGTCCGATTTTGTCAGCATTCCGCTTGCTGTACCCCGCCCGGATAGCTGCCTGTGTGGCATTGTGATCCTTCAAGTACTCCGCAACAAAGCATCTTTGCTGTGCCGTTAATCCATCATCACCTACCAGCTCATCTGCGCACTTTTCCTTTTGCGCAGTGCGCAGTTTCTTCTGCACAGGATTTTGCGCACTTTGCGCAGTTAGCTTTTTGATATAACGGCGTGCGGTCGCATAATTCAGTCCCTGCGCTTCACACCATTCCTTCGGTGATACGCCGGTTTCGGCATGATCGGACAGGAACCGTTGCTGAAGCACGCCCCAGTCCGGTTTTGCCATTGTTTTCTCTATATAACTGCAACTGTGGATGAGTCTTTATCAAACGTGAGATGCGTGTATTATTTCTGTGCTGGCTACATTCATATAAATCTGAAGCAGGAATAGTTAATAATGATAAAGAAGTGTTTATTTGGAGCTGTGCTGACATTAGCCGCCACATCTGCGGATGCTGGATGCTGGGTTGTAAGCAATCTAACTGGCGTAGGTTCCCAACAATACAATCAATTTCAGTTCAAAAAAGACGGTTTCTCGGGAAAAGTATTTGTACTCAACATTGATAAAAACTCCCCATCCGTTACAGATAGCATCATGACCTATACAGTTTTAAGCCCAACTTCGATGTTAGGAACGTACAATATAGGCTTGGGAATGACTATTCAGACATGGCAAATATCAACTGATGGCACTAAAGCTTTTATGACGCTTAACCGAACAAACTCTAGTAACGCGTCGCAAGATGCTGTGGGATCCTTTGTAGGTGATATTAAAGCCAAATGTGACCCTCAGCAGTAGCGGATGAAACTGCATCCCTCGTTGCTTCTTCGGACATACTGCATACATGGAAAAGCATGTGTTGCCATTACGATGGTTCTGCCCATGGTAATGGCAATAAAAAACCGCCCGGAGGCGGTTTGAGAAGAGTTAATCGCTGCTTTTAAAACTATTCAACAGCATTGACTGAAAATCAACCAGAGATACTTCATCAATTACCTTACCAGTAATTATGATTTTCATTCGCCCTATCACATCCAACCCGCCAATAATCCTGATTTCGGCTGAAAATGTCTTACTGCTCCTGATGTAATCAATGAGGCTCTTTATGTACTCTTCCTTACCATAAACCGCGAAGCAGGGCGTTCCGCAGTGCATAGTCTCCAACCTTCCCTCAAGCATCATGATGCTCCGCAGGAAATAGGTAACATTGAGTGTAGTGGTAAGACATGCTTTACCCATGATTACTTTTTCGTAATTGTCATCTGCGAATGGTTCTGCATTGTTACCGAATTAGAATGGTTTACTTTCTACGCCTAAGCTGCGCAATCAATAAATGGAAAAGGCTTTTGGGATTAGGTGGTGTATCACAGCATATTCTGAGGGCAATTCATTAGCCATCGGAATTATGAGCTGAATTTTTCTCAATCCAGTTACCTTCCTCATCTTTTACGACCTCAATAAATTCATCAGCCGGATCAGATGCCCCCCCTTCGTCATCCCACTCATTTAATGAGTGTTGCCATTCTTTCTGTGTCAGGACTTTCCCAGTAATAGAACTACGTAGATAAATCGTCATAATACGAACTCCATAATCATGGGCACTTAGTTAACATTGTAGACGAGCTGTGATTTGCATCTGACCAGAGCAGATGGAAAATGACACAATGAATTGATATTTAATGAATATAAGCACACCGTTCTTTCTGGTAATGCCATTATCCTTAGGAAAAAACTGACTAAATGATGAATTACCTGTGAATAACGAACAGTGATTTACATTTTGGGCATAGCAACGCCTGTTCCTGCCGTACCTTTGTTGTCGGATGATTAGAATTAAAGCCGCATATCGGACAAGTCACTGTAGTTTTGGTCGCAGATTCAACACGTTTAAGTGCATAATCGAAGAATGACATAATTTTAGCCTTTATAAGAGTAAGGCTTATCATACCACCATTGATTACTTTTTAATCGCAATCACTGTCCGCATAGCACTTAATCACCGGGTTAATGACTTGCATGGGGTTATCACTCTTTTCATGGTGCGCGTGTGAAGCTCTGGTCCAATCCCCTTACAGGGACTTTATCTCCGTAAAGGTTTAGTCATTATCAAGCCCACCAGCAGATGAGCTTTGTTATGGTTACTGTGCCGGCTGAATATCGATGAAGTATTCTTTGCCCTGCTCGAAGTGTTCGAAAGCTGCCGGGTTTGACACATGCATCGTTAACTGACCGCCAGGCGTGTACTTTGACCACGCCTTGTTTTCTTCGGTATCAGCAGTAACTGGGCTCATGTGGATGGTTCGATACGAGTCATCCTCTGCCTTCTGAATTGATTGGCAGAAAAATTTTGCACGTACGGTCATTGGGAATCCTCAGTTAGTAAAAAACCCCGCTATTGCGAGGCTCTATTTCAAACACTGCGTATTGATGTATTCCTGCAGCGTTCTTAATGCTGTTTGGTCGTTGAGGATTCCGGATCGGATACCGAGAACGTTTCGTCCAGCAACATCAGAGAGTTCGACGGTGGCATCATTGCCCATGCCGGAGGTGCTGGCGGTTTCGGTTGAGGTTGGCACTGGACACTTGCCTTTGACGTGCACCCGACCACCATTATCAAGCTTGCGCTGCAGAGCAACATTTTCAGCTTTTGCATAGGCCAGTTCCTTCGTGTATTTGGCATCCAGCGCAGCAACATCTCGCTGCCTGGTTGTCATATCAGTGATAGTGGCGTTAGCCAGGCTGAGTTTCTCAATGGCCTTATCGCGCTGATCTTTGTAGGTGATGGCGTTGCCGCGGTAGTGGTTAATCGCCCACGCCATCGATACCAGCACGCAAATGACAACCGCGCAGATAACTGCGGTGAGACGGCTCATTTATCCAACCCCCAGCACGCCAGCGCGCTTTCCTGGTCACGACGCTCAACCTGACCATAGCAGCCGTTCTTCTGGCCTTTGGTCAGTCGACAATCCCTGCCGCCGTCTTTAATCCACCAGCGGATTGCTTCGCATGCCCCTTTACGGTCACCTGCGTTGATCCGCTTATAGAAGGTAGAAGGGAAACATTTACCGGGCCCGATGTTGTACGGGCAGAAAGATGCAATGCCCACCTTTTGCGGTGCGGTGAGCGGCACTGTGATATTTCGGTCCACCCATGCAAGCGCCTTGTCGCGCTCGATGGAATTCACCTCGTCGCATTTGGACTGCGTCAGCTTCATGCCCTGTACAACGGGTTTGCCGCCAACCATAGTGGCGCCGCGGCAAATCGTCCATATCCCGGAGCCATCTATATACGCCGTCGTGCTGTTACCTTCTTTCTCATTCAAGAACTGATCGAGGATGACAGATGCCGGTGCGCCAGCGAGAATTAGTCCCAGAACGGCAGCGCTTAGCTTTGCTCTGTTTCCCATTAATCGCCCCTGGCGGCTTTACGCCGATCTTCTTTGATTTTGAAATAAAGGTTTGTCAGATACGTAAGCAGGCCGAAGAGGAGACTCCCAAGCACGCCTATAGCAGCCCATTGAGATGGACTGACCTTATCAAGCACCTGGAACATCCAGAATCCGGCGTTTCCAGCTGATGCACCATAGGCAATGCCTGTTGTTAGTTTGTCCATTCGATACATGCTCTCACCTCACATAATTAGTGGGTGTCAAAAGTTTGATAGAAAGGTTAGAAATGTCATTCTTTACCGCTGGCATAATAATAAAAGCAGTAACAGCCATCGAAGACTTTGAACTATATGGAGAAGTAATGAAGCTCTTTCACGGAACATCATCTCATGCAGCAGAACTTATTGAATCATGCGGATATATAGCGAAAAATATTGACAGAACTTATGGTGAAGACAGTGCATTAGCCACTACTGATGGCTATATCTACCTCACAAATCACCCCGGTTATGCTGCCTACATGGCAAACAAAGAGGCCATGTTCAAAAAGGCAGACTTTTTTGTTGTTTATGAAATTGACGTTGAGGAGATTTTGCTAGAGCCTGACATTGATGAACTAATCTATGTCAGTGAATTGTCCGAAACTGAAGCAAAAAAATGCTCACTAACTCAATCTTTAAGTCTCTCTCGAAGCTGCCGCGCTCCGCATAATCTATATATTGGAAAAGAAGTAATAAGAAAAGTAACGATGCCATCATCTTCTACTAAAGTTGCATCAGATTTAATGCCTACGAAAAATGTAATCTGCTTTAGAAGAGAGAATCAAGAGAGCCAAGCATTAGAAATACTTGATCAAGTCGGGTGGGTCCGTCTCACTGACTAAACAGAACAAAAAAGCCCCACGGTGTTAACCGCAGGGCTTTAAACGAAGGCAATAACCCATCGTTAGAGCAAAATTACCACAGTTTCGGGAAAAGTAAATAGCTCACGATAAAATAACGCCCTATTTTGTTATCTGCTTAAATTGCTCTTCTGCCCAGGCCTCTTCGACATCAAACTTGGTGATTAGCTGATCGTAGAATGGCTTAACGGACTTCTTCCAGGTGTCTAGCGTGATGGCATCAGTTATCTGGCAAACAGCTGCATACGCCTCAGTCGAAGGGATTCGCTCATAGCCGCGCCCACTGCAGCGTTTGCAATCGGCCAGAACCGGCACGCCCTGCTTATCGGTGAGAGCTTTGTTAACCGCTTTACCGCGGCCCCGGCAATCGCCGCAAGCGCAGCTAATCACCTTTTTCCCATTGCAGGCTGAACAGATAACACGCGCCCCCTCTTTCACCTGGCGTTTAACTTCAAAATCACTCGGAGACTGCTTGAGGTCTTTTGCCCACTGAGGGAGTTTCATGGTGTAGTGCGATTTCATCGTAAACACGTCAGCCTCAATGAACCCCTGCCCAGCGCAGCATTCGCACTGCTTCACGCTGGCGGCGCTGCGAGAATAGTCCTCAAAAGCAAAGGTGGCCAGCTGGCGCATCACCAGCGGTTTAACTCCGGCGTCCAGTTTGCGCAGGGCCGCTACGCTATCGCATTTGGTCAGTGCATACTCGGCCAGCAGTTCGATCGCCCTCTCCCGGTCGTTATTGCTTATACCCATTTTGCCGAGAAAAGCACTGTAACCCATGGCTGCGCGTTCCTGCGTCATGCCCATAGCGGCCATGATATCCGTACCTGTTAGCGAGTCCGAGGCAGTTGCGCGCGGTGAGTCGCTAATCAGCGTAGATTTTGCGAAGTGATACTTCACAGTGTTTTCGAGATTCATACTGCAGCTCCTGCCATCTGGTATATGCGAATAAAGTTACGAAGGATGCGGTAGTCCACCAGCACGGAACCCGGCCGGCGGAAAATGCGCAGGCGCTGCCAGCGTGTCCGGAGTATGTCGATTAGCTCTGGTTTCATGCGGCCTCCTGCTGTTTAAGGTCTTTGAGTTTTGCGCGGTACTCATCGCGTATCCGGACGTAGTCTTCGCGTTTCCATTTCGGTAATTCGTGCGGCCCCATAAGGGCATCAAAGCGCGCCTGACCTATCTTCAGAATCAGCGCGGGTCGATAGGCGATCAGGTTTCCTGACAGATGATTGTTGCAGGGCGCGCACTGGCGGTGGCAGTTGTCCTCGTTGAAGCGCAGTTCGGGATTGGCGCCGGTCGTGCGAAAGTGGCCAGCGTGATATTGCCCGTCATGGTGGCGACCGCAACTGATGCACGGCAGATGGCGATCCCGGTACCGTATGTACTCGTTGAATGCCTGCTGAGCCTGCCGGATGAAATAGCTGATTGGCTTCACCGCTTGTCGGCGTTCCGCCTGGCGCTGGCGTCCTACTTTCTCCACTTCCCGTTGTTGCTTTTGCTCCTTGCGTTGCACGGCATCTCTTAGCTTTTGAGTCTGTTCTTTGCCAACCGCGCTGGCGCATTCAAACGAGCAAACGATCTGACCGTCACGCGCAGGATGGAACCACTGGCGACAATCTTTGTTCGTGCACTTACGACGGGGTATCTTAGCCACGCTCACCCCCACATCCGGTTTTGCCAGCGGCGATCGGCACGCGGCGGATGATTACTTTCCGGCAGCCGGGCGCTAACGGTCCATGTGATGTAATCGGGGTTGAGGCTACGTTCGACGTGCACTCCGCGGCGCTTATATTGCGCCAGCAGTTCATCTGCTTGCTCTGTGCTGCACTGAGCGTGATGGAACCAGGTATATTTCATCCCCATCACCCCGCGAAGCCAAGCAGTAGCGCGGCGATGCTCTCAACTTCGCTTTGGCTGCGGAATGAACGGGACAGAATCCAGCGCCAAAGGACATCGAGTGCTGCCTTGTAGAGCTGCTGGAATTCAAGTTCGTCCATGTTGGCGAAAGATATGCTGCGGGGATGTTTGCGAAGTGTGCCGTCAGGCAGCTGAATAGCGTCGAAGTGCCCTGCCTCGACTATTACCCAGGACCGGTACGCATCAAACGACTTACAGAGGCTAATTCCGTTCGTGACGCGCCGGCTTGCGATTTGCTCGAGATACTGTTCAGCGGCATCGATTAACGTCGTTTCATTCCCGGCGTATGACGCGAGAAATTTGGCGTAGCCGGTGATCAGCCTGCGTTCGTTGGATGAGATCGCCCCACCGGTTGGTTCCCAGTATTCGAAACCGAGATTGAGGAGCGCGAAGAAACGCCGGTGGAATGCCGGGTTGCGGACCCGTTTGAACTCAGCAACGAGAACATCGCCGAGACGGATTTTTGATTGCAGAATATCGCTGGTCTCGTGCGTAGCCGGGATCAGTATTCCTGTATGATGCTTAATGAGTTGTAATTCGAGCGCCATGGTTCTCTCCGTGGCGCATCAGGTATAGGTTGTTCAGGCCTATGAGGGAATAATATCAGACGGTGGGATAAGTCGATAGCCGAGACGCGTAGCAAACTGCATAAACCCGTTGAGGGTAAAGATTTCTTCATCCTCAAGAAGAGGACGCAATGAAACCAATCCATTTACGCGATACACCAGATATCTTCCATCTGCCGGGAAGCTGTAAATAACTGCCTTATCGCCTCTTCTGACCACATCATACCATTGGTCATCCGCTGTAAAAGTACCGGTACTTCTCACTATTTCCTCCCTGAGCGACATATTGACGCAGTTAATAATTATCGGGAGCAATTCTGTTAACGCAACGAGCGATACTCTTTGAAATTGCTCCTTTAAAGTTTATGCGATCAATAAAACCACTCGTCCGCGCTTTCCCAAGTCTCCTGAACCAGACACTCCACATCCTTTTTATCACCACCAAAAACTGTAAGGCCATCAGTGCTTGCGCGCCTGATGGTTAGTTTGCAGTCTGTGAATTTTTCGCTCAGGCGTTTAAGGAGTTCAGCCTCCAACGCTGGTAAGGCTCCCTCTGGAAGTTTCTTCATACGATCGATAGTTAACTCAACTTTCATTTTCCCTCCGCACTAAAGCACTGTATGCATGTACAGTGCATTTATAAACTTATCTTACGGATTTTGCAAGGTTTCCTGACAGGAAGGTTTAAAAAATGGATTTCTAGGGTTAGGAAATAGTCGTTTATTTATGATCTCAAACTGCATGGAGGAACTACATATATACGATTTTCACGTCCACTTTGTGCCAGGAGCGGACGTTATGCTAATCATTAATGAGATGATTCGGTTGGAGCGTACGCTTAGCCAGTTTCTTTTGCAGAATGATAACGATAATGGGGAACCCTGAGGCGGATATTGCACATACCACCAGCAACGTGTTCATATTTTGTGGTGCTATGGCGTGCCCAGGTAATAGAAAAGCAGACAGAAAAAATGCGACCGTTGTGATCAGGTACATTATTGATGACTGCAATGAAGAGAATCCCGCTCGTTGCCTGTCATCAGGAAACTGAATGCTCACCGCCGAGGAGGAAACCAGACGACTGTAAGATGCACCGAGAAATAAAATAATAAATAGCGCCGGATACGAATAGCCCATAACAGGTATTAGCAAAGCGAGTAAAAAAATGAAAGTTGACCCTGTAGCCAGACTCACAGCAGAAAAATGCGGAGTTAACGCGCCTGTCATTTTTGTTGACAGGTATCCTGCAACGCCCCCGGCGAAAAACAGCCATGGCAGCAGGTATTGAGAGGCCCCCAGTTGCTGGGTCATTAATGGTACCAGAACAGGAATGACCAGCATCGGGCTAAACTGTACCAGTGCATTACTGGAAGCGAACAGTAAAGTATTAACGTCGAGAGGCAGTGCGTGGGTTGTGTCGAAAGAGACTGGATCCTGAGGGATGATGGAAACAATCAGTGGCAATGCCAACAAACACAGCGTACTGATTAACCACAATGCGACATGCCAGCCGTAATGAGCACACAAAAATAGTATCGTGGGCATTCCGACAATACTTACCATCGAAAATGATGCAATGACCGTCGCCAACATTTTTCCTCGCAAGTTAGCCGGGGCGAGATTTATCAATATACTAATGCCCACCCCCATTGTTGTGCCTCCTACCAGTCCTGCGCAGAATCGTAATGCAAGCAGAAGGCTAAAGCTGGAGGTAAATGTCGTCAAAAGTGTCAGTAGGCCGAGTAGTGCCATATTGGCGATTAAAAAACGTTTCTTATTAAAACGACCAATCCAGTAAAAGGCGATAATTCCCGACAGGACCGCCCCGAAGGTATACATGCCGGATACGTAGCCTGAGAATGATACGGGAACGGCGAAGTCTGCTGCCATAAAAGCAAAAACAGGGTTGAACATCATATATTCCAGTGCATTTGTGAACTGGATAAACGCCATCACAACCGCTATCCGGATGAGGGCTTTATAATTAAACGTTGGTGTGACCAGTGACATAGCAAGCGACCTGAGGATGAAAGATATCTGAGTTTAACTGCTATCAATGTTGCTCAGTAGATGGTAAAACAGGCACTTATTATTATCATTTATGGGATAGTTTATGCGGCCAGCTCTTGATTTTAATACCCTGAAAGTTTTCATTGCGGTGGTTGAAAGAGACAGTTTTGTTGGGGCATCTAAAGTCCTTGAGATGCCGACATCGAACGTGAGTCGTTGTATTTCTCAGTTAGAAGACAGACTGAATCTTCAGCTCATTGAGCGCAGCACCCGACATATGAAGCTCACCCAGGCGGGTCACCTGCTCTATACCCGGGCGAAGCCATTACTGGAAGCGCTTGAACAAACTGAAACAGAATTAACGTTGCGGCAGATGCAGCTCAAGGGGCCACTACGTATCTGTATTCCCAATGAAATAGGTCCTGCACTGCTAGGTTCTGTGATTGCCGATTTCGCCTGCCAGCACCCGGATCTAGAAATTAGCTGTGTCACAAATTTGTCTGGTCTTGAATCCCTGCGAGACGATCTGGATTTAGCCATTATTGTGAGCCGCGGCCAACTGGATGACAGTGATTACATAGCCCGTCATCTGGTAACTATTCCTTGCACCATCGTTGCAGCCCCCTCCGTGATTCAGCGTTATGGCATCCCTTCTCGTATACAGCAATTTGAAACATTACCCTGTATTACCACGGTAAACGCACTTAAAGGTGCTCCCTGGCAGTTTGTGAATAAAAAGGGGGGATTCGAGACGATTAAGGTTAAAGGTCATTACCGGGTAAACAGCGGAGAGATGGCAGGACGCGCGGCGGTAGCGGGTGTCGGTTTCGCTATTCTTTCAAAACAGGCCTGCCAACCCTATATCGACGATGGACGGCTGATCGAGATTAAGTTTGAACAACCGCCAGCCCCACTTCAATTGTTCGCACTTTATTCAGACAGGCGTTATTTGCCTGCTAAAACACGAGCGCTTATTGAATATATACAGCAGAATTTGAGCAATATATCCTTAGCAACCTAAGGATGTATTAAACAGCCACAGAGAGTCCCAGTGTTACAATAATCTCTAAATGCAGAACTTCCGCTGCTCGCTCACAGCGGACCTCCAGCTCAGTTACCTGGTCCGCTTAGTGCCAGAAGCGGACATTTAAAAATTGCATGTGGTTATTAATGGGTAGTCAGGGACAGATGAACAACGAACTCGTCATTGCCAGAAAGAGCTGTTGAAAATGTGCCCTTAATGGCGGAATAATATATGACTGTTATTAATGAATTTAATGGAATGAGAGAGCAGGGAATGAAAGCGAATGAAATGATAACGAAAATTTTTATGCTGACATTTGTGGCCAGTCTGGCAACAGGTTGCGTGCCATTACAACCTTCCGGGTGCCATAAAACCACTGCAAAGGGTAATTGCGGTTCTGGAAACTGGGATGATCAGGACGAATGGGGTGTGCAAGCGCGGGCGATCAGAGCAGCGATAAATGCAAAACTTGCTGAGCCACAAAACTGGAATGGAAAGAAGTGCAGGTTACATATTGAGTTTGCGCAGAATGGTGCGGCTTTAAACATATCCACTAGCGACGGTAATAAAGCATATTGCGAAGCGGTAAAATCAGCAGCCCAGAAAGCCACATTTCCAGCCTTCACAAATCAGGATGTATACCGCGATTTTCAAAAATCTCGGTTTGATTTGCGCGGTTAATCATACCATGGACATGAGTATGTCTGCTCATAGCAGACCATCTGTCGAGTAAAACATGCCGCAAACAAAGCGGCGACATCTTTGGTCGTGGCATGTCCGTATTTTCTTACCAGCGCGATGATCCAGGAGATAATCAACCTACGTTCTTCCTGCGTGTTAAGTCTCGCCGTCGGCTATACCCTCCCACCAACTTTCATTCGCTCATACTTCGCCTTGAGCGTCTCTGCAGGTGTCGGACCTTTCGGCGCGACTGGCGACGCCAGCGCCCGACAAGCAAGCGTGTTTGTCCGCTCAGAGCCAGAAGCGTACATTGCTAATGTCTGCATTGCATTCACCAGAGAGGTACAATGCAGACGATTAGACTACCTCTGCCTGTCACAAAAACCTCCAAATTAGGCCCAACCGAGGACTGTTGACTGGCTATTTCAGCTTCTGTCTCAGATCGATATAGACATTTGTCAGCTTTGCGACATTCGCTTCATCCATGGAGAGCTCTGAGAAGTCCACAAACCAGTTTCCTGTACTGTGCTTATTGATAACAAATAGCTTTTTACCGTTCACGAATCTATACTCAACATCGTAGTCTTTATGAGTCCACGAAAGATTATCCAGAATAGTGAATTTTGTCGGCTGCGCTAGATTTTGCGGATCCCATTTTAAAAAGTCAGTGTAAATGGTTATCCAACTTTCGAGATTGTCCTTGGTGACATATCCGAAGTGACTCGACATATCCCCACCGTTGTATATAGCCATTACTGCGTATTTGCCTTTATCGTCAAGGCGAAGAATTCCATCAAAACCATCTTTGTACTGCGGTTCATGGACCAGCATCACTTCTACACCTGTTGTGTACTGTGTCCATGTATAATAGAAAGCTGGTTTTCCAGGCGTTGAACACCCAGCAGTAAGTAACAAAAATATAAGCCCTAAAATTCTAATCATTATTATTCCTTCTCTAAGAATAACCATGTCTTGATCACAGTCAATAAAGAAACGTACTTAACTTCAGTACATGAACATCCATGTTATATCGGCAAAAAAAAGACTTTCATGAGCGGTTATTTGAGCTAAATTTGGCGCCTCACCAGATTGTGGTTAAATCAGTAGAGAACCGACTGTTTCTCGCTCATAGCTGCCCGTCATGTTTGCGCAAAAAACAGGCTCAACGTAAGATATTTTCCGTTTTCCAAGCGGGCCCGAATGGAACGAAAACTCACGTTAAGGGTTTTTGACAGTGAAAAACTAAAGAAGCGAGGAGACCTACCAGGGGTAGCGTAAAAAAGTACGGGGCAAATGATAACCAGATCGACACTGTGACGAATTACTTAATCAAGTTGACGTCAAACTGTTTATGGCGGCATGCTGTAATGCAGGATGAGCTGTACTTTATACTTCTAAATTTAAAATGGAGATGTACATGTATACCAGGATGTTATTTTCAACCTCTGTTTGTTTGCTTCTTTCTGGTTGCTCAATAGACATGTCGGACAAGTTAACTGACTATCAAGGCAGCGATGCGGCCTACATTCGTGTCGATAACTCTGGGCAACCTACGGCATTACGTATCCAGAAGATTATCCCGGCTGGCAACTGCGTGAAGCTTGACCAGATTTACGGCCTGACCTCTTCGGTTGCGGTTGCGGGTATCAAGTCCAGCTACTCCAAAACTGTGCCCGGTATTGCGCCCGTTTCTGAAAGATATGCTAAACGGGGGTATCTCGAATATGCCATCAAGCCAAATGAAGAGTATAAAATCTGGTGGAAGTTCTTCGAGCAGAGTCAGCATGGAATTGACCTCAGCCGGACATGGAGTTCCATCTTTAAAGCGGAAAAAGGCCACACCTATGAGATCGGCACAGTAGGGAATGAAATCGATATTACTGATATTACGACAGGTCAAAAAACGGTATCCAGAGACATCAACGAGTGCCCGCATACAATATCAATGATGGGTAAAAAAGTTTATGAGTGAGGCCTAAAGTCTCTTGTTTCCGCACGCCAGGCTTCTTTACCTGGCAAGATCTGGAGTAGGGAACACATTGTAATGATGCTTGTGAATTTCATGGAAATGCTACCGCTCAAGATATAATTAATGCTGATGATAAAACGTGCGCATCTGGATGGAGAGATACGAGCAAAACCGGAATGACTGGGATAGTTTCATGAACGGATATGCCCGCGGTGGCGATCAGGGTGTTTATAAATTAATCTGTAAACACTGTAGCGCCATCGTGCTTAATTGGGATTTCTCATAGTGACTTGCAAAGAAGCAGACAGTGGAATCGCCACGACTTCGGTCGTGGTCTTTTGCGTTCGCATATAAATGCAACGTCTATTTCTCGCTCACAGCGGACCTTCAGCTCAGTTAGTTTGTCCGCTCAGTGCCAGGAGCGGAAGTTGCTAAATCAGTCTATGTTAATAAACGGGGAACTAGTCAGAACGGCGAAATGATAACCCAAATCACCATTGCGACAGGAAGGATCATTCTGGCGCGCCTGGCGTTAACGCTCAAACATGGCCAGCAGCCTTTGCTTAATACTGCGGACATAAAACGGTTTAAACTGCGTGGTGATATGCGATTCCAGCCCGCCACTGTTCTGACCCAGGTGGAGCAAATCCACCGGTTGCCCGTCCGGCGACGCATCCCCTGCCACTAGGCCTGCACCTCGCATCACCTTTTCCACTTCGCCGGTCAGGTCCACGGCCACCAAGTAGTGGGGCCTTTCATCGACCGCGGGGTCGTGCATCAGCGCCAAGTAAGCGCGCCTGACACCCGGGTATTTTGCAAAAAAGGCAGAGAGCTCTATCAGCATCCTGTCCGGCATCACCGCCGGCTCACCGAGGAATACCTTTGTTTTTTCCTCCACCACCCGGGACTGTGGCAATCGGCCGGTGCCTTCCGCCAGCAGCGATTCGATTTCCTCCGGCACGAACTCCTTGCCGTAGTCGGACCGGGGATTCAGGAGCACCCCTTGCCCTTGCGTCATTTTGAAAAAATCTCCCGCCGGCAGTTTCAGGTATTTGCTTTCGACCTCGATGGCACGCTGCAGGGCAACAAGAGAGCTGAACACCGGGATAACTGTTGTGCCGTCCGGCTTTTCCCAGTGATGTATTGTTATATGATCTCCCGCTTTCAGATCGACATGGTCATCAACGGCTTCCCCGCCGGAAGTTCCGAGGACATACAGCGATGAGGCCATCAGTGTCCGGTAAAACTCCGGCCGTTCTGCCGGATGGTCGGCCGCCCGTTGCAGGGCGGTTTCTAGTCTTGTTTCCTGTTCATCAGACATTCAGCTGTTACTTCCCGGGGCAGATAACCACTTGTAAGATATTAACAATACACCAACATAACTGAGATCTAGATAGTGTATCGCTACGACTTAGCTAGTCATTTGACCGCGATCAACTTCCGCTCCTCGCTCATAGCAGACCATCTGTCGAGTAAACCATGCCGCAAACATAGCCGCGACATCTTTGGTCGTGGCATGTCCGTATTTTCTTACCAGCGCAATTATCCATGAGATGATCAACCTACGTTCTTCCTGCGTTTTAGGTCTCGCCATCAGCTATACCCTCCCACCGGCTTTCATTCGCTCATACTTCGCCTTGAGCATCTCTGCAGGTGTAGGACCTTTCGGCGCTACTGGAGCGGCGATAGCGCGTCGAACGGGAGGTACAGGTTTCCCCTCAAGCACACGTCTTTCCCACATGTTCAACACATCGGCAGCTTGTCGCTCCAACTCCTGTCGACTCAATTGTCCCTCCGTGCTGCGGTGACGCAGCTCAATGCAGATGTGATACAGGACGGGTTTTGGCCATGGATATTGCTCGCTGGATGTGTAGCGAAAAACGAGCTTCTGCCACTTCCAGTATTCGTCCATGACATCAGCTGCAGTAATTCCCAGTACACATCGTCCTTCCCTGCACCATTTGATGAACTGGCCAGGCGACGGCAGGAATGGACGATCCTGACGCCGCACCATTCGCATTCCGGCATCGACCTGTTCCATGGTAGTGATGCCGTTTTCTTTGAAGGCCAGCACCCACTGACGGCGGATCTCGTTCACGTCCTCCTGGCTGCGATTGACCAGGCTGGCTGGAAACGCGGCCGCCAGCTGTACGAATAACCCGTTGATAATCTGCGCCACCTGATGCGTTTGCTCACTTTCGCTGTAGTGTTCAGGCATTCCATATGCCACCCGCCGGGCCTGTTCAAGGTCAAAATTGCGAATGTTTTCTGCAAGGTTTTTCATTCCAGCACCCCGTCAATCCAGTCAGTGTTTTGCAGGTCTAGACCGCCCCGGGATGGATTTGCCGTTCCGGTAGCGCGCAGCCGTTTGGTGGTGAGTTGATCCCACTGCTTTCGCAGACTTGATGGGCTCAGGATGTTGTCTTTCCAGAACTCGTCCCGGTTGGCCCACTGGAACAGATCGCAAATTTCGTAGTGCGTGCGCCTGTCCTGGACACGCATCAGCCTGATGGTGTTGGCCCATTCAGCCCAGTTCGGTTCAGTCAGCGATGCGTTGACGGTGAGAAGCCTGTCGTAAATCCAGCGTGCAGCCTTGAGGTCGTCACCGGATCCCCATGATTTACCTGCCGGTGTGTATATCCCGGCGGCGGCTTCTGGATTGCGAGAGAGAAAATTTTGAGTTTTCTGGTTTCGGGATTCGTCAGAATTCCGAGACGAGGATCTTTTAATACTGTTCTTGTTATAGTCTTGGGTGTCTACCGTTTTCGGGAAGGTTTTTCCCGATTCCGGTAACACTTTTCCCGGTTTCGGGAAGACTTTTCCCGTTTTCGGTTTGTTCAAAATCCAGGCAGAAAGGTCAGTATTTATACCGACAATTTTCATCACGCCCTGCTTTTGACTAAAGATAATTTTGCGTGCTGCGAGTGATTTTAGAGCATCTGAAACGTGCGAATCACTCAGATCAGTGAGTTCGGCGATCACTGTGTTTGTCACGCGGTCTTGTTTCTTGTTCCAGCCGTAGGTAAGCCAGATCACCGCCTCAAAACACTGCCACTCGCGACCCGACATTTTTAGGCGAGGCTTTAGTTTCTGGATCTCGTTAGCGACCTTGGTATACCCGTTCGACAGGTCGGCCATACGACCTCCCGGTTGTTCAGTTCTGTTCGGAAAGTTGATAACTTCAGCGGTATTTGACATACTCATCTCCGCAATTACGCACAGTTATTGCACCTGAAAGCCGTTGGTGTTCTGGCACCGCGGTTTTCGCCTTTTCTGAAGTACTCACATTGCCCCCAGCATGGTTGATACCATCGCGAACAGAGGCGCGGTTAGGTCCGGATCGACACGGAACATTTCGAAAATCCCTTCACCTAACTCCTTCAGCTTTTCCTTCTTCGGTGCATCGAGCATCAAAGCTTGTTTCGCCTCACTCACCTCTTTTTCCAGCCTGGCCATGCGATAGGCAAACGAATCGTTTTTAATGACGCGGTCGCGGTATCGAAGCGGTAAAACAGACATGATCGCCGGCACCAACTGCTCGACGTTTCTACGGTACGATGCGGAGTCTTCTTTGTTATCCAGCCAGCGGAACAGCTTCACGTTCCAAACATCGGCCTGGCCAGACAGATCTACGCCATCAAGTTGATGTTCTTCTGCCGCTTCTTGGATTTGAAGCGCAACAGCTATGCGCCCTTCTGACGCAGCCCACGCCCGGACCGCAGAGCAGATATCGCGATGATCAATATCCTGCGCAGCCGATTCACCTTGATGACACGGGAATATCAGTGAGTTAGATAAAGCTTTGCTACTCTGTTGAAATGAAACAGTCTGCATAGTTAAGGCTCCTGTTTAGGTAAACCGTCTGTAGGATTTGGATAAAGATCGGGGCGTAGCTCGTGGGGAGTTACACCGGTTACTGCGTAAATTGGCAGGACCCGATCAGCAGGCACGACGCCCCGATAGCGGTTTCGCCAATGACTAACTGTCATGGCGCTGACGGTTAGCAATTCGGCTAAGCGTGTGGCGGTTCCTGCTTTGTTAATGGCTTTATCAATAGCTTTCATAATAAGCTCCAGTGGAAACACCTCAATTAAACAAAATGTTTATACTCATGTCAACATTTTGAATATTGAGCTTATAAACTTTTGGTTTAGAATTCGGCCATGAAAGAAAAAACTCATCAGATTGACCACCCACAAGTTCAGAGGCTTAATGAGGTCCTAGAGCTTAAGAATTTGACCAAGTCAGATATGGCTCGCATTTGTGGCGTCAGTGCCCAGTCGGTCAATAACTGGTTCGTTCGAGGGACGATTGGGAAAAGCTCAGCGATAAAGCTGGCAGATGCGCTTGGAGTTAGCCTTGAGTGGCTTCTTGGTCAGGATGTGGGAGAGAAAGACGGCCTCAAGCCGGACGAACAGCGTCTACTGGAGCTCTATCGTCAGTTGCCTGAGGAAGAAAGGGAGAACATGCTCCGTATCTTTTCACTTCGCCTTAAAGAGTTGGATGAGCTTTACGAGAAATACATGCAGGGAAGGGTTCGACTGAAGAAGAACTAAAATCTTTTTTCAAGAGTTTGCGCGCGTATGTCGCTGATTCCCGGTGTTTTTTAACAAAAACTTAAACAACTAAGTAGTTTAGTGCTTCTTTAATAAGGATTTTTTGATGTCAGAAATTAAATTTAGTCTTTCAAAAAAAAGCTTAAACTGTGTGGATGAGGCTGCTGATTCATTTGGTTACAGTTCTTTCGGAGAAGGTAATACCCGTGCAGGGTCAATTTCTTTTTTTAAGGAAGTAATTGAATGGCCTGAAGATATTGAGTATTTCAAGGATGGTGATGTGCCAACAGCAGTTGTTAAATACAATATAGCCACCATTAAGATGCCTGAAGAAGCGTTGCTGGCATTAGCTAATTTCATTATTGAGCAAAACAAACAATACTTAGAACAAGATGAAATCGAATGAACGACCATTTCTACGGCTATAGTGATGATGTAGCCTCTACGAGGCGGTCAAATAAACAGTCCCATTCGATTGGTGTGAGGTCACCGGGTGTTTGGATGAGTGATTCAGGCGCAGTCTTCTCCTCTAATATGCGGAGGTCAGTGAAGCAGGAAGCCCACCACACGACCAATGAGGGAGGAAATATGTCACAAATCAGTAGAGAAGAGCTGGATGCAAAGCTTGCTCTCAACAAAGCAGAAGCGGTTACTGTAGCAGAAGAGCTAAAAAGAGAGATGGCTCAATGGCGTGAGCAAAATACAAGCCAACTGGCTCAGTTGACCATAGCAATCAACGCCCTATCCGCTAAAGTTGATGGAAAAATGGATAGTGTTGATGGTGATATCAAGGCAATAACAGGTAATTTTACTGGTTTGCATGGGCAAATCAGTGGGATTAATACGGCTATCGGAGGCATCCAGTCCGGAATATCAACTCGCTTAGCTATTTTCGGTATTGTGATAGCTTTTTTAGTAGCGATCCCTGGCGTCATTTCTGCTTTGAATAAAGACACATCGGCTCCGACAACACAGCCGATAATAATCCAAATGCCCCAGCCGATTCAGACAAATCAGCCGTCTCAGCCGTCTCAGCCGTCTCAGCCGGATATTAAGTAGTAAAAATAGAGAATAAACCCGGCTATCGCGCCGGGTTTTTATACACAACCTCACCAGCTCCGCCGCCGAACCACTCCCGTCCCCCGATTCCCACCACTATGGAGGGATTTTTTTTGCCTGCGACTCACAAAATCTGCTTCGTACAATCCGCAAGTAAACATTTTGTTTACCCATGACTACTCATTTTGTTGACATTGATTTAAACATTGTGTTTAATCTTTCTTATCAAGACGCACTGCGAACCACTAAGGCATGGAGCCCACGAAGTAGCCGCCGACGGCATACGAACAGTCGGATGAGGTGGAGATATTAACGCGCATCAGGTGTAAACGTTCCGCTGGCCGGCGATAAGGCAAAAGAGGGTGAGAATGATTGATTTCGCACGCAAACCAGGACGGCAGCAGGCCGTGAAACTGAACTTCTTTGAAGTGATTCTTCGCCGCTTATGTTACCTGCTGGCGCAAAAGGGGAATCCAGATGTGTAACTCAACAAAATGCGGGTACTGCGGCAAGCCGGTTGAACCGGAGGAAGTTGTCAAAAGTACCCTTCTCTATCGCAACGGCTCTCAGCTGGCGCGCAAAGAAAACGAGTATTGCTCTGCACGTTGCGCTTCGTACGACCAGATGGCCCACGAAAGCTAACGTAAAAGCCGCGCAAGGCGGCCTGTACGTCCGGTGACACCGACCAAAGTTCCACCGGAAAACTACACAAAACCAAAGTTAACCCAATGGGCGCTATCTCTGGCCCGGGGATCTTACATCCAAAAAAGAGGATCTCACATGGAATTTTTCTATGTAGTCAAAGCTACGCAGAAATCTGGCAAAGACGATGCAGTGATTTGGTTCACTGCAAAAAGTGAAGCGCGCGCAGCTCTGACGCTCGATGTTGAGCTGGAAGAGGCTGGAATTGAAACCGGACGTGGCAAGGATTACCAGAAGCCTGTCCGTACCGATTTCCCGGTTTATGACGACCTGCCGGAAGAGAGCACCATCGATTACACCTGGTGCAAACGCTACGAACTGGCCGAAGACCTGCGCACATGGCAACAGAAACCCGGGGAAGCATCGCAGGGTGATACCGTGAAGAGTGATTCCGACAGTAACTTAACGACGGAACTTCAGTGCGAAAAAGACGGTGATCGCAAACTCGAATATTCAAACGACGATAGCGTGCAATTCCAGCTGGCAACGATGCCTTTTCGTATTCAACTGCTCGCACAGTTTTGTGCCGAAGATCGCCACGTCTACCACATCAGTATCCCACATCGCAAAGAGCTCTCGGCTCTCGAACTGGACATGGACAATAGCTACGTGCAGAACATGCTGCTAGCTGCCGAGAATAGCCCAGAAATTAAGGCATTCGACATGCCAACCCTCTGGAAATTAACTGCCGCGATCAAGATGGTATTTCCACAAGACAAGCGCCATGAACTTAACCAGATTATTGAGTTCACGAAAATATGGATAAAAACTGAGTATATCGATCGCGGCATCCTCACCCGCGAATGGGCAGCAGGCAACCGTATCACAAATGTGGAGCGCACAGACTCCGGCACAAATGCTGATGGAGGTTATGTCACTGACCGCGGCGAAGGCGCACACCATACGCTGGACTCTCTCGATCTTGAGATCGCCTGCGCCCTGCTGCCGATGGATTTCAACCACCGAGAAATCCCGGGCAGCATCCACCGCCGCGCCAAGGAAATTGTCGCGCATAAAGAAGAACCATGGAGATCGTGGAGCAAAATCCTGCGCAACCAGCCTGGCGTTCTGGCAGTGAACCGCGCGGCCATCTTCAACCTGGTGCGCATCGCACCGGAGAACATACACCTGAATCCGGTTGCTCATCTGGAATTCGTTAACCAGACGATGACGGCTGAGTTCAATTCCGCTGTTGAGTTACTGCCATTACCCGTTGCAAAGAACGAAGCATCAGCCGTAGGCATGAAACCTGATACACGCAAAACCTACTGCACCCACGAAGAAAATTTGAAGCGCGTACGTGAAGAAGGCGCACGTAAACGCGCTGAAGAAGCAGCCAATCAGCCAAAAGTTGAAAATCTCGGAGGTGGAATGTTCTCCATCGATGCCCTAATGGGTGGAGCTACCGATCCGGTCAACAATACCTCCTCAAATGAAGTCCAAAAAACGGAAAACGAAGCGGAGACCACCAGCGATGTGCAGATGGAAACGACTCAGCCAGAGAAAGTCGAAAATACTGATCCGGTACAACCAGGCGAAGGCGCTGATGCAGCTGATACGCAAGCAGTTGCCGTAGCACCGGCAGAGATACTTGCCGCTGCCGCGCCAAGCCTGGCGAATCAGGAACTGGCGAGCGTTGACCATAAAACAGATTCAGCCAGCCAGAATAGCGTTCCTGCACACCAGAATAAGCCAGAACCTGCACAAAGCGAGCCAGAATCGATACAAAACGAACAAGAACTGCAGCAGGGAGAACCAGTTGTTGAATATCCTGCTTATTTCGAGCCAGGCCGCTATGAAGGTCTACCGAACGAGGTGTACCACGCCGCCAACGGCATCAGCTCAACCCAGGTGAAAGATGCGCGCGTTTCGCTGATGTACTTCAATGCGCGCCACGTTGAGAAAACCATCGTCAAAGAGCGCTCCGCGGTACTGGACATGGGCAACTTGGTGCATGCGCTGGCGTTGCAGCCTGAACAACTGGACGCAGAATTCAGCGTTGAACCGGTAATCCTGGAAGGCGCATTCACAACGGCCGCGACCCTGCGCGCCTTTATCGATGAGCACAATGCCAGCCTGCCGGCGCTGCTGTCTGCCGACGACATCAAGGTGTTACTGGAAGAGTACAACGCCACCCTGCCGCCGCAGGTTCCGCTTGGCGCTAACCTGGAAGAAACGGCGCAAAACTATATGGCGCTGCCAGCTGACTTCCAGCGTATTGATGCAGACCAGAAGCAGACGGCGACGGCAATGAAGGCTTGCATCAAAGAGTACAACGCCACCCTGCCGACGCCGGTTAAAACCAGCGGCAGCCGTGACGCGTTGCTGGAGCAGTTGGCAATCATCAACCCTGACATTGTGGCTCAGGAAGCACAGAAACCGGCACCACTGAAAGTGTCCGGTACCAAAGCAGACATGATCCAGGCCGTGAAGGCAGTAAAACCAGATGCCGTGTTTGCCGACGAGCTGCTGGATGCCTGGCGCGATAACCCGGAAGGGAAAGTGCTGGTCACCCGCCAGCAGCTGAGCACCGCGCTGAATATTCAAAAAGCGCTTCTGGTACACCCGACCGCCGGCATGCTGCTGACCCACCCGAGCCGCGCCGTCGAGGTGAGTTACTTCGGCTTTGATGAGGAGACGGGCCTGGAGGTTCGTGTGCGCCCTGACCTTGAGATCGACCTGGACGGCGTGCGCATCGGTGCTGACCTGAAAACCATCAGCATGTGGAATGTTAAGCAGGAAAGCCTGCGCGCCAAGCTACACCGGGAAATTATTGAACGTGATTATCACCTGAGCGCGGCCATGTACTGCGAAACCGCGGCGCTGGACCAGTTCTTCTGGATTTTCGTCAACAAAGACGAGAACTACCACTGGATCGCAATCATCGAGGCATCCGCTGAACTGCTGGAGCTGGGCATGCTCGAGTACCGCAAAGCGATGCGCGCTATCGCAACCGGATTCGACACAGGTGAATGGCCAGCACCAATCACAACCGACTACTCCGACGAACTGAACGACTTCGACCTGCGCCGCCTTGAAGTGCTGCGTACTCAGGCATAAGGGGAATGATGATGGAAAACATGAATATCGTAACTGCTGAGCAGCAGGCTCCAAACACTATTTCTGCCAGCAACTCAATTTTCAACGTTCAGGCATTGGGTCAGCTGCAGGCTTTCGCCGGGCTGATGGCCCAGTCTGTCGTTACAGTACCTGCGCACCTGGCAGGAAAGCCTGCGGATTGTATGGCGATTGTTATGCAAGCCATGCAGTGGGGCATGAACCCTTACGCGGTGGCGCAAAAAACTCACCTGGTCAACGGCCAGTTGGGTTACGAAGCGCAGCTTGTTAACGCCGTAATCACCAGTTCCAGCGCCATTCATGGCCGTTTTCATTATCGCTACAGCGGCGATTGGGAACGTTGCACCAAAACCAAAGAAGTGACCCGTGAAAAAATGGGTAAGAACGGTAAGTACACCGTTACCGAACGCGTTCGCGACTGGACTGATGAAGACGAAGAAGGACTCTATGTTGAAGTCGGAGCAATTCTTCGTGGGGAAAGTGAAATCACCTGGGATAAACCTCTTTACCTGTCGCAGGTGGTTACTCGAAATTCGCCGCTGTGGGTTTCAAAGCCCGACCAGCAAATAGCCTACCTCGGCGTGAAATATTGGGCGCGCTTGTACTGCCCACACGTGATCCTAGGCGTTTACACGCCTGATGAGATTGAGCAGCCCACCGAAAGGGAAATTAATCCGGCACCGGCTCAGAAAATGAGCCTGGCTGATATCAAAGCCGAAAATGTAGTAAACACGCAGGATTCTCAGGAGCCATCTGTAAATATCGACACTCTGGCAAAGGATTTCCGCGACCGCATTGAGGCCGCTCAGGATGTGGATAGCGCCAAAGCGCTGCGTGCCGACATCGAAACAGCGAAAGCGACGCTTGGATCCGCACTCTTCACCGAGCTGAAAAACAAAGCGGTGAAGCGTTACTACCTTGTAGATGCTCGCAACAAGGTGGAGGCAGCGATCAACTCCCTGCCCCAGCCCGATGAGCCGGATGCCGCCGAGCGGTTCGCGGAAGCCGAACGCATGCTGGCATCGTCAAAGCGGCACATGGGAGATGAGCTGCACGATCAGTTCAGCATCACCCTGGCGGATATGAAACCGGAATACGTGGCCTAACGAGACTGGGAGGGGCAACCCTCCCCTTAAGGAGACAACATGCGACTGATCAATCGAGGCAGTAAGCAATCCCCTTTAGCTCGCCAGGCATGTGACATCGCACTCGCCGCCCACCAGCAACGCTACGGCGACTACGGGCGCAGCAAGATGAAAGAGACATATACGGTCAGGGTTGAAGGCGTGAAGGTCTGGGTGGAGGTGGTGAACCGGAAGGCGAGCTACGTGGCCACTGCAATGACCGGCATGCGCCGTCTCCGCTCTCTGCCCGGGCAGGTTTCCTGATACCAATATTTCAATGACAAATCTCCGACAACTATATAATCAGTTGTCGGAAGCCGGAGGTAATATGGCCAAGCTTCTCAACTTGCAGGAATGGGCTCAAGAAAAGTATGAGACCCCACCCTCGCTATCAACGCTGCGCCGCTGGACACGAGAAGGTCGGATATACCCCGCGCCGGAACTTCACGGAAAGGAATACAAGGTTCATCCTGAAGCCATCTATGTGGATCCGAGTAAAAAGAACCTGCGCGCCAAAGCAAAACACATGACGCTGCCTGCTGGCGGCACGCTACTGGAGAGACTGACTAATGGCGAAAAGGCCAGTTCGTTACGACGCTAACCTGCCCCGTAACCTGACCTATCGTAAAAGAGACAGGCTCTATAGCTGGCGTAATCCGACAACCGGCCAGGAAATATCTCTTGGCCGGATCGACAGAAAAGACGCCATCTCCCAGGCCATCGAGGCCAATAACTACATTGACCAGAATTACCTCCATTCAGCGCTACTCGACCGCATAAAGGATGTACCAACCTTTACGGTCAAGGCGTGGCTTGAACGGTATGAAGTGATACTGGAAAGAAGAGAGTTAAAGCCAAACACGATGAAGGTCAGGCGCAACCAGATTTCCACCATTAATGATGAATTCGGCAAGATGCCCCTTTCATCAGTCAGCACGAAGGACATATCTACTTTTCTGGAGACCTATATCCTCTGTGACAAGAAAAGTATGGCCGCCGGCTTGCGGTCGGTTTTGCTGGATATTTTCAGAGAGGCTATTGTCGAAGGACATATAGAGAGGAACCCGGCCGAGCCGACACGAACGCCGACGCCCAAGGTTAAAAGGGAGCGTTTGTTACTGGAGCATTTTCTGGTTATTCGAGCGGCAGCTGCTTCGCATTCGGAATGGTTACCGAACGCTTGCGATCTAGCCCTGGTCACTGGGCAGCGCCGAGAGGATATTTCCCTTTTCAGGTTCAGTGACGTGAAAGAAGGCAGGTTGTTCGTTACGCAGGAGAAAACGGGGCATAAGTTGGCATTGCCATTGGACTTGAAACTGGAAGCTGTAGGGCTGGTGTTAAGTGAGGTGATCGAGCGCTGTCGGATCAATAACCCATCCGATTTTCTGCTTTTCTCGCCGGTCAGGCGCGGCGGCAGAAAACCGGGACCTTTAACCCCTGACGGATTGACCCAGGCATTTTCGGAAGTGAGGGATGCGACGACATTAAATTTCGGACCTAATCCACCGCCCTACCATGAGATCAGGAGCCTGGCGAGTCGGCTCTATGAAAAGGAGCGCGGAGAGGAATTTGCTCAGCGTTTACTTGGCCACAAAAATTTAACAATGACTAAAAAATACCTGGACGCACGCGGTGCAGAGTATGTTATGGTTTAGACAGAATATGGATTGTTCGAGTAATTTTCGGGGGAATTCGTGTTTAGGCCGAAAAACCCATTAAGAAACAAATAGATAAAAAGAGACCGAATACGATTCCTGTATTCGGTCCAGGGAAATGGCTCTTGGGATAGAGCCGTGCGCTAAAAGTTGGCATTAATGCAGGCTAACTACGCCTGACACTCTAAGAATAGATGACGACGCCAGGTTTTCCAGTCCGCGACTAAAGTGGTCAGAAAAAAAGCGTTAGATCATCCCAAAACAAAAAAACCGCAACGCTTTCGAAAGAAGCCTGCGGTTTTTTATTGGAAACGCGTGGTCTAACAGAGCGTATCGGCGCGCTCGATAAAGGGCGCAAGACTCATCTTCTGGCTCGGGTTTGCCGGGTCATCAATCTGAATAACGCCGATCGGTTGTCCCTTGCTTTGACCGCTGGCTACCTGCTTTTCTGCCACATCGTTCAGTGGATATTGCACCAGCGTGCTGGGGTTAATCGCGTACAGGGCATGGCCTGGACGGCAGGTGAGCATGACCTCTTCCCGATTGAAAGCCCATTTTTCTTTACCCACTTCGAAGCGACTCACGGTAATCACCTGTGGGGCAGCAAACGCGGAACTGGCACATGCCAGCAATAAAAGTGAAAGCACTGTTTTTTTCATAACGTTAAACCTTGTCAGAAAGGCTCCCAGGTGGCGAAAAGACTGACTACTGCCAGCACCAGCGCCCCTAATACAACCTCAGCCTGTGTCATCCAGATAAAAAATTGTTGCTCACGCCCGGCATCAGGGCGGAATCGTGGCACCAGAACATACCGATTCACCAGCGCAATGGCTACCATTAGCGCCACCAGCGCACATTTGAACAAAAGCATCTGCCCATATTCCGTGCGCCATGGCAGGGTTATTCCGAGGATCAACAGCATGTTAACGATACCGGATAAAATCACACCCGCCACCGCGTAGTGACCCATCCGGGAAAAACGCATCATGGTATAAATGGCCGGATTGCGCCAGCGCCCCTTAGCCAGACGCAAACAAAAAATGAGCGGCAGCAGCGCGCCCACCCACATTGCTGCACAAAGCAGATGAATTGCATGATTGACGCGTTGTAAAACGCCCTCTGCGCCGTCATGCATCGCCGCATGTCCGACACCCGCCAGAAGCACGAACTGACCGGCTGCCAGCAATAATAACAGCCGCGCACTTTTGATTGGGGCAATCCACGCCGCACATGCGGTCAGCACGGCAAAAACAATCTGCCACAGCCAGACGCTGCCAAACTGGGTACTGGCAACCGCCATCCAAACTTCAGGACGGAAAACGTCAGCCCAGCCATCGCCCATTAAGCCGCCCTGCGTCGCCAGCATCAGCACCGCTGACACAAGACTCGCGATGGCAGCGATTTTTTGCTGCCGCTGAAAGCGACGCGTCATCAGACGCTGCAACGAGGAAGGCGCCAGCCACGCGCAATACAACGCGTTACCGAAAATCAGCATTAGCGCGGCGAAGTGCACAAAGCGCAGGGCGACGTAGCTGAATGCCAGCATGTTATTTCACGCTGAAGTGATAACTGCCTTTGGTTTTGTGACCGTCAACGGACACTACATGCCAATCCACCTGATAGGTCCCCGGGGTTAATGCTTGCTCAAGCGGGGCGATGAGCTGAGTTTTATCATTTTCAGCCCGTTTCACCGTTCCGACCTTAATGATTTGCTGCTTATCACCCGTGATCGAAATGCCGCTAAATTTTGGTTCAATACCTTCCGAAAAATTCAGCGTGAGCGCCTGCGGCGCGGCGACGACTTCCGCGTCAGCAGCGGGATATTGATGTTTCAGATGCGCGTGCGCCAGCGCTGCGGGAGCCGTCACAATGGCAAGTACAAAGGTCAGTGCGCAAGCCGCGCGGGATGCGGTAAATACCATATCAATCATTCCTTTTGGTTATGTCTATATGACAGAGGATAACGCTGTATAATATCTGAGTCGAGGATCATCCTCCGGCGGCTTGTCAACGACATGTAACCGCGGTAACGTTGGCGCCGCAAAAACAGGAGAAGAGAATGAAGATTAATCTGGCGACCCTTCCTCAGGACGAAATGGATAAAGTCAATATCGATTTGGCGGCGGCAGGCGTGGCATTTAAAGAGCGCTATAACATGCCTGTCATTGCCGAAGTGGTCGAGCGCGAACAGCCCGCTCATCTGCGCGACTGGTTTCGCGAACGACTGATTGCGCATCGCCTCGCCTCCGTGACGCTGTCGCGCTTACCTTACGAACCTAAAGTTAAGTAAACGCTTCATCTGGTGACATTTCCTTACAGGGATTGTGGCAGGATAAGAAAACCCTGAAGTATTCAGGTGTATTATCGAATCTCTGCGACGAAGTGTATAAGGAAATCACGATGTCTCCATGGAATGTTGCCGCCGCTCAGTACACCCCAGGCCGTCAGGGCATTGACGCCCACGTTCAACACCACCTGCGCTTTATCGACGCAGCTGCCCGCCAACAGTGCCATTTACTGGTCTTTCCAGAACTCTCATTGACGGGCCCTGCTAATGAGAGTGGTCTATTGGTCGCCCCGCCCAGTGAGCACGATTTGGCGCCTGTCGTTCGCGCCGTTCACACACACAACATTACGGTGATCGCCGGCGTAACGCTCAACAGTAAAGGGATTCGCCAGAAAGGCGTGGCGCTGTTTTCCCCTAAAATGTCCAGACCGTTGTGCTATCAACAGGGCAGCGGTGCGTACCTTTCCGCAGACGACCCGCACCTGCTCATCGTTGAGAACAAAGCAGAACTCCCTCCTGTCGATCCGCTGGCCGCATTATTTACCAGCAGTCAGGCAATCGGTGAAACGCGATGCCGCGACTCGATTAGCCGTTTGCAGCGTTTCGCCCATAAATACGCTATTGCCGTCCTGATGGCGAATGCCTACGGGAACAGCGCGCTGTGGGATGCGAGCGGCCAATTAATTGTTCGCGCGGATAAAGGCGAACTCTTATTAACGGGTTCCTGGGGTAAGCAGGGTTGGCAAGGTGATATCATTCCATTACGCTAAACGTTTTAAGGCCAGGAGCGAGCCATGCTGCGTGTCATCGATACCGAAACCTGCGATCTGCAGGGCGGAATTGTCGAGGTCGCGTCTGTTGACGTCATCAACGGACAGATAGTTAACCCGATGAGCCACCTGGTTCGTCCCGATCGTCCTATCAGCCCTCAGGCGATGGCGATCCATCGCATCACTGAATCGATGGTGGCCGATAAACCGTGGATTGAAGAGGTGATCCCGAACTACTACGGCAGCACATGGTATGTCGCGCATAACGCGAGCTTTGACCGCCGTGTATTGCCCGAAATGCCCGGGGAATGGATCTGCACCATGAAGCTGGCGCGGCGCTTATGGCCGGGGATTAAATACAGCAATATGGCGCTGTATAAATCCCGCAAGCTGAGCGTGAAAACGCCGGAAGGTCTTCATCATCACCGCGCACTCTATGATTGCTATATCACGGCAGCATTGCTCATCGATATCATGAATAACTCGGGATGGACGCCGGATGAGATGGCGACCATCACCGGCCGCCCGGCGCTGTTGACGACCTTTACCTTCGGTAAATATCGTGGGAAAGCGGTGTCCGAAGTGGCAGAGCGCGATCCGGGATATTTGCGCTGGTTATACAACAACCTCGAACGCATGAGCCCGGAGCTGCGCCTGACGCTGCGCCATTATCTGGACGAAGCCTGATCGGCTGAACGGCCTTGCAAAGCCCCCTGCGCAAGGCCAATGATAAAGGCATATTCCAACGCCACCCCTTCATAAGATTTAAAGCGGCCGGATTTACCGCCGTGCCCGGAATCCATATCCGTGCAGAGCAGCAGTAAGTTATCGTCCGTTTTCACTTCGCGTAGTTTCGCCACCCATTTTGCCGGCTCCCAGTATTGCACCTGGGAATCATGCAGGCCCGTCGTCACCAGCATATGAGGATAGGCTTTGGGCACAACGTTATCGTACGGGCTGTATTCCTTCATGTAGCGATAATAGGTTTCATCCTGCGGATTGCCCCACTCCTCAAACTCGCCGGTGGTTAAGGGGATCGACTCATCCAGCATGGTGGTCACCACGTCGACAAAAGGCACTTGCGCGACAATGCCCTTAAATCGTTCCGGACGCAGGTTGATCACTGTCCCCATGAGCATCCCGCCCGCGCTGCCGCCCATGCCAAAGCACAGGTCAGGATCGCCGTAGCCTTTCGCGATAAGATCGTCGCAAACGTCGAGATAGTCGTTAAAGGTATTTTTCTTCTTCAGGAACTTGCCGTCTTCGTACCACTGCTGCCCCAGTTCGCCGCCGCCGCGGATGTGCGCAATGGCATACACAAATCCCCGGTCGAGCAGGCTCAGCCGGCTGCTACTGAAATCCGCATCCATGCTGGATCCGTACGAGCCGTAGCCGTAAACCAGCAGGGGATTTTTGCCTTTGCGGAAATGATCTTTGTGATACACCAAAGACACCGGCACTTCTACGCCGTCGCGAGCCGTCACCCACAGGTGTTCACTGCGGTAATGGCTGGCGTCAAACCCGGTGACTTCCGCCTGTTTGATCACTCGACGTTGTCCGGTATCCATATCCAGTTCGAACAGCGTGTCCGGGGTGGTCATTGATGAATAGCCGTAGCGTAGCCGCGAAGACTCCGGTTCGGGATTGTGACCAATCCACGTCACGTAAGCCGGATCGTCAAAGGCAATACCGACCACGTCGCGCGTTTTGCGGTTTATTTGACGAATGCTGGTCAGCCCGCGCTGGCGCTCTTCAACCACCAGCCAGTCGGTGAACAGGGTAAACCCTTCCAGCATGACATGATCGCGAGCCGGGATCAGCACTTCCCATTTACGTTCATCACGCACTTTGGTTTTGTACAGGCCAAAGTTTTTACCTTCGCGGTTAGAGCGCAGATAGAAAGAGTGCTGGAAGTGATCGAGACTGTATTCATGGTCTTTACGGCGCGGTAAGAAACAGAGCGGCTGGGCATCGGGCAATTCAGCATCCAGCAGCAGCACTTCCGTGGTGGTCGCACTGCCCAGCGAGATAATCACATAGTGTTTAGAGGTGGTTTTATGCAGACTGACGTAAAACGTCTCGTCTTTTTCTTCATACACCAGCTCATCGCTATCCGAGGAAGTACCCACCGTATGGCGCCACACCTGATAAGGCAGCAACGTTGACGCGTGTTTTTTGACGTAATACACCGTTTCTGAATCATTTGCCCAGACGAAGGCTGACGAGACGTTATCCAGCATCTCTGGATACCAGTTCCCGGTCTCCAGATTGCGGAATCGCAGCCCATATTGCCGCCGAGAAAGATAATCCTCCGCCAACGCCATAATGGTGTTATCAGGTGAAATGCCCATCCCGCCGAGGGTATAGAATTCGCTGTGCGCAGCGCGCTGATTGGCATCAAGCAGGATTTCCCAGTCGTCCCACTCGGCGCTCAATACCGACTGGCGTTGATAAATAGCGTATTCGTTGCCCGGTTCGTAGATGTGACGATAGCGGTAACCGTTTCGGGTCCAGGGCGCAGAGACATCACGCTGCGGTTCGCGCGCGACCATTTCCGCCAACAGTTCATCCTGCAATGCCTGCTGAGAAGCCATGACCTGTCGGCCATAGTCATTTTCCTGGTGAAGGTAGTCGAGAACCTCTGGCTGCGAGCGCGAATCGTCCCTCAGCCAGTAGTAATTATCGATGCGCGTGTCACCGTGAGTGGTGAGCGCTTTTGGAATACGTCGGGCTTTTGGCAGCATATCAGTGTTTCTTTTATGTTTTACACCCTATAAGGGTGGCAAAACACACGCATGATGCAAGCGAAACGTGACAGCCGCAGGCGAAATTTACCCCGGTAATGCCTGTTTTTGCGCCTGAATATCCTTTTCGATGCCTTCGCGAACATCATGCGGAATTTTGAGCGCGTCACCCAGCGCATTCAGATAGCTGCGTTCCATAAAGTGATCGATGTCGATGGCCGCACAGCTGAGGAAGTACAGCTCAAGCGCTTCCTCTTCGTTTTTCACACTTTGCGCCAGACGCACGGGATCCAGCGGCTGTTCAATCGCCTGAGCGACTAACGCTCTACCCTGCTCTTCAACGCCCGCTTCCTGCATCTGCTGCTCAATGGCGGAGCGCTCCTGGTCGTCGATGTGTCCGTCGCTTTTAGCAGCAAAGACCAGCGCCAGAATTAACCGCTCGGTACGCACATCGATTGGCGACGTGTGTTGTCCAAACTGGGGTTCGCCCTGATGGGCCGTTCGGACTTTATCCTTGTATTTATTCCAGAGCACCGTTCCGGCAATGGCGCCTCCACCGGCTAACAGTGCGCCGGTGCCATATTTGGCCAACAGCTTTCGCGAGGATTTGTTCGCCACCAATAAACCTGCCAGACCACCCAGCGCACCCGGTACCAGTAGTTTGCTCAGCCCCTGCTCGCCGGATGATGACGCCTTTTGACCTAACATCGACTGCAATTGATTTAACCAGCCTGACATATTTTTCCCCACTTATCCGTTCACAATGATCACAGCCTAAGCGAGGTGATGTCAGGAAATGTCTGTCCGTGCAAAAGAAGCGCAAATTTCCTCGCCAGGCATCATTACCTTCCCCGGATGAAGACATACGCAAACGTTTTCGTATATACTGCGCGCAACTTTTTCAGGGGGATTTTATGACTTGTTTAGGAACTGCGCTGCGTCCGGCAGCCACGCGCGTCATGCTGTTAGGTTCAGGCGAGCTGGGAAAAGAAGTGGCCATTGAATGCCAGCGTCTGGGCATCGAAGTGATCGCCGTCGATCGTTATCCCGATGCCCCAGCCATGCACGTCGCGCATCGGTCGTACGTTATCAATATGCTGGATGGCGATGCCCTTCGCGCACTGATCGAACGCGAGAATCCTGACTATGTCGTGCCGGAAATTGAAGCCATCGCGACGGACACATTGTTGTCACTGGAAGCGGAAGGCCAACGCGTTGTGCCTTGCGCTCGCGCCGCGAAGCTGACCATGAACCGTGAAGGCATACGCCGTCTTGCGGCGGAAGAGCTGGCAATCCCGACGTCAAGCTACCGCTTCGCGGACGGTAAAGCCGATTTCCTGCAGGCTGTAGAAGAGATTGGTTACCCGTGCATCATTAAACCGGTAATGAGTTCCTCGGGTAAAGGGCAGAGTTTTATTCGCGATGAAAGCACACTGGATAAAGCCTGGGACTACGCCCAACAGGGTGGCCGTGCGGGCGCCGGACGCGTTATCGTCGAGGGGGTGGTGAAGTTTGATTTCGAAATCACCCTGCTCACGGTAAGCGCAGTTGATGGCGTGCATTTCTGCGACCCGATTGGACACCGTCAGGAAGACGGGGATTACCGTGAATCCTGGCAGCCGCAGCAAATGAGCGCTCTGGCGCTTGAGCGCGCGCAGGAGATCGCCCGCAAAGTGGTCATCGCACTGGGCGGTTTCGGCCTGTTTGGAGTGGAACTGTTTGTGTGTGGCGACGACGTCATTTTCAGCGAAGTGTCCCCTCGCCCGCACGATACCGGCATGGTGACGCTGATCTCTCAGGATTTATCAGAGTTTGCGCTGCACGTGCGCGCATTCCTGGGGTTGCCTGTGGGCGGAATTCGTCAGTACGGTCCGGCCGCGTCCGCCGTGATCCTGCCAAAGCTCACCAGTCAAAACGTAATGTTTGATCGCGTGGAATCTGCCGTGGGTGCAGGTCTGCAGGTACGTTTGTTTGGCAAGCCGGAAATTGACGGTTCGCGTCGTCTGGGCGTGACGTTAGCAGTAGCGGACAGCGTAGAAGAGGCTGTTGCGAGAGCGAAAAAGGCCAGTGCGAGTGTGATCGTCAGAGGATAAACAAAACGGGCCGTTTGGCCCGTTTTTGATGGTCTTACTGCTTCGCGCCTTCGACTGCTTCGCGCGCCAGTTTGGTAATGCGCTCCCAGTCGCCCGCTTCCAGCGCATCCGCCGGAACCAGCCAGGAACCACCGATACACAGTACGCTTTTCAGCGCCAGGTAATCGCGGTAGTTTGCCGGAGAGATACCGCCAGTCGGGCAGAAACGCACCTGAGAGAACGGGCCTGCAATCGCCTGCAGCGCTTTAGTGCCGCCATTCGCTTCCGCCGGGAAGAATTTGAACTCTTTAAGACCGTAGTCCATACCCAGCATCAGTTCAGAAACCGTGCTGATCCCAGGAATCAACGGGATAGAACCTTCTGTTGCCGCTTTCAGCAGTGGCTCAGTCAGGCCCGGGCTGATGGCAAACTGCGCGCCTGCTTCAGTCACTTCAGCCAGCTGCTGTGGATTCAGCACGGTACCGGCACCGATAATTGCATCAGGGACTTCCTTCGCAATGGCACGGATGGCATCCATTGCGCATGGCGTACGCAGCGTCACTTCCAGAACACGAACCCCACCTGCAACCAGTGCTTTCGCCATCGGAACGGCGTGCTCCAGTTTATTCACCACGATAACCGGCACTACAGGACCGGTTGTCAGGATTGCTTCCGCACTTGTTTTCCAGTTTTTCATCAGTGTTTTTCTCTCGCCAGATCGATAATTCTTGTCGTCTTAAAACGTAATACAGGTCGCACCCTGTTCAGCGCCGGAAAGTTTCTCGCGCAGCGCACTGAACATTTCGCGCCCTGTTCCCACACGCGACGCGCTCAGGTCAGGAATATGCGGCTTACGGGCTTCAAGTTCGGCTTCATCCACCAGCAGGGTCAATTCGCCTGTCTGGCCATTCACGCGGATGATGTCGCCATCGCGGACTTTCGCCAGCAATCCACCATCATAGGCTTCGGGCGTGACGTGAATCGCTGATGGCACTTTACCTGATGCGCCAGAGAGTCGTCCATCGGTGACCAACGCAATTTTGAAACAGCGGTCCAATAATACACCAAGTGGCGGCATAAGTTTATGTAATTCTGGCATGCCGTTCGCTTTTGGTCCCTGATGACGCACCACCACCACGCAGTCTTTGTTTAACAGTCCCGCTTCGAAAGCAGGCAAAACATCGTGCTGGCTTTCAAAAATAACGGCCGGCGCTTCTACCACCTGGTTTTCAACCGGCACCGCAGACGTCTTCATGACCGCGCGACCAAGATTTCCGCTCAATACTTTGGTGCCGCCATGGCGGGAGAAGGGTTTATCAAACGTCGCGATAACGGCTTCATCGAGAGGCTCACGCGCACCGTCGCGCCAGTCCAGTTCGCCGTTATTCAGCCATGGTTCCATGGTGTAGCGCTGCAGGCCAAAGCCCGCAACGGTGTTAACGTCTTCGTGCAGCAGACCGCCTTTCAGCAACTCGCGGATCAGAACCGGTACGCCACCTGCCGCCTGGAAGTGGTTGATGTCTGCCGGGCCGTTCGGATAGAGACGCGCCATCAGCGGAACCACATCGGAAAGCTCAGAGAAGTCATCCCAGTTAATCAGAATGCCTGCCGCGCGCGCCATCGCCACCAAATGCATGGTGTGGTTCGTTGACCCGCCCGTCGCCAGCAACGCGACAATACCGTTCACCACCACTTTTTCGTCAACCATTTTGCCAAGCGGCATCCACTCGTTTCCGTTGCCGGTCAAGCGCGTGACCTGACGCGCTGCCGCTTCAGTCAGCGCCTGGCGCAGCGGGGCATCCGGTTGAATGAACGATGAACCCGGCAACTGCATACCCATAAATTCCACGACCATCTGATTGGTGTTGGCCGTGCCGTAGAAGGTACAGGTGCCCGGTGCGTGATAAGAGGCCGCTTCTGCTTCAAGCAGGGCAATACGATCGGCTTTGCCCTCGGCATAAAGCTGACGAATACGCACCTTTTCTTTGTTCGGCAGGCCGCTCGCCATCGGGCCAGACGGCACGAAAATAGCCGGTAAATGGCCGAATGAGAGCGCGGCCATCGCCAGACCCGGGACGATTTTATCGCAGACGCCCAGGTATAACGCGCCATCGAACATGTTGTGCGACAAACCGACCGCTGCTGACATGGCAATGATTTCGCGGCTCAGCAGTGACAGCTCCATGCCGTCCTGCCCCTGCGTGACACCGTCGCACATGGCCGGAACGCCGCCTGCGACTTGCCCGACTGCGTTGGCGCTGTGCAGCGCTTTACGGATGATCTCCGGATAGTGTTCGTAGGGTTGATGCGCGGACAGCATGTCGTTGTAAGAGGTGATAATCGCAATATTGTTACGGAGCATGCTTTTCAGCGACGCTTTATCTTCTGGCTGACAGGCAGCAAACCCGTGGGCCAGATTACCGCAGGCCAGTTGGGAGCGATGTACCGTGTCGGTTTTGGCCTGCTGGATGCGGGCGAGATAGGCAGAACGTGTCTTTTCCGAGCGTTCGATAATACGCTGTGTTACCCGTAACATTACTGGATTCATAAAGGGCTCCTCAAATTTATCTGTCCGTGCTCATGGTTAACAAGGTGATGCGCATGTATTAACAAGGCTGAAACGCTTGTGGTCAGGAGCTCAGGGGCAAAATCACTGAGGCTAGTGTAATAAAAAAAGCTCCGTGGGTGAATCCACACGGAGCTTAAATGCTTAAAAATTGTGCCACAATCTGTGTTAGATCATGTTACCGGTAAAATAACCCCTTAGGATTATCCGCCAGAATTACTCAAACTCGTTCCAGGAGCGGCCGTCACGGGTGATCATCGCGACAGATGCCACGGGTCCCCAGGTGCCCGCCTGATACGGTTTAGGCGCATCCTGATCGGCGGCCCACGCTTCCGTAATGGAGTCGACCCATTTCCATGCCTCTTCAACTTCATCGCGACGCACAAACAGCGCCTGAATACCGCGCATGGTTTCCAGCAGCAGACGCTCGTAAGCATCGGCAAGGTGCGTTTCGTTGAAGGTTTCGGAGTAACTCAGATCCAACTTGGTGGTCTGCAGGTTGTGCTTGTGATCCAGCCCCGGCACTTTGTTCAGAACCTGAATATCGACACCTTCGTCAGGCTGCAAGCGGATGGTCAGCTTGTTCTGCGGCAGTTCTTGCCAGGACTCTTTGAACAAATTCAGCTCTGGATTTTTGAAATACACCACCACTTCGGAACATTTCGTCGGCAGGCGTTTCCCGGTGCGCAGATAGAACGGGACACCCGCCCAGCGCCAGTTATCGATATCCACGCGGATAGCGACAAAGGTCTCAGTGTTGCTGGACTTATTCGCGCCCTCTTCTTCCAGATAGCCCGGTACTTTTTTACCCTGCGCAAAGCCAGCGGTGTACTGCCCACGAACGGTCTTCTCACGCACGTTCGAGCGATCGATACGGCGCAGCGACTTCAGCACTTTCACCTTCTCATCACGGATGTTATCCGCTGAAAGGTCAGACGGTGGAGACATCGCAATCATGCACAGAATTTGCAGAAGGTGGTTCTGGATCATGTCGCGCATCTGACCGGCCTGGTCGAAATAGCCCCAACGGCCTTCAATGCCCACTTCCTCGGCCACGGTGATTTCGACGTGATCGATAGTGCGGTTATCCCAGTTATTGGCAAACAGGGAGTTTGCAAAACGCAGCGCCAGCAGGTTCAGTACCGTCTCTTTGCCGAGATAGTGGTCGATACGATAGACCTGACACTCTTCGAAATATTCGCCCACCTGATCGTTGATTTCGCGTGACGTCGCCAGCGAGGTTCCCAGCGGTTTTTCCATCACCACACGCGCTGGTTTTGCGTTGAGTTTCGCTTCACCCAGGCCTTTGCAGATCGCACCAAACGTACTTGGCGGCATGGCAAAATAGTTAATCGTTACGCGATTTTCCTGGTCAAGCATCTTACCGAGGCGTCCGAACGCGGTGGTATCGTTGACATCCAGGTTGCAGAAATCAAGACGACCGCTCAGCGTATCCCATAAACTTTCATCAATTTTCTCTTTCATGAAAGTCTCGATCGCTTCGCGCACCACTTTGGTGTAAGCGTCTTTGTCCCAGTCAGCGCGACCCACGCCCAGGATGCGGGTATCCGGGTGAATCTGGCCTGCTTTTTCCAGTTGATACAGGGAAGGCAGCAATTTACGACGTGCAAGATCGCCTTTCGCGCCGAAAATGACCAGGTCACATGCCTGGGCTGTTTGCGTTACCGCCATGTCATTCTCCTCAGTTGGATTCCCTGGTGCTTATGCCAGGATATCGTTGTAATTTTATTACAACGCACTGTACTGCTTTTACGTCATTCCCGAAACCATTTGCGCTTATCCTCACGTGCGATAACGCGTTTTTTCGCTCATTATGCGTTTCAGTTAGGGGAATAAGGATGAAACCGTTGAATCTTTGTTCGACCTGATTTTGCCAAAACTCGACAGCGATCAAGTAATGAAAAAATACAACAACTTTTGATGTCGTTAATTAGCCCTCGGCCAGGCTAGAGGGGTATATTCTTCCTCATTAGAATCACGATTTCTTCTATTAATGAAATCGCTTCCACACGTGAGCGCCTTGTCATAATGAACATGCTGGAAAAAATCCAGTTTCAACTGGAACACCTTAGCAAATCCGAGCGGAAAGTGGCTGAAGTTATTCTCGCCTCCCCTGCTCAGGCCATTCATTCAAGCATCGCCACGCTGGCACAAGAATCCGGTGTGAGCGAACCCACCGTAAACCGGTTTTGCCGCAGTCTGGAGACACGCGGTTTTCCTGATTTTAAACTGCATCTGGCGCAAAGTCTGGCAAACGGCACGCCTTATGTAAATCGCAATGTCGATGAAGATGACAGCGTCGAAGCCTACACCGGTAAAATTTTTGAATCGGCGATGGCGACGCTGGATCACGTCCGCCAGTCGCTGGACAGAGCCTCAGTCAATCGCGCCGTGGATTTGCTGACCCAGGCGAAAAAGATTGCCTTCTTTGGCCTTGGCTCATCGGCCGCAGTCGCGCATGATGCGATGAACAAATTTTTCCGTTTTAACGTGCCGGTTATCTATTCTGATGACATCGTCCTGCAACGCATGAGCTGTATGAATTGTGATGAGGATGACGTGGTCGTGCTTATCTCGCACACCGGGCGGACCAAAAGTCTGGTAGAACTGGCGCAGTTAGCGCGTGAAAACGATGCCATGGTCATCGCAATCACCACAGCTGGCACCCCACTGGCACGAGAAGCGACCCTAGCCATTACGCTCGACGTACCGGAAGATACGGACGTCTACATGCCGATGGTGTCCAGACTGGCGCAATTAACCGTCATTGACGTGCTGGCAACCGGTTTTACGCTGCGTCGTGGGGCAAAATTCCGAGATAACTTGAAGCGGGTCAAAGAAGCGCTTAAGGAATCGCGTTTTGATAAAGAGTTGCTCATTAAGGGCGATGTACCCTAAATGATGTTATAAGGTTGTTACTTTTTTCGGTATTCGGTAAGTTTCTACACAGCGCCGAATCAATGTTCACGCAACACCAAAGTTGTTTCAGTCAACGGAGTATTACATGTCCAGAAGGCTTCGCAGAACCAAGATCGTTACCACCTTAGGTCCGGCTACTGACCGCGATAATAACCTCGAGAAAATTATTGCCGCAGGCGCCAACGTGGTACGCATGAACTTCTCTCACGGTACACCAGAAGACCACAAATTACGTGCAGACAAAGTCCGTGAGATCGCGGCTAAACTGGGGCGTCACGTGGCTATCCTCGGTGACCTGCAGGGTCCGAAGATCCGCGTGTCGACATTTAAAGAAGGCAAAGTTTTCCTCAATATCGGCGACAAGTTCCTCCTGGATGCCAACCTGGGTAAAGGTGAAGGCGACAAAGAGAGAGTCGGCATTGACTATAAAGGTCTCCCCGCTGACGTTGTGCCGGGCGATATCCTGCTGCTTGATGATGGTCGCGTACAGCTGAAAGTGCTGGAAGTTCAGGGCATGAAAGTGTTCACCGAAGTCACGGTGGGCGGCCCACTGTCAAACAACAAAGGCATCAATAAACTGGGCGGCGGCCTGTCCGCAGAAGCGCTGACTGAGAAAGATAAAGCCGACATCATCACCGCCGCGCAAATCGGCGTCGACTATCTGGCCGTCTCCTTCCCGCGCTGCGGCGAGGACCTGAATTATGCACGCCGTCTGGCGCGCGATGCTGGCTGCGATGCCAAAATTGTCGCGAAAGTCGAACGTGCAGAAGCCGTGTGCAGCCAGGACGCAATGGATGATGTGATTCTGGCCTCCGACGTAGTGATGGTGGCGCGTGGCGATCTGGGTGTTGAAATTGGCGATCCGGAACTGGTTGGGATCCAGAAAGCGCTGATTCGCCGTGCGCGTCAGCTGAACCGCTCGGTGATCACCGCGACTCAGATGATGGAGTCAATGATTACCAATCCAATGCCAACGCGTGCAGAAGTGATGGACGTGGCAAACGCCGTGCTGGATGGGACCGATGCCGTGATGCTGTCGGCGGAAACCGCAGCGGGTCAATATCCTGCTGAAACCGTTGCTGCCATGGCGCGTGTGTGCCTGGGCGCTGAGAAGATCCCAAGCATTAACGTGTCTAAGCACCGCCTGGATATTCAGTTCGACAATGTGGAAGAAGCGATTTCCATGTCCGCCATGTACGCGGCAAACCATCTGAAAGGCGTAACCGCCATCATTACTATGACGGAATCAGGCCGTACGGCACTCATGACGTCACGTATCAGCTCTGGTCTGCCTATCTTCGCCATGTCCCGCCACGAGCGCACGCTGAACCTGACGACGCTGTACCGTGGCGTCACGCCGGTGTACTTCGACAGCACCAGTGATGGCGTTGCGGCTGCTAACGATGCCGTTAACTTGCTGCGAGACAAAGGCTATCTGGTGTCTGGCGATATCGTTATCGTCACCCAGGGCGACGTAATGAGCACCATTGGCTCAACAAACACGACGCGTGTCATGACCGTCGAGTAAATGCGTTAGCTGTCGCGCATAAAAAAATCCCCCGTTTCCGGGGGATTTTTTATTTCTTCGGGTATAACTCTTTGCGTTTGTAAGGCTCTTTTTCGCCTGGCTTACGCGTTTTCAGAAGTTTGAGTATCCAGGTGTACTGCCCCAGATGCGGCCCCACCAGAATTTCGACCTCTTCATTCATGCGACGCGCAATCGTATGATCGTCTGCGGTGAGCAAATCATCCATCGGCGGGCGGACTTCAATGGTCAGTCGATGCGTTTTCCCATCGTAGACCGGGAAGAGAGGTATGACGCGGGCACCACACACTTTCATTAAGCGGCCTATCGCGGGCAGCGTGGCTTTATAGGTGGCAAAGAAATCAACAAATTCGCTGTGCTCAGCCCCATGATCCTGGTCCGGCAAATAGTAGCCCCAATATCCCTGACGAACAGATTTGATAAAGGGTTTAATCCCATCGTTACGCGCATGCAAACGCCCACCAAAGCGGCGGCGTACTGTATTCCACACGTAATCGAAAATCTTGTTGCCCTGGTTATGGAACATCGCCGCCATCTTCTGGCCCTGCGACGCCATTAGCATCGCGGGAATATCCACCGCCCAGCCGTGCGGCACCAGAAAAATCACCTTCTCATCGTTGCGACGCATCTCCTCGATGATTTCCAGCCCTTTCCAGTCGACGCGATTGATCACTTTTTCGGGCCCGCGTAACGCCAGTTCCCCCATCATCGCCATCGCCTGCGGCGCAGTGGTGAACATGACATCAATAATCGCTTCGCGTTCGGCGTCGGTTTTTTCCGGGAAACAGTAGTACAGGTTAATCTGTGCGCGGCGACGGGCGCTTTTTCCCAATCGACCGGCAAGCAAACCTATTTTACCCAGCACAGGATCGCGCACAGCGGCGGGAAGTAAGGCGATGCCAGCAAAGGCGTAGACACCAAGCCAGGCCCCCCAGTGGCGCGGATGGCGAAAGGATTTCTCAAACTCGGGAATGTATTCAATATTGTTTTTTTGGGTTTCCATTGCTGGTTCCAGGGTCTGGTGACGCACAAAATAATAATGAGGTAGTTTAGCGAGGGAGGCTCAAAGGCACAAAAGAAAAAGCCGGCGCATGTTCGCACCGGCTTTTCAAAACGCGATAAAACTAGTCGAAACGCAGTTGCGGCATCACTTCTTTCACCTGTGCCAGGTAATCGCTGCGATCTTTACCTGTCAGCCCTTCGGTACGCGGCAATTTAGCCGTCAACGGGTTAACCGCCTGCTGGTTAATCCACACTTCATAGTGCAGATGTGGCCCCGTTGAGCGTCCGGTATTGCCGGAAAGCGCAATGCGGTCGCCACGTTTCACCTTCTGACCCGGCTGAACCAGCAGTTTACGCAGGTGCATGTAGCGGGTGGTGTAGGTGCGACCGTGACGAACGGCAACGTAATACCCTGCCGCGCCGCTGCGTTTAGCAATCACTACTTCACCATCACCCACCGAGAGCACTGGCGTACCTTGCGGCATCGCGAAGTCAACACCACGGTGTGGCGCGACGCGTCCCGTCACCGGGTTCAGACGGCGTGGATTAAAGTTGGAGGAAATTCGGAATTGCTTCGACGTTGGGAAACGCAGGAATCCTTTAGCAAGTCCAGTCCCGTTACGGTCGTAGAACTTGCCGTCTTCTGCGCGAATCGCATAATAATCTTTACCCTCAGAGCGTAAACGCACGCCCATCAGTTGACTCTGCTCGCGCTTGCCGTCCAGCATTTCGCGGGACATCAAAATAGAAAACTCGTCGCCTTTTTTCAGTTTGCGGAAATCCATTTGCCACTGCATCGCTTTGATGACGGAGCTGATTTCACCGCTGGTTAAACCGGCGTCACGGGCGCTGGCCACAAAACTGCCGCCAACGGTGCCTTTCAACACGTTATTAACCCAGTCGCCCTGCTGCATTTCGCTGGTCATCTTGAAACCGTTTCCAGCACGATCGTAGGTACGGGTTTCGCGCCGGGAGACTTCCCAGGTCAGGCGCTGTAAATCGCCGTCGTTAGTCAGGGTCCAGGAGAGCTGCTGACCAATTTTTAGGTTGCGTAATTCTTTATCTGAGGCAGCAAGCTGGCTGATATCGCCCATCTCAATGCCGTACTGATTCAATACGCTGCTGAGTGTATCCCCTGTCGACACGACGTATTCATGGATACCGGCTTCATTTGCGGTTTTGTCATCCAGCTCATCCTGAGGGATCGCTTCATCTTCCTGCGGAGCCTGATCGATGGGCTCGCTGGCTTCAGGTAACAACGAGCGGATTTCACTCTTTTCCAGCTCGATGGTTTTAACGATAGGGGCTGAATGCGGGTGGTACACATAGGGCCGCCAGACGGCGACCGCTAAAGTGAGAACTGTAAGAGACCCCAGCATGACGCGGTGGGGTCTAGGCAGATTGTTAAATGCCAGGGCGACAGAGCGGGCTATCTGTTGCACGTATTCACTTCCTCGTTAATCTCCTTTCAGGCAGCTTGAATACTGGTTCGCCAATTGGCTGAGAAACTGCGAGTAGCTCGTTTTACTCAACGTAATATTGGTTCCAAGCGGGTCCAGGGTTCCCATGTGCACGGAAGTCCCCCGGGCCACGGCTTCAACGACCGCTGGCCTGAACTGTGGCTCAGCAAAAACGCATGTCGCTTTTTGCTCAACCAACTGTGTTCTTATTTCATGTAAACGCTGCGCACCAGGTTGAATTTCCGGGTTGACGGTGAAATGCCCCAGCGGGGTCAGACCGTAGTGTTTTTCATAGTAGCCATAAGCATCATGAAAAACGAAATACCCTTTTCCTTTCAACGGTGCGAGCTCGTTACCTACCTGCTTATCGGTTGCGGCTAATTTTGCCTCAAAATCTTTCAGGTTGGCGTCTAGTTTGGCTCGACTTTGCGGCATAAGTTCCACTAATTTATCGTGGATTGCAACCGCTGAGAGCCGCGCTATCTCTGGAGAAAGCCAAAGATGCATGTTGTACTCCCCATGATGGTGATGGTCGTCACCTTTTTCACCTTCACCATGGTTGTGCCCTTCATCATGATCGTCGTCATCTGCCCCTTTCATGAGCAGCGGTTTCACACCGGCAAGTTCAGCGATAGTGACCTTTTTCTGCTCAGGTGTCTGGCTCGCGGATTTCTGCATGAAGGCTTCCATCTCCGGACCAATCCACACCACTAAGTCCGCGTTCTGTAAGCGTTTTGCATCAGATGGACGCAGTGAATAGTCATGTTCTGAAGCACCGTCAGGCAGCAATACCTGCGTTTCAGTGACGCCATCGGCGATGGCAGAGGCGATAAATCCCAGCGGCTTAAGCGAAGCGACAACGGCGGCGTTAACATCTTGTGCTGCGCTACCCCAAAGGGCAGCGGATAATGCTGCGAAAAGAAGCGTATTTTTATGTAACATAATGCAACTTATGATCGTAATGAATGAGTTGGATGTGATATTATAACATTCGATGACTTCTGCAAGCTTAAATTGACATGATGAATTTAGTTTCTCTCGAAAATATCTCGGTCTCATTCGGTCAGCGCCGCGTCCTTTCTGACGTGTCCCTGAATCTGAAACCGGGCAAAATATTGACGTTACTCGGCCCCAATGGTGCAGGTAAATCGACGCTGGTTCGCGTAGTTCTTGGTCTGGTAGCACCTGATGCCGGTGTCATCAAGCGCGACGAAAAACTGCGAATTGGCTACGTCCCGCAAAAATTGCACCTGGACTCTACCCTGCCGCTGACCGTAAGTCGTTTTCTGCGGCTGCGTCCCGGTACCCGTAAAGCCGATATTCTCCCTGCGTTAAAGCGTGTGCAGGCGGGCCACCTGATTGAAGCCCCATTGCAGAAACTGTCGGGTGGCGAGACGCAGCGCGTATTGCTGGCGCGAGCGTTACTGAGCCGCCCCCAGCTTCTGGTGCTCGATGAACCGACTCAGGGCGTGGATGTTAACGGTCAGGTTGCACTGTACGACTTAATTGACCAACTCCGTCGCGAGCTGGATTGCGCCGTGCTGATGGTTTCGCACGATCTGCATTTGGTGATGGCGAAAACCGACGAAGTCCTGTGCCTGAATCATCACATCTGCTGTTCGGGTACACCTGAAGTCGTCTCCATGCATCCAGAATTCATTTCGATGTTTGGCTCTCGCGGTGCCGAACAGCTTGGGATTTATCGCCACAACCATAATCATCGCCATGATTTACAGGGACGGATTGTCCTGCGTCGGGGAAATGGACACTCATGATTGAACTGTTATTACCCGGCTGGCTTGCCGGGATTATGCTCGCCTGCGCGGCGGGTCCGCTGGGATCTTTTGTCGTCTGGCGTCGAATGTCCTACTTCGGCGATACGCTGGCACATGCTTCGCTGTTAGGCGTGGCATTTGGCTTACTGTTGGATGTGAATCCCTTCTATGCAGTCATTGCCGTCACGCTGATGCTGGCCGCCGGCCTGGTGTGGCTCGAAAAACGCCCTCATCTCGCCGTCGATACCCTGTTGGGCATCATGGCGCACAGCGCATTGTCTCTTGGCCTGGTGGTGGTGAGCCTGATGTCGAACATTCGCGTCGACTTGATGGCGTATCTGTTTGGCGATTTGCTGGCGGTGACGCCAGAAGATCTCATCTCTATCGCCATTGGCGTTGTGATTGTGCTGGGGATTTTGCTGTGGCAGTGGCGCAATTTGCTCGCCATGACCGTCAGTGAAGATTTAGCCTTTGTCGATGGCGTTAAGCTTCAGCGTGTGAAGCTGTTGCTGATGCTGGTGACCGCCCTGACGATTGGCGTCGCGATGAAATTTGTCGGTGCGCTTATCATCACATCGTTGCTGATTATTCCGGCGGCGACGGCGCGTCGTTTTGCTCGCACACCTGAGCAAATGGCGGGAGTCGCCGTGGTAATCGGCATGATTGCAGTCACGGGGGGCTTAACGTTCTCTGCTTTTTACGACACACCTGCAGGCCCGTCGGTCGTGCTCTGTGCCGCGCTGATGTTTATCTTCAGCATGATGAAAAAGCCCGCGAGTTGACGTGAGTACCCTCTCCCACCGGAGAGGGTAAAGCGCCTTAAGGCATTTCCGGAGGGGTGATGCCAAAGTGATTCCACGCACGCACCGTCGCCATACGTCCACGCGGGGTGCGCTGCAAAAATCCCTGCTGAATCAGATAGGGTTCCAGAACGTCCTCAATCGTTTCACGCTCTTCACCGATCGCCGCCGCAAGGTTATCCAGCCCGACCGGCCCGCCAAAGAATTTATCCAGAATCGCCAGCAGCAGCTTGCGGTCCATATAGTCAAAACCTTCGGCGTCAACGTTAAGCATATCCAGCGCCTGAGCTGCGACGTCCAGGGAGATCGTCCCGTCGTGTTTCACTTCGGCAAAATCGCGCACACGACGCAGCAGACGGTTGGCGATACGTGGCGTACCGCGTGAGCGTTTAGCCACTTCGAATGCGCCATCATCGCTGAGCTCCAGCCCCATAAATCGGGCGCTGCGGCCCACGATATATTGCAGATCGGGTACCTGATAAAATTCAAGACGTTGCACAATACCGAAACGATCGCGAAGCGGTGAGGTCAATGACCCTGCACGCGTCGTCGCGCCGATGAGGGTAAACGGCGGCAGGTCGATTTTGATGGAGCGCGCCGCAGGGCCTTCACCGATCATAATATCCAGCTGATAGTCTTCCATCGCCGGATACAGCACCTCTTCGACCACAGGCGAGAGGCGGTGGATTTCATCGATAAATAAAACGTCGTGCGGCTCGAGGTTGGTGAGCATCGCCGCCAGGTCCCCTGCCTTTTCCAACACCGGCCCTGACGTGGTACGCAAATTAACGCCCATCTCGTTAGCCACAATATTCGCTAACGTGGTTTTCCCCAGCCCCGGCGGACCAAAAATCAGCAGATGATCGAGCGCTTCACCGCGAAGCTTCGCCGCCTGGATAAAGATTTCCATTTGCGAGCGTACCTGCGGCTGACCAATGTACTCCTCCAGAAGCTTAGGGCGGATGGCACGATCCACCACATCTTCCGGCTGGTTGCTGGCTGCCGATATCAGGCGGTCTGCTTCAATCATCCTTTACCTCACAATGCAGCGCGGAGCGCTTCACGAATCAGGGTTTCACTATTAGCGTCGGGTTTAGCGATTTTACTCACCATACGGCTGGCTTCCTGAGGCTTATAGCCCAGCGCCACCAGCGCAGCCACCGCCTCTTGCTCAGCGTCATCTGACGTTGGGCCGTTCGGTGACGTCAATACCAGATCGGCGGCAGGCGTAAACAGATCGCCATGCAGACCCTTGAAGCGGTCTTTCATTTCGACAATCAGTCGCTCGGCGGTTTTTTTGCCAATGCCTGGCAATTTGATCAATGCGGCGGGATCTTCACGCTCAACGGCATTTACAAACTGGTGCGCAGACATGCCGGACAAAATCGCCAGCGCCAGCTTCGGCCCCACGCCGTTGGTTTTAATCAGCTCACGGAACAGCATGCGTTCCTGCTTATTGTTGAAACCATACAGCAGCTGCGCATCTTCACGCACCACAAATTGGGTGAAGATGATGGCTTCTTTGCCCGCGTCCGGAAGTTCATAGAAACAGGTCATCGGCATATGGACTTCGTACCCCACGCCTCCTGTTTCAAGCAGGACTAACGGGGGTTGTTTTTCAAGAATAATGCCTCTGAGTCTGCCAATCACATGACGCTCCTGCGTTAAGGGCTAAAGATTTACCGCCATCATAAAAAAAGGCTGGATGTTTATCCAGCCTGATTTGTGATTATCGTAACCGACCTCGCGCCAGACTGAGCCGAGACTCACTCATTTGCATGGAATTTTGGGTCACGTGACAGTGCGTTATCGCAATGGCCAGCGCATCCGCGGCATCCGCTTGCGGGTTCGCCGGGAGTTTAAGCAAGGTACGCACCATGTGCTGTACCTGACTTTTATCCGCACCGCCTGTCCCTACCACGGTCTGTTTGACCTGACGCGCGGCATATTCGAACACGGGTAAATCCTGGTTGACCGCCGCCACAATCGCGACGCCGCGCGCCTGGCCCAGTTTCAGCGCTGAATCGGCATTTTTCGCCATAAACACCTGCTCGATGGCGAAGAAGTCCGGCTGAAACTGGGTGATGATTTCCGACACGCCCGCGTAAATCAACTTAAGACGCGAGGGTAAATCATCCACTTTGGTGCGAATGCACCCGCTGCCAAGATAGGTTAACTGACGCCCGACCTGGCGGATAACGCCATAACCGGTGATGCGTGAGCCGGGGTCAATCCCGAGGATAATCGACATCACGCATCTCCTGTAAGGGGTTCAGAGGCTCTCATCAGAGAGTCGCTGCAACCTCATCAGAAATTTCACCGTTATGGTAAACTTCCTGCACGTCATCGCAGTCTTCGAGCATGTCGATCAGACGCAGCAGTTTTGGCGCGGTTTCCGCATCCATGTCCGCTTTGGTTGATGGAATCATGGACACTTCCGCGTTATCCGCTTTAAGACCCATAGCAGCCAGTGCGTCACGCACAGCGCCCATCTCTTCCCACGCGGTGTAGACATCAATCGCGCCGTCGTCAAAGGTCACAACATCTTCAGCACCAGCTTCCAGCGCCGCTTCCATAATCGCATCTTCATCGCCCGCATCGAAAGAGATCACCCCTTTCTTGCTAAACAGATAGGCCACGGAACCGTCAGTGCCCAGGTTACCACCGGTTTTGGTGAAGGCATGACGCACTTCAGCAACGGTACGGTTACGGTTGTCAGACAGACACTCGACCATAACCGCTGTACCGCCAGGACCGTAACCTTCATAAATGATGGTTTCCATGTTCGCGTCGTCATCACCGCCCACGCCACGCGCGATAGCGCGGTTCAGGGTGTCACGCGTCATGTTGTTCGCCAGCGCTTTGTCGATAGCCGCGCGCAGACGTGGGTTGGAACCCGCATCACCGCCACCCAGACGCGCTGCGGTCACCAGCTCACGAATGATCTTAGTGAAAATTTTACCGCGCTTGGCATCCTGTGCCGCTTTGCGGTGCTTTGTGTTGGCCCACTTACTATGACCTGCCATAAAAAGTTCTCCAAAATTATCCTTCGCCTTTCAGCTTCCAGATGCGTTGGCTGCGCCTGTTTAATCCCGTCACTTACCTAAGTAAGCGCCTGTCGATGAACGGCCTTGCCGCGTTGCTGGAAACTAAAATGCTCGGAAATTAATTAACATTAATTACAAATTCTTCAATCGCCTGCCGATTGCTCCACGACTTGGTGAGCGCTGCGGCATCTGTCGCATCAACCCAGCGGTAGGTTAAATGTTCTGTGAACACAATTTCCCGTTCGTGGGGCAGCGCAAGACAGAACCATGATTCCGTATTGCGCTTAATTCCCGGCGCATAGCGATGACGTAAATGGCTAAAAATTTCAAACTCCACCGTACGCTGGCAGTTCATCAAGGTCAGTTGCTCGTCGGCAACATCAATCAGGACCTCTTCCTTTACTTCGCGTGCGGCGGCTTGCAGCGCAGTTTCACCCTCTTCCAGACTGCCGGTTACCGACTGCCAGAAATCAGGATCGTCGCGCCGCTGCAACATCAGCACCCGTCTGGTGTCGGCTGCAAAAATGACGACTAACACCGAAACGGGACGCTTAAAGGCCATATCAGTTTTTCTCTTCCTTCTTCACCACGTCGATACCCAGCTCCGCTAAGGATGCCGGATTGGCGAAACTTGGCGCTTCGGTCATCAGACACGCGGCGGCAGTGGTTTTCGGGAAGGCGATAACGTCACGGATGTTATCAGTGCCGGTCAGCAGCATGGTCAAACGGTCCAGACCAAACGCCAGACCTGCGTGCGGCGGTGTACCGTACTTCAGCGCATCCAACAGGAAGCCAAACTTCTCACGCTGCTCTTGCTCATTGATGCCCAGGATGCCAAACACCGTCTGCTGCATGTCACCGCTGTGAATACGCACAGAACCGCCGCCGACTTCGTAGCCGTTAATAACCATGTCGTAGGCGTTAGCAATCGCGGTTTCTGGTGCTGCTTTCAGCTCATCAGCGTTCATGTCTTTTGCGGAAGTGAACGGGTGGTGCATTGCGGTCAAGCCGCCTTCACCGTCATCTTCAAACATTGGGAAGTCGATAACCCACAGCGGCGCCCATTTGGCTTCGTCGGTCAGGTTCAGGTCTTTACCCAATTTAAGACGCAGCGCACCGAGTGCATCGGCAACCACTTTTTTGTTGTCTGCGCCGAAGAAGATCATATCGCCGTCCTGCGCGTCAGTACGCTCAAGAATGGACTCAACGATTTCGGCGTTCAGGAATTTAGCAACCGGACTGGTGATCCCTTCGATGCCTTTCGCACGTTCGGTGACTTTAATATAAGCCAGCCCTTTCGCGCCGTAGATCTTCACGAAATTGCCGTACTCGTCAATTTGTTTACGGCTCAGGCTTGCACCGCCAGGAACGCGCAATGCAGCCACACGGCCTTTTGCATCGTTAGCCGGGCCGGAGAAGACCGCAAATTCAACCGCTTTCAGCAGGTCAGCGACGTCCACCAGCTCCATCGGGTTACGCAGATCCGGTTTATCAGAACCGTAACGACGTTCTGCTTCAGCAAAGGTCATGGCAGGGAAATCACCCAGATCCACACCTTTTACATCCAACCACAGGCTGCGAACCAGCGCCTCCATCAGCTCACGCACTTGTGGCGCGGTCATGAAGGAGGTTTCGACGTCGATCTGGGTAAATTCAGGCTGACGGTCTGCGCGCAAGTCTTCATCACGGAAGCATTTTACGATCTGGTAGTAGCGATCGAAGCCAGACATCATCAGCAGCTGTTTGAACAGCTGAGGAGACTGTGGCAACGCGTAGAATTTGCCTTTATGGACGCGTGAAGGAACCAGATAATCGCGCGCGCCTTCTGGCGTGGCTTTGGTCAGCATCGGGGTTTCGATATCCAGGAAACCGTGATCGTCCATAAAGCGGCGCACCAGGCTGGTGATTTTGGCGCGCGTTTTCAGGCGCTGAGCCATTTCCGGACGACGCAGATCCAGATAGCGGAATTTCAGACGCGCTTCTTCGGTATTGACGTGGTTGGAGTCAAGCGGCAGCGATTCTGAACGGTTAATAATGGTCAGATCGGACGCGAGCACTTCGATTTCGCCAGTCGCCATGTCCGCATTAATATTTTTTTCGTCACGCGCACGCACGGTGCCGGTAACCTGGATGCAGAACTCATTACGCAGTTCGGAGGCCAGTTTTAACGCCTCTGCACGATCCGGATCGAAGAACACCTGAACGATGCCTTCACGATCGCGTAAATCGATGAAGATTAGGCTACCAAGGTCACGACGACGGTTGACCCAACCACACAGGGTCACCTGCTGTCCGACGTGGGACTGACGTAACTGCCCGCAATATTCTGTACGCATGAGATATCCCTTAATTTAGCCGCAGGCTAAATGTCGCCTGTTTAACAGGCTACTATGTCGCAGCTTTCTGTATGTCACTAATGGGTGAAAAAAGGCGGCTATTATACTGGAAATTCCGCCGTACGATAAGAGAGAAGCGCGCCAGACGCGCGATTGCTGCACTCTTATTGCGCATTCTCACAAAAATTAACAAAATTATCCGATCTTCAACAGGCTTTCTCGTCGTAAGGTGTTACCAAAGCTAATTATTTGACTGGAGTTAACATGTTCACACTGGATGCCACAAAAACCGCGCTCGTCGTGATCGATTTACAGGAAGGCATTTTGCCCTTCGCAGGCGGCCCACATGCGGCGGCGGACGTCGTTAGCCGCAGTGCGCGACTCGCTGAGAAGTGCCGCGAAAACGGTTCACCGGTGGTGATGGTGCGTGTGGGCTGGTCTGCGGATTTTGCCGAAGCGCTGAAACAACCTGTCGACGCACAGACTCCAGGCCAGGCGCTGCCGGACAACTGGTGGGATTATCCGCTCGCCCTCAACAAGCAAGACAGTGATATCGAAGTGACTAAGCGCCAGTGGGGCGCGTTCTACGGCACCGATCTTGAACTGCAGCTGCGCCGTCGCGGGATCGACACCATTATTCTGTGCGGCATCGCCACGAACATCGGTGTGGAATCTACCGCACGAAACGCGTGGGAGATGGGCTTTAATCTGGTGATCGCCGAAGACGCCTGCAGCGCAGCCGCGACTGACCAGCATATGGGCAGCATGACCAATATCTTCCCGCGTATTGGTCGCGTGCGTACGACTGAAGAGATTTTAAGCGCGTTATGATTTATCTGGGTCTCCCACAATGGTCGCACCCCAAATGGGTGCGCCTTGGCATTACCAGTCTCGAAGAGTATGCCCGACACTTTAATTGCGTCGAGGGTAACACCACGCTGTACGCGCTTCCGAGAGCGGAGATTGTTGCGCGTTGGCGCGAGCAAACCACCGATGATTTTCGCTTTTGCTTTAAATTCCCGGCGACGATTTCTCACAACGCCGCGCTACGAAACTGCGGCGATCTTACGCAGGAATTTCTGGAACGCCTGTCACCGCTGGCAAACCGGATCGGACAGTACTGGCTGCAACTGCCCGCCACCTTTAGTCCGCGAGATTTACCCGCACTGTGGCACTTTCTCGATGCCCTGCCTCGCGACTTTCGCTATGGCGTTGAAGTTCGACACCCGGCGTTTTTCACGAAGGGCGAAGATGAAAAAGCGTTAAATCGTGGCTTACACGAACGCGGGGTGAATCGCGTGATCCTCGACAGTCGTCCGGTGCACAGCGCCATTCCTCATAATGAAGCCATTATTGAGGCCCAACGCAAAAAGCCGAAAGTGCCGGTTCACGCGATTGTCACAGGCGGCAACCCAATGGTCAGGTTTATCGGCAGCGATAACATGCAGCAAAATCGCGAACTGTTTGGCGTCTGGCTACAAACGTTACCGAAATGGGAACAGACCACGACACCGTATCTTTTCTTACATACACCGGACATTGCGCAGGCCCCTGAACTGGTCGATGCTCTTTGGCAAGCCTTGCAGGCCGCCGCGCCGTCGCTTGGCCCTGCCCCCGCTATCCCACAACAATCTTCTCTTTTCTGAAATCAGCCCCTATCATAGAAGTGCCATCTGCCAAAACAACAGGGAGTTTGTATGGTCAGCGCGCTGTACGCGGTGTTAGGTGCATTACTACTGATTAAATTTTCGTTCGATGTTGTGCGCCTGAGAATGCAATACCGTGTCTCTTACGGTGACGGTGGATTTTCGGAACTACAAAGCGCGATCCGCATTCACGGCAATGCCGTGGAATATATTCCGGTTGCATTAATTCTGCTGCTGCTCATGGAAATGGACGGCGCGGAAACCTGGATGGTTCACGTCTGCGGTCTGCTGCTGATCGCCGGACGCATCATGCATTACTACGGTTTTCACCACCGCTTATTCCGCTGGCGTCGTTCCGGCATGAGCGCAACCTGGTGCTCGCTGTTGCTGATGGTGCTGGCAAACCTGTGGTATATGCCGTGGGAGTTGGTTTTCTCGTTTCATTAGCGCACAATACGCCACTTTATTTTTCCCGGATTTTTACGTTATGACCGATCGCGACACGCTTTTTTCCGCGCCTATCGCCAGTCTGGGCGACTGGACCTTTGATGAACGGGTAGCCGAAGTCTTCCCGGATATGATCCAGCGCTCTGTTCCAGGTTACTCCAATATTATCTCTATGATCGGCATGCTGGCTGAGCGTTTCGTTCAGCCCGGCACGCAGGTCTATGACCTGGGCTGCTCGCTGGGCGCGGCAACGCTGTCCGTTCGTCGTAACGTGCATCATGAAGGCTGCAAAATTATTGCTGTCGACAACTCACCTGCCATGGTGGAGCGCTGCCGCCGTCACCTGGACGCGTACAAAGCCCCCACGCCGGTCGACGTGATCGAAGGGGATATCCGCACTGTCGAGATCACCAATGCTTCGATGGTCGTGCTGAATTTTACCCTGCAGTTTCTTGAACCTGACGATCGCCAGTTATTGCTGGACAAAATTTACCAGGGGCTTAATCCTGGCGGCGCGCTGGTCCTGTCTGAAAAATTCAGCTTTGAAGATGCCAGCGTGGGTGAACTGCTTTTCAACATGCACCATGATTTCAAGCGTGCCAACGGCTACAGCGAACTGGAAATCAGCCAGAAACGCAGCATGCTGGAAAACGTGATGTTGACCGACTCCGTCGAAGCCCACAAAGCGCGTTTACATAAAGCCGGATTTGAACACAGTGAACTCTGGTTCCAGTGCTTCAACTTTGGTTCTCTGGTGGCACTGAAAGGCGGTCAGGCATGATTGAGTTCAGCAATTTTTATCAGCTTATCGCTAAAAACCATCTCTCCCACTGGCTGGAAACCTTGCCCGCGCAGGTTGCCTCATGGCAGCGCGAACAACTGCACGGTCAGTTTAAGCAGTGGAGCAATGCCGTCGAGTTTTTACCGGAAATGACGCCGTATAAACTGGATCTGCTGCACAGCGTGACGGCTGAAAGCGAAGCGCCGCTGAGCGATGGGCAACTGCTGCGCCTCGATAAATTAATGCGCAATCTCATGCCCTGGCGCAAAGGACCGTTTTCACTTTACGGCCTGAATATTGACACCGAATGGCGTTCCGACTGGAAATGGGATCGCGTCCTGCCTCATCTGTCGGATCTGACCGGGCGTACGATTCTCGACGTGGGCTGCGGGAGTGGTTACCACATGTGGCGCATGATCGGCGCTGGCGCGCATCTGGCCGTCGGTATCGACCCGATGCAGCTGTTTCTGTGTCAGTTCGAAGCCGTGCGTAAGCTACTGGGCAACGATCAGCGCGCGCACCTGCTGCCGTTGGGCATAGAGCAGCTGCCTGCCCTGGCTGCCTTTGACACTGTCTTTTCGATGGGCGTGCTTTATCACCGCCGTTCGCCGCTCGAGCATTTATGGCAGCTGAAAGATCAGCTGGTCAGCGGTGGCGAACTGGTGCTGGAAACGCTGGTGATTGAAGGTGACGAAAATGCGGTGCTGGTGCCGGGCGACCGCTATGCGCAGATGCGCAATGTCTATTTCATTCCTTCCGCGCTGGCGTTGAAAAACTGGCTGGAGAAGTGTGGTTTTGTTGATGTGCGTATCGCCGATGTGTGTGTCACATCGACAGAAGAGCAGCGACGCACGGAATGGCTCACCACGGAATCACTGGCCGAGTTCCTCGATCCGAACGACAGTACAAAAACGATCGAAGGCTATCCTGCACCAATGCGCGCAGTGTTGATCGCCACGAAGCCGTAGAACCAGTATCGGTTGCAGGAAAAAACGATAAAAAAAGGCCCCTGTTGAAATTGCAGGGGCCTGGTACAAGCAAGCATCATATTGGGCAAGATGATGCGCGGTAAAAATCGGTACGTTGCTACACGTGATGACGCTCAATTATCGATTTCATTACCGCAACCGACTCTCCCTCTACGCCGTAGCGGGAATACTCATCCGCTTCGGCATCCGTCGACATTGACAATCCTGTATTGCGATAACGCATGGGTGAAGGCGTCCATTTGCCCGCAGAGCTGTGAAGCTCCTCAACCCCGGCGTTGATAAAGATTTCCAGATTGCTGGCACGGACACCCGCGCCTGCCATGATTATTGGAACACCTGAATGTGCTTTAAGTTCCGTAATTAATTTTATTCCTTTTTCAGCCGACGATGCCTGGCCCGATGTCAGGATACGTGCAACTCCTAACTCTGCCAGATTATCAAACGCTGGCAGCGGATTTTTGCACATATCAAACGCACGATGAAATGTCACCGCCATCCCTTTCGCGGCCGTCATAACCTGACGCATACGCGGCATATCGACATTACCATCTTCATCCAGCAGGCCAATCACCAGCCCCGGGAAACCCAGATCGCGAACCAGTGCGATGTCTTCCAGCATGGCGTCAAATTCACCCGCTGAATAGAAAAAGTCACCACCGCGAGGCCGAATAATCGGGTGTACAGGGATGGTCACCGTCTGGCGAACCGATTTTAGTACCCCGCATGACGGCGTTAACCCACCCTCTTTTGGTGCCGCACATAATTCAATGCGATCGGCTCCGTACCGTTGCGCCGTTACCGCGCATTCCGCGCTGTAACAACAGATCTCCAAAAGCGCCAAGACATCCTCCTTAAAATGACGTTAACGCACCATCATGCCACGCCGCAAAACGGCGCACCTCGCGTGAGTTCACAAACTTATGCGGCCTATGCTTCACTGGCGACAATTTGCTCAAGGGTCCAGGGGTGAAATTTGACCGTCACGTTGCCGTCCGTTACCGCCAAAGTAGGATTAGGCAGTCGTTCGCGCGCGCCTTTCGGTGAACTGGTTTTGACAAAAATACCCGGTTTGCTCAAACCGTCATCTGATAATAAGGCCAGCGCGCGCGCATTCAGGGTGTCGGGATCGCCTGGCAACACAATTTCAATATGCTCCCAGCCCTCAATCGGATAGCGTTTTTCGCCCGGCCACGGCAATTCCACAACGCTAAACTGCCAGTGCGCAACGCATACGGGGTCGCGAAGCTTGAACAAGCAAATAGGACGGCCGTTAATTTCGGTTTCGGACAGCAGTTCCCCGCACTGTTCAAACCCACGACACCAGCGCTCCGCCGTTGCATTTTGATGGCAGCGAAGAGAAATGTGATCCGCGTCGAGGGGGGCAATATCCAGCCCAAGCTGAGTGGCAAGTTCTGTGAACGCCTGAGTGAAACGCGGAAGATCTGCGGAAATATCATGCAGTTCATCAATGGATTGCCAGTTCGTCATCAGAAGGTCTCTTTTCGTGTCGCAAAGCCGCTAATTTACTCTGTTGGCTCCCGTCAACCAACCGCAGTTTTGAGGATTTTACCGTTGCATGCTTATGCACTCTTTCATCGCCTGCTTTCTGAACGGTCTCGAGGCGGTGCAATGCTGACGCCAGGGGCCATTTGCAGTATACTCCCGCCCTAAATTCTTAAACTGGCGCGGGTTGTCGCTCATCCGCTTCAAAAAGGTAAGGTATCCAGGTGAATATTCAGGCTCTTCTCTCCGAAAAAGTCAGTCAGGCACTGATTGCCGCAGGTGCGCCTGCGGATTGCGAACCGCAGGTTCGTCAGTCAGCAAAAGTACAGTTTGGCGACTATCAGGCCAATGGCGTGATGGCAGTTGCAAAAAAACTGGGCATGCCGCCGCGACAACTCGCTGAGCTGGTGCTGACTCATCTGGATCTCAACGGCATTGCTAACAAAGTTGAGATTGCAGGCCCTGGCTTTATCAACATTTTTCTGGAGCCGGCTTTCCTGGCAAGCCACGTTGATGCGGCACTGAAGTCCGATCGTCTGGGCGTTGCTCAGCCGAAGGCCGAAACGATTGTGGTCGACTACTCTGCCCCCAACGTCGCGAAAGAGATGCACGTGGGTCACCTGCGTTCCACCATTATCGGTGATGCCGCTGTGCGCACGCTGGAATTCCTGGGCCATAAAGTGATTCGCGCTAACCACGTGGGTGACTGGGGAACGCAGTTCGGCATGCTGATCGCCTTCCTCGAAAAACAGCAGCAGGAAAATGCCGGCGAAATGGCACTGGCTGACCTCGAAGGTTTTTACCGCGAAGCGAAGAAGCACTATGACGAAGACGAAGCCTTCGCCGAACGCGCACGCAGCTATGTGGTAAAACTCCAGGGCGGTGACGAGTACTTCCGCGAGATGTGGCGCAAACTGGTTGACATTACGATGTCTCAGAACCAGCTCGCGTATAACCGTCTGAACGTCACGCTGACCCGTGACGACGTGATGGGTGAAAGCCTCTACAACCCAATGCTGCCCGGTATCGTGGCCGATCTGAAAGCCAAAAAACTGGCGGTAGAGAGTGAAGGAGCAACGGTTGTTTTCCTTGATGAGTATAAAAACAAGGAAGGCGAACCGATGGGCGTGATCATCCAGAAAAAGGATGGCGGCTATCTGTACACCACAACGGATATCGCCTGTGCGAAATACCGCTACGAAACGCTTCATGCCGATCGCGTGTTGTATTACATCGATTCCCGTCAGCATCAGCACCTGATGCAGGCGTGGACTATCGTGCGTAAAGCCGGTTATGTACCGGAATCCGTTCCACTGGAACACCACATGTTTGGCATGATGTTGGGTAAAGACGGCAAGCCGTTTAAAACCCGCGCGGGCGGCACTGTAAAACTGTCCGACCTGCTGGACGAAGCGCTGGAACGCGCACGCCGTCTGGTGGCTGAGAAGAACCCCGACATGCCGGCAGAAGAGCTGGAAAAACTGGCCAATGCCGTGGGCATCGGCGCAGTGAAATACGCGGATCTGTCCAAAAACCGTACCACCGATTACATTTTCGACTGGGACAACATGCTCGCTTTCGAGGGCAACACGGCGCCGTACATGCAGTATGCCTACACCCGCGTGCTGTCTGTCTTCCGTAAGGCCGATATCGATGAAAGCGCGCTGGCTAACGCCCCCGTCGTCATCACTGAAGACCGCGAAGCCCAGCTGGCTGCCCGCCTGTTGCAGTTCGAAGAAACACTGACGGTGGTTGCCCGCGAAGGCACCCCGCATGTCATGTGTTCATATCTGTACGATCTCGCGGGTCTGTTCTCTGGCTTCTACGAGCACTGCCCTATCCTGTCTGCAGAAAATGAAGAAGCGCGCAACAGCCGCCTCAAGCTGGCGCAGTTGACGGCTAAAACGCTGAAATTAGGTCTCGATACCCTGGGTATCGAAACCGTCGAGCGTATGTAACGCAGAAACAAAAAACCCGGCAATTGCCGGGTTTTTTATTATCAGAAGTATTTTCGCAGATATTCCGTAAGACACAGAATCGCCATCGCCTGTCCGTATGGCATTGAGGTCCTCGGGATCTGACGGTAAAACTCCAGATTGCTGCCCATGCCCGTGCCAAACGACGTTTGTAGCAGTTCGCCTTCCGCTGAGATATTTTTCACTATCCCGCGAATTGCCCTTTCCGCCACGTCGGCATATTCCGCACTCACATAACGCTTACGCACCGCTTTCAAAATTCCGTAAGCAAAACCCGCCGTCGCCGATGATTCCAGATACGAATTCGGATCGTCAAGCAGCGTATGCCACAGCCCACTTTCATCCTGGCACTTCGCCAGCGCCGCAATTTGTGCATCTAAAACCTGCACCAGATAGCGGCGGACGGCATTGTTTTCTGGTAAATCGACCAGCTCAAGGAAATCGGGAATCACGATCGTTAACCAGCTATTTCCGCGCGCCCAACGCGCCTTCGCAAAATTGTGCTGCCCGTCGTAGTTCCAGCCGTGGAACCACAGCCCCGTTTCCCTGTCCATCAGGTTCTGGATATGGAGCAAAAACTGATAAATCGACTCTTCCACATAATCCGGACGATTCAATAATTTGCCGATTTTCGCCAGCGGCAGAACCGCCATCATCAGCGTGTCATCCCACATCTGCTGATAATTTTCTTCTGCCAGAGTGATGTGCTGCATCCCCCCATGGTCCGTACGCGGCATGTCATTCATCGCCCATTCCGCCCAGGTTTGCAGCCACGGCAGATAGGTTGGGTTTTGCGTTTCTTCGTAGCGATACGCCAGCGTCAGAAATGGCGCCATCGTGTTGACGTTTTTGGTGGTGGCACCTTCAGCAAAGCGATCGGCAAACCAGGTATCGATGATGTGACGCATTTCCTCGTCACCGGTCTGGCAGTAATACTGCCAGATTCCGTAAAGACCGACGCCGTGCGTCCACTCCCACCCCGCCCAACCTTTGGTATCAATGACGCGCCCGTCGTCCAGCCGCAATAAAAACTCGCCGTTTTTATCATGAATATTCACCAGGTTGTGCGTCACCTTTTGAATCAACGATTTCAGTTCATCCCTGGCAATAAAATGCTCAGGTTGACGCAGTAACGGGCTATGTTTGACAGGCCAAACCTTCATTTTCTTATCCTCTGTGATAGGTCGAGTTCAGTACCGCGCGATCCTTCAGCGCAGGTGCAACAGGTTTATTGCGATTCAGGTAACCAATATTGTTGTTACCCCACAGCGATTCGAATGGCATTCCCGCCAGCATTTCCACGGTGGCGCGGGCTTGCGGCGTGGTGGTCTCAGGCATAGCCCGGCCGGACTCACGCATTTTGGCGGTCTCTTCGCGTAACGTGCTGTGCGTTTGCAGGTTGAGCTTAAAGCGCAATGAGACGAGGAAACCACAGAACAGGACCAAAATGGTGCCTACGCTCAGAATCATCAGAATGGTGTGGCTAACCTCTGCTGGCTGTGTTTTCTGCCCACTCACAAAGCCAGACATTTGCATCACAATCCCGACCAGCATGATGGCCCCCGCCTGCGAGGCTTTGCGCGTCAGGGTCATAATCCCGGCGAAAATCCCTTCTCGACGCTGACCGGTGATCACTTCATCGACGTCCGCGATATAGGTGTAAACGTTCCATGGGACATAGTTGATTCCGCCGCGTCCCAGGCCCGCAACAGCAGAGACCAGCAACAGCAGAGCGTAAACATCGCTAAGCCCTGCGTAATAGAGCACCGCGTAGGAGATTGACGCCAGACCAAACAGCACCACCACCATGCGGTAGGACGGCGCGGGTCCAAAACGGATGCACAGCGGGATCATCGCGATAACGGCAATGAACTGGAAGATCGCCATCGTACCCAGCAGGTTAGACGCCATCGACGCTTCCTGCATCAGCACGAAAACGACGTAATAGGTGAATACGGCGTTGAACACGTCCTGCGCAATGTACCCGCCGAGATACATCCCCAGATGCTGGCGGAAAATCTTCACGCGCAGCGTGGAACTTAGCTCAACAAACAGACGGTTAAGGCTTTGCCCAAGGTTGAGCTGTTTCTTCTCTTCTTCCGCTCTGAGCGCTGCTTCAGACCACTCTCCTCGCGGACGTTCCCAGGTAAAGAACCAAACGAATGTCAGCATGACGGCGCAGAGTACGGAGAACACCAGGCTTGCATAGAAGAAGGAGACGGCGTTGTCTTTGCCAAAATGCGTCAGCAAAATACCCGGCAGGAAGGAGGCCAGAATCGCTGACATCTGCGCCATGGAGATACGCGCGCCAGAAAATTTGGTCTTCTGTTTGAAATCGTCGGTCATTTCCGGCACCAGCGTTTCATACGGCACCAGAATCATGGTGTAGACGATATCAAAGACCAGATAGGTCAGCAGGTAATACCAGAATCCCATGTCGCCTACCCACATCAGTGAGTAACTGAATACGCAGGGGATACCCAGCAGGATGAAGAATTTGCGGCGACCAAACCGTTTGCCGAGCCAGGTGGTCCCGAAATTGTCCGTCAAAAAGCCCATCAGCGGACTGACAACGGCATCCAGAACCCTTGCCGCAGCAAAGATGAATGTCGCTTCAATCGGCGTGAGTCCACAGAAGGTCGTGTAAAAATACAAAAGCCAGGCAGCCGTCAGCGCAGTCGTGCCTGCGCCAAGAAAGTCGCCTGAACCGTAAGCGAGGTAATTTGCGAGTCCTATTTTGCGTGTTTTCATTGCCGTTAACCCTTTCAGTTTTGGGAGACTCCCTGGGAAGCAAACCTCATCCGGGAGTTTTTACACGGCTACAGTAGAATTATCGCCAAGGGGATACCTTTCTGTTTCTGCCATCGCACTGAAACAAATGGCAATAATGCAAAGAGATTAAGTACGCGTGTCACTGATTTATAAAACAGCGTTTCTCTTGCATCAAAAGGTTGGGTCATTTTTTGCGAGCCAGCCGTCAGATTCTTCTAACGGCTGGTGAAAAGGCAGGCAACTAGCGGTAGTTAACAATCACCTGGTTACTTTGAACCTTGAGTGCAGGAATCAAACGCCCCCCGCCCGGCACTTCCCAGACGAAACGCAGCGGCTCAATGGCGGGAACGCCGTCAAGCCCGCGCGTTGTGCCACTTTCTCCGTCGAGTTCCGTGCAGCGCGTCTGCGCACATAACCGCACGCGAAGCCCCGCGGGAGTGGGACCGATAAGTTGATAACGCCAGGCCACCAGCGTCATCAGCCCTGAAACCGGCTCCGGTGCCGAAAGCGGTCGTGACGATGCCGATACGCCACGGTTACTGAGCGTGATCCCGATACTGCTGGCCTGCCATGCCCCCTCTCCGGCGGCTTGCGCCACGAGCGGGAACAGTAAAATCAAAAGCCATCTGCGCATTATTTTCCTCCGATTGTCGCCGTCATACGGATATGACGGTTATCCGACAGTTCCATATTCGACAGCACCACCAGTTGCGTCAGACTGCGGCGCAGGAAGCGTGAGAGCAGCGGACGAAGCGCGTGGTTTACCAGCAGTACCGGCGGTGCGCCGAGCATTTCCTGACGCGTAAGCGCTTCCTGCGTCTGGGCCAGCAGTCGATCGGCAAGGCCAGGTTCGAGACCACCTCCGCCCTGCAATGCCTGCAGAAGCAAACGCTCAAGCGGTGTATCAAGCCCAATGACCTGGACTTCTCCTGTTCCCGGGAACCACTGCTGAGTGATTGCGCGCCCTAACGCCACGCGTACCACGGCGGTCAGCTCATGCGGATCGCTTTGCAGTGGAGCATGCTCCGCCAGCGTTTCCAGAATGGTGCGCATATCGCGGATCGGGACTTTTTCTTCCAGCAGGTTTTGCAGCACCTTATGCAGCGTGGTTAACGTGACCACACCCGGCACTAAATCTTCAGTCAGTTTTGGCATCTCTTGCGTGACGCGATCGAGCAACTGCTGTGCTTCCTGGCGTCCAAACAGTTCCGCCGAGAACTGACCAATAAGGTGGTTAAGGTGCGTCGCCACCACGGTACTGGCTTCAACTACCGTATAGCCTTGGATCTGCGCCTGTTCTTTCAGCGCACTTTCAATCCAGATCGCCGCCAGGCCAAATGCCGGATCGATTGTTTGCTCACCGGGCAGCGTGCCCGCCGCAGTGCCTGGGTTGATGGCCAACCAGCGCCCTGGATAGGCGTCACCGCTGCCAATTTCAACGCCTTTCATCAGAATGCGATAGCGTGCTGGCGGTAAATCCATGTTGTCACGGATGTGCACCACCGGCGGCAGGAACCCCATATCCTGAGCGAATTTTTTACGGATACTGCGGATGCGCCCGAGCAGTTCGCCGTCCTGCTGGAAATCAACCATCGGAATCAAACGATAGCCCACTTCCATCCCGAGGGAATCCTCAAGCTGGACGTCATTCCAGGTTGCCTCAACCGCCTGAGTATTTTCCGGCATTTTGACCGGGACGGCTTCCACAGCAGGTTTGTTTTCACGTCCACGTAACCACCAGGCCAGGCCAAGCAGTGCCGCGGTGAAAAGCAGGAAGACGAAGTTTGGCATGCCTGGCACCATACCGAGCAGACCGAGTACGGCAGCAGAGAGCATCAGCACGTTCGGGTTAGTGAACAACTGCGTCACCATCTGCTGACCGACATCTTCGTCGTTGCTCACGCGGGTGACGATAACACCTGCCGCAGTAGAGATGACGAGGGCGGGAATCTGCGCCACAAGGCCGTCACCGATCGTCAGCAGCGTATAGCTCTCTGCCGCCTGGCCCATATCCATTCCGTGTTGCAGAACACCGACCAGCAATCCGCCCACCACGTTGATCACCATGATCAGGATGCCGGCGATGGCATCACCGCGAACGAATTTACTCGCACCGTCCATTGAACCGTAGAAATCAGCTTCCTGAGTCACATCAGAGCGGCGTTTCTTCGCTTCATCTTCACCAATCAACCCGGCGTTAAGATCGGCATCGATAGCCATCTGTTTGCCTGGCATCCCGTCCAGTACAAAACGCGCGCCGACTTCTGCGATACGTCCCGCACCTTTGGTAATGACCATAAAGTTGATGATAACGAGGATCACGAACACCACGATACCGATGGCAAAGTTCCCGCCCACCAGGAAGTGGCCAAATGCTTCAACCACTTTACCCGCTGCCGCACCGCCCGTATGACCATCCATCAGAATGATACGCGTGGACGCGACGTTCAGCGCCAGGCGCAATAACGTTGTGAACAGCAGAATGGTAGGGAACGCGGCAAACTCCAGCGTGCGCTGGGTAAACATCGCCACCAACAACACCATGATGGACAGCGCAATATTGAAGGTAAAAAGCAGATCGAGGATAAATGCTGGCAACGGCAGCACCATCATCGACAGAATTAGCAGGATGAGAATCGGTCCGGCAAGGATCTGCCATTGTACCGATTTCATGTTGCTGGGCAGGCGCAACATCGCCACCAAATTAGCCATCAGTGTCCTTCTCATTCATAAAATCCAGTGCTGCAGGCACCGGAAGGTTGCCAGGTTTTTCAGGTCGTTGACCGCCTGCTAAACGCCAGCGTTTCAATTGCCATACCCATGCCAGCACTTCCGCTACGGCAGCGTAGAGCTGCCCCGGAATTTGCTGACCAATTTCAGCGTGACGATAAAGCGCACGCGCTAAAGGCGGCGCTTCGAGTACCGGCACGCGGTTCTCACTTCCAATTTCTCGAATGCGTAGCGCAATCAGCCCCGCCCCTTTTGCGACCACTTTTGGCGCGCTCATTTTGTTTTCGTCGTATTTTAGTGCGACAGAATAGTGCGTCGGGTTGGTGACAATGACGTCAGCCTTCGGCACATCTTCCATCATGCGACGGCGCGCGGCGGCACGCTGCATCTGACGGATACGTCCTTTAACATGCGGATCGCCTTCCATCTGTTTATATTCGTCGCGCAAATCCTGGCGGGACATACGCAGTTTTTTGATATGGCTGTAGATCTGGAAGAACACATCAAATCCAACCATAGGGATGATACTGAGCACCACCAGCACCGCACAGAAACCCACTAAATCCATCGCATTACGCATGGCGGTAAGCGGAGATTCACTGATGAGGCGCATCATATCTGGCCAGTGGTGCCAAAGGTAAAATCCGGCGGTGCTGCCCATCAGCACTGACTTAAGGATTGCCTTGAGCAGCTCCGCGCCCGTTTGCGCAGAAAACATCCTCGCAATGCCCGGGAACGGATTGAGTTTTGAAAATTTGGGCTGCAGCGATTTCCCACTGAATATCAGGCCACCCAGCATGACCGGCGATACCAGTGCAACCACTACAACACCGCTGATCAACGGTAACAACGCCATCATCGCGTTTTTTATCAACAAGATAATTTGGCTAAGTATCAAATTTTGGTCATTGACAATACTGTGGTCGAAACGTAGCCCGGCCGAGAGCATACCCGCCAGCCGGTTGGCAAACGCCCCGCCGCCGAACCAGATAATGCATACTCCTACGATTAAAATCAGCAGGGATGTCAGTTCTCGGGATCGGGGGACTTGCCCATCCTCACGCGCTTTGTCTAGTCGGTGGGGTGTGGGGGCTTCTGTTTTGTCGTCGCTATCGTCTGCCACTGTCGTGCTCGCTGCCCATTACGTCAGGCTTATCATGCCAGAGCCGCAGCTGACCAATGGGGGGAAAAGCTCATATAACTTGTCCTTTTTGTCCCGTTTAACGCTGCAAACAGGGCAATTTGAACGCGTTAAACACTCCAAATTTAGATCGATAGTTATTATTACTTCCTTTAATTCATTAGGACAGATAAAAGAAACGGTCCGTTTCATCGACGTTTTTAAACATTAAAACAACACTCCCCTTAAGTAAAATCAACAATTAAAGGGAACTACGACGCCATTCATAATTAGTAACTATGCTCTGTATTAAATTAATAACAAAAGCTAATATTAAAATGCCAATGCGTTATATTACAGCCACATTTAAATAGACCGATAAACTTTCAAACCATTGCTCAACCTCTTTCCTGAAATAAACAAAGTTGTATACTGAGCCCTGGGATGAAATAAGTTCATATAAATCCCGATGAATACATTCAACTACTGGATATAAATCTCACGGAGCTTCAGCTTATGAAATTAAGGAAAAATGTCATTGCCGCCACTATTCTGGCGATTATTTCCGGCAGCGCCTGTGCGGCTGAAACCAACGCCGGAACTATCCATTTTACCGGTCAAATTATTGAACCAAGCTGTACTATTAAAGGTGATAACGGCACCGATAGCACAGTCCCTCTCGGAACCTATCCCACCAGTTTATTTACGGATGTAGGAGATGAGTCTACTCTTGTGCCCTTTTCAATCACCCTCGTTGATTGCCCGGTAAAAAGTGATGGCTTACCGCAAGTTCAGTTAACCCTTACAGGCCCAACAACATTGACTGGCGCTACGACTCTTCTGGATGTAGGCGCCACGACTGGCGATACCGCAGCAACCGGTGTTGGCATCGCAATCAGTGCTCAAGGAGAAGATGATCAACTGCTTTCGCTGGACGGTAAGGAAGGACAAGTCTACATCGATCTTCCTGAAGCTCCAGAAGACCAGATTAAGTCAGATTTTAATGCGCGATATAAAGCTTTCGCGTCAACAGTGACTGCTGGTCCAGCCGACGGTGACCTGACAGTGAATATTCTTTATCGTTAATACCCTCCCCTTATTCATAAAACATATATTTTAGCAGCGTTTCCTTAAGGGTTAGTCATATTGATAGTCCGAATCCTTATTCGGACTATCGTTTCCCTTGAGATAAAATTCGTTAAAAGGGAGTTTTGATGCGTATTTTCTCGCTTTTATTATTATGCATTCCGGTTATTTCAACCACTATAAGTCATGCTGCAGGCATACAGATTGGGCGCACACGAATTATTTATGAAGCGGGTAAAAAAGAGATTGCTCTTCCGCTGGTGAATAAAGATCGCTCGCTGCCATGGCTGGTGCAATCCTGGACCGATACGGGTGATGGAAAAACACGCGGGCCCTTCATTGTCACGCCCCCTTTATTTCGTCTGGATCCGGAAAAAGAGCAGAGCCTTCGTATTGCATGGAATGGCGCTGCGCTGCCTGAAAATAAAGAATCCTTATTCTACATGAACATTCGCACCATCCCGGCGACGGCAAAGGAAGACGATGAAAAAAACGTCCTGCGCTTGATCTATAAAACGCGACTGAAACTCTTCTGGCGCCCCGCGGGCCTGAAAGGCACGCCCAGCGAGACCTGCAAACAACTTCGTTTTACGCGCAGTGGCAAAATGCTGACCGTGGTGAATAACGGCGATTACTACAGCATCTTCGATAACCTCAAGGTGGGTAACACGAAGATCGAAAAAGCCGATCAGGTCAGTCCTCAGTCAAGCGTCAGCATCCTCATTCCAGAGGGCGTCACCGGGACAAACGTCACCTGGCGTTGCATCACGGATTACGGTAATGCCTCAACGCAATTCTCATTCACACTGGCTTAGGACGAAACAAAATGACCCGTGGACTCTGTTCCTCGCTTAGCCAGCGCCGCCTGCGCTTTAATCCGATTGTTCGTTATTTAGGCGGGGCTTTGATGATGGCTTCGGCTGTGACCCATGCGCGAGAGTATCGTTTCTCCCCTTCTTCACTGGAGGGCGACATGCTGATGCAACAGGATATCGATCTGTCATTATTTTCGAAATCCAATGCTCAGTTACCCGGCGTCTACTCCTCAAAAGTCAGAGTCAACGACAGCCAAATAGAGACTGTCGATATCACGTATCTCAGCGATAAAAGTGGCGCTCTCGTTCCACAGCTGACACCTGAAATGCTGCGCAAATGGGGGATTGATATTGATAAATATCCTCCGCTTGCATCACAAGTGGCCACCACGCCTCTCGAAAAATCACTCGGTGACTACATTCCTCAGGCGGCAGCGAAGCTCGATTTTTCTGTGATGACGCTGAACCTCAGTATTCCACAAGCGGCAATGAACAGTCATGGCAAAGGTTATATCGATCCTTCACGTTGGGACGATGGTGCCCCGGTGGCCTTTGTCGATTACAGTTTTTCCGGATCACAAAGTGAGGATGACTCGCACAGCAGGACAACCAATCAGTATCTGAATATACGTAACGGCGCTAATCTCGGGGGCTGGCGCGTGCGTAACTATTCCACCTGGAGCAAAACTGACGATACCAACAGCTGGGATACCATCAATACCTATCTGCAACATGATATCGACGCATTGAAGGCGCAATTTACCGGCGGTGAGAGCAGTACGCGTGGAGAGGTTTTCGACAGCCTGCAGTATCGCGGCATCAACATTGCTTCTGATGAAGAGATGCTGCCGTACAGTCAACGCGGCTACGCACCCACGATTCGCGGAATTGCGAGTTCAAATGCAGAAGTTTCGGTGCGCCAGAACGGCTATCTTATTTACCAGCAAAACGTCGCTCCCGGTGCTTTTGCCATTGACGACCTCTACTCCACAACCAACAGCGGCGACTTGGAAGTCACGGTAAAAGAAGCGGATGGCAGTGAACATCGCTTCACGCAGCCTTACTCCAGCGTCGCCGTAATGCAACGCCCCTCTCAAATGAAGTATGAATTCACCGCAGCGCGTTACCGAGCTGACAGTGGCAGCGATCAGAATGAGCCGGTCTTCGCTCAGGGCAGTCTTATCTACGGTGTGAATAACTACTTGACCGTTTTCGGGGGCGTGACCACCTCGCAGGACTATCAAGCGGCCAACACCGGGACGGGTATCGCGCTCGGTGCTTTAGGTTCGATTTCAGCGGACGTCACGATCGCGAAAGCGCAGCTCGATAATGATGAGAAAAGCACCGGACAGTCGTATCGCCTGCTTTACTCTGGCAAAGTGGATGCCACCGACACAAACTTCACCCTGGCCAGTTATCGCTACTCCACCCGTGGTTACTACAGCTTTGCTGATGCGACCCAAAAGTACGATCAGCATGAAGATGATGACCTTTTTCGCTATAACAAACGTAACCGTATCCAGGCGAGTATTAGCCAGAAGATTTACGATGTCAGCCTCTATCTGAATGGTTATCAACAGGATTACTGGCAAACCTCACAGACCGAACGCAGCATTTCAGCCGGACTGAATACCGTTGTGAAAAGCATCAGTTACCATCTGGCGTACACCTACAGTAAAACCAACGACAGTGAAAATGACCAGATGGTTTCTTTCGGCTTGAGTATGCCGCTGAGCCAATGGCTCCCCCGCGCCTGGAGCAGCTACAACATCAGTAACAGCAAACACGGTTACACACGACAAAACGTGGGAGTGAATGGCACATTGCTCGAAGACGAGCGCTTGAGCTATTCCCTTCAGCAAAGTCACTCAAACCACGACGGGGAAGATACCAGCAGTGTTTACGGCAGCTATCGTTCGCAGTATGCCAACCTCAACGCAGGTTATTACTACTCTTCTGATAATTCCCAGCAGCTCAGCTATGGCGTCAGTGGCGCAGTGGTGGCGCATCCTCTGGGGGTGACGCTTGCCCAACCCTTAGGAAGTCAATTCGCTATTGTCAATGCGAACCATGCATCAGGCGTACGTTTCCAGAACCAGCGTGGCATTCAGACTGACTGGCAGGGAAATGCCATCATCCCTTCACTGAGCCCATATCAGGAAAACCGTATCCGCATTGATACCACCAGTTTGCCTGAAAACGTCGATACCACGGATACGGCCGTCACGGTGATTCCTTCCCGTAATGCAGGTGTCGTCGCCCGTTTTGAGGCCCATGTCGGCTACCGCGCGCTCATTACCTTAATCCGTAGCGATGGCAAAACCGTTCCCTTTGGCGCTATCGCCTCCGCACGGTCACCGGTTATCAGCGGCATCGTTGACGAGACCGGCACGCTCTATCTTGCCGGTGTATCGGACAACGTCCAGCTCGATGTTAAGTGGGGTAATGCACCAAACCAGCAATGCACGGCCAACGTGTCGTTGGATTCATCGCAAAATGCGATAAACCCAACAGGCATTCGCTCCGTCCGCGCAATTTGTCAGCAGGAAATGAAACATGTTAACTGATATAAAAACCCTTTTTCGCACCTGCACAGGTGTAGTGCTGAGTCTCGTCTTTTCGGCTTCAGCGCCCGCAGCTACTATCTTGCATGGTTGCTTTGGCGCACCACAAGAATACAACATCACCTATGACCGCGAGTTAAACGCCAGTGAAAATATTACTCATCACGATATCAATGTGGATCATTTAATCGGCGATGGAATGGAAATAGAGGCTAACTGCAGCTGTCCTAAAAACATCTCTGGCTCCACACCTGTGCTGGAACTCACATTGGCGGGTAGCCCACTTTCGCCAGGCGTCAGCGGGTATGGATATTTGACTGATAAAGTGGATATCGATGTCAGGGGATATACGGATGCAGTCAATTCACCTGATGGCGCTGGATTATTCGGACTGAGTATTAATCAGTACCCAACATCACTTTCCTCAATGTCTAACACAATTGAAGATATTAAAACAAAAGAAGGCACAGCCAGCGTATGCAGTGAGAGTACACGCCCTGCTGACTCAACGTCCGTTAAACGAAAATTTAAATTAAACGTGATTGGTGCAAAGTTTTACATCAAAAAACCGATTATTGGCAAAGAAGCGATTCCGTCCACGCTCGTCGTTCAAAACTATACCTGTCTTTATTTTGGTTCAGGAAGTTGTAGCTTCAGCGACGCGCAGCAGGTCTCAAATATCTGGCTGAGCGGATCGCTCTCTGCCCCGTTAAGCTGCACCATTAATGAAGGCAGTACGATTGAGGTCGATTTTGGCAATATCGTGAGCAAACAGTTTAGCGGTAAAAGCCAACCACCTCAGGGATACGCCCTGAAAAATGTCGACATTTCTTACCACTGCGATGATAACGCTGTTGGGAATAATGACAGAATCAAGCTAACGCTGACTGCCGATCAGGGCGTTGTCGATAGCAGCGATCCGCTGATCGCCAAAATGCTCGATAAAGAGGATGTGGGGGTGAGAGTGTATGACGAGAATAATCAAAGCGTGGCACTAGACGGCACATTCGAGTTCCCGGTCCCAATGGACGATCAGGGGAATGGCGTCGTGCGCATCAAAGCCGCGCCCGTCAGCACCACCAGTAAAACGCCTGAACCCGGTAAATTTGAAGGTAACGTCACGGTAAAAATGGATTTGCGTTAAGCGATACGCAGGTTGCGCAAACAACCTGCGTATACATCGCAACAATTAGAATCCGAGGCTGTCCAGCAGATCGTCCACCTGATCCTGGCTGGCGACAACGCCCGCCTTGGTGGTATCGAGTTGCGGGCCATTCAACAGGCTTTCATTCTCGCGTTTCGGACGTGATGCGGGTTCCGGCATGTTTTCCAGGAGTACCATCAGTAACTGACGTTCGATTTCCTGAATCACATCCATCATACGCTTGATGACCTGGCCCGTAAGGTCCTGGAAATCCTGCGCCATCATAATGTCCAACAGCTGAGCATTGGTGAAGCTGGTATGATCCGGCACTTCACCCAGATATTGACGCGTATCGGTCACCAGCTCACGCGCATCGGTCAGTTCGATTGGATTTTCGAACCACGCATCCCAACGTTTGCTCAGCGATTTCGCGCCTTTTTCCATCGCATCCTGGTGCGGCTGCGACGCTTCAACACTGTTCAGCGCACGCTCTGCTGCCTGCGCGGTCATCTGTACGACGTAGTCCAGACGATCGCGTGCATCAGGAATCGCTTCGGCTGCTTCGGCAATCGCCTGATCCAGGCCCAACTCGCGTAAGCTGTCACGCAGCATGCGCGTCAGGCTACCAATGCGAACAATTATGTCGTTGGGCGAAAGCGCGTCAACGGGTTTAATAGAAGATTGCATCATCACCAGCACCTCACATGCCGAGTTTCTCGAAGATCTTGCCGAGTTTCTCTTCCAGGGTCGCAGCAGTAAATGGTTTAACCACATAACCGCTCGCGCCCGCCTGTGCTGCCGCAATAATGTTTTCTTTCTTGGCTTCTGCTGTCACCATCAGAACCGGGAGAGAAGACATATTGCCGTCAGCGCGAATTGTTTTCAGCAGTTCCAGACCATCCATGTTAGGCATGTTCCAGTCAGAAATAACAAAATCAAAGCCACCGGCTTGCAGTTTGTTCAGCGCATCGACACCGTCTTCTGCTTCTTCAACGTTATTAAAACCCAGCTCTTTCAGCAGATTGCGTACGATGCGACGCATGGTGGAAAAGTCATCCACAACCAAAAATCTGAGCTCTTTGTCCGCCATAAAACTACACTCCTCGTTAAATACGTATTGCCTGTCCGGCACTGATTTTCGCCAGCATTTGCTGGCTTACCTGGCTAAGATCGACCACTTCGCTCACGCCACCCATATTGATGGCCTCGCGCGGCATGCCGAACACCACACAACTTGCTTCATTCTGCGCAATCGTCCATGCGCCAGCCTTATGCATCGCTAGCATTCCGGCCGCACCGTCGTTGCCCATGCCCGTCAGGATAACCCCAACGGCATTGCGCCCCGCATGTTTCGCCACCGAATGAAACAGCACATCCACTGACGGACGATGCCGGTTAACCGGCGGTCCGTCATGAATTTTGATTTGGTAGTTAGCGCCACTGCGCGCCAGCTCCATATGTTTGTCACCCGGCGCAATATAGGCATGACCGGGCAGAACACGTTCGCCATCTTCCGCTTCTTTAACGCTAATCTGACACAGCTTATTCAGACGCTCCGCGAACGAACGGGTAAAACCTGGCGGCATATGCTGGGTAATAAGAATACCGGGACTTGAGAGCGGCAATGGCTGGAGTACATGGCGAATTGCCTCTGTTCCTCCGGTTGACGCGCCAATCACCAGCAACTTCTCCGAGCTCAGCAGCGGTCCAGCTTTAATCGCCACGGGAGCCGCAACAGGCGTATGCGCCGCCAGTTTTGCCCGCGAAGCGGTACGAATTTTCTCTGCGATCATTTCGCTGTAGGCTAACATCCCTTCACGAATGCCGAGCTGCGGTTTGGTGACGAAATCTATCGCCCCTAGCTCCAGCGCGCGCAGGGTGATCTCTGAGCCTTTCCCTGTCAGGGAAGACACCATCACCACGGGCATTGGGCGCAGACGCATTAATTTTTCAAGAAAATCAATGCCATCCATACGCGGCATTTCCACATCCAGCGTGAGCACGTCGGGGTTAAATTTTTTAATTAAATCACGCGCGACCAGAGGATCGGGGGCAGTGGCCACCATCTCCATATCGCTATGACTGTTGATAATCTCAGTCATGATCTGGCGCATAAGCGCGGAGTCATCGACAGATAAAACCCTGATTTTACTCATGCTTTTTCCTTACTCAGCGCATAAACCGTTTGTCCACGTAGGCTAAATTCGCGGGCGAGGTTGCTGAAGTTCTCCGAGTGCCCTGCAAACAACAAGCCATCCGGCTTAAGCAGCGGGGCGAAACGACGCAGAATGTCCTGCTGCGTCGTTTTGTCAAAATAAATCATTACGTTACGACAAAAAATAGCGTCAAACGGACCCGGCACGTTGTACTGCTTATCCAGCAGGTTTACCGAGGCAAATTCGACACAATTCGCCAGCTCCTGACGCACACGAACCAGCCCTTCATGGGGCCCGGTTCCGCGCATGAAATAGCGCTGTAACTGTTGAGGTGACAGCGTTTTCAGCTCTTCAAGGCGATACACACCGTTGCGTGCTTTTTCCAGCACTTCGGTATCGATATCGCTGGCATAGACTTTCCAGCGTCCAGGCGCCATTCCCAACGTATCAGCGAGCGTAATCGCCAGTGAATACGGTTCTTCACCTGTAGACGCGGCGGCACTCCAGACACGATACTCACCGCCACGTTTACGCGCGTGCTCCGCAAGCACCGGGAAATGGTGACCTTCGCGGAAAAACGCCGTCAGGTTGGTGGTCAGCGAGTTAATAAATGCCTGCCACTCTGCACTGTTTTGGTTGGCCTCCAGCATGCTCAAGTAACGACCAAAGTCATCAAGCTCAAGGGTACGTAAGCGCCTGACCAGTCGGTTGTAGACCATGTCTCGCTTATGATCGGCGAGCACAATCCCAGCACGCTGGTAAATCAACTGACAGATCCGACGGAAATGCGCGTCGGACAGCGCGAGGCGCTGGGTCATTTGCAACAATAATGACGATTGGCCCGAGGGCTGTGGTGTTGTCATGGCGCCTTCTTAATCACTTTCAGGTTACAACGGGCACGGTCTGCGACCGTCCGGCTTCGGCTACTTTTTCGACTTGCTCTTTCACGTTAAATACCGCAACCAGACTTGTCAGATGATCGGCCTGATTTGCGAGCTGGTCGGTAGCGGCGGCCGCTTCTTCTACAAGCGAAGCGTTCTGTTGCGTTACCTGATCCATTTGCGTCACCGCCAGAGCAACCTGCTCAATCCCACGGCGTTGTTCGTCAGAGGCGGATGCTATTTCGCCCATGATGTCGTTCACTCGCGTGACCGACGTGACGATTTCCGTCATGGTGTGCGCGGCGGTATCGACGAGTTCAGACCCTTGCTGAACGCGAGAAACTGACTCTTCGATTAACACTTTTATCTCTTTCGCCGCGTTCGCGCTGCGGCTGGCCAGATTACGGACTTCACCGGCGACCACGGCAAAGCCACGGCCCTGCTCACCGGCGCGCGCGGCTTCGACTGCGGCGTTCAGTGCCAGAATATTGGTCTGAAACGCAATTCCATCGATTACGCTAATAATGTCACCAATTTTCTGCGAACTGGTGGCGATATCCTGCATCGTGGTCGCAACGTGCGAAGCCTGTTCGCCGCCCTTTGTGGCGGTTTGTGCCGCTCGCTTCGCCAGGTCCGACGCCTGACGGGCGTTATCGGCGTTCTGGCTCACCGTCGCCGTCAACTCTTCCATGCTGGCCGCCGTTTGCGCCAGCGAGGCCGCCTGCTGTTCTGTTCGCGAGGACAAATCGTTATTCCCCGCCGCAATTTCTGAAATCCCAGTGTGCATGGCATAACTGCCCTGACGCACATCGGTAACGGTTTCACGCAGCGAACCTTGCATGGCCTTAAGGCTGGCAAAAATCGCCGAAATTTCGTTCTTGCCATACACCGAAACCGGACGCGCCAGGTTGCCTTTCGCGATACTGTCAAAATGGCTGCTGATAATCGCCAGCGGCAGCACAATCATTCTGCGCGACCAGAGCAACGACGCGGCTGTCAACAGTGCCGCCAGCACCACCATCGTGGCAAAAATGACGCCCGACATGTGATAGCTGGTCTGGCTGTCTCCGCTGGCCTTGGCCACGAACTGATTAATATCCTGCTGCCAGGCGTTAAAGCTTTTATCGAATGCGGCCTGGGAATCCTGCACCGGTGCGGTCAAGAAATCCGACAGCTGATTGTTCTCAAGCCAGGTCGCCTGATGCTCCAGATCGCTGTGCCACTGCGCATAATCCTTCTGCATTTGCGCTGTCAGCGCTTTCCCTTTTTCACTGACCGCTTCCTGCTCGGCAAAAGCTTTAAATTGCGCTTGCGCCTGCTTCAGGCTGTCGCGTGCGGTGGTCATCAGCGCCTTGATGTCATCAGGCGGATAGCTCAGCGCGGTTAATGTGCCCGCTTTGTTCAGCGCAGTGCTGGCCTGCAAAAGCACCGCGCGCGTTTGTGCGAGCGTGGAGCGTTGCTGATTACTCGTCTCAACTTCCTGTAAGTTCTGATAGCCATCGCGAAAAGCCCAAAAAGACAACCCGTTACTGCCAACCTGCAACACACCGCAAAGGATCAGAATTAAAAACAGTGTGGTCGAGATACGAATACGATTTAACATCCACGCTCCCATCAAGCGGCAATCTGCCGCAGTTAAATTTCAGTCAAAATGTTTCCCAGTTTTCTTCTTTTCCATGGGCCGTCGCACGGGTGTTTTTCACCACAGCGGCAGACGTCGTCCCGGCAAAAACTGCACGCGACGTATCCGTATTGACAGGCGTAGAGGTAAGGCGGAACGCCGAGACGGCCATCTTCAGACGGCTCGCCTGGTCTTCCAGCGCAGCGGCCGCCGCAGCGGACTCCTGCACCAGCGCGGCGTTTTGTTGTGTAACGCGATCCATTTCTTGTACGGCCAGAGCGACCTGATCGATCCCCCGGCTTTGTTCGTCAGATGCCGAGGCAATTTCGCCCATGATGTCCGTCACGCGGGTCACCGCGTTAACGATGTCCGTCATCGTTTCACCGGCGCTCTCAACCAGCACTGAACCGGTATTGACGCGTGAAACGGAGTCATCAATCAGGGTTTTAATTTCTTTGGCCGCATTTGCGCTGCGGCTCGCAAGGTTACGCACTTCACCCGCAACGACGGCAAACCCACGTCCTTGTTCACCTGCGCGCGCGGCTTCAACTGCGGCGTTCAGTGCCAGGATATTGGTCTGGAAGGCAATTCCATCGATCACGCTGATGATATCGGCGATTTTTTTCGAACTGCCGGTGATTTCCTGCATGGTTTTCACCACACCATCCACCACTTTCCCGCCGTGCAGCGCCGTTTCTGAGGCTCTTTCAGCCAACTGAGACGCCTGACGGGCGTTGTCGGCGTTTTGCTTCACGGTGGCGGTCAGCTGTTCCATGCTGGCGGCCGTCTCTTCCAGCGCGGAGGCCTGCTCTTCAGTACGCGAGGAGAGGTCGTTGTTGCCCATCGCGATTTCGCTGGTACCGGTGTAAATCGCATCTGATCCCTGACGCACATTGGCCACGGTTTCCGTGAGGGAGCGCTGCATGTGATCCACGCTGCTCGCCAGTTCAGTGATTTCGTTACGTCCGGAAATCGTCAGCTTTTTGGTGAGATCGCCACTGGCGATTTCACGAATATGGCCGATAACGTTCCCTAACGGATTCAGCAGAATATGACGAATGCCGTACCAGACGCCCACCAGCACAATCACTAATGCCAATGCCAGAACCGCCATCTGCCATTTGGCAAAGCGGTAATCGTCACGGGTTTCTGTTAGCGCCGTAAGATATTGCTGGCTGCTGGCGGTGTCGTATTCTTTAAGCGCAGCCCCCAGTGCATTTTGCATTCCCTGGGTCGGTTGGGCGAAATAGGCATCCGTATTACCGCTCTCGAGGAACTGAATCAGTTCCGTCAGCCCTGCAGCGTAGTTGTTATATTTTTCATCAATGTTAAGACTCACCTGCTCCATCGCAGGCTGAGGCGTAATTTGTTTGAAGGCGTCGTAATGTTTCGCCGCATCCGCCAGCGTGGCACGTGCATTTTTCAACAGGTCTGTTTTAGCCGTGCTCTGTTGATTATTGGGGTCCATCATCATACGGGCGGAGGAGCGGCTCAGGTTGATACGCGTTTGCAGCATCAGATCCCAGGCCGAAGTGAGTTCACGCTGCTGCAAACGCAGATCGTTTGAAGCCGTGTAGCTCTCCTGATTTTGTTTCAAAGATGAGAAAAATAGCCCACCGGAAATAAGCTGCAAAAGTGCGAAAATGACCAGCACCATCATCAGCATTGTGACTACGCGGATACGGTTCAACATACAACACCTTCTCTAAGTTTTATTAACGGTGTTATCGGCACGGGTAGCAGGAACTTTACATTTGCGAAAGGGAAAAGCGTGAGCTTAGAACATGACGTCAACGATCAGGGTGTCGTTATAGGTTCCGGCGGGAGGAGTGGCCTGGGTGGTGAGAACTTTGGCGGTGTAATTATAGGTGCGTAAAAGCCCGTCAGCACTGACTTGCGACGAGGCTGAGCTTGCCCAGCGTTCCGTTCCGCTGCCGCCCCAGCGGTTGCTTGTTGCGCCTTTGTAAATGTCGTAACTCATCGCGTTATTTCCGCTCACCATTCTGCGTACGCCGTTGAGCGCGTTGACCCCATTGTTAATGCCAATCGTGTACACGCTGCCTTTGGTACAGGTCACGGATACGGCCTGGGAAATGGTCGGGAAATTTTGCACCAGCGGTGCACTGTTGAAATTGACGTTTGGCGTGGTCATCGCGCTACAGTCATTTGTCACGTTCATATTGAGCGTGATGCTGGTCGTCGCTGTCCCGGTTTGCGGGGTCAGGCAAACCCCTACCAGGCCGACCGAACAGACGTTGTAGTTAATGCTAAACGTTAAGATCACCTGATACGGCCCCGCCGTGACGTTTTGTCCGGGAACGGTGCGGAAATAGAGCGGGATATTGTACTGTTTTGCACCCAACAGGCTGAGCAGCGTGCTGCCGCTCCAGGTATAAGCTTTGGCGATTTGCACTTCGGTGCTGCCCGAGCAGCCGGTCAAACCGCATAACCGCGTCGGAATCACATCCGTGATGGCCGCATTATCCGTGCGCTTCATGGTGGCGCGGCTGTTTGCCGACACGGTTGCCGATGTGTAATTCAGCGTCACCGAATCGTTGGTCAATAAATTCAATACCGCATCGCAGCTCACTACCAGCGTGCCCGTCGTTTCGACCTCTCCCGCCCCGCTGAGAGCAAACGAGGTGACACTGCCAAACGACGCGTTGACGGTACTCACGTTACATGCCGCCCAACTGCCGCCCGATGTCATCAGCAGCAGGAGTAGGAGCAACAGGCGTTTCATGGTCCCTCCCGACAGGTCAGCGGTCCGAAGGTTTGCAATTTATGTTCAGGATTCGCGCCTACCGTGAGCGTAGCGTGACAGCGCTTGCCCCCCGGCATAATCACGTCCAGCGGGTTCACATTATTCAAATTCTCAAGCCAGGCGATGCCGTCATAACCCACCACCGCCGTACTGCGAGACGCGCGTCTGACCTGACTCCCGACCGGAATAGCGACCCCATCCACATCATGAAGAATCACGCTGGCGACCCGCTCTTGCTCCATCGGGAAATCCACCAGAAAACCGCTGTTACGACGGATAGCGACGCGGCGTTCGGTCTCTTTTAGCCGCGTATCTGCCGGCAAATTCAGCGTGTTGATGCTGTAGCTCGCCGGATAATAGGCCGAGACACCGCTGATCAGCAGATAGCCGTTATTGTTGGTCTTACCGACAGGCTGATTTTCGTAATTTACGGGGACATCGGGATGCCCATCGGTGCTGATCACCACAAACGCGTCGTTAATTTTGTTTGCGGCGAACAGTTCGCCATCCATCAGCACAATCGAGCCCATCGCTTCGCCCCACCAGGTCATCCTGTCCTGCTCACCGTATCCGCCGCCCTGCAGTTCGATATTACTATTACGCCAGCCCAGCGAGGCCTGCTGATAGTTGCGCGATTGAGATTGATTTGCCCAGGCCATGTTCCAGCTCAATCCGCCATCCGTGGGCATGGAGTGGTTGTAGTTCACGCGTTGCGTGCTGCCCGAATCAGGCGTATTTTCGAACGTCACGGCGGCGCTGTCGCGTTCACCCAGCGGGATTTGTAGCGACATAGCAACCGTCCAGTCACCACGCTGCTGATCGCGGCTGGCAGCCAGATAGAGACTGCTACTGCCCCACAAATTACGGCTCCACGACAGGTTCAATAGCTCGGTTTTTTGACTGTCAAAACTCTCAACGCCAATCCATGCCGCGCCGATATTGCCGAAATTACCAAGGTTAAACGTCAGGGAATATTGGTCGGTATTACGGCTCAGGCTGGCAATGGGCTGATTTTTTTCATCGTAAATCGTGGGTTGATCGTAAAGCGCCAGATTGCCGTATCCCCGATCGCGGCGCGAATGCTGGGTGGCAAGGCTGAATTCGCTGGTACTGTACTGATAACCCCAGCTGGTTTGCCCGCCTTCCTCCCCGTGCATGCGGCTGTGAGTATAAGAGGAGTTGACCACACCATAGCGCCCGAGTTTGACGATGGTCCCTGCACCGCCTAATGCCAGCTCTTCGGCCCCTTCTCCGTGCCCCTCAAGCGTCAGCCAGTCGGTCAGACCATAGCGATACGATCCGCTGCCCGCTGCGGGGCCATAATCAAAATTCTTAATGCCATAATTGCGTCGCAGGCTCCCCAGCGTCACGGCACCGTCACTCAGTCCCTGCTTTAAGAGTTCGCTGGTAACGTAAAATGGCATGGTGGTACTCACCTGACGCCCCAGCGCATCGGTGGTGATGAGCACGGCATCGCCGGCACCGTTGATATACGGCAAATTGGTGAGCGTGAAAGGACCGGGCTGTAATTGCGTTGATCCGGAGCGATAGCCGTTGATGAACAGATCGACCGACGTCGGCACGGCGGCTTCACCCGAAAACTCGGGCAGTGGCCAGGTCACCAGATCCGGGCGCAGCGAGAAGTCACGTCCATAGCTGATGCCGCCCATACGCACGCTGCTGCTCCAACTGACGGCATCGCTGATCACATCCCCGGCGGTCCAGGTGGTGGCGTCCTCTTCGTTGGTCATCGTCAGGGTGGTGTCATACCGCACGTAGCCCTCTTCCTGCCCCTTGTTGCCGGTAAACGTTTTGCGGGTATAGCCCGTTGAAGAGAGCGACCCGTTTTCGTTGAAATAGCGGAATTCATGCCACAGCGATGCCTGGCCGCCAAGGTGTTCGGTATGATTGGTGTAGAGATCGTAATTGAGCAACGCGCCGCGGCCAAACTGGGGTTTGCTCTGCCTGGGCTGGCCGCCGAATGGCGTCACCCGCGCTGAAACCCACTCGCGCGGCACGGTGAGCAACAGGCGTTGCGCGGCACTGTCATACTCCACGCGCACGTTAGCCAGCTGCGAGAGATTCACCTCACCCGTCGGCACCTGCTCAGGCGGCAGACCGGCGCGCAGCAGATCGGCACTGGAGATAAAAAAGGTGCCATTACGCTGCGTGACAGGCACCACCAGCCCCGTGTCGTAGTGATTTATCACGACCGAGAGCTGGAAAATGGCGTCGTTGTTCATCGTCTGCGCGTCCGGCGGGGGCGGTAAACTGTCGTCACCAGATGCCGCCCAGGCGCTCGTCGTCACGCAAAGCAGAATGATCATCGTCCGTTTCAGTTGACCGGCGCAGACTGCCATTGCGTATCTCTGGCATTAATTTGCGCACTCATCTGGTTAGGTCGCTGAAACCCGGACGGCAGCGGCCAACTGCGGGTGCTGTGCGGCAGCACGTAGCCCAGCAGTCCGTCAGCGATCGTACGATTCTGCCCTCCCTCCTGCATCGCCACGTGGCTTATCCTGACGTGAGTATCCCCCTGATTTTGCACCTGCACCGCTGGTTTCCCTCCCTCCTGGATAATCCGCCAGCTCAGGTTCTTCGGGTCAACCAGCGCATGATGCGCCCCTTCCTTAATGGTCGGGATACCCTGGCCATACACGAATAACGGGATGGAATAGCGCATTTGGATTTTCAGGCCGATCTCGGGCTGGGCGTTGTCGTTTGGCTGGGGGATTTCATCGACAATAATGCGGTAGGCTTGCTCGACACCCATGGGGACCGTGTTTTGTTTGATAAGACGAATTAGCTGCTTGCCCTCTTTGCCAATGGTGACAATCGGCGGGCTGGCAACCACATCCTGCTGCGCCGTGTAGCGTTCATATCCGTTTTCCTGCTTCCATCGCACGATGCGCACCTGCATGGTAGTGGCGCTGTTACCCTGATTCTGGATCCATAATTCCGTGGCTTTGGTGTCGGCAGACAGCCACGGATCGATTGGCCAGAGCAGAATCGTCGCCGCCGCGTGCGTCTTGCCCGTCAGTGCCGCAAACATCACCCCTAAACTCAGTACGCCGTAGCGTAAATAAGATGCCTTCATCAACCTTCTCCCTGTTTCACCAGGACAGCGTCACGGTGAGTTGATCTGAATAAGTACCTGCGGGACTGAATCCCGTCAAAAGCGCTACACCAAAGAGCGGCAGCGCAATATTGTTGCTGTTGGTATAAGTCACCGGAACGGCCTGATTGAGGCCTATTTCACTGTTGGCCGCCAGCGAACTGCTGCTGTAAAGCCGATATGCCACCACGTCTGTTCCACCGGCACGCTGCATTCGACGTACTGACGCGTAATGCTGCCCACCATCAATGCTCATACTCAGCGAAACACCCGGCGTACAGGCAATAGATAACGATCCGTTGGGTACAAAACTGGTGCTCACCTGACCGGTCGCCACGCCTGAGCGCGTGCCAAAATTCAGCGCTCCCAGTACGCCACCGGTTCCCGCCGTCACCGAGCATCCTGGCGTGATGGTCGCGGCGACCTGGAACGACTGCGTGGTGACCGCTTGCACGGAAGTTGCGCTAAGCAGGCATAGCGCCAGGGCAAAAAAAGCATGCAGTTTTCCCTCTGCACGTTGTCGCAGATCAGGAATCACTTCTGTCATTTCCAGCGCTTGAGCTAGTAGGTCACGCTGACGTTGATGGTATCGGTATACGTGCCCGGTACGACGGTCACACTGTTGCCGCCCCCCGTAATTCGTCCATACAGGGTGTAGCTGTCGATGCCCCCTGCCGTTGATGCCACAGGAATAGGCGCGTTGTTCGCGATAATATTATTGAATCCGCTGTCGCTGAAGAGGCTGTAAGCCACGCCCTGAGCGGTATTGGCGGTGTTCACAAGATACCGCGCCGGTGTGCCAGGCGTGCCGACCACCGTGCCCGGTGCCGTAGAGTTGGTATTACCCGTGATCGCGACCGTATAACTGGCGGTGGTGCATTGAATCGTAAAGGTATTCCCACCGCTGGCGCCGGTGAGCTGGGTCGTTAGAGTTGAAAATGTGGCGGGATGTGTACCGAAGTCCAGGCTCCCGAAATTAATGCCGTTTTGTGTCGGTGAGCCATTGATCAGGCAACCATTTGTCAATGTTAACGTTGCGCCAATGGTCCCGCTGCTGGTCACTGCCCCGGCATTCTGTGCCGCCATGGCCAATAATCCACCTGTACATATCAGAAGGAGTTTACTTTTCATTTACTGCCCTCCAGAAAATGCAACCTTCGCTTTTCATATTTTATTGATAACACTCAATCTGTTAGCACCGCTTAACATTCCTGATGAGCAGCTAGTGTGAATTTAGTTTACGGATGAGGGTTCAACCACCTACCTGTTTTCATCTACGACCATTGCCTGATTTACGGTTTATTTCACGATAAAACAAAGTGTTACATTTACCCCGAGGACGTTAATCACTGCTAACATGAAGATATATTCATTATTCTGTGATGCACGTCACAATATATCGATATCGCAAGGACAACTAAAATAATAAATTTTAAAAAATAGTTGTATGCATGTTCGCTTTACTTCAATTTATGTGATGAATATTTAGATGCGCTGAAATTAAAAAATTATATGACTCAGCGTGCGGTAAACACTTCACTTCATTGCATAACAGAGGGTCTTTTTTCGTGGCAAGTGCAAACAAACTCACGCTCTTCATCGTGATTTTCATGCTGGCGGGTATTCTTTCAGGGGCAGCAATTCACGAGTACGCATCGGCCAGCGCCATCGCGGCCTGGGCTGATAACATCACGCTCCTCACCGATATTTTTCTCCGTCTTATCAAAATGGTTATTGCTCCGCTGGTGTTCAGCACCCTGACGGTGGGGATCATGCGACTCGGCGAAACCTCAACCATTGGGCGCGTTGGCGGTAAAGCGATGGTGTGGTTTATCAGCTCCTCCGTGCTCTCCATTCTGGTGGGATTGTTCATTGTTACACTCGAACAACCGGGCAGCGGCCTGAACCTGGCGATCCCCGTCGAATCTGTCGACACGGGGCTGGCCGTCAGCGGGATGTCGTTGAAAGCGTTCCTGTCGCACACCATCCCCACCAGCATTGCCGGGGCGATGGCCAACAACGAAATCCTGCAAATTGTTGTATTTTCAATGTTCTTCGGGATTGGCGGCGCGTCCCTGGGCGACAAATTCAACGCCCCGCTCGTTGCCGCGCTCGATGTGGTTTCCCATATCATGCTCAAGGTGACGGGCTATGTGATGTACGTTGCGCCGCTGGCTATTTTCGCGGCCATTTCATCGGTCATCGCGACACAGGGTCTGGGAATTCTGCTGAACTACGCGTCGTTTATCGGCGGATATTATGTTGCCATTATGCTCACCTGCCTGGTACTGCTGGCGGTGGGATATATGGTGCTGAAGAAAGAGGTTTTCCGCCTGGTCAGCATGCTGAAAGACCCGGTGCTGGTGGCGTTTACCACCAGCAGCTCTGAGGCGGCTTACCCAAAAACGCTGGAACAGCTCACGCGCTTCGGCTGCTCGCGCAATATCGTCTCGTTTGTTCTGCCGATCGGATATTCTTTTAATCTGGTGGGCTCAATGGTGTATTGCTCGTTTGCATCGATGTTTATCGCCCAGGCGTACAATATTCAGCTGAGTTTAGCTGAAGTGACCGTGCTGATGCTAACCCTGATGCTGGCGTCAAAAGGTATTGCCGGCGTGCCACGTTCTGCGCTGGTGGTGTTGGCCGCTACCATTCCCAGTTTCCATATTCCGGTTGCCGGGATTTTACTGCTGATGGGTATCGATCACTTCCTGGATATGGGACGTTCTGCGATTAATGTGCTGGGGAATGGGATTGCGACTGCGATGCTGGCGCAGAATGAGGGGTTGCTGGAGGAGGAGCCAGAGCTTATTGAGCAGGAAGCGTAATCTGGCGATTCTCCCCACTATCCAAATGTATTTTATGGGATAACGGTGGAAAAATTCCGTTCACTCAAGTTTCTCAATGACCTTTAATATCCGCTGCAGTGAACGTGTAAAGGGGGCTATCGCCGCCCCCTTTACAATCCCGGCTCCCGGCAATGAAAATTGCCGCTTAGCGGTACCCTCGACTTATTCCCCTCTGCTTCGGGTCGGGCAGGATCCTGCATCCATGCAGGTCCCGCCCTCTCCGCGCATCCTTGCGCGGAGACCCGGCTCCGGGGAAACATCTCGGCAATTTTCGGCCGGACTCATCGCCCCCGCCAGCATCGCTGGTCGTATACATTTGGTACGGATGTTGAGTCCCCGCTTAAATCGGCGAACCGGAGACTGAATGACAAGGGCTGGACGCCAGGGATGGCGGACAGAGGCGAAGCGAGACAGGATGTTGAGTTGAGCCGACCGAAGGCAGAAAGTCGTGAGGTGAGCGCAGTGCGAAGCACCGATTTTATTGCGGGTCGCCGGGATTGTTAAGGGGGGCGCGAT